>NZ_QPII01000004.1 GCF_003336675.1 Billgrantia montanilacus | reverse complement strand
TCACGAACCACTGCTGACGCGCTCTTGCCGTACTTGAGGTAGAGCTCCACTGCCCTTATGCGATCTTCATACGAATACATGAACTACCCTCGATGTAGTCCAAGATTCCGTCCGCACCCCCATCCTCCAGACTGTGACTTCCGCCGGACATGGCTGACACCTGCCCTCATGCCTTGGCCACACACCTTTGCCCCGCGGTTTCCCCAGGGGCAATTTCTCTTCACAGCGTTACGTCATCGCTACATGTTGTCCCGTGGTATGACTCGCTCCCAATTCTTGGAGAAGACCCGGTAGTCCTCGTCATACGTATCGAGCTGGGCATGGATGTGAAAGGCCGTCTCCGTGCAGCTCAGAACGGTACGGGTGTACACCTCGATATTCCAGTCATCGCAATTGAAGGAGCGTTCGGTATAGGTTTCGCCACGTGCCGAGGGGTAGCCAGGCCAACGGCCAGTAGGAAGTCGAAACCGAGACCCATATCTGATGACCGGCCGTAAAGCGCTGGGCGATCCCGTTAAGCGGTATGGTGACGAGATAGCCTCATGAGGCACCAGCGGCTCGGTGTCAGCATCGCTGCAGGTGTCGGGGGGCGCGCTGTCCTGCTGCCAGGCGCGCAGCATGGGCTCGTCCATGATGCCGGTTTCTTGCCCTTCAGCCACTTGGCTGCAACGGCATAGGGCCCCTGGCGATTGGCCATCGACGGACGCTGGCCCGGCGCGATATCCACCGCCACTTCATGGTTGGACATGCCGTCCACCATGATGAAGACCTCTCTATGAGGCTGCGATATACGCGTATTGACCTCGATCAGCCACAGCTTTTCGTTCTCTTCGTCCCACATGAACTCAGCATTGAAGCAGCCATTGTCTTAACCAATATGTTCGAGATAACGACGGCTGACTTCAATCATCTTCCGATACAAAGTTTCGGGAAGATTGCTGGGATACTCGAGCCTATCCCACGGCGCATCAATTTTCTCGGAGCTCGGCTGAGAGATGATGCCATGCACGTTGAATTCACCGCAAAATACCGTACCCTCGGGGCACTCTGCACACCTGAAACAACCTCCTCTACGATGCGGGAATTAACGTCCATTTCCTTCATTTCCGACGGAAGATCGACATGCGGAGTACTCCGTCAAAGGGGTCACCCAGCTGCTTTATGCCTTTTCGGATTTACTCGATAGCAACATGAAATTGCGCTTCATCTTCGATTCTGAAGCCGAGATGGGAGAAGAACGCTTTTACCGGCTTGATCCAGAAAGGGAATTCCACGGTGACTTGCTCGAGAGGCTTCTCCGCAAAGGGGTCGACGCCGCAGAACGCTGGTACAACCTGAAGGGCAGGTACGAGCACGAGCCCTTTCGTTCCTTCTCCTCAAGATATCTAGCCGACCACAAAGGTCCCATGGCGAAGACGAATCTTTACCTTTTCAAACCCTGCAAACACAATGAGAAAAGACTCACAACACACACCTTTAATATAGATCCAACAAAAAGTCGTTAACGCACGATATCTAGCCGCTTCAGAGCCACGGTATTAGCGAAGTTTAGAAAGCCGGGCGAACAGATGCCGACCGAGAGTTTGACACCGATGCATCCAAGGCTATGCTGAGTTGGCGAGTGTCCGATGCCTACAGGAGGTAACATCATGAATGCTCTCGAGCTGCTCAAGGAAGACCATGACAAGGTGCGAGATTTACTCAGCCAGCTGGTGAACACGACCGAGCGTGCAGAAAAGAGACGCCCTGAACTGCTGGCCAAGATCGAGAAAGAGATTCAAGTTCATACCCAGATCGAGGAAGAGATATTCTACCCTGCCTTCAAGAAGGCCAGTGGCAAGACCAACGATGTGATGTACTACGAAGCCCACGAGGAGCATCGCGCCGTCGAGGAGTTGGTCATGCCCGACCTGAAGAAGGCCGACCCCGGCGGCACTCAGTTTTCCGGACGCGCCAAGGTACTGAAAGAGCTTATCGAGCACCACGCCGAGGAAGAAGAGGAGGAAATGTTCCCGCAGGCACGCAAGACCATGTCGGAGGCTGAGCTCGAAGAACTTGGCGAAAGGATGCAGGCACGCAAGAAGGAGTTGATGGCGGGTTGAATTCACCCTCCATCCCACACCGCATCGGGCCCTGGCAACCACGCCAGGGCCCGATGCGGTGTGGGCATTTGCGCTTGGGCAGTCCGGAGCTAGTCTGAAAGCGTGGCTATCTGTCGAGAACTTTCTGTCGAGAGCGCAGCGGTCAAGGATGATGCCGATGGAGAAACTCAAGGAGTATCGCCGCAAGCGAGATTTCAAGCGAACCAGGGAACCCGCCGGCAAGGCGCAAGGCGAGGCCGCGTCGGGCAATCTCTACGTGATGCACAAGCATGCAGCGAGCCACGACCATTTCGACCTCCGTCTGGAGCAGGACGGTGTGCTCAAGAGCTGGGCCCTGCCCAAGGGGCCGAGCCTCGCGCCTGGCGAAAAGCGCCTGGCCGTAGAGGTCGAGGACCATCCGCTGGAGTATGGTGAGTTCGAAGGCGTGATTCCCGAGAAATCCTACGGCGGCGGCACCGTGATGCTGTGGGACCGTGGCACCTGGCAGGTCAAGGGTCGGCCCAAGCCGGATCGTATCGATATCGAACTCGACGGCGAGCGGCTCAAGGGTAGCTGGACCCTGACCCGCATGAGCGGCAAGCGCCAGGACAAGCACGGGCGCAACTGGCTGCTGATCAAGCGCCACGACGACAAGCCACGCATGGACGATGCGCTCACGGTCGACCTCGACGTGAGCATCGCCAGCGGTCGCAGCATGGATGAGATCGCCGAGGACCGAGACGCCACCTGGTCATCGAAAACCTCCGCCCTGCCCGACCCATCAAACCTCGATGGCGCCCGGCGCGCGAAGCTGCCACGCGAGGTGAAGCCGCAGCTCGCCACCGTGGCCCGCGAAGTGCCCAACAAGGACGGCTGGATCCACGAGATCAAGCTCGACGGCTATCGCCTGCTCGCCCGCATCGAGAACGGCGATGTGCGTCTCATTACCCGCAACGGCAAGGACTGGACCCACCGTTTTCCCGAAGTCGCCCGGGCGCTGGCACCGCTGCCGGTGGAGTCGGCGCTGCTAGACGGCGAGGTGGTGGCCATGGGCAAGGATGGCATCAGCCGCTTCGGCCAGTTGCAGGAGGCGATCTCCAGCGGTCGCACCGATTCCCTCGTCTACCAGGTCTTCGACTTACCCTATTTCGAAGGCCATGACCTCGCCGGCGTGGCGCTGCTGGAGCGCAAGCGCACTCTCGAGGCATTGCTTGATGCCGCGCAAATGAAGGAAGGCACCATCCGCTACTCCGACCATATCGAGACGCAGGGTGAAGCCTTCCATGAGCGCGCCTGCCGGATGGGGCTCGAAGGCATCATCTGCAAGCGCGCGGACAGCCGCTACCAGCAGAAGCGCAGCCGCGACTGGCTCAAGGTCAAGTGCGCCAGCCACGAGGAGTTCGTGGTCGGCGGTTATACGGAGCCCAGAGGCTCACGCAGCGGCTTCGGCTCGCTGCTGATAGGGGCCTACGGCAAGCAGGGACTGGTCTACACCGGCCGCGTCGGTACCGGTTTCAGCAATCGTTTGCTGGAGCAATTGAGTGCCACCCTGCAGGACCTCGAGGTGAAACGCTCGCCCTTCCACGGCAGTGTGCCGGATAGCCGGTCGGCCCATTGGGTGCGCCCCGAGCTCGTCATCGAGGTGGAGTTCACCGAGCGAACCCGCGACGGCCGCCTGCGTCATCCCGCGTTTCGTGGACTGCGCGAGGATCGCAACCCGGAGGAGATCCGCATGACCCCGACCAAGGAGATGGCCGTCGATGGCTCGCCCTCCCCTAGCAAACGCAAGGACGAGACCTCTCTGCTCGGTGTGCGTCTCACCAACCCCGACCGCGTGCTGTTTCCCGAGCAGGGCCTGACCAAGCTCGACCTGGCGCGTTTCTACGATCAGATCCAGGAGTGGGTCCTGCCCCACCTGGTCCGCCGCCCTTTGTCGCTGGTGCGCTGCCCTCAGGGGCGCGACGACGAGTGCTTTTTCCAGAAGCATCCGCGCCGCGCCATCCCGGACAGCGTTCCGCGCCTCGACGTGCCGGAGAAGAAAGGCAGCGCCGAATACGTCTATGTCGAGACCGCTGCCCATCTAGTAGGACTGGTGCAGGCCGGGGCGCTCGAAATCCACCCCTGGGGCAGCCGCATCGATCACCTCGAGCAGCCCGACAGCCTGGTATTCGACCTCGACCCGGACGAAGGCATGGCCTGGAAGGAGATCCTGCGCGTCGCCGGCACCCTGCGCGAGCGCCTCGAGTCGCTGGGACTCACGCCGTTCCTGCGCACCACTGGCGGCAAGGGGCTGCACCTGGTCGTGCCGCTCGAGCCCAGCGCCGAGTGGGACCAGGCCAAGGCCTTCGCCAAGGGTGTGGCCGAAGCGCACGCCCAGGACGACCCCAGGCGGCTGACCACCAACATGTCCAAGGCCAAGCGCGAGGGGCGCATCTTCATCGACTACCTGCGCAACGGCCGCGGTGCCACGGCAGTCGCCTCCTATACGGTGCGGGCGCGAGAGAACGCCCCGGTGGCGGTGCCGATCCGCTGGGACGAACTCAACGCCGCGCTGCGCGCCGACCGCTACAACGTCGCAAACCTGCGTCGCCGGCTCTCGGCCCTGCGCGAGGATCCTTGGGCGAATTTCGCTGAAGCGGCGCGCCCGCTCGATGCCGACCTGCTCAAGGCGGTGGGCGTGAAATGAACGGCGAACGGAACGACTGGGGAAATGACATGAGCGAAACACCCTGGTGGCTCGAGTCCGGCCCCGAGACGTGCCAATTCTGCTTGCGCACCTTCCATTACGAGGCGGGCTACCACTGCATCTACTGCGACCGGCCGATCTGCCCCTCATGCGTCGCGACACGCTTCGAGAACCGCGAGACGGTCTGCCCCGAATGCCATGAGAATGGTAACCGTCATGAGGAGGAAAACTGATGGCCGCTCGCGCGATGTGGAAAGGCGTGATCCGCTTCGGCGAAGTTCAGGTTCCGGTCAAGCTCTATTCGGCAGTACAGGACCGCAGCGTGCACTTCCGACTGCTCCACGAGAAGGATCGTTCACCGGTCAAGCAGGCCATGGTCAACCCCGACACCGACGAGATCGTGCCCTACGCCGAGACCCGGCGTGCCTATCGCACCGACGAGGGAAGCCTGGTGGTATTCGACAAGGAGGAACTCGAGGCGCTGGAGCCGGATTCGGGGCGCGACATCGAAGTGATCCGCTTCCTGCCGCCTCAGGTGATCGACCACCGCTGGTACGACCGCCCCTACTACCTCGGACCCGACGGCAGCGAGTCGCTCTACTTCGCCCTGGCCGAGGCGCTGGGCAACAGCGGCAAGGAAGGGCTGGCACGCTGGGTCATGCGCAAGAAGAGCTATGTTGGCGCCCTGCGCCTGCACCGCGGCGTGCCCATGCTGATGTCGCTGCGCCACGAGGAGCAGGTGGTCCCGGTGGACGCCCTGGAGCCACCCAAGGGCAAGGCGCTAGATGCCAAGGAACTCGACATGGCGCGCCAGCTGATCGGCATGCTGGAGGCCGAGTTCGACCCCGAGGAATATCATGACGAATACCGCGAGCGGGTGCTCGAGCTGATCGAGGCCAAACAGCGCGGCAAGAGCGTCAAGGTCACCCCCCTTCATCGCCGCAAGGCTTCCGACGACCTGTCCAAGGCGCTCGAGGCCAGCCTGAAGAAGGAGCGCAAGCGTGCCTAGCCAGAGCAAGCGCCAGACCAAGGGCAAAGAGAAGAAAAAGGACAAGCGCAAGGACCCATCGGCGAAGCAAGCAGAGAAGAAGCGCTTCCATGCCAGCGGCCCGCGCCCACTGTGGTCGGGCACCATCACCTTCGGGCTGGTCAGCCTACCGGTCAATCTCTATCCCGCCAACCGACCCAAGCCGGTGTCGCTGCGCATGGTCGACCGCGACGGCACGCCGCTGGCACGGCGCTACTTCTGCGAGAAGGAGGCGCGCGTGCTCGACTACGACGAGCTGGTTCGCGGCTACGAAGTCGAGAAGAACGAATTCGTGGTGGTCGAAGATAGCGAACTCGAGTCGCTGGCCCCGGAGAAATCCCAGGAGATCGATCTCAAGCGCTTCGTCGGGCTCGACGAGATCGACCCTTTGTACTTCCAGCGCGCCTACTTCATGACCCCCGACAAGGGTGTGACCAAGGCCTACCGCCTGTTGGCAAAGAGCATGGAAGCGTCCGAGCGCGCCGGCATCGCCACCTTCGTCATGCGCGGCAAGGAGTATCTGGTGGCAATCATCGCCGAGAAAGGCATTCTGCGCGCCGAGACGCTGCGCTTCGCCGAGGAGATACGCGCGCCCGAGGACATTGACCTGCCCGAGGCCGTCCGGCCCGACAAGAAGCGGGTTACGGCCATGAAGCGGGCCATCGAGGCGTTGGTGGGGGACGATCTGGCGCGCGAGGCGCTTCAGGACCTGCAGAGTCAGCGCATCATCGCGCACGCCGAGGAAAAGCTCGCACGTGGCGAGGACGTGATCGAACTGAGCGAAGAGGAGCGCGATCCGGACACCGAGGCAGAACAGGGCGGCGAGGTGATCGACCTGATGCAGGTACTAAAGCAGAGCCTGGCCGAGGGCCGCCCGCCCGGGCAGGAAGACGACAGTAGCCACTCCCAGGCCAGGAAAGGCAAGTCAGGGAAAAGCGGCAAGTCGACAAGCTCCCACAAGTTGGAACAGCTCTCCCGCGACGAGCTATACCAGCGTGCCCGGAAACTCGACCTTCCCGGCCGCAGCCGCATGAGCAAGGCCGAGCTGGTCGAGGCGATCGCCAGGGCCGGCTGAAATGAAAACGCCGGCCACATGGGCCGGCGAAGACGGAGCGGATTGATAGCACCTCAGCGGATGGCACGATGCTCGATAAGATCATCCACCACGCTTGGGTCTGCCAGGGTGCTGGTGTCGCCCAGGCCATCACACTCGTTGGCGGCGATCTTGCGCAGGATACGACGCATGATCTTGCCCGAACGCGTCTTGGGCAGACCCGGCGCCCACTGTATGACGTCCGGCGAGGCAATGGGGCCGATATCCTTGCGCACCCACTGGGTCAGCTCCTTCTTGAGCGCGTCGCTGGGCTCCACGCCATCGGTCAGGGTGACATAGATGTAGATCCCCTGGCCCTTGATGTCATGGGGGAAACCGACCACCGCGGCCTCTGCCACGGACTCGTGAGCCACCAGCGAGGACTCGATCTCGGCGGTGCCCATGCGGTGTCCGGAAACGTTGAGCACGTCGTCGACTCGACCGGTGATCCAGTAATAGCCATCTTCGTCGCGGCGACAGCCGTCTCCGGTGAAATACACGCCCTTGTAAGTAGAAAAATAGGTCTGCACGAAGCGGTCGTGATCGCCCCAGATAGAGCGCGCCTGACCGGGCCAGGAATCGAGGATCACCAGATTGCCGTCTGCGACACCCTCGAGTTCGTTGCCCTCGCTGTCAACCAATGCCGGCAACACGCCAAAGAACGGCAGCGTGGCGGACCCCGGCTTGAGGTCCATGGCGCCGGGCAGCGGCGAGATCAGGATACCGCCGGTTTCGGTCTGCCACCAAGTGTCGACGATCGGGCAGTTGGAGTTGCCGATCACGCGATAGAACCATTCCCACGCCTCGGGGTTGATAGGCTCACCTACCGAACCGAGCACGCGCAGGCTGTCACGCTTGCTGGAGTCCATAACGCTATCGCCATGGGCCATCAGGGCACGGATGGCGGTTGGCGCGGTGTAGAGGATGTTGACGCTATGCTTGTCGACGATCTCGCCCATGCGGCCGTGCGTCGGATAGCTCGGTACGCCCTCGAACATCAGCGTGGTGGCACCGTTGGCCAGCGGACCATAGACGATATAGCTGTGGCCGGTGACCCAGCCCACATCGGCGGTGCACCAGTAGACCTCGCCATCCTGGTAGTCAAAGATGTACTGGTGAGTCAGGCTGGCGTAGGTCAGATAGCCGCCGGTCGTGTGCTTGAGCCCCTTAGGCGCGCCGGTGGAGCCAGAGGTATAGAGAATGAAGAGCGGGTCCTCGGCATTCATCTCCTCGGCCGGACAGTCGCTGGACTGCTTGTCGACCAGGTCGTGATACCAGACGTCACGCCCCTCCTTCCACTCGATCTCGCCGCCGGTCCGCTTGACCACCAGCACCTTCTCGCACACTTCGGTGCCGGGACGCGTCAGCGCGGCATCGACATTGTCCTTGAGCGGCACCTGCTTGCCGCCACGAACCGACTCATCGGCGGTAATGATCAGCTTGGAATCGGCTCCCACCACTCGCTGTGCCAGGGCATCCGGTGAGAAGCCGCCGAACACCACCGAGTGGACCGCACCGATCCGGGCGCAGGCCAGCATGGCCATGGCGGCTTCGGGAATCATCGGCATGTAGAGGGTCACCACGTCCCCCTTGCCGATGCCGAGCGCCTTCAGGGCATTAGCCAGCTGGCAGGTCTGGGCGTGCAGCTCACGATAGCTGATGTGCTTGGCGTCGTTGGGGTCGTCCCCTTCCCAGATGATGGCCGTCTGGTCGCCACGATCCGTCAGGTGACGATCCAGGCAATTGGTGCTGGCATTGAGCGTGCCATCCTCGAACCAGCGGATATCAACGTTATGCGAATCGAAGCTGGTATTCTTGATCTTGGTCGGTGCCTTGATCCAGTCGACACGCTTGGCCTGCTCCGCCCAGAACCCCTCGGGGTCATCAACGGAATGCTGGTACATGGCCTGGTATTTTTCCTTGTCGATCCAGGCGTTGGCGGCAAAATCGTCGCTTACTGGATGGACTTTCTGCTGTTCGGTCATTGAATAGCCTCTTCGAGGAGATGCAGCACTCTCTTGGATACCGCCGGCAGCATTATTGTTGGTTGCGCCGGCACCATGATGTCTCTCCAGCATATACCTCCTGTGACAGCCTTCCACTTAGACATTGGTATCAAGATTTTTCTTTTTTATTTCAAATAGTTGAGAAGATTTTTAGCGCTCTGCAAATGGCTGATAGACCAAGGTCTGAGCACAATGACGACAGCGGTAGCCTCTGCCTCGGCGCGCCAGGGCGTGCCGTCGAGCGGTAAATGCGTGCTCGCGGCAGTGGCAGACATAACGGTAGGGAGCGGGGCTCGCCAGGGCCGTATCGAAGGCGTGGGTCACCCGGGGTTCGAGACCGAAGAGTTGTCGCATCACCGTTCGCCATTCGCGGCCGTGGGGGCGCGCCCGGTGGCCATCGCTGAGATGGCGCACCAGCCAGTGAGCCATTTCGTGGGGCACCACCTCGACCAGATAAGCATGGCGATTTTCCCGGTAGAGCACCGGGTTGAAGCGCAGTCCGCCGCGACCATAATGCGCCTGACCGGCGCACTTGCCACGCAGGTCGCACCAGACCCGTGGCCGAGGCAGGTCGGGGTGGAATTCGAGACAGAGCCGCCAGGCGGCCTCGACCCGGTCGAGCAGCGCCTGATGCAGCGCCGCCTCGTCGAGCTGCGACAGCCAGGTCGTCCCTGGGTCGGGAAGTGCCGGCCGGTTCGGGGCAGCACCGGGAGGCTTGAGAACAGTAGCGGGAGGGTTCATGGCGAAACGGAGGCTTTCCTGGCGCAGACGGGTTCCGGGAGTGGACGGGGTTATGACGCGAATGCTTGGCTTGGCCGGCAAGCCATGACGGGGACCGGACGAAACCAGAGTGCTAGAATGGCGGCCCGGGAAGGCGACGTCCAGCCCATGCCGGCGCAAACCCCTTTTCCGATGCCGACACGCCCTTATCCGACCCGCCGCCAGCGAGAGAGCCCATGTCCGACACGCCCCAGCCCCAGCCACTACTCGAGGATGAAGCGCTCGAACGGCTCGACGAGTACCTGGATTCCGACCGCGTCGATCCCGATGCCCTGGACCTTATCTCGGCACACGGCTTCCTGGTAGCCCTGGCCGTTGCACCAAGCGAAATCGAAACCGCCGCCTGGATAGCCGAGCTCTTCCAGGGCGAACCCTCCTTTGCCGACGATGCCGAGCGCAGCGAAATCCTCGGACTGCTGGAGCGGCTCCGCCACAACGCCATTGACACTCTCGAACAAGGGGGGCTCCCGGAGCTACCCTTCGATACGGCCCTGGAAGGCATGGCACCGGAGGAGACGCCCATCGGCGACTGGTGTGCCGGATTCATGGAAGGGGTCTTCCTCGATGAGGCATCCTGGTTCGAACACGACGAGGAGACCGTAGCTACCCTGCTGTTGCCCTTCATGGCGCTTTCCGGCCTCTTCGAGGACGAACCCGACATGGCGGAGCTCGCCACCGACACGACACGCCTGCAGTCGCTGGTGGATCAGCTACCCGAGCTGGTGCTGGATCTCTATCTGCACTACCGGGTACCGCCGGAGACGACCAAACCCATCCCGCGCAAGAAGAAGCCTTCGAAACGAGGGAAAGGCAAGCATTGACCTCGACGTTTCGTACTGGCTATTGCATCTCGATTTTCATGTAAGACATATACGTAAATTGCTGTAGGAAAATGACACCAGCATTCGCTTGAGGATTGTTTCATCACGTGTCGGCCGGTACGCTCATGCGTTTTCAGCATGGGCGCCGGCGCGGCAAGCCATCATCCATATCTGCCAGCACAAGCCCTTGGTCAGCGCTCGGCTCGAGAGGTAGAAGGTGCCTTGCCTGTATAACGATATGCCATAGGAAACATCAGCCTTGATTTCCATCTATCGCCTCAAGCCGCGTTTCCAGCGCCTTCTGCGCCCCGCCGTTCGGCGCCTATTCGAATATGGCATTACGGCCAACCAGGTTACCCTGAGTGCCTGCCTGGCCTCTCTGCTGGTAGCTGTTCTGGTTGCCCTCTTCGCCGATCATCGCTGGCTGTTCGCCCTGATCCCCCTCTGGATGCTACTGCGCATGGCACTCAATGCCGTCGATGGCATGCTCGCCCGTGAGTTCGGCCAGAAGAGCCGACTGGGTGCCTACCTGAACGAGCTGACCGATGTCGTTGCCGACAGCGCGCTCTATCTGCCGTTCGCCCTGCTTCCGGGAGTGAGCCCGCTGTGGGTGGGGCTGGTGATATTGCTCGCCGTGATCAGCGAATACGCAGGCGTACTCGGCCCGATGATAGGCGCTTCGCGCCGATACGACGGGCCCATGGGCAAGAGCGATCGGGCGCTGTGCTTTGGCGTACTGGGTGCAGGCGTCGCCAGCGGCTGGCTGCCGCTCGACTGGATCGACTGGCTGCTGATGCTGATGGTCTTGCTGCTGTTGGCCACGCTGTATAACCGCATAAGGCAAGGGCTGGCGGAAGTGGCAGGGCAGCCGGTCAACGAATAGCCGTCATGATGCACGGGGCTATCTTATTCTCACTGTTCACTCTGGAAGAGGCTTCATGCTCGCTACCCTTGTCGCATACAGCGTCATTGCCGGCGCCCGGGCCATTACCGGATTGCGTAGCCTTTGGTTAGGCACCACGCCAAGGTCGAAACAGCGCATCTACTTTGCCAACCATACCAGCCATGGCGACTTCGTCCTGCTCTGGGCTTCGCTGCCAGCGGCGTTGCGCAAACGGACCCGACCGGTAGCCGGTGCCGATTACTGGACCAAGGGAACGCTGCGTCGCTTCGTTATCGGCGAAGTTTTCAAGGGCGTATTGATCGATCGTCAGCACTCCGCCAGCGATCACAACCCGCTGGAGCCAATGCTCAAGGCGCTGGAAGCGGGAGACTCGTTGATCCTGTTTCCGGAGGGCACGCGCAATCTCGATGACGAAGTGAAGCTGCTGCCATTCAAGAGCGGCATCTTCCACTTGGCCAAGGCCTGTCCGCAAGTCGAACTGGTTCCTGTATGGATCGACAATCTCAAGCGGGTGATGCCCAAGGGCCGGGTCTTGCCGCTGCCGTTATTGTGCACCGTCAGCTTCGGCGCCCCGCTGGTGGCCAAGGAGGACGAAAGCAAGGAGGCTTTCCTTGCGCGTGCCGTAGAGGCGCTGCTGGAACTGGCACCGGAGGAGGAAGCCTGACATGGATCGACATACCCTCTTGCTCTTCGCCGGTATCGGAAGCCTGTTACTTCTCGCCTCCATCGTGGGCTTCGTACTGAAGTGGCGCACTGGTGTGGGCCCCAATCCGGTAATCGACAATCTCAACGCACGAATCAAGGCCTGGTGGCTAATGGTTGCCGTGATTGGATTCGCGTTCCTGCTGGGGCAAACGGCAGTCATCCTGCTGTTCTACGGGGTGTCCTTCTATGCCCTGCGTGAGTTCATTACCCTGGTTCCGACCCGGAGTAGCGACTATCCCGCGCTGGTGGCCGCCTTCTACTTCGTCTTGCCCATGCAGTACCTGCTGATCGCCATCGACTGGTACGGCATGTTTTCGATCTTCGTTCCCGTCTATGTCTTTCTTCTTCTACCGATCCTGGCCTCTCTCGGCGGCGACAGCGCACGCTTTCTCGAACGTACGTCCAAGGTACAATGGGGGCTGATGCTGGCCGTATTCTGCATCTCCTTCGTACCCGCACTGCTGACTCTCGACATCCCCGGGTTCGAGGGTCGACATCTCCTCCTTATCGCTTACCTGGTGGTCGTCGTGCAGCTTTCCGACGTACTGCAGTACGTCTGCGGCAAATTGTTCGGCAAGCGCAAGATTGCCCCGAATCTATCGCCTTCCAAAACCGTCGAAGGCTTCGTCGGCGGCATTGCCCTTGCCTCTCTGGCCGGCGCATCGCTGTGGTGGATCACGCCGTTCAATCCTTGGCAGGCCGGCCTGGTTGCGCTATTGATCAACTTGCTCGGGTTCTTTGGTGGGCTGGTGATGTCGGCGATCAAGCGTGACCGGGGCGTGAAGGACTGGGGACACATGATTGAAGGCCACGGCGGCATGCTCGACCGCTTGGATTCCGTGTGCTTTGCGGCACCGATCTTCTTCCATGTCGTGCGCTATTGGTGGGTCCCCTAGTAGGCAGGGTGCATGCCTTGTCATCGTCAGCGGAGTCGGGTCAGCCAGCCATCCAGCCTGCCGAAGGCCCACTCCTTGATCCGCTGCCAGCGGGGGCGCCGCGCCCACTCCTGCCGAGTGATCTCCCGGCTAGCCGAGAAGTTGCGCTCGAACAGGGCGGCGACCTCACCGGCAAAGCGGGCATCGTCCACCTCCTGGTTCGCCTCGAGATTCCAGTGCAGGCTCCAGTGGTCGAAGTTGCATGAACCCACGCTCGACCAGTTGTCTGCCAGGGTGAACTTGGCGTGAATGAAGCTGGGTTCGAACTCGAAGATCCGCACACCTGCCTTGAGCATGCGACGGTAGAAGCGCTGCCCGGCATAGCGTACCCCTGGATGGTCGTGATCCTTCCCCGGCAGCAGCAGCCGCACATCGACCCCGCGCCGCGCCGCACGCACCAGGCGCAAGCGCAGGCTGAAGGTCGGCACGAAATAGGGGGTACAGAGCCAGATACGCCGCTGCGCCGAGGAGACCCGGGCATAGAGGGAGTGCCGGATCGCCTGATAGCGGTAGCCCTGCCCCCACACCACCCGGCCGCGCATGCCGCGGTAGTCCTCCCGCTGCGTCAGGCTGAGACCCACCTCCCGCACCAGGGAGGGCGAGCCTTCGCCACGTGTCAGGGGCGAATCCCAGAGCCGGGAGAACAGCCGCACCCAGTCGGCCACCACCGGGCCTTCGATGCGCACCGCCACTTCGTACCAGGCGCTCAGGAATTCATCGACGGCGCCGAATCCCCCGGTAAAGGCTACCCGGCCATCCACCACCACGACCTTGCGATGGTCCCGGGTCAGGTTGCGCGCCAGGGAGTGGAAACCCAGCGGATTGAACAGCCGCAGCGCAATGCCGACCGACTCGATGTATTGCCGATCCTCCCTGGACAGGCCCCTGGCGCCGTAGCCGTCCAGCATCAGGGCGACCTTCACCCCACGCCCGGCAGCTCGCGCCAAGGCATCGAGCAGTGCCGTGGTAAGGCGCCCCGACTCCATCAGATAGAGTTCGAACAGTATCGAATGGCGCGCTTCCTCGATAGCATCGAACATCGCCGGCAAGAAGCGCGATGACTCCGCCAGCAGCTGAAACCGATTGCCATCCCGCCACACGCCATGCATGGCCTGTCTCCCGTATTCACTTCCGTGACTGAATTGACGCACGTTTACACGCCGAGGGAAAGCACCTGACCCGACAGGCGGGGCAAGGCTATACTGGCGCCTCGCCCCCAGCAGAGGCAACCGGATGGCCCTTGCTCGCACCCTGCTAGCTCCCCTGCGCCGCCCGCTGAGACGCCTGGTCAACGCCTGGGTAGAAACCCGGCTGATCGAGCCCTCACCGGACGCGATGACACTCGACCCGTCACTGCCAACCCTCTATGTCCTGCCCCGCCCGGCGCTCTCGGATGCCCTGCTGCTGGAGACCCTGTGCCAGCGCCACGGCTTGCCGCCGGCCAGTGGCCGGCGGCGAATCGATGGCATCGAGCTACCGGCATGCCTGACGCTGCCGGTTTCACGGCGACGACTGTGGCGGCGCAGAACGGCGCATCCGGCTCCCTTCCTCTCGGCGCTGGAGCAACTGGCTGCGGATCCCGATGGCGACGTGCAGTTGGTGCCGGTCAGCGTGTTCTGGGGCCGCGCTCCGGGCAAGCGTTTCGGTTTCTGGCGCATGCTTGCCGCCGATAGCTGGCAACTGACGGGGAGGATGAGGCGCGGTCTGTCGGTACTGGTCAATGGCCGCAACGTGGAGGTCCATTTCGGGGCGCCCCTGCATCTTCGCGACCTGCTCGATGCACGCGGCCCGGCACTGGCCAACCGCAAGACCGCCCGCCTGCTGCGCGTTCATTTTCGCCGCATGCGTACCCGCGTGCTGGGCCCCGACCTCTCTCATCGCCGTACCCTGATCGAAGGAGTCGCCAGAAGCACCGAAGTCCGACGCGTTATCGAGGAACTTGCCAGGAGCGAGAAAAGTTCGCCACAGCGTCTCGAGCGGCGCGCCCTGCGTTACGGGCGAGAGATCGCCTCCAGCATGACCTACCCGGTGCTGCGCTTCATGGACGGGCTCCTGCGACGCCTGTGGAATCGTCTCTACGACGGCGTCAACGTGCGGGGACTGGCACGGGTCAAGGAACTGGCCGGCGACCACACCCTGGTCTATGTGCCCTGCCACCGCAGCCACATCGACTACTTGCTGCTCTCCTACGTGCTCTATCGCGATGGGCTGATGCCGCCACACGTGGCGGCAGGCCGCAATCTCGACATCCCGCTGATCGGACCGCTGCTGCGCCGCGGTGGTGCCTTCTTCATGCGTCGCAGCTTCCGCGACAAGCCGCTCTACGCCGCGGTCTTCAATGAGTACCTGCATCGTCTGCTGGCACGGGGCCACCCGCTGGAGTATTTCATCGAGGGCGGCCGCTCCCGCAGTGGCCGCATGCTGGCACCACGACCCGGCATGCTGGCGATGACCCTGCGCTCCTTTCACCGCAGCGCCGCCGGCACCAGCCCGCCGAAACTCGCCTTCATACCGGTCTATATCGGCTACGAACGGATCATCGAGAACGCCAGCTACCAACGTGAACTGCGTGGCGGCAAGAAGCACAAGGAGAGCCCACTGGCACTACTGCGAGTGCTCGGTCAGCTGCGCCAGCCTTTCGGGCAGGTCACGGTCAGCGTCGGCGCCCCGCTGCTGCTCGGTGACTACCTGAACGACCTCGACCCGAATTGGCGCAATTCACCGGTCGAGCCGAAGCCCGCCTGGCTCGGTGAGGCGGTGCCACATCTGGGCAACGAACTGGCGCGGCGCATCAATGCCGCCGCCGCCCTCAACCCGGTCAACCTCGTCGCCCTGGTACTGCTGGCGACACCCCATAACGCGCTCGAGGCAAGCCTGATGACGCGACAGCTGGGGCTGCTCTCTCGACTGCAGCAGTGGTGTCCGGGCGGCCTGGACGTCGGCCTGCCCGAGGGCGAGCCGAGCGACTGGATCGAGCAGGTCATCTCACTTGGCATGATCGAGCGTCGCGCTCACCCTCTTGGCGACATTCTGGTGGCCAAGCCGGAACAGGCCAGCCTGCTGGTGTGGTATCGCAACAACGTACTGCATCTCTTCGCCCTCGCGGGGCTCACCGCCTTCGCCTTTCGACACGCAGGGCAGCACGACCTGGACAGCCTGCACCACCTCCTGGAGCCCGCCTGGCCGATCCTCGCCAGGGAGCTGTTTCTGGAGGAAGCAACATTGGCAAGCACGCTACCGGCCATGCTCGATGCACTCGGTAAGACGGCGCTGCTGACGAACGAAGACAATGCCTGGCAGCGTGCCGAGGCGTTGGAGGCCGGCGAGCAGCTCAACCTGCTTGGGCGTTTGATGCAACCCTCGCTGGAGCGCGGCTATCTGCTGTTGGCAATCCTGCTGGACCAGCCCCCTGGAAGCCAGGATCGCGAGGACCTCACCGAGCGCAGTCGGCAGATGGCCGAGCGCCTGGCGCTGCTTTCCGGACGCGATGCGCCTGAGTTCTTCGACCGCAACCTGTTCGCCGGCCTGATCCGGAGTCTCGAGGCCGAGGGCTGGATATGGGAGGCCAGTGACAGGTTGTGGTTCGACCAGCGGCTGCGCGAAGCGGCTCAGCGTTCACGAGCCCTGTTCGACCCCGAGCTTCGCCACCGCCTCCAGCTGGTCACTCGGGGTTAGGCCGACTGGCCCCAGCGACGCAGCTCAGGCCAGAGAGCGATGCACGTAGAGGTCGTAGCGGCTGGTCTTGCCCTCGATGACATGCCGCGGGGCGGGGCCAACAATGGGCGGGGCCTTGCGCGGCCGCTTCACCACCACCCGGTGCGTGGCCACGTCCAGCGCCGCCTCTAGAAGACGCGGCGCATCGTCGTCATCGCCGGCCAACAGCCGAAACAGGCGCATCTCCTTCTTCACCAGGGCCGATTTCTCTCGATGGGGAAACATGGGATCGAGATGGACCACCTGCGGCGCCACACCGCTGTCGGCCACCAGCTCAGCCAGGCGGCGCGTGGCATCGCCATGGGCCAGTGTCAGCCGCTGGGCAATCTCGGCCGTCTCGGTATCGCTGCGTGCCCTAGTCAGGGCGTCTTCCAGCAGGGCATGAATCGCCGCCACGCGTTCGATCATCAGCACCCGAGCACCGAGGCTCGCCAGCACGAAGGCATCTCGCCCCAGCCCGGCGGTGGCATCCACCACGCTGGGCGTGACACCGCCAACCAAGCCACAGGCGCGGGCGATCAGTTGACCACGCCCTCCGCCGAAGCGCCGCCGGTGCGCCACCCTGCCAGCCACGAAGTCCACCACCAGGGGGTTTCCGTAGCGCGTCTCGTCACCGCAGAGCGCCAGGGCACCATCCTGGCGTCGCAGTATCAGCTCGGCGTCACCCGCCGCGTCCTGCGACAGCCCCAGCCGCTGTGCCAGCGGTGCCAGCCCCTCGCCTTCCACGGCAACCCTTGATTCGGCGACCACGGGCTTCACCGGCTCTTCTGCCAGGCGACCTGGTCACGTAGATAGATCGGTTGGACGTCATGGGCTGCATGTCGTTCGCCAGCGGCATAGGCACGGGCGGCCAGCAGCACCATCTCTTCCGCCGCCGGCTCCAGCGAAGTGTCACCTTGGCCAACCGCTGTGCGAATTTCGTCCGACATCGCCTCGCGCAATGTCCAGCCGGAACCCACGCCGACCCAACCACACGACGCGTGGCCAGGCGGAAGCTGCAGGCGTTCCGGTGGCATGACCGCCTCCTCGGACAGCCGTTCGGTGCGCCCCTCATGACAGCGCCAGGCCGCCACGTAGATTTCACCCATGCGCGCATCCAGCGCAGTCACGACGTGGGTTAGCGCATGACGACGATGGGCGCCCAGGGCCAACGCTTCCAGGGTCGAGACGCCAAACAGGGGACGATCCAGGCCGTAGGCCAGCCCTTGGGCAACGCCTGCCGCAATACGCAGCCCGGTGAAGGAGCCCGGGCCATGGCCATAGGCCACGGCGTCCAGTTTGGCAGGCGCCAGCCCGGCTTCGGCCAACACCTGGTCGACCATCGGCAGCAAGCGGCGGGTGTGTTCACGGGGGGTGAGCGCAAAGCGCGAGAGCAGTACGTCGTCGCTGCCCTCGCGTCGTTGCAGCAGAGCGGCGGAACAGGCACTCGAGGAGGCATCAAGGGCCAATAGAATCGGCATAGGTGGACATCATGACGAGAAGTGGGTGGCCATTATACGCCGCCGACCGCTAAACGACGATGGCCCGCACAGGCGGGCCAGGAGAAACAAGCAGCGGAGGAAAGTGCGGATTTGCGTAGCGAGCGAAGAGAGGTTGACCGCCGCCGGAGCGCAAAAACCGGAGCCTATGGAGTACTAGGTGAGGATTGTGAGCACCGCCGGCGGTCAAGATGGCTAGGTTCGTTCCCGACGAACCTGCGCACTTCCCACATCCATGTGGGTCGTCGAGCGCGGCAGCAAATCAGCTTTTCCTTAGCCTTCCAGGGCCTTGAGAACCTGAGTGGTGATGTCATCGACACTACCCACGCCGTCGACCCGATGATAGGCGGGTGCCGACTCAGGATCCTTCTCGGCCCACTGCTTGTAGTAATCGACCAGCGGTGCGGTCTGGTCATGGTAGACCGACAGGCGGTGACGCACCGTGGACTCGCTGTCATCCTCACGCTGGATCAGGGGCTCACCGGTGACGTCGTCCTTGCCGGCTTCCCGGGGCGGATTGTATTCGACATGGTAGACCCGGCCGGAGCCCGGATGCACGCGACGACCCGCCAGGCGCTTGACGATCTCCTCGTCGGCCACGGCAATCTCCAGCACATGGTCGATCTTCACACCGCCGTCCTTCATGGCATCGGCCTGGGGAATGGTGCGGGGGAAGCCGTCGAAGAGGAAGCCATTCTCGCAGTCGGGCTGGGCGATGCGCTCCTTGACCAGGGCGATGATGAGATCGTCGGAAACCAGCCCCCCGCTGGACATGATCTCCTTGGCCTTGAGGCCCAGCTCACTGCCTTCCTTGACGGCGGCGCGCAGCATATCGCCGGTGGAAATCTGCGGGATATTGTAGCGCTCGCAGATGAACTGGGCCTGTGTGCCCTTGCCGGCACCCGGGGCGCCCAACAGGATCAAACGCATCTGGCTGCTCCTTGAGAGAGTGATAAAGTCTGCGATGAAAAAGGAATGGAAAAGAACGATAACCGTGTGGCCTCGGTCAGACAACCTCGAATACGCTGACGAGGACGATCAGGCGGGGCAAAGCACCAACCTTTTCAGCCAATTAACACACAACTTGCACTTTGGTCTTCCCAGCGACTTGCCCGCCTTACGGAAACACCGGCGGCGCCCCAGGAGGCGCCGCCGGTGGTCGGGGTCGAAAACTAAACGATTACAGCAACAATCGACGAATGTCGGTCAGCACATCGGCCAGGAAGGCCGTGAACCGAGCCGCATCGGCACCGTTGATCGCCCGGTGGTCATAGGAGAGCGACAGCGGCATCATCAGCCGCGGTTCGAAGTCGCTGCCGTTCCAGACCGGCTTCATCTGCGCCTTGGAGACGCCAAGGATGGCCACCTCCGGTGCGTTGACGATAGGCGTGAAGGCCGTGCCGCCGATGGAACCAAGGCTCGAGATCGTGAAGCAGCCGCCGGTCATCTCCTCACGCTTGAGCTTCTTGGTCTGCGCCTTCTTGCCGAGATCGGCCATGGTGGTGGCAATTTCGATCAGCGACTTCTTGTCCGCATCGCGGACCACCGGCACCATCAGCCCGTCCGGTGTATCCACCGCGATCCCGATGTGGACATACTTCTTCCACACCAGGGTTTCGCCGTCACCCTTCAAGCTGACGTTGAACTGCGGGAACCGGGTCAGCGCAAAGGCGCACGCCTTGACCAGGAAGGGCAGCGGCGTGAGCTTGGCGCCCTGCGCCTCGGCCTCAGCCTTCATCGCCTTGCGGAACGCCTCCAGCTCGGTGATGTCCGCTTCGTCGAACTGGGTCACGTGGGGCACATTGAGCCAACTGCGATGGAGGTTGGTTGCCCCCATCTTGAGCAGGCGCCCCATGGGCTTCTCTTCCACCTCGCCGAACTGGCTGAAGTCCACTTCGGGGATCGGCGGAATGCCGGCACCACCGTTCGCCGCAGGCGCCGCCGCCGGCTGCGACTTGCCAGCCATCACCTGCTTGACGTAGGCCTGGACGTCCTCCTTGAGCACCCGCTCCTTCGGACCGCTGGGCTTGACCAGCCCCAGGTCCACGCCCAGCTCACGCGCCAGCATGCGCACCGCCGGACCGGCATGCACCAGCTTGCCGTCTCGCGGCTTGTGTGCGGCCATCTGCGCTTCGGGGCTCGGCGCGCCAGCGGGCGTCGTCGATGCCGACTTTTCTGCCTTGGCCGAAGACGCCGGCGGCTGCTGTTCGGCCGGCTTCTCGGCGGCCTTTGCGTCCTTCTTTGGCGCCGGCTTGCTGCCCGCCGTCTCGATATAGCCGATTAGATCGCCTTCAGAGACAGTGTCGCCCTCCTTGACGGTGAGCTCCACCAGCTTGCCCTTGTAGGGGCTCGGCACGTCCATGCTGGCCTTGTCCGACTCCAGCGTGATCAACGGATCTTCCTCGTCGACCTCGTCGCCTACGCTGGCGGCCATCTCGATGATCGGTACGTCGCTGGCGCCGGACAGGTCCGGCACGCGGACCTCCTTGCGCTCCTGCTCACCCGTCGCGGCAGGCTGGTCCTCCTCCGTGCTCGCCTCCTCTTCGCCTGTCTCGGCCGGTGCGGGCTCGCGGTCGCCGGCAGCGTGTGCCGACTCGCTGTCGCCGCCTTCACCGGCAATCTGCATGGTGCCGACCACATCGCCTTCGGAGACCGTGTCGCCCTCTTTCACCGTCAGCGTGACCAGCTTGCCGGTATGGGGGCTCGGCACATCCATGGAGGCCTTGTCGGACTCCAGGGTAAAAAGGGTGTCTTCGGCCTCGATATCGTCGCCTTCGGCCACGGCCACCTCGATGATCTCCACATCGCTGGAGCCACCCAGGTCGGGCACCGTGATCTCCACCGTGCGCGAGCCGCCGCCACCGGAAGCCTTGGCTGCCGGCTTCTCCTCGGCACCCTGCTTCTCGGCCGCCGGCTTCTCGGCTGCCTTCGCGTCAGCAGCCTTTTCCTCGTTCGACTCGTCCTTCGCAGGCGCATCGTCGGATCCGCTACCGGCCCCTTCCACCTCGAGCTCGACGATGTCGTCGCCCTCGGAGACGGTATCGCCCTCCTTGACCAGCACCTTCAGCACCTTGCCGCCCTTGGGCGCGGGCACGTCCATGCTGGCCTTGTCGGACTCCAGGGTGATCAAGGTATCCTCAGCTTCGATGACGTCGCCTTCGGACACCGCGATTTCGATGATTTCGACATCTTCACTGCCGCCGATGTCGGGAACTTTGATGATTTCGCTACTCAAGGTCGCGCTCCTTCCAAATCGTGCCTGGAGCAGGCGGGCCCTGGGCCCGCCTGGCCACCGGAATCAGCTGGTCAGCGGATTAGGCTTGCTGGGATCAATGCCGTACTTCTTGATCGCCTCGGCGACGACCTTGCGGTCGAGTTCGCCACGGTCGGCCAATGCCTTGAGTGCTGCGACGGTCACGAAGTAACGGTCGACCTCGAAGAAATGGCGAAGCTTCTCGCGAGTGTCGGAGCGCCCATAGCCATCGGTTCCTAGTACATGGTAGTCGGCCGGAACCCAGGCACGAACCTGGTCGGCGAACAGGCGCATGTAGTCGGTCGAGGCAATGACAGGTCCCTTGCGGCCCTCGAGGCAACGGGTGACATGCGGCTTGGCGGGCTCGTCGCCCGGGTTCAGGAACGCCTCACGCTCCAGGCCCAGCGCCTCGCGACGCAGCTCGTTGAAACTGGTGACACTCCATATCTCGGAGCCCACACCCCACTCGTCGGCCAACATCTGTGCCGCCACCTCGACCTCGCGCAGGATGGTGCCGCAACCCAGGAGCTGCACGTGCCCCTTGTCGCCTTTCACCTCGCGCAGGCGGTACATGCCCTTGATGATGTCCTCGGTCGGCAACTCGTCGAGTTCGGGATGCTCGTAGTTCTCGTTCATCACCGTCAGGTAGTAGAAGCAGTTCTCCTTGTCGGCGAACATCCGCTTCAGGCCGTCTTGGACGATCACCGCCACCTCATGACCGTAGGTCGGGTCATAGCTGCGGCAGTTGGGGATGGTGGACGCCTGCAGATGGCTGTGGCCATCCTGGTGCTGCAGCCCCTCGCCGTTCAGGGTGGTGCGGCCCGCGGTACCGCCGACCATAAAACCACGCGCCTGAAGGTCACCGGCGGCCCAGGCCAGGTCGCCGATACGCTGGAAGCCGAACATCGAGTAGTAGATATAGAACGGCAGAAGCGTCAGGTTGTTGTTGCTGTAGGAAGTCGCCGCGGCGATCCACGCCGACATGGCACCCGCCTCGGAGATGCCTTCCTCGAGGATCTGGCCCTGCTTGTCCTCGCGATAAAACATGATCTGGCCCTTGTCGACGGGCTCATACTTCTGGCCTTCCGAGGTGTAGATCCCCAGCTGGCGGAACATCCCCTCCATGCCGAAGGTGCGCGCCTCGTCAGGAATGATCGGCACCACCTGCTTGCCCAGCGCCTTGTGCTTCACCAGGCCGTTGAGAATGCGCACGAACGACATGGTGGTCGAGACTTCCCGCCCCTTGGAACCACCGGTCTGGGAGGCAAAGATCTTGTCGTCCAGCGAGGGAATCTCGAGCGCCTCGAAGTCGCTGCGCCGCTGGGGAAGGTAGCCGCCCAGGCGCTCGCGCTGCAGGTGCATGTACTTGAGCTCGGGGGAGTCGTCCTCCGGCTTGTAGTAGGGCACCTCCTTGAGCTGCTCGTCGGTCAGCGGGATACCGAAGCGATCGCGGAATGTGCGCAGTGCCTCGTACTCCATGGTCTTGACCTGGTGTGCCTCGTTGGCCGCCTCGCCGTCGCCGCTACCCATGCCGTAGCCCTTGACCGTATGCGCCAGGATCACGGTGGGCTTGCCGTTGGGGTTGTTGACCGCCTCGTTGTAGGCCGCATAGACCTTGAAGGGATCGTGGCCGCCGCGGTTCAGCTTCCAGATGTCCTCGTCGGACATGTCCTTGACCAGCTCGGCGGTCTCCGGGTACTTGCCGAAGAAGTGCTCGCGGGTGTAAGCGCCACCGTTGGCCTTGTAGTTCTGGTACTCGCCGTCGACCGCCTCGTCCATGCGCTTTTGCAGGATACCCTTCTTGTCCTTCTCGAACAGCGGGTCCCAGAGCCGGCCCCAGACCACCTTGAGCACGTTCCAGCCGGCGCCGCGGAAGACGCCCTCGAGCTCGTCCATGATCCGGCCGTTGCCGCGTACCGGGCCATCGAGACGCTGCAGGTTGCAGTTGATCACGAAGATCAGGTTGTCGAGCTTTTCCCGGCCGGCCAGCGAGATGGCGCCCAGGGATTCCGGCTCGTCGCACTCGCCGTCCCCCATGAAGCACCAGATCTTGCGGTCGTACATGTTCTTGAGTTCACGCGAATCCAGGTACTTCATCACGTGTGCCTGGTAGATCGCCTGGATCGGCCCCAGGCCCATGGACACCGTGGGGAACTGCCAGAAGTCCGGCATCAGCCAGGGGTGCGGATAGGAGGAGAGACCGTCACCGTCGACTTCCTGGCGATACTTGTCCATCTGCGCCTCAGTGAGGCGTCCTTCCAGGTAGGCACGGGCATAGACGCCCGGCGCCACGTGACCCTGGATATAGACCAGGTCGCCCTCGAAGTCGCCGTTGGGCGCGCGGAAGAAGTGGTTGAAGCCGACGTCGTAAAGCGTCGCTGCCGACATGAAGCTGGCGATATGGCCGCCTAGCCCCGGGTTGGCGCGGTTGTTGCGAATGACCTGAGCGATGGCGTTGTAGCGAATCAGGGAGCGAATGCGGCGCTCCATGAAGAGATCGCCCGGCATCGGCGCTTCGCGATGCACCGGTATGGTATTGCGATGCGGTGTCGTCACCGAGAAGGGAGCCTGCATTCCATCACGGCGTAGCCGGTCAGCCAGGCGCGTTAGCAGGTACCGGGCGCGGTCTTCGCCCTCACGATCCAGGACCGACTCCAGGGAATCCATCCATTCCGTGGTTTCGACCGGATCGAAATCTTCTCTTGCCTCAAGACTCATAGACGTCTCTCCGAGTGACAATGTGATGTCAGGAATCCCCCAAGCGATCAGTGGGGCATGTTCTTGCTGACGATCAGGGAAATCCGGGCCGCCGGGCGGCTCTTGTAGTCAATTTACAGAACGACGTGACGTCGAATGCCACTAATGGCGTAGAACATACCGGAAAGTGGGCTCTCTGCCAATTAAAATAGAATGGAAAAGGTTTCCATAACAACGACATTGCATTGCAACACAACCTCTTACGCCACCCTCCTCACTGGCCTTCGGCTCGGGGGCATCGGTGTAATAAAACTACCGTATGATTCAATCCAGGTGACTGTCAGCACTGAACTTCCGTTTCGTTCAGCGTCATCCGCTCAGCATAGGCAGTGGCGAAAATAGGCCCAGTCAAAGGCAGGCCCCGGGTCGGTCTTGCGCAGCGGGGCAACACGCGCGTGACTGGTGATGCGCCCCGGCGTGATATCGGGGTAGCCGTCCATCAGCGCCTGCACCGTATGCGCCAGCGCCCGGTACTGAGCTTCCCGATAGGCGCTCACCTCATCGCCTTCCAGCTCGATACCGATGGAAAAATCGTTGAGCGCACGTCGCGCTCGCCCCCCATCGATCCAGCAGGAGCGACCGGCATGCCATGCCCGGCGATCGAAGGGCACGAACTGTACGCACTCGCCATCGCGGCGGATCAGCAGGTGGGCCGACACCTTCAGTTCCGCGATGGTCGCAAAGTAGGGGTGTGCCTCGGGGTCGAGACGGTTGGTGAACAGGCGCTCGATATGGTCGCCGCCGTACTCACCGGGAGGCAGGCTGATCGAATGCAGCACCAGCACCGAGATTTCGTGCTCTGGCCGCCTGTCCTGATTCGGTGACGAAACCTGGCGCGCTCCCTGTAACCAGCCGTTGTCTATTCTCATCATGATCCCCTGACGCACTTGCCGTAGTTCCCTATAATGACGGTCTTCAAGCTCCTTGCCCATGCGCTCCATGAACCGAAAAGGCCCGCCATGCATTATCAGGATGCCCTTGTCGAAGAGATTCGCGCCCGCGCGGCTCACCTGCTCACAGAGGATGTCGGCCCCGGCGACATTACCGCTCAGCTGATACCCGACACCCAGTGGGCAAGCGCCCGAGTGATCACCCGCGAGCCAGCGGTCCTCTGCGGCATGGCCTGGGTCGAGGAACTCTTTCGCCGTCTCGACGCCAGCATCAGCCTGAACTGGGGCGCCGCCGACGGCGATTTGCTGGAAGCGGGCCAGTGTTTCCTCGAACTAGAAGGGCCCGCCCGCAGTCTGCTCACCGGCGAGCGGGCAGCGCTGAACCTGTTGCAGACACTGTCGGCCACCGCCACCCGTACCCGCCATTACGTAAAGCTGCTCGAAGGCACTGGAGTACGCTTGCTCGATACCCGCAAGACCCTGCCCGGGCTACGCCTGGCGCAGAAATATGCGGTCACCTGTGGCGGCGGGCACAACCATCGCATCGGACTCTTTGATGCCTTCCTGATCAAGGAAAACCACATCGCTGCCTGCGGCGGGATCGAAGCCGCGGTGAAGGCTGCCCGCCGTATTGCCAGCGACCTGCCGGTGGAACTGGAAGTCGAGACCTTCGAAGAGTTGGACCAGGCCCTGGCCGCCGGCGCCGACATCGTGATGCTCGACAACTTCTCGCTCGACGACATGCGCGAGGCGGTGAAGCGCAACGCTGGACGAGCCACGCTTGAGGCGTCAGGCAACGTCGATGAAACCACCCTGCGCGCCATCGCCGACACCGGCGTCGACTGCATCTCCAGCGGCGCCCTGACCAAGGACATCAAGGCCATAGACCTATCGATGCGCATCGTCGACCTGCGCAACACCTAGCGGTGCCCACCCATCCGCGACGCCTTGCCCCCGTTTA
This sequence comes from Billgrantia montanilacus, assembly GCF_003336675.1. Classification (GTDB taxonomy): domain Bacteria; phylum Pseudomonadota; class Gammaproteobacteria; order Pseudomonadales; family Halomonadaceae; genus Halomonas; species Halomonas montanilacus. Next base: position 283,720 of record NZ_QPII01000004.1, on the reverse strand, counting down.
GGCCGCAAGGCGTCGCGGGGCACTTCCTGTGCAGCAACCTCAGGTCTCCACGGCAACCAGGCGTTTCACAAGCCGTCGACGCAGAAGACGCTCACCGCCACGCTCCACCCACTCCTCGCCTCGATCCTGCCAGCCGCGATGAAGCAGGCTATCAGCCAGCGTCAAGCTGGCCTCGATGGTCGCTGTCTCGCACCCGTTCTCCAGCAACAGTCTCCCGGCATGGACCAGCAGGGTCGTGCCTATACCGCGCCGTGCCAGGGAGGGCCAGACGTAGAGCGTTTTGATGTGAGCGTCGGTGACACTCAGTTCGAGAAAGCCCACACAACGTCCGTCGCAGGCGGCGACCAGTGTCGTATAGAGCGCTTGGCGGGCCACCCAGACACTCGCCTCGCGCGGCAGCGAGCTGGCCCAGGCCTCGCGCTGCTTCACGCTGTAGTGGGCTGCTGCCCCCTGCATGACGGCGTGGTGGAAAACTTCGGCCTGGTCGGCTCCGTCACGGGCCATGGCTTGGCGGTAGATGATCCGTGGGGATTGGGCAGGCGCCGATGGCGCATCGTTGGTCGTCATCGTTTCCACCCTGTGGTTCCTGCTGTGAGTGATAACCCCGGCACGCAGGTTACACAAGCTCGCCGTCGCGGCCAATGGTGGGCATAATCACCGCCATGACACCTGCACAGCCTGATGCCGAGTTTCCGATGCAGCCCATCGGTCATATCGCGAGCGATTTCCCCGACAAGTTCGGCATCCCCCGCCAGCCGAGTCTGGCGACGGCCGCCCGTGCCAGCCTGGTGCTGGCCCCCCCCTTCGACGACCCGCTCGCCGTGCGCGGGCTGGAAGACTTCAGCCACCTGTGGCTGACCTTCATCTTCCACCTTAGCCCCGATCGGCGCTGGACGCCGCTGGTACGCCCACCGCGACTGGGAGGCAATACTCGGGTCGGTGTCTTCGCCAGCCGCAGCACCCACCGCCCCAACCGACTCGGACTATCGCTGGTGGAACTGATCGACATCCGTACCCGCGGTGGAGTATGCCTCGAGCTGCGTGGTTGCGACCTGGTCAGCGGCACCCCGGTGCTCGACATCAAGCCCTACCTGCCCTGGGCGGAATCACGCCCTGAAGCCCGCGCCGGTTTCGCACCGGCGGCGCCGCCACGGTTTGCGGTGGGCTTCTCGGGCGACGCGGAAGCCGCCCTGGCAGCACGGCCCGATGCCGACTCGCTGCGCGAGCTGATCATTCAGGTGCTGGCCCAGGACCCGCGACCCGCCTATCACGGCGCGGGTCGCAAGGAGGGCGAAGCACGGGTCTATGGCGTCAAGCTGCGTGACGTTGACGTCCGCTTCCAGGTGCGGGTCGACGCGGAAGGCTCCAGGTTTCGCGTCGCCGACATCGTGCCGGCCTGAACGGCTCCCGGCAACGACAAAGGGCCCCGCGGGACCCTTTGTCAGCTACGTCTGCTTTGTCAGCCACATCCGATCAGTGGCATCTGATGTCTACGTGAAGTCGACACCAATCCGCCGTCCCACTTCCTCATAGGCCTCGATCACGCCACCCAACCCTTGGCGAAAGCGGTCCTTGTCCATCTTGTCCCGCGTCTTGGCGTCCCACAGACGACAGCCATCCGGTGAGAACTCGTCGCCCAGCACGATTTCGCCCTTGAACAGCCCGAACTCCAGCTTGTAGTCAACCAGCAGCAGGCCGCCCTCGGTGAAGAGTTGCTTGAGCACCGCATTGACCTTGAAGGTCAATGCCTTCATCTCGGCCAGCTGCTCCGGCGTGGCCCAGCCGAAGGTCTCGGCCAGCGACTCGTTGATCATCGGATCATGCAGGGCGTCGTTCTTGAGGAACAGCTCGAAGGTGGGCGGCGTGAGTTCACGGCCCTCCTCCACGCCGAGGCGTTTGACAAGGCCACCGGCGGCAATATTGCGCACCACGCACTCCACCGGGATCATCGTGAGCGTCTTGACCAGGCTCTCGGTATCGGAAAGGCACTGCTCGAAGTGGGTCGGTATGCCGGCCGCCTCCAGCTTGCCCATGATGAAAGCGTTGAAGCGATTGTTGACCATGCCCTTGCGCGCCAGCGACTCCATGCGCTCGCCGTCGAAGGCGCTGGTATCGTCGCGAAACTGCAGGACCACACGATCCGGATCATCGGTGGCAAAGACCGATTTGGCCTTGCCGGCATAGAGTTCGTGACGCTTTTCCATGGGGGTCTCCAGAAAGGGTTATCGCATGACGAAAAAGGGGCGCTCAGTTAATCGTCTGCCACTGCAGCCCATGGTCCTGGGCGGCGATCGTCAGACGAGAGGCGTCGCCATCGAGCAGTGGCGTCAAGGCCTCGAGCACCAGATCGGGGCGGTTGTTGTGTTCGGAAAGGTGCGAGCAGACGATACGTTGCAGGCGGTCCAACCCCAACCGGGCAAGCAGCGTGGCCGCCTGGCCGTTGGCCAGATGCCCCCACTTGCCACCCACGCGACGCTTGAGTGACGGTGGGTACGGTCCCGTCTGCAGCAGGTGCGGGTCGTGATTGCATTCGAGTATCAGTGCATCGCAGCCGCGAAAGGCCTCTGCCACATGATCGCTGGCATGCCCCAGGTCGGTCAGCACACCGAGGCGGCGGTCGGCGGATTCGAAACGGAACTGGATCGGCTCGCGTGCGTCGTGAGGCACCGTGATCGGGTCGACGATCAGCCCCTTGATCGCGAAACGCGACTGGGGAGTGATCCAGTGCCGCTGTGGCACCTCGCCCAGGCGCCCGGACAGCCAGGTGCCCGGTGTCAGATAGACCGGTACGCCATGGCGTCGTGCCAACGGCCCCACACCGCGCAAGTGATCGCCATGCTCATGGGTCACCAGCACGGCATCCAGCTGGCGCGGATGGATATCCAGTCGCGCCAGTCGCCGCTCGGTCTCGCGCAGGCCGAAGCCGCAGTCGACCAGCACCCAGGTCTCGCCGTCGCTCACCAGGGTGGCATTGCCCTTGCTGCCGCTGCCCAGTGACGCAAAACGCAGCCGCCCCGACAGGGGGGCGACCGATGGCAGCTGGTCAGCAAGCGGCTGAGGCATCAGCGCAGCAGGCCTGCCACCCGCTCCAGCAGCTCGCGGGCATCCTCTTCCGTGAAGCGCCGCTCGCTCTCGTTGATGGCGCGCAGCACCGTTCGCTCGGGCCCTGCGGACTCCAGCACCAGGCGAATTTCCTGCGGCATCTGGCGCACATCCGGGCTCATGATGATCTGAACCATTCCACGGCCACGCTCGGATACGGTCATGTAGCTGATCAGGAAGTCGTGCTGCTGCGGATTCTGCTCGAGCAGCTCGCGGCGCTCCTCCACGGTGAAATCGGCTTCGAGCTGGTGATTGAGTTCGGCCCAGACCCGATCGATATCCAGCGGTATCTGAACGACCCATTCCCCATCGCTGCGCTGCTCCAGGCTCAGGCGATCCTCTTCGGCGATCTGCTGGCCGGCCAGGGAGGCGGCACTGGCCGTGGCGCTACGCGCACTGAAGTGCTGCTCCAGGGCGTCCAGGCAGGCAGCCACCGGGCGGCCCGACTGGTCACAGCGCACCTCGCTGTCACCCGCTCGCAGCCCCTGGCGAACGCTCAAGCGCCCCTGGTCGGTCTCCAGTATTCCCCGTGCATCGTCACTACCCTGGACCTGCAGGCCGCGGGCACGGGCGAAATCCTGAAGCTGAGGCCAGACCACACCGGGGTCTGCGCCTATCACCAGCCAGCGGTCGCTGCCGATCTCGCGGCGCTCGACGTAATCCCGTTCCACCGTACTGCCGGAAACCATGCGCTCGGGGCTAGGCGCGTCAAAGCGATCGCTGGGGCGCAGCGTGCCGCTGGCCTCCGGCACCGGCATGGCGTCCCGATAGCGCTGTACGTTACGGCCTTCCGGCAAGGCCAGGGGCGCACTGCGCCGGGCCTCCACATAGTCGATGTTACGGTCATCATAGAAGCCATCGCGTGCGCAGCCAGCGGTTGCCAGGGCGATAACCGCCACCAGCGGCATCCATTTCAGCGCAGAATTCATGCGGTCCACCTTGCATCGTGTTAATCGGGGCGTCGGGTATCGGGTCCAGGCGCAAACTCAGTCGTCTGTCACCCCGGCCAGTTGCAGGGCCTCACCCACGGTCGAGTGGTACTTCTCGGAAAGCCAGGTCAACGGCAGTCGAATACCCGGCTCCATCAGCCCCATGCGGTGCAGGGCCCACTTGACGGGGATCGGGTTGGATTCGATGCCCAGATTGGTATGTAGCGGCATCAGTCGTGTGTTGATCTGGTGTGCCTTGTCGGCATCGCCAGACACGGCGGCGGAACAGAGCTCGTGCATGGCCCTGGGCGCGACATTGGCGGTCACCGAGATATCGCCATTGCCACCCATCAGCATGAAGTCGCAGGCAGTGGCATCGTCACCGGAATAGAGCATGAACCCGCTGCCCTTGAGACGACCGATCAGGTCCTCGGCGCGCTCCAGGTTCCCGGTGGCGTCCTTCAGGCCAATGATATTGTCGACTTCGGCCAGGCGCAGCACGGTCTCGTTGTAGAGATCCGAACAGGTGCGACCCGGCACGTTGTAGAGAATGACCGGCAGCTGGCTGCCTTCGGCCACCGCCTTGAAGTGCTGATAAAGCCCTTCCTGGGTCGGCTTGTTGTAGTAGGGGCACACCGACAGGCAGTAGTCGGCTCCAACCTCGCTGGCATAGCGCGACAGTTCCACGGCCTCCGAGGTGGCATTGGCTCCAGTACCGGCGATGACCGGAATACGGCCATTGACCTCTTCCACCACGGTGCGTATCACGTCGAAATGTTCGGCAAACGACATGGTAGTAGGCTCACCCGTGGTGCCGGCCGCGACAATGCCATCGGTGCCATTGTCGAGGTGGAAGTTCACCAAGCGGCGCAGCGCCTCCCAGTCGATGTCGCCATTGACCTTCATCGGCGTCGCCAGGGCGACGATACTGCCAGTGATCATCCTCTCGTTCCTCTCCGATCATGCCGCTCTCGGGTGCCGATTGTCAGCAGGCCCCTCGATGCAAAGGGTAAATGGTACTCAGGCGGTCGAAGGCTGTACAGCAGCACGCGCCGGAGACTTTGACAGACGGGACGGGGTTGCGTGTAATCAGGACCTTACCAAAACCAAGGATCCCCGTCATGACGCTTGCCCTCGGCCAACCCGCACCGGACTTCACCGCCACTGCCACCGGCGATACGACCGTCACATTATGCGACCTCAAGGGTCGACAAGTGGTCCTCTTTTTCTATCCCAAGGCCAGCACGCCCGGCTGTACCACCGAGGGCGGCGACTTTCGCGACCGCATGAGCGACTTCGAGGCCGCCAACACGGTCATCCTCGGCGTCTCCCGCGACGGCATTCGCGCTCAGGAGAACTTCAAGGCCAAGCAGGCCTTCAACTTCGACCTGATATCCGACAAGGATGAAACCGTCTGCCGGCTGTTCGATGTGATCAAGCTCAAGAAACTCTATGGCAAGGAGCACATGGGCATCGAGCGGAGCACCTTCCTGATCGATGCCGAGGGCAAGCTGGCCCAGGAGTGGCGCGGCGTCAAGGTCGCGGGCCATGTCGATGAGGTACTCCAGGCCGCCCAGGCCCTGCATGCCACCGGTTGAACGGCAGCGTCCGCCCGGCGTGCCGGGCGGTACCGCTCTTCTCTCACCTCTCATCTCACTCCTCGACCCACTCCTCAACGCCTTTTCCTTCTGCTTGATAGTGCTGGATGCCACGCGGCCAGGCATACACCAGCGCCTTGAGCAGGGTGGCGAGCGGAATGGCAAAGAAGATGCCCCAGAAACCCCAGATGCCGCCGAAGAAGAGTACCGCCACGATGATCGACACCGGATGCAGGTTGACCGCCTCTGAGAACAGGATCGGCACCAGTACATTGCCATCCAGTGCCTGGATGATGCCATAGGCAATCACAACATAGAGGAACTGATCGCTGAGTCCGAAATGAAAACCGGCCACCGCCGCCACAGGCAGCGTCGCCACAGCCGCGCCGATATAGGGCACCAGCACCGAGAACCCCACCAGCACCGCCAGCAGTGCCGAGTAAGGCAGACCGAAGAAGGCGAAGGTGAAGAACGCCACGGTTCCGACGATGATGATCTCGATGAACTTGCCGCGTACGTAATTGGCGATTTGGGCGTCCATCTCATGCCAGATACGCGTCATCAGATGACGCTTACGTGGCAGCAGCGAGAGTGAAAAAGCGACCAGTTGATCGCGATCCTTGAGCAGGAAGAATACCAGGATGGGTACCAGAACCAGGTAAATGATCAACGACAGGACATTGCCCAGCGAGGCCAACGACAGTGTCAGCATCCGCTGACCAAACTGCGTCATCTCACGCCCGGCGACGCCGATCCACTCCTGAACCTGATCCGGCGTAACCAGGTTGGGATAACGCTCCTGCAGCTCGCCAAGCCAGAGCTGGCTGCTGGCGAACATCCGTGGCGTCTCCTGGACCAGGCTCACCAGCTGATTCCATATCAGCGGCATCAGGATGAAGGCCAATGCCAGCAGTATGCCGATGAAACCCAGGAACACCACGATCACCGCCAGCAGATGCGGCACGCCTCTCCGCGTCATGGCATTGACGCCGCCCTGCAGCAGAAAGGCAATGACCAGGGCGGTGAGAAAAGGCGCCAGCATGCGACCGAACAAAATCACCACCGCGAAGCCAAGTATCAGCACCACCAGCAGGATCACTGCCTCCTCATCGGAGAAATAGTGGTCAATCCAGCCCTTGAAAACCTGCCGCAGGGTCATGAAACAGGCTCCTCGCCCTTGCGAATCCAGTAGTGAAACACCTCGCCCCGCTCTTCACGTTCCACCAGCTCGTGGATACTCTGATCGGCGAAGGTCTCGAAGTCGCGCCAGGACCCGGCATCGGTGGCGATGACCTCGAGCAGTTGTCCGGCCTCGAGCCTGGCCAGGGCCTGCTTTGCCTTCAGCAGCGGCAGCGGACACGGCAGGCCGCAGGCATCTAGCACGTCATCTGGTTGCACAGCCATGGTAACTCCCGGGAGAATACTGGTTGACGCAAAATGGGTAACGCTCTTGCAGCGAACGTCAAAACCCTTGAGATTTAAAGGCACTTTACAGGTCGAATCAATGTCGGATAGGCATTCGACTGCCCATTATGACGAGGTTGGCCATGCCGCGTAACATCCGTACCTTCCTGACCGGCAGCGCCTTGGTGCTGGCACTGGCCCTGACCGGTCCTGCTAGCGCCACGGATGACTATGGCCTTCCCAGCCTGACGACCGGCAGCCAGGCCGTGAGCGGTGAAGAGTATCGCCTGGGCCGTGCCTGGCTACGCCAGTTCCGCGCCCGCGCGCCTCAGTGGCAGGATCCCATCGCCCAGCATTATGTGGAGTCACTGCTGGCACGCCTGGTTCCCCACAGCGGTGTCGATGGCCCCCGCACGGTGGTGACCCTGGTGGATAGTCGCACCCTCAATGCCTTTGCCGTGCCGGGCGGCGTCATCGGCCTGAATGCCGGCCTGTTCGCCTTCGCCGACGAAGAGGACGCGGTTGCCTCGGTGCTGGCCCACGAGCTCGGCCACCTCTCTCAACGCCACTATGCGCGCGGCCAGGCCCGCGCCGACCAGACCCAGATTCCCGCCATGGCGGCCATGCTGGCCGGCATGCTGATCGCCGCCAGCGGCGGTGGCGATGCGGGCATCGCCGCTGCCATGGGCTCGCAGGCTGCCTTTATCCAGGATCAGTTGACCTATTCCCGGCGCTTCGAGCAGGAGGCCGACCGCATCGGCCTGCAAGCCATGTCAGAGGCCGGATTCGACCCCCAGGCCATGGTGCGCATGTTCCGCGCCATGCAACGTCAGGCCAGCCTCCAGGGCGGCAACCCACCGGAGTTCCTGCTCACCCATCCGCTGACCGAATCGCGCATCAGCGACGCCGAATCGCGGGCCGCGCAGTTGGAGGCGGCCGACCCACGCAATGAGGGGCCAACGTATCACCTGATTCGCGCCCGTGCCCTGCTGACGATCCATCAGCGCGATCCACAACAGGCCGTCACTCGACTGGCACAGGACCGCGCCCCGGATACGGCCAGACGCTACATCGACGCCCTGCTCGAAGCCCAGCGGGGCAATACCGACAGCGCGCTCACCGCCTTGGATGGACTGTCCCGCGAGCTTCCCGACCTCGCCATGATTCCCGCCAGCGCCGCGGAGGTCGCCTTCGATGCCGGACGCTACGATGATGCCATCGAACGGAGCCGACGCCAGCTGAGACTAATGCCTGGCTACATGCCTACCACCCGCATCATGGGCGAAGCGCTGCTGCAACGGGACCCCAACGAGGCGTATCGCGTCCTGCGCGACCTGGCCGAAGGGCGCCCAGAGGATCCCCAAGTCTTCACCCTGCTCGCCGAAGCCGCCGGGCGCAGCAATCGCGAGGCCTGGGGACATCTCGCCCGGGCCGAGCATATGCAGCTGACCGGCAGCATCGACCAGGCCATTCGTCAACTCGACGTAGCCAAGCAGGTTGCCGAGCGAAGCGACGATCGCAACGCCGCGGCGCGCATCGCACAGCGGCGCGAGGACTTCGTGGGCTATCGCGAGACGATGGAGAAGTTCTGACCTCCGCTTTGGCCTGTCCCCGGCACCGCAGGCTCAGAGGCAGCTGCAAGACCGTACTGGCAGCTGCAAGACCGTACTGGGAATGGGAACCCCTACTTCTGAAAGTTCAGCATGCGCTCCAGCGGCTTGAGGGCGGCGTGGCGCAGGGCGTCGTCGACGAAGATCTCGCCGCTGCCCTCGCGCAGGGCGCCAGCCAGGTTGTCCAGCGCATTCATCGCCATCCAGGGGCAGTGGGCGCAGCTCTTGCAGGTTGCACCGTTGCCGGCGGTGGGCGCCTCGAACAAAGTCTTTTCGGGAACCATCTGCTGCATCTTGAAGAAGATGCCGCGGTCGGTGGCCACGATCAGCTTGTCGTGGGGCAGCTCCTTGGCCGCCTTGATCAGCTGCGACGTCGAGCCCGCCACGTCGGCAAGCTCGACCACCGCGGCCGGCGACTCGGGGTGCACCAGAACTGCCGCTTCCGGATAGAGCGCTTTCAGGTCCTCGATCCCCTTGGCCTTGAACTCCTCGTGGACGATGCAGGCGCCGTCCCACAGCAGCATGTCGGCGCCGGTCTTCTGCTGGATATAGCCGCCCAGGTGTTTGTCAGGCGCCCACAGGATCTTCTCGCCGCGGGCCTGCAGATGCTCGATGACATCCACCGCGATGGAAGAGGTCACCACCCAGTCGGCGCGCGCCTTCACCGCCGCCGAGGTGTTGGCATAGACCACCACGGTTCGGTCGGGATGTTGGTCGCAGAAGGCACTGAACTCATCGGCTGGGCAGCCGATATCGAGCGAACAAGTCGCTTCCAGCGTCGGCATCAACACCCGTTTCTCGGGAGAAAGGATCTTGGCCGTCTCGCCCATGAAGCGCACCCCAGCCACCACCAGGGTGTCGGCCTCGTGGCGAGCGCCGAAGCGAGCCATCTCCAGGGAATCGGCGACGCAACCACCGGTCTCTTCGGCCAGCTGCTGAATGGCGTCGTCGGTGTAATAGTGGGCTACCAGCACCGCGTTGTGCAGCTCGAGCAGACGCTTGATCTCGTCGATACGAGCCTCGTCTTGAGCCGGAATGCGGGTCGGGCAGTAGGCGCGGGCGAGGTGTTCACGCACCTCGATTCGGGATGTCATGATCGTCATCGTGTCTACCACTGTGACTGGCAGGGGCTCCCCCTGCATGTATCGGGTGCATCGCGAATTGCACGATCCGTGCATACGATGCGCCTGGGGTCCAGATTGCGTCTCTCGCGACCTCGACCCATTCGCTTATTCTAGACCAGAACGGTGGGGTATTGACCAGTCCGGTCAGATAATGAGGCTTATGAGTACAATGGGGGCTACCCCCGACAAGATCAAGGGTACTCGCGGCACTTGCACGACTGCATTCAAGACAATCACGCGCCAGTTCGTCCTCAGGCAATAGCGCCAGCAGCTGGCTCCCCGGGCCACACTGTGGTGCTGACACTCAAGCCCCTTGTTCTCCAGCGGCGGGAGACTATGTGCGCCACCAAACGGATGACACTCTCGTTCTGCCTTATGTTGAGGATAGCGGTCCGTCGTAGCCGCGCCGCTCCCCAGGTAACTCCCGCTGCGAGCAAGACCTCTTAACCCGAGTGACACCATCATGAAACACATCAAACATCTCATTCTTGGCACTGCCTTTTCCTTGGCATTGCTGTCACTCGCCGCCTGCTCCGGCATGTCGACACAGGACAAGGGCACCGTAGCGGGTGCAGGCGTGGGGGCCGTTGGCGGCTCAGTGCTCACGGGCGGCTCCGCTATCGGCACCGTGGGAGGCGCGGCGGTGGGCGGCGTGATAGGCCACGAGATCAGTAAACCGTGATCTTTCGCCAGTCACTCCATCGGCGCACGAGGAGCACCGCTGGCGACAGTGCCCGACGCACCCTCATGATTCTTCGGCTGACGCGTCCTCAACGGGCGCGCCAGCCGATTTCATCGGAGTGCCTCCTACGGTAGTGACGCGATGGTAGGCCTTCGACACACAACAGGCCCCGATCAGTCACGCCAGCGGTTACGGACCGAGCCCGCCAAGCCGGACTTCAATTGTGCCATTAATCGTTCATTTATTTGACTTCTTGATGCCACTCTTGATATCGCCGTACTCTGCTTCAGCCTTGCCGCCCTGCTTTTCGGCTTTGCCCTTGTACTCCGTGCTTTTGTTACCCGTCACCTTGCCAGCAACCTCCTTGGCCTTTCCCTTCGCCTCTTTCGCATGACCCTTGACCTGATTCTTGTTCATGAGCTGACCTCCAGATGATCGCTACACTTGGGCTCTCCCTCTCACCATGGACTCATGGCGATGCAGGGTGAGGCTCTTAATATAGTTACAGCCCCAGGCATAGTCCGTGCGGCACCCAACTTAAGCGAGGTGATTTTATTCAGAAAAATCTCGGCAACAAACACCTCGGCACATCGGCACCGGGCTGAATTTTCCCCTGTTTTCAAAGCTGCGATCTAATGGGTACCAGAATTTTTTCGGAAACCTTTTCACGCCACGGACGACTCTTCCAGTCGGCAAGCGAATACGGTTCAGCCGACAACAAATCGGCCTCGAACACCTCGGTCATCTGAGTGGCGAAGTTGTTGCTGTAGATATTCAGGCTGGCTTCGTCATTGAGCCGAATCGAACGCATGTCGAAATTGGTTGAACCCACTGAAACAAACTCGGCGTCGATGACCAGCAGCTTGATGTGCAACATGGTCGGCTGATAGACGTGGATCTCGGCACCGGCGCCAAGCAGCGCGCCCCAATCCGACTTGGAAGCAATCTTTACCGTCACCGCATCGATGTGCGGTCCAGGCAACAGAATGCGAACGCGAACGTCACGTCCGAGTGCAGCGATCAGGGCGTCAATTAACATGCTGTCGGGCACAAAGTAGGCTGCCGCCAGGTCGATAGTCTCCTCGGCCGCCGCGATCGCAAGAAGATACATCAGGTGCATGCTCTCGCTCCCGCCTGATGGCGAAGCAACAAATACGTGCGCGTCCATCTCGCCCTCTTCCGTAAGGGCTGGAAAGTAGCTTGGTCCGTTCAGCACTTGGCCAGTGGTCTGGATCCAATTGTCGTTGAAGGCCGCTTGCAACTGCGCCACCACGGGCCCTTCAATCCGGAAGTGAGTGTCTCGCCAGTGATCGGGATCGCCCCCGTCGCCAGTCCACTGATCCGCGATGCCAACCCCTCCGGTGAACCCGATGCGGCCATCGACTACCAGCAGCTTGCGATGGGTGCGATTGTTCATCCTGCCTATGTTGTACCAGTTCAACGGCCGATAGCGATGCAACTGCACTCCCGCGGCCTGCATGGAGTCCAGCAGCGACTGCTCCATCTTGTTGGTGCCGACCCAGTCCATGGTGACGCTAACCGCCACGCCCGCGCGGGCACGTTCAGAAAGCGCTTGCGAGAACGCTTCACCAATGTCCCCTGACCAGTAAATGAAGGTCTCGAACGTGATCGACGTCTGTGCCGAGCGAATGGCCTGCAACATCGCTGGAAAAATCTCGTCGCCATTTTGCAGCGCTGTCACTTGATTGCCGCCCACTATCGCCGGGCCCAGCAGAACAGACATCTCGCGCCGAAACTGCAAATCGGAAACCGCGTAGCGATGCTCGACCTTGCGCTCCAGAGACTTCTCAGGTGTCTTGAAGTTCTGTAATAGCAACAATACCAGGCCGGTGGCCAGCACAGTGGCCCCGATAACCCAGAGCATAGATTTTCGACCCCTAGTCAATGGCGTTCCAACCGTGCGAAGGAGAACAGCGCAGTCAATGGGTGCCGGCGGCGCTCGATTTGCGCGCGCAGCAATTCGGCACCGAGCATGCTGTAAGTGATGCCGTTCCCACCATACGCCAGCGCAAACAGAACACGCGTACCGTATTGTGGGTGGCCACCAAACAGCGGCAGCCCGTCGCTGGTTTCAGCGAACGTACCTGCCCAGGCAAACGCCGGCTGTGCATGAAGGTGGGGAAGCAAACGGGAGACCTTGCGCCGCAGCGTCGCTGCCTTGCGGTCGACCGATCGATCACGCCGAGCCGGGATATCGCGGTCATCGTCTTCGCCGCCGACCAACAGCCGTCCATCGCCGGTGCTACGCAGATACAGATACGGTCGCGCGGACTCCCACAGCATCGTGTTTGCCAACCAGCCCAGCTCGGCAGAATCGATGGGGTCGCTGATGTAAGCGTAGCTACTGAGGTTCGTCGCGACGCGCTGACGCAACCAGCATTGCGCTTCGTAACCGCTGGCAATCACGGCGTGCTTCGCCCTGATCGACACGCCACTGGCGGTAGTGAGCTGAACCGAACGTGTCGTCGCTGTGATCGCTTTCACCTTCGTGCGATCGAACACGCGCGTGCCCTGCCGCTGCATTCTGCGCAGCAGTCGTGAGGCTAGCCGGTAGGGATCAACCCTAGCGGCTACCGAGCTGAGAATGGCAGATGGCGCCGTCAGTCCAAACTCATCCTTGAGCGCAGCACGGCTCAGCCAGCGAACCGGAAATCCGTGCTGCTTCCGCCAGGCAAATTCGTCAGCCAAGCGTGGATGATCGGCGCGATTGCTGGCGTAGTAGAGGCTTTCTGACTTGGCGAAATCGACATCGCCGACCGCACGCGCGACTGCTTCGATCATGCTGATCGCACGCAAACTGGACTGATATGCGAGCAGCGCTGAGGCTTGGTCGAAGCGCCGGGCGAGATCTATCGCATGGGTATCGATTTCATACTGCAGCAAGGCGGTGCTGGCCGATGTGCTGCCCCAGCAAACGTCGCGCTGATCGAGCACGACGACATCGTGACCATGGCCAGCAAGTTCATCAGCGATCAGCGCGCCGGTGATGCCAGCGCCCACCACCGCCACGTCGCAGCTCAGATCGGCATCAAGCTGCGGAAAGGCATACATCAGGCCATTCTTGACCGCCCAGAACGGATAGCCGCTTTTCAAGTCCACCGGCAACTCCTGCCGCTTTATTTCTGGAGTGTAGATCAGTTAGTGTCAGCCGGGACGATAGCCGCGTCGGTGCGCTGCCACACTGGGAGCAAATAGCAGAACCGGACGATTGCGTCAGCGCTAGCCCGCCTGATCGACTCAACGCAATCGTCCCAAATCGGTGTCCGCCGTAAGAACGGTTTATTCCATCCGTGCCGACTCGCGAACCTCGCCGTACTTCCTTGCGGCTTTGAACTTCGCGGCACCGACGCTGCAATCTCTCGCTTCGCGGGTGTCTTCATCAACTTGCTGTTTCGGTGACCCGTTACCGGCGGGGTCGGGCATGCTGCTCGCGCTGCAACGATTGGGACCTGGATTCGATGGTGTCATCACACACTCCTCAGCATTCAGTCGAATGCTCGCTCTCTGATGGATTTCCAATTCCCACTTGCACAGAAGGTGCACACAGGAAGCACACCATGCCCGCAGGGATGCGCAAGAGAGGGGGTGCGACGCATATGCCGCATCGTAATCAAGGTGCTTCCAACCTGAGTTTTGCCAGGTTTCGGCATAGTGTCTGTGCGCTACCAGACGCAACAGCGGCATTCCCTGCCGCGGGCATTCAGATCACGTAGCACCCAGATTTGCAGCAAGCCGTGGGAAGGCGTACATCAGGCGATTCTTGACCACCCGGAACGAATATCCGCTATGTGCGCAACTGCACCGACGCGCCAGCGCCTCTTACCTATCATTGGAATTACAGCTGGCCGGCAAAGGTTGAAACCGCGATCGGCGCCGCACGAGCGGAGAACCAGCGCGACAAGATGCTGAAGTCAAAGCACTGACGAATGCCGTGCGGTGGAGTCCAAATAGCATCCCGTCTCACTCAGGAGCGCAGCCAATGGACCTGTTACGCATTATCGTCGCGATCGTCTTGCCACCGCTAGGCGTCTTCCTGCAGGAAGGTCTCGGCAAGCATTTCTGGATCAACATTCTGCTCACGCTGCTCGGCTACATTCCCGGCATCGTTCACGCCGTGTGGATCATCGCCAAGCGATGAACGCGGCGATGCTGCCAGCTGACGCACCGCAGCGCCGGTCCGCGGACGCGCGCAAGCGCGTGCACCGGCTCGCGCGCCTGATGGACAGTTCGATCCGACTGCCCGGCGGTTACCGCATCGGCGTCGACGGGCTCATCGGGCTGGTACCGGTGGCCGGCGATTTCGCGGCGGCAGGGGTGTCCTTCTACATCATCGCGCAGACGGCGCGCGCAGGTGTACCCACCAGGGTGCTCAGGCGGATGGTGTTGAATGTCATGCTGGATACCCTGGTCGGCGTCATTCCAGTGTTCGGGGATATGTTCGACTTCGCGTTTAAGGCCAATCTGCGCAACGCCAGGCTGATGGATGCCTATCTGGCGCGAAGCGCACCGCATTGATCGAGTTCGCCAGATAGACGGCCTTTACGCTGGGCAAGTAGCACAACACCTGAAAAGGCAATCTTCGCTATTCGAAAGAATAAAACTCGAACCCACCATTTCCTCGTTCGCCAATACGTGAACCCCCGTACTTTCAAGTAACAGGAAATAGTGCACATCTGGAAGGGGAGCATCTTTTTTCTTGATCCAAGTGTCGAAATAGAGTTTCCGAAAACCCGCAATGAACTGATTTCACTAACCACGTATAACCAGTACGATCACGCTCTCACTGCCAATCGTTTAATTGCCTCGAAAAAATAAGGGAATCCTGGAAACACCTGAAATGTGCATTTTTATCCCAGCCGCGATAAGCTACAATGAAAACTGTATCCGGCGAGTAAGCTTTGGAGCCTCGTATGCCATCACATATTAATGAACCCAATGTCTATATACAGCTGCGAGACAAGGCTGAAGCGCAGCTGCAGGCAGGCACGGCATCGGCGGCGAGTCACTGGTCTGTGGGCGTTGACGCCCTGCGCCTGCTCCACCGGCTGTCCAGTAATCCCGACAACGCGGAAGATGCACTCAAGCTGCTCCATGAATTGCAGGTTCACCAGGTGGAGCTCGACTTGCAGAACGAGGAGATTGCCGCCAATGAACAGGCACTTGTCGAGGATTTGAGCCTTTACCGGGCCCTTTTCGACTCCGCACCCCTTGGCTACTTTCTCGTCGACATCGAGGGCAACGTTATTCAGGCTAATTTTGCCGCCGCGGAGCTTTTTGGCATTGAGCGAGACGAACTTGAGGGGCACCCCATCGAGACATTCCTGCTCGCCCAGAGCCGACCACAACTGCTTGGCCTGCTACAGCAGGTCACACAGAGCGGCGCCAGGGGTTCCTGCCTAGCCGAGACGGCGGGGAGCACACAGGGTTCCCGTTACCTGCAGTTGCTTGCATCACTCTCACCAGAGCGCAAGCATATTCTGTTGGTCTGCCGCGAGTGCGCCAATGCAGGGTAACCCCGATCTACCGTACTTCGCCATGGACGCTGCGGCACCTGACCAGCCACCGGCAACGCTACGATGACCACGCGCATTCTGGGTATTGGCGCCTCCGCCGGTGGCCTGGCCCCGCTGGAACAGTTTCTTGCCGGGGTGCCTCCCCACAGCCATATGGCCTATGTGGTGGTTCAGCATCTCGATCCTACCCATAAGGCGCTGCTCCCGGAATTACTCCAGCGCGTCACCCCGATGCCCGTACGGGAAGCCACCCAAGGCATGCCCATCGAGCCTGACTGCGTGTATGTGATCCCACCGAATGCAGAGCTCAGCGTTGTCCACGGCTCACTGAAGCTCGCAACGCCCATGGAACCCAGGGGACTGCGCCTGCCCATCAACGTACTGTTCTCATCCCTGGCCATCGCCCAGGGGGAGTTAGCCATCGGCGTGGTACTGTCCGGCATGGGTTCTGACGGTACCCTGGGCTTACAGGCGATCAAGGCCGTGGGTGGTATCACGGCAGCGCAACAGCTCGACACGGCTCAGTTCGATGCCATGCCCAAAAGCGCCATCGCCGTAAACTGTGCCGATATCATTGCCCCGCCCGGCGACTTGCCCACTCGGATCCTGGCCTGTGTTGCCCAGGCCTCCAACTCGGGCACCTCCAGCGTGGAGGCGGTGGAACCTGAGCTTGAATCAACGCCCTTGAAGCGCATTCTCCGCCTGCTTCAACAGCGAACCCGCCACGACTTCTCCCTCTACAAGCCGAGCACCCTGCACCGACGCATGGAACGGCGCATGGCGATCCATGAAATCGCCACCTTGGCGCTTTATGCGGACTATCTCCAGCACAACCCCCAGGAGATCGACCTGCTGTTCAAGGAAGTGCTCATCGGGGTAACCCGTTTTTTCCGCGATGCCCCGGTCTGGCAGCACCTGGCGGAGACCACCCTGCCAGAGTTGCTGACGCGACAGCCCAGGGAGCCCCACCTGCGTGCCTGGGTGGCCGGCTGCTCAACCGGCGAAGAAGCCTACACCCTGGCCATGATCTTTACTGAGGTGCTGGAGAAGCTGCCAGAAGCCCATGACGTTACCCTGCAGATCTTCGCCTCCGACCTGAGCCCGGACGCCATTGCCACCGCACGCCGCGGACACTACACCGCGGATATCGAAACCAGCGTATCGGCGGAACGTCTGGCGCGTTTTTTCAGCGCCCATGAGAACGGCTACCGGATCAATAGCGATATCCGCGACCTGGTGCTGTTCGCCCAGCAGGATGTTGTGCTTGACCCCCCCTTCACCCGCCTCGACCTCATTTCCTGCCGCAACCTGCTGATCTACTTCGATCAGAGCCTGCAACGCAAACTCATTCCCCTGTTTCACTACAGCTTGCGCGCCGGAGGTGTACTGTTACTGGGGAGCTCGGAGACGGTCGGGCGCAACTCTCAGCTTTTTACTCCCATTCAATCCAAGCTGCGGCTTTATCGGCGCCAGGATGATGTCCAGAGCGGCGACAGCCGGTTGCCGGTAAAGACGTTTCCCCCCCTGTCCTGGATAGCCAAGGAGCTTCCCGTGCCCGCCAATCCCTCATCCTTCGAGCCAAAGGATAACCTGCAAGCAGCGGCCGACCAGGTGTTGCTACAGGTCTACGCCCCCGCCGCGGTGGTGGTCAACGATGAGGGTGATATCGTCTATATCAGCGGGCGCACAGGAAAATACCTGGAGCCTGCCGCCGGCAAGGCCAACTGGAATTTTCACGCCATGGTGCGGGAAGGCCTGCGGACGCCTATCCGCAGCGCCCTGCGCCAGGCTGCGGACCAGAGCGAGCCGCTGCAATTGCAAGGCCTCCAGGTGCAACTGCCCGGCGGCGGCATGCAGAGCGTCGACATCACTGTGCAGGCGCTGCGAGAACCCACCGCCCTGCGCGGCATGAAGATGATCGTGTTCCGCGACATCGCCCAGACTCATGCCGGCCCCGCCAACAAAAGCAAGTCGACAACAGCCACGCATCGGGCCCATGCCGCCGAGCTGCAACAGTGCCAGGATGAAATCCAGACCTTGCGTGAGGAAAACCGGGCTTCCCGGGAGGAGTTGCAGTCAGCCAACGAGGAATTGCAATCGACCAATGAGGAATTGCAGTCCACCAACGAAGAGCTGACCACCTCGAAGGAGGAGATGCAGTCCATGAATGAGGAGCTGCAAACCATCAACGCGGAGATGCAGACCAAACTCGACGATCTCGCCCTCGCTCAGAGCGATATGAAGAACCTGCTCAACAGCATTGAGATAGCCATTCTGTTTCTCGACAAGAACTTGAACCTCCGCCGCTTCACCGACCGGGCATCGAAGATCATCAGCATTCGCGAAAGCGACATCGGCCGCCCCCTGAGCGATCTCACCACCACCCTGCAGTACCCGGAACTTAACGACGACGCCGTTAACACCTTGAGCACCCTGGCTTTCTCCGAGAAGCAGATCACTACCACCGACGACCGCTGGTTTACGGTACGAATCATGCCCTATCGCCGGCTGGACAATGTCATCGACGGCGTGGTGATCACCCTTTTGGATATCACCGGGACCAAGGAGTTGGAACAGTCCCTGCGCAAGGATTTGCAATCGTGATCTACACTACAGCCACCGGGGGCACATCGCCCCCAGGTGACTGAATACCACGATCTGGCCTGATGGAATCGACCGGCAGATATCAGAGAAACCATTGGCGACGATAAGCGTCATACCTGACAGGTCATCTTCACCCGTCTACACAGTGACAAGGAGAGTACGATCATGGCGATGAAAGAAAGCGGACACGAGACCATCGATCAGGTTGCGAGCAAGGCTCATGAAGCGGTGGACAGGGCCGCCGACACCGCTGGCAAGGCTGAGGAATACACTCGGGAGCAGGCATCCCGCGCCGAAGAGCGCGTTCGCGAGGTGGCCGTCCATGGGCGCCAACGGGCCGATGATGTACTCGAGCGCGTGAGTACCCACGTCCGCGAGAACCCGCTAATGTCCATTGGCATGGCCTTTGTCGCTGGCGCGCTGTACTCGTCACTGAGGCGACGCCGGTAATCCTCGGCTTGCAGGATGCCAAAACCGGTGGCGACGAAACTGCCTGGCATGCCGCCGAAGGCGACAATCGGGGCTAGGCCTGAAACTAAATGCTATCGTCACCTCATGATTTTTCGGCTGACGCCTCCCCAGAGCGCGCCAGCCGATCTCGTGCTTTGCCACCTCCGTTGATGACCCGACAGTAGAGGCTGCGATCGGAGGCATAGCAGCCGCAGGAAGCCTCGATCAGACCCGTTCGGTCCAGCACCACGATGTCTCCTCGCTGATAGCGAATCAGTCGGCGCGACTGAAGTGCCATGGCAGCCAGGGTGATGCCGGCGCGACGCACACCCAGCATCATGGCCAGGAACTCGTGGGTAAGATGCAGCTCATCCGAGTGCGCACGATCCTGGGTCATCAACAGCCAGCGCGCCAGACGGGCCTCGACCTGATGGAAGTGGGTACATGCCGCCACCCGGGAAAGCTGGTGCATGACCACATAGAGATAGCGCTTGAGTAGCGACTGAAGCGTGGGGCTCTGCGCAAGGTGGCGACCAAAGACAACCGCCGGCATGCGCAGCGCCGGGCCGGCACCCTGTACCAGTGCGAGCCAGGGTGATTCATCGACCCCCAGAATCAGGGGCGCTCCCAACATCCCTTCACTCCCGACCATCGCCACTTCCAGTTGCTCCCGGTCACTACTCAGGTTGGCAATCTGGGAGATGAAGCTGTCGAGGGGAAAATGGACATGCGAAATCCGCCCACCGTGCTCGGTAATCACTTCTCCGAACACCAGGTCGATGGCCTGGCAATCGGCAAGGAAAGATGCTCTCTCTTGTTGCGGCAACTTGTCGATAAGGTGATTGGTCATCGGGCTTGGGGGTGAAGGCTTCATGGGCGCGCTCCCGGTTGAAAACATCGGCATGGGCACATGGCAAGCAATCACTGGGCTCCGATCTCGACGGCAGCCAGCGAGGGGGGATCAGGGAATTACCAATAGTCCGACAAGAGAACACTGGCATGTCCTTCACCATGCCGTCGGTGCGCCAGGATACATACGCGGGCCGGGCACGGCGCGAGAACCCGCCCGGCCCGATAAGGAAAGGGGCCCTCATCCGCGGCGATGATGGCTCAGCAGGCGGTCATACTCCTTCTTGACGACCGTGTAGCACTCACAGACACGTTCTTCCAGGCCAGGCCTGTCCAGAATGCTGATGTGACCGCGGCGGTAGGAAATCAGTCCGGCCCGCTGCAGCTTGCCGGCTGCCTCGGTGACCCCTTCTCGGCGGACGCCAAGCATGTTGGCGATCAGCTCCTGGGTCATGACCAGCTCGTTGACCGGCAAGCGATCCAGGCTCAACAACAGCCAGCGACACAGCTGTTGATCCAGGCTGTGGTGTCGGTTGCATACCGCTGTCTGGGCCATCTGGGTGATCAGCGCCTGGGTGTAACGCAATAACAGATACTGTAACGTTGATGCACGGTCAAACTCGTCCTTCAGCAGTTGCCCATCGAGACGGTAGGCGCTGCCGGCACTCTGCACGATGGCACGGCTCGGCGTGGACTCTCCTCCCATGAAAAGCGCGATGCCGACAATACCCTCGCCAGCGACGACGGCAATTTCCGTCGAGTCACCATCATCCATGACGCATAGCAGCGATACGATGCAATCCACCGGGAAATAGACATGGCGCATCACCTTTCCCGACTCGGCCAGCGATTCCCCCAGCGTCAATTCGACCCGCTTGAGGTGGGGCGCCAGGCGCTGGTATTCATCCGTCGGCAGGGCCGCCAGCAAGTGATTCTGGCGCGGGTCTTGTCGCAGGGCCATGACTGACACTCCTGTATCGGGAAAGCTCCCCGAGCGCGGGAGAAATAGTGGTCCTGACGCATACGTTATAGCGAACAACAAGCAATTGCTATGTACGCTAGCGCACGGAGTGAAACGGGATGCACGGCTAGCCTCCCAGATATCCGTTCCAACCTGCCGGCTGGTTATCAGCTACGGGTGTTCCACTGACGTAGCACTGACGGAGTAAGTCATGGACCGACTTATGACAGCAAGTCCAGCGCCCAAACACGTGCATTACGAGCTAGACTCGCAGCTCTACGCCATAAGTGACGCACTGCCTATTGGAACCTTGATCACCGACAGACAGGGCAACGGCCGACACGGCAATGCTGCATACATCAGCATTATCGGCACAGCGGCTGCCTCGCTGCAGGGTAGCCACTGGGTGGATGCGCTACATCCTGACGATCGCACGCGAGCCAAGCGTGAGTGGCAGCAAGCCTTCGACAGCGGCACACCCTGTCATATCGAGGCGCGCATTCTGCGTCCCGACAGCAGTATTGCATGGCTCAGCATCAATGCTGCACACCTGCCCGGAGACCAAGGCCACATCCTGACCGTGGAAGACATTACCGTGCGAAAGCATGATGACGGTATGCTGCACGCTGCGGAGGAGGCCCTGTATCACGAGAAGGAGCGAGCTCAGGTCACGCTGAACTCGATCGGTGATGCCGTCATCTCTACCGATATTGAATGCCGAGTGACCTACCTGAACCGGGTAGCCGAGGAGATGACCGGCTGGACGCAGGAAAGCGCCCTGGGCCTGCCCATTTCCGATGTCTTTCGTATCATAGAGCACAAGTCACGCCAATCTGCCAGCGACCCTGCCCGGCGAGCCATCGATGAGAACCGTATTGTCGGCCTGGCAATGGGCACGATCCTGGTTGGGCGCGATCACAGCGAACTGGCGATCGAGGATTCCGCCGCTCCGATTCGCGACCGCAACGGTCAGGTCACTGGAGCGGTGATCATATTTCACCACGTCAGCAAGTCCTTCGCCATCTCCAGTCGCATGGCGCATCTGGCTCAGCACGATTCCCTGACCGATCTACCCAACCGAGTGCTGTTGGATGAGCGCCTGGAGCGCGCTATCGGCCTGGCCCGGCGACATCGTCAGCATGTGGCCCTGCTGTTCATCGACCTCGATGCCTTCAAGGCCATCAATGACCGCCTGGGCCACGCTGCCGGCGATACCCTCCTGCAGTCCGTTGCCAGACGACTGAAAGGCTGCGTGCGCGATACCGACACGGTCTGCCGCCTTGGCGGTGACGAGTTCGTGATTCTGTTGACCGAGCTGCATGACATCAATGATGCCCGCAGGGTAACCGAGGCCATCTTCGAGGCCTTGCTGCCGCCACACCCCATTGGCGAAGAAGCGGTCCACATTACGGTCAGCCTGGGCATCAGCCTGTATCCGGACAACGGTACCACCCCAGAGGAACTGATCCATTGCGCTGACACCGCGATGTACCGTATCAAGCGCGAGGGTCGCAACAACTACCGGTTTTATAACGGTGACATGCTGCTCGACCATTAGCGCCGTCCGCTCGGTAGCGCAAAGTCTAATTGATCCGTTGACGGGCCATGTGTTCGCCACCGCACAGACCGAGGTCCGCTTAAGACATATCCTTGGTGTGAGCGAGGCAAGGAACAGCCGGTACAGGGAGTTACGCTACGCGTCGCAAGGACTGCGACGCCATCAGAACACGAACCATCCCGCAGCATCCTGAAACAGGAACATGCGCCGCAGAGGTACACTTCATGAACAACATCGTTTATATCGTCGGCGCCGTCGTCATCGTGCTGGTGATTCTGTCCGTACTCGGCCTTCGTTGAGACAAGCCAGAACAAAGTGGAATGGCAAGGCAGCACGGTGAGACCCGGCGACTGCAGGTCGCAGACCCCATTCACTGGAGGCCCCCCGTGATCATCAAAGCAAGCCTGCTCCTACTCCTGCTGGTCGGCCACATCGCGCTGGCCAGTGCCGATGAGCGCTACACCGAGGCCCTGCAGACCTACGAGCGGCAGGATTACCGCCAGGCGTTGCAGATGTTCGACCGGCTTGCCACCAGCGGCGACCCCGAAGCCCAGTACATGCTGGGGCAAATGCACGAGGCCGGCCATGGGACGCTTCAGGACTTCGTGGAAGCGCACAAATGGTACAACCTCGCGGCGGCTCGCGGGCACCGCCGTGCCGCCGACGCGCGGGATGCAGTAGCGGCACGGATGACCGCGCAGCAGATCAGCGAGGCTCAACAGACAGCCCGCGCCTGGCAGCCGGAAGAGGCACCTTCCTCACAGGCGACACCCCCATCGCGGCCCGACATCGAGACCTTGTCGGGTCGGCAAGGCGTGGCCGAAATACAGCGCGAGCTCAATCGACTCGGCTATGACGCCGGCCCGGCGGATGGCGTCATGGGGCGCCGGACCCGCAACGCGATACACGAGTACCAGGCCGACATGGACATGGCGCAGGATGGCCACGCCACGGCTGACCTGCTGAGACGGCTACGCCAGACGGAGAGGACAGCGGTGACGGCAACTGCACCGCCGCCACCCACGGCCTCACCTCGTATCGCCCTGGACGACGACTTCAGCGACGGCGACTACCGTCGCAACCCTGCCTGGACGGTGCTCAGCGGTGAGTTCAGCATCGATCGCAACGGCTTGCGCAGCGTGGTCGGGATTCCGGAAGAGGGCGCCTCGACGGGACCGAGCCTGCACTCCGACCGGCCCGAGGACATCGGCCTTGCCATGTTGAAACTGTTCCTCGAACAGACGGGCAACGTTCGACCCGAAGAGGCGCCGGCAGCCGCAGAAACCGCCAGGATCTTCGTTTCCTCGCCGATCCGTAACGCCTTCGAAATGGAGCTGGAGCTGGCATCCCGCCAAAATATGGGCAGTCTCGAGATGGGGGTCTTTCAGGGCGACCGTCCAGGCGGCGGTTACCGGCTTGTCTATCGCCCCGGTTCGCGCCCCGGGCTGAGCCTGATAAGGGTCACCAGCGACGGAAGCGACGTGATCGCCAGCAGCGATGGGGCAATCAACCTCGAGGACGACAGTTTTCATATCCTGACCTGGGCCCGCGACGAGGACGGTGAAATGCGAATCAGCGTCGACGGGCGTCGTGTCATCCAGGCACGGGACACCCGTTTTCGCGAGCGCTTCCAGGGCTTCGTACTTGCCAATCATGGCGGCGACTATAGCCTTGGCCGGATACGAGTGGAGGATTGAGGAGAGCGCAGCACAGCCGTCAGCAAACAAACGTCAGCAAACAAGAAAGGGCCCATCAGGGCCCTTTCTTGTTGGGTTTCAGTGAATCACTGGAACCGATGTCTGGTGGGTCGTGTAGGATTCGAACCTACGACCAATTGGTTAAAAGCCAACTGCTCTACCAACTGAGCTAACGACCCGGTGCTCGCGTGCAAGCATACAGGTCCGGATGGTGGGTCGTGTAGGATTCGAACCTACGACCAATTGGTTAAAAGCCAACTGCTCTACCAACTGAGCTAACGACCCGTCCGAACGGGGGCAGATATTACCCATCCAGCCCACTGAAAGCAAGGGGTTTTTGGCAACCTATCCGCCGACTTCCCCCCGACCGGCTCAGCGGCTGCGAGGACTCTTCGGCTTGCGCATCGCCTGTACCGGCCGGCGCTTGTTCTTGTCGCGACTCCAGCGGTTCTTTTCGTCGGGCGTCAGCTCCGGCACCTTGCGCGAGGCCAGGCCCGCACTCTCGGCCAGGTCGTCGATCTCGGCCTGGGTGAGCTCCACCCACTCACCGGCCTTGGCCCGCTTGTCGAGGAAGATATTGCCGTAGCGCACACGCTTCAGACGGCTCACCGTCAGCCCCTGGGACTCCCAAAGACGCCGCACTTCCCGATTGCGGCCTTCGGTGATCACCACATGGAACCAGGTGTTGATACCTTCGCCGCCGAACTCCTGCACATCGGTGAAGCGTGCCGGGCCATCCTCGAGCATGACGCCCTGGACCATGGCCACGACCTGCTCCTTCTTCACCTCGCCCATGACCCGCACGGCGTACTCACGCTCCACCTGCGTGGAAGGGTGCATGAGGCGATTGGCCAGCTCACCGTCGGTGGTGAACAGCAACAAGCCGCTGGTGTTGATGTCCAGGCGCCCTATGGCGACCCAGCGCTCGCCTTTCAGGCGCGGCAGGCGCTCGAACACGGTACGCCGCCCTTCCGGGTCCTTGCGGGTGCACAGCTCGCCTTCCGGCTTGTTGTACATGATCACCCGTCGGGGAGTCTCCTCGACGCCACGCAGGGTGACGGGGCGGTCGTCGAAGCTGACCCGGTCGCGCATCTCGATGCGGTCACCCAGGGTGGCCAGCTTGCCATTGATCTTGACGCGACCCGCCGCGATGGCGGTTTCCATTTCGCGACGCGAGCCCAGCCCGGCGCGGGCCAGTACCTTCTGCAGTTTTTCCGTGGTGGTCGTCATGGTTCGTCAGATGTCTCATCAGGTGTGGATTCCGCCCCCGCTCCGCCGTCATCATCGACGCTGGTGCGGGCACGTTCGGCCAGGCGGGCTTCCAGATCGGCAAAGCTCAGCCCGGGCCTGTCGGACGCCTTCCCGGCGTGTGTCGCGTCGGCCATCCCGGCCGTCGTGTCGTGATTCTCGCCACTTTCTCGCGTGGCCGCCAGCGCTGTCTTCTCCCGGCTGTCGGGCGCTTCGTCGCTCACCTCGCCAGCACCTGCCTCGTCTCCGGCGCCCGGACGCTCCTCTGTCTCCTCAGCCGGCTCTTCGACCGGCTCGTCCGCCTGGGCCAGAATGGGGCTGGGCGGAGGCGGCGCCTCGTCCTCGAAGAAGGGCTCCGCCACCCCTTTCAATTCGTGCATGGGGGGCAGCTCGTCCAGGGTCTTGAGTCCGAAATCGTCGAGGAACGAACGGGTAGTGGCATAGACCGCCGGTCGGCCCGGTACATCCCGGTGGCCGACCACGCGAATCCAGCCCCGTTCGGCCAGCGTGCGCATGATCGAGCTGCTCACCGCCACGCCCCGCACCTCCTCGATATCGCCGCGGGTCACCGGTTGCCGATAGGCGATCAGCGCCAGGGTCTCGAGCAGCGCCCGCGAATAGCGCTGGGGCCGCTCGTCCCACAGGCGGGAGACCCAGGGTGAGAGACGCGGCCGGATACGCAGCTGGTAGCCGGAGGCGGTCTCGATCAGCTCCATGGCTCCCGTCTCGTGGCGCCCCTCGACGCGCACCAGCGCTTCACGCAGGGCACGCCGCGGCGGTCGCTCGTTATCGTCGAACAGGCTTTCGAGACGCTCCAGCGACAGCGGTTCCGCTGCCGCCAGCAGGGCCGCCTCGAGGATCTCGTCGAGGCTGTCCGGCAGCTCCATGGCGCTCATGCCTCTCCCTCCTGGGGCATGTCGATCTCCTCTTCGAAGGGGCTCTCGACATCATAGGGGCCTTCGCCATCGGCGCCCTCATCGTCGAAAGCCGCCTCACCCGCCTCCTCTCGCGGCGCTCGCGCGCGCACATGGATCGGCGAGAGCGGCGCATTCTGAACGATCTCGATCATGGCTTCCTTGGCCAGCTCCAGGATCGCCATGAAGGTGACGATCACCCCGGCCCTGCCCTCCTCCAGCGTGAACAGCGCTTCGAAGGGCGTGTAGTGCTCGTGGGTCAGCCGCTCCATGATCGCCAGCATCCGCTCCCGGGTGGAGAGCGTCTCGCGACCGATATGGTGCGCCTGGTTGAGTTCGGCACGCCGCAGGATGCCGGCCAGGGCACCGAGAAGCTCATCGAGCTCAACATCGGGATGAAGCACCCGGGCCTGCAGCGGCGGCAACGCGGCGCGGGCCGGGAACCAGTCGCGCCCCACCCGCGGCAGCTCGGCCAGCGCCTCGGCGGCACTCTTGAGCTGCTCGTACTCCTGCAGGCGACGGATCAGCTCGGCCCGCGGGTCGTCCTCCTCGTCATCGCCGTTCGCCTTGGCCGGGCGCGGCAACAGGGTGCGCGACTTGATCTCGGCCAGCATCGCTGCCATCAGCAGGTACTCCCCGGCCAGCTCGATCTCCATGGCCTTCATCAGCTCCACGTACTCGATGTACTGATGGGTGATGGCGGCCACATTGATGGCCAGGATATCCAGGTTCTGGCGGCGGATCAGGTAGAGCAGCAGGTCCAGCGGGCCTTCGAAGGCCTCGAGGAATATCCGCAGCGCCTCCGGCGGAATATAGAGATCGTCCGGCAGCTCGGTGATCGGCTCGTCGAACAACCGCGCCAGGGCCTCCGCTGGAACGGCGGCATCCGGCATGTCACGCTGTTCAGGCGCGTCCGTCTGGGGCGTCTCGCTCACGCGGGGCTGGCCTCTCGGGGGAAGAGTCGATCAACGGGGCAGTCTAGCAAGATGGCGGTACGAGAAACAGCGCCTCCTCTTCAGCCTGCCCCCGGCGCCCCTGGCGTCAATGTAGAGGCTCCCCTCTATTCCGCCGACTCAGCCTTGCGATAGCGCCCAGTGTAGTCGAACAGCTTTTCACGCACCTGCCAGTGGCGGCCCATCTTGCGCCCCACCACGAAGTCCGGTGCCCGCAGGCGACGCTGCTCGGCCACCACCTCATCCGGGGACGTCGGACGCCAGGGCACCCCCGGGGCGCGCAGGTGATCGCGCAGGAACACGGCGCCGAAGGCGGCACGCTGAGCAAGCGTCTCCAGGGCAAACCATTCACTCAGGCTCGCCCCGTCCTCGTCGTGGTAGGTCACCTTGAGCCGCGGCAGGCCACGGCCGTTCACGGTCGCCTCGAGCTGCATCCCGCTAACGCGAAGCACCCGGGCGTCCTTCAGGCGAAGCGCCTCCTTCAGCTTGTCGTCGGCGTCCACCAGCAGGGTGCCACAGCCATGGCAGCGCCGGGCCGCGATATCGTTCTCCGCGCCGCAGTCGCCACACACCTTGAAGCGAAAGCGAAAGTCACACTGATACTGTTTGCAGGCGCCCGCGCCTTGCTCTTTATTGGCGCCCGAAGTCGCGCCACGACCCACGTCTTCCGCTGTCGATGTTGTTGTTTCGCTGTTCGCGCGGCTTCGAGCGCTATCAATAAGCCCCTGGCAGCGGCGGCCGAAGTGCTCGATGACCAGCTCGCCGTCGCGCCGCCCCCAGTAGAGGTTGGCGTGGCCGCAGGCGGGGCATTCGACCTGTACCGGTTCGGTATCCGAGGCCGGGCGGGGGCTCCCCACCTCGGGTGCATAGAGGTCCCAGGGATTGCCGGCATAGTCGAGAATGAGACAGTCGCGCTTGCCCGGCGAAGGACGCAGGCCGCGACCGACGATCTGCTGGTAAAGGCTCACCGACTCAGTGGGCCGCAGAATGGCGATCAGGTCGACGTGGGGGGCATCGAAACCGGTGGTCAGCACCGCGACGTTGACCAGGAACTTGAGTCGGCGGGCCTTGAACGCGGCGATGATCGCCTCGCGCTGCTGCGATGCCGTCTCGCCGGTAATCAGCGCCGCCTCACCGGCCGGCAGGTAGCCGAGAATCTCCTCGGCGTGGGCCACCGTGGCGGCGAACAGCATCACGCCTTGCCGGCCCCGGGCACGCTCGATGACCTCGGCGACGATGCCCGGGGTCGCGCGGCTGGCCGCCACCACTCGATTCAGCTCATCTTCCCGATACAGCCCGCCGTCGGCAGGCCGAAGCGCCGAGAAATCATAACGCTCCACCGCAGCATCGATGCGTGTCGGTGGAGCCAGATAGCCCTGCTTGACCATCAGCCGCAGGGGTTGCTCGAAGACGCAATCGCGAAAGAAACAGTGCTCGTCACCACGCACCATGCCGTGATGGTGACGGTGGTAGATGAATCCCTGTCCCAGCCGGTAGGGCGTCGCCGTGAGGCCCAGGATCTTGAGGCGCGGATTGTGCTGGCGCAGCCGGTCTATCACCCGGCGGTAGCTCGAATCCTCGTCCGCGGAGACACGATGACACTCGTCGATCACCAGCAGGGTGAAGGCGCCACGGGGGTGATCACCGGCGGCGAAACGGTCGAGGTTGCGCACCACCGACTGCACCGAGCCGAACACCACCTGGCGGGCGCTCTCCTTGAGTCCGAGGCCCGCGCTGAAGATATCGGCTTCGAGCCCGTAGTCCAGGTACTTGGCATGGTTCTGCTCGACGAGTTCGCGCACGTGAGCGAGCACCAGCACCCGCCCCCGGGCCAGCCTCGCCAGCTCGGCGATCACCAGCGACTTGCCGCTGCCGGTGGGCAGCACCACCACGGCCGGCTCGTGGCCGGCACGAAAGTGCTCGACGACCCGCTTCACCGCCTCCTGCTGGTAGGGGCGCAACGCAGGTTGACGGGCAGGCAGCGAATCAGTGGGGGACAACGTCATTGGCAGATCAGACATGGGCAAATCAGGCATGGCGGCACGAAGCCGCCATCTTACCCGGTCAACGCAGCCATCGTCAGGCTTGACGGGGTCTCAGGGGAAATGGGGCTCCCTGCGTCCCATGCGGGCGGCCACGGCCTCCACCTGCTCCTCGCCGCCCAGCAGGCCACCCTGCAGGCGCGCCTCCAGGGCCAGCCGCTCGCGTTGAGACAGTTCCGGGGCCAGCGTGAAAAGCTCGCGGGCGGCAGCCACCGCCCTCGGCGAGCGCGCCGCAATCGATGCCGCAATAGTCCGGGCGGTTTCCTGCGGGTCGTCGGCCAATCGGGTCACGATGCCGAGCGACAGGCTCTCAGCCCCATCCAGCTTGCGCCCCGTCCAGGCCAGCTCACGCAGGACATCATGGCGGATGTCACTCGCCGTCACACTGATAGCCATGTCCGGAATAATGCCCCAGACGATTTCCAACAGCGCCAGGCTGGCGTCGGGGTGCGTCACCCGGATGTCCGCCCCCAGCGCAATCTGCAGGCCACCGCCGTAGACATGGCCATGCAGGGCGGCGATGACTGGCACCCCTGCATCACGCCAGCCCAGCGCCAGGCGCTGAACCGGATTGATCCCCCGCTCATCGGCTGTCAGTAGCGAAGGCAATCGCTGCGGCTGCGTCATGATGGCCGCCATATCGAGTCCGGCGCAGAAGCTCTTGCCCTCTCCAGCCAGCACCACGGCACGTAGGCCGTCGAGTTCGGTCAGGCGCTGCTGCGCCGCCAGCAGGCCATCGATCATCGCCCAGTCGAGCCCATTGTGCTCTCTCGGGCGCGTCAGGGTCACCTCGGCCACGTGCTTCGCTAAAGTGAGCGACACTCTGTCACAAAAAATTTCCTTTTCCATACCGCCTTCCCATTCAAGCGCTTTTTTGCAGTTTGGCGTCTTTCAGGCCGATATTCAAACGGATGTTTTATTTCTCGACAGGCGACTTGCACACTGCTCGTCTATAGTGATCATTCAGAGCCGTATCAGACGAAAGCCGTAATCCATATATCGGGCATTTGGGGATCGGGTTAATGGTTTTTGTCATACCCAGCGAATGGAATCGTTGCCACAACGCCTAAAAGCGTCGTGATACTTGATGAAGATCATGTAAAACGGGTGATGAGTCCGCCAGCCTCCTTCTCTGGGGGAGGTTTTCGCTTCGACCCCGTTTAGAGGACACTGCCATGCCTGAAACTAAAACAAAGATCGCCAGGCTCGTGTTGGTGCTGGACGAACTGTTGACGCTGGCCGAGGCTCATGAAAAGACCGAGCTAGCCCGTTACCGTCAGCTTGCCTTCAGCTTCCTGACCTTCGATACGTCAGTGAGCCGACTGATGGCATCGCTGGGCATCCAGTGCGAGATGCGCATCGAGGTGCTACAGCGTGTTTTCCGCCAGCTAGGACTGACCGACCTCCCCACCAGCAGCGAGAAGACCGAGGCCGCCCAGCCCTATTTCATCTGTAGCCCGGAAATGGCGAATGACGTACTGGCCCAGGCCATTACCGATGCCGAGTACTCGCTTCGATTCCACCAGCACCTGCGTGAGGCCAGCATCATACCGGCGCTCTATCCCGCCCTTTCGGTCATCATCAAGCAGAAGCAGGCGGAGCACACCGTTCTCGAGGGGTTCATGACGTCCCTCAGCTGTCTGGACCTGACTAAGCAGGCGTCCTAGCAGGCAAGCGCCGATATCTTGCCACTCAAGCGACGCTACCCAAGCCCAGCTACGTAGGCCCAGCCACGCGAAATGAATGAGGCGACCTTGGGGTCGCCTCGTTGCGTTCAGGAATGAGGCTTCTCAGCCAAGCCAGACCCGAGCATTGCGGAACAGCCGCATCCAGGCCCCATCGTGCCCCCACTCCGGCGGACGCCAGGAGTTGGTGAGGGCCCGCACCACCCGCTCCGGATGCGGCATCATGATCGTTACCCGGCCATCCGGCGTCGTCAGCCCGGTAATGCCGGAGGGTGAGCCGTTGGGGTTGGCCGGATAGTGGCTGGTCACCTGGCCGTAGTTGTCCACGTAGCGCATCGCCACCTGGGCACTGACCTGCATGCTGCGCAGGTGCGCGCTGTCGCGGAATTCGGCACGACCCTCGCCGTGAGCCACGGCGATCGGCAGGCGTGAGCCCTCCATGCCGGCCAACAGGATTGAGGGGCTATTCTCCACCTGAACCATGGCCACGCGCGCCTCGAACTGCTCGGATTCGTTGCGCACGAAGCGCGGCCAGTTCTCGGTGCCAGGAATCAGCTCCCGCAGCTGGGCGAACATCTGGCAGCCGTTGCAGACGCCCAGGCCGAAGCTGTCGTCCCGGGCGAAGAAGCCGGCAAACTGCTCCCGTGCCAGTTCGTTGAACAGGACCGACTTGGCCCAGCCACCACCGGCGCCCAGCACGTCGCCATAGGAGAAACCGCCGCAAGCGACCAGGCCCTTGAACGACTCGAGGCCGACGCGCCCTTCGAGGATATCGCTCATATGCACGTCAACGGCCTCGAAGCCGGCACGGTCGAAGGCCCAGGCCATCTCCAGTTGGCCGTTCACGCCCTGTTCGCGCAAGACTGCCACCGCCGGCCGAGCCGTGTTGACATACGGCGCGGCGATATCCTCGTCCACGTCGAAGGTGGTGCTGGCGGAAAGGCCAGGGTCGCGGCTGTCGAGCAGGCCATCGAACTCGCTCTTGGCGCACTCCGGGTTGTCACGCAGCGCCTGCAGCCGGTAGCTGGTCTCGGCCCAGGTGCGCTGGGTCAGTAGCCGCGTGGTCTCCAGCAGCGGCTCCTCGAAGAGGGTCACGCGGACCTGATCGTCGTAGCGAGGGCGGGCAATGACGCCGCAGGTCTCTATGCCCGCGCCGGCGAACTGGGCCAGCACTTCCTCGGTGTGCTGACGATTGACCTGGATCACCGCACCAAGCTCCTCGGCGAAGAGCGCATCCACGGCGTCGGCCGGCTCGTCGATCAGCCAGTCAAGCTTGATCTCGAGACCCGCGTGGGCGGCAAAGGCCATCTCCAGCAGGGTTACCAGAAGCCCGCCGTCGCTGCGGTCGTGATAGGCCAGTAGCTTGCCGTCGCGGTTGAGGCCCTGGATCACCGCAAAGAACGCCTTGAGATCCTCCGGGTCGTCCAGATCGGGGCAAGCGTCACCCACCTGGCCATAGACCTGGGCCAGAGCCGAGCCGCCCAGGCGGTTCTTGCCCGCTCCCAGGTCGATCAGGATCAGGTCGGATTCGTCCTGTTCCAGGTTGATCTGTGGTGTCAGGGTGGCCATGGCATCGGTGACCGGGGCAAAGCCGGTAACGACCAGTGAGAGCGGCGAGGTGACGCTTCTCTCTTCCGGTTCGCCCTTGTCGCCCTGCGTCGTCCAGGCAGTACGCATCGACATGGAGTCCTTTCCCACCGGAATCGCAATGCCCAGCGCCGGGCAGAGCTCCATACCCACGGCATGGACAGCGTCGTACAACGCCTGGTTTTCGCCGACGTGGTCGGCGGCGCTCATCCAGTTGGCGGAAAGCTTGATATCCCCCAACTTGGCGATGGGCGCCGCCGCCAGGTTGGTGATCGCCTCGGCGACCGCCAGTCGTGCGCTGGCGGCGGGGTCGATCAACGCCACCGGCGGCCGCTCGCCCATGGCCATGGCCTCACCGGCATGGGTATCGTAGCTGGCGGTGGTCACCGCCACGTCGGCCACGGGCACCTGCCAGGGGCCAACCATCTGGTCGCGGGCCACCATACCGGTGATAGTGCGGTCGCCGATGGTAATCAGGAAGCCCTTGGAAGCGACAGTGGGCAAGCGCAAGACGCGCTCCATCGCCTCGCGCAGGTCCAGGTTGTCGAGCATCACACCCGACAGATCCCGGCTTTCCCGCTCGAATTCGCGCTGCATCTTCGGTGGCTTGCCGAACAGCACGCTCATGGGCAGGTCGACCGGCTGGCTTTCGAAATGGCCGTCGCGCACTTCCAGGTGATGGGCCTCGATGGCCTCGCCGACCACGGCATAGGGGCAGCGCTCCCGGGCACAGAGCGCATCGAAGGTCTCAAGATCCTCCGGCGCCACCGCCAGCACATAGCGTTCCTGTGCCTCGTTGCACCAGATCTCCAGCGGGCTCATGCCCGGCTCGGCATTGGGTACGGCACGCAGATCGAAGCGACCGCCACGGTTGCCGTCCTTGACCAGCTCCGGCAAGGCATTGGAGAGGCCGCCTGCGCCCACGTCGTGGAAGAAGCAAATGGGATTGGCCTCGCCCAGGGCCCAGCAGCGATCGATCACCTCCTGGGCGCGACGCTCGATCTCGGGATTCTCGCGCTGTACCGAGGCGAAGTCGAGATCGGCACTCGACGTGCCGGAGGCCATGGAGGAAGCGGCGCCGCCGCCCAGGCCGATCAGCATGGCCGGGCCACCCATGACGATGAGCTTGCCACCCACGGGAATCTCGCCCTTCTGGACATGGCCATCGCGAATGTTGCCGTAGCCGCCGGCGATCATGATCGGCTTGTGGTAGCCACGCCGCTCGATGCCCCCGGCGCCCATGGCATCCTGCTCGAACGTGCGGAAGTAGCCGGTCAGGTTGGGGCGCCCGAATTCGTTGTTGAAGGAAGCGCCGCCGATGGGGCCCTCGAGCATGATCGAGAGCGCCGACTGCATCCGGTCCGGCTTGCCGTAATCGAAGGCTTCCCAGGGCTGCACGAACTCGGGGATGCGCAGGTTGGAAACGGTGAAGCCGGTGAGGCCCGCCTTGGGCTTGCCGCCGATGCCGGTAGCGCCTTCGTCACGGATCTCGCCACCGGCACCGGTAGCGGCCCCGGGATAGGGCGCGATGGCCGTGGGATGGTTGTGCGTTTCCACCTTCATCAGGATATGGATCGGCTCGTGCTGCGCACCGTAGACAGCACGCTCGTCGGCCTTACCGGTCAGCGGCGCCGGAAAGAACCGCCCCGCCTCGCTACCCCGGATCACGGCGGCATTGTCACTGTAGGCTGAAAGGATATCGTCCGGCGAGGCATTGAAGGTATTCTTGATCATCTTGAACAGCGAGTGCGACTGGGCCTCGCCGCCCACCACCCAGTCGGCATTGAATATCTTGTGGCGGCAGTGTTCCGAGTTCGCCTGGGCAAACATCATCAGTTCGACGTCGGTGGGATTGCGAGCCAGCTCCTGGAAAGCGGCCAGCAGGTAGTCGATCTCGTCGTCGGCCAGGGCCAGGCCCAGCTCGCCATTGGCCGCTTCCAGGGCGCCACGCCCGCCCTCGAGGATATTCACCTGGCCCAGCGGTGCCGGCTCATGATGGGCAAATAGCTTGGCGGCATCGGATGCATCGGCCAGCACGTTCTCGGTCATGCGGTCGTGCAGAGTCTCCACGATGGCGGTAAAGGCGGTCTCGGACATCAGCGCCTTGAGCACGACACGGTAGGCGATGCCCCGCTCCAGGCGCCGGATCTTGGTGAGGCCACAGTTATGCACGATATCGGTGGCCTTGGAGGACCAGGGCGACTGGGTGCCGATTCTCGGCACCACCAGAAACAGCTGCCCCTCGGCGCCAAGATCACTCGCGCCCTCACTCTGGATGCCATAGTCGAGCAAGCGGTCGAGCACCTGTCGCTCATCGTCGGACAGCTCACCGTCATGATCGACGAAATGCACGTAGGTAGCGTGCAGGGACTCGACCTCGGGAACCCGCGCGCGCAGGGCAGCCAGCAGCTTGTCGTGACGGAAAGCGGAAAGGGCAGGCGCGCCTCGAAGTTCGAGCATGTCTTTGGAGCCTCTGAAGCAAGCGTAGGAAGGGGTCGCATACACGACGTAGAAAGGCGACATGATACTGGAAAGCGGGGGCGGGACGAAATGCGGCGGATGACACATGCCCCTTGTAACGTTATCGTAAAGCCCTCATCGCCGATCGTGGCCTAAATGCCTGCACCCATGAGTCGACTCGCGCAGCGCCGTCTGCGCCTTTCCGCCCTGCTGCTGCTGGGGGTCGTGCTGTCCCTGCTTCCCTACCGGCATTTCACCCCGCCAGCCGACCTTCTCAAGGCAGTGCGCGAGCGTGACTTTCTCAGCGTGCACACGCGTAACACGCCCACCACCTACTATGAAGGGCGCCATGGTCCAACCGGCTTCGAGTATGAGCTGATGTGGCGCTTCGCTGACCACCTCGGCGTCAGCCTGACCCTGGACGCCAGCCACCACGTCATGAGCGTGGTCGAAGCCGTGCGCCGGGAGGGGGACCTGGGCGCCGCCACTCTGCCCCTGGACCCGGGACAGGAAGGCCTGATCTTCAGCCGGGCAATTTTCGATCTGCAGCCGGTATTGGTCTATCGGCGCGGCTTGCCGCCGATCAACGACCCCACGGGGCTAGCCGGCCTGGAGGTCGGCACCATCCGCGGCTCGGGCGCCGACCAGGCCCTGCGCGGGCTGCAGGCCGACTATCCCGAGCTTGGCTGGCGCGAGTCGCCCGAGGTCGAGGTCCCCGAACTGCTCAGCCGGGTGGAGAGCGGCAATCTCGATGCGGCAGTGGTGTATGACCACCAATTCCGAACCAACCGGATCTTCTTTCCCGGCGTAGAGCGCGGCTTCGCCATTGGCCAGCCGCTCTCCCTGGCCTGGGCCTTTCCCGCCCAGGGCGGCCTGCGCCTGCAACAGGAGGCCAACCGTTTTCTCCAGCAGTTGCAACACGAAGGCGCTCTGACGGATCTGGTCAACCGCCACTTCGGTCACGACGACTATCTTGAATACGTGGGCGCCCGGGTCTTCATCGCGCATCTGCATGAGCGTCTGCACGACTACACGGCATTGTTTCGCGAGGCCGCCCGCAGCACCGGCTTCGACTGGAAGTTACTGGCGGCGCTGGGCTACCAGGAGTCGCACTGGGACCCTGAGGCCACCTCCCCCACCGGCGTGCGTGGACTGATGATGCTGACCCTGCCCACCGCTGGCGAGATGGGCGTCGATGACCGTCTGGATCCGGTCCAGAGCATCGATGGCGGCGCCCGCTACCTGCGACACATCAAGGATCGCCTGCCCGACTCGATCCAGGGCGATGACCGGTTGTTCATGGCCATGGCCGCCTACAATGTCGGTCTGGGCCACCTCTACGATGCCCGCCGGATTGTCGAGCAGCTCGATGGAGACCCCGACAGCTGGGAAGATGTCCGCGACGCCCTGCCGCTGCTGCAAAAACGTGAATGGCACAGCCAGACCCGTCACGGCTATGCCCGTGGTGGCGAACCGGTCATCTATGTGCGCAATATTCGTCGCTACTACGAGATACTCTCCTACGTCGATCGCAGCCAGCAGCAGTATCTCCAGCTCAACGAGTCGAATGGTGAAGAGGCCGACGACGGCCCGCTGTTCGAGATCGTGCCGCCAATCCTATGAGAGCCTCCCCACTCCCCGCCTGCCTGATGACCGGCATGGCGCTGGCGCTGACCGCTCTGGTTGGAGGCCTGCATGTGATCGGTGGAACAGGCCCCGTCTACGCTGTCAGCGAACGGGTATTGATCGGGATGGTTGCCTTGGCGCAGCTGATGATGCTGGCGGGATGGCGGCAATCGGCCCGAGTCGTCCTGTCAATGGCACTGATACCGCTCACGGTAACGCTGCTCAGCTATATACTGCCGGAGTACTGGGTCTCGCTGGCCGCCTGGGACCGCTGGAGCCGGCGACTCACCCAGGGCCTCGAGTTAGATGCATGGCGGCCATCCTTGCTGCTGGCGCTCTCCCTGACGCTCCTTGCCACGGCCTGCGCCACTCGAGCGAGGATTCAACTGGGCGGCCCCCTGCTGATGGGCATCACGGTGCTGCTCTTGCTGAGCCAGCTGAGGTTCGGCGTGGCAAGCACCTCAACACCCCATGTGTTGCGCTATGCCGCCGGTCCATTGGAACAACTTGCCCTCTGGGGCTTGCTGGGAGGTCAGATTCTCGCCGCCCTGCCTGGCTGGAAGGCAAGGGCCACCATCGTACATCGCGCCCTGTGGCCGTCACTGATCCTGGTGCTTCTTGCCCTGCTGCTCTGGCATCAGCAGAAGAACTTCACAGAGCGGGAACTCAATGCCCAAGTCAGGTCAGAGGCGCAACGGTTGGCGGATCGCCTGACATCGGAAATCAATGAACATCAGGCCGCCATGAGTCGCTTTGCCAACGTCTGGTCCCTCTTCGACCAGGTTCCCAGCCAGGAGGCCTGGTCCCGGCAGGCAGCGCTCTATCATGACGACTTCCGCTATTTCCTCAACATCGCCTTCATCGACCGTGACAGTCACATCGTGCACGTCCATCCACAGAGCAACGTCAACCGCGGGGTAATCGGCACACGCCTGTTCGATGCACAGCCCGCCGGGCGCGACGCGGTACGCCAGGCGCTGCTGGAACAACAGGTTGGTCGCACCGATGTCATCGAGTTACTGCAAGGCGTGCCCGGCATCATCCACTATCTACCGATACCACGCGATGCCACACATACGCTTGGCGCCGTGGCAATGGTGGTCAGCCTGCCGATCCTGGCAGAGACGCTGTTCAACGAGGTCGACACGAGACGCACGGCTCTGGTCCTTGCCGAGGGGGAGCAGGTTCTTGCCAGCCAGGTGCCAACCACACCGCTGGGCCCCTGGCGGTTCGATACCCTGCTGGACGTGGCAGGCCAGCCACTCAGACTCGGTGTTCAGCCCGACCGTGCCAGCCTGCTGGAACGTCATGATCGCTATCCCATAGCCAGTCTCTCCATCGGCATTGCACTCGCCTACCTGCTGTACCTGGTGCTCTATGCCTATGGCAGCCTGGCCAGGCAACACCGGACGCTGCATGCCTCCAATGCCGAACTTCATCGCGAAATACGAACCCGAACCGAGCTACAGCAAGAAATTGAGTGGCTGGCACGCCATGACGAACTGACCCAGCTACCCAACAGGCGACTGTTCCTGGAAACGCTGAAGGCGAAAGGGGAAGCGCGGCCGCTGAGCATCCTGATCTGCGACATCGATCATTTCAAGCGCATCAATGACCACTATGGTCACCTGGTGGGTGATCGATACCTCAACCAGCTGGGGGAGCTCGGGCGTGGCGTGACCGAAGCCCATGGCGGGCTCTTCGCCCGTTACGGCGGCGAGGAATTCGTGGCCTACCTGCCGGAAACGACTGCCGACCAAGCCTTCCTCATCGCCGAAACCATACGCCTGCGGGTAAAGGATGCCGATCTTCACCACCATGATGGCAGCGTGCTGACAGTGAGTATCGGAACGGTCACGCTGGTGACAGGCCCTCTCGAGCTTGATGCGCTCATGCAGGCCGCCGACGATGCGCTCTATCGCGCCAAGGCGCAGGGACGCAACCGGGTCATGGCCGCACCTGAGCTAGCCACCTCCCTATCTTGATTCGTCACTCTTTGCTGCCTCACGGCGTGTCTCGAAGAACGCCTTGAGCAGTTGCGACGCACGCACGGCGAGCACGCCCCCTTCCACCTGCACCCGGTGGTTGTGCCAGGGCTGGGCGAAGAGGTTGGCCTTGGATTCCACCATGCCGGTACGCGGTTCCGCAGCGCCATAGACCACCCGGGCCAGGCGCGCGTGGATGATCGCGCCGGTGCACATCAGGCAGGGCTCCAGGGTGACATACAACGTACAGCCGTCGAGCCGATAGTTGCCCAGCCGGGCTCCCGCGTCACGCAGTGCGCGAATCTCGGCATGGGCGCTGGGATCGTGTCCCGACACCGGCGCATTGTAGCCGGCTCCCACGATCTCGCCGGCCGCATCCACCACCACCGCGCCCACCGGCACCTCGCCGGCAGCCAGCCCTTCCCGTGCCTGGTCCAGCGCCCGATGCATGTAGAATTCGTCACTGCGCATCGGCTCGCACTCCGTGTATGCTGATACTATTAAACAATCGTATGATACACCCCTGAGGATGCCCATGAGCGACGCCCTGAATGCTCTCGTTGCCTTGCTCGGCCTTGAAGAGATAGAGGAAAACCTGTTTCGCGGCCACAGCCAGGACCTTGGCCTGCCCCAGCTGTTCGGTGGCCAGGTACTTGGCCAGGCGCTCTCGGCTGCCACGCAAACGGTGAAGGAAGCGCGACAGGTGCATTCCCTGCACGGTTACTTCCTGCGACCCGGCGACCCCCATCGACCGGTAGTCTATCAGGTCGATGCCGTACGCGATGGCGCCAGCTTCACCACCCGACGCGTCACCGCCATCCAGAAGGGACGCCCCATCTTCTTCTGCAGCGCCTCCTTCCATGGCAGCGAGCAGAGCATGGCCCACCAGATGGCCATGGCGGATGTCGCCCAGCCCGAGGGTCTGCTCGATGACCCCAAGGCTCGCCTGGAGCGCTTTCCGGGCCACCCCATCGAGTTCCTGCATCTAGGCGACGAGACCGAATCGAGCCAGCCCGCGCGCAAGCGGCTGTGGTTTCGCCTCACCGGCGACCTGTCCGACAATCCGGCATTGCACCGCAACCTGCTGGCCTACAGCTCGGATTTCAACCTGCTGACCACGGCCCTGGTGCCCCACGGCATCACCTTCCGCGACCCCCAGCTGCAGATCGCCAGCCTCGACCACGCCATCTGGTTTCACCACGACGTGAAGATCAACGACTGGCTGCTTTATGACATGGAGAGCCCCTGGGCGGGCGGCGCCCGTGGCCTGGCCCGCGGCAGCATCTTTGACCGAAGCGGGCGGCTGGTCGCCTCTACCGCCCAGGAGGGCCTCACGCGTCTCCGCTCATGACCGACTGTAAAACGGCTGCTCCAGGCGCCATTGGTCTAGGGGGGGTAAAGTCGACACACCCACGGCCGTAAATAGTAGTGCTTGCATTTCGCCAGGCTCGCTTAACGTCCCGTGAGGTCCCAAATGAGTTCGCCCCCCCGCAAGACCACCTTTGCCTCGAGCCTCCAGGCCCGACTTCTGGCTCTGGTTCTGCTCCCTCTGCTCCTTACCGCCGCTACGCTCGTGGCAGTCGATGCCTTTAGCCGTATTCAGGACAGCCAATCCAGCCTTGAATACCAGCGTCAGCTGCTCATCGAAACACGCCAGGCTGGGGTGCGTGATGTGGTGGAGAGCGCACACTCCGCAATCCAGCCCATCCTGCAGGACTCCAGCCTGAGCGATGCCCGGAAGCGCGAGCACGCCGCTGAAATCCTGCGTGCGATCCGCTTCGAAGGCAGCAACTATATCTTTGCCTACCAATACGACGGGCTCAATGTCGTCACCGCCCCCATGCCGGAGCGCGAGGGTACCAACATGATCGGCACCCAGGCGCCGGATGGTGCCTATATCATCAGCGACTTGATCGACGTGGCCCGTCAAGGCGGCGGCTACTATTCCTATCCCTGGGAATACCCAGGCACCGATAGCATTGAGCCGAAGTACTCGTATGCCGTCAACGTGCCCGAGTTCGACTGGATGCTGGGCGCTGGCGTCTATGTGACCGATATCGAAGCCGCCATGGCAGGCGCGGAAGCCAGAGCCGCTGAGGAATTGAGGCATTCCATTTTCACCTCCATCATGCTCGGCATCCTCATCTTTGCCGCGGTGGCAGGAGTTTCTATATGGCTGGTGCGTCGAACCGTTAATCCCATCCGCCGTACTGCTGACGCCATGCGTGAAATCGCCCTTGGCCGCGGCGACCTGACTCGCCGTTTGAGCGTGGAAAGTCGAGACGAAATAGGCGAGCTCGCCAACCAATTCAATGCCTTTGCCTCACGCATGCAGGACACCCTGCGAGATGTTCGCAGCCGGACACGTAGTGTCTATCAAGCGGCTGACGACATCGCCCAGGGAAGCGATGAGCTGGCCACACGTACCGAGCAGGCTGCAGCCAACCTTCAAGAAACGTCTGCTTCCATGGAAGAGATCACGGCGACGGTCAACCACAGCACGGAGTCAGCCGAGCAGGCAAACCAACTGGTTCAATCCACGGCATCGGTAGCCCGGGAAGGGGAAACCGCCATGAAGAGTGTCGAGCGCACCATGAGCGATATCGACACTTCTGCCAGCCGCATCAGTGAGATCATCACGCTGATTGATGGCATCGCCTTCCAGACCAACATATTGGCGCTCAACGCCTCGGTTGAGGCCGCCCGTGCCGGTGAACATGGCCGCGGTTTCGCCGTGGTCGCCCAGGAAGTGCGCACCCTCGCCAGTCGAAGCGGCGATGCAGCGCGGGAAATACGAACGTTGATCGACGCTTCCGTTTCGCATACACGGGAGGGTACTACCATTGTCAAACAAGCTGGTGCCACCATGCAGGAGATCGTCAACAGCGTTGCACGAGTGACCGATGTGATTGCGGAGATCAGTGCCGGCGCTCGGGAGCAAAATACTGGTATAGGTCAGATCAATACGGCCGTGGCCGAAATGGACACCATGACCCAACAGAATGCGGCAATGGTGCAGCAAACCTCCTCGGCCGCCACTGAAATGCGCCATCATGCCGAGCGCCTTGATTCCTTGATCGGCACCTTCGTGCTGGGTGAAGACGGACCAGCCCAAACGGAAACGCGGAGGCATAGCACACCGTCAGGCCAACACGCTGCACTCCCACGGCCTGCCACGGACCCAAAGCCGCGCCAGGCTCGCTCCGCCGAAGAAGAGTGGGAAACCTTCTAAGGAGACAGCGCCAGCCAGGGAGGGCTGGCGCCCGCAGCTACCGAGCGCAGACAAACCACTTGGTTCGATTCCCACATGCAGCCGCGGCATCAAGCCACACCCTTGGGGCGGTCTGACATCTACAGATTTTTCTTTCTCAGTCGAAGTTAAGCATGGGTATCCCGCCCAGTCCCGCTTCCCTTTATATGAGAAGGAATCCCAGAATGACCGAACCCCCAAGCAAGACCTCATTCATATTCAGTCTTCAGACTCGTATCCTCGCGCTGGTACTCATTCCGTTGCTGCTGACCACTGCAGCCCTGGTTATCGCCGATGCCTTCGGACGGATCCAGGACAGCCACACCAATCTTGCCCAGCAGCGCGAGCTCCTCATTGAGACCCGTCAGGCTGGCGTGCGCGATGTCGTCGAGAGCGCCCGTACGGCCATACAGCCAGTCCTGCAGGATCGCGGAATGAATGAGAGCGAGAGACGAGATCGCGCTGCCGAGATCCTCCGCGCCATTCGCTTTGAGGGTGACAATTACATCTTTGCTTACGAATATAACGGCACGAACATCGTGCTGCCTTATAGCCGCGAACGCGAAGGCACCGATATGAGCGGTGTGCAGACACCTGATGGGGCTTACTTGATACGCGATTTAATCGATGTCGCCCGCCAAGGCGGTGGCTATTATGAGTATCCGTGGGAATACCCGGGTACTGATACAATAGAGCCGAAGTACTCCTACGCCGCTCAGGTTCCAGAGTTCGACTGGATGATCGGCGCCGGTGTCTATGTTACCGATATCGATGCCGCCATGGAGGGAGCCGAGGCGAGAGCCGCTAACGAGCTACGCAGCTCCATCGGCACCTCGGCATTACTCGGCACTCTCATCTTTCTGATTGTCGCTGCTATGACCACCTGGTTGGTGCGTAAAACCGTGCAGCCCATCCGTCGCACTGCCGAGGCTATGCGCAACATTGCCAAGGGAGAAGGCGACTTGACTCGTCGCCTGAAAGTGGAGAGTCGCAACGAGATAGGCGAACTGGCATCCCAGTTCAATGCCTTCGTTTCACGGATGCAAGAGACCCTGCTCGATGTACGCCGCCGCACCACCAGTGTACACCTGGCCGCAGAGGAAATTGCTCAAGGCAGCGATGAACTGGCCACACGTACCGAGCAGGCCGCAGCCAACCTGCAGGAAACGTCAGCCTCCATGGAAGAGATCACAGCGACCGTCAATCACAGCACGGAGTCAGCCGAGCAGG
Organism: Billgrantia montanilacus; assembly: GCF_003336675.1. Lineage (GTDB taxonomy): Bacteria > Pseudomonadota > Gammaproteobacteria > Pseudomonadales > Halomonadaceae > Halomonas > Halomonas montanilacus. Next base: position 240,638 of record NZ_QPII01000004.1, on the reverse strand, counting down.
CTAATCAGCTGGTTCAATCTACGGCATCGGTGGCCCGCGAAGGGGAAACCGCGATGAAGAGTGTCGAGCGCACCATGACTGATATCGACACTTCTGCCAGTCGCATCAGTGAGATTATTACACTGATCGATGGTATTGCTTTCCAGACCAATATCTTGGCGCTCAACGCCTCGGTTGAAGCAGCCCGGGCTGGCGAACACGGTCGCGGTTTTGCCGTGGTCGCCCAGGAAGTGCGCACCCTCGCCAGTCGAAGCGGCGATGCAGCGCGGGAAATCCGGACGTTGATCGACGCATCCGTTTCGCATACGCGGGAGGGAAGCAACATCGTCAAGCAGGCGGGCACCACTATGCAGGAGATCGTCAACAGCGTCGCGCGGGTTACCGATGTCATCGCCGACATCAGTGCCGGTGCTCGGGAGCAAAATACTGGTATAGGTCAGATCAATACGGCCGTGGCTGAAATGGACACCATGACTCAGCAGAATGCGGCGATGGTTCAACAAACCTCGTCCGCCGCAACTCAAATGCGTCATCATGCAGAGAGCCTCAATGCCCTGATCGGGACCTTCGTGCTGGGTGAAGACGGACCAGCCCAAACGGAAACGCGGAGGCATAGCACACCGTCAGGCCAACACGCTGCACTCCCACGGCCTGCCAGGGACCCAAAGCCGCGCCAGGCTCGCTCCACCGAAGAAGAGTGGGAAACCTTCTAAACCCTCCATTCAACCGATAGCCGACCACCACCAGACGGTTCGTCTGGTGGTGGAGTGCTACAAGCCTCCAGCACTCACGCCTGGATGCCGGGCGCCTCACGACGATCGCGCGGCAGCGTGCGCGGTGGCGGCACCTCGGTGGAGAGCTCCAGCTCGTGCTCTTCCCCCTCCTGCCAGTAGCGCAGCAGGGCATCTTCGCCACGGGGGGTATCGCGCACCAGGTCGAGGAACTGCATGGGTGTGGTCGGTATTTCGCCATTCACCTCGAGTATCAAGGCACCGGGTTCCATGCCGGCCTCAGCCGCTGGCCCGCGGGTATCGCTGACGAGCACGCCCTCCCGATCGGGCAGGCCGAGCGCCTCGCGCAGGTCGTCGTCCGCCGGGGTCACGGAGATACCCAGCGCGGCCACCACCTGGTCGTCCAGCCCTTCGTACTCGATCTGCCGCGCCGCCTCCAGCACCTGGGGCGCGACATAAATGCTCGCTCCCGCATACAGCGCCAGAGCGATGGCATCGCTGGGGCGGCTGTCGATTCGCACCGTCTCCTCCCGGCCCTGGACACGCAGCTCCAGCATGCCGAGGAAGGTATTGTCGACGATGGCATCGACATAGATGCGCTCCAGCGTCACCTCGACGCCCGAGAGGACATCACCGAGCAGCTCATGGGTCATGGGCCGCGGGGCTCGCTCCCCGCCCAGGCCACGCAGAATGGCACCCGCCTCGTTGGGGCCGATGAAGATCGGTATGACATCCTGTGTACCCGGCTCGCGCAAGAGCACCACCGGCGGGCCGCCGAATCCGGCCATGCCCACGGTCGCGATCTCGACCTCGACCATGTCATCAGGCTCGGCGGCGAGCTCACGGGCACCGGCAGCGTGCACACCAAGCAGCAGACCAGCCAGACACAATATGGCCAGGTAGCGCCAGAACAGTGGCAGTCTCATAAGCCTCCTCGATGACCGGGGTCCGGCTATAGGGGGTGTTCACTCAGGATGGCACCCGGGAGCGGACTCCGCCATGCGGCGCATCAAATGGCCCAGGCACTCATTCTGTGCGGCAGGTGGCGCCTCTTATCGACGAAAACGCTGGAGAGCACGTCGCCACCCAAAAACAGGCGCGCCCTGCCAGGCGCATGAAAACCTTGAGTTTGAATAGTGAAGAACAACCCTCCATGCTGAGGAGGCAGGTTTTTCCACGGAAGGAAACGCCATGGACGATATCGCCTACGATTTTCTCTTTGAAAATTATTTGCTAGTAGAGCTAGCAGTAGCACTGTTGCTGGGTACCTTGATCGGCATCGAGCGGGGCTGGGTTGCACGCGAGCGTGACGCCGGTGAGCGAGTGGCCGGCGTTCGCACCCATGCCTTGGTAGGGTTGTTCGGTGGCGTGGCGGCCCTCCTGTCAGAAGTGCTTACACGCTGGGCCTTTCCATTGATTTTCCTGGCCGTGGCGATCATCGCCCTGGTCGGCTACCGGGCCCGCATGGAGCAGAGCCAGGACTACAGCATTACCGGCCTGATCGGGCTGCTTCTGACGTTCTGCTTCGGTGCCCTGGCGGTAGCGGTGGACATCATCCTGGCCACGGCCTGTGCAGTCGTCACGGCACTGATTCTCGACAACAAGCGCGAGATTCATGGCCTACTCAACAAGCTGCAAGCCAACGAGCTCGACGCCGGCCTCAAGCTGCTGCTGATCAGCGTTGTAATGCTACCGCTGCTGCCCAACGAGGATATGGGCCCCGGCGGCGTACTCAATCCCCAGGAGATCTGGTGGCTGGTGGTACTGATCGCGTCGATCTCGTTCATCGGCTATTTCGCCGTACGAATCGGCGGCACCGAGAAGGGCATCCTGTTTACCGGACTGTTCGCCGGCTTGAGTTCCTCAACTGCCCTGACACTGCAATATGCCCGCCAGTCTCAGCGTGAGCCCCAGCTCGCCCCGATGCTCGCCGCTGGTATTCTTCTGGCCTGTGGCACCATGCTGCCGCGTATCTTGCTCTATGCCGCCTTGCTAGGCCCCGCGCTGCTGCCGCAACTGGCGGCGCCACTCGCTGCCATGGGCGCGACTCTCTACCTGCCGGCATGGTGGCTATGGCGCCGACACCGCCGCAACCTCAAGGCCGATCGGCCGATGACCCAGAACCCCCTGGAACTACGTGCCGCGCTGCTACTCGGTGCCCTGCTAGCGGTGGTCATGGTGGTGGGCGAGTGGCTGCACGCATGGCTCGGCGACGCCGGCGTCTACCTGCTGGCCGTGGTCTCCGGCATCGCCGATGTGCATGCCGTTACCCTGTCTCTGAGCCGCATGGCCACGTACATCATCGAGCCTTCCACCGCCGTACTGGGCATCGTGCTTGCGGTATCGATGAACAACCTGTTCAAGGTGGTGCTGACCCTGACCAGGGGTACCGGCAGCCTGACCCGTAGTATCGTCGGCCCCATGGTCGCATCGGCAGTCGCGGGCATGTCCGTGGCATGGCTGGTCTAGGGCAACCTCAGCACCTCTCGAAATCCGCCCCAGATCATGCGCTTGCCATCGAACGGGTGGTTGGCAGGATCCATCATGTCGGCCATGCGCGGGTCCTCCATCACCTTGGCATTGATGCGATCGCGCTCTTCGCGCGAGGGGTAGAGGATCCAGGAGAAGATGACCGTCTCTCCCGGCTCAAGCTTGACGCTCTGGGGAAAGGAAGTGTGCTCCCCCGGTTTGACGTCGTCGGCCACACACTCCACGTACTCCAGCGCGCCGTGCTCGCGCCAGACCTCGCCGGCCCGCCGGGCCATGTCCAGATACGCCTCGAGGTTCTCTTCGGGAACCGGCAATACGAAACCATCGACGTAGCTCATGGGAATGTCTCCTGAATGATGTCTGGGGTAGGCCGGAGGCCTCATCCCCCTTTCGAGCCAGCCAGCGGCAAATCGACATCGGCGGCGTTCGCCAGCACCTCTTTCAGACGGCGTTCGAGAAAACGCCGCTCGGCCCCCTGGGTCGCCAGGTTCAGCGCCTGGCGGTAATACTCGGCGGCCTCGCCATGGCGGCCCAGCCGACGCAGCAGATCGGCGCGTGTCGCCGGCAACAGGTGATAGTCGGGCAGGTGGATTTTCTCGAGTAGCTCGAGGCCTGCTTCCAGCCCATCGGCCATGGCGATTGCCACGGCCCGGTTGAGTGCCACTACCGGTGTGGGCTGGATGGCATAAAGCAGGCTGTAGAGCGAGGCGATGCGACGCCAGTCGGTCTCTGCCGGCGTCAGCGCCTGAGCGTGCAGCGCGGCAATGGCGGCCTGCACCGCGTAGCCGCCGGGCACACCACCACGCAGCGCTACCTGGACATGGGCACTCCCCTCCTCGATCGCTTCCCGGTCCCAGCGCGAGCGGTCCTGGTCCTCCAGCAGGACGATATCGCCGCTATCGTCGGTACGGGCGTCGCGCCGGGCATGGTGTAGCAGCATCAGCGCCAACAGGCCACGCGCCTCGCGCTCTGCCGGCAGCAGCCGCACCAGCATGCGTCCCAGGCGAATCGCCTCGGCGCAGAGGTCGCCACGCACCCAGTCGTCGCCGAAGCTTGCCGCATAGCCTTCGTTGAAGATCAGGTAGATCACCGCCAGCACCGACTCCAGGCGCTCGCCCAGGGCCGTGTCGTCGGGCACCTCGAAGGGAATGCCTGCGTCGCGAATCTTGGCCTTGGCCCGCACCAGCCGCTGGGCCAGGGTCGGCACTGGCACCATGAAGGCACGGGCGATCTCCTCGGTACGCAGCCCGCCCAGGGTGTGTAGCGTCAGCGCCACCTGGGCGGGTCGCGCCAGGGCCGGGTGGCAGCAAGCGAAGACAAGGCGCAGGCTGTCGAGCGGCTCGGCTTCGAGGTCGCGCTCGAGCAACAGCGCCAGGTGCTGGCGCAGTTCGTCGCTCTTGCGCTCGCGCATCTGCTGATGACGCAACTGGTCGACCACCTTGTGGCGGGCCGTGGAGATCAGCCACGAGGTCGGGTTCGGTGGCCAGCCCTGGGCCGGCCACTGCACCATCGCCGCCTCGAAGGCCGCCTGCACGGCGTCCTCGGCCAGCTCGAAGTGACCGAACCGGCGAATCAGGCTGGCCAGCACACGGCCATATTCGCGGCGATAGAGATCGTCCAGGTTCACCCAGGTCCCTCACAGCCGATAGGCGGGGTCCACCGGTCGCACCTCGACCGAGCCGCCGACCCGTAGCGGCGGGATGCGTCGGGCTAGCGCCAGCGCCTCGTCCAGATCGCTACACTCCACCACATGGAAACCGCCCAGCTGTTCGCGGCTCTCGGCGAAGGGGCCGTCCAGTGTCACCACCTTGCCGTTCTGCTCGCGCAACGTGGTGGCACTGTCCACCGACTGCAGTCGGGCGCCGCCACGGTAGTGGCCGCTGGTGACCATCTCCTGGATCAGGGCGTGGTAATCGTTCATGACCGAGTCGCGCTCGGCATCGGGCAGGCCGCTCCAAAGCGCCTCGTCGATACAGCACATCAGCATGTATTGCATGGCAATGTCTCCTGGTAAGCGCAGCCTCATGGCTGCCTGATGAGAGATCGAACGGCGGCACGATGAATCGACAGGCCATACGACTCGTTGGTGATGACTTCAGGCCGTCTCGACCATCCGCGCCGGAGCCAGCTCGGTGACCAGGGCATCCGTCAATACCGCCAGCAACCCCTGCTCATCGGCGCTATCCTCAGTGATCAACCTGACCTCGGCATCCGGCAGCGATGGCAGCCCATGCTCGGATGAAAGAGCGACCAGCCCCGGCCCCAGCTGGCTGACCGGCATGGGAGCAATGGCAAAACCGCTGGCGGCGGCGGCGCGCATGCCAGCACCACTCATGCACAGCACGACGGTGTGCTGAACGATTCCCGCCATCGCCAATTGCGCCAGGGCGATTTCCCGATACGGGCATGGCTCGGGGAAAAGTGCCAGGGGCAGCGGCGAAGGAAGCTCCCAGGGTTCGTCCTCGGCCCAGGCCCAGACCAGCGGCTCCCGCCAAAGACAGATGCCAGTGTCCTGCTCTCCGCACTGCGCCCCCAATACCATATCGAGGTGCCCTTGGCGCATGGAGGCCAGCAAGTCCGATGGAATGCCAACGCGCACCTCGATGCTTGCCAGAGAGTGACGCTTCGTAAAGCGCTTTAGTGTCTTCATTAGCCGCTCATGGGCAAGATCCTCAGCTACTCCCAGACGCAGGCAGCCATGAAAGGACGAACTCGCAAGCTGCGCTATGGCATCTCGATTGAGAGTCAGCATTGCTCGGGCATAGCTCAGCAGACTCTCTCCGTCCGGGGTCAATTGGAAACTTCGCGTCGTTCGCTGCAGCAGCGGCTTGCCCAGCTGTGATTCCAGGCGGCGCAGATGCCCACTGATCGCAGGCTGGGTAAGATGCAATCGGTTGGCCGCGGCAGTGAAACTGCCCTCCTCGACGATCGTTACGAAACTACGGAGCAGCAATAGATCAAGCATTATAATAATCCGCTATAAATAAGGGACTGTGTTTATTATGTATCAACGAAACACGCATCCCGACTGGAAATGAAAGATAGCAGATAAATAAAGAAGCACCGTGCTTCGTCAGCAACCGTTCGCTTCAGAGAGCGTGTTCACTGGATGGGTTTCCTCGCCATATACGCGCCTGGCCGCCTGAACCTGAAGCTGCGTGAAACTTCCAAAACAAGAGCTTCATCGGTGAAGCTCACGTACGGTTGGTCGAGAAGGAAGGCAGCGTATAGACGCATCAGCCATCAATGAGACCAGCTCATCCACGTGCCGACCATCCACCTCGGTCCAGGCGGCGAAGATCAGCAGTTGAGAGCATTCACTGACCTGGGGCTGGTCGCATGCAGCGCGTCGGATTCGCTCACGCACCGTTGAGTCTTCCACCACCAGCACGCTGTAGGGCTGGAGGCCGTAGGACGACGGCGCCAGACGTGCGGCTTCGAGGATGGTATCGAGCGTATCCCGGGGCACCTTCTTTCCATTCATGCGCTTGGCAGCATAGCGCCAATGCAGGGCTTCCATGAGTGACATAGTTTTCTCCAGGGGTCAGGCTTCCGCCGTGGCAGGCGGAGTGGTGTCGCGGCGCGAGGCGCCACGGTGAAACAGAAAGGCACCGAGGACCACCAGCGCCGCCGTCAGGCCCAGGTAAGGCGGTACCGCCTCCCCCAGCAGCGTGACGGCGATCAGCGTACCGACCAGGGCAGCCACCATGCCGATCTGGCTGAGGTAAACAGGCCCGGCAATCTTCTGCAGCACGAAGTAGAAGACGTAGAGCACGGTGAAAACAATGGCTTCCGCCAGCAGCAGACGAATCACTTCCCAGCCAAGCAACTGCCGTACTTGCCCTAGTTCGAACGCCAGCACAAAGGGGGCGAGCGTCAGCGCTCCGCCCAGCAGCATCAGCGCCGCCAGGTACACCGCCCCTGTCTCACCGGGCCAGCGCAGGGTGCGATAGATATTGCCCAGCGCAAGGATCAAGGGAATCGCCAGAACCAGGGCGGCCCAACCCTGGGCGCCCTGCATACCGCCGGCCTTGGCCCATGCCAGCAGCACTCCGCCAGTCAGACCCAACATGACACCCAGCAACCGCAGCGCATTGACGCGCTCCATGCCCAGTCCTACCGCCAGCATCCAGGTCAGGAGAATCGGAAAGGCAAAGCTGAGCGAGATGAAGCCGGCACCCACGTGACGTACCGCCAGGAAGACCAACGCATTGGGCAGGGCGAACAGCGCTCCCGAGACCACCCCGTACTCCAGGATGCGTCGGTTAAGCTTCATCGGCTGGCGCTGTACGGCAGCCAGCGCCAGTAGCAGTAGACCGGCACCGGCCACCGCCACCATCAGGAAGCTCAATCGCGGCGCGCCGGCATTGTCAGCGAGCTTGGCCACGACCAGCGAGAGAGCCAACAGGCTGCCGACCAGCAGCAGGCAGCCCAGCGCGTACCAGCCAGTACGGTTGCTTGGTGTCGTGGAGTTCGCCATGATGGGCTCCTATAGAACGGCAAAAAGAATCTTGTCAAAAAGTATCTTGATGGAAAGATAAACACACCTATGAACCGTGTCAAGCAAGCCATTGCTCAATGGCAACAGGAAATGCCCGATCTCGACCTGCTGCCGATGGAGGTGGTGGGGTATTTGAAAACCATGCAGTCGCTCACCCAGGAGCGGCTGCAGGCTTTCTTCAAGGAGTACGGCCTACAGGCGGGGGAGTTCGACGTGCTGGCGACGCTGCGCCGCTCGGGAGCCCCCTATCGCCTGGGACCGACGCAGCTGTTCGAGACGCTGATGATCTCGTCCGGGGGCATGACCAGCCGGCTGGATAGGCTGGAGAAGGCGGGTCTGATCCGGCGCGCGCCGAACCCCGAGGATCGGCGCGGCACCTTGGTCTCTCTGACCGAGGAAGGGCTCGAGCTGATGAACCGAATGGTCCCACGTCACGTGGAGAACGAAGCCAGGATGCTCGCCGCGCTGAGCCACGAGGAGCAGCGGGCACTGAGCAAGCTGCTAGGCAAGCTGCTGGAGGGACTGGCCGACGAGCCCTGAGCCGGCCGAGCTAGACGAGTGCCAGCTCCCCCTGCACCAGCCCCCGCTCATGCTCCACCAGCCAGCGCTTGCGCGGCAACCCGCCGCCATAGCCGGTCAGGGTACCGTTGGCGCCGATCACTCGATGGCACGGCACCACGATGGCCACCGGGTTGGCGCCGTTGGCCAGGCCCACGGCGCGGCTGGCACCGGGGCGACCAATTCGTGCGGCCAGCTCGCCATAGCTGATCGTGGAGCCGGCCGGAATGCCGCGCAACGCCTGCCATACCTGGCGCTGGAACTCGGTGCCGCCGGTGGCCACCGGCAGCGCATCGAGGTGGGACGGGTCGCCGGCAAAGTAGGCCTCCAGCGCCTGTCGGATGGCTTCAGGCGCCGTGCCCTCGACAAGCTCGTAGTGGCGGTAGTGGCGCCCCAGCAGGCGGTGCAGTCGCTCATCGTGGCTATCGAATTCCAGCGCCCGCAGCGCTCCCTGGTCGTCGCCGACCAGCCGCAGCTCGCCCACGGGGGACGCCATTAGATCAAGCCAGAGTTGCATCGCCTCTCTCCTGTTGCGGATTCGCTACCGTGGTCGCCGCATCGGCATGCCACAGGTGCATCACGGCGTAGGCGCGCCACGGTCGCCAAGCCTCGGCCCGTGCAAGCAGTTCGCGTGGAGTGGGGCGCTGGCCCTGTTCCGCCAGCGCCCGCTGCAGCGCCACGTCCGAAGGCAGGAAGGCGTCACTCTCCTGCAGACCGCGCATGGCAATGTAGTGCGCCGTCCACTCCCCGATACCGGGCAGGGCGCATAGGTGATCCACGGTTTCGTCAAGGTCCTGGCGCCGGTCGAACAGCCTTGGCCGCTCACGGTAGGCCGACGCCAACCCCACCAGGGCATTGGCTCGCGCGCCGGGCATGCCGAGCGCCCTGATCTCATCGAAGGTGAAGCGTTCGGGCAATGGGAACAGTCGGTCGAGGCCTGGCACCTCCTGCCCTGCGACCCGTTCGCCGAGGCGTTCGACCAGTCGCCCAGCCAGCCGTGTGGCCGCATCGACGCTGACCTGCTGGCCGAGGATCGCCCGCACGGCGACCTCGAAAGGGTCCCATCCGCCCGGCACACGCAGTCCGGGGCGACGGTCTAGCAGTGGCGCCAGCGCTGGATCGCGACCGATCCCCAGGCGTATCGCCTCGGGATCTGCCTGCAGGTCGAAGAGTCGCCGCAATCGAGCAATGACACTTGGCAATGCGGCAAGCTCGGGCAGCCGGATCGAGGCGTGCAGCGCGTTGTCGGCAGGAAGATGCATCACGCTCACACTACCGATCGCCTCCCCCACCCGGATGACCCGGTGATAGCACTCGCCGTCGATGCACTCGAGCCCCGGGATGGTCCGTCGGGCCAGGAAGGCCAGCATCGCCTGCCAGTCATAGGGTGGTCGGTACGGCAATCGGAGCGTCAATTCAGCCGCCTGATAAAGCTCGGCTCGGCGACCGCGCAGGGTGCCCGGCCCCCTGCCGTAGAGGTGCTGAAACACCTCGTTGAAGCGACGCACGCTGCCGAAACCGCTGGCCAGCGCAACGTCCGCAAGTGGCAGTTCTGTCTCGTGCAGCAGCTGCTTGGCCAATAGCACGCGCCGGGTCTGGGCCACGGCCAACGGAGAGGCCCCGACGTGACGATGAAACAACCGCCGGAGCTGGCGCGAGCCCAGACCCAGGCGGTCGGCCAACGCCTCTATTCCGTCATTATCCAGCGCGCCCTCATCGATCAGCCGAAGCGCCCGCTTCACTGTCGTCGAAGTGCCTGCCCAGGCCGGAGATGCCGGCGCGCTCTCCGGCCGACAGCGCAGGCACGGCCGGAAGCCCGCCTCCTGTGCCGCTGCCGCAGAGGCGACGAAGCGACAATTTTCAAGCTTCGGCGCAAGCGCCGGGCAGATAGGGCGACAGTAGATACCGGTGCTGGTCACGCAGGTGAAGAAACGCCCGTCGTAACGAGCGTCGCGCGCCAGCAGCGCCTGATAGCAGATATCGGTCGAAAGAGTCATGGCTCCATTGTAGCCTGGCTGCAGCCGGCGTCTGGCGGTTTTCGGACCTCAATGTCAACGCCAAGTGGCTCCTGCAAACTTCACAGAACTGGCTCTTAGCAAGGAGCCAGCTTCGCCTCACACTGGATGGCACCCTTCAGCAAGCTAGAGGAGCCATTCATGTCCATCCGCCATGCCACCCTAGACGATCTAGAACCGCTCAGCGCACTGCTCGACGGCTACCGCCAGTTCTATCGCCAGGAACCGGACCTCGCGGGCGCACGGCGCTTCCTGCAGGCTCGCCTGGAGCTCGGCGACTCGCACATCCTGGTGCATGAGGGGCCAACGGGGGGGCTGCTGGGCTTCGTTCAGCTCTACCCACTGCTCTCGACCGTTCGCCTGGCCCCGCTGTGGCTGCTCAACGACCTGTTCGTCGCACCCCAGGCACGCCGCAGCGGTGTCGGCCGAGCCTTGATGCTGGCCGCCAGGGAGCTTGCGAGTTCTCATGGCGTTGGCCATCTCAAGCTTGCCACCGAGATCGACAATCGAACCGCCCAGGCGCTTTACGAATCGTCGGGCTGGCACCGCGATACCACCTTCTACCACTACGGCCTGCTGTTCGATACGCAAACAGTCCGGGACTGAGCGGAGGCGCCATGTATATTCCCCCATCGATGCGTATCGACCGCGAACAGGCCTGGGAGCTGATCGACCGGCACGGCTTCGCCGCTATCGTCGATGCCGAGCTGTCGGCCACTCACCTGCCCCTGATACTGGAACGCAGCGAAGGCGAACTCGGCACGCTTTACGGCCACTTCGCCCGTGCCAATCCCCAGTGGCGTACGCTGGATGGCAACCGGGTGCTGGCGATCTTCAGCGGCCCCCACGCCTACATCTCACCGTCCTGGTACGCCAGCCAGCCCGCCGTGCCCACCTGGAATTACCTGGCCGTGCATGCCACGGGCAGCATCGAGCTGTTGAATGACGAGGACACACGGACACTGCTCGACCGCAGCCTGGCGCACTACGAACCCGCGCTGCTCGATTCGCTGGGCCGCGAGCACGAGTATCTGAGCAAGATGCAGGCCGGCGTGGTCGGCTTTCGCCTGCCCATCGAATCGCTCGAGGGCAAGGCCAAGCTCGGCCTGCAGCGCTCCCGGGCCGACCAGGAAGGCGTCGAAGCAGCCCTGGCCGAAAGCCTCGACCCGCAGGCACGCCAGCTATGGCGCCATATGCAAAAGCTGGCGAAAGAGGAGCAAGATACATGAGCCCAAGCGATGCACAGCGCAACGAGCATGGCCAACCGGTCGGCGCCGCCCTGCCTGGCTGGGAGCCGGCACGCCGACCCGATCGTATGACGCTTCAAGGCTGCCGGGTTCGCCTCGAGCCGCTGGCGCCGGAACGTCATGCCGATTCGCTGCATGCCGCCTTCCTGGCCCCCGGCGAAGGCCCGCACGACGCCCCCGAGGCGCGCTGGACCTACTCCGGCGGCATGCCGTTCGCCGATGCCGGGCAGTACCGCACCTGGCTGGAGGCCAGGTCGGAAAGCGACGACCCGCTGTTCTATGCCATTGTCGAGACGACTGAGGCCATCGTCGAGACGGCTGACGAGCAGACACCCGGCCGGGCGCTGGGCCTGGCCAGCTATCTCAATATCGTGCCGGAGCACGGCAGCATCGAGGTCGGCCACATTCACTTCACGCCAGCCCTACGACGCACGCCGGCGGCCACCGAAGCCATGCTGCTGATGATGCGCCACGCCTTCGAACTGGGCTACCGGCGCTACGAATGGAAGTGCAATGCGCACAACGCCGCCTCGCGACGTGCCGCCGAGCGCCTGGGCTTTCACTTCGAGGGTATCTTCCGCCAGCATCGGGTGGAGAACGGGCATAGCCGCGATACCGCCTGGTTCTCCCTGCTCGACAGTGAATGGCCAGCCGTCGAGGCGCGACTGGAACACTGGCTTGCGCCGGGGAACTTCGATGCGGAGGGAAGGCAGCTGAACTCGCTGTCAAAGCTGATGGCAGGCTAGGTATTATCCGTCAGCTTCAGCCATGCTCGGGCCAGCCACTGCCCCGCCCGTTCGATCTCGGCCTCCACGGTGCCGGCATAGCCCAACACCAGCCCAGGCCTGCCGGGTGCGATCAGGTAGTAGCTCGACAGCGGCGACAGTGAAATGCCCTCGCCCGCCGCCCGGTCGACCAGGTTGCGCTCATGTTCGGCATCGTCGAGCCAGGCAACCAGATGCATGCCGGCCTGCCCTTCGGATAATCGCAAGCCACGCGCGACCGCCGGTGCCAAGGCCTCGCGCAGCAGGGTCTGGCGGCTCCGGTAACAGTCGCGCATACGACGCACATGGCGAGAAAAATGGCCTCGTGCAATGAACTCAGCCAGGGCGGCCTGCACGGCGTACTGCCCCTCACGATAAAGCCGGGCATTGGCCCGCCGAAATGGCTCGACCAGCGGCTCGGGCAGCACCAGGTAGCCCAGCCGCAGGCCGGGGTACATCACCTTGCTGAAGGTGCCCACGTAGATGACCCGCGCGCCTTCCACCAACCCCTGCAGGGCGGCAACAGGCCGCTGGCCATAGCGAAATTCACTGTCGTAGTCGTCCTCCACGATCCAGGCCCCGTGCCGCTCGGCAGCCTCCAGCAGGGCCAGCCGCCGGGCGAGACTCATGGTCACGCCACTGGGATACTGGTGTGAGGGTGTCACGTAGATCAGCCGCGGATGCCCCGGGTCGTTGAGAGCATCGACGTGCATGCCCTCGCCGTCTACCGGTACCGGCTGCATATCGAGCTCCGCCGCCGCGAAACAGGCCTGGGCGCCATGGTAGCCCGGCTCCTCGAGCCATACTTCATCGCCGCTGTCGCTCAACAGTCGCACGATCAGTTCGAAGCCCTGCTGGGCCCCCTGCACGATCAGGATCTGCTCGGGGCGACAGCGCACCGAGCGTGACAGCTGCAGATAGTCGGCCAGCGCCTCGCGCAGCGCCGGAACGCCGCCCTGAACCTGATAGGCGAGCCAATCCATGGGCATGTGTTGCAGGTGACGGCGCATCAAGCGCTGCCACTGGGCACGGGGAAAGCGGTCCAGCGCCGGCACGCCGGGCACGAAGGCAGGGTGGCGCCCTTGCTGGGTAGGACAGTAGGCAAGCAACGCCGTGCCACGCGCGGAGAGGTACATGTCGCCATCCACTGCCGATGGCGATGACGCAGTGTCAGCCGTCGTCTCATGCTGGAACGGCAGGTCGGCAACGAATGTGCCCGAGCCATGACGGGTAACCAGGAAGCCTTCGGCCAGCAACTGGTCGAAGGCGGCCAGTACCGTATTGCGCCCAAGTCCCAGTTCGCCAGCAAGCTGCCGAGAAGAGGGCAACCGCTGGCCGCTGCCCAGTCGCCCCATTTGAATCCACTCGCGCAGGGCGTGATAGAGGCGCGTGGTCAAGGGCTGGTCAGACTGTCCCCCCAGTACCAGACCCAACGCATCAGCCAGCCAACCGGCTCGTTCCAGGCCATCTGCTCCTCGCGGCGGAGCATCCTCAGCTATCGGGCTCATCCGCCACGACTCTATTGCGCCCTGCATGCTTGCCCTGGTAGAGATTCTGATCGGCACGATGGAGAATGGCTTCCACCGTCTCTTCGGTGCCGTGGAATGCCGACACGCCACAGGTAATCGATACACCGAAACAGTGCCCTTCCTCCGAGGTGAACGCTTGCGCAAGCACCAGTTGGCGTACTTTTTCCGCCACACCGACGGCTTCCTCGAGGCCGGTTTCGGGCAGCAGGAGGGCAAACTCTTCTCCGCCAAGCCGTGCCGGGATATCGTTCGTGCGCAGCTTTTCGCGCAGCAGCTTGCCCACGCTCACCAGCACCTGATCGCCGGCGGGATGGCCATGGGTGTCGTTGATATGCTTGAAGTGGTCGAAGTCGAACAGCACCACCGCTGTCGGTCTGTCGTATCGGCGGTAGCGGGCCAGCTCCTGCACCAGCCGCTGCATGAAATAGCGTCGGTTGAACAGCCCGGTGAGCTCGTCGGCGCGTGACAGCTGGCGCAGGCGCAGCTCCAGCCTTTTCTGTTCGGTGATGTCACGCACGGTGCCGATCAGGATCTGATCGTCCCCTTCCGGCACGTTATCAGCCAGCTCATGGACCCAGCGGATCTCGCCATCAGGCCGAATGATTCGATGCACGACATCATGCTGTCCCTGTTGATGCGCACGCACGATGGCGCCTTCGACACTCTCCAGGTCCTCAGGGTGAACCATGGCTTTGAAGCCGAGAAGGCTAGGCGTGAAGCTCTTGGGGTCGACGCCAAAGATGTCGTAAATCACATCGGACCAGAAGAGGTCGCCGGTCTTGAGACTCAGGCGCCAGTAACCCAACCGGGCGATGCGCTGAACCCGATTCAGGGTGTACTTGAGATGAGCGATCTCCTCGTGCGCCTCCTCGAGTTCGCGCCGGACCCGCTCACAGGAGACAGCGGGAGAGCCGCCACCCCGGGCCTCTCCTATCGGGCGCTCATGCTTGCTATTGTTATGCGAGGCCTTCATGACATCTCTATCGCCACTTCGATGAGTGGAACGCAGCATACCTTCTTGCCTTGATGGCTACCAACCCTCCCTCGATGGCAAGCTCCCGCCTTCCCCGTCCGGGTGCGGCGGAAACCTGGCCAGATGTCGCACCAACCCAGCATGGCCTTCGCGCATCATGGCCTGATGATTCCAGACGACCAACGGCCGCGCCACCCGAGCCAGCAGCCCCATCCAGGGCCGCACCGTGCGCACCCGCCAGATATAGCGAACCCGGGTACCCGATTTTTCCTCATGCAGCTGCCAACTGCCCACACCAGCCACATCGCCACTCGCCATGCCCTCGATCAAGCAGGGCTCGCATACACGGGTGATGCGGATATCGAAGCGCAGGCGATAGCCCAGTCGGCTCTTCCAGACGAAGCGCTGGGTGCGCCCAATACCGTACTTGTTGCCGGCCACGAGCGGCTGCACGTCGACCAGACCAGGCCACCAGTCGGGCCAGTGCAGCGAATCGGTCAGGGCGTCGAACACCTCGCCGATCGGCGCCTCGATGTGCCAGGTGGTGTCGAAGTCGAAACTTGCCATGGGCGGTATTAGCACGAACGTCAGGGCGAGAAATGGTCAGGGGGGAAGGCAGGATCGAGCTCGACGTCTTCCAGATGCACGCTTTCCAGGCGCTCGCCGCGCCGGTCGTAGCTGACCACCCTGAGCGGGAACAGCGTATTCTCGTCGAGCCACAGGTCGTAGCGCGCCACCTCGTTCACCGTTCGGCCGGGTTCGGCCTCTACCACCACATGCTTGACCAAGTGTCCGTCAAGCGTCGTCGGCTCGAGCAAGCGTGCGTTACCGCGCAGTTGCAACTGCTGCACGTTGCGCAGCAGTGTGCCCACGTCCGACTGGTCCACACGATGCCCTCGCGAGCTGCGTACCATGCGGTTGGTAGGCCGCAGGGACAGTCCCGGCCGCCTGCCCGGCGAGCCGAAGGGCCACAGCTGCACCTTGCCCGTATCGGGGCGGTAGATCAGCACCGCCCCAGCGTAGGGCGTCTCCATGTCCATGCGTACATAGCCGGGGCTCTGATAGCTGTAGCGGATGACCTCTTCGCCGCTACCGCCCTGGCTGCGCAGCGTGAGGCGATACCCCTGCAGGGCATCGATGCGAGACAGCGCCGCTGCGATCAGGTCCTCCTCGATGGGGATGCTCATGGCGACCAGTACGAGTAGCAACATAAGGCATATCCTCGGCTTCCTCCCTTTGAGATTAGCAGGGCCATGGCGGGTGCATGCTATCGTATTGGCGTTGCCCAACCCACGGAGAGGTCAGATGAAATACCTCGGCGCCCATGTCAGTGCCGCAGGCGGGCCCGATCAGGCCGTGTTACGCGCCGTCGAGATCGGCGCCGACGCCTTCGCCCTGTTCACCAAGAATCAGCGCCAGTGGCGCGCCAAGCCCCTCGAGGACACCACCATCGAGGCCTTTCGCAGCGCCTGCAAGCAGCACGGCTTCGGTCCCGGGCAGATCCTTCCCCACGACAGCTACCTGATCAATCTCGGCCATCCGGACAAGGCGGGGCTCGAGAAATCCCGCGACGCCTTTCTCGACGAGATGCAGCGCTGCGAGCAGCTCGGCCTGACCCTGCTCAACTTCCATCCCGGCAGCCATCTGAAGAAGATCAGCGAGAGTGAATGCCTGGCCCGCATCGCCGACTCGATCAATCACGCCCTGGCCGAGACCCAGGGCGTCATCGCAGTGATTGAGAACACCGCCGGCCAGGGCACCAACCTGGGTTGGCGCTTCGAGCACCTGGCCGAGATCATCGAGCAGGTCGACGACAAGTCGCGGGTCGGCGTGTGCATCGACACCTGCCACGCCTTCGCCGCCGGCTACGACCTGCGCACCCCCGAGGCCTGCACCGCCACCCTGGACGAGTTCGGCAAGGTGGTAGGCTTCGAGTATCTGCGCGGCATGCACCTCAACGATGCCAAGAGCGAGTACGCCAGCCGGGTCGACCGCCACCACAGCCTGGGCCGGGGCAACATCGGGCTCGACGCCTTCACGACCCTCATGCGAGACCCGCGTATCGACGAGATTCCCATGGTGCTGGAAACCATCGAGCCGGAGATCTGGGCCGAGGAGATCGCCTGGCTGCGCGCTCAGGTGGTCGATGGGTGACCGCAGAACCGCTTGAAGCCGTCGCCCGGACGCGATTACTCGAGTTCGACCAAGCCATGTCTCATCGCATAGCGAAACAGGCCCGCCAGGGAGTTGGTATTGAGCTTGCGGTAGATATTACTGCGATGCGACTCCACCGTGCGGGTACTGATGGAGAGAACTTCACCGATGTCGCGGCTGCTCATGCCTTCGAACATCAACTTCAGGATATCGGTCTCACGCTGGGTCAGCCGTCCCTCCTTCTCCTCGAGCAGGACCCGCGAGACGCTGGAGCCGAAATGGCTGCGCCCACTTGCCACCTCACGCAGAGCGAAGACCATCTGTTCGGCAGAGGCATCCTTGAGCAAATAGCCAGCGGCCCCGCAGGCTACCGCGCGCCGGATGTACTCCTCGTTGTCGTGCATGGTCAGCACCATCACCCGGATGTCCGGGCAGGTCTCCTTTAGAATCTTGCACGCTTCGAGGCCGGACAGACCAGGCATGGTGATGTCCGTCACCACCACGTCCGGCATCAGCTCCCGGGCCAGCGACAACAGCTCTTGGCCCGAATTCGCCACGCCCACGAGGTCAACGCCCTGCTGCGCCTCCAGCCGGTAGCGCAGCCCCTCCAGCACCAGCGGATGGTCGTCCGCCAAAAGTACGCGTATAGACCCTTCCATCGACTCTCTCTCCGCTTGTCTTGCCGGCAATACGCTGAAACGGCACCTTTAGCCTGATGCGCACACCCTTGCCGGGCGCCGCCTCGATCGAAAGGCGCCCACCCAGCAGATCCACCCGGTCCTGGATGTTGCGCAACCCCAGGCCGGTCCCCCCCTGCTCATGGCCCTGACCGGCCCGCCAGGCAAAGCCCTCGCCATCATCGGCAATTTCCAGGTAGACCCAGCTTCGGCGGCGCACCAGCTTCACCTTGACCTGGCGGGCCCCGTCGGCGTGCTTCTCGATGTTGTGCAGGCTCTCCTGGGTGATGCGATACAGCGCCGTTGCCAGCACCGGCTGACACTGCCGGCTGTCGATATTCGACTCGAAATGTATCTGCAGGCGCCTGCGTTCCACCAGGTCCGAGCAGAGGCTCTCCAGTGCCGCGACCAGCCCCAGGTCGTCGAGCACGCTCGGGCGCAGGTCATAGGCCAGCCGCCTGAGATCCTGGATTGCGGTTTCCAGAATGCGATCCGTCGCGGCAAGGGAAGAGGAGGTATCAACGTGATCTCCCCGGCCCAGGGCATCATCGATGCGCTCCAGCTTGAAGCGTGCCGACACCAGGAGCTGGTTGATGCCATCGTGCAGCTCGCGGGAGATCCGTCGCCTCTCCTTTTCCAGGAAGCTGAAGGTCTTCTGGGCCATCTTGACCAGCTTGCGATTCGCCACCCGTGCTTCGCTTATGTTGACCGCAAGGCCGATCACGGCGATGACAAGCAGGCAGGACACGGTAAAGAACGCCATCAGCAGTATGGTCTTGCGCGCATTCTCCACCATATGGTGCTCCATCTGGCTGACGACTTGCTCGATGTCATCCAGGTAGAGACCCGTGCCGACCATCCAGCCCCACTCATCCAGGCCAATGGAGTAACCCAGCTTGAGCACCGATTCCCCCCCGGAAGGCTTGTCCCAGCGATATTCGGTATAGCCTCCCCCCTCCTGGGCGCGCTGGACGAGGCGCTGGATCAGGAACTTTCCATCCTCATCGCGAAAATTCCACAGGTCCTGCCCTACCAGATGCTCCAGCCGGGGATGGACGATACTCAGTCCTTCGTAGTCGTAGACGAAGAAATAACCATCGGAGCCATACTCCATTCGATGGAAAGCCTCCGCCACGCGTCGTTGAGCCACGTCTTCAGGCAGGGAAGTGTCTTCGTAGATATCACGGATCGCCGTATAGGCCAGCTCCATGTAGTTCTTCAGTTCAGCCTTCTTGGCTTGCAGCAATCCGTCCTTGAGGATTTCCGACTGCACCCCACTCAACCGCGCGCTCTGATGGATGGCAAGGAAAGTCACACCGACTATGAGAACCAACAGAGGGAGCAAGGTAAGCAGTGTCAACTTGGTTCTGAACGTGAACACTGGCGTATACCTGTTTACTTATTATTGTTGAGCCACAGTTATTGTCGAGCCACCAGCCCCGCCAACCTCAATTACCGGACGAGGATTGGCAGGGCCTGATTTTCAGACTCGTATCTAACGCTTGCGGCAACTTACCATCCTACCACCGCCGGCAACCACAGAACCACACCGGGGAAGACGATGATCAGCGCCAGGGCAAGGACCTGTATCAGCACGAAGGGAACAGCTCCCTTGTAAATGTCCCCAGTAGTAATCCCCGGCGGCGCCACGCCCTTCATGAACAGCAGCGACCAGCCGAAGGGCGGCGTGAGAAACGAGGTCTGGAGGTTCATGGCGATCAGGATGGCCACCCAGACCATGGACATGTCCCCCTGGCTTGCCAGGAAGGGCAGGAACAGCGGCACGGCGATGTAGGAGATCTGGATCCACTCGAGGAAGAAGCCCAGGAAGAAGATCAGCAGCAGCATGAAGATCAGCGTGCCGTACATGCCGCCCGGCACCCACTCGAACATCGCCTCGATCAGGAACTCCCCGTCCAGGCCCCGGAAAGCCAGGGCGAAGACCTGCGAGGCAATCAGCACGAAGAAGATCATGCAGCTGATGCGCAGGGAGGTCTTCACGGTATCGGAGAGTACCAGGAGCGACATGCGACCGGAGACGATCGTTAGCACCAAGGCACCCACGGCCCCCACCGATGCCGCCTCCGTGGGCGCAGCCACACCGCCGATGATCGAGCCGAGCACGGCGAAGATCAGCAGCAGCGGCGGCACCACGACCTTGGCGAAGTCCTTGCACAGCTCCAGCTTGCTGACGGCGGCACGCTCCTGCTCGTCGATGGCGGGCACATCGGCGGAAAAGAAGAAGGCAAGCACCAGCAGGTAGGCCAGGTACATGCCGGCCAGCAGCAGCCCCGGCACCAGCGCCGCGGCGAACAGGCTGCCCACCGAGAGATTCATGATATCGGCCAGCACCAGCAGCACCAGGCTCGGCGGGATGATCTGCCCCAGGGTACCGGCGGCACAGATGGTGCCGCAGGCCACCGTCTTCTTGTAGCCGCGCCGCACCAGGGTGGGCAGCGCCATCAGGGTCAGCGTGACGATGGCCGCGCCGACGATGCCCGTCGCCGCCCCCAGCAGCACGCCCACGATGATCACCGCCAGGGCCATCCCGCCCGGCAGGCCGCCACACAGGTGGCCGATCACGTCGAGCATGCGCTCGGCGATCTTCGAGCGCTCCAGCATCACACCCATGAAGACGAACAGCGGTATGGCCAGCAGGGTGTAGTTGGAGACGACACCATAGATCCGCGATGGCAGCAGTTCGAACAGCCAGCCATCGAAGCCGATGAAGCCAAAGATGAAGCCGACGACGGCCACCACGAAGCCGACCGGGATACCGGTCATCACCAGGACGAAGAAGGCCACGATCATGGCTAGCGCATAATATTCCAAGGCCATGATTCAGGCACTCCCAGCGTAGTGTTGAACGAGACGCCTGCCGTTTTCCAGCGCCTGGCGAATCGACTCGGTCGCCACAAAGACGAAGCCGACCACCACCAACGATTTGGGTATCCAACGCCAGGGCAGGCCAGAGGAATTCGGCGAACGCTCACCGCGGATGAGGGATGTCTCGGCAAAAGGAAAGCTGTAGTAGATGATGAGTAGCGCACAGGGCAGCGCCACCAGCAGTGCGGTGATAAGGTTCAGCCACATCATGCCGACGGGGCTGAAGCGGCTCGACAGGATATCTACCCGCACGTGATCGTCGAACTTCATGGCATAGGCAATGCCCATCATCGCCATCACCGACAGCAAGTACCACTCCAGTTCCTGGGCCCATACCGCGCCCAGGCCGAAGGCATAACGACTCAGCATATTGCCGAAGATCAGCGCGATCATGATGATCATGGCCAAGCAGCCGATGAAACCGGCAAGGCCCGTGATGCGCTCGAGCAAACGCTCGAGCGAGGTACAGAAACGCAGCATCTCAACTCCCCCTCTGGGCAGGTACCCAGCGGACGTCAAAGGTGGGGTAAACGCGACCCGAAAGGGTCTGGAAGGAAAGCGCCCGGCTTCGCTGCCGAGCGCCGTGCCAACGTCAGATCATGCCCTGGCCATAGCGACTGATGGTGTTGGCAAACACGGCCTCACTGTTGGCATGCCAGCCGTCGTGCTTCTTCTTGAACGCCCAGAAGCTGTCGTTGATCTTCTTGACCAGCGGGTCCTTGTCGGCCTCGGTCGCGAGAATGTCACGCGTGGCCTCGAACAGCGCCCGGATGACGTCGTCGGGGAGGGTCTCGAATGCCACGCCGTGGTTGTTGACCAGGTCATCCAGGGCGTCACCATTCTGCGCTTCGATCCAGGTATGGGAGGTGATGTTGCAGGCCGCAGCCGCGTTGTGAAGCACCGCCTGGAGATCGCTGGGCAAGGAGTCGTAGGCATCCTTGTTGACGATGACCTCGGTGGTGGTGGAGGGTTCGTGCCAGCCCGAGGAGTAGTAGTGCTTGGCCGCGTTATGCAGACCCAGGGCACGGTCGAGGTAGGGCCCCACCCACTCCGCCGCATCGATGGCGCCCCGCTCCAGGGCCGAGAAGATCTCTCCCCCGGGCAGCAGGCGGGCATTGGCGCCAATGGCGTTGTAGACGTCGCCGGCCAGCCCCGGCATGCGGATGTTCAGGCCACGAAAGTCCTCGACGCTGGTGACGGGTTCACGGAACCAGCCCACCGGCTGCGCGCCGGTACAGCCCACGGCCAAGGGTATGAGGTTGTAGGGCTCGTAGGTCTCCTTCCACAGCTCATAGCCGCCGCCATGCGCCAGCCAGGCATTGAACCCCTGGAAGGTCATGCCGAAAGGCACGGTAGTGAAATACTGGGCGGCAAACGATTCGCCGGCCCAGTAGTAGGAGCAAGCATGGTTCAGCTGCACCTGCTGGCCCCGCGAAACGGCATCGAAGCCGTCGAAGGCCGGAATCAGTTCGCCGGCACCATAGACACGAATCTTGATGCGGCCACCGGACATGTCTTCGACCCGCTTGGCGAAGTCCGTCGCGGAGCCGGGGCCGGATTGGAAGAACGGAAAACCCGAGGGCCAGCTGGTTGTCATGCGCCAGTTGAAAGTTTCCTGGGCCTTGACGATGCTCGGTGCCATTACGGTACCCACCGCGGCAGCACCACCATACTTGAGAAAATTACGCCTGTTGACGCTCATGAAAATGCCTTCTCCCGGCGTGCTTGATAATATCAAGTGCACTACCAAGCAGCGCTCTTGTTTATTTTAATGATTGAATCGTGAACTGGTCAGAAAGCTGACCTTGGGGAGAATAAACTGGTGAGGGAGAAAATAAATCCGGGAGACTGCGCAATTCATCCTAGTGGTATTTCTTAGTCATTATTACGGACAGGGCATCCGTAGAACTACGTAGAACCACCCAAGGCATTAGCCAGAAGTATATACTTGGAAATATATTTCACTAAACCCATTCAAAAAGCAATACCGATCCGGCTCCATGCTAGAAGGCCATGAGCTCGAGTAGGCGTCGAACCAGCCAACCAGGCCAGAAGCGACTCGACAGCGGGCCATTCGGGAAGGTCGTGGTCCGGGTCGGCGAGCCTTATACCGGAGCGATAAAAAAGAATTTCTCGCGAAGCGTGAAAACTTAGTCGCTGACATCGTGTCAAAGCCTTTGTCGGCCAGCGAGAAAACTGCCATCCTCCATTGGGTAGGCACATCTCTCGTAGGGACAGTGAGGTCCCGAGGGTCGCCCCATTCACCCGCAGGAGGACATGCACATGGGTATCATCACAATGCTGACCGTGAGCGTGGCCGCAGTGGCGCTATTGACCTACGCCATGAGCGAGAAGCAGAGGCACCCCATCCGCAAGGAAGTGCGTATCGAGAAGAATGAGCGCGACCCGTATCGGGATCGCACGCGGCGCGGCTGATCGTCAACGTATCGATATCGCAGCCCCCGGCACCTCTGGTGCCGGGGGTTTTTCCTTTCCTGGTCCACGCCGAAGCAATTGTTGCAGCTGCCACTGTTTCTCGGCGGGCAGCGTCTCGAGGAAGTGCACCTCGCCGTTCTGCAGCACCGCCTCCGGCACGCCGTCGCGATAGAGCAGGCGGTTGCCCGAAACTGCCGGCAACCGCTTACCGGGGGTGAGAACGCCCATCAGGTTGAGCGGGTCGGCGGCGGCCACCACGACTCGCGTATCGTCCGGCTCGCGCCGGCGCATGGCTTTGAGTCCTCCCACCGCCTCGGCCAGGGCGAACTGCTCACCGGAAAACTGCTGCACGAAGCGCCCGCCGCGGATTTCGCCGCGGGCCTCCAGCCTACGGTAGACGTAGAGCAGCTCGCGCCACGGCGGCAGCGCCGGCTCGCGCTCGA
The DNA here is from genome assembly GCF_003336675.1 of Billgrantia montanilacus. GTDB lineage: Bacteria > Pseudomonadota > Gammaproteobacteria > Pseudomonadales > Halomonadaceae > Halomonas > Halomonas montanilacus. The sequence continues at coordinate 217,234 of NZ_QPII01000004.1, read as the reverse complement.
TCACGCGGCGGAACACCACGCCGTAGCGCTCCAGCAGCACCCAGGCGATATGCTCCAGGCAGTCCATATCGGTCGTGATGCGCCGCTTCCCGGCGGGCGGCTCGCGCTCGGGTGCCGGCAGCCACGACCAGCGCCCAGCGGCGTCCACCCCAGGGGAATGGCGCCGACGCCTTCGCCCACTCGCTGCAATGGGCGGGCGCTTGCTGGCCGGGGCGATCAGCGCCCGCAGGCCGGTGAAGCTGTCGGAGGTGACCAAGCCCCAGGAGGCCAGCTCGCCCAGCGCCTCCTCGACCTGGGTGCGCAGCATGCGCGTCGGGCCGAGCAGGTCGGCAAAGAACATCGCCCCGCCGCCCTGCAACGCCTCCAGCACCCGGCGCGCGCCGCCGGAGAGCGGCAAACCATCGAGTTCGGGTGCCGGTGCCGCCTGGCGCCAGTCGGGCAACGCCTGGCGGTCGATCAGCGCGACCGGGGTGTTGCGCAGCGGCCCGGGGCGCTGCCGCTCGTCGCCCTCGTCGCCCTCGGCGACTCGGGGCGGCAGCAGGCGCAGCCAGATGAAGCGCCCGCTGGCGAGCAGTTGATCGAGCATGTGCGGGGTGAAATCGGCCACCCGCGCCGGCAGCACGTCGCTCTCCCAGGCGCCCGCAGCGACGGGGAATCCCTCCAGACGCTCCACCGCCCCGGTCAGCGCCTCGGGACCTTCCGTCCGTTCGGTCAGGCCGTGCCAGTCGAGCAGGAAACGCAGGTAGTGCTGAATGCTTACCGGCTCGATCTCGGCGCGGCGGCGGTCGATGGCATAGCGATGCATGCGAGCCAACAGGCGCCGCTCGCACCAGGCCACCTCGCTGCCACCCAGGAAAGCGCCCTGCAACACGAAGCCCTCGACTTCCAGGCGAGAAAGCGCCGCCATGGCGAGGTCCAGCGATGTGCCGAGCGGTGCGGCCAGCTGTATGGCAGTCACCGGCCCCAGCGTTTCCAGCCGCGAGCGCAGCAGCTCGATCAGCGCCTCGTCGGGCGTTTGCGGCGCCTCGCCCACCGCCGCAATGGGCGGATCAAGCGCGGCCTCGGGATGGATCGCCAGCAGCTCGACCAGGCGCTCCGCCGCCACCCACAGCGTGTCGCCGTCGGGTGGGGTGACGGCGGTAGCACGCCGGGCTGCGGTGAGCGTATCGAACCAGGGGAACCAGTCGGACCCGACTTCCGCCTCGACAATGAAGCCGCTCATTACCAGGGCATCGTGCAACTCGTCGGCATCGCGCGGCGCGGGCCAGGCCTCCTCGCGCACGCGTGCGACCACCTCGGGGGCGTAGCGCGCCGAGGCGGCGGCATCGGCCACATCCAGCGCCGCGCCGGGGCGCACGCTGAGTGTGCGCCGCTCCTCCTGGGCGCCGTCGTCGAGGAAGGCATAGGGCCGCGCATTGACCACCTCCTCCGACAGTGGCGAAGGCACGGCCAGGTCGCGCCCGCTGAAGCTTATCTCACCGGCCTCCAGGCGCACCAGCAAGCGCTCCAGCGCGTCGATGTCCATGGCGTCGGTCAGGCAGTCATGCAGGGTCTGGTTGACCAACGGATGGTCGGGTAGCTCGCGCGCGCCAGCCAGGTTCTCGGCGCAGGCGAGCTGGTCGGGAAAGACCACCGAGAGCAGGTCCTCGGAGTCCTGCCGCTGCAGCTGCGGCGGGCGCCGCTTGCCGTTGCGGGTGCGCGGCACTGCCAGCCCCACCGAGGCGTTCCAGCGCCAGCGCAGGCCGAACAGCGGCGCATCGAGCAGCGCCTGGATCAGCACCTCGCGCACTGTCCTGCTGTTGAGGTAGCCCCATACCTCGTCGAGCGGAAAACTATGCGTCGGACCCAGCGACAGCACGATGGAGTCCTCCAGCGCCGCCGCCTGCAGCTCGAAGTTGAACTTGCGACAGAAGCGCTTGCGCAGCGCCAGACCCCAGGCACGGTTGAGCTTGGAGCCGAACGGCGCGTGCAGCACCAGGTGCATGTCGCCGGCCTCGTCGAAGAAGCGCTCCAGTACCAGGTGGCGCTGGCTGGGAATCACGCCCAGCGCCGCCCGCGCCACGGCGAGATAGCGCACCAGCTGCTCGGACGCGGCGGGCGTGAGGCCGTACTCGGTTTCCAGCCACTGCTGGGCGTCGTTCTCGTCGCCCTCGACCAGTTGCCGGTCGACGCCTTGCCGCAGGCGCGACACCGCCTCGGAGAGCTCCGCGGTGCGCGCCGGCGCCTCGCCGAACCAGAACGGAATGCTCGGCGGCGCACCGCGGGCGTCCTCGACGTAGAGCTTGCCGGTGGCGAGCTTCAAGATGCGATAGGCCTGGTTGCCGAGCTGAAAGATGTCGCCCGGCATGCTCTCGAAAGCGAAATCCTCGTTGACGGTGCCGACGCGGATCTCCTCGGGCTGCAGGATCACGTCGTAATCGAAGTGGTCGGGAATCGCCCCACCGTTGGTCAGGGCAACGAGCCGCGCGTTGCGCCGCGGGCGCAGGCGGCCGTTGACCCGGTCGCGATGCAGGTAGGCGCCGCGTCGCCCACGCCGGGTGGTATAGCCGTCGGCGAGCATCTGCACCACTTCGTCGAAACTCTCCTGCGTCAGCGCGCGGTAGGGCCAGGCCGCTCGTATTCGCTCAAGCAGCGCGACCTCCTCGACCTCCCCCGCCCCGGCGACCTCGGCGACGATCTGCTGGGCCAGCACGTCGAGCGGCCCCTCGGGGATGTGCAACCGGTCGAGCTCGCCGGACTGAACCGCGCCCATCAGTGCCGTGCTCTCCACCAGGTCGTCGCGGGTCAGCGGGAACAGCCGCCCCTTGGGCACGCGCCCCACTCCATGACCGGAACGCCCCACCCGCTGCAGGAAGGCCGACATGGAGCGGGGCGAACCGAGCTGGCAGACCAGGTCGACGTCACCGATATCGATGCCCAGCTCCAGCGAGGCGGTGGCCACCAGCCCGCGCAGTTCGCCCTGTTTCAGGCGCTGCTCGGCGTCCAGGCGGTGCTCGCGGGCCAGGCTGCCGTGATGCGAGGTCACCCACTCCTCGCCCAGGCGGTCGGCGAGATGCCTCGCCACCCGCTCGCAGACGCGCCGGGTATTGGCGAAGATCAGCGTGGTGCGATGCTCGCGCACCAGCGCCGCCAGGCGGTCGTAGACCTCTTCCCACACCTCGTTGGCCATGATCGCGGTAAGCGGCGAGCCGGATACTTCAATGGCCAGGTCGCGCTCGCGCACGTGGCCGGTGTCGATGATGGTGCAGTCGTCGCCGCCGGTGAGAAAGGCCGCCACCGCCTCGACCGGCTTCTGCGTCGCCGAAAGCCCGATGCGCTGCGGCGGTTGCGAGGTCAGCCCTGCCAGGCGCTCCAGCGACAGCGCCAGGTGCGAGCCACGCTTGGTTCCGGCCACCGCATGGATCTCGTCGACGATCACCGTGCGTACGGTCGACAGCATCCGGCGTCCCGACTCGGAAGTGAGCAGCACGTAGAGCGATTCCGGCGTGGTCACCACGATATGCGGCGGGCGCTTGCGCATGCGCTCGCGCTCCGACGAGGTGGTATCCCCGGTACGCACCCAGGCGCGGATCTCCGGCGCCTCCCGGCCATCTGTCGAGAGCGCCTCGCCGATGCCGGCGATGGGCAGTTGCAGGTTGCGCTGGATGTCGTTGGACAGCGCGCGCAGCGGCGAGACGTAGAGCACCACGGTCTCGTCGGGCAGCTCATTCTCGAGCCCGCGGCGCACCAGGGCATCGATGGCGGCGAGGAACGCCGCCAGCGTCTTGCCCGAACCGGTGGGTGCGGCGATCAGCACATGGCCGCCCGCGCCGATGGCCGGCCAGGCGCGCGCCTGCACCTCGGTGGGCGCACCGAGATCGCGTTCGAACCACTGGCTGACGGCGGGATGAAAGACATCGAGCGGCATGGGCGCTCCGGGATATCGCTTTCCTACAACGTAATCGAGGGATGGGCGAAACGCGATTACGTAGAGCAGTTCTGGCCGAGGGCACCCTGCTCCGGCAGCTCCTCAGGCCGGCCGTCTGGCCAGTAGCGCCCATACCCCCGCGCTCGAAAGCAACGAGCCGCCCATCAGATGGAAGCCGCGCTGGGCACGCGGCGTGGACAGCAGGCGGCGGGCGGTGGCGGCAAAGAGCGCGTAGAGGGCCGCATTCAGTGTGGCCAGTGTGACGAAGGTGGCGGCCAGCACCCACAGCTGCGGCGTCACCGGTAGCTTCGGGTCGAGGAACTGTGGCAGGAAGGCCACGAAGAACACGATGCCCTTCGGATTGAGCGCCGTGACCAGGTAGGTATTGCCGAAGAGCTTCCAGCGCGACACGGACTCCGCCGGCGCCGGCACGACGCTCGTACTCGCCCCGGCACGCAGCAGCTTGATACCCAGGTAGAGCAGGTAGAGCCCGCCGACCCACTTGACCGCGGTGAACCAGAACGCCGAGGTGGCCAGCAGGGCACCGAGGCCCAGCAGCGACATCGCCAGGGCCGTTGAATCGCCCAGGGCGACGGCGGCGACCAGCGGTGCCTTGGCACGCCGCCCCGAGGCCAATGAATAGCTCATCACGGTGAGGATCGTCGGTCCCGGAATGGCCAGCATCACAGCGGAAGCGGCCACGAAGGCCAGCCAGAGCTCAAGGTTCATCTGTCTTGTCTCGTCATTGATGAGTGAACGACCATTTCAGCATGCCCAGCGCGAGCACAGGCCGGCAAGTAAAAAATTTCGGCCATAGGCCTTCAAGCATCCACAGATCCGCTTTTCTGGCTGGCCACACCTGCAAAAGCCCCTCGCAACCACTCGGCCACCCGCTCAAGGGCAGCATGGCCGGCGAAGCGGCTGTGTCGGATCAGGTGGTAACGAAGCCCTGGCAACCGCGGGCCGAAGGGCACCTGCAGAATACCGCGCTCGAGTTCCGCCTTCACCAGGGTCTGGCTCAGCAGCGCCACGCCTTGGCCGGCGATGGCGGCCTGGATCGCATGGCTCTCCTCGGAGAAGGTCAGGCTCGCTCCCAGGTCGGCAGCGGTGCCGCCCGCCGCTTGGCACCAGTGCTGCCACGAGGGCAACCCCAGCGACGGGCTGTACCAGTCGAAGTCGATATGCCGAACTCTCTTCAGATCCTCATACACGGCCAGCCCCAGCTGCGGGCTTGCCACCAGGGCGAAGGTGTCATTGGCCAGCACCTCTGCCTCATGCTCCGGGTAGGGCCCCATGCCGTAGCGAATCGCCAGCGAGGCACCGCGTGACAGATCCAGAGGCGCTTCGCTGGCGTGAATGCGCAAGTCGATATCGGGGTGCCTAGCATGGAAATCGGCCAGTCGCGGCAACAGCCACTGGCTGGCGAAGGCCGGCGTGCAGGAGAGCGTGACGCTGCCACCGTTGCCCTGCTCACGCAGCGCTTCCAACGCCTCTGCAAAGGAGTCGAAACCACGGCGCAGTACGGGAAACAGATGCTCCGCTTCTGCCGTCGGCACCACCTGGCGGATGCGCCGCTCGAATAGCGCCACGCCCAGCAACGCTTCCAACTCGCGCACCTGGTGGCTGATGGCCGCCGGTGTCACGGCCAGCTCCTCGGCGGCCTGCTTGAAGCTGCGGTGGCGTGCCGCCGCCTCGAAGGCGCGCAGTTGCGATAGTGGCAGCGTGCGTCGATTCACTGGCGTCTCCTCGTTGAGCACTCAGCCATGGCCAAGCCCATCATAGACAAGTTCAGCTATTCCATCCCACAAAAAATGGTCGTTTGTAAGCCCTGCATGATGGCTCGATGCTGTCTCTCACGCACCCAGCTAGTTGAATTCTACTTGTCAGGAGAGACTCATGACCACGTTACTTCACATCGATGCCAGCGCCCGTCCCGGCCGTTCCGGAATAGATCCACACGGCTCCCACTCACGTCGTCTCAGCGCTCGCTTCGTCGAGCAATGGCAAAAGGTCCGTCCCGGCGATCGCATTCTCTATCGCGACGTGGGCCAGCACCCGCCTCACCCCGTCAGCGGCGAGTGGATCCATGCCGCCTTCACCAAGCCGGAGGCGCGCGAGCCCTGGATGCACGACGTCCTGGCCGAGAGCGACGCGCTGGTCGACGAGCTGCTGGAGGCCGATGTGATCGTTGCCGGCGTGCCGATGTACAACTTCGGTGTCCCGGCAGGCTTCAAGGCCTATATCGATAACATCGTGCGGGTCGGACGCACCTTCGGCTTCGATCGCTCGCGCCAAGGGCTGCCCTACTGGCCGATGCTGACCGAGATGCACAAGCGGCTGGTGGTGCTGAGCGCCCGAGGCGACTACGGCTATGCACCAGGCGAGCGCATGGCCCATACCAACCACGTCGAGCCGCACATCTGCACCGTGTTCGGCTACTTGGGCATCGATGACGTGCACGGCATCGCGGTGGAGTACGACGAATTCGGCGACGAACGTCTGCAGGCCTCGCTGGCCCAGGCCGAGCAGGACATCGACGCGCTGGTCATGGCATGGGCGAAGAATCTCAAGGAGGACCTGGTCGACGCCTGATAGCAGACAGGCCACGCGCTGCGTGGCCTGTAACTCACACTGATGAACCAAGCACTGGACATGGTCCGCCGACGTTGAGCATATACAAGGGAGTACTATAAGTTCGGAGAGAATGATCGGAGGAATCGAACATGCTGGACGGCCTGACGCTTGATCAGATGCGCGTCTTCGTCACCGTCGCCGAGACCGGTAGCTTCCGCGCGGCAGCAATGCGGCTGTCGCGGGTGCAGTCGGCGATCAGCCATGCGATTGGCAATCTCGAAGCGCAGCTTGAAGTGGAGCTCTTCGACCGTTCCGGTCACAGGCCAAGACTCACCCCCTCCGGGGCGTCACTTCTGGCGGATGTCAGGGCGCTGCTGATCAAGGTCGACGCGGTGCGCGCGCGGGCGCGGGGGCTGGGCCAGGGCGTGGAACTGGAGATCACCGTGGCACTCGACCCACAGTTCCCGTTGCCGGTCCTGGGGCGCGCCCTCAACGCGCTTTGCGAAACCTATCCCACGGTCACCTTCCGTATTCTCTCGACGCCGCTTGGGGCATCGTTTGAAGCGTTGCTGGAAGGTGAATGCGATCTGGCGATCAGCGGAATTAACCTGATCAATCCGGCGATCGAGTTGGAAGCGCTGATGACAGTCAGGCGTGCCGCCGTTGTCGCGCGAGGCCATCCGCTCGCGCAGACGGTCGACGCACCACTCAGCACGACGACGCTCGCCGATCACATCCAGGTGGTTGGCGAAGATCCATCTGCGCTCACAGGCAAGCGCGACTATGGCGTGGTATCGCCGTCGCGCTGGCGGGTGGCAGACAACCTTACGAAGAAGACACTGATCCTGTCGGGAGTCGGCTGGGGCAGCCTCCCGCTCTGGATGATCGAACGCGAGCTGCACGGGGGCGATCTCGTTCGGCTTCCGGTCGCAGCCTTCGCCGAGGGTGGTGAATCAACGACGCAGACCTACCTTGCTCGCCGCATCGACCGGCCTCTCGGTCCGGCGGGCGCCGCCTTCCGCAAGGCACTGCTGGCCGAGCTGCCGGGCTGCTCGTTGGAGATCGACGCGATCGCTGCGACCCAGGATCGCCTGGTTGAGTGACTGCTACCGTCCAATCGGATAGATCATGATGATCCATCTTTTGTCAGTCCCGTGAATCACAAAGCTGTGGCATAAAACTCCTACGGAAGCACCACGCATCTGAGCGCACAGACTCCTTCATCCCGACATCGACCACACGCCCCCCGCCAGAGCTTCGTTCCGGCGGGAACGACATGCCATTGCCCAGCAGAAGAACCAACAAAGGAGAAAAGACCATGAATGACACGCCCATCCGCCTCGCGATCATCGTTGGCAGCAATCGTGAAGGCCGCCTCGCGCCGACGATCGGCAAGTGGTTCCTGGATCAGGTGAAGGACCGGCAGGAGTTCGAGGTCGACTATATCGACCTGGCCGACCTCAACCTGCCTGCGATCCTTCCCGCAGAGCTGGATAACGACCTCAAGGCATACACCGCCCGGCTCGACGCGGCCGATGCCTTCGTGATGATCGTGCCGGAATACAACCACAGCTATCCGGCTTCGCTGAAGCAGGCGATCGACCTCGGCTACGAAGAGTGGCGGGCCAAGCCGGTCGGTTTCGTAGCCTATGGCGGTTTCGCGGCCGGCGTGCGCGCGGTCGAGCACTTGCGGGGCGTCATGCCCGAGCTTCATGCCGTCACCCTACGCGACACAGTCAGCTTTCAGAACCCGTGGGACCAGTTCGATGAGGACGGCCAGCCACGCAATCCGACCGGCTGTGCCGCAGCGGCGAACACGATGCTGCATCAGCTCAAATGGTGGGCCAAGGCGCTGCGCACCGCACGCAACGCCGTGCCCTACACGGTCTCGGAATAGGCAAGGTGGGGAGAAAGTCAGAGCACGAACAGACGGAGCGCACGACAATGTCCGCAACGCAATACTCCCAATCGAACCCGCCGCAGGAGGCGGGATGGAGCACGGTCTTCATCATCGCTGGCGCAGGCGTGGCCTCCGCCTTTCAGGTTGGCAAGGCGCCAATGGCGCTTGCCGCCGTCCAGCTCGATCTTGGCCTGAGCCTCGTGGTCGTCTCGTGGCTCATATCGGCCTTCGCAATCGTCGGCGCCATCGGCGGGGCCCCTGTGGGGTTGGCGGCCGACCGGATCGACACCAAGCGCATGGTGGTGGGCGGGCTGGCGCTTCAGGCGCTCGGTGCAGGGCTCGGCGGCGTTTCAACCGGCGTCGAACTGCTGATGCTCTCTCGTGTCATCGAGGGGCTGGGCTTCATGGCGGTTTTCGTGGCCGGACCCACGATGATCTTCGCCATCGTCGCCAGGAGGATACGGGATCGCGCTATCGCGGTCTGGGCCACGGTCATGCCGGTAGGGATGACCGTGGTGATGCTCGCCGCGCCACTCCTGACCCTGCTCGAATGGCGCGGCTTCTGGCTGCTCAACTCGGCGATCCTGTTCGCCTATGCTGCCTTCTTCGTTTTCGCCATCCCGTCGCAGAAGGTGGCGACTGCTAACGTCCAGCGCATCGGCTCGCAACTGAAGCAAGCGCTCGTCGCACCTGGGCCATGGGCGCTCGCCACGATCTTCGCCGCCTTCTCGGCTGCCTTCTTCGTGGTGTTCGGCTTCCTGCCCTCACTGCTCACGGAGCGGTTCGAGCTCGGCCCGGAACCGGCCAGCACGGTCTCAGCCATCGCCATAGCAGCAAGCGGTGTTGGCAATCTCGCCGCAGGCTTCCTGCTCGCTTCGGGCCGCCAACCACTTCATGTGCTGGCGGCGGGCTTCCTCATGATGACGCTGTTCGGTTTCGGCGTGCTGGCTGCTGATCTTTCCTGGATCGCGATCGCCGTCTTTGCGGTGCTGTTCGCTTTCATGGCCGGCCTGATCCCGGTCGTCCTGATGGATAGCGTGCCCCGCTTCGCGCCGCGCCCCGAGCTTGTGGGAGCGACGCTGGGCCTCGCCATGCAGGGCAACAATATCGGGATGCTGGTCGGCCCGGCCGCCGGGGGCGCGCTGGCCGCAAGTCTCGGCTGGACAAGCGTGGCGGTCACCATGGCGCTCGTCTCGGTCGCCGCTGTCCTGCTGGCGCACTCAGCCTTCAAGAAGAGGACAACATCCGAGCGCCAACCAGCCGGGGAAGGTGTTCAGCCATGACCAAGCAAGCGCAGGCGGCGCAATTCACATGGGCCCGAATGGCTGGCGCTTTCGGCGATCGCCGACCTGGCCAAATTCAGATATTGGCACCGCCGTCGATGGTGAACTCGGCACCTGTCACCGAGCGTCCTTCCGGCCCCGCCAGCCAGGCCACCAGGCCGGCGACGTCACCGGCCTCGTTATAGCGGGGGATGGCCATCAAGCTACGCTGTGGATCGGAGAGTTCGCCATCGGCGGGGTTCATGTCGGTGTCGGTGGAACCTGGATGCACCACATTGACGTTGATACCGCGCGGCCCGAGGTCGCGTGCGAGCCCCTTGGTCAGTCCCACCAGGCCGGCCTTGCTCATGGCGTACAGGCTGATGCCGGGCCAGGGCACCCGAACGGCGAGGTTGCTGCCGATGGTGATGATACGCCCGCCCTCCGGCATATGGCCCACCACCGCCATGGCAGCCACCACCGGCGCACGCAGGTTGATCGCGATGGTGCGATCCAATTCTTCCAGTGTCACTTCCTCGATCGTTCCGGTCGGGAAGATCCCCGCATTGTTGATCAGGATATCCAGCCCGCCTAACTCGGCCACCGTGCGCTCGACGGCTGCCTCGAGCGCTGCGGCGTCACGATTGTCGGCACGAACCGCCGTTGCCTGGCCACCCGTCGACACGATCCCGTCAACCACCGACTGCGCCTGGGCCTCGCCGTTGACGTAGGTCATCACCACAGCCGCTCCTTCCTCCGCCAGGCGCCGCGCGATAGCGGCCCCTATTCCACGGCTGCCACCGGTCACCAACGCTACCTTTCCGCTGAGTCGCTGCATGTCTTGCTCCATTTATGTAGTGATCGATACATAAATAAGATGACTAGACATGCGAGTCACTGTCAAGATATTTTGTAGCTATCGATACAAAAAGGAGTGCGACATGCCCCCGCGCGGCAGACCCCGCGGCTTCGACAGGGAAGAGGCCCTGCGCCGTGCTATGGAAGTGTTCTGGAGCCAGGGTTACGACAATGCCTCGCTCAGCGACCTGACTCGTGCCATGGGCATCAACGCACCCAGCCTCTACGCCACCTTCGGCAGCAAGGAAGCACTGTTCAAGGAGGCGGTAGCGCTCTACGTGCGTACGGAAGGCAGCGGTATCTGGGAGCAGGTGGAAACGGCATCGACGGCACGCGCTGCCATCGAACATGTGCTGCATGCCACGGCCGAGGCCTTCACGCGCGGTGCGACGCCACGGGGCTGCATGATCGTGCTTGCCGCCCCGCAGATGCAGGGCGCCAATGTCCAGGTTTGTGATGCCTTGAAGGCACACCGCCAGGCGAACGGCTGCCTGCTGGAGCGCCGCCTGAAACGTGCCGTCGAGGAAGGCGAGTTGCCCGCCTCGACGAACTGCCGGGCAATCGCCAATTATTACGTCACGCTGCAGCACGGCATGTCGATTCAGGCCCGTGACGGTGCCTCGCGCGAAACGCTGCTGGCTATCGCCGACTGTGCGATGTCGGGCTGGGATGCGCTCACCAACGTTTCACACGAAGCTTAACGCCTGGCGCGGCCTGGCTAGTTCCTGACGGCATTCGCATGGCGCTCCCAGGGCGGCGCCGGCTCCCACTGTTCGACGAGAAAGTCGATGAAGGCGCGCACCCTGGGGGGCACCAGGCGCCGCTGCGGCATGATCGCGTGAATGCCCGTCTCGGGCGGCGCATGGTCCGGCAGAATCCGCAGCAGCCGGCGCGCCACCAGGCTGGAATCGGCCAGCGAACCGATGCGAATGGCCAGGTCGAACCCGGAGCTCACGATGTCCCGGCGTTGATCGAACAGATCGAGATCAAGTCGCAGTTTGGGATGGCGACTCAGGAAATCGGGCAACAACGGCGATACATAGAGGCGGCCAAAGGTGGGAGGCAAGGTCAGGCGCAGGGTGCCGGCGACCTCGCGCGTCGACCGGTGCAGCCCACCCATCAGCGCCTCGAGGTCCTCCACCGCTTCCCGGCCTTGTTCAGCCAGGCTCCTGCCCTCCGCCGTCGGTCGTAGTCGCCGTGTGGTGCGCTGCAGGAGTCGCACGCCGAGCTCCCGCTCGAGTCGCTTCAAGCGCTGGCTGGCGACGGCCGCGGAGAGATCCAGGCTGCGTGCCGCTTCGCTGATCGACCCTTGGTCGAGAATGCGCAGGAATAGGGAGAGATCGTCGATTCGACTCATTTTAAAGTCTTTGTTGAAAGTCTTTGTCCTTTTAGCCGGCTTATCTTGAAAGCACAACGTTCTATGCTCCGCCTACATTCCAACTGACAGGAGCTGAACCACCCTCAACTGGTTACTCCGACGACCCACCGTATCCAGCGTGTTGATCGGCGCACGCAACGAGACACAGCTGCGAGACAACCTGGGGGCCACCGGATGGCAACTCGGGGAGGAGCAGACAAGGCGGCTCGATGAAGCCAGCCGCGTGACACCGCCCTATCCCTACTACCCTTACTGGAACGGCCAGTTCGCCGAGCGCAATCCCCCTCCCGTATGAGCACCGATCGGCCCTGGTCAGCGAGGCTGGAGGGAGCGGCGGCGGTGATACGACTGCAGGCCGGGGCCGAGGCCCTTGCGATCCGTTGGAAGACAAGGAGGAGGTATCGTCATGTCAGCGCTATCGATAACCCGCAAGTGGCGGCGACTGGATGAGCCGGGCCTGGAGGTCCTGCACGTCCAGCCGGATGACGAAGGCTTCCTGGTTCTCTCCACGGTCGTGCACGCGGGTGCCGAGGCATTTGGCTTGTCCTATCTCTGGCAACTCGACCGCGACTGGCGCACTCACCGCCTGGAGCTGCACCTCGCAAGCCCGACGGTCGAGACCCTGCAGGTCGAACGCAGCGAGGAGGGCTGGCAGGTGAACGGTCGCCTACGCCCCGATCTCGCGGATTGCGAGGAAATAGACCTGTCGGCGACGCCATTCTGCAACACGCTGGCAATGCGCCGGCTTCAAGGGTCGGGCGAGCTGACCACGCTGTATGTGGACCTGCCCTCCCTTCAGTTGCTGCCCTCCCGCCAACGCTATACGGCCCTCGGCAGAGACCGCTGGCGATACACCGACCTGGGCATCGCCAAAGGCTTCGAGGCCGACCTGGAGGTCGACGACAATCATCTCGTCGTTGCCTACGAGGGCCTGTTCGAGACTCTGGATGAGAACCAGGCCTAGCAGAGCGAGCAGGGCTCGCCTTTCTCGATTGATTGATCCTGAACTTCTCCGCCAATGGCCCCGACATGGCGCAGGCTGACGATGGAAACCACCGCTAGCACCAGGATAGCGATGCCGCCCACGGTGGCGGTCACATTCAGCCCCGCGGTGAAGGCCTGCTGGGCTTCCAGCAATACGCCCGAAGGAAGGCTCTCGCCGGCCGAAACGGTGGCCCACAGGCTTTCCTCCACGATGCCCGCCACCCCGGCGGCTTTACCATCGGCCATCGTCGCGCTGAACTGTGCGCGATAGACGAAGGTGGCCAGGCTACCCAGCAGCGCCACCCCCAGCGCAACACCCAGCTCCTGCACCATCTCCGACATGGCCGAGGCCGAACCGGCCTTCTCTGCCGGCGCGGCACCCACGACCAGGTCGGTGCCCAGGGCAGCGATAGTCCCTAGGCCGAGATAGACCAGCGAGAACCCGGCTATCGCCAGGCCTACGCCACTGGAATTAACGTCGACGGTTGCCAGCAGCCAATAGCCCAGCGTCGAGAGCGTTAGCGCGGCGCCCACCACATAGCCAGGACGAATACGTCGGGCAATCAGCGGCGCCACGATGCCTGCCAGCACCATCATCAGCGCCGGTGGCCCCATCCACAGCCCTGCCGCCAACGGCGTGAGCCCCGCCACCAGTTGCAGATACTGGGTCACCAGCAGCATGACGCCGGAAACGCCCACTAGGCCAACCAGCAATACGATCAGTGCTGCACTGAACGTGCGGCTGCCGAACAGACGCATATCGAGCAATGGATCGGCCAAGCGCTTTTGACGACGCACGAAGGCAAGCGCCAGCATCCCCCCCAGCACAAGCGCCAGTACCGGAACAGGCTCGAGCCCCGACTTGGCGACCTCCTTCACGCCATAGACCGCCGGCAGCACGGCCGCCAGCGAGAGCAATACGCTTGCGAGATCCAACGGGCCACTGCGATGCGCGCGATACTCCGGCAGCAGTATCGGCGCCGCAATCAGCAGCACCACCACCACAGGCAAAGCTATAAGGAAAGCCGAGCCCCACCAGAAGCGTTCCAGCAGCACACCGCCCACGACCGGCCCCAGCGCCATGCCCAGAGCAAACATGGTGGCCCATATGCCGATGGCCAGGGCGCGCTGGCGCACATCGCCGAACATGTTGCTGATCAGCGCCAGGGTCGACGGCATCAGCGTCGCACCGGCCACACCGAGCACCGCGCGGGCGGCAATCAGCATGGCGACGCTGGTGGAGAAGGCCGCGATCACCGAAGTGACGCCAAAGGCTACGGCGCCGATCATCAACAGCCGGCGACGGCCGATGCGGTCGCCCAAGGTTCCCATGGTGATCAAAAAGCCGGCGATCATGAAACCGTAGGCATCCATGATCCACAGCGCCTCGGTGCTGCTCGGCTGCAGATCCGCTGCCAGGGCGGGCAGTGCCAGATAGAGAATGGTGACGTCGAGGCCTAGAAGTGCCGTGGGCAGTGCCAATACCGCCAGGCCGGCCCACTCCTTGATACCCGCCCGCTGTCGGGTGGGCCGAGAGCCTGACGCTTCATTGAGGGAAACCATGCCATGCCTCCTTTCCATAGGGTTGGCATGATAGTCTTTGCCAATCTTTATGGGGTTACAATATAGCCAGTTATCCTATTACCAGCGGTACTACCTGGAACGAAGCCATGGCCGGACGCAGCCTCGACAGAACCCGCAGTGAACTCACCGACTTCCTGGTCCATCATCGCAACAAGCTGACGCCGGCCGACGTCGGCCTGCCCAGCACCGGCCGTCGGCGCACCCCAGGGCTTCGCCGTGAGGAAGTGGCCACCCTCGCTGGCGTGGGGTTGACCTGGTACACCTGGTTCGAGCAGGGACGCGACATCAACGTCTCGGAGAGCTTTGTGCTCAGCGTTTCCAAGGCCCTCAAGCTCGACGATGCCGAATGCTGCCACCTGTTCCTGCTCGCCCATCGCCGCCCGCCGCCGGTGGAGGCCTACCAGTGGCAGGAAATTCCACCCCTGGTGCAGACGCTGATGGATGACATGCCCAGGCCCGCCTACGTGATGAATCTGCGCTGGGACGTCATCGCCTGGAATACGGTGGCCGATAGCCTGTTCGACTTCAGCGACAGGGAGCCCGGCGAGCGCAACATGGTGCGCCTGCTGTTCGCCGACCCGGCGCTGCGTCGACGCCTTCCCGACTGGCATCAGGATGCCCCCCGCCTGCTGGCCCAGTTCCGCTGCGATCTGGCGGCCGCGCCCGAGGACCCGGCCATGCAGGAGCTGATCGATGCGCTCGCCAAGCTATCGCCGGATTTTCGCCGCTGGTGGGAACAACCCAACCACGAGGCCTATCGCTACGGCATCGGCTCGATTCTCGACACCGAATCCAGCCCGAGGGAGTACGAACACGCCACGCTGCTGGTGGACGAGCACCGGCATCTCAGGATGGTGGTTTATGTAGACACCACGTGATCGGGCAGCGGATAAGCCCGAACCGACACACCTGCCTGCTTTAGTCGTTGCATGACGTCTTCCGACCTCAAGAGAGTCTCGGGGTGATAGAGCCCTGGTTTAACCGGCTCGCCTCCGCTCAGCCCCAGCAGTCGTTCGATGGCCAGGGCCAGGCCTATGCCGCTCATGCCTTGATGGAAGTCATCATCCTCGATTACCCAGCGGGTGCGTTTTGGCTCGCCATTCTGACTTAAGCCAGCGATATCAATGATCAACCGGTGGGAAGGCGAGGAATCCGCATCATTGCGCATGAAAGCGTCGATACGGATCGAGACAGCCTCAGTCGCCACCGCCAGACTAACCACATCGAGCAGGGGATAGGCCTGCCCCTGCCGTACCACGCCGTCGATATCTGTGAATGTACGCTGTGCCGCCTCTCCCTTGGCCCAGACCCAATGGCCGTCCTGCAGCATCAGCGGATGAGGCGCAATTTCAGCGACACGTGCCATATCGGCCTGGGCCGTCGGCCCGCCGATATCCGCCGGGGAGAAGACGGCAGCCATCTCGATGGTATCCACTCGCTGAAAGTTGCGAGTGGCATGCAGTGTCGCCAGCACTGATATACCCCCCAAGAAATGGCCGAGCAAAAGGACTGGCGCCGCGTTGGGCCTGGCTACCCCCAGCGCCACCTCCGGTCCGATATCGAAGGCGTAGTCGGAAATCGCCACGTACGGCACGCCATGCGTCTGGGCGAAATGCATTGCGCTCAGCGAATCGTCCTTAAGCAACACGGTCACGGCGCTAAATGAGGCATCTTCGTCCAAGCCCAGATCGACCCGACCCAAGTCGATGACAATGGCTGAGGCATGTCCGATCTCGGTGGCCAGCCGGCGCGCCTTTGCAATATCTCGTCCTGCGATGACGATCGGTAGCTCAGGGTGCATGTCACGCAGCCAACGAGCGGCCCGTGAGCCGACACGGCCTGCCCCGCCTATCAGAAGCACGGGAGCAAGAGAGGAGGCATTCATGAGCTAACCTCCGGCTCGAGATCGTGGAAGCGAGCGCCAATCTCCTGCATACGCTGCACAAAGTAATCCGGGGCGAGCAGGCTATCGGGTAGGTAAAGTCCCGGCACCACTGGCGCTTGGCCACCGAGGCCCAGCAACCGTTCCACGCCGAGCGCCACGCCCAGTGCTGTCAGCGGTGCCTGACCTTCCGGATGCACAATCGCCTGTCGAATAGAGCGTCGATTCCCACTCAGGTCTTGACCAGTAATATCGAGAAGAATCTCAGTCGAGAACGGCTCACCGCGGCGTCGACTGGAGGTTTCACCAAGCGTAAAGTCGAAGCGAATCGTTTTTGCATCGGTGGCGCCGGATAAGCTGAGCAGGTCCAAATTACCGAAAGCCGTACCCTCCGCAGTCGTGCCGTCCAGCATGGTGAAAGTGCGATGCGTCTGCTTGCCATGGGCCCATACCCACTTGCCTTCCTCTCGCATCAGTGCGCTCGTTACCGCACCAGTTTGGCGCAGATAATCGGCATAGGCTGCAGGCCCTCCCATATCCTGCTCATCGAGTACCGCAGCAATCCGAATCGAATCGATTGAAGCGAACTCACGAGCCAGGTGAAGGGCGGGAAGCGTCGCACTGCCAGCCAGCCAGTTGCTCATCATGAGTATGGCGGAACGCGTAGACGCATTGATGTGCAATGCAACCTCCGGCGCTATCTCGAAGGCCGCGGTCGAAATCCCCAGATGCGGAATTCCTGCCTGCTGTGCATAGCGCAAGGAACTCAGCGTGTCGTCTTTCAGGAACATGACCACAGCACTGAAGCGCTGGCTCTCCGTCAGCCCCAGGCCCGCTGTACCAAGCTCGACGCTTATCGCCTCGGCCCTCCCCAGCTCCCGGGCCACAGCTGCCGCTTTCTCCATATCGCGCCCACCAATGGCAAGCGGCAAATTCGGATACAGACGCCGCAGTGTTCTGGCTGCTTGACTCCCTACCACGCCGGAACCTCCAACGAGCAGTACCGGGTCATCATTCCGCTGAGACATGATATTCTCCTCCAATAAACCTACAAGTAGTAACTTACCTTTTGTAAGTTACTGCTTGTAGGTTATCCTCGTCAAGCACCCGTGCGCTGCACGGGTTGCACGAATCCTTGAGAAGGAATAGAAGGCAGATCATGACCAGACAGAAAAGACGACTGACAAAGGCCGAGCGGCGCGAGCAACTTTTGGAGACCGCTCTCAACATCGTGCAGAGGGAGGGCACCGATGCCCTCACCCTGGGCTACCTGGCCGAGAGAGCCGGAGTCAGCAAACCCATCGCCTACGAGCACTTCGGCTCCCGAGCCGGCCTGCTCATCGTGCTGTATCGCCAGCTAGATCAAGCGAAGGCAGACGCCTTTGTCACTGCGCTAAAGAAGGCGCCGCGCCATCTGGCGGATATTGCCCAGGTCGTGGGTCAAGCTTATATGGAGTGCTATACGGACGTCGGGCCGGAATGGCATGCCCTATCGGCCGCTCTGAAGGGCACGGAAGAGATGGATGCGGTGCAGCAGGAGCTACTCGATCACTACGTAAAGCTTTACCAGGAGGCACTGCGGCCTTATTGCGATTTCGACGAAGAATCACTTCGCCTACGCTGCGTCGGGATCATCGGTGCAGGTGAAGCGATATCGAAAGAGATGATGCGTGGCCACACCGACATGACAACCGGGGCCAACTGCCTGGCCTCGCTCATCGTACGCTGGTTGAAATAAACCCAGTGGCGACACCGACACGAAGCTCACCGAACCGCAGTTGGCCTGCCCGGTAAACCTTACAGCGCCGCAGGTTACAACATTCCAGTACCCGCAAGACATTAGCGTGCCAATCGAGTCATTCAAGCCTCCTCCGGGTAGACAACAAACGCCAGCTTATTGCCATCGCAATCGCGAACATAGGCCGCATAGAACCCTTCGGCGTATTGCGGCCGATAGCCTGGAGCGCCTTCGTCACTCCCTCCATTGTCGATGGCTATGTTGTATAACTTGTCGACCTGTTCAGGGGCCGCGAACTGGAACGCTGTCATGGTGCCATTGCCCACACTCGCTTCCTGACCATCGAAGGGGTAGCCGACAAAGAACCTCGGAAAGTCGAGGTCGGTTTCTTTCCCATAGGAAATGCATGAATCATCTTTCCAGCAGACATCCCAGCCCATTTCAACGAAAAGAGGGTCATAGAATGTCTGCGCATTCTCTAAATTTCTCGTTCCCACCATCGTGTAAGCAATCATGCTGTTATACCTCATTATCCGAAGCCATCATGTCTCCGAGCGACAGCGTAGCGCAGCCTGTTTCCTGCGCCACTGCCCCAGCGCCCAGCCCAAGGCCGGCAGAACGAGCATTGCCGAAGCCCAGGCGCAGGCGGCAAAGCCGAAGTGCGCATAGATCGGGCGATAGAGCAGTGCGCCGGCGAACACGCACAGGTAGGTGATAGCGCTGTATAGCCCCATGATGGCCCCACGTTGCACCGGGTCGAGTTCGGCAAGCTGTCGCATGAGCAGGTTCAGGCCCAGGTGATTGCCCACACCCCAGCCCAAGCAGAGCGCCAGCAATACCAGCGGAAGCATCGCGGCACCCATCAGTCCCAGGTAGACGAGCATCAGGCCGGCAAAGGTCACACAGGCGGCGGCGCTCGCACCATGCCGGTCGACCAACCGGCCCAGCGGTGCTGCGGCGCCGAAGCCCAGTCCGTAAATGGCAATGGCCAGCCCCGCGAAGGACGCAGGCAACTGCAGAGCCTCGCCTAGATGCGGGCCGAGATAGGTGTACAGGCCGTAGAACGCCGTCATATAGGCAGCGACATTCAGCAGCACCGAACGAATACCAGGAATTCGCAAGGCAGTGAGGAAGGAGCTCGGCGTCGCACCGCCCGCTCTCGTTCCCCAGTCGTGGCAGCGCGATATTCCCAATGCCAATACCACGGCAGCCAGCGCCAGTACCGTGAAGACGGCACGCCAGTGCAGCAGGTCGGCCAGCAACGCCGCAAGACCGACCCCGACCATCAGGCTCAGCGTCCACCCCGTCAGCACGAAGCTCAGCGTCTGGCTCTCACGCCCTTTCGCCGCCACTTGGGCGGTGAGGGTATAGATCGCCGGCAGCGCCACGCCCGCCGCCAAGCCGGCCAGCGCCTGGGCGGCAAGCAGAGTCCAGAGTGCTGGAGAGAGCGCAGCGAGGCCCAGCGCCACGGATAGCACCAGCAGCGCCCGCACCAGCGCGCGCTCGGCACCGATACGATCGGCCACCGAAGCCAGCAGCAGTGCACTGCCCGCCGTGGCCAAGCCATAAAGCGCCGTAGCCGTCATCACATCGGCGGCGCTGCGGCCCGAGAATGCCTCCGCCACCGCAGCGGCAATGGGGCTCAGCGCCAGCGAATTGGCGCCAATTACGGCAATGGCTGCAGTTAACAGAACCAGATGACGACTAATCACGACTCGCTCCAGATGGAATTCGACATTACCATTGAAGAAAGGAATTCCATTCGGAGCAATCGCGATAATGCCGAATCCTAAAAAAACAGAAACCGTTCGGAACAAAGGCCAGGCGGCACGCCCGCTGGACGCCTTCGACCGAACAATATTAGGCGAACTGGCCCAGGATGCCGGGCTCAGCTACGCCGAACTGGGTGACCGCGCCGGGCTCTCGGCGCCGGCCGTGCACGAACGGGTCAAACGGCTGCGGGCCACAGGACGCATACGCGGCACGGTGGCAATGCTGGATGGCCCTTCCACAGGGAAACCTTTCCTCGCCTTCGTGCACGTCGACTCCACTGGATGGGGCAAGACCAAGGAACTGCTCGCACTCTCGGAGCTGCCCGAAGTCGAGGAGATCCACTCCGTGGCCGGCGATGCCTGCATGCTGCTCAAGGTGCGCTGCGCCAGCAGCCGTGCACTGGAAGGCCTCCTCGCCCGGCTCTATGCCCTGCCGAGCGTCAAAGCCACGCGCAGTTACGTGGTGCTGTCGACCTTCCTCGAGCGTACCCCGCAAGCGGGAATCACTGAAGCGCTAGAGGGGGATTTTCCCGAACCGTCCTCACCGGCTTCTCGCTGACCTTCGCGCTCAATCAGCACGCGCTTTCTCTCCACTCCCCAGCGGTAGCCTGAAAGCGCCCCGTCGCTACGCACGACCCGGTGGCAGGGAATGGCCAGCGCAATGGTGTTGGAGGCACAGGCCCTGGCCACGGCGCGCACCGACTTGGGAGAGCCGATCCGCTCCGCCAACTCCGCATAGCTGATCGTGGTGCCTACGGGAATCTCGGTCAGCGCATGCCAGACCCGCTGCTGGAAGGCAGTACCGCGAATGTCCAGCGGCAGCGATAGCCCGAGGCCAGGCGTCTCGACGAAGCCCACCACCTGGGCCACCCATACGTCGAAATCCTTACCCCCCGGGATCAGGTTGGCGTTGGCGAAACGGTCCTGGAACTCCTGCAACAGCTGCTCCGGATCGCTCCCCAGGGAAATGGCGCAAATACCCTTTTCGCTGGCGGCCACAAGAATCGTGCCCAACGAACACTCTCCCAGGGCGAATTGAATCTCCATGCCTTTCCCTCCCGAGCGGTAACGCTTGGGCGTCATGCCGAGCATGCGATTGGAGCCGGCATAGAAGCGCCCGCTGGAATTGAAGCCCGCCTCGTAGATCGCCTCGGTGACGGTATCTTGTTGCGCCAGCGCCTGGCGTACACGACCCGCCCGGCAGGCGACCGCATACGCTTTGGGCGTCAGCCCCGTGGCCGACTTGAAGACACGATGAAAGTGGAAGCGGCTCAGCCCCGCAGCTTGTGCCAATTCGTCGAGCGAGGGGAGTTCGTCAGATGTCTCGATAAGACGGCACGCCCTGGCGACGCTCTGGGCGTGTCGCTGGGCCAACGTTTGCTCCTTGGGGCGGCAGCGCTGGCACGGCCGGTAGCCGGCCCGCTCGGCCGTGGCCGCATCGGCATGGAACTCGGCGTTCTCGCGACGCGGACGGCGCGATGGGCAGGTGGGACGGCAATAGACCCCGGTGGTACGCACCGCATAGACGAAGGCGTCGTCCGCCGCGGCATCGCGAGCCAATACCGCGGCCCATTTCGCCTCATCGGAAGCGAAGGTGGCAAACGAATGGGTGGATGTCTCGTGCATGGCGGGCCTCCGCTGTGGGTTCGGCGTTCTCCGTGAGTTCAGGATGATCCCTGAGCCCGCCTGGCACACTCCGTCCCTTGCTTTCAAAGTGAACCCGTCTCTTCACAGCATTTCGCGACACTCGCAGCATAGCATCATCGAACCGCCAGATTTTTGACGGCAAGAAGCGGAGTGAGGACGCACCCGAGCACCGGCAGGGTAGGCATGGGAACCCAAACCACCCCATACCTCCCATGGAGACTACCGCCATGAACAGACTTGCCGGAAAGATCGCCATCGTCACCGGGGCCAGCTCAGGGATCGGCCATGCCACCGCTCGGCTATTCGCCAGCGAAGGCGCCAACGTGATAGTGAATGCACGCCGCCGGGACGAACTCGATGCTCTGGTCGAAGCCATCGCGCGCGACGGCGGCACCGCCGTTGCCGTCACCGGAGACGTAGGCGACGAGCGCGTGGCCCAGCGCCTGGTCGCTACCGCCCTGGAACGCTTCGGAGGGCTCGATATCGCCTTCAACAATGCCGGCATCGTCGGGCCGATGGGACCATTGCAGGATACGTCGCCGAGTGACTGGCACGACATCATTCATACCAACCTGACCGCCGCCTATCTGGGCGCCAAGTACCAGATCCCGGCGCTGCTACAGCGCGGCGGCGGCAGCCTGCTATTCACCTCGAGCTTCGTCGGCCATACCGCCGGTTTGCCCGGCATGGCGGCCTACGGCGCCAGCAAGGCCGCCATCCTGGGCATGATGAAGTGCCTGGCTGCCGAGCTGGGGCCCAACGGCATTCGGGTCAATGCCCTGCTGCCCGGAGGCACCGATACGCCCGCCAGCATCACCAATGCCCCCGACGCGGGCCCGGAAGTCCTGACGTTCGTCGAGAACCTGCACGCGCTCAAGCGCATGGCCACGCCGGAGGAGATCGCCCGAGCGGCGCTCTACCTGGCTTCCGACGATGCCAGCTTTGTCACCGGCACGGCGATGCTGGCCGATGGTGGCGTCTCGATCAACCGAACCTGACCGGCAAGGACGACGCTGGCCGGGTTTCCGTTTCGCCACGGTTAGCGTCACTTGTCAAAAACGGCTTTGGGGTAATAACCGTAGTAGCGCAAGAAGGCGACACTGAAATTCCCTGGGTGGGCATAACCGACCCGATATGCCGCCTGCGCAACCTGGCAGCCACTCTCTAAAAAGGTGTGTGCCTCGCACATGCGTGCCTCATGCAACAGACGTCGTGGTGTCGTGCCAAAACGGTGCCGGAACCCCTGTTTGAGAGCGCACTCGTTCAGGCCAACCGCGGCACTCAAGTCGGCCAGCGCCGGGGGACAGTCGAGCCGTTCCAGCAACAGGGACCTTGCCCGCTCGAGCCTCTCGATCCTTGCGTGACTCAGCCGATTATTTTCCCGCGAATCGAGCAGAAGAACTCTTAGCGCATGCGCCAGGGCACTGAGTGCGTGGACTTGCATATCCAAGCGGGAACAGTCCTGCTGCATCTGACAAGCCAGCGCTCGCACATGGGCGTGGCAAACGCCTGTCGTGGCCGCAAAGGCCAAACGATTGACGCTGTCGTTTCCCAACCACTTCGCTACCTGCTCGCCGTTGGCGTATTGGCGCAAACGACGCTCATCGAGCAAGATCCGCAGCTGTAGAATCGACTGGCCGGCCGGCAGACATCGCTCCCCTCGGCTGGCCGTGAACCCAGCAATCGTGGTGTAACCGGCACGGAAGGTTAACCTCGCCCCATCGTTCTGCCGAAACTGCGATTCCCCTTGAAGACCAAAGGTCAGGGCCAGCATTGGCCTGCCATACGGGTCGCAGCTCTTTTCGATCCGCTCGAACGCCGAATGATGACGGAGCAGATTGACTGCCAGTCCGTCATCCAGCTCGCAATGGGTCTGAGTAAGCGGCAAACACCCTAGCGACCGACTTCCGTGCGTTGAGCAGTGATTGACCCCAACCGCCATACGAATGACTCCTGCGGGCATAGAAAAGAGGACGATAATCGTTCCCATAAACATCTAGCATGGTAGCCCTACACGAGTCATTCGACGAGGGTCAGCCATGAATCAAATACACATTAATCAACTTCACATCACCCTGATTGAATCGGGCCAGGGGCAGCCAGTCGTAATGGTTCACGGCTCCTGGGATACCCATGCCGCCTGGGATCAAGTGACCCCGGAACTCTCTCGCGAGCTCCGCGTGATCCGCTATGATCGCCGTGGCCATGGCGAAAGCGAGTGCCCACCAGGACAAGGAAGTTATGGCGAGGACGTCGACGATCTATGCCAACTGATCCAAGCCGTAGCTGGCGACGCCAAGGTCCACCTGATCGGCCACTCCTATGGCGCCACTATTGCCTTGTTGGCCGCCGGGGAGTGCCCGCAGCGGATCCGATCGGTGCTGGTACATGAGCCACCGGCGTTCGGCCTACTAAAGCAAGAACCCGAAGGCAAGACACTGCTACCAGTCCTTCAGCAACGTATGAACCGAGCCATTACGCTACTCGAGGAGGGACGGCACGAAGAGGGAGCGCGCTACTTCTCCGAGCACATCGGCTTTGGTCCAGGATTCTGGGAAGAAGTGCTGACTACCGAGATGCGCACCAGCTTCGTTGCTCACGCCTCGACTTGGCTGGACCAAGCCCGGGATCCGACTCGCCTCGATATCGTGCCGGAGCGATTCGAACGCTTGCATGTGCCGATCTGCCTGAGCACCGGTTCGCAGGGGCTACCCTGGTATGCCCCCACCATGGAACGCCTCGTCCGACTCATTCCCGATGCCAGACTAGTCACCATCCCGGGCGCCGGGCACGCCCCGCATTTAACCCATCCCGGCCAGTGGGTACGACTCGCGCGATCGTTCTTCAGGAAGCAAGAAGGGTGAAGCCCCCCCTGCTACTCTTCAGGCACTGACTAGCGCCCCGGTAAACACTTACTTACCGGATAACGCCTACTCATTCATTATTGGCCGGAATCAGCCTGACCTATTGGCAGGAGGCAGCATGGAGTTTCTCGTCAACCTGGACGTGGACGATCTCGAGCGTGGTATCGACTTCTATGTACAGGCTTTCGGCCTCGAAGTCGGGCGCCGCTTCGGCGAGGACGGCGTCGAGCTGATCGGCGGGCCGGCGCCCATCTATCTGTTGGCCAAGGCCTCCGGATCGCCGGCTTACGCAGCGGGTGGGGTCACACCCGGCGATCAGCGCCACTACACGCGCCACTGGACACCGGTCCACCTGGACGTGGTGGTGGAGGATATCGATATGGCGCTGGAGCGGGCCATCGCGGCCGGAGCCACACAGGAGCAACCTACCGTCACCGACAGCTGGGGCAAGCTCGTACTGATGGCCGACCCGTTCGGCCACGGCTTCTGCTTCGTGCAGTTCCTGAATCGGGGTTACGATGAGATCGCTACCTGAAGCACACAACGACAACACGGGATTCCCATGATCGCCGTTATCTTCGAAGTCATTCCCAAGTCCGGCCGCCGCGAGCAGTACCTCGATATCGCCGCCAGCCTGCGACCATTGCTCGACGAGATCGATGGCTTCGTCTCCATCGAACGCTTCGAGAGCCTGACTCAGCCGGGCAAGGTACTCTCGCTCTCCTTCTGGCGCGATGAGCAGGCCGTGGCCCAGTGGCGTCAGCTCGAACGCCACCGCACGGCCCAGGCCCAGGGCCGCGACACCGTGTTCGACGACTACCGCCTGCGCGTCGCCACGGTGATGCGTGACTACGGCATGCATGAGCGAGAACAGGCGCCTGCCGATAGCCGCGAGCGCCACGACACCGCGTGAACGCAGCGGCCGACAGGCGCCTTGCCTCAACATGAAAGCTACCTCGAAACCTGGCGTTAGCGGCCTTCCAGTTCGTCCTGTCGCTGCCTGACCGCCTCGACCGCGAAGGACATGAAGGCGCGAATACGGGCGCTGTGACGTAGGTCCGGATGGACCAGCAGCCACAGGTCGGTCGCCACCTCCGGGCCGATCGCCAGCACGCACTCCAGCTCGCTCTCCTGGCGAGCCATGTAATGCGGCACCACGGCAAGCCCCGCGCCTGCCCGGGCGGCCCCCAGCGCCGCGACGACGCTGTTCGTACGTAGCGCGAAGGCCTCCGGCGGCACCCTCTCATCCAGCCATCGGCTGCTGGCAAGATGGCGGATCAACTCGTTGCCGCCGACAAAGCGGTGTCCCTCCGGACGCGCCGGATCCTCGAGCGCCGGACGTTCCTGTAAGTAGTCGCGCGCGCCGTACACCCCCCAACGAATGGTGCCCAGCCGGCGGCCGACCAGGTTCTCCGACGGTGCCTGCGTCGGGCGAATGGCGACATCCGCCTCGCGCCGGGCCAGGTCGAGAAAGGCACTGACGATCAGCAGCTCCAGCTCGATGCCCGGGTAGCGCTCGACGAAGCCCTGGAATACGGGCGCGAGAAACGCATTGGCCAGGGTATCGGTGGTGGTGACGACGACCCGCCCGGACAGCCTCACGTCGCGCCCCCCGAGCCCGCGCTCGATGGCCTGCGCCTCCTCCTCCACTCGCTCCGCGTGCTGGCGCAGCATCTCACCCGCCGCAGTGGGCACATAGCCCTGCGGCAAGCGGTCGAACAGGCGCACCTCCAGGCCGGCCTCCAGCGCCTTGAGCCGTCGGAACACCGTCGAGTGGTTGACGCCAAGCGCTCTCGCCGCCCCCGCCAGGGTGCCGGCACGGGCAATCGCCAGGAAAAGGCGAAGATTGTCCCAATCGAAATTCATGCTTTGCAACCTTGCAATGAGCCTATGCGATTTTTGGCGATTCCATTGCTGATGCGCAAATCCTACGCTGATCGTCACGTTGCCAAGGCAACGGATTCACATTCGCCAACACCTGGAGCACCTACATGAAGACCATCAACCGTGAAGACCTTGCCGCCCTCCTAGAGGGCCAGGAGCGCCCGATCCTGGTCGAGGCACTGCCGGAGAAATTTTTCCGGCAATGGCACCTGCCGAATGCCATCAACATCAACCATGACCAGGTCAGGCAGCGGGCGCCCGAGCTGCTGCCTGACAAGCAGGCTGCGATAGTGGTGTACTGTGCCAGCGCGACCTGCCAAAACTCACACATGGTGGCCAACCAGCTCGAGGCCATGGGCTATACCGACGTTGCCGTCTACGAGGGCGGCAAGGCGGAGTGGGAGGATGCCCAGCTGCCCGTCGCCACGGCCTGACGGGGCTGTGCACTACGCTAGGGGCCTGCCGTTCTTCGGACCAGCGGGTCCCTTTCGTGATGGCGTGGGCTCCATCTCAGCGAAATAATGTTCTCCCCCCGGTAAGCCCTTACTTACCCGAAAGCTAGCGTTGCACGCGCTCGATGGCATCGTGATCGACCAAGGTCCGTTCACCGCTATTGATATACAGCCGCTTGCCCAGGCGCGGATAGTCAGACACGTCCTGAGCCAATCGCTGGCCCACTACCAGGCACACCAGCGGCTCATCGCCATCGTTGTACATCTCGTGGGCTACGCCGTTGATGGGGCAGCCGATGAAGTCGCCGGGGCCGATCGCTTGCTTCTGGTCGTCCAGGGTGGCCACGCCACGCCCAGAAAGGACGTAGATGGCTTCCTCCTCGTAGCGATGACAGTGGAACTCAGTGGAAAAGTGACCGGGCGGTACGCTGATCTGGTGGATCCCGAGCCGGGTCATGCCGACGGCATCCCCCAGCGACTTGTTGATACGCACGGCATTGGCATTGAGGAAGTGCACCTTCCTCACACCCTCCAGGGCTTGAATATCCTGCGCCGATAGATACATGTCGGTTCTCCTTTTAGTGTCGAGTCGCCGCCAGGGCATTGGCTGATCTTAGCGCGCCCGGCGGCGACCGACTTGCTCCGTTTGTACCCACTTAGGCGGCCAGACGCGGCTCTAACTCCTGCAGGCTCACATGCCCCTTGAAGTGCCCCTGCCCCGCCGGCTGCTCGCCGCGCTCGATGGCCTCGGCGAAGCGCACGGCCGGATTGTCCCTGAGCTTCGCCAGGTGCCGGGCCAGGTTCGGATAGTCACTCCCGAGATCGAACAGCCGGTGATACTCGGCCCAGCGAGCGATACCCATGAGGTAGGCATCCGCCATGCTGCGCGCATCGCCCAGCAGCCACTCGCGCTTGGCCAGCAGTCCGTCGAGGTAGGCGCAGCCCTCCGCGACCTGCTCACGGCCCAGCCGGCGCAGCAACTCCTGCTCCACGCCGCTCATTCCTTGGGTGTCATAGAGCGTCCAGAGTGGCCCGAAGGCGGCGAAGAAGTCCGTGGTGAGGTAGGCCAGCATCTGGTTCAAGCGATCATGTTCCCGGCTGCCCTGCTCGAAGCCCAGCTGTGTGCTGAGATCTCGCGCGGCCAAATGCTGCAGGATCGCCAGGCTCTCGGTAAGCGGTTCTCCATCTTCGAGTAGCAGCGCCGGGGTCTTGAAAAGCGGGTTGACCTTGGCATAGAGCGGGTCCCAGGGCTGCTCCATCATCTCGATGCGGCACAGCCGGTAGGGTTGCCCCAGCCACTCGAGCGCCACGACAGAGCCGAACGAACAGCCTTGCGGTACACCATAGAAGAGTACGGGTTCCATTGTCTTGCTCCTCACTGATTCGGGTGTGAAAGCCAGGGCGTTTGCGCCTGGCCTTGTCAGCAAGGTAATGGCTAAATAGGACATATTACGCCCTATTTAAAACGGAATAATCAGCGTGGCCAATCCTACCGTTCGCGTACTGACGCTGCTGGAACTGCTGCAGACCCACCGCCACATGAGCGGCCGGGAGCTGGCCGAGCGGTTGGACGTCGATCGCCGTACGCTGCGGCGTTACATCCAGGCCCTGGATGACCTCGGCATCCCCGTCACCACCGAGCGGGGGCGGCACGGCGGCTATCGCCTGATGCCGGGCTTCAAGCTGCCGCCGCTGATGCTGACCAGCGAAGAGGCGCTGGCTGTCTCGCTGGGGTTGCTCGCCGCCCAGGGACTGGGCATCGCCGAGACGGCCCCGGCACTGGAAACTGCGCGAGCCAAGCTGGAGCGGGTCATGCCCGCCAGGCTGAAGCAGCAGGCACACGCCCTGAGCGAAAGCGCACGTCTGGAATTGCCTTCGGCACGCGCCCCGGGCGACGAGCGCTTGTTGATCCTGTTTGCCACCGCCACCCAGGCCCGCCAGCGGGTCCGGCTCGACTACCGTGATGACCGGGAGCAGCACACCCAGCGCGTGCTCAATCCCTTTGGGCTGGTCTATCGCGGTGGTCGCTGGTACGTCAGCGGCTGGTGCCATCTGCGCCGCGACCTGCGCAGCTTTCGTCTGGACCGCATTGCCGAGGCCACGCCTCTCGACGCCAGCTTCGAGCGACCCGCCGATTTCGATCCCGCCGGGCACTTGGCCAGCAGCATCGCCAGCCTGCCCCGCGCTACCGCTGTCAGCGTGCGCTTTCATACCGAGCTCGCCAATATCGTTGCGGAGCTGGGCCGCAATATCGGTGTATTCACGCCCGACGGAAACGCCGTAATGCTCCACGCTCGCACCGACAGCCTGGACTGGTTCGCTCGCCAGTTGGTCCACCAACCCTTCGATTTCGAAATCCTCGACCCACCCGGGCTACGCGACGCCCTCTCGGAGCAGGCCGCGCGCCTCCTGAGGCTGGCAGCGAAAAATGATAGTGCACATGTCGAAATCGACTAGTTTGTATCGATGAAGGGAAGCAGGACCTACAACAATCCCCTGGAGACCCACCATGCAGCTTTCCACCTACCTGATGTTCAACGACAACTGCCGCGAAGCCTTCGAGTTCTACCAGCGCTGCTTCGACGCCAAGCTCGAGGCCATGGCCACTTACGGCGAAATGCCCGCCAGCGAAGGCATGGAAATACCTGAGGAAGCCCGAGATCTGGTCATGCACGCCCGACTGCGTATCGGTGACCAGTTGCTGATGGCATCGGACAACTCACCCTGCAGCCCTGCACCCTACGAAGGCATCAAGGGTGCGAGTATTGCGATTGGCGTCGACTCGGTACTGGAAGCCGAGAGGCTCTTCAATGCCCTGGCCGACAACGGCAGCGTGCAGATGCCGCTCGAGGAAACCTTCTGGGCGCACCGGTTCGGCATGTTGGTGGACCGGTTCGGCGTTGCCTGGATGATCAACTACGAAAAGGAGGAGCAGGCCGCCGCCTAGGCGTTGCCAGAAACGCCCCTCCCCTGGCCGTCCGGCGAGCGGATCGACGAAGGCTCGATCCCTGCCGCCGGACGGCACCCCTCCCGGTGAACGGCCACTCGGCTGCCTTGACATCTTCAAAGTGTCCATTAACTGTCCGCAGCACATCACACCGCGTTTCACCGAAGCGAAGGAAAGCGAGCGCCTTTGACGGCAATAAACGGAGTGTGGCCTCTCACCTGGAGCGGGAAAGTGGCAGAAGGACAGCGCTTTCGGAGGGAAGGAACATGATTCTGTACAGACTCGCGTCATGGCTGAAGCGAGGCCGCCGTGATGCTGCCAGCCATCGAAACCATATCGCATTGAAAGAGTGTGACGCCCGAATGCTGCGCGACATTGGGCTATATCGCGAGCATGGCCGCCTGCTGCCGCTTCATCCAGAGCAAGAGGAAACGATACGTTGACCCTGCACTTGGGAACCGCTCATGTCACACAGCGCCCTCCTGAATCGTCATGACAGTGACGGCCGCTCGGCCTTCATCTCTCGACCGATTCAGGAGCCACATATGAGCCAGAGCACTCTCCTCATCACCCACAAGGCACTGCCTGGCAAGCGCGACGAGGTGCGGCGCGCCTGGGAGACCCACCTGGCGCCCAGCATCGAGTCGCGCCAGGTCCATGATGCCTATTTCTACTGCTACGATGACAGCGACCCCGATACGATCCGCGTCTTCCAGCGCTATGCCCACGGTGCGGACCCAGAGGCCTTCATGCAGGGGCCAGCCTATGACGCCTATATCGCCGCGGTATCGCCCCTGCTTGCCCAGCCGCCCGAGATTCACGCCGCCACCGTGACCTGGGCCAAGGACAAAGCGGCCCCGGTAACCGAGAAAGCCTGATGCCTTCTGCCGACTTGCTTCTCTTCGAGGAGGCCCGCCCCATGCTGCTGGGGCTGGCTTATCGCATCCTCGGCTCGCGCGCCGACGCCGAGGATGCGGTGCAGGACACCTTTCTCAAGTGGCAGGCGGTGGATCGGGATGCGATCGATACGCCAATCGCCTGGCTGACAACGGCCTGCACGCGGCGCTGCCTCGATCTGCTGGGCAACGCTCACCGGGCCAGGGTCGACTATGTCGGCGCCTGGCTGCCCGAGCCAATCCCCACGCCCGCCGTTGCCGCCGTCGAGGATGGTGCCCTGCTCGCCGACTCGCTCTCCACCGCCTTCATGCTGTTGTTGGAACGGCTGTCGCCCAAGGAGCGTGCTGCCTACTTGCTGCATGAGATCTTCGACACCTCGTATGCCGAGATCGCCGCCATGCTCGAACTCAAGGAGCCGGCCTGCCGCAAGCTGGTGTCACGGGCGCGGGCCAATCTGCTAGCCGCCGAGCAGAGGCATGCCCCACCGCGTGAGCGCCAGCAGGCGCTGCTGGAAGCGTTCCGGCTCGCCATCACAGAGGGCGTCACGGCGCGGCTTGCGAACCTGCTCTCGGCCGAGGTGCGCCTCAGCGCCGACGGCGGCGGCAAGGTGCCCACCCTGCTCAAGCCATTGCATGGCCTGGAGGAAGTGCTGGCCTTCCTGGTGAGTCGGCTACGCGGCTACTGGTCCGACTACCAATGGCGCGAAGCCGATATTAACGGTGGCCCCGGCTTCATGATGCATCGAGAAGGAAACGTCGTCGCCACGGTTACCTTCGGCTACGACCGCTCAGGGCAGGCCACGGATATCTTCATCGTGCGCAATCCCGACAAGCTGGCGCGGCTCACGTTATGAGTGGCGCTCGACGATAGAACGGCAGGCGCTCTCTCTCGACGGAGAGTCCAACAACCCCATGATCCAGTCGCGCACGGCAGCGATGGCCGGCTCCTCGAACCGCTCGGGCGGGTAGACGAGCTGGAAGGGAGCGGCCTCTATCTCGGGGCCGAATGGCTGTACCAGGCGCCCCTGACGCAGCTCCTCCTCTATCAGGTACCGGCTCATCAAGGCTATGCCCTGGCCATCCAGCGCAGCGGTGATGCCGTGGGTTTCGTCGGAGAACATCAGCCCGGCGCTGACGTCGAGCCCCGGGACCTGGACCTGGCGCTGCCAGGCCGCCCAATCCAACGGCGCGGGCGAAGAGAAGTGGAGCAGCGTATGGCGCACCAGCTCGGCCGGTTCACGCAGCTTCAGCATGGGGCTGCAGACGGGTACGAAGACATTGTCGAACAGCTTCTCCGCGACCAGCCCGGGCCAGGGGCCCACGCCATAGCGAATCGCCATGTCGGCGACGATGCCGTCCAGAGCGACCGCCTCGTGGGAGACCTGGATGCTCAGGTCGATCTGCGGGTGGGCGTCGCGCAGCAGACACACCCAGGGCAACAGCCAGCGCGCGGCCACGGCTGGCGTCGTCGAGAGCTTCACGCCATGGCGCGAAGGAGGCCGTCGCAGCTTGGTCACCGTCTCGGCGATGGCATCGAAGGAGCCGCTCAGCACCGCCAGCAGCGTCTGCCCCTGGGCCGTCAGTACCAGCTGCCGCGGCCGGCGCACGAACAGGGCGATACCCAAGCTCTCCTCGAGCTGGCGGATCTGGTGACTGATCGCCGTCGGCGTCACCGACAGCTCCTCGGCCGCCCGCTTGGCACTGAGGTGGCGCGCCGCCGCCTCGAAGGCGCGCAAAGCGGAGAGTGAGGGTAGTCGGCGTGGCGTCATGGCTGAGTTTAATTTTGCATTAGCGGAAAAGAATCGTCGTTTGTCGCCCTACTGGGCTTCTGGCTTGATAAAAACAGCCGCAAACAAGGCTGAAAACAACTCACTCGAATGATGCTACACCCTGCGAAGGAGAAATCCCATGACCCGACTACTCCACCTCGATGCCAGCCCGCGACCCGGCCGCGCCGGTAGCCATGATCACGGTTCACATACCCGCCGGCTGACCCACCACTTCGTTTCCCGATGGCACACCCTGGAACCGAATGCCGAGATCGTCTATCGCGATATCGGCTTGTCCTCGCCACAGCTGACCAGCGTCGAATGGATCGAAGCCGCCTTCACGCCCATCGAGCAGCAAACCGAACCGATGAGAGAACTGCTCACCGAGAGCGATGCGCTGGTCGACGAGGTCGAACGAGCCGACATCCTGGTGCTCGGCGTGCCCATGTACAACTTCGGGCCACCGGCCGCGTTCAAGGCCTGGATCGACAATATCATCCGCATAAATCGCACCGTCGACTTCGATCCACAGTACGGCGCCCACCCCCACCTGCGTCTGGAGGGCTATGTACCGTTGCTGGCCGACCGTTCACGCCACGCGGTGCTGCTCTCCTCCCGCGGCGGTTTCGACTTTGACCCGGGGCGCCCCCTGGCCGCGCTCAACCACCTGGAACCGAGCGTGCGCACCGCCCTGCAGTTCATCGGCATCGGCGGCTTCCACGACATTGCCATCGAGCACCAGGAGGAAGGCGGTGACGTACTGGCCGCCTCGACTGAAAGTGCCCTGGCGCGTATCGACCGGTTGGTGGAGCGCTTGCACAGCGAAATGGCTCTGCCGCGCCTATCACAGCCGGCCTGATGACTGCCCTTCAAAGTTGCTGAACACCGGGGCGCAAAGCGCCCCGCTTTTTGCCATTCGCTATGTGGCCTGACTCACTGCCGCCTTGTCCGTCACCGGGTCAGCCTTGGCGCCGGCCGCTTCGCGTCGCTCCGAATAGCGGTCGACCAGGGGCTCGGCGTGAGGTCGCAGCAGCAGGGTGAAACGCACCAGCTCCTCCATCACATCGACGATGCGGTCGTAGAGCGGCGAGGGCCGCATGCGGCCAGCTTCGTCGAACTCCTGGTAGGCCTTGGGCACGCTGGACTGGTTGGGGATGGTGACCATGCGCATCCAGCGCCCCAGCAGGCGCAGGGTATTCACCGCGTTGAACGACTGCGAGCCGCCGCTGACCTGCATGACCGCCAGGGTACGCCCCTGGGTGGGGCGTACCGCCCCCATGCTCAGCGGCAAGTGGTCGATCTGGGTTTTCATTACGCCGGTGATCTGCCCGTGGCGCTCGGGGCTGCACCACACTTGCCCTTCGGACCAGATGGCCAGCTCGCGCAGTTCGCATACCGCCGGGTGATCGTCGCCGGCCACCTGATCCGGCAGCGGCAGGTCGGAAGGATCGAAAATCCGCGTCTCGGCGCCGAAGTGACGCAGCAGCCGCGCGGCCTCCTCCACCGCCAGGCGCGAAAAGGAGCGCTCGCGCAACGAGCCGTAGAGCAGCAGGATGCGCGGCGGATGTCCCAGCGTATCGGGTAGGCCCTGGCCGGGTCGCTGGCGAACGAAACGCTTGTCGAGGGCCGGGAGATGGTCGGGGTCGGACAGTGTGCGAAGCCTCATGTCGCCTCCTTCATGGCATGGGTTTGCAGAACGAACAGCGCCACCAGGGCCGCGAGCCCCAGGGCGGAGGAAAACAGCAGCGCCTGGGTGCCGAAACGCTCGATCAGCAGGGCAAAGGTGAGCGGCGCCAGCGCCTGACCGAAGCGTGCCGGCACCATCAGCACGCCCTGGCGCAGGCCATAGCCGTGCGGGCCGAAGATGGCCAGCGGCAGCGTGCCCTTGGCGATGGTGAGAATGCCGTTGCCGGCACCGTGCAGCAGCACGAACAGCGTGGCCAGTGGTGCCCCCAGCGCCATCACGCCGAGCGCCCCGAGCGGATGGGCAACCACCGCCAGCTTTGCCGAAAGCAGCGGATGGAAACGCTGCAGCAGCGAGAACTCGAGCAGCCGCGCCGCCACCTGGGCCGGCCCCACCAGCGCCGCGGCGGCAATGGCACCAGCAGGCGACAGGCCTGCGATCTGCAGCAACCATGGCAGGTGCGCCGCCATGCCGGTACTGACGAACCAGGTCACGGCGAAGACGAAGGCCAGCAGCGCCATGGGTAACCAGGTCGTCTCTCCTTCGGCCGCTGACGCCTCGACGCGTTGAGCGGGCGGCTGGATGCCGAAGGGTACCAGCAGGCGGTTGAGCGGCAGGCCCAGCAGCAGGTGCACCGCCGCCCAGGTGAAGCAGGCGTTCTGCCAACCGAATTCGGCGTTGAGCCAACCGGTGATCGGCCAGCACACGGTGCTGGCAAAGCCCGCCAGCAGCGTGATGCCGGTGATGGGGCCGCGCGCCTCGCGGCCGTAGAGCCCCGCCAGGGTGGAGAAGGCCGATTCGTACAGCCCCATCCCCATGCCGACGCCGATCACCAGCCACCCCACCCACAGCATCATGGGCCCGGCGGCCAGTCCCAACAGCAGCAGCCCCAGGGAGAATACCAAGCTGGAAACCATCAGCACGTCGCGCCCGCCGAAGCGATCGATGTGCCGCCCCACCGCCGGCCCCAGAATCGCCGAGACTACCAGCGCCGAGGAAAACGCCGCGAATACCGTGCCGGTCGTCAGGCCGAGATCCTGCGCCATGGGCACAGCAAGGATCGCAGGCAGGTAGTAGGTCGAGCCCCAGGCCAGGGTCTGGGAAACGCCCAGGGCGATCACCACTCGGGAACGGTTCATGTGCCACTTACCTCGATCATCGAGGTATCAACACCTGAGAAAAGACTCGCCTTCACGTCTCTCTCCCCTCCCGGTCGCTATTCGCCCCGCCCGCCATGCGGCGGCTCTCAAGGATGCAGTCCGTGGCTTCCAGCCAGGCATCCACCGCCACCTGGAAGGCCTCCCGGCCCTTCTCCGTCAGCGCGTAGACCTTGCGCGTTCGCCCCTGCACCACCTCGGCAGATGAACTCAGGTAACCGCCTGCCTCGAACTCGTTGAGCATCGGGTAGACCGTACCCTCCGATGGACTGCAGCAGCCCTTGGTGCTCTTCTCCACCGCCTGCACTACCTCGTAGCCGTGCATCGGCTTGCGATGCAGCACGCTGAGCACGAAGAACTTCGACAGCGACATCTTGATCGTGCCGTGCCAGTACGAAGGCTCGCTGTAGTCGGGAATCTTGCGGCCGGTAGCCGATTCGGTCTTTGCTTGGGTCATGGTTGAAACTTATACCTCGATGATCGAGGCGTCAATATTCATGTCGCCAAACGCCCTCCTGTCGAATCCGACCCCACCAGGACGACTACCTCGTGCAAAGACAGCAACAGGAGAACTCCTCATGTCAGCGCACGATGCAATATCCCGCCCCGTCGTCTCTCGCGACGATTGGCTCGCCGCCCGCAAGGAGCTTCTGGCAAGGGAAAAGGAGCTCACCCGCCTGCGCGACGAACTGAACGCCAAGCGCCGCGCCATGCCGTGGGTGAAAGTCGAGAAAGAGTACGCCTTCGATACGCTCGAAGGCCGCAAGACGCTCGCCGAGCTGTTCGCCGGACGCAGCCAGCTCATCGTCCATCACTTCATGTTCGGCCCCGGCTGGGGGGTGGGATGTATCGGCTGCTCCTTCACGGCCGACCACATCGAAGGCACGCGAGTGCACCTCGAGCATCATGACGTGAGCCTGGTTCGGGTCTCCCGCGCCCCGCTCGACGAGATCGAGGCCTACCGGCAGCGCATGGGCTGGCAGGTGAAGTGGGTCTCCTCGCACGGCAGCGACTTCAACTACGACTACCAGGTCTCATTCACCCCCGAAGCGATCGCCCAGGGGGCGGTCACCTACAACTACGCCACGGCCAACGTCTCGATCGAGGATCTGTCCGGCCTCAGCGTGTTCTACCGCAACACCAATGGCGAAACCTTCCATACCTACTCGACCTACGGGCGCGGCGACGAACTCGTCGACAGCACCTACATGCTGCTCGACATGACGCCCAAGGGCCGCAACGAGACGGGGCCTCACCGCAACCTGATGGACTGGGTGAAACGCCACGACGAGTACGAATTGGAAAAATAGGATGGGCGAGCCACATCGACTTCCATGCCCTGCTCGACAGGACGCCCTATGGGCGCCAGGAGGATTTCGAGGATTCGCCGACGGGATGGCCGCAGCGGCCGACCTACGGTTGAGTACCGCTCAGGGAGTCGCCGCTACCCATAGCGCCGCTGCGCGTAGTCGAGATAGCCGCCCGGGGTGAGGCCGGTGACGGCCTTGAAGTCGTGGATGAAGTGCGATTGGTCGAAGTAGCCGGCAGCGAAGGCGGTATCGGTCAGCGAGGCGGCGACACCGCCCTGCTTGATCAGCTCACGGCTGTAAGCGACGCGTAGCAGCCGGGCGTAACGCTTGGGCGAGAGCCCCACGTGGTGCTGGAACAACCGCTCCAGGCGGCGTTGGCCGAACGGCAGCTCCTCCACCAGCTCAGCGATGCTGCCCTGGCCATGACGACGCTGAAGCCAGTCAAGCGATGCCACCAGGGCCGGCACCGCCGGTGCTTCGTGGCGCCGTAGGCGCTCCAGCAGGTAGCCCTCCAGCAGCGCGATGCGAGCCGGAAAATCGGGCGTCTCATGCAGTTGCTCGTGCAGCGCTTCGAGTTCGAGCCGGCGCAAGGCATCGCCCGGCGTCAGCTCCCCACCGACCAGGGCTGAAAGCGCTTCGCCGACAAAGGGATATGCCATACCCGGCCGGAAGTGCACGCCGAGCAGGTCGAGCGTTTCCCCCACCGCCAGCCGCGCCGTGTGTCGCTTGGGGCCCTCGACCCAGCAGTTCCCACGCATCCGCTCGCCATCGCGTTCGAGCGCACCGCCGAAGTTGAACAGCAACCCCGCGGCACCGTCCGGAT
The DNA here is from genome assembly GCF_003336675.1 of Billgrantia montanilacus. Taxonomy (GTDB): domain Bacteria; phylum Pseudomonadota; class Gammaproteobacteria; order Pseudomonadales; family Halomonadaceae; genus Halomonas; species Halomonas montanilacus. Next base: position 179,962 of record NZ_QPII01000004.1, on the reverse strand, counting down.
GCAGCAACTCCACGCCCGCCGGCTCGCCGCCGACCCGCCCCCTTGCCAGCCAGTAGCACTGCACGTATTGACGCAGCGCCGGGCAGGGCGCGAAGCGCTTGAGCGTCAAGCCGGTGGTCACCGCCTGAGAAACAAGCCGAAAATTTCCAATGCCGGTGTTGCCAGCCAGGTCAGGCTGGGGAACGTCACTCATATTCGAAGCCTTTCAGCATAAGGGAGTAACCGCTCGGGGCCGGTCAATCGCAGCGTACCTGACGCTGTCCCTGATATGGGTAAAAAAGAGCAACGACTCTCAGGTTCCAGCGGTACAGTAGAGGCCCCTTTTTCAAATGCATAATCTCTCATCCTGACGGAGCAATACATGGACAAAACGCGAATGGTGGTCGTCGGCGGTGGCGCCGGCGGACTGGAGCTGGTGACGCGCCTCGGCCGGCGCCTGGGACGACGTGGCAAGGCAGAGATCACGCTCATCGACCGCAATTCCACGCATATCTGGAAACCGCTGCTGCATGAGGTCGCCACCGGGGCGCTGGATTCCAGCATCGACGAGATCTCCTACCAGAGCCATGCTCAGCTCAATGGCTATCGCTTCCAGCGAGGCACGCTCCATGGCCTCGACCGCGATGCCCGCCAGCTGCGCCTGGCGCCAGTGCTCGACGACCACGGCGAGGAAGTGCTGCCCGCGCGCACCCTGGAGTACGACTTGCTGGTGCTGTCACTGGGCAGCGTGAGCAACGACTTCGGCACGCCCGGCGTGTCCGAATACTGTCATTTTCTCGACAGTCCGGCCCAGGCCGAAGCCTTCCGCCACGACATGCTCAATACCTTCCTGCGCTATAGCGACCCCGAACGGCGCCTGCACCCACGGCTCACCGTCGGCATCGTCGGCGCCGGCGCCACCGGCGTAGAGCTCTCGGCGGAACTCTACGATGCCTCGCGCATGCTGCACAGCTACGGCTTCACCGAGATGGACAGCCGCCACCTTGAAGTCCACCTGATCGAGGCGGCGCCGGATGTACTCCCGGCACTGCCCGAGCGCATTCGCGAGGCCGTGCGTACCGAGCTTGAACGCCTGGGCGTGCAGGTGCATACCGGCACCCGGGTGGTGTCCGTCGAGGAGGGTGCCATCGTTACCGCCGACGAGCAGCGCATCGAGACGGACCTCAACGTGTGGGCCGCGGGCATCAAGGCACCCGAAGTACTGCGCGATCTGGGCCTGACCCTGGACCGCAACCAGCGCATCAAGGTCGAGCCGACGCTGCAGAGCGTCGACGACCCCAATATCTTCGTTTTCGGCGACTGTGCCAGCTGCCCGCAGCCGGACGGCTCCATGGTGCCACCGCGGGCACAGGCCGCCCACCAGCAGGCCCAGAGGCTCTACAAGAATCTGGTCGCCCGGCTCGGGAACGGCACGCTCAAGCCGTTCCGCTACCGCGACCGCGGCTCGCTCATCTCACTGGCCCACTTCGAGGCAATCGGCAGCCTGATGCGTGGCGCCTCTGCACGCAGCTTGTTCATCGAAGGGCGGCTGGCCAAGTTCTTCTACGCCTCGCTCTATCGCATGCACCAGCGCGCCATCCATGGCACGGCCAAGACCGCGCTGATCCTGCTCTCGGACGGGCTCAACCGCTTCATTCGCCCGCGCATGAAGCTGCACTGATCCAGCAGGTCGAAAAACTACAATTCTGCCGCTAGCGGCCGGTCTAGGGTGGGGACTCCATTCATTTCTGGAGCCCCACCCATGCGCATGAATTATTTCTCCGCCAGCCCCGCCGGTCTCAAGGCCATACTCGACCTGCAGAACCATGTTCACAAGGCAGCGGAAGATGGCGAACTCAGCAATGGCCTGCTGGCGCTGGTCTATACCCGGGTTTCGCAGATCAACGGCTGCGCCTACTGCATCGACATGCACACCAAGGACGCACGCAAGGCCGGTGAAACCGAGCAGCGGCTCTATGCCCTGAGCGCCTGGCGCGAAACGCCCTTCTACACCGAACGCGAGCGCGCCGCCCTGGCCTGGGCCGAGGCCCACACCCTCATCGCCGGCCGCGGCATCGATGAGGCGCTGTTCGAGGCTACCGGCGAGCACTTCTCCGAGAAGGGCCTGACCGACCTCACCCTCGCCATCTGCACCATCAATGCCTGGAACCGTCTGGCAATCGGCTTTGCCGCCGATGCCGGCAACTACCAACCCGCATGACTGTTTGGTCGCGAGTCTCCCAACACCATCGGCTCAGCACACCAGCCTCACTGCCTGCTCGCCATTCGGCTCGTCGGTAAACGTTCTCAATCGGCGCCGTAAGGAATCGCTGAACAAATCGCCGAGCGAGATGAAGCGCAAGGCGCCCGGAGCACAGAACCGAGCGAAGCGACAAACAGCCGTAGGCTGGCCCCGAAGGGGCGAGAAGCCGAAGGCTGCGAGTCAACGGGAGCATATGGGGTATATGTGAGGATTCCGACCGGGCTGGCGCACCAGCACCGCGCAACGCAGCGATTCGCTCGTGTAGGCATTTGTGCAGTGTTTCCGTAACACTTGGAGGCATGCCCTCGCTATGCACAGCGACGGTATGCCGCTCCAAGCCATGATCGACCTCAGGTACCGAGTTGCTCGCCATCGAAAGAGATCTCGGCGAGCGACTTGGCCCGCCGCAGCAAAGCGGCTTCCTGCTCCGGTGCGAGCACCAGTCCGAACCGCTCGCGCAGTACCTGGGGCAGCGCGTCTGCATCGATCCGACGCACTTCCGGCACCTCACCCGGACGAAATATCTTCAATTCCAGGTCCGTTAACGCCAGGCGCTCCTCTGCCCCGTTGTGCTGGGCCACGATGCGCCGCACGAACGGCGAAGCCGGATGATGGGAGACGAGATAGTTTTGCTCTTCAAAGTCGGCACGATAGTAAGGCTCGTCGCTGAACTGGTAGAGATTGAACCAGCCGTCATGGCGGCGGTGACGCAGCAGCCAGTACCCCAGCGGTGAGCGCTCCAGACGGTATTCCCAGCGGCCATGGCGTGCCTCGATACCCTCCTCGAGCGATATCGGCTCGCGCGGCCCAACGTTGCCGACCCCGACATCGACCAGCCGCTGGCGCCCCGCCACGGTCACGTTAAGGATCGTGTGCCCAAGGGGAGTCACCTTGCTCGCAGCGTCGCCCATCAGTATCCGCGCACTGCGCCCCTCGACGACAAAGCCGAGCCGGTCCAACACGGTGCCGAACAGGGTGTTCTGTTCGTGGCAGTAGCCACCGCGCCGCCGCCGCACCAGCTTGTCCTGCAGGCTCTCCAGGTCGAGGCGAATTTCGCCGCCGGTGGCGATCTCCAGATTTTCGAAGGGCACCGCCGCGAGATGCGCCCGCTGCAGATCGCGTAGCGTATTCAACGTCGGCGCTAGCGAACCGCGATAGTCGATACGCGCCAGGTAGGCGTCGATATCGAGCGGCGATGTCTCCCACTGGGCCGTGTCGTGAAGATCGGATTGCCGAAGAGTAGTAGCTGTCATGTTTCAAGACTCCCTATGCCCGCGACACCACGTCGCTGCTGGCGATGCCTGGCCAGCCCATTTAAGGCCGGCCGATTATCCGGAGCCTAATACCTCAAGTTAAGTTGATATCAATACCGCATCGACCTATCGCCCCCATAGCGGCCGTTAGGCTATGTACGAAAAGTCGGCGAGCGAAGGTCAGGCAAGGCAAAAATCGGCGAAAAAGCGGAGTTTGCGGGGTGTAAATGAGCATTTTGAGTCGGTTTTTAACGCCGCATGGCCAAGCGCAGGCAGTTTTCGTACAAAGCCTAATGCCTCGCTCAATGACCGCCCAGGATCATCACTCCATTGCTGCACCGTTACCTGTGAGCGACACAAAGCCATGTTTCGCTTGCGAGAACTCAACCCGCCAGGGCCTTGCGCAGCCCACCGAAGCGTCGACGGTACTGGGCCGGGGTCAGGCCGACCTTGCGCCGGAATAGCCGGCCGAAGAAGGCGCCGTCCTCATAGCCCACCGCCTCGGCAATGGCATCCACCGGCGTCTTATCGGTCTCCAGCATCTGCTTGGCCTCTTCCAGGCGCAGGGTGTGCACATACTCCATGGGCGTCAGGCCGGTGGCCTTCCTGAAGCGACGGTGGAAACTGCGCTCGCTGAGGCCGGAAACCTCGATCAAGGACGCCACGGGCGACGGCTCGTCGTAGTGTTCGGCGATCCACGTCTGGCAGCGGGCGATGACAGCGTCCTCTGCCTGGCGGGTACGCGCAAGCATGGCGAAGGGAAGCTGGCCGGCCGCATGCCAGTCGATCAGGAACAGCTTGGCGAGATGCATCGCCTCGTCGACACTCGCCAGGCGCGCGATGAGATAGAGCGCCAGGTCGCTCCAGGAGGTACCGCCCCCCGCCATGACCAGGCGATTCCCGGTGCCGCCGACCACCAGGGCTCGATGCGGATGCACCCGCACGTCCGGATAGCGGGCCAGGACATCGCAGTAGGCCCAGTGCGTGGTGGCATCCTCGCCCCGCAGCAGACCCGACTCGGCCAGCAACAGGGCGCCCGAACAGGCGGTCGCCAGGATAGTACCGTCAGCATGGCAGCGCTTGAGCCACTCGACCTCCTCGGCATAGCGCCCCTCGAGCACCGCCTGGGGTGGCAGCATGATCTCGGGAATACACACCACATCGGGCACCCAATCCAGCCCGGCGTCGGGAACGATGCGCACGCCATTGGCGATGGTCAATTCACGCGTACCGGTGCAAGCAACCACCTGCGGCACGAACAGCGGCTCGCCGGCCTTTCCCTCGATCAGGACGGGCCAGTCGCGCCCCGCAGCGGCGAAGACATCGTAAACCCCGTACAGCGTGGAAGCCGCCACTTCCGGGATGGCCAGCAATGCGATGGTGGGTTTCTGCATCGTCATGGCGGAAACCGCCGGTTTTTGTCCGTAGGGACTTCAGTGTAGCCCAGCCGGGAGCGCCAGAATGGACACTCCAATGCACACAACAAGACCTGTGGAGAACCGACATGACTGCCCAAGCCAAACCTTCCGTTAACGACGCCTTCGACGCCTCCCTCGCCGCCGATTTCGAGAATCGCTTTGTTCGTGCCCTCAACGAGGGCGCCATGCTGCAGCTGATCTCACTGGCCCACCGCAGCGGCCTGCTCGGCCAACTGGCCGACGGCGAGCCAGTGACCAGCAGCGAACTTGCCACCAAGGCCAAGCTCGATGAGCGCTACGTGCGCGAGTGGTTGGGCGGCGCGACGGTCGCCGCACTGGTCGAGCACAACCCGCAGGCCATGACCTATCGCCTTCCCCCCGAACGCGCCACGCTGCTGACCGACGGCGGCGAAGCCAATCTCGCCGTGTTTTCCCAGTACCTGCCGCTGATGGGCCAGGTGGAAGACGACGTGCTGGCCTGCTTTCGCCACGGTGGCGGCGTGCCGTACTCGCGCTACGCACGTTTCCATGAAGTCATGGCCGAGGACAGCGGCCAGACCGTGCTGCCCGTGCTGTTGGATGCCATCCTGCCCTTGGCACCGGAGCTGCCGGACAGGCTGGCACAGGGCATCGACGTACTCGATCTCGGCTGCGGCCGCGGCCTGGCGCTGATGAAGCTCGCCGAACGCTTCCCCAACAGCCGGTTTATCGGCTACGACCTCTCTGCGGAGGCCATCGGCTGGGCGACGGAGCGTGCCGCTCGTCTGGGCCTGACCAACCTGCGCTTCGAGGAGCGCGACCTCAGCGACTTCGACCGCACGGCTCCGGCGCAGCGCTACGATCTGGTTACCACCTTCGATGCCATTCATGACCAGGCCCACCCGCTGAACCTGCTCAAGGGTATCCGCCGCACCCTGCGCGAGGATGGCGTCTACCTGGCCCAGGACATCCACTCGTCAAGCCACCACCACGGCGACCGCGACCACCCCATGGGCACGTTGCTCTACACCCTGTCGATCATGCACTGCATGAGCGTCTCACTCGCCCAGGGCGGCGAAGGGCTAGGAACGATGTGGGGCCGGGAGAAGGCACGGGAGTATTTCGGCAAGGCCGGCTTCGGCAACATCGGGGTGCACCAGCTGCCCCACGACATCCAGAACGACTATTGGGTGCTCAGGCCTTGAGCCGTTCGCCGACAACAAGGCCTTGCTTGGCTCTACAGCCCCGGGTCAGTGTTCCAGGCTCACCGCCTGGCCGGTGACGACGATGCCACCAGTAAGCGGGACATCCACCTCCAGGCGGCTGGGCCGGCCCATGACCTCGCCCTGCCGGATCGTCAACTGGGCAGGCGCCTGTAGTAGGCCGGCATCGCGCAGGTAGCCACCCAGCGCCGCGGCGGCCGCACCGGTGGCGGGGTCTTCCACCACACCGCCCACCGGGAACGGGTCACGGGCGTGGAAATGCCCTTCGCTCTCGCGCCATACCAGCTGCAGCGTGGTCAGCCCTTCACGCAGCATCAGCGCCTTGAGACGCTCGAAATCGTACTCGAGCCGTTCGAGGCGCTGCTGCGTCTTGCATGCCAGCATCAGGTGCCAGGCCCCGGCGTAGGCTCGCGCCGGCGGAATCTCGAGATCGAGTTCGTCCGCCTGCCAGCCAAGCAGTTCGCACACCGACTCGACCAATTCAGGCTCGGCGGGGCGATACTCCGGCGCGACCGATACCAGCGAAGCCCGCCACTCCCCTTCCACCTGGTCGACGGTGACGCTCACCTCGCCCACCTCCGTATCGAGCAGGTAGCTGCCCGCCCCGCTCAGCCGGCCCATCTGCACGCCGCCGGCCACCGTGGCATGGCCGCAGAAGCTCACCTCCGCCTCGGGGCTGTAGTAGCGCACCGTCCGACGCTCACCCTTGGCCGGGGCAATGAAGGCGGTTTCGGAATAGCCCACCTCTGCAGCGATACGTTGCATCTCGGCCGGCTCGGGCAACACATCGCCCAGCCACACCCCGGCGGGGTTGCCGCCGCTGGGGTCATCGGTAAAGGCCGCCAGGCGATAGAGAGTGCCGCTCATGGGAAGCTCCTTGGGTTCATGTCGTTGCCTGACATTGTGGTTTGAAAAAGAGGGAGAGAACAGGACTCACCTCACTTATCACCGTAGTAATGGCCGATTGATCACGATAGCTGAATAAACAATTAAACTTAGCGCTCCAAGGTGAGACTTAGCCTGGTTATTTGGCAGGTAACAAGAACGACGTCTACGTTTAAACATCTCCCGACCGAAGCGCCTAGCACTACTGAGAAGGGCTTTGCCAAAAAGTAATTTCTGAAGTCAGAACAAGCCGAAAATTGGGTGACCCATGAAAGTCAAACGCATCATGTCCAACACGGCGACATCGGATATCGACAAGGCTGCAGCCTTCTATGGGGAAATCCTGGGCCTCGACCTGCTCATGGATCACGGCTGGTTTCGGACATACGGCTCTGATGAAAAGATGACCGTACAGTTGAGCTTCGGCACCGAGGGTGGCTCCGGCACACCGGTGCCCGATCTCTCCATCGAAGTCGACGATATCGAAGCGGCGCTGGCACGCTGCGAGAAGGCGAACGTGCCAATTGAGTACGGCCCTGTCAGCGAGCCTTGGGGCGTGCGACGGTTCTATGCCCGCGACCCGTTCGGCAAGCTCGTCAATATCCTGCAGCATGAGTAAGCGAACTCACTCAGGCAGGCACCACCTGTCTGGCTCGCCTTTTGCTCTCACCCCTTGGCTTTCAGCAAGCCCGTAGCGAGCTGCCGGAACGCCTCCACGGCTTTCGGTAGCACGGCGCGGGGGTCGTCGGCGGCGGCAATCCACAGGGCGGCGTTGAGTGCCGCGCCGTTGATCAACCGGGCGGCGGCCTCCGCATCCACCGGCTTGACCGTGCCCTCATCGATGAGCGCCTGGAGGGTCTGGGTCGTGCGCAGCAGGCACGCATTCTGGTTGGGCCATTGAGAAGGGTCGCCGAGTACGGCCGGGCCGTCCAGCAACATGATGCGCTGGACTTCCGGTTCCAGCGCCATTTCGATGTAGGCCACACCCTCCTCCAGCAGACCACCCCATCGGCTTGCCGCCTGGTCCTGGGCGGCCAGCATCCGCTCCACCATCTCCTGGTCGATCTGGTCGACCACAGCCTGCAGCAGCCCCTGCTTGCTGCCGAAGTTGTGATAGAGCGCCCCCCGGGTCAGCCCGGCTTCGGCGGTAAGATCGTCCATCGAAGCGGCCGCATAGCCCTTGGCCGCGAAGGCCTTGCGAGCGGCTCGAATGATCTTGCCCCGGGTTTCCTCCATCATCTGCGCACGTTTCGTGGCCACAACACACTCCTCAAAGCTATCCACCACTCAAACCTTCCTAGGCCTTGAGCCTGCCTACATTTCTACCTACCGGCCAACTTTAACATACAAAACGTATGTCAATTTGACATACGAAGCGTATGCGGCCAGCATGTCACATACGGGGCGTATATCAACTCCCCTTCTACCGGAGCAGAACGATGGGCAAACGCGATGCAGTCTTTCCTGCCGGTCGGCAGGCACTCTATGAGATCAACCGCTATTCAGCGGCGATCCGCTCAGGCGACTTCCTGTTCGTCTCGGGCCAGGTCGGCAGCCGCGAGGATGGCTCACCCGAGCCGGATTTCGAAAAGCAGGTCCAGCTCGCCTTCGATAACCTGACAGCCGTTCTCGAAGCCGCCGGCTGCACCTTCGACGATATCGTCGACGTAACCACCTTCCACACCGATCCTGCCGCTCAGTGGGAAGCGATCGACAGGGTGCGAACGAAGGCAATTGGCGAACCGCCCTACCCCAACTGGACCGCGGTGGGCGTGAACTGGCTGGCGGGCTTCGATTTCGAAATCAAGGTCATCGCGCGGATTCCGCAGCCAACGGCGTAATCTCTCAAGTACGCACCGCCGCTTGATCAACGGCGGTGTGCACCCATCGACGTTGACCTCAACTTACCCTCAGATATTATGCTTCCTGCATGGCTCGACTTGGAATCGAGGCCGACATCGCGAATTATCAGCCTATTGTGCCCTGAGCTCATGTCCGTAGTCCCTGATATCTGTACAGGAAAGGGTGAAGCGATGTTGCCCACCAACATAGTAACGACACGGCTTTACCTCCGTGAACCGTGCGTCTCAGACGCCTCCCGCCTCTTTCGTGCATACACCACGGACACGGAAGTTTCGCGCTACTTGGTATGGCGCCCGCACAACGCGATAACCGAAGCCGTGGAATTCATCGCCATCTGCATCGAAGCCTGGGGAGATCGCACGCATTTTCCCTACGTCATCACTCTTGCCGGTAATGAGCAAGAGCCCATCGGCATGGTAGAGGCGCGACCCAAGGGCCATACGGTCGATCTGGGCTATGTCCTGGCCCGCCGATTCTGGGGGCAAGGCATCATGACAGAAGCGCTGGTCGAGCTGACCGAGCGCTGCCTGGCACAGCCCGAGTATTATCGGGTTCAGGCCACATGCGATGTCGAGAACCTGGCTTCCGCTCGCTTATTGGAAAAAGCGGGCTTCTCGAGAGAAGGACGGCTCGAGCGGTACGCCTTGCATCCGAATATCGGCCCAGAGCCCAGAGCATGCTTCATGTATGCCCGCTGCCGGTAGCTAGGCCATACTGCGGCGGATGGTGCGGCCAAACCTATTCATCCTTCTTCCATCCCCTCGCGACACATCACTACCCGGTTCCTGCCGTCGCGTTTGCCAACGTAAAGTATCTGGTCCGCTCGCATAATCAAGGACTCGAGGTCGGCGTCTTCAGTGTTCGCTAAAGCAATACCTATGGTCACGCTTAGGCGCATCCCGCTCATTTCTTCCTTTAACGGAAGCTCAGCGACCATCTTTTGCAAGCGCTCTGCCACAATTTGAGCATCATCGGGGCCGGTGTCCGGCAAGGCCACCATGAACTCTTCACCGCCGAAACGTCCTATTACATCCGTGGGGCGTAGAGACTGCGCACACGCCTCCGCGATTTTTGTCAGAACCCAATCCCCGTGTATGTGGCCCCAAGTATCGTTGATACTCTTGAAATGATCGACATCAATCATGAAAAGGCTGAAGGGTTTCTTTTCCATTCGCGAGCGCTGCAGCAATGCCTTGGCCCGCTTCATGAAATGGCTTCGACTATCCAATCCCGTTAGAGCATCCCGCTCGGCGAGCATGCGCAGCTGAGCTTCCAGGTCTTTTCGAAGTGCTATTTCCTTGAGCAGATGGTGATTTTGAGCACGCTCTTCTTGAAGCAACGCAAATTGCCTGCGCTGAAGGCTTTCCAAACGCAGCAAGGCACAAAAGCCCACTGCATTGGTCATGATCAACAACAGCGCCAAGCGAAGCGCCACCACTGGTGAAATATCCGCAAACAGCACGGCAGAGGTCAGAAAGCCAACACTCAAATAGAGGCTCGCGAACGTCACCACCGTCAGCAAATTAGGGATCAGGAGATAGAAAGCCATGGTGGCTACCACCACCGCTGTTACCTGAGTGGCGAGGCTCTCGGGGCGCAAGGGAACGATCAAGATGATTCCCGTCGCAAGTATCCAGAGCGGCAAAGCGTGCAACCAGATTTTACGGAAATAGTTTCCCCAGCGCCCGATAGTGAATGCCAGGAGAAGACAGAGGCTCACCACCACGATGCGCATGGTGATCAGCAAATAATACTCTCTGGTCAAGCCAAGAAGATTGTAGTCCGTAATAGCAAACATGCCGAAGATCAAGGACACCAGGATCAACGAAAGACGTGACTCAAACCGCGCCCTCGTCTTGATAAGCCTGCGATACACCGACTCCATGCGATATTCGCAAAATTGACCCGTCAACCAATGCACGGCATATTTCGTATTTCGCGATGACAAAGCCCATGCTCCCTGTGGCAAACGACGTTTTTTTGGCGGTTTGATCAGTGAAGCTCCGAGAAAGCTGCTGGCTGACCAACGAAGACAAGGTGGAAATGACCATGGATGATGTTCCATCTTAGTATCGCAGCCGACTCTATGGCTGCTTGTTGGTCCTGAGCGCAGGCTTGTCCTAAGCAAATTTATCGGCGCCTTGCCTCAAATCTTTAGCAGAAACGACTTTCGGGCAACCATGAAAAGCCTGCGCAGCGCCCCTAGATGCTACGCTTCCAGTGTGCTCGCGACAGCGGAGGAGACGATGGCTTTCCACAATCCGGACCCTAAAATTCGGGCAATTGAACAGCGCAATGCCCGAGTGAAGGCCGATCTGTTTGCCAAGCTGTTTGGTGGTGCGTGGCGAAGACTTCGCCAGGGCGCCCTGAGACTGTCGAGGAGGTGATAGCGCCGCGGCCACATCGTAGCTGGGGGCGTCCTTGGCCGTGAAGCCGTGGGCTGCGCCCTTGTAGAGCGCGGTGATGAAATGCACGCCGGCCAAAGTGTTCGAGTGGAAGCTGGCCGCAGAACTTTTCGCCTATTCTGATGAGATGCTCGAGACAGCTTACGACCTAGAGCGGCCGTGCCGCCAAAGGCGCGTGATGAGCCAAGACAATTATCCAAGACAATCACGAGGAGAGCGTCATGAAGGCTGAAGAGTTGCGGTCCGTCCAAACGCCACTGAAAGAGCGTTATCGCGAGGCACCGGATGCCGCGCTGATCACTCTTCGCGCGCAAGGGCGTCTCGGTGAGGGTGTCAGCTGCAGAATCGAGACGGGCAAAGCACTCGTTGAGGCCGGGCTGCATCCCGCCACGGGCGGGAGTGGTCAGAGCGCGTGTTCGGGCGACATGCTGCTCGAAGCCTTGGTGGCCTGCGCTGGGGTGACGCTGAATGCCGTCGCCACCTCCCTAGGCATTGAATTGCGAGATGCCTCGCTCCAGGCGGAAGGTGATCTCGATTTCCGCGGAACCCTTGGCGTATCAAAGGAAGTTCCCGTCGGCTTCCAGAGTATTCGGCTGCAAGTCGCCCTGGATACCGATGCGTCGGAAGAGCAGCTCGAAACCCTCTTGCGCTTGACGGAACGGTACTGCGTTGTTTATCAAACACTGGCACATCCGCCTGTGTTGTCGGTTGCTCGCCAACCCGCAACGGACTGAGCTTTACAATCACACCCACAGGACACACCAACCTGTCACTTCCGCCGCATCCCGTTCGATTACCGGGTAGGTGAACAAACCTGCAGGATGAGCACATGCGCACAGTGATCGTTGGCGCAATGGTTGAAGTGGCACGGCGCGAGGAAGATACAGCGAGAAGGTCAAGGCCACCACCCACCCTGCCGGATCGCCACGCAGCCGACTACTTCGGGGTTGTAGAGATAGAGCCAGGCGGGACCGAAGGCGGTGACGTGTATGGCGCGGCGGTAAAGCCCGGCATGCGGCTGGCGTGGCCGAAAATCTTCTAGCCTGTCCAGTTCGGTAAGCAGAGTGGCGTCGACGCGAAACACCTCCACCTCTACCCCACGGGAGGTTTCGGGCTTGGCGCCGGGAAAAGGCCCGAGATCGTAGAGGGTAGCGCTGGTCAGCCGGTCGCTGCCGAGGAAGTCGGCACCCTCCAGCCAATGATGATTGCGCAGCCCGCGTTTCAGGGTGCCGTACACGGCCACCAGCGGCGTGCGGGTAATGGAGAGCACGGGCGTGTGCATGAAGGAGCTGTCTCCCTGGCAAGTTGGCATAAGAGAATTCTAGCCGTTCGCCATTCGATGCCACCACGCCCGCCAGGCAACTCACCGCTACTCGATATCTTTGCACTCTCCAAATTCACCGCAAGAAGCGGAGTTTTCCGCTTGCTCTCCTGCCATAAGTTGGGGCTTTCCCAAGACGGAGTGGCAGGCATGATTACAATCAATCGCACCATGGACCCGCTAGAGTGGGTATTGTTGGTGACCTTATCGGTGCTGTGGGGCGGTTCCTTCTTCTTCGTGAGGGTGGCGTTAGCCGAACTGGGACCGTTTACCATCGTGGCACTTCGCGTCGGATTGGCGGCGCTGGCGCTGAACGCTCTGGTGGTCGTACTGGGCCAGCGCATGCCGCGCGACCCTACGCTGTGGTTGGCCTTCTTTGGCATGGGCCTGCTCAACAACATGATTCCCTTCACTCTTATTGCATGGGGGCAGGGGCACATTGCGAGTGGCCTGGCGTCTATTCTCAATGCCGCCACGCCCTTCTTTACTATCGTCGTGGCGCACTTCCTGACCCGCGATGAGCCTTTCACCTTGAATCGCCTGTTTGGTGTGGTGGTCGGCTTCGCCGGTGTTGTCTACATGCTCGGCGCAGAGGTCTCTGAGGGCTCTGCCAATCGCTCATGGGCCCAGGTCGCGGTGCTCGCCGGCGCCCTTTCCTATGCCTTTGCCGGGGTATTCGGGCGTCGCTTCCGCACGCTTGGTTGCTCGCCACTGGTGACGGCTTGCGGCCAGATAACAGCATCGGCGATGGTGCTGGCTCCCCTGGCCCTGACGATGGAGCGCTTCTGGGCACAGCCCTGGCCGGGGCTGGAAACCTGGACGGCTATATTTGGCCTGGCGCTGTTCTCCACCACGTTGGCGTATCTGATATATTTCCGCCTGCTGGCAAGCGCAGGGGCAACCAACCTGTTGCTAGTCACCTTCCTGATACCGGCCAGCGCCATCTTGCTTGGCATACTCTTCCTGGGCGAACGGCTCGAGCTGCGGCACCTTGCCGGGCTAGTGATTATCGGCCTGGGGCTCGCGGCCATTGATGGTCGACTTCAGGGGAAGATTCGCAAGTTGACCAAGAATCAGAGCATCACATAATGAACCATTGGTTGATCTGGGTTACCTGATCTCGCTCTATTGGCCGGAAATGATAATCCCATCTACGTTGATAGATTCATCAGAGGCTGCCTTACATATCGGCAGTCACTGGATGAGCAGATGCCAAGCGCCCTTCGGGCCGATGATACCTTTGAGGGGTGAACCTGGTTCCTTCCAGTTGACGAATACACGCCAGGAGTTCCACATGTCACTGGCCATTCACCACCTCAGTCCCGACGATATCCCACTGATGGAGGCGCTGCTGACGCTGTTCGGCGAAGTCTTCGACGACGAGGACACCTATGGCAAGCATCGGCCCGATGAGGCTTATTTACGCCGACTGCTCGGTGGTGACACCTTCATCGCGCTGACTGCCTCCAAGAATGGCCAGGTTGTCGGCGGTGTTGGGGCCTACGAACTCAGGAAGTTCGAACAGGAGCGCAGCGAGGTATATCTGTACGATCTGGCCGTATCAGCGGCACACCGACGCGAAGGTATCGCCACGGCGCTGATTGAGGAACTCAAGACGATCGCTGCAGAGCGCGGCGCCTATGTCATTTTCGTTCAAGCCGATACGGGCGTCGAAGATGAGCCCGCCATTGCGCTCTACTCAAGACTTGGCCGCCGCGAGGAGGTGCTGCATTTTGACATAGCGGTAAAAGACGAGCAGGACTCCCCTGAGATCTGACTGCCATCCAGCCAATGAGGCAGGGTGAAGGAACAGAGACGATGAAGCTGTGTGCCGTGCAGTATGCCCCGGTAACGGGCGATGTCGAAGGCAACGTGAAGCGCCATGTCGAGTTAATCGAACTGGCTGCGACGCAGGATGCCGAGCTGATCTTCTTTCCGGAGCTATCGCTCACCGGCTACGAACCCACGCTGGCCAGGGGACTGGCCACTCACGAGGAGGACCCACGTCTGGACGTATTCCAGCGCCTGAGCGATGCCCACGCTATCGTGATCGGCGTCGGGCTAACGCTGGTCACGTCAACCAGGCCACAGATCGGCATGGTGGTGTTCCAGCCCCGCGCGGCGCGCCAGGCCTATGCCAAGCAGCACCTGCACGATGACGAGCTGCCCTACTTTTCTTCCGGGGGCGGCCGATGCTCATCGAGACCCGCCAGCACCGCCTGGCGCTTGCGATCTGCTATGAGTCGCTACAGCCCGATCATGTCGCCACATCGGCAAGCCTCGGCGCGGATGTGTACCTGGCCAGCGTCGCCAAGCATGCGCGGGGAATGGATGAAGCCCATGCCTCCTACGCCACCTTCGCCCGCGTACACGCCATGACGATCCTGATGGCCAACTGTGTGGGGCCCTGCGATGGCGACCCCAACGGAGGCGGAGGCCGATCGGCGGCGTGGCTCGATAGCGGTGCACGTGTCGCCGCCCTGGATGGCACACAGGAGAACCTCCTCATGCTCGATACGGCCACCCTGGCCACGAGCGTGCTGGCCCCGGCTTAGCTGGAGCGACGCTGCTTGTAAGCTTTGCTCCTCAGCCCAGCAAACGCTCCAGGGCATTATCCACGTGACTCGACCAGTCGCCCGGAGACATTTCCTGAAAGCCAGCATCGTCAAGTAAGGCTGAGGTCAAATGTCTGAGACTTCAAACAGCCAAATACACTGCCGCATTGGTACCATGCGCAGACTCACGGGCAGCTATACTCGCTGCGTCATGCACGACTTCGACACGCAACCGAACCGAACCATAACGACAGCAAAAAGGTTCTTCCCCATGATCTCTTCCCGGCTGTTCTGCGGGTTGCTCCTTGCCCTGCCAGTAGCGGCAATCGCCGCCGTCAACCCTGCACCGCTGGCAGACGAGGCGATGCGCAAGGCCGAGGTGCTGGAGCAGGTGGTGGCCCCCGATGTGGACGTCACCGAGCCCACGGAACCGCTAAGCGAGCAGGAGGCACAGGTCGTCGATCCGGAGGGCAGCGACCCGCTGGAAGAACCTCTCACCTGCCTGGCACGTTCCATCTACTGGGAAGCGAAGGGTGTGCCGGGCCGCGACATGGAGTCGGTAGCCAATGTGGTGATGAACCGGCTCGCCGACGAGTCATACCCCAACACCATCTGCGACGTGGTGAAACAAGGCTCCGAGCAGCCCCCTTGCCAATTCTCCTGGTGGTGCGACGGACGTCCTGACGAAGTGGTGGAGGACGACGCCTACGAGGTGGCCAAGGAGGTGGCACGTCAGGCGCTCAATCTGGAATTGCCCGACCACACTGGCGGGGCACTCTACTTCCATGATCGCACCGTGGCTCCCCACTGGGCGAACGAGTTTCTGCTGACCGCAGAAACCGAGCATTTCCTGTTCTACCGGCCCTGAAGGTGCTAAGCGATTCGCGGAGCACTCAGGTATGGCGGAATGCCTCCATCACATACCCCACCAGAGCCTCACTGGCCTGGCCGATGCCGGGTCGCTTGACCAGCTCCAATTGGTAATCACCAAGCGGTGGAAGCAGATTCGAGTCGATCCGTCGCAACGGTGGACGAATCAAGCTGAGCGGAAATGGTGACACGGCCAGGTCGGCGAGCATGGCCGCCTCATGGCCTGCACAATGCTCGCAGGTATAAGCGATCCGATAGCTCACCCCGGCATGGTCCAACGCGTCGAGGGCCATCCCGCGCCAGGCACAGCCGTGATGGGCCAGGGCCACGGGCAGTGGCGAGCGCTGAGCAGCGATTCCACCTTCCCGTCCCGCCCATACCAGCGCCTCGCTGTGCACGATCTCGCCGCGTACTTCCTGCCCCGGATTGCCAGCGGTAACCAACACCAGATCAAGGTCGCCAGCATCCAGGCGGGCGAGCATTTCCCGGCTGCTTCCAACCACCACATCGACCTGAACCGCCGGGTGCGAGCGGGCGAACTGCCCCAGCACGCCTGGCAGGATTCGTGTGCCCACATCATCGGTCGTGCCGAAACCGATACGCCCTTCCAAGGAGGGAGACAGAAATTGGGTTACCGCTTCCTCGTTGAGCTTCAGCAGGCGCCGCCCGTAGCCGAGCAGTACCTCCCCTTCCGGCGTGAGCCTGACCTGCCGTGCCTCACGCACGAATAGCGCCTGACCCAGCGTCTCTTCCAGGCGCTTGATCTGCATGCTCAGCGCCGAGGGCGTGCGAAAAACCTGGCGGGCAGCTCGGGTGAAACTGCCACATTCGGCAATGGCGACGAAGGTGCGCAACACATCCGAGTCGAGCAGCGGCAGGGCGCTATTGCCGTTCGGCAGGGTGACAGCTGTCATGGGGAAACCTTTCAATTTTTCTTATAGCACAATGTAGACCTTTTCGTTTGCCTGATCAAACTCGCCAAGCCAAGCTATCCCCAGAGGTCGCGACCCTCCCTTAAACCCTATGAGTGCATGGCAACCGTCCCATATGACGGCTGCCTGCCAGGAGGTGCGACATGAGTCAGTACGAACCGCTTCGCCAGCCCAACTCGGTGGCCGAGAAGCGCCCCACCCCACCGCCCCAGCCGGATTTCTTCATGCCAGCCATGCCCCCGCTGGGGTTGATCCACAAGCTCGAAACCAAGTGGTGGGAGTACCGGCGCCGGCGGCAGTTCCGGCGACGCTTCCTGCCCCTGCTCGCCCATGACGACCATATCCTCGAGGACATGGGCCATCACCGCGACGACATCCTGTGGGCCTCGCGCCTGCCGCTGAAGGAAGACGCCGAGCAGGCGCTGGAGAAGCGTCGGGCAAGTCGCAAGGCAGCATAAGGTGTGCGCCGTTGACAGGGACGATGGCCGACGCCATGGCTTGACCTCAGCTGCACTTGAGGTCGTAGGGTGCTGGCGACATCACTGCAGCGAGGAAAAGAGCATGCGCATCATGATTGTGGGAGCAAGCCAGGGCCTGGGCCGGGCCTTCATCGAGGGGCTGGGTGATAGAGGCGATCAACTGATCGGCGTATCGCGCACCATGCCGGTGCCCTTTCCTGAACGCGCCAACATCGAGATCGACTGGGTTGCCGCCGACCTGGCGTCACCCGAGCGGGCCGCCGCCAGCGTGGCCAAGGCTGTGGTGGAGAACGACGTGGACGTGCTGATCTACAACCTGGGGCTGTGGGAAAGCCGAGCCTTTGAGCCGGAGTATCGCTTCCTGGAAGACAGCCCCTCGGAGATCCAGCGCATGGTCACGGTCAACGTCAGCGGGGCCATCCTGCTGGTCCAGGCGCTGCTACCCGCACTGCTGCGATCCGTCTCCCCGCGCATCATCCTCACCGGCTCGACCTCCGCCCTGCCCGGCCATGGCAGGCCGGAGGTCACCTTCAGTGCCAGCAAGTTCGCCCTGCGCGGCATCGCCGAGGCACTGCGCGCAGGCTTTCGTGACCAGGAACTGGCGGTCACTTGCCTGCAGCTGGGCTATCTCAATACCGAAGACGACCTGGCCGTGCCTCTCGAACGCGCGGCACAACGCGGCCACGGCGAGCTAATCCCCATGCACGACGTGGTGCATATGGTACGCACCCTGCTGACGCTGTCGCCGAGCTCCTGCGTAAAGGAGGTGGTGATGCCCGCGATTGGCGATAAGCGCTTCTAGCAATATTAAACCATATGGTTGACAAAGTATCGCCAACCCGCTATCTAAACCATATGGTTGAATCTAATGAAGCGCATCTGGACGGGGTCTTCCACGCCTTGGCCGACCCCACCCGCCGCCGGCTGCTCGAGCGGCTGGCAGCTGGTGAGCGCAAGGTCGGCGAGCTGGCCGAGCCGTTCCCCATGTCACTGGCTGCCGTTTCCAAGCACGTGCGCGTGCTGGAGCAGGCAGGTCTGGTGGAACGGCGCATCGAAGGACGCGCCCACTACTGTCGGCTGCAACCTCAGCCGTTGGCTGCGGCGGAACAGTGGCTTAGCTTCTACGAAAGCTTCTGGAACCAGCGCTTGAATGCATTGGAAGCGGCGCTGAAGGCTGCACCCAATGGCAAGCCGCCAGAGGAGGAAAAGGCAGATGAACGACGCTAACCACGGCCAGCAAATAGCCGAGGACAGCATTCGCTTCGAGCGCCTGCTGCCGGGGCCCATCGAGCGGGTGTGGGCCTATCTCACAGAGTCCGACAAGCGTGGTCAGTGGCTCGCCCCCGGCACCATGGAAACGCGCCAGGTTGGCTCTTTCGCACTGCACTTCCACAACACCGGGCTCACGCCCGACAGGACGCCGCCCTCCGAAAGGTTTCGCCGCTACGACGGCAGTTTCACGACGAATCACCAGGTGCTGCGCTGCGAGCCACCCCACGTGCTTGCCTGGACCTGGGGCGGGGGCAACGAAGCCCCGTCGGAGGTGACCTTCGAGCTCAGCGAGGCCGGCGATCAGGTGCGCTTGGTGGTGACCCATCGCCGCCTCGCCGATGACGACACCATGGTCAACGTAGCCAGCGGCTGGCATACCCATCTCACCGTTCTGGAAGGCGTGCTGCAGGGCCGCCGCCCCGCCCCTTTCTGGCCCACATTCGAACACCTCGAGGAGGAGTACCGATGCCGCATCATGTCACCCCGCACCTGATGTTCGACGGCAACGCCGAGCAGGCCATCATGTTCTACACTTCGCTGTTCGAGGCGGCCGACATCGTCCAGCTCGAGCGCTATGGCCCTGGCGAGCCAGGTGAGGAAGGCAGCGTCAAGCAGGCCGAATTCACCCTGGCGGGCCGTCGCTATCTCTGTATCGACAGCCCGGTAAAGCATGACTTCACGTTTACGCCTTCGATATCGCTGTTCGTCGAGTGCGAAAGCGCCGGAGAGTTCGAGCGCCTGTACGAGCAGTTGTCGGAGCAGGGCCAGACGCTGATGCCACCCGACGACTACGGCTTCAGCACGCGCTTTGCCTGGCTCAACGACCGCTTCGGCGTGTCGTGGCAGCTCAACCTGGCTTGAATGGAGGCACACCATGGCGACACTGCATCACCAGGTATGGATAGATGCCCCGGAAGAAAAGGTTTACGAGGCATTGGCCAGTGCGGACGGCCTCGCCCAGTGGTGGGCGCCTCATACCGCCAGCGAGACGGATGAAGGCCTGGTCCTGGCCCACAGCCCGGGACCGGCCCATGGCGACGTGCAGATGAAGGTTCTGGAGCGCACGCCCCACCGGCGGATCGAGTGGGAGATCATCAGCACTCACCCGACGTCCAGCCCCGCCTCCGCCTGGACGGGCACCCGCATCGTCTTCGAGCTTGCCACCCAGCCCAGTCCCGGCCACTGGCTGGGAATGGATAACGCGGGCCAGCCAATGACAGTGCTGAACTTCCGGCACGCCGGCTGGGATGCGAACAGCGACTTCCTGGGCTTCTGCAACTACGCCTGGGGGATCACCCTGGACATGCTGAGACAGTGGTGTGAGTCACAGGATTGATCGAGACCTGCCACGTCACGGGAGGAGCCAGCAGTGAATGATTCCCACACCCCCCTGCCCCCTATCGTCTCGATGGACGAGTGGCAGGCTGCACTCGAGCGCCAGATCGCCAAGGAAAAAGCGCTGACCCGCGCTCGTGACCGATTGAACGCCGAGCGCCGCCGGCTTCCCATGGTGAAGGTGGAGAAGGAGTACACCTTCGAGGGGCCCAGGGGAGCGGCCAGCCTGCTCGACCTGTTCGAGGGGCGCCGCCAGCTGATCGTCTACCATTTCATGTTCGGCCCCGACTGGGAGGCCGGCTGCGACGGCTGCTCCTGGGTGGTGGACGCCATGACCCACCCCGCCCACCTGCACGCCCGCGACACCACCCTGGTGCTGGTCTCCCGTGCATCGAGGGAAAAGCTTCTACGCTATCAGGCTCGCATGGGCTGGCAGCACCCGACGTGGTACTCATCGCTCGGTAGCGATTTCAACCAGGACATGGGCGTGACGAGCTGCAACTGTCATGCTCCCGACACCGATCGCGGCGAGCGGCATGGCATCAGCGTCTTTCTACGCGACGGTCAGCAAGTGTTTCGCACCTACTTCACCGGCAAGCGCGGCGTGGAATACCTCGGCAGCCTGTGGACCTACCTGGACCTGACGCCCTACGGTCGCCAGGAGAGCTGGGAGGACTCACCGGCGGGCTGGCCGCAAACACCGCCCTACGTGTGGAACCGTCGCCACGACGAGTATGAGACGTGACCCGCTATAGTAAGGGCACACGATATCCTGACATGGGTGGGTCGACTCAATGGATAAAGGATACCTGTTTGGCGACGCCTATCAGCCAAGCCAGATCGCACGACGCGTGGAAAGCATGGGTGTGGCCAAGGCCCGCGCGGACGCCCTGACCCTGCTGGTACTGGCCGTGCTCGCCGGTGCCTTCATTTCTCTCGGCGCCCTCCTGTTCACCGTCATCATGACTGATTCCGGTCTGGGTTTCGGTGTGACCCGCCTGCTCGGTGGACTGGGATTCTGCCTCGGCCTCGTACTGGTGGTGATTGGCGGCGCCGAGCTGTTCACCGGCAACAATCTGCTAGCCATGGCCTGGGCGAGCCAGTTGATCACTACCCGCGAGGTGCTGAGGAACTGGGGGCTGGTCTATTTAGGCAACGTGATCGGCTGCCTGGGTACGGTGCTCCTGGTGGTGTGGGCCGACATTGCCAGCCTTGGCGGGGGCAACGTGGGGGAAACAGCGCTTCAGATCGCCCGCGGAAAGGCAGCGCTCTCCTTTAGCGAGGCCTTCGCTCGAGGCATCCTGTGCAACGTGCTGGTATGCCTGGCGGTATGGCTGGCGATGGGTGGCCACAGCGTCACCGACAAGATCCTGGCCATTCTGCTGCCGATCAGCGCCTTCGTGACCCTGGGCTTCGAGCATTCGATCGCCAACTGGTTCTTCCTGCCGCTCGGACTCGCCCTGGATGGGCAAGCGACGGTGACGCTCACAGGCTCGCTCGTCAATCTCGTGGTGGTCAGTGCCGGCAATATCGTCGGTGGTACCCTGCTGGTCGCCGGCGTGTATTGGCTCGCTTACCTGCGCACCCCGGATAAGCCGGATGATCGTCCCTCATGAGTTGCCATCTTTCTCACGCTCATGCCAATCCTGGACTCAAAAGGAGAACTCGTGAAAGGAAGCTGCCTGTGCGGCGCCGTTGAGTACGAAGTGGATCAGCTCGACATGCCGATCATCCATTGCCACTGCCGCACCTGCCAGAAAGCCCATGCGGCTCCGTTTGCTGCCACCGCTGGCGTGCTGCGCACTCACTTCCGCTGGTTGAAGGGGAACGACGCACTCGCCGCCTTCGAGTCTTCACCAGGCAAACTGCGTCACTTCTGCTCGCACTGTGGCTCCCATTTGATGGCCGAACGCCCCGGTCAGCCGCATGTCATCTTGCGTGTTGCTACCCTCGATAACGATCCTGGGTCGAAGCCGGTCCAGCATATCTGGTGCTCACACGATGTATCATGGCTGCACGATGAGAAGGCAGCCGAGCACTACCCGCAGGGACAACTTGATCTACCCTGAATTTCACCTCACCGGGGTGGAGCAGGCGACAAGCGCCGGCGCCACGATCACCAAACCCGCTCACGAGACCTTCTGGGGCGGCTATGCCGGTTATTTCCAGGGCCCCGACTACCATCTGTGGGAAGTGGCCTGGAACCCTGTCTGGGAAATCGAGGAATGATGAGGAGTACGGAAACGCCATGAAGACCATCGGCCTGCTCGGCGGCATGAGCTGGGAATCCACCGCCAGCTACTATCGCGCGCTCAACGAGGGCGTTAAAGCCGCCCTGGGCGGGCTGCACTCAGCCAAGTTGTGCCTGTACAGCGTCGACTTCGCCGAGATCGAGCGGCTACAGCACGCCGGCGACTGGGACGCCACCGCCGAGATCCTGAGCCAGGCTGCCCGCAACGTGGAGGCCGGCGGTGCGGACTTCCTGCTGATCGGCACCAACACCATGCACAAGGTCGCTCCGCAGGTTGCCGAAGCGGTCTCGATTCCGCTGCTGCACATCGCCGACGCCACGGCACAGCGCCTGGCCGGCGACGGTATTTGTCGCGTCGGCCTGCTCGGCACCCGCTTCACCATGGAGCAGGACTTCTACAAGGGGCGTATCGCCGAAGGATTTGACATCGAGGTGCTGGTGCCCGACGAGGCTCAGCGCGACCTCGTACACGAGGTGATCTACCACGAGCTGTGCCTGGGCCAGGTAATGGAGGCGTCGCGGCAGGGCTATCTGGAAATCATCGAGTCGCTACGCGAGCAAGGCGCCGAGGCGGTGATCCTCGGCTGTACCGAAATCGCCCTGCTGGTGCAGCAGAGCCATACCGCGGTGCCGCTCTACGACACCACGGCCATTCACGCCGAGGAAGCGGTGAAGTGGGCACTACAGAGATAGGCTTGAGCTGAAAAGTCTTCGAGCGAAGGCCAGGCTAGGCCCGTTCCCTAGGGGCCATCGCACTTCCCACATCCCTGTGGGTCGCAAGGCAAAAATCAGCGTGAAGACGGACCGGGCTCGCGTGCGAGTTTACAAGCTGTAAATGAGTACTTTGAGCTGATTTTTAACGCCGTATGGCCAAGCGCAGAAACTTTTCGGCCAAGCCTAGGCGTAGGTGTTGATGTGGGTGCCCACCATGCCATCGTTGGCCAACTGCGGCGCCACAGAAGCCGAGGCCATCAGGGCGGCGACCTGGTCCTTCTGCATGTCCAGGGCTTCCTTGTAGACCTCCAGCTGCGCCTGCTGCGCGGCCTGGGCCTGCTGCATGACCAGCGACTGGCCCACGATGGTGTTGACGGCTGAATCCATGTCCTTCGCTCCTTTCTTGGTTCTTCTGTTACCCCACGCTAGCAGCGAACGTGACCAATGGCAAAAACGCGGCCCACGGAAGCGGGCCGCCTTCATTTAAACTGTATTCAGGGCCGGGCCGTAGCCAATGGCCGCGTTCTCACTCCCATCACGATCATCAGCGCGGCAAGCAACAGTACGGCACCGCTGGCGGCGAATACGTTGAGGGCGCCGCCCAGATCGAAGATGAGGCCGCCCATGGCGGCACCGGTGGCAATCGCGAAGTTGATGGCGGCTACCAGCAGGCCGCTGGCGCTTTCGGCTTCGTCGGGTACCGTGCGGGTGAGCCAGGTCGACCACGCCACCGGGATGGCGCCGAAGGCCAGCCCCCACATTGCCACCAGCGCGGCATCGGTGGCCGGCGTGCTTTCCAGCAACACCAATGATACCCCGAGCGTTCCCATCAGCAGCGGCATCGCGATCATGGTCAGGCGCAAGCTGCGTTCGACCATCCAGCCGCCCAGGTAGTTACCCACGAAGTTGGCCACGCCGAAACCCAGCAGGATGGCGGCCACACCGTTCACACCAACGCCCGTCACGGTCTCCAAAAACGGGCGGATGTAGGTGAAGAAGGCAAAATGACCGGTAAAGACCAGGGCTGCGGCCAGCATGCCCAGGCCGACTCGTGGCCGCATCAGCACGTCGAACAGGGTGCGCAGGCGAGTCAGGCCGGTCGGCGCCATGCGCGGCAGGGTCATGAACTGCACTGCCAGCGCCAGAAGCCCCAGCAGCGCCGCCATGCGGAACACATCGCGCCAGCCGAGCAGATCGCCGAAGTAGCTGCCCAGTGGTGCAGCGGCAATGGTCGCCGCAGAAACGCCGCTGAACATGATCGACAGCCCCCGCGGTACCAGGTCCTCGGGCACCAGACGCATCATGGTGGCGATCGACATGGTCCAGAAACCACCCAGGGCCAGCCCCAGCAGCACACGCCCGAGCAGCAGGATCGTCAGGCTCGGTGCGAAGGCCACCACCAGGTTCGAGGCCACCAGCAGCATCGAAAATCCCAGCAGGACATAACGCCGGTCGATTCGCCGGGTGGCGGTGGAGATCAGCAGGCTGGTCAACAAAGCCACCGCCGCGGTGACCGTTACCGCCTGGCCCGCCATGCCTTCGGTAATGCCCAGGTCCGCCGCCATGGGCGTGAGCAGGCTGGCGGGCAGGAATTCTGCCGTCACCAGCCCAAACACGCCGAGGGCCATCGAGATGACCGCCCCCCAAGCGGGCCTGGCCCGCTGTGACAACTCGTTCATCGTTCGTTCTCCTTTCCTAGAGAAGCGTTCGTCAGGAACGAGAAGACTAGAGGAGTCGCATCGGACGATCTATGCTAGATACTCTTGAATACTTGATCATTAATCCGAACCGAATATAAGCAACCGATGTAACGAACTGCGAGGAGCGCGAGATGCCAAAGCCGGAACTAGCCAGCGACCTGGTAAGCGAACTGCTGCTCGGCATGCGGCTGCGCGGCATTGCCTACCGCCGCATTCAGCTCTCGCCGCCCCTCGGGGTCGAGTTCGGCAAGGTGGAAGGCTGGGCCCAGTTCCACTTCGTGGCGCGCGGCCCCGTCTACCTGCGCAGCCCGAGCGGCAGCATCCATACCCTCTCGACGGGCGATGCCCTGCTGCTGCCGCGCGGCGGCCCCCATGCCCTGCTCTCCACGCCCGACCAGCCGGCCCTGGACATCGCCGCCTTCGAGAGCGCCAAACTGTGCGAGGCGGTCAGCGCGATCCGCGCCTGCCCGCAGGGTTGTACCCTCGATGGTGCCCTGACCTTCAGCGGTTGCATGGAGTTCGACCTGGGCAGCATGCACGCCCTGGTCTCATTGATGCCCGAGGTGATGTACGTCGGCACCCTGCTGGAACGGCATCCCGAAATCCTGCCCATGCTGGAGGCGATGGAGCGCGAGGCGAAGAGCGAGCGTGCAGGCTTCGCCGCCATTCTGGCTCGGCTCGCCGACGTCGTGTCCGCCTTCATCGTGCGTGGCTGGGTGGAGTGCGGCTGCGGCGATGCCAGTGGTTGGATTGCGGCGCTGCGCGACCCACGCCTGGGCCGCGTCATTGCCGCCCTGCATCGCGAGCCGGGGCGCAACTGGACGGTGGCGGAACTCGCCGCCGAGATGGGCAGCTCGCGCTCGGTATTCGCCGAGCGCTTCCTGGCGGTGACGGGAATGACGCCACACCGCTACGTGACCGAGCTACGCATGCGCCTGGCAGCCCAGTGGATCGGCCGGGAGCGACAGCCCATCGAAACCGTGGCCTTTCGTCTGGGCTACGGTAGCGCGGCTGCCTTCAGCCGCGCCTTCAAGCGCATCCACGGCTACCCGCCCGGCGTCCTGCGCCAGCAACGCGAAGCCGGCATCGATGCTGTCCCGAGTGCCTCGGCCCAAAGGGAGCCTATGAGCGAGACGCTCGCCAGCGATGCAGTGTTTTCAAGCTAGGCAGCAGCATTGGCGTCGAGGCCCGATAAGCGAGATAGCGATCACCAAAGGCCCTGACCAGGCTACGTTCCTCGAAGTGGATGCCGATGACTATGTAGAGTGTCATGCCAGCCGCAAACAGCAGATGGCCAACGGTCATGTGGGGGGGCGCCCAGAACGCTAACAGGAGTCCCAACATCAGCGGATGACGCACGATACGGTGCAACCCTGGCGTACGAAAACCGACCTCGCAGAAGGCTCTGCCACGAAGATGTCGATAGGCCTGACTGAGACCCAGCAACTCCCCATGGCTGATCAGGAAGGTGGCATGTACCACCAGTGCCCACCCCAGGCCGAACAGGACCCACAGTGCCACGGCTCCGCCGCCCTCAACCAGCCACAGCGTTTGCGGTAACGGTCGCCAGCCCCAGTACAACAGGCCAAGCATGAGGGATGACAGCAGCACATAGGTACTGCGCTCCATCGGTTCCGGCAGCCAGCGCCGACACCAGCGCTTGAAGCCTTGGCGCGCCATGAACGAATGCTGCGCGCCGAACAGCAGGATGAGACCGGCATTGATCAGCAGTGCCAACCCCGTTTCGCTGACGGGGCCACGATTCAGCGTTCGAGGCACAAGGAAATCGGCCGTAAAGCCAATCAAATAGACGGAACACAGCCAGAACAATAGATAGGCTCCTGCTGCATAAAGCATCGTTATCCAACGCATCGTCATCTCCTGGTTGGTATGGATTGGCATCCTTGAAGGATGGGAGAGTCGGATCGCGACAAGGCCGTTTACTGTTTAAACTCGAGATGAATCGCTGCGCAACGACGCCACCCCTGCCCTGCCACTCCTGACTCGGCATCAGCTTGCCTGGCTGGCGTCGCCTGTACGTCTCCTGGCCATGCCTCACTGACTGCCATCTTGAGAGGACGAAAGTGTGCCGCTGAACCTTTTCCTGTTTGGCTATCCTCGTCTGGAACAACAAGGCCAAACCGTGCCGATCAAGTTGCGCAAGGGGCTGGCGCTGCTGGCCTATCTCGCCATGGTCGGCAAGCCCCTCAGTCGCGACCGGCTGGCGGAGCTGTTATGGCCCGAGGCACCCGCCGGAGACGGTCGGGCCTGCTTGCGTCGTACCCTGCATCGACTGGTACGTCAGCTCGACGACGGCATGTTCATCACGACACCGCAAACCATCGCTCTTGCGCCCAGCGTCGTGGCCTCGGCCGATGCCGTCGCCTTTCGCGACTTGCTTGAACGGCACGGCGGGCGATTATCCACGAAAGAGGGGTTCGCCGCGTTACGTCATGCGAGCACTCTGTATGTCGACGACTTTCTCCTGGGCTTCCATATCCCCGAGTGTCAGGACTTCGCAGACTGGCAGGCACGGGTAACCGAGGAGCTGCGCCAAGCATTCGGCGAAGCGCTGACACAATTGGCGCATGCCGCAGCCGCGGCCGACGACTACGAGGCGGCCATCGCCCATGCAAATCGAAGGCTGGCGCTCGACTCCCTGCACGAGCCAACTTCTCAATTGTTGATGCGGCTACATGCGGAATCAGGGCAACCTGCAGCCGCCCTACGCCGGTACGAAGAGTGTCGCGAAATACTCATGCGGGAGCTCGGGGTCAGGCCACAGGCGAGCACCGAGAAGGTCCGTCAGGCGATTGCGCATGGCGACTTTCCCCTCCCCATCGTGCCGATGAGCGCACCGACACCGGTCAGATATGTGGTCAGCGACGGAGTCCACGTTGCCTATCGGTTGTATGGGGCGGGTCCGCTGACCCTCGTGGCCCTACCTGGCTTCGTATCGCATCTCGATTTCTATTGGGATCAGCCGGAGCTTGCCAGTTTCATGCAGGCGCTCGGGCGCATGGCCAGGGTGGTGTGCTTCGACAAGCGTGGCGTGGGGCTATCCGACCGTATCGACTATGCGGCAACACCGCAGCATACGGCGCGGGACCTCTTGACCATCCTTGATGCGGAGAGCATCGAGAAGGCGGTATTGCTGGGCGTTTCGGAGGGCGGCCCGGCTGCCCTTGCCCTGGCCGCATCCTCACCGTCACGAGTCACAGGATTGATCCTCTACGGCACCTTGGCCCGCGCTATACGAGCGGACGACTACCCATGGGGCTACCCACAGGAGAGCTACGATGCCCACGTCGACGCACTGATCGACGACTGGGGCGGGCCCGCCTGCATCGAACGCTTCGCCCCCGGCTGGGCACACGATGTCGAACGGCGCGCCTGGTGGGCCCGAGCACTTCGGCTCGCGGCCAGTCCTGCCACGGTAAGACAGGTCTTCGAGGCGCTGAAGACGATCGATGTGCGGCCTCTGCTCGTAGCGATCGATTGCCCCACCCTGGTGCTGCATCGACGCGACGACAAGGCGGTCCCGGTCGAGCACGGTCGTTTCCTGGCCAGCGCTATTCCTAACGCACAATGGGTAGAACTCCCCGGTGACGATCACTGGTGGTGGGTCGGAGATACCAGCGCTCTCCTGCACCACCTGAACGTTTTTCTAGGCACTCTGGCAGGAACGCTTCGCAACACCTGAAAGGACGACCAGGGGACGCCACAGGTTTTATATCCCAAGACTCCTGACCCATGAAACGGAGTCTCCCCATGCCTTATGTCGTCAACCACCCCGTCAAGATTCACTTTCAGCAAATTGGAGAGGGTCCACCGCTGGTCCTTCAGCACGGTTTCAGCGACAGCATTTCCGGCTGGTATGAAGCGGGCTGGGTAAAACGGCTCGGACGTCATTTCCGGCTGATCATGATCGATGCTCGCGGGCACGGTTTCAGTGACAAGCCGCATTCGCCGACGGCCTACGAGCTCGGCCATCGCGTTGCTGACATACTGACCGTCATCGACACGCTTGGACTCGAACGCGTGCACTACCTCGGCTACTCGATGGGCGGCTGGATCGGCCTTGGCCTGGCCGATACGGCACCGCACAGGCTGCTTTCCATGGCCCTTGGCGGCATCCATCCCTATGGCCAGGACATGAGCCATTACCGAACCGGCGTCGCCGGCGGCATGTCTCGCTGGGCAAGGCTCGTGCAGCAGGCCGCGGGAGGCCACATGACGGATAGTGGCTTACGGAGAATTCAAGCCAACGATCCACAAGCGCTCGCTGCCGCGGTGGCATACGACCGGCCAGCGCTTGCGGGTATCGCCAACAAGCGGCACTGCCCTTGCCTGCTGTTCGTTGGCGAGAACGATCCCCTCTTGCCGCAGGTGGAGCGTTTCTCCAGTGAGCTTCCCGAGACACGCCTGGTACGTATCGACAATGCCGATCACGTTCAGACTTTCTACGCTGCCGAAAGATTGGCACCTGCTATTCTGGCGCACATCAAGCGCAACGAATTGCCTGCCAGCGTATGAAGCGCAGGTACAGCCGATCTCCAGGCCTCGCTGATAGCCCTGGTTTCGTAGAGGCAATTTCTGGCTATGGGAGCCCCGATGAACGAAGCCCAGTCGCTGCAACAGGCCATTGATGAACCGGTGCATTTGATGGACTACGATCCCGTCTGGCCGGCACGCTTCGACGCTGAGCGCACTCGTCTGCTCGAGCGCTTCCCCGACGATTTGCTCGACGTTCAGCACATCGGCAGCACCGCCATTTCCGGCATGCCGGCCAAGCCTATCATCGACGTCATGGCCGGTGTCGCCTCCATGGCCATGGCCGATGCCCTGTTCGACCCACTGCTCGATTACGGCTACGTGACATCACAAGAGTTCAACGCCAGCCTGACCGACCGCCGCTGGTTCATGCGCCATGCCAACGGCCAGCGCACCCACCATCTGCATGTAGTGGTCCACGACGGTGACCTGTGGAACAAACGGCTGGCCTTTCGCGACACCCTGCGCAGCGATGCGGCACTGTCCGCACGCTACGCCGCCCTGAAGCGCGAACTGGCCTCCTGCCACCGGGAAGATCGCGAGGCCTACACCCGGGCCAAGGGGGATTTCGTGCGCTCGATCGTCGAGACGGGCTGACATCGCTCGACATCACCCTGGAGGAACTCGCCATCGAGTCGTTCTTCCCTGCGGACGCGGCCACCCAGGAAGCGCTACAGCAATTGGCCGCGGCCTCACCCGACTAGAGTGACAGGCAGATCTTGCCGAAGTGGCGACCTGCCTCCTCGTGGCGGAAGGCGTCGGCTATCTCCTCAAGCCCGAAGGTGCTGTCGATGAGCGGGCGTACGCCGCTGGCCTCGATGCCCCGCACCATCTCCTGCTGGTGGATGCGGCTGCCGACAATCAGCCCCTGCAGGCGCGCCTGCTTGGCCATCAGCTTGGCCGTGGGAATCTCACCACCGCGACCGGTCAGCACCCCTATCAGCGAAATGTGGCCGCCAATGCGCACGGCATCGATGGACTGCGGCAGGGTGCCGGGGCCGCCGACCTCGATCACGTGGTCGACGCCCCGGCCACCGGTCAGTGCCTTCACCTTCTTGCCCCACTCAGGCTCCGCCTTGTAGTTGAGGGTGTGGTCGGCGCCAAGCTCCTTGAGCTTTTCGATCTTCTCATCCGAGGAAGACGTGGAGATCACGCGCGCGCCCATGGCCTTGGCGAATTGCAGGGCGAAGATGGAAACGCCGCCGGTGCCCAGGGTGAGCACCGTATCGCCCGCCTTGAGGTTGCCGTCTACCACCAGCGCACGCCAGGCGGTAAGCCCCGCAGTGGTCAGGGTGGCGGCCTCTTCGTGGCTGTAGCCCTTCGGCGCATGGGTGAACCAGGTTGTTGGATGGATCACCCGCTCACGGGCATAGCCGTCGACGCCGTCGCCGGGTGTGGTCTTGAAATCGCCGACCCGCGCCGGGCCGTCGAGCCAGTAGGGAAAGAAGGTGGAGACGACCGCATCGCCCACGGCGAACTCATCGACACCTTCGCCGACCGCCTCGACCACGCCGGCCCCATCCGACATGGGGATGCGACCGTCCTCGGTGGGGATCATGCCGGATACCACACCGTAGTCGTGGAAGTTGAGCGAGCTTGCTTTCACCCGCACGCGGATCTCACCCGGCCCCGGCTCGCCGGGCGCCTCGCGCTCGACGACTTGCAGCTGGTCCAACCCACCACCACTGCCTAATGTCACAACCTTCATGGCGTACTCCTTCTTGATCCTAAAAATGAGCGTGCTAAGAGACTAGCGCAACATGCCGGCGACAGGTCAAGCAATGGCTCGCTGCATGAAACCCGCCAGCGCTTCCAACTGCGGCATGCGCAGCGTCCAGTCGTCACCGCCTCCTTCGAGACTGCTCCCTTCAAGATAGCCGCGCCGCGCCAGCGCCATCTCGGCCTGGAGCTCCGGGGGCAGGCGCTCCAGCGCCCAGGCAGCGGCCACATCCTTGGAGGTAGGCGCCTCGCCACGTACCCTGGCACGGCGCTTCCAGGCACAGACGGGTATGGGCTTCGCCGCCTGGCGACAGCAGGCCAGACTGCTCGCCGCCCTGCCTATGCTGGCGGCAGGGCGTTCGGTCACGGTCGTGTCCCAGGAGGTCGGCTACGAATCGCCGAGCGCCTTCATCGCCGCCTTTCGTCGCAGCCTCGGGGCCAGCCCGGGGCGCTATTTCAATACATCCTTGGCCTCCTCTGCCTGGTGACCTAGTGTAGATAAGAGTTCTGTTACTAAGTGGAACAGAATCCTTACGCCCCTGATCACAGGTATTGCCATGGATGCGCATTCCTCACGAGGAGCGGCCGGCTTGGCCGTCACCGTTCTCGCCGTCGTTCTGCTACTGCTCGGCCTGGCAATGTCGCTGGGTGGTGCTTACCTGCTCTATCTCGGCGGTACGATCTACTTTCTCCTGGCCGGCATAGCCACACTGGTGGCTTCCGTCATGCTCATGCTTGGTTTGCCATCGGGGGTGTGGCTCTATGCGGTAACCGTGGCGGGCACCTTCATCTGGTCGCTGTGGGAGATCGCGAGCAAAGGCTGGATGCCGGTCTGGCACATCGACCTGATGGCACGTACCGGGTTCATGGCCGTCCTGCTGGCCATCGCCCTGTTGCTGCTGCCCGTGTTGTACCGCCGCGGCTATTACCAGCCCACCCTGCCCTATGCCGGCCCGTTGCTCGGCGTGCTGATCATCGCCGGCTACATTGGGTCCGTGCTGTGGCTCGTTTTCGACTCCGGCCCTGATGCTCCCACGACGGTAGCCGCCGAGGAGATCCGTCAACAGAGAGCCCCGGACGACACCGACTGGATTGCCTACGGCGGCACCAACCTGGCCCAGCGCTTCTCGCCGGCCGACCAGATCACACCACATAACGCCGATCGGCTGAAGGTGGCCTGGGAGTTCAACACCGGCGACAAGCCGCCCAGCGATGCAGCCCCCTACGCCTTCCAGAATACGCCGCTGAAGATCGGCAACAGCCTCTATGTCTGCACTCAGAGCAACCAGGTGTTCGCCCTCGATCCGGGCACCGGCGAGCAGCAGTGGCACTTCGACCCGGAAGTGGCGGTGGAAGCGCAGGAGCACGTGTTCTCGACTGCCTGCCGTTCGGTGGCCTATTTCGAAGCGCCTGAGCCCCTTGAGGAGTGCCCCCACCGCCTGCTGCTGGGCACCCTGGATGGCCGCCTGATGGCCCTGGACGCCGAGAATGGTTCACCGTGTAACGAGTTCGGCGAAGACGGCACCGTGAATCTTAACGATCGCATGGACCCACAGGCGCTGGGGCTGGTCTCCAACACCGCCGGCCCTACCGTAGTGAACGGTATCGTGGTGGTGGGCCATCAGGTTACCGACAACCAGCGCCGCGATGCGCCTTCCGGCGCCGTGCGTGCCTACGATGCCATCACCGGTGAATGGCAGTGGACCTGGGACGCGGTATGGACCACCCCTGACCAGCAGCCGCCGGAGGACGAGGTCTATCCCCGCGGCACACCCAACGTCTGGACGGCGATCTCGGCCGACGAGGAATTGGGACTGGTCTATCTGCCCACCGGCAATCCCACCAATGACCAGTACGGCGGCGATCGCCGCCCCGAGGAGGACGAATTCACCGCCACGCTGGTAGCGGTGGAGGCCGACAGCGGCGAAGTGCGCTGGAAGTTCACCACGGTGCTGCACGACCTGTGGGACTACGACCTGGGTGCTCAGCCTGCACTGATCGACCTCCCCACTGCCGACGGGTCACGCCCCGCCGTGATCCAGGCGACCAAGTACGGGCAGGTGTTCGTCCTCGACCGGGCCACCGGAGAGTCCTTGCTACCCATTGAGGAGCGCCCGGTGCCCCAGGGAACCATCGAAGGCGACTGGACGGCGGAGCAGCAACGCTTCTCGCCAGGCTTGCCCGACTTCGGCTCACTACCGGGCCGTGAGGTCGAGCACTTTACCGGCGCGTACACCTGGGGTACCACACCGATCGACCATCTCTACTGCCGAATCCAGTTCGAGCGCATGCGCTACGAAGGCATGTTCACCCCACCGACCCTCGACCATCCCGGCGGAATGCTGCAATTTCCGGGTATTCTCGGCGGGATCAACTGGGGTAGCGCCGCCTTCGATCTCGAGAACGACATGATGATCGTCAATAACAATCGCATGCCGTCGCGGGTGGTGCTCTATCCCCGCGAGGAAGCCGACGAAATGGAGAACATCGCGCCGATCGGTGAAGTCGATGCCAGCTATATCGATCAGGAAGCGCAACCCATGCTCGGCGCGCCGGTAGCGGCCGAGCGCGGCGCCTGGCTTTCGCCGCTGGACATGCCCTGCGCTGCCCCGCCCTGGGGCTTTATCAGCGCCACCAACCTCGCCACCGGCGAACTGGTCTGGTCGCGCCCGATCGGCACCAGCTTCGACCAGGGCCCCTGGGGTATCCCCTCACGCATGAAGATGACCGTGGGGGCGCCCACCAGCGCCGGTCCGGTCACGACCGCGGGCGGTGTGACCTTTATCGGCGCCACCATGGATGACTATATTCGCGGTTTCGATAACACCACCGGCGACATGCTGTGGGAGGCACGCCTGCCTGCAGGCGGCCAGGCGACACCGATGACTTACATGCACGAGGGGCGCCAGTACGTGGTGATCGCCGCGGGCGGCGCCTTTCAGGCCGAGACCAGCCTGGGCGACAGCGTGATGGCCTATGCCCTGCCCGAGGAGTGAGCTCGGCTGGCCGGCTGGCCCGCCAGGCAGGATGCGCATGTGATTACGGCCTCCGCCACGAAAGCCATGAAGGCCCGAATGCGCGCCACCCGGCGCAGGTCGGGGTGGGTCAGCAGCCACAGGTCGGTGGCGAGTTCGGGAATCGGCTCACCGAGGCGCGTAAGCGCCGGCTCAGCGTCAGCCAGGTAGCAGGGCAGCACGGCGCGGCCCAGCCCGTCGCGGGCGGCGGCCAGCATGCCGAACATGGTGTCGACACGGTAGCGGCAGCGCTCGTTCGCGCCGTTTTCGGCCATCCACGCATCGAGCGCAGCATAGCCCAGGTGGCGATCCGGCCCAACCCAGGCATCGCTGTCGTTATCGGCGCGGGCATAGACCGCCTGGGCAATGGAGCCGACCCGCCGCCCCACCAGGTGCTCGGGCGGCGACAACGAGGGCCGCACCGCCACATCGGCATCCCTGTGGGAGAGATTGAACAGCTGGTTGGAGACCGCGATCTCGAGGGTGATCTCGGGATGAGTACGCTGGAAATCGGCGAAGATCGGCGACAGCAGTCCCATCAGCAGCGTGTCCGTAGTGGTCACTCGAATGCTGCCGGAGAGACGCAGGTCGCGCCCCGCCACGCGCCGCTCGGCGCCGTGCACCTCCGCCGCCACACGGGCGGCTGTAGCCGCCAGGTCCTCCCCCGCCGCCGTGGGCGTATAACCCGTACGCGAGCGCTCGAACAGCGCCACGCCCAGGCGCTTCTCGATGGCATTCAGCCGACGGAACACCGTGGCGTGGCTGGCCCCCAGGCGCCGCCCGGCGCCCGAGAGCGAACCCGCCTCGGCAATGGCCTGTACCACGCGCAGGTCGTCCCAGTGCAAAGCCTGTTCATTCATGCAAGATTCATTGTCATTTCTGGGTAATTTTAGTTCGTTTTCGTACAGCATAGCCTGAGGGCATGCACCGTAGCCAACGAACCGGAGCCCTGTAATGAGTCGTCCCCACCCACAAGCCCTGATCGTGTTCTGCCACCCCGAACCCCACTCCTTCAATGGCGCCATGAAAGATGTTGCCGTCAAGACCTTGCAACGCCAGGGTTACAGCCTCGAGGTCTCGGACCTCCACGCCGAAGGCTTCGATCCGGTGGAGGGAGCAGCGCACTACCCCGAGCGGGCCGAGCTCGCCACCTTCTTTCCGCTCACCGAGCAGCGCCACGCCTTCGAGAGCGGCACCCTGCCCGCCGACGTGCAGCGCGAGATCGAGCGGCTCGAGCGAGCCGACCTGGTGATCCTGCAATTCCCGCTGTGGTGGCACGCCCAGCCGGCGATGCTCAAGGGCTGGTTCGACCGGGTGTTCGTCTACGGCGGGCTCTACTCCGGCCGGATGCGCTACGACCGCGGGCGCTTTCCGGAGAAGCGGGTGATGCTCTCGGTGACCACCGGCGCCCCGGCGCCCACCTTCACCCGACACGGTCGCAGCGGCCATATTGTGGCGCTGCTGTGGCCGATCCACTATTCACTCTACTACCTCGGCGTCAGCGTACTGCCGCCCCAGGTCACCTACGGCGTTCAGGGCGGCGGACTGAGCTACGAAGCAGAGGCGACATTCCGCCAGCGCCTGGAGGCCGAGAAGGCGGCCTGGGCGCAACGGCTGGAAGGGCTCGACAATGAGGCGCCGATCTCCTTCGCCGGCTGGGACGACTGGGACGAGCAGGGCATGCTCAAGGCGGGGCATCCCGATTTCTGGCAGCTGTGAGACGCCCCATGCCTTGCCGACTTCACGGTGCCATCCGCTCCAACAGCGGCTGAATGGCCACCTGACGCGGCTCACCATCGAAGTCGTCCTGAACCAGCTCCGCGGCCCGCCGCTCTAGGTAGCGCCCCGCACCGTCGACCTCGGCGATGCGCTGCATGTCGGCCAGTGCCTCGATCAGCTGCGGTGTCAGGCGGTCGAGCACCGGCCGGACCTCCTCGGCCAGGTCGGGCGGGTCGGCGAACGGCGGCCGGCCCTCCTGGAGCCACTGATGGTGCAGCCGCCGCTGTATCTGCTTGCTGGCGGAGAACTGCTTGTCGAAGAAAGCCCGGGCAAAGGTTTCGTCGACGCCGGCAGTCGCCGCATCCTCCTCTACCTGATCGAGTATCTGGGCCTCTCGCTCCGGGGCCTCGATGGCAGCGCCGGAATTCCATTTCGATTGCGCCACGATAGGCGCCACGTCGAGCCGCTCATCGATCAATTGCAGCATATGGTCGATAGCCAGCTTGTCCTCGTCAGGCGGCTCCGGCGGCTGGGTCTGGCAGCCAGCCAGGAGAAGAAGCACCACCATAGCCATGATCACGGGCAACGAGGCGAGGGTCCTTGTTCTGTAACGGCGCATCGAGGCAACTCTCTTTCGCAGGGGGTTCCGAGCCATTGTGGCAGCGAATAACGAAATCGGCCTCCCGTAAGGCGAGAAAGACCCGCGTCCTGGAACACTTCTTCTACGGAACCCACTTCTGCTGGTTCCGCAGCACTAAAGTTGAGGCCGTCCAGGCCGATAGAGAAGTTAACGCATCATTGTACAAAGATTATACGCAAAAATCCTTGAATACAATGAATCGCTAATACTGACTCGCACCGCTAGAGGGACTCAGATGTCTCAGCCAGCCTTTACCATCCAGCGTCATCATCAACGTACCGATCAGATGATGTGGATGCCCGCTTTCGCTCACCTGTTGCTGTGTCTAGGAGTCGGGCTCGCCACCGGCACACTGGGCATTGCCGTGATATTTGCAGTGACGGCTTTCCCGCTGGCTGCGCTGGTTCAATGGAAACTGCCCGGCCATGTCGTCAATGGCTTCACCAAGGCGGCACTGTTCATGGGCTTATCGATGCTTCTGATCGAGCAGAGTGGCGGCATGATCGAGGCGCACTTCAGTATCTTCATCATGCTGGCGGTGCTCATCCTCTATAGTGACTGGCGGGTCATTGCTTTCGGTGGCCTGGTCATCGCGATACATCATGTGCTCTTCACCTGGCTGCAATATGGGGGGCATGTCCATCTCTACCAGAGCATTGGCAGCCACGGGGAAGAAGCCAGCCTGTTTGCCTGCTTGCTGATGCATGCCGGCGCAGTGGTGGCCCAGGTAGTGGTGCTGGGTTTCCTGGCCCGTGAGCTGCGTCGTATGGTGGACGACAGCCTGACGGTCTGCGAATTCGCCGAAACCGCCAGCGAAGGCCGGCTAGACATGCCGTTTTCCGCCACACAGCTGGGGCGGCCCGCCATTGCCGCCATTGGCAACATGCAAAAGAAGTTGACCGGCACCTTACGCAAGGCACGCGATGCAGCAAAACAGGTCAATTCGCTGGGTGATGGCCTGTTTCAGGCTCACGACAGCGTGCGCAGCCAGGCGAGTCACAATACCGCACAGGTAGAGCGCGTTTCCGCTGCCGCCACGGAGATGGCAGCGACGACCCGTGAGAGTGCCGAAAAAGCCTCGCTGGCCAGACACCTGGCTAGCGAGGCCGAACTCGCTGCCAAGAGCGGTGGAGCAAAGGTCGCCTCGCTGCGCGACGCGATGCAACTACTGGAGGAAAATGCCAGAAACATTTCCAGCCTGCTGGGGGAGATCGACAACATTACTTTCCAGACCAACCTGTTGGCGCTGAATGCCTCTGTTGAGGCCGCGCGGGCCGGTGAGCACGGACGCGGTTTTGCCGTGGTGGCAAGTGAGGTTCGCACACTGGCACAGCGAACCAGCGACACTGCCGGCAGGATCCGAGAGCGCGTACAACAGACCGAAGCGGGCGTACGCAGCAGCGTGCAACAGACCCAGGATGTCGACCAGACCATGCAGCAGGTCATGGAAACGTTCAGGGAGGTCGCATCACGCCTCGCCGAGATCGACCACGCCACCTCTCAGCAACACCTCGGCATCGAAGATCTCGACGCTAGCGTCAATGAAATGCAGTCTTCGATCCAACACTCTGCGCACTCACTGGAAGATGCCCATCAATTAGCCGAGCATCTGGCACAAGTGGCGACTTCGCTCATGACCTCCATCAACGAGTTCACGTTCTACGAAAGCAATACCCAGCTAACCACGGCAAAGCGCGATCAGCCAGCAGGTCAGGCGCCCTCTTCCGCCTCCTTCCATGCTCCCGCACTGGTGTCATGATTGGTCTAGCCGGGGGCTTCTCCCCTGGCCAGACCACGAAGTCCCGCCGGAGCCTCAGGCCGACTCGCGCAGGGACCATCCACCCGCCAGCGCTCGATAGAGCCCCACCAGCGCCGTGGCCGAACGCGTATGGCTACGTGCCAGGCTGTCCTCGGCTTCCAGAAGCGAACGCTCGGCGTCGATCACCTCGAGGAAGTCGATGACGCCCACCTCGAAACGCACCCGCGCCTGCCGGGCCGCCTCGGCGCTAGCTTCGGCAGCCGCCTCGAGATGTTCGCGCTCGCGCAGCGACTGGGTATAACGGGCGAGCGCCGTCTCTGTCTCCTCCAGCGCCTGCAGCACGGTCTGCTCGTAGCGTGCCAGGTTGGCCTCGGCGTCGGCATCGGCGGCGGCCATGCGCGCCCGCACCCGGCCACTGTCGAGGAACGACCAGTCCACCCCCAGCGCCACCAGACGGGTCTCGCTGTCGCGGCCAAACAGGTCGCCAGTGCTGGCGGCCTGGGTGCCCAGTAGCCCGTTCAGGGTGAAGCGTGGGTAGAGGTCGGCGGTGGCCACGCCGATGCTGGCGGTGGCGGCGTGCAGGCGCCGCTCCGCCGCAGCGATATCCGGACGGCGGCGGAGCAGCTCTCCGGGCAAGCCGACCGCCACCCGCTCGTGCAGTGCCGGCAGTGGTGCCGGCGCTTCCAGCCGAGCGACAAGCGCGCCTGGCTCGCGACCGGTCAGTACCGCCAGGCGATGGGTGATGGCCGCGATCTCGCCTTCCAGCGCGGGAATACGCGAGAGCGTGCTCTCGAGCTGCGCCCGGGCGCGCACGCTGTCGAACTCGGTGCCGCGTCCCGCCTCCAGCCGTGCGTCCACCAGCGCCAGTGACTCACGCTGATTCTCGGCGTTGGCCTGGGCTACGCGCAGTTGCTCCTGCAAGCCGCGCAGGCGCACGTACTGGTCGACCAGCTCACCGACCACCACCACCTGCATGGCGCGAACATCGGCGGCCGAGGCCTCCGCTTCGGCCTGTTGGGTCTCCACGGCGCGCCGCACACGGCCGAAGAAATCGAGTTCCCACAGCGCGGCGACGCCGGCGTCATAACTCTCGAAGTCACGCTGCGAGCGCGTCGCCTGCGGCATTTGGTCGGCGCTGGCACGCTGATGGCCGGCGCCGGCCTGGGCGGTGACGCTGGGCGCCAGGTCGCGGCGCGACTGGCGCAGCAGTGCCAGGCTGCGGTCGTGACGGGCCAGGGCGATGCGCAGGTCGTGATTGGCGTCGAAGGCTTCCTCGACCAGCTCGCTCAGCAGCGCGTCGTCGAAGCTGCGCCAGAACTCCCGCTCGACGGCTTCCGTGGTGACCAGCCCCGGTTCGGCACGCGACAGCGCCTGCGGTTCTGGCAGCTCCGGCGTGCGGTAGTCGGGACCCACCGCGCAGGCGGCCAGCACGAGAGTAAGCGGCAACAGCAGCAGGTTGCGCAGAGTCGGGTTATGCATGGGAGGAGCCCTCCGTGGACAACGCTTCAAGGGGCTGGGCCTCCCCGCGCGACACCAGCTTGCGCAGGGCGACGTAGAACACCGGGGTCAGGAACAGGCCGAACAGGGTCACGCCGATCATGCCGGCGAATACCGCCGTGCCCAGCGCCTGGCGCACCTCGGCACCGGCGCCGCCGGCCAGCATCAGCGGCACCACCGCAGCGGTGAAGGTGATCGAGGTCATGATGATCGGTCGCAGGCGCAGGCGACAGGCTTCCAGGGCCGCCTCGACGATGCTCCTGCCTTGCATCTCCAGCTCCCGGGCGAACTCGACGATCAGGATGGCGTTCTTGCACGCCAGGCCGATCAGCACCACCAGGCCCACCTGGACGAAGATGTTGTTGTCCCCGCCCGTGAGCTTCACGCCGATCAGCGCCGAGAGCATGCACATCGGCACGATCAGGATCACCGCCAGCGGCAGCGTCCAGCTCTCGTAGAGCGCGGCCAGCGCCAGGAACACCAGCAGGATGGCGAGCGGGAACACCACCAGTGCCGCCCCGCCCTGGTTGACCTGCTGGAAGCTCAGGTCGGTCCACTCGAAGGACATGCCGGCGGGCAGCACCGCCGGGGCGAGCTGCTCGACCACCTCGATCGCCTGGCTCGACGAGAGCATCCGTGGGTCGGCCTCGCCCATCAGGTCCGCCGCCGGGTAGCCGTTGTAGCGGATCACCGGGTCGGGGCCGAAGGTCTGGTCGATGCGGATCATGCTGCCGATCGGCACCATCTCGCCGTAGGCGTTGCGGGTGCGCAAGCGCTCGATGTTCTCCACGTCCATGCGGTAGTCGCCGTCGGCCTGGGCCATCACCTGCCAGGTACGGCCGAAGCGGTTGAAGTCGTTGACGTAGACCGAGCCCAGGTAGACCTGCAACGTCTCGAACAGGTCGGTCAGCGCCACGCCCTGGGTCTTCGCCTTGACCCGGTCGACGTGCAGGTCGAGCTGCGGCACGTTGGACTGGTAGGAAGTGATCGGGTAGCCCATGCCCGGCGCCTGCATCAGCGCGCCGCTGAAGCCATCGACGGCCTGCTGCAGTTCGCCGTAGCCCAGCCCGGCGCGGTCCTGGATGAATAGCGAGAAGCCCGAGCCCGAGCCTATGCCGAGGATGGCCGGCGGGGTGAAGGCGAAGCTGAACGCCTCCTGCAGGGTACCGAGCTTGCCGTTGAGCTCGGCGACGATCTCATCGGCGCTGCGCGAGCGGGATTCGAACGGATCGAGGCCGAAGAACACCGTGCCGGTGTTGGGCGTATTGGTGAACTGCAGCGGGTTGAGACCGGGGAAGGCCACCGCCGAGGTCACGCCTTCGGTTTCCAGCGCCAGCTCGGTCATGCGTCGGATCACCGCCTCGGTGCGGTCGAGCGAGGCGCCTTCCGGCAGCTTGGCCCCGCCGATCAGGTACATCTTGTCCTGGGTGGGGATGAAGCCGCCCGGCACCATCTGGAACATCACACCGGTGCCCGCCAGCAGGAGCGCATAGACGGCGAACACCGCGCCGCGCCGGCGCAGACTGCGCGCCACACCGCCCTGGTAGCCCCTGGAGCTGGCATTGAAGAAGCGGTTGAAGGGACGGAACAGCCAGCCGAACAGGAAGTCGATCAGCCGCGACAGGCGGTCCTTGGGCGCATCGTGGGGCTTGAGCAGCAGCGCGGCGAGCGCCGGGGACAGAGTCAGCGAGTTGATCGCCGAGATCACCGTGGAGATGGCAATGGTCACCGCGAACTGGCGGTAGAACTGGCCGGTGACACCTTCGAGGAAGGCCATCGGCACGAATACCGCGCACAGCACCACCGAGATGGCGATGATCGGCCCGCTCACCTCGCGCATGGCCTGATGGGCCGCCGCCAGCGGGGCCAGCCCCTCCTCGATGTTGCGCTCGACGTTTTCCACCACCACGATGGCGTCGTCGACGACGATGCCGATTGCCAGCACCAGGCCGAACAGGGTGAGGGTATTGATCGAGAAACCCAGCAGGTGGAGCACGGCGAAGGTGCCGACGATCGACACCGGTACCGCCAGCAGCGGAATCACCGAGGCGCGCCAGGTCTGCAGGAACAGTGTCACCACCAATACCACCAGCAGCACCGCCTCGAGCAGGGTCTTGATCACAGACTTGATCGAATCGCGCACGAACACCGTGGGGTCGTAGACGATGGTGTGCTCCACACCCTCGGGGAAACGCGCCGACAACTCGTCCATTTTTTCGCGCACCGCATCGGAGAGCGCGATGGCGTTGGAGCCGGGGGCCTGGAAGATACCGATGGCCACCGCCTGCTGGTTGTCGAGCAGCGCGCGCAGCGAATACTCGGCGGCGCCGAGCTCGATGCGTGCCACGTCCGAAAGATAAGTGATCTGGCCGTCGCTGCCGGCCCTGACCACGATGTTGCCGAACTCCTCCTCGGTAGTGAGGCGGCCCTGGGCGTTGATCGAGATGAGGAAGTCCGATGTGGTTGGGGTCGGCGGCGCGCCCAGCTGGCCGGCCGAGACCTGCACGTTCTGCTCGCGGATCGCGGCGATGATGTCGCCGGCCGTAAGCCCGCGGGCGGCGGCACGGTCAGGGTCGATCCATACCCGCATGGCATAGTCCCCGGCGCCGAACAGCATCGCCTGGCCCACGCCGGGCAGCCGCGCCAGCTCGTCACGCACGTGCAGCGCCGCGTAGTTGCGCAGGTAAGTGCTGTCGTAACGGCCGTCGGGCGAGATCAA
Source organism: Billgrantia montanilacus (assembly GCF_003336675.1). Classification (GTDB taxonomy): domain Bacteria; phylum Pseudomonadota; class Gammaproteobacteria; order Pseudomonadales; family Halomonadaceae; genus Halomonas; species Halomonas montanilacus. Next base: position 137,644 of record NZ_QPII01000004.1, on the reverse strand, counting down.
CTGCGGCACCATGGTCAGGTCGGGCGATTGTTTGTCGGTGGTCACCCCCTGCCGGCGCACCGCCTCGGGCAGCCTCGCCAGCGCCTGGCTGACCCGGTTCTGTACCTGGACCTGGGCCTCGTCGGGGTCGGTGCCGGGGCGGAAGGTCAGCGTCATCGCCAGCACCCCGTCGGAGCCGGCCACCGACTTCATGTACATCAGGTTCTCGACCCCGGTGATCGCCTCCTCCAGTGGCGTGGCCACCGTGTCGGCAATCTCGCTGGGGTTGGCGCCGGGATAGACCGCGCGCACCTGCACGGTGGGCGGCACCACGTCGGGGTATTCGCTGACCGGCAGCAGCGGAATGGTGATGGCGCCGGCGATAAAAATCAGGATCGACAGCACCGCGGCAAAGATCGGCCGGTCGACGAAGAACTTGGCGAAATTCATGACAAGACTCCCTTCCGGGGCGGGCAGGTCGCCCGCCCCGAAACGTCATTCAGGGGTTATGGTTATCTGGAGTCGTAAGGCTCCGGCGCGTCGACTCAGCGCATCGCAGCGTACTCGCCGGAAGCCACACCTGGCCCGCGCATGTCGACGCTCTCCGCCGCCACCGGCATGCCGGGGAAGAAGATCCGCTGGGCACCGCTTACCACCACCTGGTCTGACGGCTCGAGACCGTCGGCGACCACCCGCAGGCCGTCGACCATACGCCCGAGCTGCACGTCACGCCGCATGGCCCGGCCCTCGCCGTCGACCACGTAGACGTACTTGCGATCCTGGTCGGTGAGCACCGCCTTGTCGTCGATCAGCAGCGTATCCTCGGCGCTGCCCGCCAGCAGCTGTACGCGGGCGTACATGCCGGGGGCGAAACGGCCCTCGCTGTTGTCGAGAACGGCACGGGTGAGGATGGTGCCGGCCTCGGCATCGAGGTGGTTGTCGACGAAGTCGACCTCACCGCGGTAGGGGTAGCCCTCGTCATTGGCCAGGCCGACGCGTACTGGGAAGCTTGAGCCGCGAAAATTCTCGCGTTCGCCGTTGCGCGACATGGCCTCATAGCGCAGATAGGCCCGCTCGTCGCTGTGGAAATGCACGTGGACCCGATCCAGGGCAACGATGCGGGTCAACGGCGTGGCCTCGGAAACGAGGTTGCCCGGCGTGACCAGCGCCCGCCCCGTACGCCCACCGATGGGGGCGCGCACCTCGGTGAATTCCATGTTGAGCCTGGCCGTCTCGACGCTGGCCTGAGCGGCCAGGATGTCTGCCTCCGCCGTGGCGGCCGCCGAGCGCCGCTGGTCCAGTTCCTCGCGCGAGATCGAACGGCTCTGCGCCAGCGCCTCGGCCCGGGCGGCCTCGCTGCGTGACAGTTCGGCTCGAGCTCGGGCCCGCTGCAATTCGGCTTCGGCCCGCTCAAGCTCGGCGCGATAGGGGCGTGGGTCGATGGCGAACAGCACGTCCCCTTTTTCGACCTCCTGGCCTTCGGTGTAGTGAATGCTGTCGATGTAGCCCGATACGCGGGGGCGTAGATCAACCGTTTCCACCGCCTCGATTCGGCCGGTGAACTCGTCCCACAGCTCCACGTTCTCGACCAGCACCTGGGCCACGCTGACCTGGGGCGGCGGCGGCCCCTGCTCGGCGCCGTCCTGAGTATCGGCCTGGCTTTCGCACCCCGTCAGCATGAAGAATCCGGCGACCATGGCGATAACCATGAGCGTTTGCCGACTCCCTCGACTCCCGAACATCTTGTGGACGTTCATTTTTTCCTCCCAATACCAAGTAGCAATTTGCAGAGTCGTTATCAGCCCCGGCCGGTATTGCATTCGCATCGACTCATTTTTCTTAACTCTTTTTTCCTAACGCTATTAATATCGTTTGCCGGCGTTATTAATCGACAACTACAAAGGAAGCGCTGAATAAATCGGCGAGCGGGGATGAAGCACAAGGCGCACGGAGCACAGAAACCGGAGCCTATGGGGTATAGGTGAGGATTTCGAGCACCGCGCAACGCAGTGATTCGCACGCGCAGACATTTATGCAGTGTTTCCCAAACTTTGCCAAACGCCACGATATAGTGTTACCAGTCACTTGATTAGTCGGGCCGACAGGGAAATACTGTCCCGTTGGCGGGACAGTTACCGTGCAGCCGTTCTCGCCCTTCTTCCCGCAGTGTCCCCCTTACATTGCATGCACGGCACAGGACAACGACCCATGCTGCAAGACCTCAACGACGCCCTGATCTTTGCCAAGGTCGTCGAACAAGGCAGCTTCAGCGCCGCTGCCAAGCAACTTCGTCTTGGAAAGACGACAGTCAGTCGCAAGGTACAAGACCTGGAGCGGCGCCTCGGTGCCCGACTACTGAACCGCACCACTCGCAACCTGAGCCTGACCGAGGCCGGTGCCATCTATTTCGATTACTGCAATCGCATCGCCCGCGACCTGGGCGAGGCGGAAAAAGCGGTGCACCACCTCGAGGAGAGCCCCCGCGGCTGGCTCAGGGTCACCGCGCCCTTCACCATGTGCACCGAGTTCACTTCGGTCCTGATACGGGATTTTCGCCAGTTGCACCCCCAGGTGCGCATCGAACTGGTGCTCTCCAACGAGCGCCTAGACCTGGTCGCCAACCAGATCGACGTCGCGCTGCGGGTCGGCACCCTGCCCGACTCCAGCCTGGTGGCACGTCCCCTGGCCCGCTTTCGCTCTTTCGTCTATGCCAGCGAGACCTACCTCGCTCGTCATGGCGAACCTCAAGGGCCGTCGGACCTGGCCTCCCACCCGGTCCTGGCCAAGGCCATGGACCAACGCGGCCAACGCCACGTCTGGCAACTGCACAATAGCGCGAGCCAGGAGACCGTCGAGGTGGAAGTCGACCCGGTGGCCATCGCCAATGACCCCTTTGCCCTGCGCGGCATGCTCGAAGACGGTCAGGGCATCATGCTCGCCAACGAGTTTGTCGTCTGCCTTGGCGCGGAAGCCACGCGGCCACGGCGCATCCTGGACGGCTGGGAAGGTCCCGAGGTGGAGCTGAATGCGGTCTTTCCCGGCGGGCAGCTCATCTCACCCAAGGTTCGCACCTTCGTCGATTTCGTGGTCGAGAGCATGCGAATCGAGCACCTGTCGTCGCACGAGCCGTGGCAGCCAGCCGCCCCCGTCGCTATTGCCGAAGCGCTCGACGAACCCGCGTGAACGGCAGGCTTGCTCGCAGCGGCCCCGCTCAACCAGCCCAGGCCTGCACCGGGCGCAGCCCCATGGCCTCTTCCGGCAATACCGCTTCAGCCTCGATTTCTATCAGCCACTCCGGCTCGGAGAGCCCGCTGACGATCAGCCAGGATGTTGCTGGCGGAGACTTGGGGAAACGTGAAAGCAGCGCCCGCATCACGTCCTCCTGATCGTAGCGGGCAGGTTCGGCGATATAGATTCGCAACATCACCACATCCGAGAGATCGCCGCCCAAGGTGCCGAGAATCGCCGCAATGTTGTCCAGCGCAGCAAAGGTCTGACCCTCGAGATCGGGACCGACCAGACATTCATGGGTATCGACGCCGACCTGTCCCGAAAGGTGAACGCGATAGCCTCCCTTGACCAAGACAGCTTGACTGAAACCGTACTGCAGGGTGTTGGGCACCCCTCGCGGATTGATGGCTTCACGTTGGATCTGGCTCATGCTGGCCTCCTTGTCATCCATTACTGAAAACGCCTACGACTCGGCCTGGGCGGGCGTGCCCGGCGACACCGCGTCACCATTGATGTCGAGCCCCAGGAATCCGCCGGACTGGCGATGCCACAGCGCGGCGTAAAGGCCATCGCGAGTCAGGAGTTCCTGATGGGTCCCACTCTCGACGATGCGCCCCTCGTCGATTACCACGAGTCGATCGAGCATGGCGATGGTCGACAGTCGGTGTGCAATGGCGATCACCGTCTTGCCCTCCATCAAGGTGTAGAGCTGCTCCTGGATCGCCGCCTCGACTTCGGAATCGAGCGCCGACGTGGCCTCGTCGAGCACCAGGATCGGCGCATTCTTGAGCAGTACCCGGGCGATGGCGATACGCTGGCGCTGGCCACCGGAAAGCTTCACGCCACGCTCGCCGACATGCGCATCCAAGCCACGCCGTCCCTTGAGATCCACCAGGTCATCGATGAAGCTATCGGCATGGGCACGACGCACCGCCTCCTCGACCTGGGCCTCTGTGGCATGAGGGCTGCCGTAACGGATGTTGTCACGCACCGAGCGATGCAACAGCGAGGTATCCTGGGTGACCATGCCGATCTGGCGTCGCAGCGATTCCTGGGTGACTTCGGCAATGTCCTGGCCATCGATGACAATTCGGCCGCCCTCCAGGTCATAGAAGCGCAGCAGCAGATTGGCCAGCGTCGACTTGCCCGCCCCGGAACGCCCGATGACGCCGACCCGCTCGCCCGGGGCAATGGACAAGCTCATGCCATCGAAGACCCGGACACCTTCACCATCGGGCCGCTCATAGCCGAACTGCAGCGCATCGAAGCGGATCTCTCCGCGTGGCACGCTGAGCGTGGCGGCGCCGGGCAAGTCCCTCACCGCCGGCTCCCGGGCGATGGTGTTGATGCCGTCCTGCACCGTGCCGATGTTCTCGAACAGGCCGGCCACCTCCCACAGGATCCAGTCGGACATGAAGCGAATTCGCATCACCAGGGCAATGGCCACGGCGATGGCACCCAGCGAAATGGCCTGGAAGTACCAGGCACCGATGGCCATGGCCGCGACGCTCGTCAGCAGCAGCGAGTTAAGCAGCGTCAAGCTCACCGACAGCAGCGTCGCCAGGCGCATCTGGCGATGCACCGTGACCATGAAGCCTTCCATGGCATCGCGGGCATAGGCCTGCTCGCGCCGGGTATCGGCGAACAGCTTGATGGTCTGGATATTGCTGTAGCTGTCGACGATACGGCCGGTCATGCGAGCCCGGGCATCGGCCTGTTCCATGGAAACCCGGCGCAGCCGCGGCACGAAAATCCACATGATCGCGATGTATCCCACCAGCCAGGCCACCAGCGGCAACATCAGCCAGGGCTCTGCATTACCCATCAGCAGCATCGCACCGCCAAAGTAGACGACCACATAGACCAGCAGGCCCAGCAGCTTCATCACCGTCTCGCGGATGGCGAGCGCCGTCTGCATGACCTTCTGCGAGACGCGCCCGGCAAACTCGTCCTGATAAAATGCCATGCTCTGGCCGAGCATGTGGCGATGGGCCAACCAGCGGCCGATCATCGGATAGTTGCCGAAGATCGCCTGGTGCGTCAGCAGGGACTGCAGCAACACCAGCAACGGCAGTCCGATCACCACCAGAGCCGCCATGGCACCCATCCGCCAGCCGTACTCGTCGAAGAATCCCTCACGCCCGGCATCCGAGAGCCAATCCACCAGCTCGCCCAGGTAGCTGAAGAACAGCACCTCGGCGGCCGATACCATTGCCGTGAGCAGCGACATCAGGATCAGCAGCGGCAGTACCGGCCGCGAAAAATGCAGGATGAAGGCCAAGAGGCCTTTCGGGGGTGTCTCGGGCTTACCCTCCGGGTAAGGGTTCACCAGGGTTTCAAAAAAACGGAACATGACATCACCCATCAACAGGAAATCAGCGGGTCGAGCCCAAGGCTCGGCCCAATTCAGCATGCAGGTTAAAACCTGAACTTAAGTAGAGGTCAAGGCGAAATGAGACGAAAAAATAGTGCGGTGTGAAAATTCATTATGCTTTGGCCTTAATCAACACAGGACAATCCGCGCGGCGATTCGAAGGAAGTTAAAAGTAGAGGCCGAACCACCGAATAGGAAATCAACAATCATCATGGCACCCATCACGAAATGTGATGCCAAGAATAATTTACTTCCTTCCAGGCTTGTTGCATCGGACCGGTTGTGATCGAAGTCGTCAAACGACAACCTTGCCAACGCCAAATAGGCACGTTAAAACGATGGGCTCTCGACAGTGGCCTGAGCTGTAATCGAGACATTGGCTAAGGCAATCGCGGAGCCAGCGGCTGCACAGTGGCTATCGATGGACATCAGCCAATGTGACAACAGCCAAACCTTGAGCGGAGAAACAGCAATGCCTTCACACCTGCACCGGGAACTCAGCGTTGGTGAGGTGGCGGAACGCAGCGGCCTGGCGGTCTCGGCCATCCACTTCTATGAAGCCAAGGGGCTGATCAGTAGTCGCCGCAACGCCGGCAATCAGCGACGGTTCAGCCGCGATGTTCTGAGGCGGGTGGCAATCATCAAGGTCGCACAGCGCACCGGCATCTCGCTCGCCGAAATTCGCCAGGCCTTCGATACCCTTCCCGCGTCACGCGCTCCCACCGCCGCTGACTGGCGGCGCCTTTCCGCCCGCTGGCGTCATGGGCTCGACGATCGCATTGCCCGGCTGGCCCGGCTACGCGACCAGTTAGATCACTGTATCGGCTGTGGATGCCTATCGATGAACGACTGTCCACTGCGCAATCCGCAAGACGAGTTGGCCCATGAAGGTACCGGCGCCCGTCTACTGGACCCCGACTGACTCATGACCAAATAGCGACCGTGCCACCGCGTCCGGTTAGCGTTTAACAGGCGGGTAACATTTGTCAGGGGAGCTGCTATCTTCATGAGATTCCCTGGAGAGACCCGTCATGACTGATTCGCTCGTTCTCTATACCAACCCCATGTCCCGAGGACGTATCGCCCGCTGGATGCTGGAAGAAGTCGGCGCCCCCTATCGTACTGAAATGCTCGACTACGGCCCCGCCATGAAGTCTTCCGACTTCCTGGCCATCAACCCGATGGGAAAGGTACCGGCGATTCGCCACGGCACGACTATCGTGACCGAGTGCGCTGCCATCTGCGCCTATCTGGCGGATGCCTTCCCCGAGGCCGACCTGGCCCCTCCCCTTACCGCACGGGGCACCTACTATCGATGGCTGTTCTTCGCAGCCGGGCCGCTGGAAGCCGCCGTGACCGATCGGGATCTCGGCATGGAACCCAATATCGAGCAGCAGGGCCGGGTCGGTTACGGCAGTATCGAGGCGGTGCTCGAGACGCTGGAGCAAGCGGTCAGCGTCAGCGAGTACATTGCCGGCGCTCACTTCTCGGCGGCCGACGTCTATCTCGGATCACATATCGGCTGGGGCCTGCAGTTCGGTAGCCTGGAGGCATGTCCCGCCTTTGGTGACTACTGGGAGCGCGTCAGCAACCGCGAGGCCTACCGGCGCGCCAACAGGCTGGACGACCAAGCGATGGCCGCACACGCCCGGCCCTGATCGCACCTCCCAGCAGACGACCTCCGGGCATGGTTCACGGTGCCGCCGCCAACGCCAGACAAAAAGACCAAGAAGCGATGTCAGAAAGCGCCTGGGCTGCGTTACCCCTCCTCGAAGGGACGCGCCCAGAGTTCGACAGGCTCATGGCGACGCAGAATCTCTTCCGCTTCCGGCCTGGAGGTATCGGGCACGATGACCTTGACCTGCTGCGCCTCCCTGTCGAAATAGAGCTTCTCACGCGGAAAGCCCTCGGATATCAGCTCATCATAGGCGTTGGTGGCCTTCATCAGATCCCTGTAGTCGGCGGTAACGGTCAGTGTCATGACGCCCTCCTGAAGTAGAACGAGATGTCGAGCGAGAAGCAGAATAATTGCGCAGCACCCGCTGGGGCTGCCGCTGGTAGCAGGAGGCATTTCCCTCCTGTCTACTGCTCAGTATAGCGATATCGCCCGAATGGACATTGGCGCGATCTGTCGCTCAGCTTCCCGAACGCTCCTTGAGCTGCCAATCGTTATCGGTGATCGGCACGCCCCCAGCAGGCGTCACCTGAACGGTATCGCTGATACCGATGCCCCACTCCCCCGGCAACCGCAGGCAGAGCGGCAAGTGAAAGACCATGTCAGCCTCGAATTCCCGCTGTTGGCCACGGGCAATATAACCGCTGCCCTCGACCCAGCTGGGGGGGAACTGCGCTCCCACGGCATAGCCAAAAACACCCGAGAAAAACACCCGATCAGCGTGCGGTGCCAGCACCGACTCGGCGGCGCGTGCGGCATCGTCGAAGGTGTTTCCGGGCCTCATGGCTCCGCTCAGTGTCTCGAACAGCGACCGGCAGACATCGCGCATGGCGTGCATCTCTCCACTGGCACGCCCCGCCACGGCGGTACGCATCATCGGTGCCGTGTAACGACGGAAAGCAGCGCCGAATTCAAGGAAAACCGGCTCATCTCGCTCGATCCGATGGCGCTGGTGGTTGAGGTGGATCACGCTGATTCGCCTGCCGGTGGTGACGATGGGCTGCATGCTCATGAATTCACTGCCCGCTGCCAGCAGCGCACGGGCGCCTTCCGCCGCGACATCGTTGTCGGTCATGCCCGGGGCGATCACCTCGATGGCGGCAGCTAACCCCCGCGAGGTGATCCGCGCACTCTCGCGCAGACAGGCCAGCTCCGCTTCGCTCTTGACGATGCGAATGCGATCCAGCAAGGCACCGCCATCGGCACGAAAGCGTTCGACTCCCAGCCGCTGCTGCAGTGGGCCGATGATGCCGTGACGCAGGGTGGGGCTGAAGGAGTCCAGGCCGATAGACGAAAAACCCGACAGCGTCTCGGCCAATGGCTCGAGAACCTCCTCGATACCCTCCCAGCGATAGCCCAGCAGCTCGTCGACCCGGGCCGTAACCACCGCCGGGCCGGTCTCGATGGAGGGCACCTGCAACACCAGGCGATCCGCAGAACAGACCAGGCAGGTGTGCACCGACACCTCGAAGGTGTTGTAGCCGGTGAGGTAGTAGATATCGGCAGGGTCGGTGACCAGCAGGGCATCCAGGCCGGCCTCTGCCATCACTGCACGAACCCGCGCCTGGCGGCTGTCGAATTCCGCGTCGGGGAAGGCCAACTCGACAGCCTGCAGATGGGCCGCCAGGGCGTGACGATACTGATGGTGATCCATGGGAGATGAGCTCCAGGCAGAAATTCGGATGCGACTCACCCCGACAGTGTAGCCATGACCCGCATCAAGCCAGCCGGTTCCCGGTAAAATAACGCTGTTACCTACCGGAACGGTTTCGTAGAATTCTGCCTCATGTCAGACGCAATGGGACAACGATATGGGCAGGGCCTTTCAGAACCGCAAGGAATCCATGGCCAAGACGGCCGCCGCCAAGACCAAGGTGTACAGCAAGTACGGGCGTGAGATCTACGTGGTCGCCAAGGCCGGGGGCGTCGACCCTTCCGCCAACCTGAGCCTGCGCGGCCTTCTCGAACGCGCCAAGAAGGATCAGGTACCGTCGCACGTGATCGACAAGGCGCTGGACAAGGCCAGCGGCGTGGGTGGCGAGGACTTCTCGCCGGCACGCTACGAGGGTTTCGGTCCGGGCAACTGCATGGTCATCGTCGAGTGCCTGACCGACAACCCGAACCGCACCTTCGGTGACGTTCGGGCCTGCTTCAACAAGGCCAAGAGCAAGCTCGGCACCCCCGGCACCGTCAGCCACATGTTTGATCACTGCGCGATCCTTGCCTTCAGCGGTAGCGACGAGGAGGCCACCCTCGAGGCGCTGATGGAAGCCGACGTGGATGTCACCGACATCGAAAGCGAGGATGGTCTCATCACCGTCTTTGCACCGCATACCGACTACGCCAAGGCCAAGCAGGCCCTGCTCGACGCCTTCGGCGAGCTCGACTTCGAGATCGACGAGATCCAGTTCGTACCCCAGACCACGACCCCGGTCGAAGGGGACGATGTCGCCATGTTCGACAAGCTGCTCGATACCCTCAACGATCTGGATGACGTGCAGAACGTGTTCCACAATGCCGAGGTCCAGGACGAGCAGGGCTGAGCGCCGGGAGGAATCGGCTCCCGATCGAAATGACCGCCGGGCCAGTCACTGCACCTCAGGGCTGGCGCAGGCCGGCACGCTCCTCCAGGAAAGCGTCGATGCCGTCCGAGTACTCGGGCTCGCTATCGAGGAACCCGGTATTGTGACCGCCGCGGATAACCAGCATCTCCTTTGGCTCACTGGCGGCCTCGAAGACCGCCTCGCCCTGGGGGAAGGGGATGATCTCGTCCTCTCGGCTGTGAATCACCAGCAGCGGAGCCGCGACACGGGTCACGTAGGTTTCGGTATCGTAATCCAGGCTAGCCAGCCAGCGTACCGGCAGGAACGGGTAAAGGCTCTGGCCCAGCGACGGTACCGAGCGGAAAGGCGACTCCAGGATCACCGCTGCCGGGCTCACGTCGGCCGCCAGCCCGGCAGCAAGCTCCGCCGCCACGGCAGCCCCCAGCGAGCGCCCGAACAGCACGATCTCGTCGGGTGACAGCTCAGCCTCCTCGAGCAGCCAGCGCCAGCTGGCCCGGGCATCCCTCGCCGTTCCAGCTTCCGAGGGGCTGCCTTCGCTGCGGCCATAGCCCCGGTAGTCGACGATCAGTACCGATAGCCCGAGCCGATTGAACTGGCGAATCGAATCCAGGCGGTGGGAGATATTGCCGGCATTGCCGTGAAAGAACAGCAGGCTTCCCCGGGAGTTCTCGACTGGTATCCACCAGGCATCCAGCGTCAGGCCATCTTCGGTCTCGAGTTGAACCGATTCCCACACCATGCCCCGGTCCGTCGGTGTGGCCACATGCTCCCGCCCCATGTGCGGCAGGTAGAGCAGCCGCTCCTGGAAGAACCAGGCCAGCGCCACCACGATGGCATAGATCGCCGCGAGAGAGGCGAGGATGCGCAGCATCACCTGATCGACTACTGGCTTTGGCCAAGAAAGGCGCGGTACGCGTCCCAGGTATCCTCGACCGCCGCGGCCTGGAAGCGCTCGCCATGCTCGATCCGCGACAGCGACGGGTCCGAGCCCATGCGACCGTCGGGAAAGCGACGACGAAATTCGTCGGCATCGCACTGGGCGCTGCCCGAGGGGGCGATACGGGGCGACATGGTCACATCCTTGACCGCCTCGGGGCGAGCAAACCAGGAGAGCGACACTTCTGACGCCGTGGCATGCCCTCCTTCCGCATCGCCGTAGAGCGACTGGGCCAGCTCACGCACTCGCGGGCCGGCGAACCAGTTGCTCAGGGTCAGCTGCAGGGCATTCGAAGGCTGGCCATCGCTGCGCAAGCTGCGCTCGGAATAGATCTCGGCGAAGGCCGCGTTGACGGTAGCGATGTTGCCACCGTGCCCATTGAGAAAGAAAACATGGGTGAAGCCGTGGCGTGCGAGAGACGTCACGGTATCGCGCAGCACCGCGATCAGGGTGCTGGGGCGCAGGCTGATGCTGCCGGGAAAGGCCAGGTGATGCTGCGCCATGCCGAGGCTCTGGGTCGGTCCCACCAGAATATCGTGGCGCTCGCCCAGCTCCCAGGCAACGCTCTCGGGGCAGATGGCATCGGTACCGAGCAGGCCGTTGGGGCCATGCTGCTCGGTGGAGCCGATGGGAATGATGATTCCACTGGCGCGTTCAAGGTAGCGCTCGACTTCCTGCCAGGTGGCATGCTGAAGCTTCATGGCTGTCTCCTTATGATTGTCTTCCTGGACGCTTTGCACTCAGTGCCGGTCAACTCAGTACTGGCCAATACCCTCTACAGCAGCCACAAGGCGTTCCTGATTCGGACGGTGTACTCAGGCCGGGCTCGGCGGCTCCCTGAGCCATGGCACCCGCCGCCTTACCGCCGCCAACGCCCTGCGCATGGATCCACTCTCTCTGTTCATGCCTGATCATGCGTATTGCCTGTATCCGGTCATGTTGTATAGCCCTCAGCCCGGAGTGTTATCGCACCCCATCACTCCGCCCTTGGCCCAGCTCTCGCGGTCAACCTCGCTGAAGAAAACCTGAACGCTTTCCGGCTTTGCGCCGTAGACCTCGGTAAAGGCCTCGGTGATACGGCGCGCCAGCTCGCGCTTCTGAGACAGGTCACGGGGAAATTGCTGAATGGTCACGATGGGCATATCGTCGACTCCTGCGAAAACGGAGCCTTGTATGGTCGACCGAAAGGCGCCTCTTCGCAACCGCAAGGGAGAATGACAGCGACGAAACCGCTGTTGGCGATGAGTGGGTCCGTGGCTCCTTGTTCGTCAATCCGCTGCCTCATCGGAGGCGGAATCGAGATACTCCATGCGTGCCCACAAGCTGCCCTGCAGCAAGTCACAGCCCTGCTGGCGAAGGTAGTCCGCCTGCTGGCGTAGGCTGACACCGCTGGCCACGACTTCGAGGTCCAGTTCGTGGGCCATAGCGATGATGGAACGAATGATCGCCTGAAGGCGGGAGTTGTCGAGGCATTCGCGAATGAGCATGTCGCTGAGCTCGAGCACGTCGAGGGGAAGGCTGCTCAAGTGTCCAAGGTTCGCGTGCCCGCTGCCAAAGCCACCGACCGACAGGCGCACGCCCCTGGCCTTGAGCTGCTCCAGCAACCGGGCGGTGTGCCGGTGATCCTGGATCAAGGCATCCTCTGTCAGCTCGATCTCCAGCAGCTCCGCGGGCAGGTCGCTGCTGGCAAGGGCCACATTGACCCGGTCGAGGAACTTTCCATCGAGCAGCCCCTCCGCCGAGGTATGCACGACTACCCGCAGACCGAAGCCCACCTCGAACCAGGACCTGGCGTGCCGACAAGCATTGGTCAGCATCCACTGACAGATATCGCCGATCTGGCCATTATCCGCAGCGGCCCCCATCCAGAGCCCTGACTCCATGACCCCGAAGCGGCTCGAGCGCCAGCGCGGCTGCGCCGACACCGCCACGACCTGACCGCTACGGGCACACAGCTGAGGTCGATAAAGCAGTTCCAGTTCATCGCGTGCCAGGGCACCGTGAAATGCCGCCCTCAGGACAAGGGCATCAGGACCATCATCAAGCAGCTCGGGCGTGAAGAGCTGGTATCGGCGCCTGCCAAGCCGTTGTGCCTGGCGTCGGGCCAGGTTGGCGTGGCGCATCAGTTCATTGACCGTGCGGCCGTGGTCGGGAAAGAGGCTGGCACCGATGCAACAGCTGGCCAGCACCGTATGGTCAGCCAGCTCAATCGGCTGGCCGGTGCGAACAAGCAGCCGCTCGACCACAGCCGCGATATCTTCCGGCTGCCTGATGCCGGGCACCACCACCAGTATCTCGTCACTGCCAAGCCGACTGACCGTCTCGCCATCGGCCAGGCAGCGCCTGATGCGCTGGGCGATCCGATTCAGATAGACATCGCCCATCTGCATGCCCAGGGCGTGGTTGATCTCCTTGAGCTGATCCACGTCGATATGCAGCACAGCTATCCTATCGCCTTCTGCGGCGGCGGCAACCTGCGCCGCCAGCCATCGTTCACCGACCTTGCGGGTCGCCAAGCCGGTGAGCTCATCGAGCCGGGCCGGAACAGCCAGCTCACTGCTCATATCACCACACCACGCTTGCTCGATGAGGTGTTGTCAGAAGGCAGGAAGGCTTCGTCTGCGTAGAACTGAACTGCATGGTCGTGCGGCTGAAAGCTAGTGGCAAGCTGCTGCATGAGAAATCCGTTCTCCTGTACATGATCAGCAGAATAATCCGACCCTTCTTTTATTAGAGACTTCTCAGAAAAAGCGGATCGTAGTCTTGTTGTTGCTTGGCGCCTTTCCCAATATCACGCACTGAACATAGGCGTCAAACCTTGCCGATAACTATCGGTTTTTACGAATATTTCAATTAACAAATCAGCATACTTAGGAAACCATTCCTCCATGGCAACCCGGCGTCGAACCGTCTAGGTTTCGAGGAGTGAATGGACTCTTGAGGAGGAAAACCATGCCAGCCAAGTCCCAGGCCCAGCAGATGGCAGCCGGCGCTGCGCTTTCCGCCAAGCGTGGAGAAAAGAAGGTCAGCGAACTCGATGGCGCCGCCAAGCAGATGTACGAATCGATGGATGAGCAGGAACTGGAGAAGATGGCCTCGACGAAGCAGAAGAACAAGCCGAAGCACAATGCCAAATCCTGAGCATGGGCCAGACCCTGAGCATGGGCCAGACCCTGAGCATAGATTGGAGCCTGAGCGTAGCCTATTGCGTCGGCCCAGATTACTTAAGGGAATCATCTCCGGGCGGCAACCACTCGAGAGTGATCCTGCGGACCGTCGGGTACGCTACGGACCGCAGCAACCGGCTCAGTCCTCGTCGTCACCCTGCTCGTTGCGGGCCAGCATTGCCAGGTGCTCGTCCTGCTCTTCCCGGGCGTCCTCGATCACCGCCAGCAGGTCGTCGACGTCCACTGCAGTGGTGTCATAGACAAAACAGCCGGTCAACTTGCTCTCCGGATGCAATTCCCCCGCCTCATACAGTGCCCAGATCTCCTTGCCGTAATCGGTATTGAGCAGTTCCGGAGCGTAGCGGCCGAAATAGGCGCGCATATTGTTGACGTCCCGGTCCAGCATCATCTCGGCGCTGTTGTTACCGGCCGCATCCACTGCCTGGGGAAGATCAATGATAACGGGGCCGTCGGGTGCCAGCAGCACGTTGAACTCGGAGAGATCGCCATGAATCAGGCCGGCACATAGCATACGCACCACGTCGCCGATGACCTTGGCGTAATAGACACGCGCCTGTTCGGCGGTAAGGGTGACGTCGTCCAGACGCGGAGCGGCAAAACCCTCGTCGTCGGTGATCATCTCCATCAGCAGCACGCCGTCGACGAAACCGAAGGGCTGGGGCACTCGTACTTCCGCCGCCGCAAGCCGATAGAGCGCGTCCACCTCGGCATTCAGCCAGGCCTGTTCCTGCTCCTTCTGCCCATAGCGGGTCTTCTTGGCCATCGCCCGGCCCTGGCGGCTATTGCGTACCTTGCGCCCTTCCTGGTACTGCACGGCCTGCTTGAAACTGCGCTGCTTGGCTTCCTTGAAGACCTTGGCGCAGCGCAGTTCACCGCCGGCACGCACCACATAGACCTGGGCTTCCTTGCCGCTCATCAGCTGGGCGACGACTTCGTCGACCATGCCATCTTCAACCAGCGGTTGTAATCGCTTGGGTATTTTCATATCACCACTTTGGCATATCGCCTTACGAGCGTATCGCCTTGCTGCATGTCAGCGGCTGACGCGCCGGGCGCGAAACGAACGCCCCTTGAGTTTCCCCGTGCTCAACTGCGCAAGCGCCGCCTTGGCGACCTCACGCTGCACGGCCACATAGGCGCTGCGCTCCAGCACCTTGATCTTGCCTACCTGGTCACCCTGGATACCGCCTTCACCGGTCAGGGCGCCCAGGATATCCCCCGGGCGTACCTTCTGCTTCTTGCCGCCATCGAGCTGAAGCGTGGCCATGGGCGGCGCCATGGGATCGCCCGACAGGGCGCGGCGGGACGGCAGCGACTCCGTCACCAGCTGTTGACCGAGAAACTCGCCGAGCCGCTCCAGGCGGTACGCCTCTTGCTCACTGACCAGGGTACAGGCCACACCGGAGCTGCCGGCCCGGCCGGTACGCCCGACCCGGTGCACATGCACCTCGAGTTCGCGGGCGATACGGTAATTGAATACCGCATCCAGGGCATCGATATCCAGCCCCCGGGCCGCCACGTCGGTGGCCACCAGTATCGAGGCGCTCTTGTTGGCGAATAGTATCAGCAGACGATCACGGTCGCGCTGTTCGAGATCGCCGTGTAGCGCCAGGGCACTGAAACCGGCTTTATCCAGGGCCTCGGCGACCTCGTCGGTTTCACGCTTGGTATTGCAGAAGACGACGCTGGATGGGGGGCGATGATGCAGCAGCAGCAGGCGCAACGCCTCGAAACGCTCCGGCTCGTCGCCCAGCCGGTAGAAATGCTCGCGAATGCTGGTCTCGTCATGAGTCTCGCTTACCGCCACACTCACCGGGTCACGCAGGAAGCCTTCGGCGATGGCACGAACGCCTTCCGCACCGGCTCCCTGCAGGCCGGTGGCGCTGAACATCAGCGTCTGCCGACTCGGCGGCGTCTCGCCGATGATCGCCTCCAGCGCGGCCTGGAACCCCATGTCGAGCATGCGATCGGCTTCGTCGAGCACCAGGGTGTCAAGCGATGCCAGGCTCAGCGAGCCCTTGCGCAGATGCTCCTCGATCCGCCCCGGCGTACCGACCACGACATGGGCCCCGTGGGAAAGCGAATTGAGCTGCGGCCCCAGGGGTGCCCCGCCGCACAGGGTCAGCACCTTGACATTGGGCAGCGCACGCGCTAACCGGCGGATCTCACCGGCCACCTGATCGGCCAGTTCCCGGGTGGGACACAACACCAGGGCCTGGACGCTGAAGCATGACACCGTCAGCCGCGTGAGCAGCCCCAGGCCGAAGGACGCCGTCTTGCCGGACCCGGTCTTCGCCTGGGCGACGACATCCCGCCCCGCCAGCATCGCCGGCAGGCTGGCGGCCTGGATCGGTGTCATGGCGTGATAGCCAAGCGAGTCCAGGTTGCTGAGCAATTCCGGCAGCAGCGTTAGCGACGCAAAGGCACCCTCGCCATAAGAGTCGGGGTCGGGAGTGGAATCGGACACGGCAGTGATCCTGCAATAATGGGTGAGGGCCGGGGTAACGCACGAACGAGGGCGAGAGCCGCAAGGTAAGGGCCGAAGGGAGCAAGAACCGAAGGCGCACAGAATAGCAGAATGGGGCGAGAAATGCCGCAGGTTTGGCCAGCCCACCAACCCACGGCAACCTGTTCTACGCTGAAATGGAGCGAGTCGTTCGGGCTCCAGTTCGGCGCCCCGGTAAATCAGGAGAGAGCAATGGAAGCGCGTGAGGTCGATGTCGCGATCATCGGAGCCGGCAGCGCCGGCCTGAGCGCCTGGCATGCTGCCCACAAGCATCGGGAGAGCGTCGTGCTGATCGAAGGCGGGGCGTTCGGCACCACCTGTGCTCGCGTCGGCTGCATGCCCTCGAAGCTGCTGATCGCCGCCGCCGATGCCGCCCAGCATGCCCGGGATGCAGGGGGGTTCGGCGTGCGCACCGGCCCGGTCGAGGTCGATGGCCGCGCGGTGATGGCCCGTCTAAAGCATGAGCGCGACGGCTTCGTGGGCCATGTCCTGGAATCGATGAAGCGGATAGACGCCGCTGACCTCATCACGGGCCATGCCCGCTTCGGCGCACCACATATCCTGATCGTCGGCGATAGCCTGCGTATCGAGGCACGCACCATCGTCATCGCCACCGGTTCTCGCACCAGCTGGCCCAAGCAATTCGAGGCGGCGGGCGACCGGCTGATCGTCAACGACGATATCTTCGAGTGGGACACATTGCCGGAATCGGTCGTCGTGTTCGGCCCCGGCATCATCGGGCTTGAGATGGGCCAGGCCCTACATCGGCTCGGCGTTCGGGTGCGCATCTTCGGCAAGAGTGGCTCACTGGGGTCCTTCGAGGACCCGGCGCTGAAAGAGTATGCCGATCGCACCTTCAACGACGAGCTCTATGTCGATCCCGCAGCCGAGGTGGAAGCCATCGAACGCGACGGTGAGCAGGTGGTTGTCACCTTCCTGGAACGCCATACCGGAAAGCGATTGGTCGAACGCTTCGACTACCTGCTTGCCGCCACTGGCCGGCGGCCCAATGTCGACAGGCTCGACCTGGAGAATGCCGGACTGGCACTCGACGAGGACGGTGTGCCCTTCTACAACCGCTTCACCATGCAGTGCCGGAACGACAACGAAAGGAGCGACAACGAAAGGAACGACAAGGAAAGTGGCAGCCACGTGTTCATTGCCGGCGATGCCAACCAGGAACTGCCGCTGCTCCACGAGGCCATCACCCAGGGCCGCATCGCCGGGGACAACGCCGGCCGCTATCCGGAACGGCGAGCCGGGCTTCGCAACACGCCGCTTTCCATCGTCTTCACCGAACCGCAGATGGCGACGGTCGGGCTGCGTCGTGCCGTCCTCGAACAGCGCCTGGGTGGGTGCGACCGTATCGCGGTTGGCGAAGCCACCTTCGATAATCAGGGTCGCGCCACGGTCTTGCGGCAGAATCGCGGGCTGATGCGACTCTACGCTGAGCACGGTTCGGGCCAATTCCTGGGTGGTGAGCTCTTCGGCCCACAGATGGAACACATCGCCCATTTGCTGGCCTGGGCACTGGAACAGCGGATGGGGGTCAACCAGATGCTCGACATGCCGTTCTATCACCCCGTGCTCGAAGAAGGACTCCGTAGCGCCCTGCGCAACCTCAGCGCCAACCTTCAGCAAGGGCCCGCCATTGAGGAGCGCTGCATGGAACATGGCCCCGGCGACTGATCGCCTGACAATCAGTGCAGGGTACGGGCCCTATGCTCAACCGGAGTCATTCGGACGGGTTGCTGTCTTCGAAGCGGCGAAACTGGTCACGCATCGACATTTCGAACTCAGTCGCCGGCATGGGCATGTTGATATAGAAGCCCTGGAACTGGTCACAGGAGTGAACGCGCAGGTAGTCGGCCTGTTCAATCGACTCCACGCCTTCCGCTACCACCGTCAGGCCCAGGCTCTTGCCCAGTTCGATGATCGCCTCCGTCAGGCTCCTGTCCTCGGCGCTATTCACCAGGTCCTGGATGAAGGAGCCGTCGATCTTGATGGTGTCGAGCGGGAAGTCCTTCAGTTTGGAGAGCGACGAGTAGCCGGTGCCGAAATCGTCGATGGCGATCCGCACGCCCATTCGCTTGAGATCCTTGAGAATCCGAACCGTACGCGGCATGTCGAGCATCATCATGCTCTCGGTAATCTCCAGTTCGAGTAGCTCCGGCGCCATGCCGGTCTCCTCCAGGGTGGTTTTAATGTCCCCCAGCAGGTGCTCATCGAGGAACTGTCGGGCGGAAAGGTTCACGGCCATGCTCAACGGCGGGAAGCCCTGCATCTGCCACTCGACGTTCTGCCGACACGCCGTGTTGAATACCCAACGCCCGATCGGCACGATGAGTCCGTTCTCCTCGGCCAGGGGAATGAACTGCATGGGAGCGATCAACCCGAGATCGGGATGTTGCCAGCGCAGCAACGCCTCCATGCCAGTGACACGACCAGTGAGCATGTCCTGCTTGGACTGGTAATAGAGGCGGAACTCCCTATTCTCCAGCGCCTTGCGCATGCTGGACTCCAGAGCGAGGCGCTCCAGCGAATCGGTACTCAACTGCGTGGAGTAGAACTGGGCGTTGTTCTTGCCCTGCTCCTTGGCGTGATACATCGCAACATCGGCGTGTTTCATCAACGTCTGTTCGTCTTCGCCATCCTGCGGAAACATGGCGATGCCGATGCTCACCGTAATGCGAAACTCCTGGCCCACCAGCGTGAAGGGCAGGCTGACTGCAGCCAGGATCTTGTCGGCCACCACCGTCACCTGGGATTCATCGATGACCTCGGGAATCAGCACCACGAACTCATCGCCCCCGAGCCGAGCGACGACATCGCTCTCGCGCACCGCGCCACTGAGCCGCTTGCCCATCTCCTTGAGCAGGTCGTCTCCCGCGTCGTGGCCCAGGGAATCGTTAATTGCCTTGAAGCGATCCAGATCGAGGAACAGCAGCGCCTGTCGCTTGCCGTAGCGCCGCGAGTGCTGCATGCCCTGGGTCAGCAGCCGGGTAAAATAGGCGCGATTCGGCAGGCCGGTCAGGTTATCGTGAAAGGCTAGGTACTCCACGCGCCGAGCATGGTCGACGCGCTCCTCCATGATCCTCGACTGCGTACGCTGAAGCCTCCAGCTCAGCCTTCCCAGCAGGGAGAGAATCGCAAGAAGCAGCAAGCTTGCCAGGGTGGCGTACCAGAGGTAGGTTTGCTCCGACTGCTCGGCTTCCGCCAGTCGCTCCGCTTCCGACAGGCCGACAACGATGGCCACCGGAAACTCGAAAAGCTCCCTGGTCACGGTGTAGCGGCGGGTCTCGTCCCAGGGGTTGACCTTGACCGCTACCGGCCCCCCGATGGCTCCACTGGCCGGAACCATGGCGCTGTAATCGACCGTCGTCCCCACGCTGAGCTGATCGCCCGTGCGTTTTATCCGGAAGATGCCATCAGTTCCCAACAGGGCCAGTACCCCATCCTCACCCAGCACATCCGAGTCATAGCCGCTGACGAAGTAACCGGCTTGAACCGAGACCGCCACGATAACCGCCAGCCCCTCATCCCGGGCTCGCGCGTGTCGGCTGAAGAACAGTTGCCACTCCCCCGTTTCCTGGTTGCGCTGAGGCAATCCCAGCACCATCCCCGCCTCTTCATGGGCACGCTGGAAAAAGTCGTATTCCGCCACATTTCGCTGTGAGGGGCTCGCTTCGGGTGTGCTGGCAATCACGTTGCCCCGAGAATCAGCGACGCTGACCGTAAACAGCAGCTCGGGCGGCAACATCCCCAGGTCGCGCAGCTCCTCCAGCACCACCTGGGCAGGCCTGTCATCCAGACTATAGTGCACCAGCTTCAGGGTCGTATCGATTTCACGCAGCGCCCGTACCACCTGGGCTTCATAGGTATCCGCCGTATCGGCGGCTAACGCCATTGCCGTGCGGTCGGCCGTCTCTCGCTCCATTACCACGAGGTTCAGGGTGGTGCCCCAGATGACCGCCAGTACCAGTAGCGCAACGACGGTGAAGAGAAAAGCAGGCTCGACCAGGCGATGCAGCCAGCGCCACACAACCGCGCTGTCATCTGACACGCCGTGACCATGCTTGTCATCGGGGTTATTCAATTACCACCACCCGCAGGCGGTCGCCCACTTCGGCCGAGTCGAGATAGGTCGAGTCGAGATAGCCAAGGGCATCGGGGGATGCCGCCACGGTATCCGCCATGGCGCTGTCGTCGGCGACCGAACGCGGCGGCTGCCCTCGTCCGGTGAAGATCAGCTTCGACCAGTGCGCCTTGATCTGCGCCGGGGTCTGGCCAAGATAGTCCCGATAAAATAGCCTATGCGCGGTGGCGCCTTCCCGCTGGTCGATAGGCGTCACCGACTCACCGCTGGGGAAGCGGTTCAGCCTGCCCAGGTAGATGTCGGTGAGCTGGGCACGCGTCAGGCTCTCGGTGGGGTTCTGTGCCGAGACGACCACCACCACCTCGGCACTGGCACTGCCGACGATAAGGGCCAGGAACAGCCCCAGGACGCTTGACGTCAGTCGTATTCGCACTCGCCGCCCCCTCAAAACACGAAGTCCAGCGCGAGGCTGAATAGATTGACCGTTCCGCCAGGCTCATAGCCAGGCTGATGGTTGACCAGTGTTCCCCAGGACCCGCCATCGATGTCGATATGGTCGTACTGAGCCGTCAGGGCCATATTGGGGGCAAAATCCCAGCGCGCGCCCAGCGAGAGGGTATTCTGCCGAGCTGACGCGCGTAGCCAGGTATTTAATGCCTCGTTTAGAGCTTCTGCCCCCTCGAGTGCTTCGGGATGCCACCACCACTCCGGTGAAAGCCCCGGGTCCGAAAGGTTGCTCGTTACGCTGGCCCGCGCCACGGTCATATAGGGCGTGACCGCTCCGATGCGATATCCACCGGTGACATACCAGCCACGTAGATCACCGATAATCGACCGGCTGTTCGAACGGGCCCATTCACCCATCACGAACCAGTCGCCGGGGTCATAGCTGGCCCCGAGGCTGAATATATCGAAGCGTTTATCGTGCGTCTCGTACCTGTCGGCGATGGCATCACCCTCGGGCCCGTACAGGCGGAAGGCATCGAAAAAGGTATCCACGCCCGCCATCTCGATGGATAGGCGAGAACCGCCGTAGCTTCCAAACAGCGAGGCGGCGCCCCACTCCAGGGTGCTGGACACTCCCCAAGCCTGGCGGGCTTTGGCCTCACCGCCCGAGAACTTGGCATCTGCCTGACCATAGGTGCCTCGCAAGGTATGCGTTACCTCACCGATGCGTGAGCGGTAGCTGGCATCAAAGCCATCGAAGTTGGTGACCGGGATCATCCGGTACACTTCCAGCGGGGGGCGGATCCAGGGGGTGGCGTAGCCGACCTTGCGAAATTCCGAAGACATGAACGTGGATTGCACCATGCGGCCGGCACGCAGGCTGAGATCCGGCGTCACGTCAAACCTGACATTGGCCCACTCTAGCTCCGGCATGTACTTACCGTTGTGCTGCTGCTCGGCTATCACCTGCACTACGCTGGAAACCCGTGGCGTAAGCTCGGCGGTAAGTTGCAGGCCAAGCCGACTATCGACTTCTGCACTCCAGTCACTGGAGTGGCCAGCGCCTCTGGGAACCAGGATATTCGAGGTGAAGTCCGCCCGATCTTCATCGGAGTGGACGATGCCCAGCGTGCCAAAGCCGTTGAGCATCAGCCTGGGCGTTTCGGCTCCCTGAGCTTGCCCGATGAGCGCATAAACGAGCGATACTGCCGCAATAGCGATTCCCAGCGTTTTCGACATGACCCCTACCGCAAGATAAACTTCGTGACAGATAACGGGCATAGAAAGTGTTGCCCTCATGTTTCACTCTATCGGCCGATTCCGAAGAAACTTTAGGGCCACACCAGCGCTCGAGCGCTCAACCGGCAAAAAACAAACGACCGTCCCATGACCAGAACGACCTTCCTTTCGCCCGGTCTCACAGGCTCCTCGCGACCGATGGGGGTATGCTGATATAACGAAGTGACACGTCTCAGCAACTCGCAGGAGAGCGCCAATGGCCGATATCACCTCCCGGCTGGAGGCCGTCAAGGAAGGGATCAGGAAGCTGTCGAAGCTGGCAGGTGACGAGCAGGCCGAGGCGGCGCGCCAGTTGGCAGCCAAGCTCGGCACCGATCTCGACCGTGTGGCGGCAGAGGCCCCAGCGCAGCCCAGCACCACCCCGTTACCGAAAAAGGCGCCACCCCTTGTGCCGCGCCATGAGGAGACCCGCTGTCCGGTCTGTTCACTGCGTTCGTTCACCTACCAGAAGGGCACAATGCGTGAATCCGTCGACTCTGATACCGGGTTCGAAGCGTTCTACCATTGCCTGAGCTGCGGTCACGAAGCATGGCACGAAGCAGTACCCAACTGAGATCTCTACATCCCATTGCGGGCCAGGTGGAGCGCCACCGACGCCATCATCAGGCCGATTGCGCCATCGATCAGGCGCCAGGCCAGGGGGCGGGAGAGCCACGGCGACAGCAGCGCTCCGCCCCAGGCCAGCAGGCTGAACCACAGGATCGAGGCGGTGCTGGCGCCGGCCACAAAGGTCGTCGCGCTCTCCTGCTGGGCGCCGATGGCGGGAATCAGCAGCAGGGTATCCAGGTAGACCTGTGGGTTGAGAACCGTCACCGCCAAGGTGGCGAACAGCACATGTTTCAAGCTGCGCCCACCCGCCTTCGATGCCGTCAGCGCCTGTCGCCCGGTAGTGGCCCGATAGAACGCCTGAGCGGCGAGCCAGGACAGAAACGCCACCCCCATCCAGCGCATCGCTTCCATGGCGTTCGGCATGGTCAATAGAATCGCACTGACACCGAACATGCCGGCCGTCAGAAGCACCACATCGGTACCCATGCAGAGCCCGGCCGACCACCAGTGGTGTTCACGCCTGACGGCCAGGCCCAGCACATAGGCGTTCTGTGCCCCGATGGCGATGATGATCCCGCCGCACACCACCAGGCCGGTGAGATAGCTCTCCAGCATCGCTTGCCCCTCCTTCAGAGATTCGCTATTGAATGCGGCAAGCATAAGGGTGGAGCGGTATACTGAAAAATCATACTGCTAATGATGCATCAGTTATTCTAATATCACGTCATTGATACCGGGGGTCGCATGCTGGACTACAAGCTCCTTCACGCCCTGGCCACAGTCATCGAATGCGGGGGATTCGAGCGCGCCGGCGACGCCCTGGGACTCTCCCAGTCGGCGGTTTCCCAGCGCATCAAGTCGCTGGAAGTGCGTCTGGGGCAGCCGGTGCTGATCCGACACCCCGAGCTGCACCCCACCCCCGCCGGCCAGCGGTTGCTCAATCACTACCAACAGGTGCAACTGCTCGAACGGGACCTGCGCACCACCCTGCCCACCCTGGGGGAGTCCGCTCCAAGGCTGCGTATCGCTATCAACGCCGACAGCCTGGTGACCTGGTGGGCTGACGCCGTGGGTGAACTGTGTCGCGCAGAAGGGCTGCTGCTGGATCTGGTGGTCGAAGACCAGGACGTGGGGCTCAAGCGGCTGCGTGACGGCGACGTCGCCGCCTGCCTCTGTGCCAGCCCCCAGCCCATCGCCGGGGCCCGCTGCGTACCCCTGGGCGAGATGGCCTATCAACCCCTGGCCACCCCGGACTATATCGCTCGCCACTTCCCCCATGGCCCTTCCATCGACGCCTTCCGCCAGGCTCCCGCCATCGTCTTCGGCCCTCACGATCAGTTGCAGCATCGCTTCCTTGCCCAGTGCGGCTATCACGGCAGCTTTCCCTATCACCTGTGCCCCTCTTCGGAGGGCTTCGTGCGGCTGGCCCTCGCCGGCATGGGATACGGCATGATCCCGCAGATGATGCAGGCGGATGCGCTGGTGGCGGAGGGCAGGCTGGCCAGCATCGCACCGGGTGAATCGCTTTCGGTGCCGCTCTACTGGCATTTCTGGCGCCATAGCGGCAATGTGCTTGAGCGCCTGACCCGCGCCCTTGGCCAAGTGACGCTGAAATAGTAGTGGTGCTGAAATAGTAGCGCTGAAATAACGGATGCCGAGTTAGCCAGATCCCATCCAGCTATCTAGACTGGCTGCACTGCAAAGAGATTGCAGCGCCACCGCCAGATCATGCGAAGGAGCACGCCCATGCAGTCACGCTATTTCACCATCACCGACTACCCCCAAGGCACGCCGCAACGCGAGCTGTTCGAGCTGCACAGCACCGAGCTGCCGGAGGTCACGGATGGCGAAGTGAGAATCCGCAATACCTGGCTCTCGGTGGACCCCTACATGCGCGGCCGAATGAGCGGCGTAAAGACCTATGTCGACCCGTTCAAGCTCAATGAACCACTCGAAGGAGCGGCGATTGGCGAAGTGATCGAATCGCGGGATTCGCGCTTCAAGGTGGGCGACAAGGTGCGTCACATGGCCGGCTGGCGCGACATTGCCCAGCTCAAGGCCGATATCCTGGAGCCCCTGCCGGAGATCGAGGTACCCGAGGAAGCATACCTTGGCGTTCTCGGCATGCCGGGCATGACCGCCTGGACCGGCCTCAACCATATCGCCAGGATTCGCGAAGGCGACAACGTCCTCGTCAGCGCCGCCAGCGGCGCGGTGGGCTCGCTGGCGGTCCAGCTGGCCAAGGCCAGGGGCGGCACCGTGGTCGGTATCGCCGGGGCGCCTGAAAAGCTCGCCTGGCTGGAGTCCATCGGCATCACGGCCGTCAGCTATCGTGGCAAGGATGCGCAGCAGCTGAGCGCCGACCTGAAGGAGGCCTGCCCTACCGGCTTCGACGTCTATTACGAGAACGTCGGCGGCACCTGTCTTGAAGCGGCGCTGGACAACCTGCGCGTGGGGGCTCGCATCGCGGTATGCGGACTGATCGCCGACTACAATGCCGAGAAACCCAGTTCCGCGCCCGGCAACCTCGCCATGATCCTGATCCGTCGTGCCAGGATGCAGGGCTTCATCATCTTCGATCACTGGACCGAGTATCCTCACTTCCTTGAAGAGGTCGGCCCGCTGGTTGCCAAGGGTGAGATCGATTACGAGGAAACCGTCGAAGAAGGCCTGGAACGTACACCCGATGCCTTCCTCAAGCTCTTTGACGGGGCCAACAAGGGCAAGATGCTGGTGCGCCTCTGAGGCAGGCCCACCAGTCACTCATGGTATTGTCTCAATGCCTCGTCACAGCCCATCCCCACGTCGTCACCGCCGCCGGGATCGATCCAGGGCAGGATCGCCAGCGGCGGGGCGACCAGGGCACCAAGCGCTGATAGCACGCCTCGTCCCAGCAGTTCAGGGGTCACGACTTCCACACTCATATCGCTCAGCGGTCCTTCGAGCTTGACCGGGGTATTGGCCGTAAACAGGGTGACCTCCCGATTGTGGCCTTCAAATGCCATGTCCAGCTCTTCTGTGGCCAGGTTGATTGCCCCCGCGCCGATGAAGTGAGCAATCTCGGTGGCCATGAAGAAGTTGTCCAGGGTGGCCAGGCCATCGTCTGCCTTCAGGTGAACGTAACTGCATTCCAGGCGCACCTGCGCATCTTCCCCGGAGAGCGCCTCCACCAGGGCGTTGGCGACATTCAGGGGCATTAGCTCCGCGGCGATGATGTCCATCCAGCCCTCAGACATGGCCAGCTCGAGCTCGCCGTCGAGCCCGGCCATGAGTTCGGCCATCGAGCGGCCGCGAAAATCGAATTCCCCGTGCCCGCCAATAATGCCAAGGGAGTCTTCGGCCACATCGGGAAGCCCTGCCTCGTCCAGCAGTGCAGCGAGATTCACCTGAGAGATCTCCATCTGCAGCTCACCCACGATGGTCTCCTGATGCGCGTCCAATACCCAAGCGGCATAGACCTGTCCCCCGCCGAGCCCTACCCGCAGCGGCGAGACGGTCATCACCCCCTGCTCCAGCTCGAGGTCGAGACTCAGGTCGTTGAGCGGTGCATACCGGGAATGAACCTCCGCAGCCTGATAGTCCAGCACGACGTCGGTATTGCGTAGCGCCTCCAGATCCCAGACATGATCAGAAAATATCTTCTGGTGGCGATCTACGTCCTCGATCCAGGATTCCTGTTCGGAAGATGCCGCTTCATCCGGCCCGTTTTCCGGCTCGATGCCCAGCAGCTTATCGACATCGACCCACTCAGAGGTCAGGGTGGCCCACACCTGATTCCGCTCACCCAAGCGCAGCCGCACATCACCGGCCACGTCGCTGTCCCCGACGCTGCCCTCCAGCCCATCCAGGTTCAGGAGACCGTCGCTGTAGCGCAGGTAGCCGGCGACCTCATAGGGCGGCAGGTCCGGCAGGTTGATGCCGGTGAGCTCGGTCAGCTCCGCCGGAGTGGGGCCTTCGAGCCGGGCATCGCCCTCCAGCGATTCCAGTGCGAAGGGGCGGACCACGCGGCCGTTGATGTACAGCCGGGTGTCTCCGGCACTCAGCTCACCGGTCACCGGATAAGACGTCTCTTCGACGGCCAGACCCAGCAGCGCCCCCACGACCACATCGTAGGCAAACGGCTCCTGCTCATAGCTGCCATCGCCGACCAGGTGCACGCCAGGTGTGTCGGTGCCTTCCACCGAGTTGGCCCGCAGGGAAAGGGCCAGGTCCCACTGCGGGGCGTGGTAGTCCAGCGCGGTATCCTCGAACAGGAGTCCGCCCTCTACCACCGCCACGTTGAGGCGGCCGGACAGGAAGCCGACGTCACCCAGGTCCAGCGGAGCCAGTGCCATGCCGAGATTGACCTGATCGAGCTGAGCGGAGAGGCTCGCCGCCAGCCGCTGTTCGCGTTTTTCGGCCCAGCCCTCCAGGGTCAGTGCCCCTTGCTGCCCCCCGGCCTCTTCCTGAAGCGCATGAAGGTGTGCAATGGTCAGCCGCGGCCCATCGACCTGCCCTTCCAGCGCCACCTCCTGCAGGACCAGGTCTGCATAGCGCAGCCGGTCGAATGTCAGGTCGAACTCGGCGTCATAGTCGTCCAGTCCCTGCAGCGCCTCTGCCAGGTCTCGGTCCCAGTCATGCCCCGGGCCCAGTTCATCCCAAATAGAGGCGTCACCCCTGCTCTCGCCCAATGCTTCCCAGCGATCGAGGTCCAGCTCCTCGGTGTGGATCCGGGTCGCGATATGCGGCACGTCACGCCCGAAATCCACCATCAGGTCCCCCGTCAAGTGAAGTTCATCGATGCGCCCCTGCGCCTCGTCGAGACTCAGCACGTTATCGCTGTAGCGCAGGAAGGCTTCAAGCCAGTAGGGAGGCAGCGTCGGCAGGTCGACCCCGAACAGCGCGAAGAACTCCTCGGGGGTGGGCCCCACCAGGCGAGCGTCGCCTTCAATGGCCTCGAACTCGAAGGGGCGCACCAGTTGCCCCTCCATCTGCAACAGGGTGTCACCCGTACTCACCTCGCCGATGAGTGGGTAGCTGGCGTCCTCCTCGACCAGATCGACCGGCCCCACCGTCAGGTCGTACTCAACCGACTGCCCCTCATAGGCGCCGTCACCGACCAGTCGCACCGCCGGCCTGGCGCTGTGGTCGACCTCGCGCGACTCGGCACGTAGCGAAAGCGCCAGCTCCCAGGGCGGTACGCGATAGTCGATGGCGGTATCCTCGAACAGCAGCGCCCCTTCGCGCAGCAGGGCATTGAGTCGGCCATCGACGATGCCTACCTCGCCCAGCCCCAGCGGGGCCAGGGCCGCGGTCAGGTCGAAGTGCTCGAACCTCGCCGCCACTGCCGCCACGGGGCGTTCCTCACGCAGCTCGATGCTCCCTTCTGCGTCGAGCGCCCGGGGCGATGCTTCATCCGCCACCCGCTGCAGCGCCTGAAGGCGGTCGATGATGACACTGCCCTCACCGACCCTGCCCTGAAGAATCAGGTCATGTAGAACCTGATCGCCGTAGCGTAGCTCCTCCGCGGCAATATCCAGATCGGCTTCGTAGGTCTCCAGCGCCGCCAGCAGCGCAGCCAGCTCCTGCTCCCATTCAGGGCCGGGGAAGGGGATATCCATATCAACGACCCAGCGCTCCAGGTCCAGTTCGAGCATATCGAGCCGCGCCTCGAGGGAGCGCACATCCGGGTCGAGATCCAGCTTAAACGCGCCGGAGATGAGATCGTTGCCGATCCGCCCATCCATCGCCTCCACATGAAGGAAATTCTCGGATTGCAGGTAATGGACCAGACCCTGATACTCCAGGTCGTCTTCCCGGTAGCGCCCATCGCCCCAGACCTCCAGGCTCAGCCCATCCGTCGTGTCTGCTCCCGGCGTCTGGAAGACGGCGTCCAGTTGGAGATCCAGGGCCGCATCGCGGTAGACCAGATGCCCCTCTTCGATATTGAACGCATCGGGCCACAGGGGCTCGTCATCGTCGTCCTGCTCCTGCTTCGGTTCATTATCATCGAACATTCCCTCCCAGTTGCTGGAACCATCCTCTCGGCGAATCAGGTGCAGGACAGGCTGGTCGATGACGATGCTGTCCAGTTCCAGTCGGCCTTGCAGCAAGGCACGGACGTTGAGAGTGATCGAAAGCTCGTACATGCGCGCCAATGGTTCCGCCTCGGCCCATTCGGCGTTGGCAATGCGCACTTCTTCGAGTTGCAGCGTCACGGGCGTGCCCCAGCCGATGCTATGGTCGTCGATTTCAACCTCACGACCGAGCTGCTGGCTGGCCTGTCGCTCCAGCCATACGCGCATCCACGCCGACTCCAGCAGCAGGCCCCCTGCCATCACCAGAATCAGCAGCACGCCTACAAGAGCGATGCCGGTTATTCGAGCTGCCCTGTTCACATTTCCGTCCCTGGCCCTGCCAATACTCATAACCATGGACAGAGAAGCGCGATCAGTCCAACCGGGTACACCGGCGCCTCCCTGCCGGGCCAAGCGGCTCCCCACCCTGTCGTATGCCCGTCACTGCTCCGGGCCAGGGACGAAGATCGAGGGTCCAGTTACAAAAAGAATGCTGCATCGCAGCAGAAATGGGCCTACGCTGGTTCGTGAAGACCCTTCAGGAGGGCATGAATATGAATACTGCATCGCAACAATCTTGCGCTACCGACAGCGAAGTACTGCAATTCTGGTCCAGCCAGGCTCAACTGCAGCGCACCGCCTCAGACGCCGTCGCCGATTACCTGTCCAGCCTGCGTGACAACCGCCCGGCTCCCGTTCAGGATTCTTCCGACCGCCTCTCTCACTAGCACTTCAACACACCCTCCCGCTCGTCCTTTCACTCGTGCCATGGCCGCGCCGTCAGGTGACGGCATGCCTCAGTCGCGACCACAGGCCGTGCTCGGAAACTGCCACCTTGGTGGTGTTTCCGAGTCTTTGCACTTTCATGACGGCTTAAAGGGTATATAGTGACACCGTACTATCTTTCTCATGCGGAGCAGCAAACACGATCGACCACTATTCCAAGCCAGCCCGGAGGTTTCATATGAAAATTTATAAACCTGAGTGGCAATGCACGTTTAGCGTATTTGAAGGCGTGGAAGAAGCGTCAAGCTGGAAAGAGCGCATCGCGTGGCGTTTGCGGCAGCTTGCCGACAAGCTGGATGGCAGCGGAAGGACGATCAAGATCGACTGCAGCGTTACCCCCCATGTAAGCCGCCAGGATATCGATACCTGCCTGGGGAAAGGCTTCGAAGTCACCCAGGGCCTGCTGACCCAGCTCGCCCAGCAAGCGGCCTGTGAAGACGTAATGCGTGACGCCAAGGCCGAGTTGTACAAGGAAGATTACCCGTCCTGATGGGTTGATGTTTGGGTAGCGACCACACCCTGTTGAGCCCTGGCCCAACAGGGTGTTTTCGTATCGGGTTGCCCCCGGCCGGCAATACGGCTACCATCTTGCTGGCAACCCCTTTTAACGTCGGCGATCTTGTAGCATATGGAAACCTGCTGGTGACATGTTGGTGACATATGGATACCCAGAGCGTTTGACCGAGCAGTACACGCCTTCGGGCTGGTTTGAGACGAGTGCGTGGCTGGCGCAGCAAGAGCCGCGCGTCCTCAATCACTGATCATGGCGCCTGATCGTGGGATACGATATGCGGTGCGATGCAGTAATCACGAGGTGAAAGATGGCGACACGAACTCGCCTAATCCTGACCGGGGCGGCAATAAGCCTGGCAGGCCTGCTTTTGATCGGCACGGCGGCGGCCCATGAAACGCCGGAGCTCATCGATAAGGGCATAGCATCCTTCTACAGCGACCGCTTCCAGGGCCAAACGACCGCCAGCGGTGAGCCCTTCGACCAGCAAGCGCTGACAGCCGCACACCCGAGCCTGCCGTTCGGCACAGAGGTGATTGTGACTCGCCCTGACAACGGCCGCGAGGTCACCGTACTGATCAACGACCGCGGTCCTTTCGTTAGGGGGCGTATCATCGATCTCTCCAAACGCGCCGCCAGAGAACTGGGCATGATCAATCGCGGCACCGTTCCGGTACTCGTCACCTCAGTGCAATGATGGGGTGCCTGCGCACCCTCCTCGCCCATGGCCGCCCCATTGCGCTGGCGGCCAACTCTCTCTCGCCGAAAAGCTGATCTCGGCAGAATCAGTCGGTCTGTTGGCCTTGCTGCAAAACTGAGTGCGCTGATTCTGGCGGGTCGCCTTCCAGATTGGTTCGGAGCAGGTCAACTGTCGCCAATTCCCTTATACCAGCCCCTGCCTGTCGCTAAACAGATACATGTCAAGTATATGTTTTTTAATAAATTTCCTCTTTATCGCCAATAAGTGTCTGCAAACAGCAACGCTTCCGGGGTTTCGCTAGGCAAAAAATCCGTCATCTCGCGATATCGCTCAACGAGAAAACATCATAAATATCTGTTTTTAAAATAATTTTTACCCAGCTGGCACCATTATAGCATTACCTTACACAGTAGTAAGATGACTGGGTCAGGCCGATGGCGACACCGTGGCCCTCCCAGTCCAGGAGACCCTTGTTCACCAAGGCGTTGTGGTTTCGCAAGGAGTGCGAACACGGAATGGATTCCGGCAAGGTTGCCTCCCCTCTATTCTCAGCTGTCCGGATGTCGGCTCGCTTACGGACAGCCAGATCCTTTAGTTCCCTGCGTACTTGGGCCGCTCTGCGGCCTTTTTTTTTGTCTCAACACGCGAACCAAGCAGCAAGCACGATCAAGAAACAAGCACGGCGCATCACGCAGACGCTTTACTCAGCATGGCGAGACCACTTTTGGGACGAGACGCCAGTTATGCAAATGAAGCCCAAGCAATTACTGCACATTGATCCAAATCTACTGCCGCGACTCTTGGCAGGCGCGGTCGTCATTGCTGCCATCCTTGCCTTCAGCAGCCTGATACCGGAACAAACGGTCGTTAAAGCCACCCTCCCGACAGACTTGGCGCCGGGCGTACTGCACACCGGCCTGATCCTTGCCTCTTTTCTCAGCGGCGCCGCCCTGGCATCTGCCATCATCCTGCCAGCCCTGCGCAACGCCCATGCCCGCGAGACGACGCTCAAGCAGACACAGGTCGAGCTGAAAGCCTTGAATGACGACCTGCATCGGCAGGCTAGCCGGGATGGACTGCTGGATATCGCCAACCGCCGTGAGTTCGAGCGGGTACTGAAACTGGAATGGCGGCGTGCCGCACGCGAACGACAGTCCCTCAGTCTGCTGATGATCGATGTCGACCATTTCAAGGTCTTCAACGATACCTACGGGCACCTGGAAGGCGACCGCTGCTTGCAGGAGGTGAGCGCCGTACTGAACGAAGCCGCCAACCGCCCTGGCGACCTGCTGGCTCGATACGGCGGCGAGGAAATGGTCATTCTCGTTCCTCGCACTGGGCAGGAGGGCGCAACGGTTCTGGCTCAGCGCATTCACTCCCTGCTGGCCGAACGCGGCATCGCCTTCCACGCCTCACCGATAGCGGACCACATTACGGTGAGTATCGGCGTCGCCTCCATGCTGCCCATTCGCAACCTCAACCCCCACACGCTGGTTCAGCAGGCCGACGAGGGGCTCTACATCGCCAAGGACGAGGGACGCAACGGAACCGTCTCCATCCCTCGCCTGCGTTTGATCCCATCGCCGGAGAGCGAGGCCAAAGAGGGCGACGTTCTCCAATCCCACCTCGGCGCATGATGATTCTTTACAGTGTCGCCCGACTCCGGGTGGCGACATCCGATAACGCCTGTGGCTCCGCCTGAGCCAGCCCTGCCAGCCGAATATCCGCCATCGCATTGATCGGTACCAGATGCATGCGCGTGCAGCACCTCTAGCACTCCAACGATGAGCATCCCCAGCCGCTTGCAGGAAAAGGCTCGCTTCTGCGCCTTGGCCAGCGTCTGCGACACGCGCAGTAGATGGGCGCACAGCTCCGGCGACAAACCGTCCCAATGAACGACTTCCTGGCGTGGAACCACCAGCAGGGGACCCGCTTTCATGGGGTTGAGGCTCATGAATGTCACAGGGGGCCGAGAGCGTCATACTCCTCATTACGCCAAACAGGGCTCAAGTTTCACCTTCTCGGTCCGATAACCAGCCTAGCAGGTAACGAATGTCACAGGCGTCGAGCCGCTACGGCCTGAGACCCCGTTCTAGACGGTGGCATTGTGGAGAAGATGAAAATGAACATCCGGAATATATTCGGCAAAGTAACGTACCCTGACTCGACACCGGAGCAGTGCCTGGAGCATCGACTGGTCAAAGCCAAGATGCAACTCGATGGCCTGGAGCTAGACGGCAGTTCGAAGGACCTCAGCGCTCTGTCCGCCGCACGCGTGGAGTTTGCCCTGGCCGCGCGTGCGCTGGCCGACGAGCTGATCGCCCGCAGCCAGCATGCCGAGAGCAGCGACGGCTGAATTGCGCTGCTCCAATCAAAACAGGGTATCGGATTAGGTGGTTGACCATCCACGCCGGCCCGCCAGTACATAGATCCCTCAAAAGGTGCGGCCCATCTTCCATATCCAAGGCATTTAGTAACTGGTGCAAAACGTTGTCAGGCAAATGTGGCTTTTCGGGGTAAAGCTTCCTGTCGCAGAATATGGAAATCTAAGTGGCGAGAGATTCCTCTCAGTCGAATTGAGGGTTCAACCGTGGATGGGTCTCTTCGCCCCATATCATGACCAAGGCGCCCGAGAGGAACATGGCGATGGCCACGAACCAGAAGCCGGCAGTAACGGCACCGGTGAGATGGGCCACCACGCCGAAACCAAGGGCACCGATGCCGTAGCCAAGATCACGCCAGAAGCGGTAAATACCGATGGCAGAGCTGCGCCAGTTGGGGTGGGAAATGTCCGCCACCGCTGCACTCAGGTTGGGGTAGAGCAGGGCCATGCCAAAGCCAGTGACGGCGGCGGTAAAGGACCACCAGGCCACGCCGGTGCCCAACAGCGTCAGGGCCACGCCACCACCGCAGAGCCACATGCCCCAGACGATGGGTTTGAGACGACCGACATGATCCGACAGCCGGCCGGTGACAAACTGGGAGCCGCCCCAGACGAAGCCATAGATCCCGACCACCCAGCCGATGGCGCCGAGCCCCAAGCCCTCGTGGTAGAGGAACACGGGGTAGAAGACCCACACCAGGGCATCGACGAACTTTTCCACTAGTCCCGCTTGGCAGAAGGCAGCCATGCGCCGGTCACGCCAACTCATCAGCGCGAACATCTCGCCGGTGGAGGGATTGTCCGAGACCTGTTTCGGAATACGTGCCCCGGGTCCGTCAAGGTTGCCGCTGGCATGTCTGGCGCTCTCCGCTTTTGCCCAACCGTGGGTCTCGCGGATCGAGGTGAGTGTCAGCACGATGGCCAGGGCGATCACCACAGCACCAAATACAAACAGCCCCAGGCGCGGTCCCAGCCCCATGGCCAGGTAACCGGTGACGATGCCTGCCACAGCGACCCCAACATAGCCCGAGAACTCGTTCATGCCCATGGTGAAACCGCGCTCGTCGGCCCGGGTGATGTCCATCTTGGCGGTCTGGGTCATCGACCAGCACAGGCCCTGGTTGATGCCCAGCAGCACAGTGGCGGCAACGATCCAACTCCAGGAGGGGGCATACAGCACCATGAACGGAATCGGGATGGCCGACAGCCAGCCGTACAGCAAGACTTTCTTGCGCCCGATGCGCTCGGCCAGCCGACCAGCCACGAAGTTGAGGGTGCCCTTGACGAAGCCGAAGGCGACCACGAAGGCGGTCAGCATCATGAAGGAGCCCTCGGCGACGCCGAACTCGGATTCCGCCAGCGCCGGCACCACGGTGCGCATCATGCCGATGGTCAGGCCGACCAGAAAGACCTGGCCCAACTGATGGCTAAACTGGTGAAAGTTCTCACGGATGCCGTGCCTATAGTGTTCGTGAGACGAATCGGGGGACGTCATCTAGCCTCCTTGGAGCGCGCGCCATCGCTGTGATGCACTTAGGCAGTTTCAGAGGTGAAAAGGGCGGTGTCGAGATGAATGCCAGCGCTTAAGTTAACTGGTGCGAACACCACGCGGTCGATGGATGGGCAACCGTTAGCTTGTGAGGCTTGCGTCAAACAACGCGATGTTTCGTTATCGACTGGCTGGCCGGCGTACTGAGAGCCTTGGCCCGCTGGCCAGGGCCGCAGCCCCCTTCTCATGACCGGCCCCAAACAGGACCGACCGTATCGGGGCCCCCTCCCGCACGTAGAGAGCGCCGCCCCCTTTGCTCGCCTGAAACTTGTGACCGGCGATGGTCAGCAGATCAATGCCCAATGCCTCGACATCGATGGCGATCTTTCCCTTATGGCTCAGACGTAGTAGAGGCTTGGCTGGCAAGCTGAGATTTGGCTTTAATGCTGAACCAGAGGGTGGCCACGGCCACCAGGAGGACCAGCGGCAGCATGGCGAGGTTGAGAGCTTCCCATCCCAGATGGTGCAGCAGTTGCCCGGCCATCAACGAGCCGATGGCCACCAGCGTGAAGATGATCAGGTCGTTGACGCCCTGCACCTTGCCCCGCTCGGCCTCGCTATGAACCGTGGAGAGCATGGCGCTGCCACCCACGAACAGGAAGTTCCAGCCGACGCCCAGCAGCACCAGCGCCACCCAGAAGTGAGCCAGGGTCGTGCCCAGGTTGGCAACCAGCACCGTGCCGATGAGCAGCGTCGCTCCGGTGAGCAGGATACGTTGCACGCCGAAGCGGGCGATCAGGCTGCCGGTCACGAACGACGGTGCAAACATGCCTAGCACGTGCCACTGCATGATGAAGGCGACCTGGCTCATCTCGAAGCCTCGAGCGCGCATGGCCAACGGCGTGGCGGTCATCACCAAAATCATGATGGCGTAGCCCACCGCGCCGGCCAGTACCGCCACGCGGAAGTTCGGTTGGGTGGCGATGACCGCCATCGGGCGAGATGTCTCGCCGGGCTGCGGCTCGCCGCTGGCCGGTACGCGCAGCTGAGTCAGCAGGCCGATGGCCAGCAGAGCAAGGATGGCGATCACCAGATAAGGCCCACCGGAGGGCACACCGGCGATGAGGCCGGTGGCGGCGCTGGCGTTCCAGGGTCCGAGGAAGGCGGCGGCCACGCCGCCGGCCATGACGAAGGAGATCGCTCGACTGCGAAAGGCGGGGCTCGCCACGTCGGCAGCGGCGAAGCGGTAATACATGGCGAAGCCCTGGTAGAGCCCCAGTAGCAGGTTGCCGGCACAGAAAAGCCAGAAGGACCCCAGCGCAATGGCACCGAAGCTCAGCAGGCCACCGGCCACGCCACCCAGGCTTGCCCCGGTGATGAAGCCATGTCGACGACCCACGCGCTTCATGTAGAGCGAGGCCGGCAGGGTCGAGAACACGGTACCCAGCATCATCATGGCGATGGGCAGCGTGGCCAGTCCAGGATCTGGGCTCAACTGTTGGCCGACCACCCCACTCAACGTCATCACGGTGATCGAGGCCACCATGAACAGCACCTGGCTGGTCACCAGAATGGCCACGTTCTGTTTTTCCCGGCGTGCCGACTCCATCGCGATGCTCTCCATGGGCGTGAGAATTGGGATTATTGGGGTGGGCCTAGAACACCAGCACCTTGTCGGCCTGCTCGGTGGCTTCAGCCAAGGCGTCCATGGTGCTGCGCTCGGCACCCTTTACCACCTCCTCGTCGGTAAGCCCGCGGGCATCCATGCAGGTGCCACACAACAGCACGCGGCCCTTGGTGGTGACACGCTTGATCATGCGCTCGGCGTTGTAGAAGCCGTCTGGGGTCTTCTGTCCTGCCTTGGCACCGGACACGGCATCTCCCATCAGGAAGACGGTGACCTCTCCCTCGCGCTTCAGCAGTACATGGGCCAGGCGCAGGCCGTTGTAGAGGCGTTCGGTACCGTAGGGAGGATCGTTGATGATGATTAGCGTTTGCATGGTGTCTCCTTGCTATCATTCAATTAATTGATAGAATGATGGATAGAGATATCATCACCTGTCAAGTAGTACTCTGTTTTGCTGACGCCTCCGGAGAGACCCCATGACCTCGCAACAGGATCTGCTCGATATGCTGGCCCAGGTCGCCCGCGCCCTGGGTAACGGGCATCGCCTGGCGCTGCTGGAGCGCCTGGCCCAGGGTGGCGCCTCGGTCGAAAGCTTGGCCAACACCACTGACTTGACCGTCGGCAATGCCTCTCAGCACCTCCAACATCTACGCCGGGCGGGTCTCGTCACTGCCCAGCGTTCCGGCAAGCAGATGATCTACCGCCTGACCGATGAACGGATCGTCAATCTGCTGGGCCTGCTCAGGCAGGTGGCCGAGACCAACCTGGCCGAGATGGAGCGCCTGGTCAGTCGGCTGTTTGCTGAGGATGACGCCGATGGCGTTCTGGAGGCGGTCAGCCGGGACGAGCTGCTGGCAGGGCTTGCCAGCGGCGAGGTGGCACTGCTGGATGTGCGTCCCGAGGAGGAGTACGAGGCCGGCCACCTGCCCGAGGCAATCAACATCCCACTGGAGCAGTTGGGAGACATGCTGGGCAAACTGCCCCGGGACAGGGAGATCGTTGCCTACTGCCGTGGCCCCTATTGCGTCCTGTCGCACGAGGCCGTACAGCGCCTGCGTCAACTCGGCTATCGAGTCCGACGCTTCGAGGAAGGGTATCCGGAGTGGAAAGCGGCGGGGCTGCCCATCGCCTGACAGGAGGTACCGCCATGTCCGATATTCTCATGGCTCATGAGCCGATCATATACGGAGGTGCCTTCGCCTTCGTTTTGCTGGCGATAGCACTGTGGGAGGTCATTTCCAGGCGACGGCCCCAGGTGATTCATCGTCGTCAGCGCTGGCCAAGCCCTTGGCGGTGCGCTAGTTCTTCCCGCTCACCGCCGTGGGGGTTGCCTGGTTGAGATCAGCCTCGCGAATTCCAGACGCGGAGAGCAGGTGAGGCCGAACCTCTTGCCCCCTAGCCAATCATCGGGAATATCGGGACAGGATCATTCCAGCGTTTCGAGTTTGTCCTGTGTTCTTGATTCAAAGTCGCGGGCGTCGTGGCGCTCGTGCAGTTGCTGCTCCAGCGGGCCAAAGGTGCGGTTGACCATGCGCCCGCGCTTCACCGCCGGCCTGGCATCGATCTCCCTGGCCCAGCGTTGCACGTGCTGGTACTCCTGCACCTGCAGGAACTCGCCAGCATCGTAGACACGATCCAACGCCAGTTGCCCGTACCAGGGCCACGACGCAATATCGGCAATGGTGTAGTCGTCTCCACCCAGGTAACGCGTCTCGGCCAGGCGCCGATCCAGCACGTCGAGCTGGCGCTTGGCCTCCATGGCGAAGCGGTCGATGGCATACTCGATCCGGGTTGGCGCGTAGGCATAGAAGTGGCCGAAGCCACCGCCCAGGTATGGCCCGCTGCCCATCTGCCAGAACAGCCAGTTGAGCGTCTCGGTACGCCCAGCCGGGTCGTGGGGCAACAGCTCGCCGAATTTTTCGGCAAGATACAGCAGAATCGAACCCGACTCGAACACCCGGGTGGGCGGCGTGGTGCTATGGTCCATCAGCGCCGGGATCTTCGAGTTGGGGTTGACCTCGACGAAGCCACTGCCGAACTGATCGCCGTCACCGATCTTTATCAACCAGGCATCGTACTCGGCGCCTGTATGGCCCAATGCCAGCAGTTCCTCGAGCATGACGGTGGCCTTCACTCCGTTGGGGGTGGCCAGTGAGTAGAGCTGCAGTGGATGCTTGCCCACCGGCAGCGCCTTGTCGTGAGTGGGACCGGCGATGGGCCGGTTGATGTTGGCGAACTGGCCGCCGCTCGCCTTTTCCCACTTCCACACCTTCGGCGGTACGTACTCGTTATCTTGGCTCATGAAGACTCCTGTCGGGGGTATATGGCAAGGCACTCCGCTAGAAGGCGAATGCACCCATGCCAGTCCGACAATAGATAGCCTGTTAAGGTTCGGGGTTCGAGCCGGCCTCGCGCCAGTTGGGCGGCACCAGGCTATGACGGCGCATGCGCCGATAAATGGTAGGCCGTGAAACGCCAAGCCGCCGCGCAACGAGGCTGACGTTCCAACTGTTTTCCCTCAGCAGAGCGTGCAGTGCCTGCCTCTCGGTGGTCTCTCCCCCCTGGGACACCGCCTCGATTACCCGGGGTGCGGTGGCGAGATGCCCCTGACACTCTTCAGGCAGGTCGTGGAGCGTGATCTCGTCTCCCTCGGCCGTGGCCAGGGCGAAGGCCAGGGCGTTCTTGAGCTGGCGGATATTGCCCGGCCAGGCGTGGGCCAGCAGTGCGCTCATGGCATCGGCACGCAGCCGCACTTCCCGTCCGCGCTCGGTGAGCAGCGCCCGGTAGACACTGCGAATCACGTAGTGCTTGTCGGCCCGCTCGCGCAGCGCCGGCAGCTTCAACTGGGCCCCGTTCAGGCGGTAGTAGAGGTCTTCACGGAAGCCGCCCCTGGCGATCAGCTGGCTCATGTCGCGGTGGGTGGCGGTGATCACCCGGATATCGACGCACATCGCCTTCTCGGCCCCCAGCGGCATCACTTCACGCTCGGACAGCACCCGCAGCAGCCGGGTCTGCAGCGTCAGCGGCATGTCGCCGATTTCGTCCAGGAACAGGGTGCCGCCGTCGGCCTGCTGGATAAGGCCGCGCATGCCCTTGCTGCGCCCGCCGGTGAAGGCGCCGGGCAGGTAGCCGAATAATTCGCTCTCGATCAGTGATTCTGGAATCGCCGCGCAGTTCACCGCCACGAATGGCCCCTTGGCGCGTGTGCCGCTTTCGTGAAGGGCCCGGGCCAACACCTCCTTGCCGGTACCGGTCTCGCCGGTGATCAATACGCCGACCTTCTCGTTGCGCAGCCGCCGCGCCAGCTTGAGTACGCGATGCATGGCGGGGTCATCCGAGGCGAGCCGGTCCAGCGCCGGCACCGGCGTGGGCGAAGGCGTCACGGCACTCGGGGGCAGGCGCCGTCCACGCGGTTCGACCAAGGTGATGAAACAGGTGGTGTCATTGGCACGCGCCCGAAAGGCGCGAATACCATCCTCACTGGCCGCCGGGATACCCAGCAACTCACCGAGCTCGCCGTCGAATAGTTGGGTAATGGACGGCTGCCAGCCCGGCGACCACGGCGGCCAGCGGCGCAGGTGGGCATCGATCAGCGCGCGCCCGGCGCCATTGGCGGCAATGACGCTGCCGTCCTCCTCGATGGCGATCAAGCCGCGGCCATTGAGATGGACGAACTCGCGGGCGGTATCGAAGCGCAGCATCAGGCAGTGGCGATAGCGATGCAGGAAATAGGCGTCCTCGATCATTCGTGCATAGAGCGTGACCAGCGGCAGGCCGAAGTTCTGGCTCTCCTGGGCGCTCGGCGACTGCAGTGCCGAGATGTCCAGCACCGCCATTACCTGCCCCTGCGGGTCGGTGATCGGCGCCGCCGTGCAGGTCAGGCTGATGTGGGTGGCATCGAAGTGCTCGCTCTGGTGGCAGGTAATCGCCTGGGCATCATGCACGCAGGTGCCGACCGCACAGGTGCCCGCGTAGCGCTCGTCCCAGTCGGCGCCGAGATAGAGGCCCGCCCGGCGCAGTGCCGATTCCTGCTCGCGCTGGCCACGGAAGTCCACGGTGATGCCCTGCCGGTCGGTGAGCAGCAGCACATAGCCCAGCGGGGCGATCTGGGTGAAGAGCTGATCGACACCCGCCCGGGCGACGTGCAGCAGTTCATCCACCGGCTCGCGGTGCTCCTTGAGCGCCTGCTGAGTCAGTACCCGCACGGGGCGAGGGCGGCCGGGGTCGAGCCGGTACTCACCCACACAGCGTTCCCAGGAGCGCCGGATGACCTCGCGGCAGCCACCCAGGTCCGCCGGCTGGCCTTCGCTGAGCCGGGTCAGGGTCTCGATATGCTGGCGTTGCTCGTTGCGCAGTGGCATCGCTGCCTCTCTCATGCTCCGCCTTGCCGCACTACTTGCCGCTCTTCTCTTGCCACTCTGTCTTGCCAATCTACCTGCGACCGTGCGACGGCGGACCTTGTTGTTGTGTGGCAGGCCTGTTTCCAAGCGTATGCCGTACCGAGCAGGAGTCAATCGACGCCGCCTGCACCCTTGGTCGGGGGTTTACAGGTGTAACGCTGAGCCTCTTCCGTCACGTGACAGCTGTCACAGACGTTACAGGCTGGCAAGACAGCCCCAGGCACCCGCGGCTTTTCTCCGCTCGATAAAAATCGCGGTATTTCAGCCTTCTAGAGAACTCTTCCGCACGAGCTTCGCAACTGGCACGGTTTCTGCCATGGCTCAGGGTGTCCCCAAACAACAAGCGGAGAACAACGATGACGACACCCACGCCAACTCAACACGTCCAGCAATGGCTGCACGACTTCGAGAGCGCGCTGGAGCAGCGCGACATCGAGCGGGTCATGGCCCTGTTCAATGACGAGTGCTACTGGCGCGACCTGGTCGCCTTCACCTGGAACCTCAAGACGCTGGAAGGCAAGGACGCCATCCAGTCGATGCTCAACGCCACCCTGGGCGAGACGCGCCCCAAGAACTGGCAGCTCGACGACGAGGCCAACGACGTGACCGAGGCCTGGCTCACCTTCGAGACCGACGCCGCCCGCGGCAAGGGCTTCCTGCGCTTGAAGAATGGGAAGTGCTGGACCCTGCTGACCACCATGCAGGAGCTCAAGGACCACCCCGAGCCACGCGGCGACAATCGGCCCATGGGGGCCGAGCACGGCGCCAGCAAGACCCGCGAGACCTGGCTCGAATCGCGCCAGCGGGAAGAACGGGAGCTCGGCTACAGTCGCCAGCCCTACTGCGTGATCATCGGCGGCGGCCAAGGCGGCATCGGGCTCGCCGCGCGACTACGCCAGCTCGACGTGCCCACCATCGTGCTCGACAAGCATCCTCGCCCCGGCGACGCCTGGCGCAACCGCTACAAGTCGCTGTGCCTGCACGACCCGGTATGGTACGACCACCTGCCCTACATTCCCTTCCCCGAGAACTGGCCGGTGTTCGCGCCCAAGGACAAGATCGGCGACTGGCTGGAGATGTACACCAAGGTGATGGAGCTCAACTACTGGAGCTCCACCGAGTGCCAGGGCGCCAGCTTTGACGAGGCCAGCGGCGAGTGGACGGTACAGGTCAACCGCGACGGCGAAAGCGTCACGCTGCGCCCCAGGCAACTGATCCTGGCCACCGGCATGTCGGGCGTGCCCAACGTGCCGCACTTCCCCGGCGCCGAGACCTTCGAAGGCGAGCAGCAGCACTCCAGCCAGCACCCAGGGCCGGACGCCTATCGCGGTAAAAAGGTGGTCGTAGTGGGCTCCAACAACTCGGCCCATGATATCTGCGCGGCGCTGTGGGAGAACGACGCCGACGTGACCATGATCCAGCGTTCCTCTACCCATATCGTCAAATCCGACTCGCTCATGGAGCACGCCCTCGGCCCGCTCTACTCCGAGGAAGCGGTGAAGAACGGTATCACCCACGACAAGGCGGACCTGATCTTCGCCTCGATCCCCTACAAGCTGCTGCCCGACTTCCAACGGCCCGCCTTCGACCAGATCCGCGAACGTGATGCCGAGTTCTACAAGAGACTCGAGGGCGCCGGCTTCCTGCTCGACTTCGGCGACGACGACTCCGGCCTGTTCCTCAAGTACCTGCGCCGCGGTTCCGGC
Organism: Billgrantia montanilacus; assembly: GCF_003336675.1. GTDB lineage: Bacteria > Pseudomonadota > Gammaproteobacteria > Pseudomonadales > Halomonadaceae > Halomonas > Halomonas montanilacus. The sequence continues at coordinate 95,141 of NZ_QPII01000004.1, read as the reverse complement.
TACTACATCGACGTGGGCGCCTGCGACCTGGTGGCCAACGGCGACATCAAGCTGCGCAGCGGCGTGGGCATCGAGCGCATCAACCCGCGCTCGGTGACGCTCAGCGACGGCTCCGAGCTGCCCGCCGACCTGATCGTCTACGCCACCGGCTACGGTTCCATGAACGGCTGGGCGGCACGCATCATCTCCCAGGAGGTGGCCGACAAGGTCGGCAAGTGCTGGGGGCTCGGCTCCGACACGACCAAGGATCCCGGCCCCTGGGAGGGCGAACTGCGCAACATGTGGAAGCCCACCCAGCAACAGGCGCTGTGGTTCCACGGCGGCAACCTGCACCAGTCACGCCACTACTCCCACTACCTGGCGCTGCAGCTCAAGGCACGCATGGAAGGCATCCCCACGCCGGTTTACGGACAGCAGGAAGTGCATCACCTCGCCTGATTCCTCAGGGGCTTCGCCGACAACGATGTAGGAAAGGGCTTGCATCACGACGGCCCCTGCTGCCCGCGACGCCAAGTCGCGGGTGGCGCACCGAAGGCCCGCTTGAAGGCTTTGGCGAACGACGCTTCCGACTCGTATCCCGCTTCCTGGGCAATCAGCGCGATCGGGGTTGACGATTCTTGCAAGCGGCGTGCCGCTAGCCGCATACGCAACCCCGCCAGGTAGCGCATTGGTGGCATGCCCATCAGCGCAGAGAAGTGTTCAGCGAAGGCTGAGCGAGAGAGCCCCACCTCTCGCGCCAGTGTTTCTGTCGTCCAGTGACGCGCTGGCCGGTCATGCATCAAGGCAAGGGCGCGGCTTACGAAGGGGTTACGCAGCCCGCCTACCCAGGCACGCTGATCCGGCGGCAGGCTGACGAGGTAGTGCTGTACGGCCTCGATGAAGAGCAGCTCGGCCAGCCGGGAGAGCAACGCCGGTGACCGTACCTCTCCGTTGGCGATCTCGCCGACAGCCAGACGAAAGGAGCTTTCGATCCATAGCCCGGCCGCACCTTGCGACACGTCGAGCATCATCACGCCCGGCAGCATGCCGATGAGAGGATCGGTCGTCGTCTCGCTGAGCAGGAAACCGCACCATACGCGCGTTGCTTCCCCGCCGCCGCCATGGACGATACGGACGATACCGCTTTCGATGCTCGTCTGCACCAGCCGGTTGGCACTGATAGGAGGGCAATCCAGAGTGCTGCCAAGTACATGCGGTTCATTGCGCGGCAGAACCACAAGGTGCCCTGCCGAAATCTCCATCGCAGCTCCCTCACCGACTCGCAACAGCAGCCGGCCGGTGCTGACGTAATGGTAGGCAATGATACCCCCGGGCAGCGGCGTGGCGGGATGGCAATCCTCAGGAGCAACCTGGGCGGAAATGCACCAGGGCGCAGTGAACTGCGCATCAAGGAAGATGCCGCCGGTAAGCCGCAGCGTGCGCAGCACATCGAGAGAAGCCTCCATCGGCCTACGCTCCGTGATGGCGGCGGCTCGGACAAGAACCCTGGCGTCTCGACTATTATCTGCCACCGCACCTCCGAGTAGTTTAGCAGCGTGGTGCAAGGCGAATTCGATGCCCGCCCTGCGCCCCTGACGAACGACAACGACACCACCACGGAGCCATGCCCCATGCAGACCGACCGTCAAGGAAATCCCCTTCCCGGCGCCACCGCCGAAACCGCGGAGCTTTATGCCCGCTCGGCCGAAGCCTTCAACCTCTACCGCAGCGATCCCGTGACGCCGCTGGACCAGGCCATCGAAGCGGCCCCGGGCTTCGCCATGGCGCGAATCCTCCGCGCTTACCTGTTTGCGCTAGCCACCGAGCCCGACGCCGCCGAAGCGGCCAGGGCCGATGTAGCGGCTTTGAAGTCGTACCGCCTGAATGACCGCGAAGCCTCCCACGTCGCCGCCCTCGAGCACCTGGTGGCGGGGGAGTGGACCTCCGCCGCGGGCGCCCTGGATCGCCACAACCTGCACTATCCGCATGACCTATTGGCGCTGCAGGCCGGCCATCTGATGGACTTCTACCGCGCCAACGCCCGCAACCTGCGCGACCGCCTCGCCCGCGTGCTGCCCCAATGGAGCCCCGACATGCCAGGCTATTCGGTCCTGCTTGGCATGTACGCCTTCGGGCTCGAAGAAACCGGCGCCTACGCCCGCGCCGAGGAGACCGGCCGCCAGGCGCTGGACCGGGAACCGCTGGATTGCTGGGCGCACCACGCCGTGGCCCATGTGATGGAGATGCAGGGGCGCGCCGAGGACGGCATCGGCTGGATGATCGCACGCGAGCCCTACTGGGCCGGCGACGATAACCTGTTCAAGGTGCACAACTGGTGGCATCGCGCGCTCTGCCATCTCGAACTGGGACAGGCCGACGAGGCCCTCGCTCTCTATGACGGCCCCATCCGGCAAGAGCGCAGCGTGGTGGCACTGGACATGATAGACGCCTCGGCCCTGCTCTGGCGGCTGCACCTGACCGGCCAAAACGTGGGCGACCGCTGGCAGGAATTGGCCGACACCTGGGACAGGCACGCCGATGGCAAGCTCTACCCCTTCAACGACTGGCATGCGGTCATGGCGTACCTCGGCGCCGGGCGTGATGATCAGGTGACGCGGCTACTGGCCACCCTGCGAGATCCCGACAGTGGTCGAGAAGCATCGACCTGGGCGAAGCGAATCGGCATGCCGCTGAGCGAAGGCTTCGCCGCCTTCTGGCGCGGCGACTACGACACCGCAGTGGAACGCCTGTATCCAGCACGCCACATTGCCAACGCCTTCGGCGGCAGCCACGCCCAGCGCGACATCATCGACTGGACACTGACCGAAGCCGCCCTGCGCGGCGGCTACCGTGACGTGGCCGAGGGCCTTGCCCACGAGCGTCTCGCCGGGAAACCGCACAGCCCGCTGAACCGCTCATTCCTGAGCCGAACACTCACCCCAGCGGTCGACGAGAAGCAGGTCGCCTGATGCAAAAACGCCGGACGCTCCCACGTCATGAGGTTGCGTCCGGCGCCTCGCGAATCCAAGCGTTGACTCGAGGCCCTCGCCAGTCGCTTCTAGCGAGTGCATCGCAGTAGATAGACGAGATGGATAAACGGCACCAGCAATGGGCTGGCAAACACCCCCAGGGCAATGATGACCACCCACTCCGGCCGCTCCCAGCCAAAGACGATCAGGCAGAATAGCATCAAGGAAACGCTCACCAACCCGGCGCCCATGCAGGCGGCCCGCCACCACCAGATGGACCGCGTCCGCCGGGCCAGGTAAGTGATGGCGGCACACCACAGCCCAACGATACCCAGCATGCCAATCAGTACGAAGAACATGATTGCCAGTTCTTCCAGCCCCCAGGAAAATCCCACCGTCATTAGCAAAGCCAAGCCGAAAAACAGGCAGAACACGCTAACCGGCAGTGCCAGCAAGAGCATCTCGATAACGATCAGAATCCTGTGGCACAACTCCCTGTTCATACGCCTGCCTGCCATACGCTCATTCGTTCAATCCATTTTGCCGTAGCGCCTCGACATTGCCAGCCACGATGAGCGGCAGATGTCGGGTGATCTTCTCCACCGGCCAGTTCCACCAGGCAATGGCCTGCAGGGTCTCGACCGCCTCGGGCGGGAAGCGCTGTTTGATGGGGCGGGCCGGGTTGCCGCCGACTACCGTATAGGGTGGCACGTCGCTTACCACCACCGAACGCGACGATACGATGGTGCCATTACCGATCTGCACGCCGGGCATGATGAGAGCGTCATAACCAATCCACACATCGTTGCCGATGACGGTATCGCCCTTGTAGGGTAAGTCACCCTGTTCCGGCATGACCGTTTCCCAGCCGTTGCCGAAGATCTGGAACGGATAGGTGGAAATCCCGGAAAGCTTGTGATTCGCCCCATTCATGATGAACTTGGCACCCCGGGCGATGGCGCAGAACTTGCCGATGATCAGCTTGTCGCCGATGAAGGGGAAGTGGAAGAGCACGTTGCGCTCGAAGTTCTCCGAATCCTCCGGATCGTCGTAGTAGGTGTAGTCGCCGACGATGATATTTGGGCTCTTTACGACGTTCTTGATGAAGCACACCTGGGGAAACCCTTCCATGGGGTGCGTGGTAGTGGGGTCAGGTCCGAGCACTGCCGCCCTCCTTTCAATTGGGTTTTGCACACATGACAAGCTAAGCACGTCCTCAATGCCATCTGCTACGTTTAGCGATGCCCCTTCTATCCTCTTTGGCTAGAGAAGATATGCGTAATACCCACCCTGGATGGTCCCCATGTCATACGACCGCGAAGATCTCGAGCCCGAACATCGTCCCGAGGCAGTAAAGCAACGTCTGTCTCAGCCGCCGCAAGTGAACTCCATGCCCGATGCGATACTGGGAGGCATCGATGGTTGCGTAACGACATTCGCCGTCGTTTCAGGCGCTTTCGGCGCAGGCTTTTCCCCTACGGTCGCCCTGGTACTCGGTGTCGCCAATCTCCTTGCCGACGGCTTCAGCATGGCAGTCAGCAATTACGAGGCTTCCCAGGCACAGCAGGAGCATATCGACAGTGTCGCTCGTCGCGAATATCACCATATCCAGCTCATCCCCGAAGGAGAGCGAGAAGAAATACGCCAGATTTTCCGTGCAAAAGGATTCGATGGGGAATTGCTGGAGAGAGTGGTGGAGACCCTGACCGACGATCATGATATCTGGGTGGACACCATGCTCAAGGAAGAGCACTCCCTTCAGCCTGTCGGATTGAGCCCTCTGCGCGCCGCGTTGACCACCTTCTTCGCTTTTATCATCGTAGGTGCCATGCCGCTGTTGCCCTATGCGCTATCGGGTCTGGATGCCGTCACACAATTCCTGGCAAGCCTTCTTATCGCCGGCGCGATGTTCTTCGGCATCGGGATGCTCAAGAGTCTGGTCTATCATCGGCCGATGTTACGCTCGGGGTTTCGTACCCTGTTGATAGGAGGCGCCGCAGCTGGTCTCGCCTTCATCAGTGGGCACCTGGCACATGCGCTGTTCGGTCTGAACTAGCTCAAGGGCAACCCAGGCGTAATCAGTAACGAAGCCATATTACTTCTCCATTTACCCAAGCCGCTCCAGCAAGAACATCTCTGCCGCGATTAGGATACGGGGGGCAGCTCCCTATTCATGCATCATTCTGCCACTTAGGCCATGGGACCTTAGGTCTCAGCGCTTAATCGCCAAGGTCCCGCGCGAAGAAATCGGTTACGATGGCTCCTCCCGACCATGCAACTTCCGAACCATGCAGAATCATGACGGCTGGAAAAGTCTCTTCCTCTGGCGGGCCGTACTTAGTCCCCCACTCGGGAATAAGACGCCTGACAATATGCAGTTCCATGGATGATTTCTGTCGTTTTTCACTCCATCGGCTAGGTAATCTTGCCCAACAGCCGTTCCTCTACCGCTCCATCTCCCCCAGCAGCTCCAGTTCGGCGCCGTGCAGGGAAACGAGCAGGGGTTCCCCGCGTTCGTTGACGCGAAACTGGCCGTAGCGGGCGGGTTCATAGCGCTCGGCGTGGCCCTCCTGGAAAAAGAAGGCGTCGGTGGCAAACCGAACCTGTCCGTTACGCATCCGGTAGTTTATGCGCATCTCGTCGGCATCCAGCGCATCTTCCCCGGAATCTAAGCGCTCGAAGTGCGCGATACGCTGCGCATCCAGGCTCACCACCACATGGCCATCGGCGGCCTGCCGTTCGCCACCCTCCCTGCGCTGGGCATAGAGAGCCTCCCGGATGAGGTTGCCGACCTCGAAGTTCAGCGCCATGTAGTCGCCCTGCATCAGCGAGCGCGGGTCCACCGGCGCCAGCTCCAGATACACCATCTCGCCCTCGGCCAGGTGTCGCTCCTTGGCCCAGATGCTCCAGTTGACCAGTGCCAGGATCAACGCCAGGGCTACCACCACGATGATCCGGTTCCACGTGGCTGTCGATGTCATTGGCTCTCGTCCTCCCCGACAGCGTCCCGCCTATCGATCTGCCACCTGCGGCGCAACACCCAGCGCAACGCCAGCAGCAGCACGCCCAGCAAGCACAGCGTCACCGACTTGGCCAGCAGCGTGGCGTCGAGCCAGTAGTAATAGTTGGTGATGGCCAGCAGCAGCAACATCACGCCGAGGCCCATGATCAGGCGGTTGCCGATGGCGAAGCCCAGCGCGACTACCAGCGCACCCTGGCTCAGCCCATGGGCCTGGAGCGAGAGCAGCATCAGCACCGCCACGGCGCCATAGGCTGCCACCCGCGAGCTCGGCGCAATGGCATACCTGTGGCGCTGGAAGACGTGGTGAACCAGCAGTAACAGCGCCAGCGTGGCCAGGCCATCCCCCACCCAGGGCTCCAGCCAGACCAGGCCCGTACCGTAATCGTAGCGCCCGAGGAGCAGCGACTGCCCGTGATATTCCATGACCTGAATGGCGAGCAGGCCCAGCAAGAGGCCATACCCCAGTGCCTGCAACTGGCGCATATGTGCCGGCCAGCGAAACTCGTTAAGCCACAGGAGGGTCAGCGACAGCAGCACCAGGCCGCCGGCCAGCGAAGGCGCCGAGACGCCTTCGGTCAACGCCAGATAGAACGCCAGGCTCGCCGCGAAGGCAGAAAAGGTGCGATGCGTGAGGCTTGGCATCACCAGCGCCAGCACCGCCTGCAGCCCCACCAACGACCACCAGAAGCCGGCGCTCACGCTCCCCAGTGCTGCACCCAGGGCCCAGGCCACCAGCAGCTGCCCAGCCAGGCTACCCGCCAGCGCCAGGTGCTCGACGAAGTCTCCTTTCGACCCCCGCAGCAGCGCAAAGGCGCCGGCAATCATCACCAATCCCAGGGAGGCGGCAGCGGCACTACTGTCGAGCACGAACACCGCGCCCATGCCGATGAAGCCGAGCAGGAACAGGGCCGCCAGCCAGCCAGAGAACGCCTGCAGCGCCCGCACGAACCAGGGAGCCTCGAGCACCGGCGGCACATCACCCTCGTCGACGACAATGCCGGCCTGGCCGAGCCTTTCATTGAGCGACCGGGTCATGCCGATATCTCCACGTGTACCCGCTTGAGCCAGAAAACCGCCATGGCGCCCAACGCCAGCACCGCCATGGACAAGAACAGAAAGCCGCCCGCCCCGCCCTGCCACAGCAGATGCCGGCCGAAGAAGGTGGTGACTACCACGATGACCGACAGGCAGCCGCCCGCCAGCATGAACAGATCGGGCCGCCAATGGCGATAGGCGACATAGAGTATTGCCAGCCACAGCGGGTAGACCAGCACGGCAGCCGAGACATCGGCCCACTCATCCAGGATAAACATGAGCATCAGCAGGGTCAGGGGAATGCCGCTGCCCAGCGCCAGCAGGCCAGTACTCCAACCGGTAGAGAGCCAGCGCCAGCGCTGCGCGCCCAGCTCCCACAGGGCGAGTGCCACGGTATTGAGTGCGAACAGGCCCCATAGGGCGGCGGTATCGCTACTGAAAAAGACATCGAATGCCCCGCCCCAAGTGCGAAAGTAGAGCAGCAACGAAAGATTGAGGAGCCCCAGCCACAGGATCCAGAGCGCATCGAAGCGGGCGACCAGAACCCAGGGCAGCATCAGCACGGCCCATAAGAAAAACAGCTGCCAGGGATCGGCGCCGGTCTGGTACACCTGGCCGAACAGCGCCAGCAGCACGCCCAGCAGCAGCGAGGCCGTCGTCAGCGCGGCACGTGCCACGATGTTATCGACTACACCGTTATCCGCTCTTCCCTCATCCGCTCTTCCCTCATCTACTGGGCCGCGTCCTTCGGACCACCAGTAGACGCCGATGGCCGCCACCAGCCCCACCTGCACCAGCCCGAAGCGCAGCCAGCGCCCCATTTCGGTCCAGTTGTAGGCCACCAGAAACAGCAGCGCGCTGGCCAGCGCCAGCGTACCCAGCCACAGCAGCAGCCGATCCAGAAACACCCCCCAGGCCCGCCTCGAAGGATGGAGACCGGAAAGCGCGACCGCCCTTGGCACCTGCTCGCGAGGTATCGCGCCCCGCTCGATCAGTGCCACCAGCTCACGGCGAATAGAGGACATGGCGTTTCCCTGTGTGGTACTTGAAATAGGCTATCACCAGCGTGATTGTCGGGGCCAAGCGCATCGACCAGCTCGATGACAACATCGCCGCCGCGCAGGTCATGCTCAGCGATGACGAACTCGCCGAACTCGATCGCGTCAGCCAGTTACCGCCTGAGTACCCGGGCTGGATGCTGGAGCGACAAGGCGGAAACCGGCGGAAACAGCTCGAGGCACAGAGATGCTGAGAGAAAATGAAGAATACCACCACCCCAACTTCTGTAGGCGAACTATGCTTCAGGGACCGTCACCTCCTGGCCTCACCAAGGCCAATGACCATCTGCCGGCCACTGCCGAATTGCAGGCAGGTGAACTCAGGAGCGGGACGGTGGTGGTCGCGGCGCTTGTCTTCGGAGCCCACGGCCTGACAAGGAGCGGAGCGGCCGCCACAATACGATGGGCCGCTTGCATATGGACACGATGTCCAAGGAGTAATGCCATGTTGTCTCGCGATATTCTCAAGCGAATCGGCGTGCTGGGAGTGACGATGGGGCTGGCTGCCAGTCCTTTCGCCTGGTCGGCCGGTAGTGACAAAGACGCGGATGCCTACGGCGAGAAAAGCGATACCTCCACCATGACGGACGGCGCTTCCGATACGATGGGCTCTTCCGGGTCCGCTGGAACGGATGCCGAACAAGGTACCGAATGGGAAGAGGAAGGAAACGGCGAAATGGAGCCGGAAGGCACCGATGGTCGCTCCGGCGAAGTGAGCAGTGACCCGGGTGCGCCAGGCGTAGAGGGTGGTCAAGGCACGCAGGCAGGCGAGGCACCCGACCCGAGCGATACCGACAGTACCCAAGACGCAGAAGAGGATGAGACCCGATAGGGAGGAAACCTGGAAATTCCCATGGGCCCGGCAGTTCAGTTCACAGTGCCGGGCCCTGTCGTATCTGTCATCAGCCTCCCCCATCGCCACCCGGAGCTGACTCATGAGAGGGCGGACGAGCGTCTGGCTTCTCGCCCTTGGCAATATCGTTATCGCTGAGCACCACCACATCCCTGGGCCACCACTCGGGGTGGTTGTCGCGAATGAAGGCCATCAGCCTCTCGCGAATATTCATTTCCGCTACCCAGCCGGAGAAGGGATCGGAGGCCATGAGGTAACAGGAGACGGTCTGGGCTCTCTCGGTCTGCTCGGTGACGTAGCAGCATAGCTTGTGGTGTTCGACGACGCTGTCCTCCTCCTTGGCGAACGCCAGGAACTTGTCCCTGATGACCTGGACGTCTGCACTCAGGTGGAGAACCAACTCCAGCGTCCGGTACATCTTCGCGCTCTTGACCGACAGATTCTCGAAGGGCTTGGAGACAAAGTACGTCACCGGCACGATCAAGCGCCGCTCATCCCAGCTCCTCAACCGGATGAAGGTATAGAAGATGCCCTCCACGTAGCACCACTGCCCTTCGAACATCACCAGATCGCCGATGCGAATGGGCTTGGCCAACGACACCTGGAACGAGGAAAGGATATTGCCCAGCACCGCCTGGCCCGCGATACCCACCAACACCGCCAGGACACTGGCCGACGCCAATAGCGACATGCCCAGCGTCTCGAAGAGCTGGATCTGGCTCAGCACATAGACGGAAACGGCAGAGACCGTTATCAGAATGATGACCCGGCGAAGCGCGTAGAGCGAGGTAAGCAGCTTGCGCTCGTCGCGGGGCTTGGTGTCATCGATTTCCCCCACCATGCGCCGCGTCACCTTGAGCAGAATGGTGTCCACCAGGCGAAGCGCTATCGTACCGACGCCCCAGGCGATAAGGATGATCAACAGGACCCGAATGAACGTGGTGGCAACAGCCGTGAAGGAGACCACATAGTCGAGCAGTACCTGAGCCACGAAGGCCATGACGAGGAGAGCCATGGGCACGCGGATCCTGTCGGCAAAAATGCTGGGCGCGCCGCTGGGGAACCAGTGCGCCAGCAAGCCGACCAGACCGTAGACCCCCCACCCCACCAGGCCGATCAGTAGCAGGAAGACCGGAATCGCGATCCATTCCCAGATCTGGAGCCAGCCGAGTGACGTCTTGAAGCGATCCGGGATGTACGTTTCCAGCAGCGACGGACCAAACGCTTCGTAGAGCACGGGAATTGACGCAACGCTATCGGGAGTGATCAGCCAGACTGGATCCTCGCCCTCCACTCGATAGCGGGCGAGACGAATATCGTAGGTATCGCCCTTGGTCTGGAGCGAGGCCAACTGGAGGTTTCGGCGCGGCTGTCCGGTCAGGGGATGCTGCCCCGACGGGTCCTCGATGGCGGCATCCGGACGGCCGGAAAGGTCAGAAACATTCAGCCACTCGCCACGCCGGAGAACCTCGGCCAGCTGCATGGCCAGTTCCCTTCCCCTCTCACGCTGCTCTTCAGAGTCCAGCTCGGAAAGATTGAGCACATGGGCCGCGCCGACGAAATCCTCCTGATCGGTAAGCTGCTGAAAGCTTCGGATCGATTCGCGTGGGGTCTCCCGTCTGAGCTCTTCGGGAGCCTCATCGAGGCCGGTATTCAGTGACTCAAGAGGGAACCACTCTCTCTCCTCGCTCTCACTCTCGCCATCATTCGCGCCCGTGCCCTGCGACACCTGAGCCATGCCAGGCCCGGAGAGGATGATGGCCAATGCCATTACGGCCCACACTGCCAACAGCCGCCATGCGCCATTTCCTGTCATATATCTCTTCCTGATCGAAGCGGACCCGCTGTCTCTTCCCTCAGACAGCGCTATTCGGGCCTGGCCGGCCAATAGCACCAGGCCGACCGGACCGGTGGCTGATCGCAGTACAGCTCACAGGCTACCGCTTCGTCCAGTCGAAGGCAGGCACGGTTCTCGCCAAGCGGCGTACTCGGCCGCATCGGCGATCAATGGAGCGTGCTCAGAGGAGGTCATTTGACCGCCCGCTGCCAGGCGCGTCGGGCCTCGCGACCGAGGCCCCTGGGCAGGACGAGACGGGTAGCGCCGAGGTAGGCGAAAAACTCACGGCAGGCCTGCTCAAGGGCCTCGGGCAGGCCCTGGGTAAGCCTGGTTGGATGAATGTCAGGCTCCCAGTGCCAGGCGAAGAGTGTCAAGGTGCCCTGCTGACACTTGGCGTCGAAGCGAGCGATGAATCGCTCGCCCCACAGCACCGGCAGCACCGGCAGCACATAGTACCCCCAGCGCCGCTGGGCCAGGGGCTTGTAGACCTCCCAGACGTAATCGAAGCCGAAGAGCCGCGCGACACCGCCGCGGTCCCACATCAGCGGATCCAATGGGGCGAGAAAACGCACTCCTGGACTCGTGGCACCGGCCGAGTCGGGTGCCTCCTCCAGGACCGAGAGTGCCTCAGGCGTGGTCCAGTAGCCCGTGCCTTCCACGTCGAGCTCGATCAACTCTCCCCTGGCGATGGCCCGTGCGGCGATTCGGTCACGCTCCGCGCGCGGGCAGGGTAGCAACCAGACAGCGGCATCGGCGGTGGGGCGCAGCAAGCCAGCGGCCTGCACGCGACGGACCACCAGCCGCTGCAGGGCATCGTCCTGCGTGGCGTCCGGCACGCTCGCGCCCCGGGGCAGCACGCGTTCAGGCAAGTCGTAGGCATGGCGACCGCCCACTCGGTGGTGCGTCATCAAGCGCCCGGCGTCCCACAGCGCCTTGAGCAGATGGCGCGAACGCTTGGGTCCGTACCAACTACCGCGCAATGCGGGGTCGGCCCTTTGATCGCCGAGCTCGAGACTGGTGGCGGGGCCATGGCGTTCAACCTGGTCGACCAGGGCAAGGGCTTCCGGGGACTCGACGTCCACCCCATGCTGTCGCCAGCGCCGGGCGAACCAGCGATGGAACGGCGCCTGGGCCCACCACTCCCCGGGCTGAATCAGGCTGGCCTGCTTGTCCCAGCCATCGACCAGCAGCCGCTGACCATAGGCCGCCTGCAGCCAATCACCCCGCCGGTATCCGGGCACCCGGGACTGCAGGACCAGGTCCGGATTGGTACCGACCGGCGCCAGGGGATCGAACTGAATGGTCCCCAGACGACGGATGACGGTCGCCAGCGGTGCCAGCTGGAAGTGATAGCGCACCAGCAGGCGGCGGGCGTCGGCAGGTGTCAGGGTAATGCGCTGTTGGGCGGTCATCGGCAGTCCTTGTCCTGAGGCATACCCCATCTTAGGCGAACAAAGCTCCCCTAGGAGCCTGTCGGATTTGACCGATCGTCACGAGAGATTTGGATTTCGAGGCAAGTTTATCGATCTGATGAGGCGAATAGCCCGCTATTTAACGAATCAGCTCCTAGCCCCAGTTCCACTCGCTGCGCGCCACGGCATCGTGGGCGTGCAGGCTCTCGGCATGCACCACACGCACCTGAAAGCCACTGACGCCTGTCTGCTCGCGCAGGGTGTGGTGCAGACGGCGCGCGGCGTCCTCGCAGAACATCAGGTTCTGGCCGTTGGCCAGGGCGAAGGCCTGCTCGTCGATGCGCTTCACCGCCGTTTGCAGCGCGGTGCCCAGCGCTCGCTCCACCACGTTCACCAGCTGCAGCAGCGGCAGTTCATCATGGGCGTCTTCTTTCAAACGCACCGAGAGATGGGCCTGGCTGCGCTGGCTATGGGGCGTGGCCAGGATGCCCTGCTCGCTGACCAGCCAGGACCGGACCGCCTCGCGGCTGACCGGCATGTCGGTGAAGTCCTCGTCGAAGGCCTGCTGGATCAGCTGGCGCGACAGGGCGGCCGAGCACGGGCAGGTGGAGGAGTAGCCCACCGTGAGGTCGAGAATGGCGCTGAAGCCCTGGGCATCGCGCCGACAGCGCAGCGTGAAGGGGTAGCGCTTCCAGCCCGCCAGCGGACTGATCAAGGCCGGCCGCTTGAGCATCGCTTCGCCGCTCAGGTCGATGAAGGCCGTGCTGGAGAGCGCCGTATGGCTGTCGAGGAAAGCCCCCAGCACCGATGCCACTCGCGCAAGCGAGATCTCCCGCTCCTCGAGCTCGGCCAGTGCCAGGTAGAGGCGCGACATGTGTATGCCGCGGGCCGTGGGGTCGTCCAGGCTGACGCCCGCCGAGGCGTAGCCCGTCACCCCCTGCCCGGCGACCTGCAGCGGTAAGGCGATCTGCTCCATGCCGACCCAGCTCAGGGTGCCAAGCCGGGACGCGGGTGCTGCGGCGATATCTTCAAGCGGTAACCTGTTCATCGAATCGGGACCTTTAGCTTTCTTGGGCGGTTTGCCGAGGCATGACGGTGGTATTGGCAGACCGGAATAGTGCTTGGCCTGGATCGGGCCCCGACCACCGGCTCAGGTGGCCGGAGCGGGCTGGAAGTAGTCGAACAGCTGCGTGACCGCCTCGGGCGCCACGCCGTTGGTAATGAACACGAAGCGCGAGACACCGTCGCGGCAGGCCTCGACCGGCAGCGGCTCCGGCGGGTGGAAGATGTGCTGCACGCCATGCAGGGCCAGCGGTTGCTCGCGCCCGGCAATCTTCACGATAGCCTTCACCCGCAGGATTTTATCGCCCAGCAGCGACATCAGCAGGTCCAGCCAGTCTTCGAGGAGTTCGGGTGCGATGGGCTGCTCGACGGTGAAACAGAAGGAGCGGATCTGTTCGCCGTGCCGGGTCAGCGCCGGGCCGGATGCAGGCGCCATCATCGATGCCAGGCCGCCGGGAGTCGTTGGCGCCATACCTACGCCGGGGGAGGAAACCTGGGCATAGGAAGCCGCTTGCAGCCAACGCTCGGCGCGCTGCCCCTGTGCAGGCAAGCCGCTCCCGACCACATGCTCGGCCGCCAGCTCACCGTGGCGCACCTGCAACTGCTCGGCGGCCGGGTTGATCGCCGCCAGATGGTTGGCCAGCCGCGACAGCCGTTCCTCATCCACCAGGTCCGTCTTGGTAAGCAGCAACCGGTCGGCAACCGCCACCTGGCGCTGCGATTCGCGATGCGCATTCAGGGTCGAGATGCCGCTGGCCGAATCCACCAGGCAGATCACGCCATCCAGCGAGAAGCGGTGAGCCAGCCAGTGGTCGGTCATCAGGGTGTGCAGGATGGGGGCCGGGTCGGCAAGCCCCGTGGTTTCGATGATCACCCGCGAGAAGGGCTTGCCCCCCTCCCCCTCGATCGCCTCGCAGGCCTGCTGAACGGTGCGGCTCAGGTCACCGCGGATGGTGCAGCACAAACAGCCGCTGCTCATTTCCACCACGGTATGCTCGTCGCTCTCGGCGACCAGTCGGTGGTCCAACCCGATATCGCCGAACTCGTTGATCACCACCAGCGCATCCTTCATGGCGGACTGGCGGACAAGGCGATTGAGCAGCGTGGTCTTGCCGCTGCCGAGGAAGCCGGTGAGTACGGTAACGGGGATCAAGACGTTGTCATCAGGGCTCATACGAAGCACCGTCACGGGGCATGTTTATCGCCACATCGTTGAAGTGAAAGGAATTCTTGCAGACCCTGGCGAAACATCCCACTCGCACCGCCTTGGCGTGTCTCACGTTTCCTTGGCTAGCAGGGGTGCATCCCGAGGTCATGCTTATGTTATATCATAACACAAATAGGAACGTGAGCCCTGCTGTCAGCCAGCCGCCGACGCCCTCTAATCCAGGCCTCACAGGGTCGGGCCGCTCCGGCGTCGCCTGGGCGAGCGAGGCTGTCGTACCGCTTCACTCGAAATTAGCATTTTATTAATTTCAACGAAAACATGCGCTTCACGCCAATAGCAGAAAATTAAACAGAAAGACTTTGACCCAAGCCAGTAACCGTGACACCGTAGTCGCAGCTGGTTAGTAAGCGTTATAGAGTTTCAGTAGTGTTCGATTCTTTCGGCAGTCTGTAATTTATCTCGTTCTACCCGCTATAAACCTGGGTAAAACCAGAAACATTGCAAGGCGCTAAGCGCGAAAGGATTTATATTATGACGACTGGCACAGTTAAGTGGTTCAACGACTCCAAAGGCTTCGGCTTCATTACCCCGACTGACGGCGGCGATGACGTTTTTGCCCACTTCTCCGAAATTCAGGCAGATGGCTTCAAGTCCCTGCAGGAAGGCAGTTCCGTCTCTTTTGACGTGACCCAGGGCCAGAAAGGCCTTCAGGCTTCAAATATCAAGCAAATCGCATAACCTAACGGTTAAACGATTTGTCGAACCTTAGGGTTCGATGACAAGGCCCGCTTCGGCGGGCCTTGTTGCGTTATAACCATAAATCAACAACCATTACTCTCATGTTTACAAGATCGCCTCGACGAGATGCGCCCTACCCGACGGCGCCGAATAAGGCTCCGGCCAATATTCGACCAGCCGGGTGATTTTACCCTTTTCCACCCTAAAGAATGAGATAGCCGTCGCCGCCTGAACCCCGTCGGTAATGGCGACCTCCGTCACCACCTCATCATCACCCTCGACAATTCGATTCAGCGTGAACTGCCAGCGGCCATGCGCAGGGTATTCGTCATTCATCTGTACAAAGCGCTCTGCACCGCGGATACGCTCATTGGACTGCGGCCATTCGACAGCCGAAATCGTAGCCCCGGTTCGGCCTGCTCGGCTGTGAGGTGCCAGCCGTGCGCCATAGCAATCTCCTGGCAGATGGCCAGGCCTAGCCCAGCCCCGTGGTCTCGCCGATGCTCAGCACGCCAGAAGCGCTCGAACAGCAGGGGCAGTTGCTCCGCCTCGACGCCGGGGCCTCTGTCCCGCACGGTCACCGTATCGCCCTGGATCTCCACGCTGACGGAGCTCTGCGCGGGCGCATGCTGGATGGCGTTCTCCAGCAAGTTCTTCAGCAAGGTGAAGCAGGCCGCGCGGTCCGCTCTCCATTTCACGTCGCCGACAGCACGCACCGCCAAGTGCACGTCGGCGGATTCCGCCAGGCGCTGCAAGTAGGAGGCAGCCTCGTGGGCGACATCCTGCATCCCGACGTTGGAGAAATGGTAGTTGTGCGCCTCGCTGGCTTCGGCCAGGAGAAGTAGCTGCTGCACCTGCCGCGTCATGTATTCGACGTCGCTCAATAGCGAGTCCCGGTCGCTTTTGCCCTCCTCTTTCAACTCAATCTGGGCGCGGATCAACGCCAATGGTGTCTTCAACTCATGAGCCGCATTGCCGAGAAACTCCTGCTGCACGCGATAGCCTCGATCGAGACGCTCCAGGGCTCGATTGAAGCTGTCCACGAGAGGGGCGATCTCCGCTGGCACCGCCTCCGTCTTCAGCCGGGCATCGATGGAGCGCGGCGAGATGGCTGCGGCGGACTCCGACACGTCTCGCAGCGGCTTGAGGGTGTAGCGCAAGGTGATATAGGCGCACAAGCCGAAGGCGATGAATAGGACAGTGCCGAACACCATGACGCCGGCGACCATACGCGGCAAGGCAACTATGTGGAGGATCTCCATGAACCGCTCGCTGGCGACGAACTGCAAATACCAGGTTCGCCCGGCATGCTCGAGGGGCTTCGTGGCGCCGTAGAAGGTGTTTCCCTCGTGCTCGAAGGTAAAGTTCCCGCGGGCCAGTCGAAGGAGGTCGCCGTCATTCGGCCAGAAGTTTTCTCCCCTACTCGAGAAGGCAGCCACATTCCCGGCGTCATCCAGAATTCGATAGGCCGTTTCGCGTTGTGGTCCTTCGTATAGCCAAGCGCGATCGTCCATGCTCGAGTCGAAGCCGGTGGGTCTGCCACGGCTGTTGAACTCAATGTTTTTCACCAGTTCATCCGCAGCGTCAGCCAGATCCATCCGAACCAGTACATTGCTCTTGACCACCACCACCGCAACGATCACAAGCAGCGTGATGCTGAGCACCATTCCCGCCACATAGGCCAACAGCACCTTCAGGCTGATGCTATTCAGCGGCATCAGTTTCACGAAGCACATAGCCCAGCCCCCTGAGGTTGTTGACGATCATACACATGACGGAATCCCATAAGATCGGCTGATGCGTTAGCGCCAGGAGGCTCTTCGCATTGAGTGGAGGTGCTTGCCAACTAACAGAAAGCCGCATCGGCCAGCAGGACTTTCAGTTGCAGTCTATTCAGCGGCAACATCTTCACGCAGCGCATAGCCCCGCCCCCTGACGTTGACGATCCGCTGTCGCGAACCGATAGCAAGCAGCTTGCGGCGCAGGCGGTGCAGGGCAACGTCCAGGGCATTCGGTGTCACCGCCTCGCTCAGCCCCCAGGCCGCCGCTTCCAGCGCGCTGCGGCGCACGACCTCTTTGGGCTTGTGCAAGAGCAGCTGCATGATGTGCAGCTCCGCCGGGGCGAGAGTGACGCTCTCGTCACCGCGGCACAGCACGCCGGCTGCGGGGCGCAGGGTGAGATCGCCATGGCTGGGATCGAGCGAATGAAACGCCACGGGCCGACGCAGCAGTGCCCGGACACGCGCCACCATCTCGTCCATGGCGAAGGGTTTGGGCAGGTAGTCGTCGGCGCCGGCTTCGAGGCCCTGCACCCGGTCATGCAGCGCATCGCGTGCCGTCAGCACCAGGCAAGGCATACCCAGGCCCGCTTTGCGCAGTTTCTGCAGCAGGACTAGGCCATCCCCATCCGGCAGGCCCCGGTCGAGAATCAATGCATCATAGGGCATCTGCTGAATGGCAGCCCATGCGCTGTCGATGCGGCCGGCCACATCGGCGGCGATGCCGGCGGCTTCCAGCCCCTTGCACATCAGCCGGGCCAGCCGGTCGTGGTCCTCGACCAGGAGTATTCGGCTCATCAGAAGCGGTAAATGTAGCCAAGGAACACGCTATTGGTGGTGGAGCGATCCACCAGCGGGCTGTCCTTGATCTCATCCGACAGGCTTGTCACTTCGACACCCATCAGCATCGAGTGGTGCTTGTCGAACATATAGACGCCTCGAACCCCCGCCTCGATGTTGATAGCGGACTCCCCTGAATAGACGGGGCGGTCGATACGCGCCTCGCTGTCACGAACGCCGAAGTAGTAATCGACGGTTTTATCGTCCTGCCAGCTCGCCCCCACGTGCGGGGTGAGCAGAAAATGATTACCGACACGCCACGTCCTCTTCAGGCCGATATTGATGACCTGCCCGTTGCTGTTGCCTGAGGCGTCGGCAAGCCATTCGGCGCTGACGTCAACCAGGTCGCTGCTCCACTCCACCTTGCCGCCCGCCCAGAAGCCGCCCTTGCGTTCGTCCATACCATCGAGGATCGGGGCGTCGTCCTCCTCGTAGCCGCTGCCGTCGTACTTGCCGACGAGGCCGAAGTTGAGCTGTTGAGAGTCGCGGATGTCGAGACCCGGCAGCTTGAATCTTATTTGGGGGCCAAAGAGATGAATGTACCGGTTCTCCACCTCAAGCAACGGTATGGGCGTGTTGTCACGGTCGATACCGGCGTAGGGCTCCTGCTCGCTCATTACCCCAATGCCTAGTCCCCAGGTGGTGGAGGACGACTCGGAGGTCGGCTCCTGGCCCATGGCCGCCACCGAGGCACAGAGTCCAACAGCAAGCATTGAAGCGGCTGCCATGCGTGAGACAACAGTATGGTAGCTCGAGACTAACGGGGGTATTAGTGACATGAGCGGTTCTCGTGTGTTGTTAACAGAAGCCCACTTTCGCAGCCACCTTCTTACGGAAAACTTACCGAAAGTTCCTCGGCTCATCCCAATTCCCGGTAAGACTTCTGAAAGACACATTGCCGGATAGTCCCGTCCCATGAGAGACGAGGACACCACATGCGCCCATCCACCGATGTCATTCCTGTCGCCTTCATGCCCCGCCAGCGACGTATGGCAGGCATGAAGGCGCTGCCCGGCGGCAAGCCGCGGATGCTTGCGACCTGGCTCGTCGTTACAGCCGCCGCACTGCTCGCCGGCTGCACGTCGATCATGCCCCAGGCTCTACCCGAAACCCAGCCCGGCAGCACCGCGGCGCCCGTTGCCGGGCAATGGCACGCTCCGCTGCCCCACGGCGGGCAGGTGGCGGACCTGAGCCGATGGTGGGCCCAGTTCAACGACCCCCTGCTGCTGCATCTCATCGATGCCGGGCAGCAGGCCAGTCCGACCGTGGCGCAGGCATCCGCGCGCCTCGCCGATGCCCAGGCTGCACGTGTGGCACAAAACGCCGTCCTGAAGCCCTCGCTGGATGCCAGCGTCGGCGCAAGCCGGGGGCGGCCGGCCCTGGATGCACCGGTCGCCACCGAGTCGTCGGCAGGCTTGCAGCTCGGCTGGGAGCTGGACCTCTTCGGTGCAGGCCGTGCCGCTGCCAACGCCGCGCAGGCGCGGCTCGAATCCAGCCAGGCCGGTTGGCATGACGCACGGGTTTCGGTCGCGGCAGAAATTGCCACGACCTACGTCGAGCTACGCGCCTGCGAGATCCTGGTCCAGCTGGCCGAGATCGATGCCCAGTCGCGGGCACGGACGGCGCAGATCACCCGCCTGGTGGCAGACAAGGGCTTCCGCCCCCCGGCCGAGGCGGAGCTGGCGAATGCCAGCGCGGCGCAAGGCAACGTAACGCTGATCGAGCAGCAGACGCAGTGCGATCTGCTGGTCAAGGCATTGAGTGCCCTGGCGGCGCAGAACGAAGCGGCGCTACGGCGCGAACTGGCCTCCGCCACCGGCCGGCTGCCACGCCCGGCCGAACTCGCTGTCACGACGATGCCGGCCGAGATGCTGGCGCAGCGCCCCGATATTCACGCGGCAGCGCGTGACGTGGAGGCGGCAAGTGCCGATTCGGACCAGGCGCGGGCGCAGCGCTGGCCTCGCATCACCCTGGCCGGGAACATCGGCACGACGCGCATCGCCAGCGGGGGCATCAGCACCAATGGCAGCGTATGGAGTATCGGGCCGGTGACGGTAACGCTACCGCTGTTCGATGGCGGAACACGACGCGCCAATGCGGAAGCGGCACGCGTTCGCTACCAGGCCGCCACCACCGTCTATGCCGCGCGACTGCGTGAAGCGATCCGCGACGTCGAGGACGCGCTGGTCATGCTGGACAGCACGGCCAAGCGCAGCGAGGACGCGGCCAGCGCCGCCGATGGATTCACACGCTCCTTTGAAACCACCGACGCCAGCTACCACGCCGGTATCGCCAGCCTGTTCGAGCTCGAGGATGCGCGCCGCAGCATGGTTGCCGCCCAGAGCACCGTGATCGAACTGCAGCGTGAGCGAATCACCGCCTGGATCCGCCTGTATCGCGCGCTAGGCGGTGGCTGGCCCGCAACCGAAGTACATGCCGCACGCAGCGAAGCAGCGGCTCAATGAACGAATCAAGGAACATGATGATGAGTCAATCACGTTCATTCGCGGCCGCCGCGGTCGTTGCGATGGGCTTAGCCGCGACGCTCGTCTGGATCATGTATGACGCCGGCAGGGTCCCGAAGGATGAAACCATAACGGTCGCGCAACCCGCACTGACCGTGGCAGTCACCACGCCTCGACCCGCCATGCTGCCCACCACGCTATCCGCAAACGGAGACATCATGGCCTGGCAGGAAGCCAGCATCGGCACCGAGGCGAACGGCCTGCGCCTGGCCAGCGTCGAGGTCAATGTCGGCGACGTCGTCCAGCGCGGCCAGGTGCTCGCGACGTTCGCGTCCGATACGGTGAACGCCGAACTCGCGCAGAGCCGCGCCGCCGTCGCCGAGGCCGAGGCGGCGCTCGCCGAGGCCGCGGACAACGCACAGCGCGCCCGGGAGCTACAGGCCACAGGCGCGATGTCGGCACAGCAGATCTTCCAGTACATCACGGCCGAGCGTACTGCGCAGGCCAGGCTGGAATCGACGCGAGCCGTCGAGAACACGCAGCAGCTTCGCCTGGCTCAGACTGAGGTGCGCGCCCCTGACGATGGCGTGATCTCGGCCCGCAGTGCAACGGTCGGCGCAGTGTTGCCCGCGGGCCAGGAACTGTTTCGCCTGATCCGGCTCGGTCGGCTGGAATGGCGGGCCGAGGTTGCCGCTTCCGATCTGGAGAGGCTGCAGCCCGGCCAGAACGCCTGGGTCACCCTGCCGGGTGGTGGCGAGCTGGAGGGTCGCGTGCGTACGATCGCGCCGATCGTGGATACCGCCACCCGCAATGGCCTGGTCTATGTCGATCTACCGATAAGCGAAACCGCCCGGGCGGGCATGTTTGCGCGCGGCGAGTTCGAGCTGGGCACACGCCAGGCCCTTACCCTGCCGCGATCCGCGGTGCAGCTCCGCGATGGCTTCGGCTATGTGCACCGCGTCGATGAAGACGGCCGGGTGGCGGAGTCGAAAGTTGCCTTGGGCCAGCACACGGGGGACCGGATCGAAATTCTCTCCGGGCTTGCGCCCGATACCCCGGTCGTCGCTTCGGGCGGCGCCTTCCTCGGCAACGGCGATCGCGTAGAGGTGGTCGCGGAGCGGCTGCCATGACGATCAATACCTCCTCCTGGGCAATTCGAAACCCCATACCGGTCGCCCTGCTCTTCGTGCTGTTGACCTCGTTGGGACTGATGTCTTTCAGAAGCATGGTTATCCAGGACTTGCCGGATGTGGACATACCCCGGGTGATTGTCTCCGCCTCGCTGCCGGGGGCTGCCCCCGCCCTGATGGAGAACGAAGTCGCCCGCAAGATCGAAAACGCCATTGCCACGGTGGACGGCGTCAAGCACATCATCACCACGCTGACCGATGGGCACGCCGAGATCGGCATCGAGTTCCGGCTGGAAAAAACCATACAGGAAGCGGTCGATGACGTGCGCGACGCCGTCTCTCGCATACGCTCGGACCTGCCTGCCGATCTGCGTGACCCGGTCATTCAGAATCGGGGGTTCTCCGAAGATCCGCTTCTGCTCTACGCAGTGGCCTCGTCCCAACTGGACGAAGAAGCGCTGTCCCGGTTCGTGGATGACCGGGTCACCAGGGCCGTGCTGACCGTACCTGGCGTGGGTTCGGTACAGCGGATCGGCGGCGTCGATCGCGAAGCCCGCGTGGAACTGCACCCGGATCGGCTGCTGGCACTGAACACGACGGCGCTGGACATCTCGCGCCAGCTGCGCCAGGCACAGCTGGAAGCACCCGGTGGGCGCACCTCCATCGGCGGTGCCGAACAGGCCGTGCGCATCCTCGCCAACGTCGCCTCGGCGGCCGAGCTCGCGGCAATGGAACTGGCCCTCAGCGATGGCCGCCGCATTCGCCTCGACCAGGTCGCCACCGTTACCGATACCGTGGCCGAACGGCGCTCAGCGGCGTTTTTCGATGGCAGACCCGTCGTCGGCTTCGAGATGACCCGGGCACGAGGGTACGGCGAGGTCGACGTGGCCGAGGGCGTGCAGTCCGCCCTCGCCGCCTTGCAGGCGCAACACCCCCATGTCGAGATCCAGCAGGCCTTCGACTTCGTCGAGCCGGTACGGGAGAACTACCAAGGCTCCATGCGCCTGCTGTTCGAGGGCATGCTGCTTGCCGTGCTGGTCGTATTCTTCTTCCTGCGCGACTGGCGTGCAACGCTGATTGTCGCGCTGACGCTACCGCTGTCGATCATTCCGACCTTCGGCATCATGCATCTGATGGACTTCTCGCTCAACCTCGTGACGCTGCTGGCGCTATCGCTGGTGATCGGGGAACTCGTGGACGATGCCATCGTCGAGATCGAGAATATCAAGAGACATCTGCTGATGGGCAAGCCAGCACGCCAGGCCGCGATGGATGCCGCAGCGGAAATTGGCCTGGCGGTGGTCGCCACCACCTTTACCTTGATTGCCGTTTTCCTGCCCACGGCCTTCATGAGTGGCACGGTGGGACGCTTCTTCGTCCAGTTCGGTTGGACCGCCTCGGCGGCAGTGTTGTTCTCGCTGGTGGCCGCACGCCTCCTCACGCCGATGATGGCCGCTTACCTACTGCGCGAACCCAGCCAAGGCCATCGCGAACCGACATGGGTGTCGCACTACCTGGTCGGGGCCAGCTGGTGCCTGCGCCACCGCAAGGCAACGCTCCTCGCTGCGTCAGCATGCTTTGCCGGTGGCCTATGGCTGGCCTCGACCCTACCGGGCGCCTTCATACCGCCCGACGACAATTCCCAGACCCAGGCGACACTCACCTTGCCGCCCGGTAGCACCTTGCCGGAAGCGACGCTGCTTGCCGAGCAAGCCCGCGCACGACTGGAGGAGAATCCCTATGTCACGCGCGTTTTCGCCGCCGTGGGGGGCGCTTCGAGCGGCGGCGATGCTGAGGTGACCCGCCTGGTGCTGACCGTGGGCTTGGCGGATCGCGCCAGCCGTGCAGGCATCAAGCTGCAGGCAATCGAGCAGCAGCTGCGCGATGCGCTCGCCACGCTTCCCGGCGTGAGAAGCAGCGTGGGAGTCGACGATTCCTACGAACTGGTACTGGCCGGGGAGGATAGCCGGGTGCTCGAGCAGCATGCCCGGCAGATCGAGGGAGATCTTCGCGCCATTCCTGGCATTGGTGCCGTGAGTTCGACGGCCACCCTGGTCAGGCCCGAACTCATCGTGCGCCCTGATTTTGCCCGCGCCGCCGACCTTGGTGTATCGGCCCTGGCCATCGCCGATACGCTGCGCATCGCCACGCTGGGCGACAATGCCGAGGACCTGCCGAAGTTGAACCTCAGCGAGCGGCAGGTGCCGATAATGGTGCGCCTGACGGATGTCGCCCGGCAGGACATCGCGACCCTCAGGCGCCTGCCCGTGCCCGGTGCGAGGGGGATGGTACCGCTCGAAAACGTGGCGTCTCTCGAATGGAGCAGTGGCCCAGCGGAAATCACCCGGTACGACCGCCTGCGCAACGTCAACTTCGAGATAGTGCTGCAAGGGCGGCCCCTGGGAGAGATCGAGCAGATCGTTCAGGCGCTGCCCAGCGTGCGCCAGCTGCCGCCGGGCATCCACCAGGCGGCAACAGGCTCCGCGGAGGATATGGCCGAGGTCGCCACGGGTTTCGGGATCGCCATACTCACCGGCGTCCTGTGCATCTACATGGTGCTGGTACTGCTGTTCAGGAGTTTCATTCAGCCAGTCACAATCCTCTCGGCGCTGATGCTCTCCGTCCCAGGCGCCTTCCTGGCGCTGTTCGTCACCGGTTCATCCTTGTCGCTTCCGGCGATGATCGGATTGATCATGCTAATGGGCATTGCCACGAAGAATTCGATTCTGCTGGTGGACTACATCATCATCGCGCGCCGAGACCACGGCCTGAATCGTTGGGAAGCGATCATCGACGCCTGCCGCAAGCGTGTCCGGCCGATCGTGATGACCACCCTCGCCATGGGGGCCGGCATGACACCGATTGCGCTCGGCTGGGGCGCCGATCCAAGCTTTCGCTCGCCGATGGCCTTCGTCGTGATTGGCGGGCTGATCACCTCGACGCTCCTGAGCCTACTCGTCATCCCGGTGGTGTACAGCTGCCTGGACGACGGGGTGCGATGGGTAACGCACTGGAGAGCACAATGGGCCCCCCAGAAGTGGCGCCGTTCATGAGCCCGGTAATCACGCGGTCGCTGCACTACAGGCTGCTGTCTGGGCCTGACAGCAGCGCCTTGCGAACGCTGGCGAAACCTGACAGCCATGCGGGCCGCCTCGCCGCCGCCATTGCGATCCTCCGGGCCGAGTACCGGTCTCGCGTGCCGGTGGATCGACTTGCAGCGGAAGCCGGCATGAGCCTCACCTCGTTTCACAAGCACTTCAAGCACATGACCTCGCTGACGCCCGGACAATACCAGAAGCGGCTGCGCCTGGTCGAAGCGCGCCGCCTGATGCTCGACGAAGGTTCCTCAGCCAGCAATGCAGCCTTCGCGGTGGGCTACGAAAGCGTATCGCAGTTCACTCGCGATTACGGCGACCTGTTCCAGATGCCGCCGAAACGCGACGCGCTGCGCGTGTTGAGACCTCCCGAGGTCGCCGGCCGAGACACAGACGTTTCGCCACGAGCCGGTGCTTGAGTCGGCGATAAAGGCTGTTACGCCAGCCACATGCCGAGCAAGAGCTGCTGCAGAAGGTATTGGACGTGCTGGACCTGCTGGGGCTCGAGGTAGTCGTGCGACGCGAGAGTGGCGTTCGTCATGGGGTGTGATGGCACACTGGAGGTTTAACACACCGATCAATGGGTTGGCAGGCTGCAACCCGGGCCACCGCTGCACTTCGAGTATGCCCCCATGGCAGGGGCATCCTGCAGCCGTGAGCCTCGCGCTGTCGCTCACACAGCACGTTACGCTGGCGATGTGGAACTGGCCCGAAGCACGTATTACATTCAGCCGATGTTGCTTCTGAATACTGATGCCATTTTTATGTTCAACAGCTGATCTACCAGCTCTCGAATCTTGGATTCGGCATCAATGAATTTATTCATATTTCCACCGCCACGCCTGGAATCATAAATCGCCTCACCGTCGAGGCTTCCGTTGCGATAGATCTTGATTTCGGCATACGACATGTACAATGCCAGGTCCCATGACCAGTTGGCAGTGTATCGCGCTACCCATTCACAGGAAGCTGCCACGGCCGATTCATCAACTATCTCGTAGGCGATATTCTTGTGATCCAGCGCCGATGAAAATTCCACCAGAAAGCCCTCACGCACCGCAGGGTTCTCGACGATACACAGCCGATGGCCACTGTCGATCTGCACAGGCTCCACCTTCTGATGAATGGTACAGCCGGACACCAGCAAGGCCACAGCCAATAGAATTACCGCCTTCATCTTCATCCCTTCTCCAAAATTGTCGTTTCTCTATTCATCGATGTCATCAGAAAGACATTTCCCAAACGCACCTGAAGCACCGTACTCATGGCAGGAAATCCTGCCCATGGCGTTATCGGCAACGACGTCTTTCGCTTTAATTCGGTGCGACAGGCATGGATGCTCACATCAAGGGCTGAGGAGCAACTGTCGCAAGCGACCGGAACGTTGGGCGGCGGATCCGAGCAGCTAAAACGCACTCGGAAACGCCGTTCAGTCTGAATCTCGAAGTGAGGCCTCTAACCGACGACATGAGTTCGACGCCCTTAGATGCTATGTTATATCGTACCATTTCGATCAAGTTTTGGAGCCCACCATGGCAAAAGTCCCGGTCACCGTCCTGACAGGCTATCTGGGAGCAGGCAAGACGACGCTGCTCAATCGCATCCTTTCCGAGGACCACGGCAAGCGCTATGCCGTCATCGTCAACGAGTTCGGCGAGCTGGGCATCGACAACGACCTGGTGGTGGGGGCCGACGAAGAAGTCTTCGAAATGAACAACGGCTGTATCTGCTGCACCGTACGCGGTGACCTGATACGTATCATTTCAGGCCTGATGAAGCGCATCGACCGTTTCGACGCCGTCATCATCGAAACCACCGGGCTGGCCGACCCCGCCCCCGTGGCCCAGACGTTCTTCGTCGATGACGACGTGCGCAGCAAGACGGAGCTGGACGCCGTGGTGACCGTCGTCGATGCCAAGCACCTTCCCGCCAGGCTCGACGACAGTCCGGAAGCCGCCGAGCAGGTCGCCTTTGCCGATGTCGTCGTGCTCAACAAGATCGACCTTGTCGATGACAACGAACGCCAGGCCCTCGAACGGCGCATCCGCGCGATCAATCCCTATACGCGGATCATTGCCGCCAACCATTGCGACATTCCACTGGAGCAGGCGATCGGGCTGGGCGCGTTCGACCTGGAGAGGATCATCTCCCTGGAACCGGAGTTCCTCTCCGAGGAGCACGCCCATGAGCATGACGAGCAGGTGAAGAGCATCTCGCTGACGGCGACTCGCCCGCTGCTTCCCGAGCGATTCGAGAAATGGATTGCCGCGGTGCTGCGCATCGACGGCGTCAACATCCTGCGCTGCAAGGGCATTCTCGACCTGCTGGGCCAGGAGCGGCGCTACGTCTTCCAGAGCGTGCACATGCTGGCAAACGGCACGGCCACCCAGCCCTGGCAGAGCGATGAAGCGCGCCACAGCCGTCTGGTTTTCATCGGCCGCGATCTCGATGCCGATAAGCTCCAGGCGGGCTTCGATGCCTGTGTGGTTGCCTCCCCTACCTCCCGGGAGCAAGCATGAGCCAACCCGCCCCGATCCTCGAGCAGTTGGGTCACCAATGGCAGTGGTCGGCGTATGTGCTGTCGGCATGCTTCGACGCAGCGAACAACCTCGCCTTTGCCCTTGGCGACGGCAGCCTCTACCTGCTGCCCGCCGGGAGCCAGCAGGCGCCCGGACGCATCGAGGTGCACGAGGGAGTGTCGCTGAGCATGGCCGCCGCACCGGGCGAGGGCTTCGTGAGCGGGGGCGACGATGGCCGCTTCGTGCGGATCGCCGTGGATGGCACGCTGCACGATCTCGCCACCTTCCCGGGGCGCTGGGTCGATCATGTCGCCAGCCATCCCAACGGGGTAGTCGCCTGCTCCGAAGGCAAGCGCCTGCATCTGTACGCCGAGGGCCGCGACGAGATCGTGCGCGAGTTTCCCAGTACGGTGGGCGGTATCTGTTTCTCGCCGGACGGCTACCGGATCGCGGTGGCACACTATGGCGGCGTCACCCTATGCTCCGCGCGCTCCGCCGATGCCACGCCGGTGCCCCTGACATGTCCCGGCTCGCACCTGTCGGTGACGTGGAGCCCCAACGCCCGCTTCGTGCTCTCGGCCATGCAGGAGGATTGCATTCATGGCTGGCGGCTGGAGGACAAGGACGATCTGGTCATGAGCGGCTACGCCACCAAGGTAAAATCATGGTCCTGGTTCAATGGCGGACGCTACCTGGCCACCAGTGGTTCGAACTGCGCCCCCTGCTGGCCGTTCAAGGGTCGCAAGGGCCCCAAGGGACGCACCCCGGAGACGCCCGGTGACAGCTCGAGCGCACTGGTAACGGCCGTCGCGGGGGATCCAGCCCACCCCATTCTCGGGATCGGTTACGATGACGGCCAGGTCACCGTGGCTGACATTCAGAGCGGCCAGGAAGTCATCATCAAACCGCCGGGAGACGGCGCCATCACGGCCATGGCCTGGTCCCCCAATGGCGCGTGGCTGGCCTTTGGCACCGACAAGGGCTTCGCGGGGCTTTTTCCCGTGTCAGGCTGAACAGTTTGGAGAATGAATGATTGCCAAGAAAGAACGCGGCAAGATGGAGCGGCGATTGGCCGCTTCGCTGACACATGCCTGTGAGCAGGCCAAGCCCCTACTGCCCGGCTTTTGCTGGCTGACCCACGAGGTCGATTACCAGCGCTTCCCCGAGAGCCTGGTGGTCACCTGGGTGTTCGATACCCACCCCAACCTGGCGAACGCGCTCAAGGGCGATGCCCGACGCTGCATCAATGACCTGACCGCCGAGGCATTGGTTGATGCCGGCGTCGATGTCGGCGACGCCTCAAGGCATCTCGACTTCGACAGCGAAGAGGCGTGCCAGCGGGAACACGGCGGCGACTGGCAGCGTCGGCTACGCACCAAGACCATGAGGCACTGAATGGCCAAGAAGATCGAAAGTCCCTGTGTCTCGATTTGCCAACTATCGGGAGGCCTGTGCACCGGCTGCGGCCGCACGGTGGAGGAGATACGCCATTGGAAAGCCATGAAGCGGCCGGAAAAGATGAAAACGGTGAAGCGCGCCGATGAGCGCTTGAAGAAGATCCCGCGCGACTGATGCACGCTTAGCGGAGGTGCGCCGACGGGGCGAAGCGCCAAGACCAAACACCGTTTTAGCGCGGCAAGCCAACGACGATACCTGAATCTACTGATGCTGGACAGAGTTACCGATCGGTAATTTCCCCCACTTATCGTACCTTTAATTCCACCAGAATTACCGTTCGGTAATTATTTCATTGTGGAACAGGAGAGCCGGGCCTAGAATTACCGAACGGTAATCATCTCGAAGGTTCCCATGCCTACCAACGACTCTCTTGCCCCCTTGGCCACCCCCATTCGCCACAGCGAAGACCTCGGCAAGCTGGTACGCCAGCTGCGCGCCGAACAGGGGCTCTTGCAGATCGACCTCGCCGGCCTGGCCGGCACCGGCAACCGTTTCATCGTCGACCTGGAGCGGGGCAAGCCGACACTGCAGCTGCAGAAGGTATTGGACGTGCTGGACCTGATGGGTCTCGAGGTCGTCGTGCGGCGCAAGGGTGGCAGCCGACATGGCGCGTGACGACACCTTGGCGGTTTACCACGGCGACAAGCCTGTCGGCCGGCTCTACGACGCTCAACCGCTGCGCTTCGAGTATGCCCCTGAATGGCTGGAGCATCCTGAAGCGGTCAGTCTCTCGCCCTCGCTGCCGCTCACGCAGCAGGCTCACGTTGGCGATGCGGTGCTGGCCTACTTCGAGAACCTGCTGCCGGAAGGCGACCTGCGCCACCATCTGGAACTTCGCCACCACACCACGACCGTTTTCGGCCTGCTGAAGGCCATCGGTGGGGACACGGCCAGCGGCTTCACCTTGCTGCCACCGGGCGAGTCACCGGCTCCGCCGCACTATCGCCCCATCAGTTGGGAAGCGTTGGCGGAGCACTTGCAACAC
This sequence comes from Billgrantia montanilacus, assembly GCF_003336675.1. Lineage (GTDB taxonomy): Bacteria > Pseudomonadota > Gammaproteobacteria > Pseudomonadales > Halomonadaceae > Halomonas > Halomonas montanilacus. The sequence continues at coordinate 65,738 of NZ_QPII01000004.1, read as the reverse complement.
AGGGAACGGGGCCCACTGCTCTCGCAACAAGGAGAGGAAGCCCGCATCTCGCTGGCCGGCGCTCAGGACAAGCTACTCCTGATGGTGCTGGAAGACGGGAGCCCCGCCATACCGGAAGGATCGGCGCCTTCCAGCCATATCCTCAAGCCGGACATCCAGGGCCTGAGGGGCGTATGGAGCTCCGCCATCAACGAGACCTTCTGCATGCGGCTGGCCGCCGAGCTCGGGCTCGAGGTCGCCGAGACCAGCTACCAGCCCGAGACACGCGCCTGCCTGGTACGCCGCTACGACCGGGTTCCCGATGAACAGGGCGGACTACGGCGCCTGCACCAACTCGATTTCTGCCAACTCGCCGGCACTCCCTCGTCAATCAAATATGAAAGCGACGGCGGCCCCGGCCTGACACGCTGCCGCGAACTCCTGCAGCAGGTCGGGACCCCGGCCAAGGACTTGCAGCGGCTGATCGCTTGGTTCTTCTTCAACCTGCTGGTCGGCAACAACGACAGCCACGCCAAGAACCTCGCCATCCTCTACACCAACGAGGGTCCTCGGCTGGCACCGTTCTACGATCTGATGAGCACGACGCTCTATAGCGGGCTCTCGCGCCGCTTCGCGTTTCGCATCGCCGACGAGGATCGCCCCGGCAACATCGAACGCTCGCACCTCGAAGCGCTGGCACGCTCGCTGCGCTTCCAACCACGCTACTTCCTACACCAAGGGCTAGAACTCGCCGAACGCATGCCCATCGCCATCGAAAGCACGCTCGATACCCTCGGCGCAGTGACCCACCACGGCACCGAACAAGCGCTATTGGAAAGGCTACAGCAGCATCTGCTGAGTCATTGTCACAAGCTACCGGAACGGTGGAAAGCTGGGATGGCGCGTCGCTAGCGCGTTTCCAGCAGCGTATCGACCAGCTCGGCCAGGCTCGCCTCGCAGCGCGCCACTGATATCGAGCAATACCGCCTTCAGCATTACCGTCTCTCCCCGTCGCTTCTCTGCAGGATTGACTCCATTGATGCTAGTCCGCGCGCCGCCACCAATCCAGCGGCAAAATAATTCTATATAGCCTCCATTTTTTGAGTAAATATTCTGACTTTTATTTCAATAATAGATCTATCATCTTAATTATCAGCGTGTTGCCGATTTTATGAGAAGTACTGCTAAACTCCAGGCATCACAGGCTCCGCCCCATGGGCGGAGCTTTCTATATACATCGGCAGGGAGACCTTCATGGCCCGCAATATCATCGTTCTTGGTGCCGGCATGGTCGGCGTATCAGTGGCCTGGCATCTGGTGCGTCGCGGTCATGACGTCACGCTGGTGGACCGCCGCGAGCCGGGGCTCGAGACCTCCTTCGGCAATGCCGGCATCATCCAGCGTGAGGCGGTGCGCCCCTACGCCTTCCCCCGCGATATCGGCACCCTGCTGCGGGTGCTACCCAACCGCAAGGTGGATATCCGCTACCGCCCCACCGGCATGATGAACGCGGCGGGCCCGCTGCTGAACTACTGGCTGAACTCGAGCGGTAAGCGCTACGAGCGCATCGTGCGCGAGTGGGCGTCGCTGATCATGCGCTGCCAGGATGCCCACGCGCCGATGATCGAGGCCGCCGGCGCCGAGGCGCTGGTGCGCAAGGGCGGCTGGCTGGAGCTTTACCGCACCCGCAAGGAGTTCGAGGAGCGCCAGGAAACGGCCAGGGAGAACCACGAGCGCTTCGGGGTCGAGTATGAGGTGCTTGACGCCGAGGCGCTCTACGCCAAGGAGCCGCATCTGGGCAAGGGGCTGATCGGGGCGATCTACTGGACGCAGCCCTGGATGGTCTCGGACCCGGGCGGCCTGGTACAAGCCTACGCCCGCAGCTTTGCTGAACAGGGCGGCCAGGTGATGCAGGCCAGCGTCGAGGACGTGCTCCAGGTAGAGGGCGGCTGGCAGGTCAAGACCAGCGAGGGGGCCCTGGAGGCAGATGAGGTGGTGGTGGCCCTGGGGCCCTGGGCCGGCGAGCTGCTGGCGAGGCTGGGCATGAAGGTGCCGCTGTTCGTGAAGCGCGGCTACCATATGCACTACTCCGCCGAAGAGGGAGCCAAGCTCAACCACTGGGTCATGGACGCCGAGAAGGGGTTCCTGCTCGAGCCGATGCGCGCCGGGATTCGCCTGACCACCGGCGCCGAGCTTGCCGACCTGGACTCGCCGCCCCAGTACAAGCAACTGGCCGCCGCCGAGAAGGTGGCACGCAAGCTGTTCCCGCTGGGCAAACGTCGTGACGGCCAGCCCTGGAAAGGCGCCCGTCCCTGCCTGCCCGACATGAAGCCGGTGATCGGCCCGGCCCCCGACAAGGCGGGGCTGTGGCTCGCCTTCGGCCACGGCCATCAGGGCTTTACCCTGGGCCCGGCCACCGGAGAGCTGCTCGCCCAGATGATGGATGGCGAAGAGCCCGCGGTGGATATGACGCCGTTCCGCGTCGATCGCTTCTGAATGTGAGGTCTCTACGAAAGCGGCGCACCCGGCACCCTCAAGGCCGCCGCATGGCGGCGACCAGGGCACTCGCCCCGATCAGGCTGCCGGCACCGGTGCGGTGCAGGATACGGCGCAGCCGTGCGCTCAGCATCCGGCCGCCGCTGGTCGCCAGGAAGGTGAAGGCAAGGTCGCTGAGCACGCCGATGGCCAGGAAGGTCGAGAACAGGATGGCCAGTTGCGGCAACAAAGGCTGGCTGGGTGCCACGAACTGGGGCATGAAGGCCATGAAGAAGGCCAGGCTCTTGGGGTTCAGCGCGGTGACGAGAAACGCCTTGGCCGTACCGAGCCGAATATCCGTGCCCGTGGGCTGCAGATCGCCCAACTGGCCGGCCTCGCGCCACATCTTGATACCCAGGTACAGCAGATAGGCCGCCCCGAGCCATTTCAATATCTGGAACAGCTCTGCGGAAGCCATCAGGAGTGCGCCGACCCCGGCGAACGATAGGATCATGGCCAGCAGGTCACCCAGGAAGAAGCCGGGAAGCATGGCCAGGGCCGCCCGTCGCCCACGGTTGACCCCGGTGGTGACCAGCAGAGCCACGGCGGGGCCGGGGGACGCGATGATCAATAGTGAGGCCAGGCAGAAGGAGAGCCAGAGTTCCAGAGGCATAACGTGTTCCTCGCATGACGTTCAATGGGGCATACTGTGGCGCTCAGCACATGAACACGATCATAAAGGATCGCTGCCGTTGTCAGCCAGATTCAATCAGCACACCGCCCCCGCCACCATGCCCATTCTGATCACTATCCGAATCCATTGAGCGCGCTGATCTGCCTCGCTACGGATGCGCTCAAATCATCTGGAAAGGCCAGCAACCATGAAAGGTCGGAAAACGGCCGAGTGGTGAATGTGGGCCAGCGCACCGACACAGGTCTCGGGTCAGGTTAATATGTCTCTAACTCTGAGTCCCGATGGCTTCATGGCGAGGCTCAGCGTGGATACCCGCTATCCACAGGGGCAATCTCCAAGAGCAATCCCCATGAACAAGCACCAGATCGAAGACCTAAATTACGAGGAGTACCCGACAAATGTCGAATAACCCGATGAACATGATGTTCGCATGGATGAAGATCGCATCTTCCTACAACCAGATGCTGATTTCTTCCGGTGAGGTGATCGCCCGCCGCACCATGATGATGGCCAGCGGCACCATGACCATCCCCGATGCCATGAGCATGATGATGGAGAAAGGAACGATTTACGCCACAGCGACCGAGCGAGCGGCAGTGGCGATGGCCAGCGGCGCCGACCCCGCAAAAATCACAGCGGCAGCGCTGAAGCCCTACAGCACCAAGACCCAGTCTAACGTGCGTAAGCTGCGGCGCTGAGCGGAGCATAGTCCTCCGCGATAATCGCTTCGAGTAAGGCAAGCAATGTTTAACCGCCACACGGAATTATCCGTCAGTGGCGGTTTTTTTGTTCTTGGTCCTGACCCTCTAGCTCGATCGCAGCGCCTGGAGCACTAGCCGCCGCTCCAGGTGTTCGTTCCAGCCGGTGGGCCGGTCCAGCTCGAGCCGGGCCAGCAACGACCGTTCAGCGTCGCTGGCTTGGCTCGCACCCAGAGCGCTGAGCAGGGCCTTCAGCTTGCCGCGCCGGGTGGCGGTGCGCGCCTTGAGCTGCTTGAGGGCCTTGCCCAGGGTCAACTCCTCGTCGGTAAAGTCGGTGCCAAACGGAAACCGGGGGAAGACCTGCTCGCCCCCCATCTGCTCAAACTGCTGCGCCAATTGCGCCGGGGTGTTGTCCCGCCAGTGCGCGGGCATCTCGAAGCCGGCGGCCACTTTACCGGCGGACTTGGCATGCGCCAGCAGCTCAGGCTGGAAACGCGCATCGGCAATGGCGATCAACGCCAGGCATACCTGCTCGTCAGACCGACCGCGCAAATCGGCGATACCGTATTCGGTAATCACGATATCGCGCAGGTGGCGGGGAATGGTGCAGTGGCCGTAGCTGAACAGAATATTGGACAGGGTTTCGCCGCCGCTCTCGCGGGTGCTGCGCAGAGTAATGACCGAGCGAGCCCCGCTCAGCTCGTGGGCCATGGCGACAAAATTGTACTGCCCGCCCACACCGCTGATCACCCGGCCATCTTCCAGGCCATCCGATACCACCGCCCCATCGATCGTGCACAGCATGGCGGAATTGATAAACCGCGCATGCTGGCGCTGGGCCACCTTGAGCCGCTGATTCCCGAAGCGGTGATCGTAGAGGTCATTGATGTAGTTGACGCTGGTCATGTTGATGCTGGCGCGCTCGGCGTCGGACAGCGCGTGCAGCTTGTCGTAGAAACGCCGAGGCCCCACATAAAAGCCGCCGTGCATCACCACACCCTTGGCCGTCTCGGAGTGGTCGCTGCTCTCCGAATCGATCTCACCACGGTTGATCGCTTCCTGGAAGTCGGCGTCGGCAAAGACCCGGCGCTTGAGCACATCGCCTTCCATCAGGTAGATAAAGCCATCCACCATCATCTCGCTGCAGCCATACAGACCCTGACTGAAGGGCTGGGTGTCGCCCCACTGCTCGGCTACCGGAAACCGCTCGGCCACCTGCAGATCCTGGTAAATCGCCTGCCAGCGGGCATTGTCCCGCTGGCGCAGCAGGGTGCTGTGCACCAGCGCCGCCCCTAGGGAACCGATGCCGATTTGCAGCGTGCCGGCATCCTTCAGCAAGCAACTGGCGTAAAAGCCGATCAGGTGATCTTCCGACGAGATGGGGGTCTGGGGCGCGCTGAACAGCGGGTACTCGGTATCCGGGTTTTCCAGCAGCAGATCAAAGTCGGTGCGCGCCACAGCCGCGTCATTACCCAGATACGGCAGGTGCCGATTGGTTTCCGCGACGCAAACGGTGGCATAGGGTTGCTCGCGCAGCCAAAGCAACGCATCCAGGGTCATGTCCGGATTGCAGCTCAGGCTCACCGTTTCGCCCCGCTCATCGGGCGCTACCAACTGAGCCAGCACATTGATGCCCTGGGCCATTAAATCGCGCAGCGCGTGGGTGTAGTTGGTGCAGATATAGTGGCGCTGCTGGTCGGTGTTGTTCTTCAGGTTGCCGGCCTGGAAAAAGAACTCGGCCACAGTGACATTGTCCGGCAGGCGGTTAGCCTGGGCATCCCTGGCATAGGCCAGCTCGGGGATATCCCCGTACAGGCGCTCGACAAAAGGCCCCAGGAAACGGCGCTCCAGGGAGGAGCTGCCCGCCGGTGCCAGCAAAGAGAGAGCGGTGACGATATGCAGCTTGATCGTCGGATCACGCTGGGCGCGGGCATAGAGGGCGTTCACAAATCGCAGGGGTTTACCCAGCCCCAGCGGCAGCCCCAACACAATGTTCTTGCCCACGCGATCGATGACCTGATCCACACACGCCTCAGCGTCCTGATAACTCACCGGCACGCCCATAGGCTGAACCCCATCCCTGGCTTCGATACGCTTCAAGCTAGCATATGGGGACAGCCGTCGAATGGCGACACCCGTTGAACATCCGGCTCCCTGAGTGGCCCACCGAAGCCTATTCGCCGATGCCAGAGCCGCCTGGCTCACTCCCACTCGATCGTCGGCGGTGGCTAGCCTTGTAAGACATTGCAGCCATCGCCGTAAGCGATCTCTCAAATTCTCCCCCAGCGGTAGCCAAAGTTAAGACGATAGCGATAATCGATAACCACACCATGGGCACAAAATAGAAGGGACGAATCCATGGATCTCGCAAAAGTTGGCGATAAGGTGTCCTGCTCCTGCAAAGGCGGGCCGCATCGCATTGTCTCCGGTGCATCCACAGCCAAGGTGGATGGCATTCCCATCGCCAGGGTCGGCGACAAGAGCTCCTGCGGTGCCACCATCACCGCCGGGGTCGCCTGGTATCCCGTAGAGGGCTCGCCCGCTGCCATTAATGGCAGCGCCACCTCATGTGGCGGTCAGGTGATTACCGGCTGCAGCACCGTGGTCGGCTCGCCCCGTGCGACGGCTGTCAGCTTGCTCACCGAAATGCCCAAGCGCTACAACGAACGCTTTCGCCTCGTCGACGCCTCCGGCGAGCCCGTGGCCGGCATGGCGTATCTCATCGTGCGGCAGAACGGGGAACAGTTCCGCGGCGTAAGCGACCCCCAGGGCCTGACACGTCTGGTGCCCGACCATGACACGCCCGAGACCATCAAGGTCTACATCAAGGGGAGCCAGCCGGCATGAGCGATGCACCCACCCGCACCGATACTGACGGCTACACGCTGCTTGGCGACTTTCTCTCCACGCTAAGCACCGATACCGAGCCGAAGGATATCGAAGTACCTGCGCTACAGTATCGGGAGTTCTCCGAGCCTTACTACAAGACCAGACCCGATTACATGCTCGCGGAAGGCGTCGGCGTTCACGCCTCCTACAACCTGCGAGGCCATGTGACGCTGCGCGGCAATACGTTGAGCGTCAGCGCCATGGGCAGAACCGCTGCCAGCCATCTCGGCTCGGTCGACTGGTTCGTTTCGGCTGCGCTTCACGATGGTATGCAGGAGATCGACAAGCAGAATCTCGCCAGGGGAGGCGTTTCCGCCTGGCCTGATGATGACTTCGCCCCCATCGGCCATGTTACCTTCACCCTGCCCATGCCGCCCCGCCGCCTGACGCTGCAGCTTACTGGCGGCTACTTCTTTTCCAACGGCTCGGGCCACCTGGCTTCCGGCACGACAGAAGTCACCTTCGAGATCGAGGTAGAACCACAGTGAAGAAAATCCTGTTCATCTCGATGGCAACCCTGCTTACCGCCCTACTTTTAACCGCCTGCTCTCCGGCCAGCGGCGAGCCACCGGCACACTACCTGGAGCGCGCCAGCGCCGCCCTTATGGAAGCCATGGGCGATACACAGCAGCTCGAAAACGTTCTTGCCATATACGATGAAGGGCTGGAACGACACCCCGACAACGTCGAATTGATCAACAGCCGTGCATCGCTCCTCGCCAGCCTCGGCCGGTACGAGGAAGCCAAGCGCGACTTGGATGAGCTTCACGAAGGGGAATTACACAAGGAGGGAATGCTGCTGCGCTGCATGCTGCAAGAGCGACTGGAGGGAGCCACGGACGATGCCTTGGCGTGCTATGCGGAGGTGGAAGCCGCCTATGTCATGGCCGGCGAGCCAGACGACCATCCCAACGCCAACCATATCCTGGCGGCTCGCCTAGCCGGCTCGCCCGAGGCCGATGCGCTATTGCTGGAATGGCAGAACAGCGACGATCCGATGAAGAACCCGATGCAGAGGGAAATATTGGAGATGGAAAGAGAGGAGTTGATAAGGCAGTTACTACCGTGAACTGGTCTGACATTAGAATGGACGACATAGCCGAACGGGCTGCGCTGTTCAGCAGGGCCGCACATCAAGCCGTTGGGCAGCGACGCAAGTACAGCGGAGAGCCCTACTGGCACCACCCGGTGGCCGTCGCGGAGATGGTGTCAGCAGTCGAGACGGCGACTCCGGAAATGATCGCCGCTGCCTTACTGCACGACGTGCTCGAGGATACCGACGTTACGCCGATGGACATCGAGGAGTGCTTCGGCCAGCGCGTCGCCATCTTGATTCAGGAGCTGACGGATCAGTTCATCGATCCGGAAATCGGCAACCGTACCCACCGCAAGGCGCTGGAGCGTGACAGGCTGGCGGAGATTTCCCCAGAGGCTCAGACCATCAAGTACGCCGACCTGATCGACAATACCGTCAGCATCGTCGCGAGGGACCGTGGTTTCGCTCGGGTCTATCTGGCCGAGAAGCGCCAACTACTGGAAGTGATGACAGGGGGCGACCAGGAACTGAGGCGCAAGGCATGGAGCGTATTGATTGAAGGTGAGGCGAAGGTTCGTGGAGTTGTGAAATAAACAACGGTAGCCACGCTAAGAACTTCGCCCCCTCCACACCGACGAAAGCCCCCGGCTGGTACCGCTCTACGACCTGTAAAGCCCGACGCTCAACTTGTTGGTCGAGCTGTGAGGTGATGGACTTTCATCTGCTCACGCTGCTAACCTTGGCGAATGCCGACGACAACATGGACCACACCGTCCAACTGCTCCTACTAGTTCGAAAAGAACTCGCGGCGATCATCAACGCAGGCGACCAATGACTCTTCTTGCTGGCGACCCGACCACTCAACTTGCCTTTTCTGTCTATGAAAACAGTGGGGTCTTCGCTGTTCTCTTGGGCTCGGGCTTATCGCGCTCGGCAGAAATTCCAACCGGATGGGAAATCACCTTGGACCTGGTGCGCCGCGTGGCGACTGCCCAAGGTGTCGAGGAGCAGCCAGAATGGGCAAAATGGTATCGGGAAAAGACCGGACAAGAACCGAATTACTCCCTCCTACTAGAGGAAATAGCCAGTTCACCTGACGAACGAAGGGCGATTCTGCACCGGTACATCGAGCCGAATGAGCAGGATCGTGAAGAAGGCCGGAAGATTCCAACGAAGGCGCACCATGCCATTGCACAGTTGGTTCGGGCCGGCTACGTGCGGGTCATCGTCACAACCAATTTCGATAGGCTCATGGAGAATGCCCTGCGGGAGCAAGGCATCGAGCCCACAGTTGTCGCTTCCGCAGACGCGCTCGCCGGCGCTGAACCACTGACCCACAGCCAGTGCTATATGCTCAAACTTCACGGTGACTACAAAGACGCCCGTATCTTGAACACTGATCAAGAACTGAGCGCTTATCCCGAGAGCTACAACGGGCTGTTGGACCGCATCTTTGATGAGCACGGATTAATTATCTGTGGCTGGTCTGGGGAATGGGATCACGCGCTGCGGGCTGCATTCCTACGCGCGCCGAACCGGCGCTATCCGGTTTACTGGGCGGCTCGGGGAACGCTGGGTGCTGGTGCCGTGGAGTTGGCGACACACAGAGCAGCGAGGATCGTACCGATCACCGGCGCTGATGAGTTCTTCCAGAGCCTACAGCAGCGGGTCGAAACCCTTGAGCAAACTCAACGCCAAAATCCTGTGAGCGTGGAGCTGCTCGTCTACAGTACCAAACGCTACCTGACCAAGCCGGAGCACCGCATCCAACTCGACGAATTGTTCACGCAAGAAACCGAACGGTTGTTAACACGGCTTGATGGTGACGACTTCACCCCACAGGGAAGTTGGAGCCAGAATGCATTCCGATCCAGAGTGCAACTCTATGAGTCGGTGACCGAGCCACTAGCACGCATGGTCGGTATTCTTGGACGATGGGGCGATGGCAGCGAGTTCATTCTTACCATAGACGTCCTCCGTGCCCTACATAATCATGCAGGCAAAATCGGCAGTGGATTGTCAGTATTCCTGAACCTTCGTTCCTACCCTGCTGTTCTCGTCTTCACCGCTTATGGAATTGGACTGACGAAGGCCCGGCGATGGAAGGAATTACATCAGCTCTTCTCAGCCACATTAGCGATGGGTAACAGTGGCCCCCAACGTGTAGTCTCAACACTTTTCCTGTGGGCTTGGGCTGGAGGCGAACAGCAGCTCTGGCAGAACCTCGAAGAGATGAACGATCGAAAAACGCCGCTCAGCGACCACTTGCTCGAGATTACGACCGAATGGAAGGCAAGTTTCGTCGGTGTAGACGCAAACTTCGAGCTTCTATTCGAGCGATTCGAGACTCTCGGATCACTTGCGTCCTTTGAGGATCATGATGAGACCCAGCTTGAAGAAGCGGCAAAATCGACCGCAGCACATAATGGAGTACTCGCTTGGATGCCAATAGGACGTGTTGGTTGGCATAGACAATCTGCACAGATACTGCTTCAAGAGCTCCAAAACGAAGCTTTTATCGTCGAACTTCTAGAGTCTGGATATGCAAAGAACAGTCGACGCTTCCTTGAACTGTTTGTCCAGAACTTCAAGGGTCACACAAACAGAATGCACTGGTAACCTCGGAAGGCATGCTTGATTAAATGACTTCTCATCCTCCTGATCGCTGCACTATAGCCTGTGCAGCTCTGGAGGGGGTCACTTCATCACTTCACTGGTCCACAAGCACACCTCAATTCATATCGGTGCCAATAGCATGACTGTAGCATAAGGCGAGTCTAGGCTCGCGAGGAGGAGTATTGCATTGACCAGCTACGACGCCAGAAAATGAAGACCTACCCTATGATTACGTCTCATCCATTCTACTGGGTGGCGAAAGTTGAAATCTTGAAATAGCCAAAGCCAGGAACTTACGAAACTCTTTACACACCAAATCCAGACCAAGCTCTTCGTCAATAATAAAATATTGTCTATGAACAACCTGGTTTCTCACCAAGTATAGAAGATTAGCCCAACCCTCTCCTTTTAACTCAACGCTCGAGGCTTGCAAAAAATCACGACAAGCTTGGGCCAAACCATCACATGCTTCGGAGTAAGCGCCTCCCGGCGTGCACTTTTCATCGATTAACTTAACTCTATTCTTTTCGCCAGATATATCTTTAAGCTTTTCCTTTAAATCCCAGACAGTCATCTCATCAATCGACGGTACTATTTTTTTACTAACTTCGTGATAAAAAATCTTATCAATTAGCACTTCAATAACCTGATACAATGATAAGAAACAGGATGAGCTGGAATAAGAACCATTTGCAAAACTAAACGCTCTTAATATCTTATCCTTGTCTTCAACCAACTCGTCTGCAAGACATAGAATTCTTTTCCTTTTTGAGAATTCGACAAAATGGTTGTTACTACCTACAGTTTTAAGTGGCCTATAACCATCTGAAAAGAGGAACAAGTCGACATTATCCTCCGACACATCAAATCTCTGCAATTGATGCTTATCGAAAATAGCAATAGATATATTGTCACCAAGAAGGGAAAGGACATCAATTCCGCTATCCTCAAATACCCCAATTTCTTTCAAGATTTCTGCACCATATCGGGATCTTACCAAGCAATTTACGGCATTGCTTGCATAGCTCTTTATAGCATCACACTCGTCTCCCACTTCTGAGTCTTTTGCCAAAGAGGATGCTGTGAAAATCATCCCTATTGTTTTGCTCCCAGAAAGATCGTCACTCCAAACAACATTCCTCCATTCACTCTCTCTCACGTAAGGAGATAAGAGAACAGAGTAATAAAATCTTTCGTGACCATACAACTTTCCTTCACAGAAGGCATGAAGAAAGACTTCATGACCGTCTTTAATATTTAAAAGATAACCTTCACCTTCTTCCGGTGAAACACTATTAATGAATTCAATTTGCATGATTATTCAATATCACCATACATGGTATTATAGAGTTCTTGGCCTTGCAGCCAGCACTGAGAAACATCACAAAAAGCATCAAATTCTTCGCTAAATAGTGCTCTAAAACAGCTTCTGAAGTAGTCCCTCTGGGATGTACCAATCTTTGTCGCATTTTTCGCTATTTCATCTAATATCTTTATTAGCGAGTCAAAGGCATCATGAGGATTATCACTAACAACAACTTGCTCAATCAAACCATACATGTCATCCAAAGAGTCGATTTTTTCACGCTTAATCAGCCGTTTTACCTCAGCGCCAAATGCGGTCATTGGCTGAGTTCTTTCAAAAATAGCTTGCACACTCTTGCCAAATGGCCGAGAAACCCCCTCTACTCTTTGGTTTGAGAACGCCCACTCCTCCCCAACTTCTTCAAGCCGTCTGACAAAAGCATTATAAAGTACCAATAAATCCGAAAGATCTTCTTGATTATTTGGCTCGTAATCCTGCAAAAAATTTATTTCCGCTATTTCGGAGACCAAGGTTTGCCTATCCATAGACTGTGGCTTACCGGTTGAGTACGCATAAAACATATCTACCACATCATTGAACTTATATTTTCTCCCACCTCGAGCCCTTCTATGTTCTTTCTCTCGTAGCACTTCGATTCCCTCTGGTAGAGAATCTGGCTTTAAATAGTCATGGTATAGAATTTCAATTTGATGCCTAAAAGACATTGGCGTTTGTCCCGTATTTAATGTTAACATACGATACAAAATACCAGACTTGGACAGACCGACGTAAATCTCGAGCCTAACAGGCCTATTTAGCAGTGTTTCTAAAACACCCTTTTCCTCAGCATCAGCTATACAATCTCTTATCGTATAAGTTCTTTGAAGACCATCTAGGATGATCAATTCTTTTTTATCAAATGCTTCTTTAATGACTTCGGCGAGCTCTTTCTCACATTCCTCAGGGCCATATTCTAAGGCTCTAGCAATAAGCTCTCTATGCCTCTCACAAACCTCTTCTGTAACAGCAAGTATTATGGGTGGCATAATACAGCCATCTAAAAGATCCCTCTGTAAAAGCCTATAAGTTTTACCTCTTGCCGAAACTTTTTTCCTTTGCAGCTCATTCTTATCAATAATATCTTTTGCTGTATTCCAATAACCACCTATTGTAGTGTCCAAAGCCGCATTCAGGCCCTGAATTTTTTGATCACGAAGCCAACTATATATGTCCATATCCCCTCCCGTTATAAGAGCCTTAAAGTTACACCTTTTCTTGTGAAGAAAAAAGCCCACCATAGGGCGGGCTTCTCATTAGAAACCTTGTTGCAATTCCCTTAACAAAATAAAAAGATCATTCCCACTCGATCGTCGCGGGGGGCTTGCTGCTGACGTCGTACGTCACGCGGGATACGCCAGCGATCTCGTTGATGATGCGGTTGGAGACCTTCTCTAGTAGCTCATACGGCAGGTGCGCCCAGCGTGCGGTCATGAAGTCGATGGTTTCCACGGCGCGCAGGGCGATGACCCATTCGTAGCGGCGGCCGTCGCCGACAACGCCGACGGACTTCACCGGCAGGAAGACAGCGAAGGCCTGGCTGGTCTTGTGGTACCAGTCGGCGTTGTGCAGCTCCTCGATGAAGATGGCGTCGGCTTCTCGCAGGATGTCGGCGTACTCCTTCTTCACTTCGCCGAGGATGCGCACGCCCAGGCCCGGCCCCGGGAAGGGGTGGCGGTAGACCATGTCGTAGGGCAGGCCGAGTTCGACGCCGAGCCGGCGCACTTCGTCCTTGAACAGCTCGCGCAGCGGTTCGACCAGCTTGAGCTTCATGGTCTCGGGCAGGCCGCCGACGTTGTGGTGCGACTTGATCACGTGGGCCTTGCCGGTCTTGCTGGCGGCGGATTCGATCACGTCGGGGTAGATGGTGCCCTGGGCCAGGAAGTCGACGCCTTCGATCTTGCTGGCCTCGTCGTCGAACACCTCGATGAAGGTGTTGCCGATCGCCTTGCGCTTGGCTTCAGGGTCGGCTACCCCCTTTAGCTTGTCGAGGAACAGCGCTTCGGCGTCAACGCGGATCACCTTCACGCCCATGTGCTTGGCGAAGGTCTCCATCACCTGCACGCCTTCGTCCTTGCGCAGCAGGCCGTTGTCGACGAACACGCAGGTCAGCTGGTCGCCGATGGCACGGTGCAGGAGCGCCGCCACCACGGAGGAGTCGACGCCGCCGGAAAGGCCGAGCAGCACGTGGCGATCGCCCACCTGGTCGCGCACCCGGGCGATCTGGTCTTCGATGATCTTGGCCGGGGTCCACAGCTTCTCGGCGCCGCAGATGCCGACGACGAAGTGCTCGAGGATGCGCTGGCCCTGCAGGGTGTGGGTCACCTCGGGGTGGAACTGCACGCCGTAGAAGTGCTTCTCCGCCCAGCTCATGGCGGCGATGGGACAGCTCGGGGTGGAGGCGGTCACGGTGAAGGTGTCCGGGGCACGGGCGACCTTGTCGCCGTGGCTCATCCACACGTCGAGCAGCGCTTTGCCGTCGTGGTCTACATGGTCCTTGATGTCGCGGAACATGTCGTCGCTGCTGTCGATGGTGACCTGGGCGTAGCCGAATTCATGCTTGTTGGAGCCTTCCACGGCGCCGCCGAGCTGCTCGGCCATGGTCTGCATGCCGTAGCAGATGCCCAGCACCGGCAGGCCCAGCTCGAACACGCACTGCGGCGCCCGGGGCGAGCCCTCGGCCACGGTGGACTCCGGCCCGCCGGAGAGGATGATGCCGTTGGGGGCGTACTCGCGGATCTCCTCCTCGGTGATGTCGAAGGCGCGAACCTCGGAGTAGACGCCGATTTCGCGTACGCGGCGGGCGATCAGTTGGGTGTACTGGGAGCCGAAGTCGAGGATCAGGATCTTGTGGGCGTGAATGTCGGTCATCTGGGCGTCTCTTGCTGGCAGCGTATGGCGGCGGGCCGGATACAAAAGCGTGCGGCGGGGTCGTTTGACGTTGCCCCGCCGCTATTGAGTCCTGCTATGGGCTCAGCTGGCCCGGTAGTTCGGCGCTTCTTTCGTGATCTGCACATCATGCACATGGGATTCGGCGAAGCCGGCACCGGTGATCTGCACGAATTCCGGCTTGGTGCGCATCTGCAGGATGTCGGTGCAGCCGGTGTAGCCCATGGAGGCGCGCAGGCCGCCCATCAGCTGGTGGACGATGGCGCTCATCACACCTTTATAGGGCACGCGGCCTTCGATGCCTTCCGGCACCAGCTTCTCGGCGCCCTCGGACTTGTCCTGGAAGTAGCGGTCGGAGGAGCCCTGGCTCTGGGACATGGCGCCCATGGAGCCCATGCCGCGGTAGGCCTTGTAGGTACGGCCCTGGAACAGCTCGACCTCGCCCGGGGCTTCCTCGGTACCGGCCAGCAAGCCGCCGACCATCACCGAGCTGGCACCGGCGGCAATGGCCTTGGCCAGGTCGCCGGAGAAGCGCACGCCGCCGTCGGCGATCAGCGGGATGTCGTAGGGCTTGAGCGCCTCGGCCACATTGGAAACCGCGGTGATCTGCGGCACGCCGACGCCGGCAACGACGCGGGTGGTACAGATAGAGCCGGGGCCGATGCCGACCTTGACGCCGTCGGCGCCGGCTTCGGCCAGGGCGCGGGCGGCATCGGCGGTGGCGATGTTGCCGCCGATCACCTGGATCTGCGGGAAGTGCTCCTTCACCCAGGCCACGCGGTCGATCACGCCGCGGGAGTGGCCGTGGGCGGTGTCGACGATGATGGCATCGACGCCGGCTTCGGCCAGGGCAGTAACGCGGTCCACCGTCTCGGGGCCGGTGCCCACGGCGGCGCCGACCAGCAGGCGGCCGTCGCTATCCTTCGCGGCGTTGGGGAAGGTACGGGCCTTCTCGATGTCCTTGAAGGTGACCAGGCCGCGCAGGTGGAACTGGTCGTTGACCACCAGCATCTTCTCGACGCGGTGCTCCTGCATCTTGCCCTTGATCACGTCGAGCGGGGTGCCCTCGATCACGGTGACCAGGTGCTCGCGGGAGGTCATGATGTCGGCCACGCTGTCGCCGTGGTTGGGCTGGAAGCGCATGTCGCGCTCGGTGACGATCCCCACCAGGGTCTCGCCCTCCACCACCGGGAAGCCGGAGAAGCCGTGCTCATGGGCCATGGCCAGCAGGTCTTCCAGCTTGGCCTTGGGCCCCACGGTGACCGGGTCCTTGACGATGACGCTCTCGTGCTTCTTGACCTTGCGCACCTCGGCCGCCTGCTGGGCGATGGTCATGTTCTTGTGGATGATGCCGATGCCGCCTTCCTGGGCCATGGCGATGGCCAGGCGGGCTTCGGTCACGGTATCCATGGCGGCGGAGACGAGCGGAATGTTGAGGTAGAGATCGCGGGTCAGGCGGGTCCGGAGGCTGACATCCTTGGGCAGGACCTCCGAGTAGCCGGGTACGAGCAAGACGTCATCGAACGTAAGAGCTTCTTGTGCCATACGTAGCATAATCGGCAACACCCAGTGCGCTGGTGGGAGGGAGCGAAGTTAATCGACCATTATAACGGGCCAGCTCGGGGTGGGGCAATGCGTGGACCCCGCTCATGCCATGCCCGGCCCTGTCGGCTACCCGCAGGACATTGCGCGCTACCTCGCTACACACTTGGAAACATAAGAATACCTAGATATCACTTACAGGTGTCGCCAGGTGAACTAACTTGATGTTTGCGTGAACGCAGCCACTCAAGGATAGGAGTGAAGAGACATGAACTGGGACCAGATTGAAGGGAAGTGGACAGAGGTGAAAGGCAAGGCTCGCACCAGCTGGGGTGAGCTCACCGATGACGAGCTGGATCAGATCGGCGGCAGGAAGGACCAGCTGGTCGGCAAGATTCAGCAGAAGTATGGCCTGGAGCGCGAGGAAGCCGAACGCCAGGCCGACGACTGGGCCAAGGGGCTCTGATCCCCTGCTTCACGATCAGATCCAACGAATTGGTCCATCTAAGCAAGCCAAGATCCTAAGTCTAAGGACAGGTCTAAGGAGATTGAACGATGCAGAAACGTATTTTGACAATTGCTGTTGCAGCCATCGCCGGTGGTCTCACCTTCGGTGCCAATGCTCAACAGGATCAGGACGTCAACGCCCCACAAGGCCTCTACTCAGCGAATGACATCATCGGCTCCGATGTGTATCACGCCGAGGACACCGAAGAGGAAGTCGGCACCGTCGAGAACATCCTGCTGGATGAAGAGATGAAGGTCAGTGCCTTGGTCGTCAACGCCGGTGGCCTCTGGGGCATGGGCGGCGACGATGTCGTTGTGGGTATTGATCACTTCAGCATGGAAACCGAGCGCGACGATTCCGGCGTATTCGGTCAGGATGACGTCACCCACCGCATTCTGGTCAACGCTACCGAGGACGAGCTGCAAACCTTCCCGGAGTATAACGAGGATTGGTACAACAACGAGCGCCAGCAGCGCATCGACGAGCATGGCGACCGTGAAAGCGCCTGGCGGACTACCGGCAGCACGGCTGGCACCGGCACCGTGGGTGATGGCGACGGCATGACCGACGATGACGATGACTAGTCTCGGGTAGGTTTTTCTACCCCTCTCATGATGCCAATGCACATGAGGTGAACGGCGCCGGGCCCCAGGGTTCGGCGCCTTTTCGTGTGGTCCTCTTTACTTGTCGGCCCCCTTTTCTTGTCGAGCATGCGGCCATGCTAGAGTGGCGCCAAGGTTTACCAAAGACAAGGTTCACCAAGGACAAGATTCACCAAAGCCAAGTCTCGTCAGGAATCTGCGCTATGCTCCCAGCCGACACCCCCGCCCTCTCCGTCAGTGACGTGAACCGTCGCGCCCGGTCGCTGCTGGAGCAGGGCATTGGCGAAGTCTGGGTGGAGGGCGAGCTGTCGGGGGTGTCACGCCCCGCCTCGGGGCATGTCTACTTCACCCTGAAGGACGCCAACGCCCAGCTGCGCGGGGCGCTGTTCCGCAGCCGAGCCCGATTCGTGGCCACCCCCATGCGCGACGGCGACCGGGTAAAGGTTCGCGGCCGGGTGTCGCTGTTCGAGCCCCGCGGTGACTATCAGCTGATCGCCGAGGCGGTACAGGCGGTGGGCGAAGGCGAACTGCTGGCGGCACTGGAGCGACTCAAGCAGCGCCTGGCCGCCGAAGGGGTCTTTGCCAATGCGCGCCCGCTACCCTGCCCCCCGCGCCACCTGCTGGTGCTCACCTCCCCTACCGGGGCGGCGATTCGCGATGTCATGGCGGTGCTGGCCGCGCGCTGGCCGCTGGCCCGGGTCACCCTGATTGCGGTGCCGGTCCAGGGGCGCGAGGCCGCCCCTGCCCTGATTGGTGCGCTCGGCCTGCTCAACCGGCAGCAGGCGCTCGACCCGGCCCGCGACGTGATCCTGATCACCCGCGGCGGCGGCAGCCTGGAGGATCTCTGGGCCTTCAACGACGAGCACCTGGCGCGGGCGATCTTCCATTCCCGGCTGCCGGTGATGTCGGCGGTCGGCCACGAGGTAGACACCACCCTCTCCGACCTGGCCGCCGATGTGCGGGCCCCGACCCCTTCCGCCGCCGCGGAGCAGCTGGTTCCGGACCGCCACGACCTGCTTCGCCGCCTGGTGAGCCTGGAGCGCCAACTGCATCGCGCCACCCAGGCACGCCTGAACCGCGATGCCCAGCGGCTGGACCACCTGCGGGCACGGCTGCGCCACCCCGGCGAGGTGCTGGATCGCCAGCGCCTGACCCTGAATGAAGTCGATGCCAGGCTGGCCAGAGCCATGCAGCGTCGCCTGGCCGACGAGCGGCGCCGCCTCGCCCATCTGCAGCGGCGGCTGGCAGTGCGGCCGCCGCGGCGGGAGGTAGAGCAGGCCACCATCCGACTCACCGCTGCAAGGACCCGGCTCGAGCAGGCGATGCAGCATGCCCAGGCCCGCCAACGCGAGCGCCTCACCGGCCTGGCACGGCAGTTGCAGGCGGTCAGCCCGCTGGCGGTGCTGGGAAGGGGCTACGCCATACTGGAAGACGACCGGGGCCAGGTGATCCGACGGGCGGCGGACACCCACCCCGGCCAGGCGCTGACCGCTCGCCTTGGCGAGGGTCGTCTGCTGGTTCAGGTGACAGGCAAGGTGGACTGATCGTCCACCGCGGCAGACCCCGTGCCTGCGACAGAACGCCGGCACAGCGCTCGGCGGGGTTGGCGGTGCTACGCTAGAGAACACGCTGAAGAACACTGCCCTACCGACCGGGCACGGTTGCGTCAGCGTCGAATCATTCACCCACAGAGGGAAGTACACCATGTCATTGCGTATCAACGACGTCGTACCGGATTTCGAGGCCGACACCAGCCAGGGTTCGATCCGTTTCCACGACTGGATCGGCGACAGCTGGGCCATCCTGTTCTCTCACCCGAAGGATTTCACGCCGGTCTGCACCACCGAGTTCGGTGCCGTCGCCCGGCTCAACGAGGAGTGGCAAAAACGGGGCACCAAGGTGATCGGCATCTCGGTGGATGGCGTGGAAGAGCACAAGCAGTGGATCAACGACATCGCCAGCTACGCCGGCTGCGAAGTCGGCTTTCCGATCATTGCCGACGAGAGTCTGAAGGTCGCCAAGCTGTTCGACATGCTGCCCGCCGACGCCTATCTGCCGGATGGCCGCACCCCGGATGACAGCGCCACCGTACGCGCCGTATTCATCATCGGGCCGGACAAGAAGCTCAAGCTTTCCATGGTCTACCCGATGAATGTAGGGCGCAACTTCGCCGAGGTGCTGCGCGCCCTCGATGCCCTGCAGACCGCCAGCGGCGTGGGCGTGGCTACCCCCGCAGACTGGACCGTGGGCCAGGACGTGATCGTCCCGCTGTCACTGTCGGACGAGGCTGCCAAGGCGAAGTTCGGTGATGTCGACAAGATCTTGCCCTACCTGCGCAAGGTCAAGCTGCCCAAGTAAAACTCTTGATACCCGACTGATACCCGGCAGTCGATACCCGGCAGCCGCTGACCGGCTGTCGGGCAAAGGGGGTCACGGGCAGAGGTAGAGAAGAGGAAAAGACTGCACAGAGCACGGACTTGTTCAGGTGACCGGCTTGAAAGTGCTTGGCTCCAGCTCGTGGCGGGAGAGCAGCTTGTAGAAGTCGGTGCGGTTGCGCCCGGCGATGCGTGCCGCCTGGGTAACGTTGCCCTCGGTGATCTTGAGCACCTTGACCAGATAGCTGCGTTCGAAGGTGGCCCGGGCATCGTTGAAGGTGGGCAGCGCGCTCTCTTCGGAAGCCAGCGCCTGGGACACCAGGGCCTCCGGGATCATTGGCGAGCGGGTCAGCGCCACGCACTGCTCCACCACGTTGACCAACTGGCGGACATTGCCCGGCCAGGAGCTGGTCGCCAGCACATTGAGTGCCTCCGGCGAGAATCCCTTGACGAACGGCTTGTGCCGGGCCGCTGCCTGCGCCACCAGGTGGCGGGCCAGCAGCGGGACATCCTCGGCACGCTCCTTGAGCGGCGGCAGGCGAAGGTTGACCACGTTCAGGCGATAGAAGAAGTCCTCACGGAACTCACCCTGATGCATGGCCTGGCTGAGGTCGCGATGGGTGGCCGAGAGGATGCGCACGTTAACAGGGATCGAGGTAGTGGAGCCCAGCGGCCGGATCTGGCGCTCCTGCAAGGCGCGCAGCAGCTTGACCTGCAGCGGCAGCGGCATGTCACCGATCTCGTCGAGGAACAGCGTACCGCCTTCGGCGGCCTGGAACAGGCCCTTGTGCTCGCTGACGGCCCCGGTGAAGGCCCCCTTGGCATGGCCGAAGAGTTCGCTTTCCAGCAGCTGTTCGGGCAGCGCACCGCAGTTGATCGCCACGAAGGGCTTGCTGGCACGGGGGCTGGCGTCGTGAATGGCCCGCGCCAGCAGCTCCTTGCCCGAACCGGAAGGGCCGGTGACCAGCACGCTGACATCCGACGCGGCCACCATGCGGGCCTGCTCCAGCACCCGTTCCATCTCCGGGCTGCGGGTGATGATACTGGCGCGCCAGGCGTCGTCGCCCTCCCCGCTTCCCGTGGGAGCGCCCTGAGCCAGGGCTTCGTCGATGGCACCGAACAGCTGGTCGCGATCCACCGGCTTGGTGAGGAAGCTGAACACCCCCTGCTGGGTGGCATTGACGGCATCGGGGATCGACCCGTGCGCGGTAAGGATGATGACGGGCAGGCCGGGGATCTGGCGCTGAATGGCCTGGAACAGCGCCATGCCGTCCATCTCGTCCATGCGCAGGTCGGAGAGGACCAGGTCGGGGCACTCGGCATCCAGGCAGCGCAATGCTTCCTGCCCGCTTTCTGCCGTGGTCACGCGAAAGCCGCGGCTCTCCAGCCGCATCCCCAGCAGTCGCAGCAAGCTGACATCATCGTCGACGAGCAGAATGTGGGCACCGGTCAGCTTGCTGGCGGCCATCCGCGTGCCGTCCTTGCGAGCGTCAGCGCTCCGGGTTTCCGTTTGTCGGGCAACATCCATCACGTCGGGTCTCCCAGGTCGCCTCAGGGCGACTGCTGCCTCAGGTTGATATTCTGCTCGATGGCCGTCAGCGCCTCGAGCTTCTCGGCGAGTTGTTCGTTCTCTGCGCGCTGGGCGGCGAGCGCGCTCTGGGAGCGAGACAGCTGGCCCGCCATGGCGCGCCGCCCCTCCAGCTCGTTGCGCCAGTAGCGCAGTAGCGGCTGCAACGGTTCCGGCGCCGATCTCAAGTGGGCGTCGAAAAGCTCGGCGGCCTCGGTCCACTGGCGCTCGCTGCCCCAGGCCAGGGTGATGGCGCGGGCCAGGTGGCGCGCGTCCTCACTGTCTACCGGGGCCTGCTCCACTTCGATCAGCTTGGCGCTGCGCCAGTCGCTGTCTCCGCGCTGGGATGCCAGCCCCAGGGACATCCAATCGGGCAGCAGGCAGGCGTCTGCCTCGAAGGTGGGTACGCCACCGGGGCAGTCCACGGTTGCCTCAACCATCTCCTCCTCGGTAACGTTGGCGCGCCCCTGTTCGGGTAGGAATTCACAACCTGCAAGCCACAGGGTCGTGGCACAGGCAAATAGAATTCTGTAGTTCATGGATAATCGCTCCTTGCGTGTATGCTCGCCTTCGCGGGCTCCCTGTTATTATCACTGCGTAAAATATCGCTGCTGGCATTGTCGCTACTGGCATTGTCGCTACTGGACAGCGGCAGCGCATGACGCGGTAGGGTCAGGCGAAAGCACACCTCCAGTTCCCCATCTTCCACCAGCTGGAGGCGGCCGCTGTGCAGTCGGGCACAGTCCGCTGCCACCGAGAGCCCGATACCGGAGCCCTTGAGCGGCCCCTTGCGCCGGGAGCGCCCCTGGTAGAACGGCTCGAACAGCCTGGGCCGATCGTCCTCGGCGATGGGGTCACCGCTATTCGCCACATCCAGTACCAGCCGGTCATGGCTGGCGTGTGCGCGTATCAACAGATCGCCACCATCCTGCCCATAGGCGATGGCATTCGATACCAGGTTGTCGAGAATACGCCCTACGGCAGTAGGGTCGATCACCCACTCCAGCGGTCCATCGAAGGCCGTCACCCGGATGCGCTTTTGCTCCAAGGCCAGGCGATGCTTGGAGAGGGTGCTCATCACCAGTGTAGCCACGTCCACTTGCTCGAGGGCAACAGCCCGCTGGTTGTGCTGCAGCAGGTTGTAGTCGAGCAGCTGCTCGATCAGACGCTGAAGTTCACGGCCGCTGCTGTCGATCAGCGAGAGGATCTCGCGCTGGCGCGGGCTGAGCTCGCCCGCCACGCCGTCGGAGAGCAGCGCGGAGCCTTCGCGCACACTGGCCAGGGGGGTCTTGAGCTCGTGGGACATGTGGCGCAGGAACTGCTGCTTCTGGGCTTCAAGGTCATTCAGCCGGGTCGATAGCCAGTCGAGCCGGTCACCCAGCTGGACCAATTCCGCCGGCCCCTTGATTTCCTCGACCTCGGTCCCCTCGACGCCGCTACCGATACCCAGGATGCGTCGTTCGAGCTGTCGCACCGGTCGAATGATCAGCCAAGCGAACAGCAGCATCAGCGCCAGGCTGGCCGAAACCAGCGCCCCGGTCTGCAGCCACAGACGGGACTGCACGGATTCGGCCTGGAACCGGATCATCTCGATGCGGTCGTCGACATGCTGATTGGTTGCCTGACGCATGGCATCGGTGTGCTGCGCAAAGGGCCCGAACAGGGACAGCCAGACTTCCAATGCCTCGGGCTCCAGCTCCGGCAGTTGCGAAAGCAGCAGCATCTGCTCTTCCAGTGCCAGGACATCGCTGTTGTTGGGCAGCAGGCGGCGCTGCTGGGCCAGCAGCTCGTTGAACTCGCCGTGGCGCTCGGCATAGATATCGAGCAGGCTCTCCTGCTCCACGACGGCGTACTGGCGAGCGCTACGCTCCATCTCCAGGGCAAGGCTGCTGAGCTGGCGCGCACGACGCGTTTCCTCGATGGCCTGACGCGCACTGACATCGGCCAGGCGCGACAGCTCTGAGAGCGCCTGCCCGGCCTGGAACATCAGGACACCCAGCGGCAACATCACCACAAGAAAGGCCAGCAGCACCAGCTGAGGCAGTGAGCGAGGGCGCCAACGGCGCGAAACCCGTTTGGTCATGACCAGTGTTCTATTCAGTAGAGAGGGGACCAACATTGGTTCATGCCTGCAGGATAACAGATTCCACGCTCTAACCGCGCCTGGCCAGTTCTCAGTGCGCCTCGACCTCGTTAAAAAAAAGAGGCCGGCATAGCCGGCCCAAGTACGCAGGGAACTGAAGGGGTGAAAAATATGGGCATCGATCACCTGGTCGAACCATGTCCCATACTTTCCGTGAGCCCGAGGGCCCCGAAGCCCCGTACCGGACCTTGGCTACCAGGAGCGTCCGGTACGGGTGGGCGGCGAGCCGCCCGGCTTCGTTTTCCATGTCGTCACCGCTGCGAAACCTCTCGCCAGCGATGCCGTGCTGTTCGATCCCCCGAGGGGGATGAGGCATCCTTGCCGGGGCGTCCTTGCCCTTCTGGTACCATTCCGTGCCTGTTGGCGGTACCCGTCTCATCGCAACCTAAGTTACACATCGCGGAGCAGACGCCGATCATCGTTGGGCCCGGGTGCACAGGGCATGGGGGGTGGTACCCGAGCTTCCCGATGATCAAAAGTGGTTCGAGCCGTTTGAACCACTTCCGTTGCTCACCTTGCATACTGCCAAAGCCGTGCCAATAATCTTATCTTTTATTTAAGAACAATAACTTAAATACAAGACAATTACCCTAGGGACGCCATGGGGACGTGACAGCGACCGAAGCCGGCGCCCCGGGCCGTCGATTATGTCATCATTTGGCGACACCAAAATCTCCAAAATTAAAAACAAACTCAAAATCAATGCATTGCAATGTATCCATTTTGAGACGAATTTAGGGCCGGCGTATCCCCACGGCGACAGCGCCGCAACCGGCGGGCAAGGACCGGTGCGGCGAAAGTGCCTTTCAGGCAAACGGGGCGTTCAGGCGAGGGACTTGACGAGAATCTTCGACTTGCGGGCGTGGTTGTAGGTGTCGCGCTTCAGCGGTGGAAGCGCCTCGATACCGGAGGGGCGGAAACCGTGCTCGACAAACCAGTGAGCGGTATGGGTGGTCAGCACGAACAGCGACGTAAGCCCGAGCCGCCGCGCGCGACGCTCCACCCCGGCGAGCAGGAGCGCGCCGCGGGCGCCGCCGCGATAGTCCACGTGGATCGCCACACAGGCCAGCTCGCCCATCTCGGCCTCGCCGAAGCAGTGCAGCGCGGCACAGCCGATCACCATGCCGTCGCGCTCGATCACCAGGTAGTCGTCGATTTCGTGCTCCAGACGCTCGCGGGAACGTGGCACCAGCATGCCGCGGTGCTCCAGCGGTTCGAGAAGCTCCAGCAGGCCCCCAATATCGCCGAGCTCCGCGGGACGCAGCTGCTCGTAGCGGTGCTGGGTGATCATGGTACCCACGCCGTCTCGGGTGAACAGTTCCCCCAGCAGGGCGTCATGGTTATGCCATGACAGCAGGTGGGTACGTGCCACGCCATGGCGAGCGGCGGCGCAGGCCGCCGCCAGGTGGCGTGCCGATTCGCTGCCTGCCACGGCCTGTGCCAACAGGGGTTCTGCCTCGCCTGGGGTCAGCTGTCGCTGCAGTGCGCCGCTCTCGTCGTAAAGGCCGTCGGCCTCACCCAGCAGGATCAGCTTGTCGGCGCCCAGCGCCATGGCAGCATGCTGCGCCACTTCGGAGGCATCCAGGTCGAATACCTCGCCGGTGCTGGAGAAGCCCAGCGGCGGCAGCAGCACCAGGGAGCCACGATCCAGCAGCCCCTGAACGGCGGAGGTGCGCACCCGGCGCACCTCGCCGCTGTGGTCGAAATCGATACCCTCTCGCACACCCAGGGGCTTGGCCATGACCAGATTGCCCGACACCGTGGTCAGCTCGACCCCATGCAACGGCGTATTGGGCAGCCCCAGGGAGAACCGCGCCTCAAGCCACAGCCGCTGCTCGGCGGCGACCCGCTGCACACACTGCATGATGTCTGCATCCGCCACCCAGCGGCCATCGTGACGCAGCGGCTCGATACCGGCCTCGTCCAGCGCCAGCTGTACCTGGGGCCGGATACCGAACACCACGACCAGGCGAACGCCCAGCGTATGCAGCAGCGCCAGGTCCTGAATCAACTGCTCGCCTCGCCCGCGCGCCATGGCTTCGCCCTCGATCAGAATCACGAAGGTTCGCCCGCGGTGTGCATTGATATAGGGCGATGAGTTACGGAACCAGTCGACGAACGGGAAACGAGTATCCAAGGCCGCTCTCCGGCAGCAGGTGAAAGGGAGGGTGCAGTCGTCTTCGACTATATCAGAGCCGCGAAAACGGCGGCAGCCTGCCGCCGGGTCGCTCTGCGGGCATCAGCCACCGAAGATCGACTTGAACAGGAAGAAGAACATGATGGCGAGGCCGGCGCCGGCCGGCAGCGTGATCAGCCAGGACATGACGATGGTACCGATCACCCGCATGTTGAGAGCCGTCATGCCACGGGCCAGCCCCACGCCGAGCACGGCCCCCACCAGGGTATGTGTGGTGGAGATCGGCAGGCCGGTACCCGAGGCCAGTACCACGGTAGTGGCGGCCGCCAGGGTGGCGGCAAAGCCCCGGCTGGGCGTCAGCTCGGTGATGCCGGTGCCCACGGTGGCGATCACCTTGTGGCCATAGGTGACCAGACCGGCCACGATGCCGCCACCACCCAGCACCAGCACCCACCAGGGCACCAGGGCCGATGCGTCAATGACGCCGTCGCTGCGCACCACGCTGATCACCGCGGCCAGCGGCCCCACGGCGTTGGCTACGTCGTTGGAGCCGTGGGCGAATGCCATGGCGCAGGCGGTGAAGATCATCAGCACACCGAAGACCCGCTCGACGTTGTCGTAGCCGAACTGGTCGTCGGGGCGATGCTCGCCCTTGACCCGGTTCTCCATGACGATACCGATGCCCATGATCCCCATTCCCAGCAGCACCGAGAGCAACAGGCTCTGGCCAAAGGTGAAGTTGAGGCCTACATGGGTCAGACCCTTGGTCAGGGTCACCATGGAGACGATGAAGCCGACCAGGAAGATATAGAACGGTACGGTGCGCTTGGCGGCCGCGAAGGGGTCGCGGGCCTCGAAGATCAGGTGCTGCACCGACTTGAACAGCACGAAGGCAATGGTACCCGACAGCAGCGGCGAGACGACCCAGCTCGAGGCGATGGTGCCGACCCGATCCCAGGCCACCGCCTCCATGCCCAGCCCCACCGCGCCGAAGCCGACGATGGCGCCGACGATGGAGTGGGTGGTGGAGACGGGCCAGCCCTTGGCCGAGGCGATCAGCAGCCAGATGGCCGCCGCCAGCAGCGCCGAGAGCATGCCGTAGACCAGCAGTTGGGGGTTGGCTTGCAGCAGCACCGGGTCGACGATCCCGCCACGAATGGTCGCGGTTACCTCGCCGCCGGCAAGCCAGGCACCGAGGAATTCGAAGATCACGGCGATGATGATCGCCTGCTTGATGGTGATCGCCTTGGACCCCACCGAGGTGCCCATGGCATTGGCGACATCGTTGGCGCCAACGCCCCAGGCCATGAAGAAACCGAAGAGGCAGGCAAGAATAATGAAGACTTCACCGTGCTGCGCGATGATCGACATAGGGGGTGGTTCCTATGTGGCTGTCAGAGAGGAGATATCCGTCCGGGGCGCCGGACAGGACGATGCCCTACCGGGCAGTGAGTATCTGCAGGCGGCTGCCGACGCGCTCGGCACGATCGGATAGTTCACCCACCCAATCGATGATCTTGTAGAGAAAGATCACGTCCACCGGCTTGAGTCGGTCTTCGAGATCGTAGAGTGTGCGGCGAATGGCCACCTGCTGGTTGTCGGCCTGCTGCTCGAGGATATGCAGCTCCCGGATCAGGTTCTGCATCACGTCGGTGACATGGCGACCGAAGCCGGATTCCAGCAGGTCTTCCAGCTCTTCCAGGGCCTGGCGGGCCTGGGTGACACAGGCCACGGCGGTACGCATGTAGTCGCGCATGGGCTGGGCCAGCTCGGCGGGCACCTGCATCTTGCGACCCAGCATGATGCCGGTAATGTCGCGCACCTTGTTGGCGATCTTGTCCTGGACGGTGATCAGGTCGAGCAGGTCGCTTCGCGAGACGGGCAGGAACAGCGTGTTGGGCAGGTTGAGGCGCAGCTCGGTCTTGAGGGTGTCGGCCTCGTGCTCCAGCCGGGTGACTTCTTCGCGGACCCGGGCGGCCTCCTCCCAGTCCCCGATCAGGCTGGCTTCGAAGAAGGGAAGCAGTTGCTCGGAACACTCGCTGGCCTTGACGATATGGGCCAGCAGCGGCTGGAACGGCGAGCGGCCGAACATCGCGGAAAACGGATTGGGCTTTACCATGGCGTATCATGCGCTTGTGAAATGGCGGCGTCAGTATAAAGACTGGCAAGCTGTTACGTCATGAAAAAATTATACACGCCACCCAGCGGCAACGTGATCGAGGAGCGCCCGACATGAGTCAAGAGGTCGAAATGAAGCTGGCACTGGGCAGGGACGGCCCCGAGCGACTCTGCCGCCACCCGCTGCTGCAAGGCCAGCCTGGCGCGACGCAACGGCTCGCCAACACTTACTTCGACACCCCCGAGGGTGAGCTCGAAGCCGCTCGGATGGCGCTGCGGCTGCGACGATACGATGACACCTGGGTACAGACCCTGAAGACAAGCGGCGACGTCGGCGGCGGCATGAGCCGGCGCGGTGAATGGGAGTGGCCGGTAGCAGGGGGCGCGCCGAATGAGGGAGTGCTGGACCGGCAAGGGCTCGCTGCCCTGCCGCCCATGGCCGAGCTCGGCACCGACGTGCTCGAACGCCTGGAGGCGCGCTTCACCACGGACTTCGAGCGCCGGAGCTGGCAGCTCGACCACGCCGGGGTCACCATCGAGGTGGCACTCGACCAGGGCGAGATTCGCGCTGCCGGCCGTGCCGTGCCGATCCGCGAGCTGGAACTGGAGCTCAAGGCTGGCGACCCCGCGGCGCTATGGGACCTGGCGCTGGCCTTGGCCGAGACGATTCCGCTGCGCCCCGCCGATGCCAGCAAGGCCGCCCGTGGCGGCGCCCTGCTGAGCGGTCAATGGACGCTGCCCGAGGGCGACACACCCGCCGGCTGCCTGCACCGTGCCATCATGGCGCTGGACGCCCTGGCCGACACCCGGGATGAGGCCTGGCGGCCCGTAGCCGCCGAGGCCATGCAGCGGCTGGCCGCCGAAGACAAGGAAAAGGGCGACGCCGCTGAACTCGCCGCCGCCCTGGCCGGCCCCGACTGGTTGTCCCCCGCCTTCGGCCAGGCTGCCCTGCGCCTTGCCCTTCGACTCGATAGCACCGAAGGAGCCTCACCGTGAACGAACCGTTTCAGCCCGCAGGCGCAGGCCTGCGCACCCGCCTGTTCCAGATCATCTTCGAATCGGACACGCCACTGGCCAAGGGCTTCGATATCGTCTTGATCCTGATGATCCTGGCCAGCGTGCTGGTGGTGATGCTCGATACCGTCGAGCCATACAGCGCGGCGTACGGCGAATGGTACTACTGGCTGGAGTGGGGCTTTACCATCGCCTTCACCGTCGAACTCCTCCTACGCATTTATATTCTCGAGAAACCGATGCGCTACGTGCGCAGCTTCTACGGCGTGATCGACATCGTGGCGATCCTGCCGACCTGGCTGATGCTGCTGATCCCCGGCGCCCAGTCCCTGGTGATCGTGCGCCTGTTACGCGTGCTGCGGATCTTTCGCGTACTGCGCCTGATGCAGTTCGTGGGCGAGGGCCGCCTGCTGATGGAGGCGCTGAAGAACAGCGTGCACCAGATATTCCTCTTCCTGTTCACGGTATTCCTGCTGGTCACCCTGTTCGCCGCACTGGTCTACATGATCGAGCCCGCCGAGGCCGGCTTCACCAGCATCCCCATCTCTGTCTACTGGGCCATCGTCACACTGACCACGGTGGGCTACGGCGACATCGTACCCGTCACTCCGCTCGGCCAGGCGATCTCGACGCTGGTGATGCTGATCGGCTACTCGATCATCGCCGTACCCACCGGCGTGTTCTCGGCCGAAGTGATCCGCTCGATTCGTTCCGATCGCTACTCCGACCAGGCCTGCCCAGGCTGCGGGCACGACCGGCACGAGCAGCGCGCGCTCTACTGCCTGAAATGCGGTACCTGGCTGGATGAAGAAACGCTGGACCCCAATGCGCCACAGACGGATGACGAGCCGCGAACCTGATTCCGCCGCCCGTTACTCCCTGAACGGCGCCAGGTCGCCACGCCCCTCGCGCACGATGGTCGGCGGCAGCTCACGCAGGTCAACGACGCTGGTGGCCTCCAGGTGGCAGGCGCCGCCATCGATGATCAGGTCGAGCTGGTTACCGAAACGCTCCCGGATCTCTTCGGCATCGGTCATCGGCAGCTCCTCGCCCACCGGGATCAGCGTCACGCTCATCAGCGGCTCGCCCAGTGCCTCGAGCAAGGCATGCGTGATGCGATGGTCCGGCACACGCACACCGATGGAGCGCCGCTTGGGATGCAGCAGCAGCCGCGGTACTTCGTTGGTGGCATTGAGAATGAAGGTGTAGGCCCCGGGCGTGTGCGCCTTGAGCAGGCGGAAGACGGCGTTATCCACCTTGGCATAGGTACCGATCTCGGAAAGGTCGGAGCACACCAGAGTGAAGTTGTGCTTGTCGTCCAGCGAACGCAGTCGCTTGATCCGTTCGACGGCCTTCTTGTCGCCCAGGTGACAGCCCAGGGCGTAGCCGGAGTCAGTCGGATAGGCCACGACACCGCCATCACGAATGATCTGAATGGCCTGGTCGATCAGACGCTTCTGGGGGTTCTCCGGGTGCAGTTGGAAATACTGGCTCATGGTCACTCCCTGTTGGTCTGCGTTCAAAGCGGGCTTCCCCCGATCGTTCGAGCCACCAGTTTATCCTGCGACCGGGGCCTGCGCGACTTGAGGGCCCGACTTCACGACGAGGCAATGCTACCGCCGGGCGGGATATCGTCAAGGGAGGCATCGATAAACGCCGCGATCCGGGGATGGGTCCATACCGGCGCCACCGCGGTACGCGGTACCGGGCTCATGCTGCCCGGAGCCAGATGCCCGCCAGGGAAGTGGAAGTCGCTGCCCAACGAGGCGTAGAGCCCCCGGTCGGCGAGCTGCCTGGCCAGGTCGCGGGTCACGTCGGCGTTCTGGAAACCGTTGACCAGCTCGGCCGCCTGGCCGCCGGCCTCGGCGAAGGCGTCCAGCAGCAGCCCCCGCTTGCGGCGGGTCAGCCCGTGGCGCAGTGGATGCGCCAGCACCGCCACGCCACCGGATTCGAGAATCCAGCCAACGACTTCGCCCAGGGCCGGCCAGTGCGCCTTGACGTCGCCGGCCTTACCGCTGCCCAGGTGTTTCTTGAAGGCGGTCGCCATGTCCGGCACCACGCCCGCCGCCACCAGGGCGCGAGCGAAATCGGGCCGACCCAGCGGCCGGTGCGGCCCGGCCAGCTCCCGAGCACGGGCCAGGGCGTCGGGCAGGCCGATCTTCTCGAGCCGCTGAGCAATCACCACGGCCCGGCTCTCCCGGGCCTCGGCCTGCGCCAGCAGCCCCTCGGCCAGAGCACCGCTGGCACCGCGGGGCAACAGCCCGACCACATGGATCCCGATGCCGGACCAGAGGGTCGAGAGCTCGGTCCCCGGCAGCAGACGAATCGCCAGCCGGCTGGCCGCCGCTTCGGCTTCGGCGATGCCGGCCATGCTGTCATGGTCGGTCAGCGCCATCAGCCTCACGCCGCGCTCGGCGCACAGGGCGACCACGTCGGCGGGCGCCAGGGCGCCGTCGGAAGCGGTGGAATGCATGTGCAGGTCGACCCCGAGTGGCGTGGGGTCGCCCGAGAAACTGGCGGATAATGAGAGCATTGGCATGACGCAGGAGGGCGACTTTGTCAGAATAATGGACCCCATGGTGCGCGCCGGACGATAGCCGGTCAACGTCAGCGCCCCGTTCGAGACCTGCGGCTCAGGCCGCGCACGACCGAGGAAACACGGCGATGCTCTACGCAATCATCAGTGAAGACGTGAAGAACAGCCTGGAACGCCGTCTGGCCGCCCGCCCGGACCACCTGGCACGCCTGGAAAAGCTGCGTGACGAAGGCCGCCTGGTGCTGGCCGGCCCCCATCCCGCCATCGATGCCGACAATCCCGGCGACGCCGGTTTCAGCGGCAGCCTGGTGGTGGCCGAGTTCGACAGCCTGGAGACCGCCCAGGCCTGGGCCGATGCCGACCCCTACATGATCGCCGGCGTCTACGCCAAGGTGACCGTCAAGCCGTTCAAGAAGGTGCTGCCCTGACCCGCACCCAATAACGACATGCGCGACTCCTGACGTACACAGGCGCTGCTATCCACAGCGCGTTACCCACAGCTCCTGTGGATAACACTGTTGAAACGCCGCGGATGCCTGCCGCTATCCCCCATGGCAGCCCGCTTAAATGAAATCGATCATATCTTGAGCAGCGCGGGCCAGACCGGGCTGCGCTGCTCGCTTGGTCAGGAGATGCCGTGCCCACCCTTCCCCCCCTAGCCGGACTCGATACCGCCCGCCTCGACTGGCCGTCCAACGAAGCCGGCCCGCTATCGACCCGTTTCTACGACGTCTACTTTTCCCGCCATGACGGCCGGGCGGAAACCGAGCACGTCTTCCTCGCCGGCAACGACCTGTCCGGCCGCTTCGCCGGCTGGCCCGCCGGCAGGCCCTTCGTCATCGGCGAGACGGGCTTCGGTACCGGGCTCAACATGCTCTGCGCCTGGGCCTGTTTCGAGGCGCACGCCCCGGCCGAAGCACGGCTGCACCTGGTATCCACCGAGCGCTATCCGCTGACCCGGGACGACCTGGCCCGGGCGCTGGCCACCTGGCCGGACCTGGCATCACGGGCAGAACGGCTGATTCACCAATGGCCCGAGCCGGTGGCCGGTGTGCATCGGCTGTGGCTCGACGAGCGGGTCACGCTGGACCTGCACTTCGGCGACGCTGCCGAGCGCCTGGCACTGCTCGAGGGCCGGGTAGACGCCTGGTTCCTGGACGGCTTCGCACCGTCGAAGAATCCCGAGATGTGGCGACCCGAGCTGTTTGCCGCCATGGCGGCACGCTCCCGGCCCGGGGCGACCTTCGCCACCTTCACCTGTGCCGGTGTCGTCAAGCGCGGGCTGGCCGAGGTCGGCTTCGCCTGGCGCAAGGTACCGGGCATCGGGCGCAAGCGGGAAATGCTGGCCGGCGAGATCGCCTCGCCGCCCGTCGATACCCGCCGGGAGCCTGCCCCCTGGTTCACTCCCCCGCCGACGCGCCCGACGCGCCACGTGGCGGTGATCGGTGCCGGCATCGCCGGCGCCAGCACGGCCGCCGCCCTGGCTCGCCGTGGCATCGCCGTCACGCTGATCGACCGCTTCGACCGCGCCGAGCTGGGCACCACTCACCTGCAGGGGGCGCTCTACGTCAAGCTGGCCGTGGAGACCAACCTGCAGAGTCGCGCTTACCTGGCCGGCCTGCTCCACAGCCGGCGCTGGCTGGCCAATCTCGACCCGAAGCAGGCGCTGTGGCAGCCCAGTGGCGTGCTGCAGCTGGCGCTGAGCGAGAAGGAGCAGGCGCGACAGGCCAGCTTCCTGGCCAACCACCCCCTGCCGGAAAGGGTGGTGCGCGGGCTCGATGCCGAGGCGGCCAGCACCGCCGCAGGCATCAGGATCGAGGCACCTGCGCTGGACTACCCCAATGCCGCCTGGGTCAAGCCGCTGGAACTGTGTGTGCAGCTGGCCAGGACGCCCGGCATCGGCTTCCGCCGCGGCGAGGTAACGGCGCTGATGGGGGGCGAGGCGGGCTGGATACTGACCCTGGCCGACGGTGAGCGCATCGAAGCCGACCAGGTGGTGGTCGCCACCGCCAGCGAGGCCGCCAGGTTCGAACAGACTTCGGCGCTGCCACTGCAGCCGGTACGCGGCCAGGTCAGCCAGCTCACGCTGCCCGAGGGAGCCCCTGCGCTGGGGTGTGTGGTGTGCGCCGGCGGCTATGTCCCACCGGCGGCGGACGGGGTGCTCAATTTTGGCGCCACCTTCGGGCCCGGCGATACCGAACCGGCAGAGCGCGAGGCCGACCACGCCGCCAACCTGGCGGAGCTGGAGCGGGGCCTGCCCCACTTCGTGGCGGCGCTACACGAGGCCGGTGCCGATCTCTCGCCCAGCCAGCTCACGGGCCGCGTGGGCGTGCGCGCGGCAAGCCCCGACAAGTCGCCCTACTGCGGCCCGGTGCCGGATGCCGCCGCGTGGCGCGAGGACTACGCTACCCTGGCAAAGGATGCCACTCGGGTGCCGGACACTCCCGGACGCCACCACCAGGGGCTGTGGATCAGCGCCGCCCACGGCTCCCGCGGCCTGGCCAGCGCGCCGCTATGTGCCGAGCTGATCGCCTCGCGGATCTGCGACGAGCCGCTGCCGCTGGAGTGGCCGCTGGTGGATCACCTGCACCCGGGCCGGCGCGTCATCCGCGACCTGATCCGGGGCAAGCTTGTGTCGTGACAGACTGCAGGCTACGAGAGCACGGCTCAGCTCGTGGTCATACCCCGGCGCCGGCTGACGCTGGCAAAGTGCGGTGCCGGGCGTCCCAGGTGATAACCCTGGCCGAAGTCGATGCCCAGCTCCATGACGGCGGTCAGCACCTCCTCGTCCTCGATGAATTCAGCGATGGTGCTGACCCCCAGGCTCTGGGCCAGCGTCACGATACTCTTGACGAAGGCCATGTACTTCTCGTCGTTGAGCATATTGCGAATGAACTCTCCTTCGATCTTGATCACGTCGATGGGGAACTGCTTGAGGTAGCGGAACGAGGAGTAGCCCGAACCGAAATCGTCGATGGCGAAATTGAAGCCCTCGAGCTTCAGGTCGAGTACGAACTTCTCAAGCAGCTTGAGGTTGCTGACGGTCTCGCGCTCGGTCAGCTCGAAGACGATGCGCTCCGGCAAGATATCGTAGTCGATGGCCAACTGGTGAATATGGCTGATGAACTCGCCGATAATCAGTGACTTCGGCGATAGATTGATGAACAGCATGCCTTGGTAGCCCTGCTCGTGAATCTGGGCGAAGGCCTTCTCGATCAGCAGGTAATCCATCTTGTGGATGACGCCGATGCTCTCGGCGATATCGATGAACTCGCCCGCCGGCACGATACGGTCGCCGACCTGTATCCGCATCAGCAACTCGTGGATATTCACCTCGCCGGAGCGTACGTCGGCGATGGGCTGGAAGTAGGGCACGATGCGTTCCTCTTCCAGTGCGCTGAGGACCATCTGGTTCTTCTCGCCCACCTCGCGGAAGACAGCCGCCACCTCCTCGCTATCCGGCAGGGCGATGCAGTTCTTCCCCTTGCGCTTGGCCTTGTACATCATGTTGTCGGCCATCAGGAAGAGATCATGAGGATTGCTTGCATGGTTCGGATAGGTAGCGATGCCGATCGAGGTGGTGGCCCTCACTGTTGAACCATCGGGGGCGGTCAGTACCTGGCTGGTCAGGCTGTCGGCGATACGCAGCCCCACGGAATACGCCTGCTGCTGCTCGGTCTCGGGCAGGATGATGGTGAACTCGTCGCCGCCGTATCGCGCCAGGAAGTCACCGGGACGCACCGATGCCATCAACGTGTCGGCGACGGCCCGCAGGAACTGGTCGCCAAAAGCATGGCCATGCCGGTCGTTGACGTGCTTGAAGTTGTCGAGGTCGAGCATCAACAGACTGAAATGGTCCTGATGCCGCGTTGAGCGGCCCACCTCGTAGCTCAGCATGTCCTTGAAGATGCGCTGATTGTGCAGCTGGGTAAGCGGGTCACGGGTGGCGTAGAACTCCAGATCCTGAGTGTACTTGTAGATCGCCTTGACCGAGCCGACCAGGTTGAGCAGCGTCGACAGGATGCCGTCGATGACGATATGGCGGATCGGATCCTGGGCCAGGTCCGACTGCACCCCGATACCGACGATGCCCCCGATCTTGGGCGCTTCGAGCAGCAGCGACTTGGTCTGCAGGCGAATGTCCTCGGGGGTGAGTTCCGCCGCCATGGGCTCGCCATCGCCGCAGGGATGCACGGTATGGTGGATCACTTTGAGTACGGTGGCCCCCACGCCGTGGGGCTTGGCTTCCACCAGCTGTGTGAGGATCCGTTCGAAGGTCTCGCGAGTTTCCGCCACGACTTCTTGATACCAGAAGACCTCCAGTTCGTAGCCCTCCTCCTCCACCTGGAATATCGTCACCAGGGTGTGGGCCGGCATGATGGTATTGATCTCCGACAGAAGCTCTTTTATGAACTCGCGCCAATCGCGCACCACTTCAGAAGTGATGATGAACTTGCTGAGAAGGCGAATCTCGAACTCGAGGATGTCCTTGTCCACGGCCACGTCCTTGAGCCGCCCAACCAGGGCGTTGACGTGCTGGTAGGCACTGTTGAGTTCGTGGAAGTGAACATCGATATCACTGATGTCGAGCTGGCGGAAGTCCTCCACCGAGTTGACCGCTGCCAGGCGCGAGCGGAAGGTATCCAGAGAGCCACGGATGCGCCCGGCGAAGAGCGTCGAGATAGCCACCGCCAGCAGCAGGATCAACAGGGAGGCAACAATGAACATCGCCACGTAGTTCTGGCGCATCTCACGACTGATCGGGGCCATGTCGTGTTGGATGTCGATGATACCCAGAACGTCGCCGCTGGCGGCGTTCTGGTGACAGGCCAGGCAGTCGGAACGGGCGATCAGCGGCATCACCCGACGGACCCAGCCATCGTCGCGAAGCACGCTCGTTTCCCCGGAGGCGAAAGCCGCCTCCAGCACGCTATCCAGCGACGGCTGGTCGATCTCCCCATAACGCGCTGACACCGACTCGCCGCGATAGATTTCAAACCGGTAAGAACTGTCGGCGTGGATCGCCCGGGTGTCGGCAACAAAGGTTTCCATCTGCTCCCGGCTCCAGCCCTGACGCATTACCTGCAACATGGCATTGAAGCTCTGCCGCGCCAAGGCCTCGGACGTCTGCTCCGCCTGACGGGCCAGGATGTCCTCGTAGAGCAGCGTGGCGACCAGGGTCACCCCCATAAAGACCGCCAATGAGGCCGACAGAATGGCCATCAATACGAACCCCTTGAGGGTTCTCAGGCAGGTGAGAAACGATCGAGCCATGGTCAGCATTGCAAACCCATCCTTCGAGACAGGAGCCAGCAAACCACTACCCTAGTTGAGAGATTTCGGCTGAAGTACCAGAAATATCATCAGGAATGTTGAGAATATCAATCAAATGATTCAGATCAAGTCCTCGTTACATTTCTCTCCGGACGAGACTGAACAAAGGTAGCAAAGCATCACCCCTCCTCTTCGTCATCCGCCAGATCGCGACCGAACGCGCGCCACTGGGTGAGGGTCATCACCTCGGTGGTTTCGGTCTGCAGGTCGTGGGCGATCAGCAGGTCGCCCCGTTCCAGCTGCTTCCTGAGCTCGCCGACCCAGCCGCGCATGCCCTCGCCGGTGTCGGTGGTGTCGTAGCCCTGCCGGGTGACGAAGGTTTCAAGCAGGGCCTCCAGGGTCTCGGGAGGCAGCATGCGATAGGGCACCTCGATAAAACGGCCGTCGTTCATTGCTCTGCCTCCCCCTCGTTTTCCCAGGCTTCGAGGCGTTCCAGGAAGCCCTCCTCGTCGAGCACCGGCACCCCCATCTGTTCCGCCTTGGCGAGCTTGCTGCCGGCGCCGGGACCCGCCACCACGGCGGCGGTCTTCTTCGACACGCTGCCGGCCACCTTGGCGCCCAGCGCCTGGAGGCGCTCCTTGCCCTCGTCGCGGGTCATGCTCTCCAGGGTACCGGTGAGCACCCAGGTCTGGCCGGCCAGGGGCTGGGGGCGCTCGCCGACCTCTTCCTCTTTCCAGGTCAGGCCCAGGGCCCGCAGTTCGTCGATGGTGTCGCGATTGTGGGGCTGCCGGAAGAAGGTGTGCACGTGGGCGGCGACCACCGGCCCCACGTCCTCGACGGCTTCCAGGTCGTCGACCTCGGCCTCCATCAGGGCATCCAGGGTGCCGAAGTGACGCGCCAGGTTGGCGGCGGTGGCCTCGCCCACCTCGCGAATGCCCAGGGCGAAGACAAAGCGGGCCAGCGTCGTCTGCTTGGCCTTGTCCAGGGCCGCCACCAGGTTGTCGGAGGACTTCTGCGCCATGCGCGGCAGTGAGGCCAGGCGCTCGGCATCGAGCCGGAACAGGTCGGCGGGGGTCTTGACCCAGTCCCGCTCCACCAGCGCCTCGATCAGCTTCTCGCCGAGCCCGTCGATATCGAGCGCCCGCCGCGAGGCGAAGTGCTTCAGCGCCTCCTTGCGCTGGGCGCCACAGTAGAGCCCCCCCGAACAGCGGGCCACCACCTCGCCCTCGAGTCGCTCGACCTCGGAGTCGCATACCGGGCAGCGTTCGGGGAAGACGATTTCCCGGGCATCGTCCGGGCGCAGCGAGGTTTCTACCCGCACCACCTGGGGAATGACGTCACCGGCGCGGCGAATCGTGACGGTGTCGCCGATCATCACCCCGAGCCGGGCGATCTCGTCGGCGTTGTGCAGGCTGGCATTGGAGACGGTGACCCCTGCCACGGTGACCGGCTCGAGCCGGGCCACCGGGGTGATCGCCCCGGTGCGACCGACCTGGAACTCCACGTCGTTGAGGGTCGTGGTCTCCTCCTGGGCGGGGAACTTAAAGGCGATGGCCCAGCGTGGCGCCCGGGAAACGAAGCCCAGCTCACGCTGCAGACGCAGGTCGTCGACCTTGATCACCACGCCGTCGATATCGTAGCCGAGGCTGTCGCGCCGTTCGCCCAGCCGCCGACAGTAGTCGATCAGCCCCTGGCTGCCGGTGACCACTTCGAGGGCGGCGCTGGTACGCAGCCCCAGGTCGCCCAATCGGGCCATCAGCTCGCTGTGGGTGGCATCACCCGGGTCCGGCTCGAAGCGGGCGGCCTGGTAGGCGCTGAACTCCAGCGGGCGCGTGGCGGTAATACTGGGGTCAAGCTGGCGCAAGCTGCCCGCCGCGGCGTTGCGCGGGTTGGCAAACACCTTGCCACCCTCTTCACGGGCCTTGGCGTTGAGCGTCTCGAAGCCGCCGTGGCTCATGATCACTTCGCCACGCACTTCCAGCAGGCCGGGCGCCGCCTTGCCGCGCAGTTTCAGTGGCACCGAGCGCAGGGTACGCAGGTTGGAGGTGATGCCCTCGCCGGTACGTCCGTCGCCGCGAGTGGCACCGCTGACCAGCACACCCTGCTCGTAGACCAGCGACACCGCCGCACCGTCCAGCTTGGGCTCGCAGCAGAAGGCGATGGTTTCGCCATCGATTTCCAGCCGGTCGGCCACGCGCTTGACGAAGGCGGTGATCTCCTCCTCGTTGAAGGCATTGTCGAGGGAGAGCATGGGGACCGCGTGCTCGACCTCGGGGAACCCGGCATCGGGCGGTGCCCCCACACGCTGGGTCGGCGAGTCGGGGGTGACAAGGTCGGGATACACCGCCTCGATTTCCTGGAGCCGACGCAGCCGACGGTCGTAGTCGGCGTCGGTCATGCGCGGCTCGTCGAACACGTAGTAGCGGTAGTTGGCGTCGTCGAGTTCGGCGCGCAACATGGCGACTTCATCGAGGGTCTTCTGTTCGGGCTGGCTCATGCGTCTCGGTGTCTCGAAGAGGATTTCTTGCCGCCCGGAACACGACAACCCCGTGATCGCTCACGGGGTTGTCGTCAGGTACGGCATGGCACTCGGTCAGGAATCAGTTCACCTGGTAGCGATTGAGGCGGTTGCGGCGCTCGAACTCCTGCACGCGCTGGCGGGCGAACTCCACGGTCTGGGCGGTCATCACGCTGTGATTCTCGTCCTTCAGTTCACCGCCCAGGTTGCGCACGATCACCATGGCGGTTTCCACCATCGCTTCGAAGGCTGCCGCCGTATCCAGCGCGCCGGGCAGTGGCATCAGCAGGGTGACGCCAGGCGTGCGGAACTCGTCCATGGCCTCGATGGGGAAGGTCCCGGGCTTGATCACGTTGACCATGGAGAATTGCAGTTCGCTCTCCGGGTCTTCGGTTTCGAAGCGATGGAAGATGCCCATCTCGCTGCTGTAGCGCAGGCCGCAGGCCAGCATCAGATCCAGCAGCGCTTCGCCAGAGAAGCCTTGCTCGTCACGGGAAAGCACGCTGATGACGATGACCTCGTCGGAATGGCTGAGGGTCTCCCGGGCGCGTTCGGCATTGACGTCGTGCCGCAGGGCCTTGGCCAGGGTCGGATGTGCCCGCACGACGTCGTCGTCGATCAGGTCGTCATCGTACATCCCGGCGTCCGGCTCGATGGCTGAGGCCTGCTCGGCATCGGAAAGCATCGGCTCGAAGGCGACATCGTCCCGCGCCTCCGCTTGCCGAGTGCGCGGCGGTGCGAACAGCGGATCGTCGTCGTCGGCCATCTCGATGACCTGGGCCTCGAGGCGACGGCGCTCGGCATCCCTGGCGGCCTTCTCGGCCTCGGCCTCGCGACGGCGCTGGGCGTCCAGGGCGGCCTTCTCCGCGCGAGCCTTCTCACGGCGTGCCTTTTCCAGCCGTTTCTCTTCACGCCGCTTGGCCAGGCGCTGCTGCATGGAAGCACCGAAGCGCTGGACCGAGTGGCCCATGCGCCGCGACCCGCTCTTGATCGAATCGCTCATGCCTTCCAGGTCGACGAGGCGATAGCGCTCGTCGTCGTCATGCAGTTCCTCGTGGTCTCCGGGGTCGGCGGCCAGCGGTTCGGCGGTCATGGCAGAGGGCGACTCGGCATCGTCAAGTGCCGATAGCGTCGGTTCGCGACGCGGAACATCCGCTTTGGCATCGTCAGGGCGCGGCGACGTCGTGCTGGCCGTTGCAGCGGCTGGCTGATGCTCCGCCGGTGCTGACTCATGCTCAGCCGGCGTTGACTCACGGCTGTGCATAGTCGGCTGCACGCTGGACTCGGATGGCGCTTTCGCATCCTTACGCGCGTGTTCACCGAGCGTGGGCTCGGTGCTGGCGATAGGTGTGCGTTCGGGCTGTTCGCGTGTGGATGCGGTTTCGCGACGCGGGGGATCGCTGGACGCAGGCGCCGCATCCCCGGCGCTTGTCGCGTCGAAGGAGGGCTCAGCCCGCGTCGCCGGGGCGTCATCACGCGGCGGCGGCGACGCCGACGGGCTGGGCTCGGGCCGCTCGGGCGCATGCCTTGCCGCCTTGAGGCCAGCCAGCACCCGTGAAGGACCGGGGTGCTCCTGGCGCTTCAATTTGGGCTTGGGTTTGCTCTGCGCCTGGGCATAGCTGGCAGGACTGATGACACGCGCCCCGCCGTTGGGCAGTTCCCAATTGGTGTCAGCCTCGGTCGATGCTGTTGCGTCATCGCTACCGTGGTTGTTGTTTTCCCCTACCTGGTCCAGGCGGGGCACTCGGCGCTGGCGTTTCAGGCGACGTATCCCATCAACCACGATGAGAGTCACCAGTGCCAGCCCCAGAATGATCAGCCATTCTCTAAGTTCCATGGGTCGTCTTGCCTATCACTAGGGCGCCATGCCGGATGGATGTTCGTGAACAGCATAGCGCGATTGCCAAAAAAAGGGCTACTTTTTTTATTTGTCAAGCCCCGGCATTCTCGCTTGAGAGTCCAATCGACCCTGCGCCTTTCCCTGTCATTTCACGCTTCGATAGTGTGATCTGACCATGATGTGCATTCTGATAACGCGTTTCTTTAGCCCGTGCAAGCACCATCAGGCTTCGGCAAGTGCGGCAGCCTCCTCGACCCCTACGGCTACCAGGCGTGATACACCCGGCTCCTGCATGGTAACACCCATCAACCTTTCTGCCGCCTCCATGGCGATCTTGTTGTGGGTGATATAGATAAACTGCACCGAATCCGACATGTCCTTCACCAGCTTGGCATAGCGACCCACATTGGCATCATCCAGTGGTGCATCCACCTCATCGAGCATGCAGAAAGGGGCGGGATTGAGTTGGAAGATGGCGAAGACCAGCGACAGGGCAGTCAGTGCCTTTTCGCCCCCCGAGAGCAAGTGAATGGTGCTGTTCTTCTTGCCGGGAGGACGCGCCATGATCGCCACGCCGGTATCCAGCAAATCATCCCCGGTGAGCGTCAACCATGCGGTTCCACCACCGAAGACTCGGGGGAAAAGTGCCTGCAGGCCCTGATTGACCCGCTCGAAGGTGTCACGAAAACGGGTACGGGTTTCCTGGTCAATCCGTCGAATCGCCTTCTCCAGTGTCTCCAGCGCCTCGTTCAATTCGGCCTGCTGGGCCTCCAGGTAGTCGCGCCGCTCGGCCTGCTGGTCGTACTCCTCGATGGCGGCGAGGTTGATCGCCCCCAGCCGGCGAACCCGGTCGGCGACCTCCTCCAGCCGGGTCTGCCAGGCGGATTCGGTGGCCTCGGGGTCCAGCGACTCCAGTAAGACCACGGCATCGTGGCCTAGTTCAGCCAGTTGTTCGTCCTGGGTCTCGGCCTTGAGCGCCAGGGCCTGGACCTGCATGCGCGCCTCCTGCAGGCGCTCGCGAATACCTTCAAGACTGCGCTCGTGGCCCTGGCGGGCCTGCTCGTCCTCGCGCAGCCGATCGGCCAGCTCGGCGGCACGGCCACGCACCTCGTTGAGCGCCCGCTCGTCGCCGTCGCGCCGGTGCAGCAGCTCGTCGAGACGCTCGCGCTGCTCCTCGTCGGGCTCGCGCAGTTGCTCCAGTGCCTCGCCCAGTTCGCTACAACGGGCCGCCAGGCGCTGGCGGGCGTCGCCGGCGCGCCCCTGCTGCTCGGCCAGGCCGGCCCGCTCGGTGCTCAACCGCTGATGCTCCAGCGCCAGCTGCTGCGCGCGCTCGTTGAGCGGTCGCTGGCGGGCACGCAGCGAGGCGAGCCGCTCACGGCTCTGGCTGCGCTCACGTTCCAGCCGGTCGCGCTGTTCGGCACCCTCCTCGAGCCGTGCCATGGCCTGCTGCCACTGCTCTCGGGCCTCCTCGATGGCCAGTCGCGTCTCTTCCCCGGTCTCGCGCAATCGCTCGACCTCTTCGACCAGTTCGGCGGCCCGCCCCTGCAGGTGCTCCAGCCGGCTGGCCAGGCCGCTGTCCTGGACCGCCAGCTGCTGATGCTCCGCGGCCAGCCGCCGCTCATCCTGGCGCACGCCCTCCAGGGCGCCTTCGGCCAGCTCGGCCCGCTCTCGCTCGGCGGCCAGCTCATCGTCCCGCGTGACCAGGCCTGACTCGACACCGTCGAGTTCGGCGACCACCTCGTCCCGGCGCCGCCGGCTGACCAGCAGCGCATCGGGACCCGCACCCTGGCCCCGGTGGCGTACCCAGTCGGTCCCCAGCCATAGCCCCTGTGGCGTGATAAGGCTCTCGCCTGCGACCAGGCTTTCGCGCTGCTCCCAGGCCTGGGCATCGCTTTCCACGCAGCGGATCGCCCCCAGCCAAGCCGACGCGGCACCGGCGC
This sequence comes from Billgrantia montanilacus, assembly GCF_003336675.1. GTDB lineage: Bacteria > Pseudomonadota > Gammaproteobacteria > Pseudomonadales > Halomonadaceae > Halomonas > Halomonas montanilacus. The sequence continues at coordinate 22,985 of NZ_QPII01000004.1, read as the reverse complement.
CGCGCACCCGGGCCGCCAGGCTATGGGGTGGCGGTTCACCAACGGCATCCGGAGAAAGCGCCCCGAGTTCGGCGGGCGGCGCATCACTGGCGGCCTGAAAGGAGCCGGGTGTTGCCAGCCGTGCCTTGAGCCACGGCGCCAACACCCAGGAGACGCTGGCCTCCCAGCCATGGTCGACCTCGAGGGACTCGCCCAGCCGTGGTGCGTCGCCCAGGCCGTGGTCGGCCAGGTGAGTCGCCAGCGCTTCGTCCGGGTCGGTCAGGGCGGCCTGTATCAGCGCTTCCAGCGAGGCCAGCTCGCCCTGCAACACGCTGCGGCGGGCACGCTGTTCCTCGCGCCGCTGCTCCAGCGATGCTGCGGCGGCGCGTGCACCGTCGCGCTGTTCCTGCAACTGCTCGCGCCGTGCCTCGGCGCTCTCCTGCTCCAGCTGGAACTCGGCCAGCCGCTCCTGCAGCTCACCTCGTCGAGCTTGTAGCTCGGCGAGATCCGGCAACTCCTGCTGCTGCTGGCGGCGGCGCTGCTCGTCGGCCTCAAGCCGTGCCAGTCGATCTTCCAGTTCGCGCAGGCGGTCCTGTGCGCGCTCCGCTTCGCGGCTGGCTTCGCGCCAGCCCTCGCTGAAGGTTTCGTAGGCGAGCTCGGCCTCCTCGGCACCCGGCTCCGCGTCTTCCAGCATCGCCTCCAGCTCGGCCAGTTGTTCTGCGACCTCCTCCTGTTCGGGACCCAGGCGTTCGAGCCGCTCGTCAAGCCCCGCCAGCCGCGCCTCGTCGTCTTCGCCCAGCCGGTCCAGCTCGGCGAGTTCACGATGCGCGCTCTCCAGGTCGCGCCCCAACTGAGCTTCCCGGCTGCGTGCGTGCTCCAGGTTCTGTTCCAACCGGGCGATGGCACCGGTGGTCTCGAAGAACCGTGCCTGTCGTGCCTCCAGCTCTTCGGCCAGGCGATCGTGGCCGGCTCGGGCCTCCTCGAGGCGGGTCTCGCACTGACGCATGCCCAGGATCTCGCGCTCCACGGCGGTTTCCAGCTCGCGGACGCGGGTCTCCTCCTCACCCTGGCGGGCGCGCAGTGCGCGGCCACGCAGCAGCGCCAGCTCGCCCTTGAGCCGGTACTCCTGTTCCTTGAGAGTCTGGTAGCGCCGCGCCGCCTCGGCCTGGCGCCTCAGGCGTTCGAGCTGCTTGTCGAGCTCCTCGCGAATGTCATCCAGGCGTTCGAGATTCTCCCGGGTGCGCCGCATGCGGTTCTCGGTCTCCCGGCGGCGCTCCTTGTACTTGGAGATTCCCGCGGCTTCCTCGAGGGTGGCACGCAGCTCCTCGGGGCGCGCCTCGATCAGCCGCGAGATCATGCCCTGGCCGATGATGGCGTAGGAGCGGGGGCCGAGGCCGGTTCCCAGGAAGAGGTCGGCGATGTCGCGGCGACGGCACTTCTGGCCGTTGAAGAAGTAGGCGGACTGGCCGTCGCGAGAGACCAGACGCTTGACGGCGATCTCGGCGTACTGGGCGTAGAGGCCGCCCATGCTGCCGTCGCTGTTGTCGAAGTGCAGCTCGATGGCGGCCTGCCCCACCGGCTTGCGCGCGGTGGAGCCGTTGAAGATGACGTCGGTCATCGACTCGCCGCGCAGGGTCTTGGCCGACGATTCGCCCATGACCCAGCGCACGGCGTCGATGATGTTCGACTTGCCGCAGCCGTTGGGCCCGACGATGGCGGTCATGTTGCCATCGAAGGGTACGGTAACCGGATCGACGAAGGACTTGAACCCGCTCAGGCGGATCGAGGTGAGTCGCATCCCGGCTACTCGACGAGACGGTCGATAACGACCTCCACCGGCTCGCCCTCGGTGCCGCCCACGGCAACCCCATCGAGATCGCCGAACATGTCCCCCGGTACCGGCGTGGCATCGCCGGTAGTGGTGACGCGGACCAGCAACCTGGCCTCGCTCACCTGGGAGAGGCTCGCTTCGTCGGACATCGCGTGCCGGTCGTCGAGCACCAGGCTCGTGGGCAGGTCGCCGAGCGTCACCCGGGCCACGGCCAGCGGGGGTAGCTCCCCCTCCATGTCACGGGCGACGATGAACACCCGGGTGTCGTCATCGAGCATGCCTTCCAGGCTCTCGTCCAGGCGCACACTCACATGGATACCGGGCCCCTGGGCGATGGGCTCCTGCGCTTCGGGTGCCACGCCAAGGCGCTGCTGAGCGATGCGAATCCCTTCACGCAGGGCTTCCGACGAGCTGGAATCGGACATGCCGGCAATGGCACGCCGCCAGCGATCGATGGCTTCCTCGTAGTTGCCCCTGTCGAAGGCGTGCACGCCCATCATGCCGAGGATGGTAGGTTCCCGGGGATCGCGCTCAAGGGTCTCGTCGATCAGCCCCTGCACCTCATCGGTGATGCTGCGATTGGCCATGAAGAACTTCAGCTGGGCCTTCTGTGCCAGCAGCGAGGCTTGCCGTCCCTCGAGTTCGATCAGGTTCTCCAGCGCATTCAACGCTGCGGCGCCCTGCCCCGAATCGCGGTAGATGGGGTAGAGCGACGCCCAGACGTTGGGATTGTTCGGCTGACGTTCCGCCTGCTGTTCCAGGCGTTCCACCAGCATCGGCAGGGAGTCGCTCTCCTGGTACGCCTCGTAGAGCGCCAGGTCGCCTTCGGCACCGTGCTGCTGGTACCAGACCACCGAGCCGATCACCACGGCCAGGGCCACCAGCGGCACGACGAAGCGACCGGAGGCGGATGATCGCAGCGGGCGACGCTTCAGGGACTCGGTATCCTCGAGCAGGCTACGGTCGAGTTCCAGGCGATCCTCCTCGAAACGGGCCTGGTCGATATCGCCCCGCTCCAGCGCCGCTTCCAGCGATTCCAGGCGGCGGCGATAGATGGCCACGTTCTGTTCCGCGGACTTGTCGTTTTCCTCGAAGCTGGCCTGGGCATCGTGTACCAGGCGCGCTCGACGCAGGGGAGCCACCAGCAGCCACAGCGCAGGCAGCAGGAGAAGAGCAAAGGCAAGCCACAACAGGGTCATGGGGTTCTCCCACGGTTGATGAGGGCGTCGAGACGCGCACGCTCTTCGTCGCTCAGGGCACGGGCCGAGGCGTTACGCCGGGCGCGCACCACCAGCACCACCAGGATGCCGCCCAGCACCACCAGCGCGGCCGGCAGCCCCCAAAGCAGGTAGGTGCGACCTTCCAGGCGCGGGTTGTAGAGCACATAGTTGCCGAAGCGCTCGACCAGATGGTCGCGGATCTCCATGTCTGCCCTGCCGTCCTGCAGCATGAAGTAGACCCGGTCACGCATGTCCCGGGAGACCGGGGCGTCGGAATCGTTGATGGCCTGATTCTCACAGGTCGGGCAGCGCAGCGACGCCGTCAGGCTGCGATAGCGCTGCTCCATGACCGGGTCGTCGAATTCGCGCATTTCAATCGCAGCGGCCTGTACCAGACCGGCCACCAGCAACAGAACGAGGCTAGCGAGTGTCAATCGAATCACTGCCATTTTGCCACCTCCGGCAGGATGTGTTCACGGATGTCATCCGGCGAGATATAGCCGGTGTGGTGATAGCGAATGATGCCGTCGCGATCCACCAGGAAGGTCTCCGGTGCCCCGTAGACGCCAAGCTCGAAGCTCAGGTCGCCTTCCGGGTCGAAGATGTTGACTTCAAAGGGGTCGCCGAAGTCCTGCAGGAACCCCATTCCCTTCTCGCGGGTGTCCTTGTAGCTGATACCGACCAGACGGATACCGCGGTCGGCGAGATCGAGCAGTTGGGGCATCTCGCGCTTGCACTCCGGGCACCATTCACCCCAGACGTTGACCAGGGTGACCTGGCCGTGGAGCAGCGACTCGTCCACCCGCTGCTCCGGGTCCTTCAGGGTTTCCTTGTCGAAGGCCGGGAAGTCCCTGGCCATCAGCGCGGAGTCTCGATGGAAGGGGTTCAGTGACAACCCCTGGTAGAGAAACACCGACAGCACCAGGAAGCCGACAAGCGGCAACAGCAGCAGCAAGCGACGCTTCATGCCGTGGCCTCCTTGGCCTTGTCCGGTCCCCGCGCCGCCTCAGGATCCTGCGAAGTGGCAAGGCGCCGGTAACGTCGATCGATCACCGCCAGCATTCCACCGCCCGCCATCAGTAGCGCACCCAGCCACAGCCAGCGTACGAAGGGCTTGTACTGCACACGCATAGCCCAGCTGTTGTCGCCGAGATCCTCGCCCATGGCCACGTAGAGGTCGCGGAACAGGCCGGGGCGCAGGGCAACCTGGGTCATGGGCATGCCACGAGCGATGTAGAGGCGTTTCTCCGGCGTCATGGTGAAGCTGCGACGACTGCCGTCACGCTGTACCTCGATCACCGCCCGGTCGGCCAGGAAGTTGGCGCCACGCCGGCTGGTGAGTTCGGTCATGGTGAAGGTGTAGCCCGCTACCTGAGCGCTGTCCCCCACCCCCATGCGCACGTTGCGCTCGATATTGTAGTTTGAGACCACCGCCACGCCGATGATGGTCACCGCCACGCCGAGGTGGCCCAGCTGCATGCCCCAGTAGGCCAGTGACAGCTTCTTGAGCCCGGCGATCCGCGTCGGTGCATGGCGAGTCTTCTCATAGATGTCCCGGAACATCGGCAGCACGATCCACATGGCGGTCACCAGGCCGATGGCAACCCAGGCGTTCCACTCCTGACCGAAGATGAAGGGCATGGTGACACCGATGGCCAGTGCCGCGACGCCGGCGAGCCAGAGCCGCTTGACCAGCGAGCGAACGTCGGTCTGCTTCCAGCGTGCGATGGGACCGAGCCCCATGAAGATGCACATGATGACGGTGAGTGGCACGAACAGGGCGTTGAAGTAAGGAGGGCCCACGCTGATCTTGCCCAGGTTCAGGGCGTCGAGCAGCAGCGGGTAGACGGTGCCCATCAGTACGGTGACGGTGATGATCACCAGCATGATGTTGTTGATCAGCAGCAGGGCGTCGCGGGAGAGCCAGTTGAAGCTGGTCTTGTGGCTGACCCGCGGTGCGCGCAGGGCGAAGATCAGCAGCGACAGCCCCACGGTGATACCCAGCAACACCAGAATGAAGAAGCCACGGGACGGATCGTTGGCGAAGGCATGCACCGACGTCAGCACGCCCGAGCGCACCAGGAAGGTTCCCAGCAGCGACAGCGAGAAGGTGATGATCGCCAGCAGCAGCGTCCAGCTCTTGAAGGAGCCGCGCTTCTCGGTGACCGCCAGGGAGTGCATCAGGGCCGTACCCGTCAGCCAGGGCAGCAGCGAGGCGTTCTCCACCGGGTCCCAGAACCACCAGCCACCCCAGCCCAGCTCGTAGTAGGCCCACCAGCTGCCCAGCGCGATGCCAACCGTCAGGGAGGCCCAGGCCAGGTTGGTCCAGGGGCGCGCCCAGCGGGCCCAGGCAGCGTCCAGGCGGCCGCCCAGCAGCGCGGCGATGGCGAAGGCGAAGACCACGGAGAAGCCGACGTAGCCCATGTAGAGCATCGGCGGATGCAGGATCAGGCCGATGTCCTGCAGCAGCGGATTGAGGTCGGCACCATCCTGCGGCACGTTGGGCAGCAGCCGGTCGAAGGGGTTGGAGGTGATCAGGATGAACAGAAGGAAGCCGACGCAGACCGCGCCCAGCACGCCGACAACCCGAGCCACCATGTCGCGGGGCAGCTCGCGGGAGTAGCGGGCGGCAAAGAAGCCCCAGCCGGCCAGCATCAGGCTCCACAGCAGCACCGAGCCTTCATGGTTGCCCCAGACGGCACTGAGCTTGTAGTACCAAGGCAGCATGGAGTTGGAGTTGTTGGCCACGTTGGCCACGCTGAAATCGTCCAGCATGTAACTCGCCGTGAGTGCGGCATAGGCGATCGCCACGAACAGGAACTGTCCGCTTGCCATGGGGCGGGCATAGGCCATCAGCAGCGGTCGACGCGTTGCTGCGCCGGCCAGTGGCATCGCCGTCTGCGCCACCGCCAGCAGCAGGGCGATGACCAGGGCGAAATGGCCGATTTCGGGAATCATCTGGATCGACATGGTTTCTCCGGATCAGTACTGGCTCTGGCTTTGATTCTGGCTCTCGCCTTCGCCTGACTCCCGCGCTTCGACACGCTCGGCCACCTTGGCGGCCTTGGTCTGAAAGTCGGCGGGAGAGTAGCCGGCCGCTTCCAGCGCGTCGGCGACCTCGGGTGGCATGTAGTTCTCGTCGTGGCGCGCCAGCACCTGGTCGGCACGGAACATGCCATCCTGTTTCAACTGACCGACGACGACGACACCCTGCCCCTCGCGAAACAGGTCGGGCAGGATACCACTGTAGGAGACGCGCAGATCCTCGACATAGTCGGTGACGGTAAACTCCACGTCCAGGCTATCCGGATTCCTCGAGACGCTGCCCTCCTTGACCATGCCGCCGGCACGAATCTGGCGTTCATAGGGCGCATCCCCGGCCGCGATCTCGATGGGGCTGAAGAAGAGATTGATGTTGGCTCGCAGCGCATAGAGCGTCAGCCCCACGGCGATGGCCGCCAGGGCGACCAGCCCCAGAATCACGTAGAGCTTCTGCTTACGCTTCGGTGTCAGGCTAAGTGTCATGGCGATTACCACCCGTTTGATGTGAAATTCCAGCCATTTCGCCTTGGTTGGCAACCAGACGCTCTTCGCGCCGGACCCGACGCTGCAGGTTGCGCAGCAGCAGGCGGCGTTCGGCACGGGCGTGCAAAACAACCGCCACCAGTAGCCCACCGGTGACCCCCCAGGCGGCCCAGACGTAGGGGGCATGCCCCCCCATGGCAATAAATTCGTTGAAGGACTCGAAGGCCATCAGCGCTCCCCCCCGGCCAGGTCACGGACCCAGCGCTTGTTGGATTCCCGACGCAGGATTTCACTGCGGGTGCGCATCAGGGTCAGGGCGATGAAGAAACAGTAGAAGCCCAGCACCATGATCAGCAGCGGCGCCCACATTTCAAGGGGCATGGCGGCACGGCCGGTGATGGTGAAGGAGGCCGGCTGATGCAGGGTATACCACCAGTCCACCGAGTACTTGATGATCGGGATGTTGATGACCCCCACCATGGCCAGAACCGAAGCGGCCCGAGAGGCGCTGTCGCGGCTGGTGAAGGCACCGCGCAGGGCGATGACGCCCAGGTAGAGGAACAGCAGGATCAACATCGAGGTCAGGCGCGCATCCCACATCCACCAGGTGCCCCAGGTGGGCACCCCCCACACGGCCCCGGAGAACAGTGCAATGAACGTCATGGCGGCACCCAGCGGCGCCATCATGGCGGCTGCCATATCGGCAATCTTGATCTTCCAGACCATGAAGACCACGCCCGCTATCGCCATGGAGACAAAGATCGACTGGGCCAGGAAGGCGGCCGGCACATGGACGTAGATGATGCGAAAGCTGTTGCCCTGCTGGTAATCGGCCGGAGCGAAGGCCAGCCCCCAGACCGAGCCGATAACGATCAGGATCAGCGCCGCGGCCCAGAACCAGGGCTGGAGCCGTGCGCTGATCGCGTAGAACCACTTCGGGGAACGCAGTTTGTTAATAAAGGCCCACATGCCTCGTCACCCTCTCAACCGTTGATACTGATGCGCAGCGATGCCGCAATTGCCAGGGGCGCAAGAATCAGGGCGAGCGCCAGCAGCGCGCCGAGAATCGCCAGATGCGCCATGACACCGTCGCCGAAAATGGCGGCCTGCACGGCTCCGGCACCGAAGATCAGCACCGGGATATAAAGGGGAAGCACCAGCAGCGACAGCAGCACACCGCCGCGGGACAACCCCACCGTCAGCGCCGCTCCGATGGCACCAATCAGGCTGAGACTGGCACTGCCCAGTGCCAGTGAAACCGCCAACACGCCATAGCTGCCCGCAGGCAGTGCCAGCATGACTCCCAGCAGCGGCGCCATCAGCGCCAGGGGCAGGCCGGTAAGCAGCCAGTGCACGGCCACCTTGGCCAGGGCGAGCACAGCCAGCGGCTGCGGTGTCAGCAGCAGTTGCTCGAGCGAACCGTCGTCGTAATCGGCCCGGAACAGGCTGTCCAGGGACAGCAGTGCCGCGAGCAGCGCCGCCACCCACAGCAGTCCTGGGGCGATGGCCGTCAGCAGCTGTGGGTCCGGCGAGATGCCGATCGGGAACAGGGTGATCACGATGGCGAAGAAGACCAGCGGATTCATCACCTCGCTGCGCCGGCGCAGCAGGAGCACCAGGTCACGCTTGAGCGTTGCCCAGAATGCGACAGCCAACCCCCCGCCAGGTTCCCCGTGAAAGACCACCGGGACCTCCTTGCTCACCGAGCCTTCAGTTCCCGTCATCGAGACCTCCCCCGCCAAGGTGGATACGGCGCAGCTCGGCACAGGGCGTCAGCTCGTGGTGAGTGGTCACCAGCACACAACCACCCCGGCGGGCATGGTCGAACAACCGACGCTCGAGCGCCGCAACGCCGTCGCGGTCGATGGCGGTGAAGGGCTCGTCCAGTACCCACAGCGGCCGTGGCGTCAGCACCAGGCGGGCCAGCGCCACCCGGCGCTGCTGCCCGGCGGAAAGCTGCCCTGCCGGCAGGTCCTCGAAACCGGCCAGGCCGACATCGTCCAGTGCCGCATAGCGGGAGGCCTCATCCTGCGGCTGACCCGCCATGGCCTGATACCAGGTCAGGTTTTCCAGCGGCGTCAGCGCCGCCTTGACCCCCGGCGCATGGCCCATATAGAGCAGGTTGGACAGGAAGTCATCGCGAGCCTCACGCATGGGACGCTCGTCCCAGAAGAGCTCGCCCTCGTAGTCGGCCAGCTGGCCGGACAGGATCTTCAACAGGGTTGTCTTGCCGCTTCCGTTGGGCCCTTCCACCCGCACGATCTCGCCGGCGCGGATGTCCAGGTCCAGGCCCCGGAACAGCCAACGATCATCACGCTCACATGCGAGACTGTGCGCTTGCAGACGCAGGCTCAACGGCACTCTCCAGGAATGGTGAATTCGCTGGAAATGCTACACTGAATGGCCTTTTGCTACTAGTAATCCGCCTGCGTCACGACGCCTCCCTTGCCGCAGGTCAAGGCTTGTCCCGGACCGGGGAACTTGCCTATGAGGCATCGCCTGCTATGATGCTGGATACCTGTACATTTCCACAGGGTCGATCAGAGGGGGAAACGCCACATGCCACAGGCTTCCACGCACTATCTGCACCGACGTCCCAACCTGCCCATGGCCGAGGCCTGGATCCGCATCGAAGGCGACGACCTCGTCGAGATCCCGCTGCTAGGCGACGTATCGGCCGGCATGCCCATCGAGGCCTGCCCCACCATCGGTGCCGTTCACGCCCCCTCCTGCATGGTACGCCGCAACACCTATGCCCTGCGTGTGCGCGGCGACTCCATGATCGACTGCAATATCTTCGACGGCGACGTGATCATCATCGAGCGCCAGGAGAGCGCCGAGAACGGCGAAACCGCCGTGGTGCTGATCAATCAGCAGGAGGTCACGCTGAAGAAGCTCTATATCGAGAAGAGCGGGGTCCGCCTGCAGCCGGCCAACGAGAGCATGCCCCCCATCTACCTGAAGAACAGCGATATTCAGGTGCTGGGCATGGTAATGGGCGTGGTGCGCCAGCACGAGCTTACCCACTGATGCGCTACCCGGTCCCCGACTTGCCTGCCGGCACCCGGCGGGAATCCGAGACCGAGGTCGAGAAGAGCCGCTTCATCACCTGGATCTGCCATGCACCGGACGTGGCCAGCGTCACCACCCTGCTTGCCGAGGCCCGCAGGGTCCACCCCAATGCCAGCCACCACTGCAGCGCCTTTATCGCCGGCGCGCCGGGCGAGCAGAATGCCATCGGCTTTTCCGACGATGGCGAACCGGGCGGCACCGCGGGTCGCCCGATGTTTCAGGTCCTCGACGGCGCCGGGCTGGGCCAGGTCGGCTGTGTGGTGACACGCTACTTCGGCGGCACCAAGCTCGGCACCGGCGGCCTGGCCCGCGCCTATTCACAGGCGGTGAGCCAGGCACTGGCCGAACTGCCCTTGCACCATGTCACCGAACGCACCGCGTTGCGGCTCAAGGTCGGCTTCGCCGGCGAAGCCGAAGCGCGCACCTGGCTCGAGAGCCTGGCGGTTCCCGTAACCGCCGTAGAGTATGCCGCCGATGGCGTCATACTCACCGCCGGCTGGCCCCGGGACACCGCTATCGACCTCGGGCCGCTCGAAGCCCGGCTGCGTGGCAATCTCGCCCTGGTCGATACCTGAGCCCTCGTCACCCCCAGCGCTGGCCGGCCCCTTCACTTCACACCCTTCAGCGCCACCTCACACGAACCCCGGACATGGTCGCCCATCAGTAACTGGTGATGAGTATGCCGCCACCGGCAAGGATGACGACTACCGCCCAGGCCGGCAGTTTCCAAACACTGAGCAAGAGAAAGCCGGTCAGCGCAAGCGCAAACTCGTGAGGGCCAAGAATGGCACTGGTCCAAACCGGCTGATAGAGAGCGGCGCCCAAGATCCCTACGACTGCCGCATTAGCCCCGCGCATCAGTGCTTGCGCGCTATCCCAGCGGCGGAATCGGTTCCAATGGGGCAGTACAGCCACCAGTAGCAGCATCCCGGGCAGGAAGATCATCACCAGCGCCAAGGCGGCACCGAACAGGCTGCCGCCGAGCGGCGCCATCACCGCGCCCAAATAGGAGGCGAAGGTGAACAGCGGCCCCGGTACGGCCTGGGCGGCACCGTAGCCTGCCAGGAACTCGTCCGCACTGACCCAGCCGGACTGCACCACTTCGGCTTCCAGCAGCGGCAGCACCACATGGCCGCCGCCGAACACCAGGGCACCGGCGCGATAGAAGGCATCCATGACCGCCAAGCCTACGGAGGGGCTGGCCCAAGCCAGCAGTGGTAGCCCGACCAGCAGAACAACGAAGGCAAGCCCGGCCAGATAGCCGGCACGTGTCGAGACAGGCAAAAGCAGGTCGTGAACATCGGCCTCGGCATGGGCCCGACACAGTGCCATGCCTGCCAGGGCACCGATCACGATGGCGGCCACCTGTCCCAGTGGGCCGCTAACCAGCACCACGGTGAAGACTGCGGCCAGTGCAATACCGGCGCGCCGAGGATCAGGACAGAGGCTGCGGGCCATGCCCCACACGGCGTGGGCGACGATGGCCACCGCTGTCACCTTGAGTCCGTGGATGATGCCCTGGCTGATGGGACCCTCAAGCACGGCGGAGCCCAACGCGAACAGCAGCAGCACCATCGCCGAGGGCAAGGTAAAGGCCGTCCACGCTGCTGCTGCTCCCCAGGGGCCGGCACGCATCAGCCCCAGGGCGAAACCTACCTGGCTGCTGGCGGGCCCGGGCAAGAACTGGCATAGCGCTACCAGGTCAGCATAGGCCTGTTCGGAGAGCCAGCGGCGCCGCTCCACAAACTCGATGCGGAAGTAGCCGAGGTGGGCGATGGGGCCACCGAAGGAGGTCAGGCCCAGCAGCAGAAAGGCACCGAAGACTCCTCTGATGCGCCCGATAGGACGTGGCGTATGGCTCATCGATCGGACTCCCTGCCACCGTTCTTTGAAATGCAGGTCTCGTCATCAATGGCCTCACCGGCAAGCTCTCGCAACTGTCGCTTGGCCACCGCCAGCCCTTGCCGACCGAGGTCGGTTGCGCGGTAGAGCCTGCGGCGGGTGCTTCCCTGGAACTCTTCCCGGGAGGTCAGGTATCCCTTGCGCTCCAACGAATGCAGCATGGGGTATAGGGTCCCGGGGCTCAGTCGATAGCCGTGGTGAGCCAGCTCGTCGATCATCCACTGGCCGTATATCTCATGCTCAGCAGCGTGGTGCAGGACATGTAGCCTCACCAAGCCGGCGAGCAGATCATGATGCTCCATGGCATTGACACCTGCATTGCCAAAAACGAAAATCGATATCGATTTTCGTTTTATCAAGTCAACAGTCTCATTACAAGTTGCCGTTTTCCGCCCATTCGCCAGGAGCAACTTCAATGACTCAGCATTCTGGAGAATTTCTACGACGGGCCAATGACGCCAGGCAGCGCATCACAGAAGTCTTGCCCGCCGAGGCCCGCAAGCGAGTTGCCGAAGGGGCATTATTGCTGGATGTCCGTGACAAGGAAGCGTTCGAAGCAGGTCACATCAAGGGGGCCATGAATATCAGTCGTGGCTCCCTGGAGATGCGCATCGGCGAGGTAGAGCCCGACAAGCAGGCCCTCATTGTTTGCCACTGTGGTGGTGGCAACCGAGGCGAGTTGGCAGCCGATGCCTTGCAGAAGAAGGGCTACACCCAGGTAGTCAGCATCGAGGGTGGTCTCAACGCTTATGAGCCGGATGAGAAGAGCTGATGATAGAAAATGCCGTTCTGGTAGTGGCGACCGGCTTCGGACTGGGCTGGCTGCCGTGGGCGCCGGGAACCTTCGGATCGCTGCTCGGCTTGCCGCTGGCCTGGTGGCTATTGGGTTATCCGCCAGGGCGGCAAGTCGTCATCATGGCGGTGCTGCTGGCCGTGGCCGTGCCGTTCTGTCACTGGGCTTCCCTGTGGCTGGGAGGTGGGGATGTTCCCCAGATCGTTGCCGATGAGTACCTGGCATTTCCTATCGCAATGATCGGGCTTGCCATGGCGCGTCGCCCTTGGGTGTTAGGGGTGGTGTTCGTGCTATTCCGGTTGTTCGATGCCATCAAGCCACCGCCCATCAACCATATCGAGGCCATCGGTGGCGGCCTGGGCATTGTGCTGGATGATGTCCTGGCAGCCATCTATGCCTGGATCGTGCTCGCCATGGGGATCGCCCTGTGGCGCCGGTACCATCTCAGGTGACGTGATAGCGACCCTGGCGTCTTCATTGAGAAGGTTATCAACCAAGGAATCCGCTGAATAGACGAGATGCGACCTCCGTGCGGCATCAGCTATTCAACCATTTATTCCGGATACCCAAAATAACCACGTATTGGATGGAAAAGACCCTATGAAGGAGAGAGCAACCTCCCGAACCAGAACCGACCGAAGCTTGGCGCTGTCATGACACCCTCTCCCGACAAGGCCCCGTTCAGCGCGCTGTTCTGGGCCTTCACCCGCATCGGTCTGCTCGGCTTCGGCGGCGGTCCTGCGATGATACCCCTGGTACAGCAGGAAGTGGTCAAACGGCATGCCTGGCTGAATGACGAGGAATTCGCCGACGTGCTGGCCATCGGCAACACCCTACCCGGCCCCATCGCGACCAAGATGCCCGGCTACATCGGCTATCGGGTAGCCGGCGCAACCGGCTGTGCGATCGCCGTGACCGCCGTCATCCTGCCCATGGTCGTGGCGATGATCGCGCTACTGGCCCTTTTCAGCAGCTATCGCCACGTGGCCTGGATCCACGGCATGGGCCAGGCCGTCGTCCCCGTGGTCATGGTCATGATGGGCCAGCTGACCCTGGACTTCTGGAACAAGTCGCGCCTGGCCCTGGGCTGGGCGGTGAGCCTGGCCATGGCGATGGTCGCCGGTGCGCTGATCTACCTGCTGGGGGTCCATCCCGGCTGGGTGATCGGCGCCGTTCTGGCGGCGGCGCTGCTGCGACCGTCATCCCGGCGGAGGGCCCCGTGATGCTGGTCTATTGGGAGCTGTTCCTGGCCTTCTTTATCCCTAACATCATCGGCTACGGCGGCGGGCCGGCGATCATCCCGCTGATCGAAGCGGAGGTGGTCGGCCGCTACGGCTGGATGAGTCCTCAGGAGTTTGCCGAGACCCTGGCGCTGGGCAATGCCCTGCCAAGCCCCATCGCCACCAAGATGGCCGGCTATGTGGGCTATGACGTGGCGGGTATCGGCGGCGCCCTGGTCGCGATATTCGCCACGGTGGTGCCTTCGCTGCTGCTGATGCTGGGCGCCCTGGGGCTGCTTTATCGTCACCGCGACTCCCCCCGCGTCAAGCGCATGAGCCAGTGGGTACGGCCGGTGATCGCGATGATGATGGCCTGGCTGACCTGGAGCTTCTTCAGCGAGGGCCTCAACAGCGCGGGCCTGCTGCACACCGTCCTCATCGGCGTGGCTTCCGCCATCGCCCTGCTGCACTTCCGGACTCACCCGGCCTTCGTGGTCCTGGCTGCACTCGTCTACGGAGGCCTCTTCCTCAGTTGACACACCCGACAACAACCCCGAAGCGGGAGCTCGCGCTCACCCCGTTGTTGCCTCGCCCGGCGCGAGCGGCAGCTACCACACCACCAACAATAGAAAGGTGTTCCAGCATGACGCGTACGAAACTGACCCATACCTCCGCCACCATCGGCGGGTCCGAGCCGTAAAGGAGCCTCCTCAATGCAGCACGACGCGCGTTTCTATCCGAGCCCTTCGCGGCGCATGGCCACCTTCGGCAGCCGGGGAATGGTCGCCACCTCACAGCCCCTGGGGGCCCAGGCCGGTATGCAGATCCTCCAGCAGGGCGGCAATGCGGTGGACGCCGCCATCGCCGCCGCCGCGGCGCTGACCGTAGTGGAACCCACCTCCAACGGCCTCGGCAGCGACGCCTTCGCCATCGTATGGATGGAAGGGAAGCTGCACGGCCTGAACGCCAGCGGTCCGGCCCCCCAGGCGGCCACCATCGAGGCGATGAAGGCTCTCGGCGATGAGCGGATTCCCGAGTATGGCGTGCTGCCGGTCACCGTGCCGGGGGCGCCAGCATCCTGGGCGGCCCTCTCCGAGCGCTTCGGCAAGCTGCCCTTCGCCGATCTGCTGGCCCCGGCCATCGCCCTGGCGGAAGAGGGCTACCCGGTCTCGCCGATCGTCAACCAGATGTGGGAGGAGGCCCATGACATCTATAGTCGCCACGATGACCCCGCCCTGAAGCCCTGGTTCGAGACCTTCGCCCCGGAGGGGCGTGCTCCGCGCCCCGGCGAGCGCTGGGCCTCCCCGGGCCACGCCAGCACGCTGCGGGCGATCGCCGAGACCAAGGGGCGCGCCTTCTATGAAGGGGCGCTGGCCGACAAGATCGACGCCTTCTTCCGCGAGCACGGCGGCCTGCTGCACAAGGAGGACCTGGCGGCCTACCAGCCGGAGTGGGTCGAGCCGATCAGCACCCGCTACCGCGGCCATGACATCTGGGAGATACCGCCCAACGGCAGTGGACTGATCGCCCTGCAGGCGCTGGGCATGCTGGAACGCATGGGCGAGGAGGGTCGTGACCCGGTGGAGACCCTGCATCGCCGCATCGAAGCCACCAAGCTGGGCTACGTCGACGGCCTGCGCTACCTCACCGAACGCGAGGCCATGGGCCCGAGCGTGGAGCAACTGCTGGCCGACGACTATCTCGCCGAGCGCGCCGGGCTGATCGGCAAACAGGCGCTCGACCCGAAGCACGGCAACCCGACCAAGGGCGGCACCGTCTACCTGGCCACCGCCGATGGCGACGGCAACATGGTCTCCTTCATCCAGAGCAACTACATGGGCTTCGGCTCGGGTATCGTGGTGCCTGGCACCGGCATCAGCCTGCAGAACCGCGGCTGGGGGTTTTCCCTGGACCCGGCGCACCCCAATGCCCTGGCGCCCGGCAAGCGCACCTACCACACCATCATTCCCGGCTTCATCACCAGAAATGGTCAGGCGGTGGGGCCGTTCGGCGTGATGGGTGGTTACATGCAGCCTCAGGGCCACGTGCAGGTGATCACCGCCATGCTCGATGATCATCTCAATCCTCAGGCGGCGCTGGACATGCCGCGCTGGAAGTGGACCAGGGGCAGGACGGTAGAAGTCGAGCCGCACTTCCCCGACCACCTCGCCCAGGCGCTGGCACGACGCGGCCACGATATCGTCAAGATGGCCGACACCCTGAGTTTCGGCCGCGGCCAGGTCATCCTGCGCGACGGCGACAGTGGCGTGCTGTGCGGCGGCACCGAGCCGCGTACCGATGGCGCCGTCCTGACCTGGTAGTAGCTCCGCAGGAAGCGGCGGCACGGTATACCATATAGATTCAATACTGGCCGTGCCCGCCGCCTGCCTCCACCCCTTTCCCTTTCGGACGACGAGGCCTGCCATCGTCCGCACTCCCTCTTCCAACCCGCCCACTATCCCGCCCACATCCCGCACGAGATGGCATTTTCTGCGACCCTTCGCGACCATGCCGACAACCCGAACCCTTGGAAATTTGACCCAGATCAGAAAAACCCTTGACAGCATCGAAGGGGTGAAATTAGTCTTGCCACATGGCTTTTGGTATACCATGAGCCAAAAGGGAAGCAAGACGTCCACAACGCCAACGACCTCTGCCCTTCCCTGACTCCCGTAGGCATACCAACAAGACGGGCCATTGACTGCCCCAGCAGCCAAGCCCCAGGCAACCAGGAGATATCCCCATGGCCGAACTGATGAATCGTGACGAATTCCGCACCGCCCTCGAAGATGCCATCAAGGGCAAGAGCGCCAACAAGGCACCGTTCAGCGTGGCATGGGCCAGTGGCAAGCTGAGCCGCGCCCACCTCGCCAAGTGGGCCGAGAACCACTATCACTACGTCGGCCCCTTCGCCGACTACCTGGCCTACATCTACGCCAATACCCCGGAGAACTACACCGAGGCCAAGGACTTCCTGCTGCAGAACATGTACGAGGAGGAGCTCGGCGGCGACCGTCATACCGACCTGCTGATCCGCTTCGCCGAGGCCTGCGGCACCACCCGCGAGCGCGTCGAGAACCCCGACAACATGTCGCCCACCACTCGCGGGCTGCAGAGCTGGTGCTACGCCGTCGCCATGCGCGAGCACCCGGTGGTGGCCGTTGCCGGCCTGGTGGTGGGCCTGGAGTCCCAGGTGCCCTCCATCTATCGCAAGCAGACCCCGACCCTGCGCGACAAGTACGGCTTCACCGATGAAGAGGTCGAGTTCTTCGACCTGCATATCGTCTCCGACGAGATCCACGGCGAGCGTGGCTACCAGATCGTGCTCGAGCACGCCGATACCGTCGAGCTGCAGCAGCGCTGCCTGAAGATCTGCGAGATCGGCGCCCAGATGCGTCTGCTCTACACCACCGCGCTCTACTACGACTATGTAGCCGACGACCTGCCCCTCACCGAGCTCGACCTGGCGGCCTGATACCACCCGACTCGGTTCGTATCTACGCACGATGCCTGCCGGTTCAGGCCGGCGGGCATCGGCCCAGGACAGAAAGCGCCAACGACCACACGAGGTGAGCTTCTTGGATAACGTCACTCAGTTTCTCAATTACATCGACGGCAAGTGGCTGGCATGCGGCTCGGGGTCGACCTTCGAGAACCGCAACCCGGCAGACCAGGACGACCTGCTCGGACATTTCCAGGCCTCTTCCGCGGAAGATGCCCAGCAGGCCATTGCCGCAGCCGAGAAAGCGTTCCCCGCATGGCGGGACACGCCCATCTCGAAGCGGGCGAAGATCCTCAACCAGGCAGCGGATTACCTGGTCGAGCATATCGAGCAGTTCGCCGAGGAGTTGACGCGGGAAGAGGGCAAGCTGCTCGCCAACAGCCGCGACGAGATTGCACGATCGGCCCAGACCCTGCGCTTCTACGCCGTCGAGGGCCAAACCATCACCGGCGAAACCTTCCCCCAGGACGACGCGAAGATGATGGTCTACACCCAGCGCGAGCCGCTCGGCGTGGCAACCATCATCACGCCATGGAATTTCCCGATCTCGATTCCGGCAAGAAAGATCGCCCCGGCCCTGATCACCGGCAACACCGTGGTGTTCAAGCCCTCCTCGGATGCGCCGTTGATCGCCTATCGCCTGGCCGAGGCCCTGCACCACGCCGGCGTGCCAACAGGGGTATTCAACTTCATCACCGGCAGCGCATCGGCCATCGGTGAAGAAATCACCGCTGCACCCGCGGTACGTGCGATCTCCTTCACCGGCTCCACCGCCGCCGGCGAGAGGATCCATCGCACCGCCTCCATGGCGACACGCACCCAGATGGAACTCGGCGGCAAGAATCCGCTGATCGTGCTCGACGATGCCGATATCGATACTGCCGTCGACCTGACCATCAAGGGCGGCTTCTCGCTCACGGGCCAGGCCTGCACGGGGACCAGCCGCGTGCTGATCGCCCGCTCGATCAAGGCCGAGTACCTGGAGCGCCTGGTCGCACGGGTCAAGGAGCTGCAGATCGGCAACGGCCTGGACAAGGGCACGCAGATCGGCCCGCTGGCCACCCGCCAGCAGCTCGATACCGTGCTCGGCTACATCGAGACCGGCAAGCGCGAGGCGACCCACGTCCACGGCGGCGAGCGCTTGAGCGGCGGCGACTACGACAAGGGTTTCTACGTATCGCCGGCCATCTTCAGCGACGTGACGCAAGAGATGCGCATCGCCCAGGAAGAGATCTTCGGCCCCGTGGTCGCGGTCATCGAGATCGACGGTTACGACGACGCCATCGCCAAGGCCAACGACACGCCTTACGGGCTGTCCGCCGCGCTGGCGACTCGCAACATCGAATACATCCAGCGCTTCCCCCTGGACATCCAGGCCGGCACCGTCAAGGTCAATCGCACCACCACGGGCAACCTGGTCAATGCCCCCTTCGGCGGCCTGAAACAGTCGAGCACCTCGACCTTCCGCGAGTCCGGCCGTGCAGGCCTCGATTTCTTTACCCAGACCAAGACGGTCTACGTGGGCCGCTGAACCCGGCAACGTTACTGATTAGGTGATTCCATGAAAACGGTATTTCGTCTCGAACTCGAAGAAGCCAAGTTGATGGTCGAAGCGGCCAAGCGGAAATCCGAGGAGATCAATGTCCTCGAGACCATCTGCATCGTCGATGACGGCGGCTATCCGCTGGCGCTGGAGCGCATGAACGGCGCCCGTATTACCGGCCCGCAGATCGCCTGGAACAAGGCCTTCACGGCGGCAGGCCACAAGCGTTCCACGCACCTGTTCAATACGGCCCCCAACGGCCCCGCCTTGCCCGGCAACGAGGCCTTCGGCATCCAGTGGAGCTTCGAAGGCAAGTTTGCCGTCTTCGTCGGCGGCTTCCCGATCGTTGTCGATGGCGAAGTCGTCGGCGGCGTGGGCCTCAGCGGCGGCAACGGCGAGCAGGACACCAAGGCCGGCCTTGCCGCACTGCAGGCCCTGCAGGAGCACCTGAGCGGCGCCGGCCATGAAGTGATGGTCGAAGCCGACATCAAGAAGTAATCCCCGACTCCGCCGGCAGGGTCCAGTGATTCTGCCGGCGCAGGATAACGACAAGCCAGGTGCCGACACCCCACAACGACAAGGGCATGCCAATGCCATGGGTGCGCGCCAGGCATTGTCTGAAAAGTCGGCGAGCGAAGGTCAGACAAGGCAAAAATTGGCGAGAAGACGGAGTTTACGCAGTGTAAATGAGTACTTTGAGTCAATTTTTAACGCCGTATGGCCAAGCGCAGCCAGTTTTCGGGCAAAGCCGCCAGGAGGCTGCTATGACATACCGTATCACCCTTGCCAATACCGCCGAGACCTTCGACGTCCAGCCGGGCGAGCCGCTGCTCGACGCGGCCGAGCGGGCGGGCTTCCCCCTCGTGCACGACTGTCGTTTCGGTGGCTGCGGCGCCTGCCGGATCAAGCTGCTGGAGGGCCAGGTCGCCTACGAGGAGATGCCCATGGGGCTCTCCGAGGAAGAGGAGCAGGAAGGCTACGCCCTGGCCTGCCAGGCGATCGCCCAGAGCGACCTGACCATCAGCGCGGACGTGTTTCCGGCGGGCTACATTCCGCCCGACTACCATGAGGCCACCATCGTCAGCCTGGAGAAGCTCAGCCACGATGTGACCCACCTGGTGCTCAGCATCCCCTCCGCCAGCGAGGTGCGCTTCCTGCCGGGCCAGTATCTCAACATCATGCTGGACGACGGCACGCCGCGCAGCTTCTCGATGGCGTCGCCGCCACGCGGCGACCGCTTCGATTTCCATATCCGTCGGGTGCCGGGCGGCTATTTCACCGAGCGCCTCAACACCCATTACCAGCCCGGCGACACCCTGGACGTCGAGCTGCCCCTCGGGGCCTTCAAGCACGACGCCGAGAGCACGAACCGCCTGCTGATGGTCGCCGGCGGCACCGGCCTGGCGCCGGTCAAGAGCATCATCGAGTCGCTGAAGGATGAGCCCCAGGCGCCGCACATCACGCTCTACTGGGGCGTGCGCCGCGCCGAGGATCTCTATCTCGACGAACTGCTGCAGCACTGGGCCCGGACGCTGCCCAACTTCCGCTATATCCCGGTGCTCTCCGAAGCTGACGGGGAGTGGGGTGGGCGGCGTGGCTATGTCCACGAGGCCGTGTGCCAGGACCACCCAGACCTGAGTGAGTTCGATGCCTACCTGTGCGGCCCACCGCCGATGATCGCCGCTGCGAAGTCCAGCTTCACCGAGCGAGGGCTGAGCGTGGAGCGGATATTCTCCGACAGCTTCAACTTCACCCATGAACTCAACGACAGCGTGGCATGACGCCCCACCGGCCATAGAGAGGTTGCCACCATGCTCGAGATCACCTTCATCACCAACGCCAACAAGACCATCTCCGCCCCGGAGGACTCCAACCTGCTACGCGTCTCGCTGCGCGAGAAGGGGGGCATCCCCTTCAAGTGCGGCGGCGGTCTCTGCGGCACCTGCAAGTGTCGTATCGAGGAGGGCATCGAGAATACCGATGCCGTGAAGAAGAAGGAGGAGAAGCTGCTCACCGCCGAAGAGATCAGCCAAGGCTATCGCATGGCCTGCCAGACGTTCCTTACCGGCAGCGTCAAGGTTTCCTGGGATGAGAGCAAGCCGGCCAGGCCCATCACGGCAGGCCAGATCAGGCCCAAGACGGAAGCCTGAGCGCGTCGCCCCCACCGGCCTGCGCCGACCAGCTGTCACCGCAACAGCAGGCAGAGCGGCCGGCCCAGCACAACCATTGTGAGGTCTTATGAAACGCGTTGGACTCATCGGATACGGCACGGCGGGCAGGGATGTCGCCGAAGCCATCCTGGCCGGCAAGGCCGGTGACAGCACCCTGGCCACGATCCTGGTACGGGACGCAGGCAAGCTGGCGGATGTCGACATTGCGGAGTGCGAGATCACCGACAGCGAGGAACACTTCTTTTCCCGCCGACACGACGTCGTCGTGGAAACGGCAGGCCATGAGGCGGTCAGGCGCTATGCCCAGAAGGCCCTGGCGCATGACAGCGACTTCATGGTCGTCTCGGTGGGCGCCTTCTGTGACCAGGGTTTGCTGGATCGCGTGACGGCAACCGCCAGCCACCACAATCGATGCCTCATCGTGCCATCCGCCGCCATTGCCGGCCTCGATCGCATCGCCGCCGCCGCCCAGGGCCCGCTCGACAGCGTGACGCTGACGACACGCAAGCCGGTGAAGGCGTGGCGGGGCACCTTCGCCGAGGAAGTGGTCGACCTCGATACGGTCGAGAAGCCTACCGTGATCTTCGAAGGCAATGCGCGGGAGTCATCGCGGGTCTTTCCCGAGAGCGTCAACGTCTCGGCGGCCCTGAGCCTGGCAGGCGTAGGCTTCGAGGCCACCCAGGTTCGGGTGCTGGTCGACCCCACCATCGACAAGAACATCCATGAGGTATCGGCCAAGGGGCTATTCGGCGAAGTCCGCATCGAGGTGCAGAATACCCCGTCCCCGAACAACCCCAAGACCGGGTATATCGTCGCAATGAGCGTGGCACGAGCGTTGAAGAACCTCTCCTCGCCGCTCGTCATCGGCTAGACGGGGCTCGGCATGTCGCCAGGGCCAATACCGAGCAGATACCCCTGTCCAAGGAGTTCGAGAGATGAGTAAAGCCTATTGGGTCTCTTGCTATCGTGAAATAACGGATGCGAAGAAGTATGCCAGCTACATACAGCTGGCAATCCCTGCCATCGCCGCTGGCGGCGGCATCTTCCTGGCGAGGGATGTGGCGGCTTATGCCTATGAGGACGGCCAACAGGACCGCACCATCATCATCGAGTTTCCCGATCTGGAGAGTGCCCGTGCGACGCATGATGGAGAGGCTTACGCCGCAGCGCTGGAAGCCCTCGGCGATGGCGCGGTCAGGGATATTCGGCTTGTCGGAGGCGTCTGAAGGAGACGAGCTTGCCGGCCTCCTGGATGAGCCAACCTGAGGAACGAGACCCCGGGCGCCTGTGGCGCCCGGGGTCTGTCGTGTAAACGCCCGGCACCCATCTCAAGCCTGAGAGCGGCTCATATAGGCCTGGCGGGACTTTTCGAGGTGGATGCGGGTAAAATTCTCGGCCAAGTCTGCTTCTCCACTGCGGATCGCGCTCAGTACGTCCTGGTGCTCACGCAGGGCCGCCTTGGTGCGGCCGGGCAAGGCGCTGCTGAGATTTGAGAAGGCGCGCACGTAATCCTTGAGGTCGACCAGCATCTCGTGAAGCTTGGGATTGCCGGAGGCCCGCCCGATCAGCTCGTTGTACTTGACGTTGAGCTCGACCTCGTCGCCACCCCCGTTGTTCAACGCCTCCTCCATCTCGGCCATGAGCTGGTCGATTTCGGCGATGATGGCGTCGTTGACCTTCTGGGCCGCCAGCCGCGCGGCCAGTGACTCGAGGGAAGCCAGGATCATGAAGACTTCCAGGATCTCGGCCTGGGTGATCTCGTTGACCACCACCCCCTTGCGCGGCACCGTTCGCACGAACCGCTGGGTCTCGAGTCGAAACAGCGCCTCGCGGATGGGGGTACGACTGATATTGAGTTTCTCGGCCAACACCCGCTCGACCAGCCGATCGCCCGCCTTGTATTCCCCACGCAGTATCGCGTCCTTGAGGTAGACATACACCTTGTCGCGGATCGGGGAGAGGTCTTCCTGAGTCCAGGTCTCTGCCATGGGGACTTACCTTCGAGTGGCCAAAAAACAAGAAACAATCAGATGTAACAGGATACCACAGCGCGACTTTCGTGGCATACGAAGCACCGTGGGGGAAGTATCGTGAAGAGTGCAGCCTTGTAATGACCCCCTGGTTTCTGCACACCCTACGCCACTAATGCGGGGTGTGCTCGGGGTGCCACATAGCCCAAAGACTGATGCGGCCGTTCTTCGTTGTAGTACCGGATCCAGTGGTTGAT
>NZ_QPII01000039.1 GCF_003336675.1 Billgrantia montanilacus | reverse complement strand
GTAAGCGGCCGGTCATCACCCTTTGCGAGTGATCAGTCGACCGGCTTCCAGTGCTGCGGCAGGAGTTCGTGGATCTGGCTGGCCTTCTGTGTTGGCAGGCGAGCCAGCACATCTTTCAGGTAGGCATGCGGTTCATGGCCATTCAGCTTGGCAGTCTGGATCAAGCTCATGATGTTGGCAGCACGCTGGCCGCTGCGCAGCGAGCCGGCAAACAGCCAGTTCGAGCGGCCCAGCGCCCAGGGGCGAATCAGGTTCTCCACCCGATTGTTGTCAATCGGCAGCCCGCCGTCATCCAGGTAGCGCGTCAGTGCCGCCCAGCGTTTCAGGCTGTAGTCCAGCGCCTTGGCCGTCGCCGAGCCGTTGGGCACCTTTTCTCGGTGAGCTAACATCCATCGGTGTAGCGCGTCGGCGATGGGTCTCGCCCTGGTCTCGCGTAGCCGTTGGCGTTCTTCAGCACTCAGGGGCTGGGCGTCGCGCTCCACCTGGTAGAGTTGGCCGATGAGCTCGATGGCCTGCTCGGCAATCTGGCTCTTGCCGGCCACGTGCAGGTCGACGAACTTGCGCCGCGCATGGGCCATGCAGCCGATCTCGGACACGCCATTGGCAAAGCTCCGTTTGTAGCCGGCGTAATCATCACAGATCAGCTTGCCTTGCCAGTCACCGAGGAAATCCCGGGCATGCTGGCCGCCGCGCCCAGGCGCGAAGTCGTAGATTACCGTCTTCAGCCCGGCGTAGGGCGTGGTGGCATAGGCCCAGAGGTAGGCCTTGTGGGTTTTCTTCTTGCCCGGATCCAGCATCGGCACCGGCGTTTCATCAGCATGCAGTATCGGTTCGGTGAGCAGGGTCTCACGCAGGGCATCGATCAGTGGCTGCAATCGCACCCCGCAGATGCCGACCCATTCCGCCAGGGTGGAGCGCGGTATCTCCACGCCGGCGCGGGCAAAGATCTGGGCCTGGCGGTAGAGCGGCTGGTGATCGGCATACTTGGCGATCATCACTTGGGCCAGTAATCCCGAGGTGGGGAGGCCCTTGTCGATCACCTGGGCCGGCATCGGTGCCTGAGTCAGCGTCTCGCACTCGTCGCAGACCCACTTGCCGCGGATATGACGCTCGACGGTAAACACGCCCGGCGTGTAGTCGAGTTTTTCGCTGATCTCTTCTCCGATGCGGCGCCGCTGGCAGCCGCACGCGCAGTGCTCGCTCTCGGGTTCGTGCCGGATCTCGACGCGCGGCAGGTTGTCGGGCAAGGGCTGACGTTTGGGCTTTTGCTTGGTGACGGGCGGCGTCGCCGGGGTAGCGAGTTCTTCCAGCTCGGCCTCGATGGCGGCGATATCGGCATCTACCACCTCCTCCAGCAGGCTGATCTGCAAGACGTTGAGCTGCTCGCTGCGCTTGCCGAAGGCGTGGCGTTTGAGCAACGCCAGCTCATAGGTCAGCTTCTGGTTGACCTGCTCGCTGTGACGCAGCGCCTGATCCTTTTCCTCGACCTGCGCCATCAGCGTTGCCGCCAGGTGGCGGAGCTGATCGGGTGAGAGCTGAGACAGGTCGGGCGACATAGTCATCCGGCGATTATGCCAGTCCGCCGGTAGCAAGGGGATGCGCGGATCATCGAATGGCCAGCGCTCGCTTTCTGTGCCGAGGCGTTCGCCGTGAGATTTACAGCACCGAAATAGCCCCCGCCGGGCCGATGCGTTGCCAGGGCAGGCCCTGCACCAGCGCCGTCACTTGCTCAGGTGACAGTTCCATCCGGTCACCGTGCCAGTTGCCGGCCCAGTGGAACTTGCCTTGATTGAGGCGGCGAGCACAGAGCCAGACCCCCAGGCCATCGTGGATCAGCACCTTCATGCGGTTGCCGCGGCGATTGGCGAACAGGTAAGCGCAATGTGGGCGAGCCGTGCCGAACACCTTCACGACTCGGGCCAGCGCCGTATCCGGCCCGGCCCGCATATCCAGCGGCTCGGTGGCCAGCCAGATCTCGTCGATGCGGATCACGACAGCAGATCCCGCAGAAGTGCCCGACAACCCTGCGCATCGGACACCGGCCACTCGATGGTCACCGTTCCCTTGGGACTCGGTAATAAAAGGCGGATATGCTCGGCTTCCCGGTGCGGGGCCGCCGCCGACGTTACGGTGCTTGCCATCGGCACAGGGACAAATGCGGGGGTATCACTCACTGGCTCCGACCGCCGAGCATCACGGATCCACTTATGGACCAGGTTGGCGTTCAGGGCATGCTCCAACGCGATGCCGGCCACTGAGGCACCGGGTTGTTGGCACGCTTCGACGATCCTGGCCTTGAACTCGGCTGTAAAGCGGCGGCGCTTTCGAGGCGCCTCCAATACGCTTAACTCACTCATGGTAGGTGTCCACTAAGCAATAGGTGGACACCTACCGTCATCGAAGTCGGGGCTCAGCGAAAGGTGTGTTCACCGGACGCATACG
>NZ_QPII01000038.1 GCF_003336675.1 Billgrantia montanilacus | reverse complement strand
ATGTCCATGACCACGGCAGCCTTGCGCTTCGCGGTCCATCGCTTGATGGGGTTGTCGTCGTTCATCCTGTCCTCCTGATCGCTGCACTATAGCCTGTGCAGCTCTGGAGGGGGTCACTTCATTTGCAGCTCGATGTCGCCGCCGATGGTTACGAGCTGGAACCGATCACTCTTCTATTTCATATAGGCCATTCAAAAATTCATCGAAATTTTTACTTATGTAGTAGATGTTAGCCTCTCCCGGCCCAACCCCTATATCCGCCTCATACTCATGATCCCAAAAGAAAACCCCACCCACCACGGAGCCCAACAACTTAATCAATATCAAATTCCCACCAGAGTCATGAGCTATTGGCAAATATTCAGCAGGCACACGCCCAGAATAAACCTCCAAATACTTTTCGATACTTCCATATTGCTTCACACCAACCGAGAGAAACCTATTTACATCCGAGGTGTCTTCAGCACCCTTATTTTTATCAAAAAAATCAAAAAAACCAGGAACAGGAACTCCGCCATTGTTTTCTTTCAAGAACTCCCGGTATTCTTTTGGGAGTTCAGCGCAGAGCTTTTTCTCTAACATCTCAATATCGTTAGGAGCTGATGCTCCATAGCCGCCCTTAATTTCCAACTCCATAGCTCACCTCACCTTCCAGTTGCAACTCCACCCGTATGCCTAACTGCATCATGCAAATCGGTAGGAACAAGCTGCATATATCCTGAGTCTTGATGATGATGCCAAGTATAACCTTCGGGACGAGGATTTTCTCTAGAAAACCCTGCCGCACGGTCTGCCCTACGGAAATCTATCGCCCTAGTCCTACCCAGCTCAACTCTGACATTCCTTATAGAATACCTAGAAAAATCAGGAAACCCCGCGCCACTAAATGGAACACTGTGTGGATACTTCTGACGGATTTCCAGAGGCAAGTCCTGTAATGGAATGGTCGTATTTGCATACTTGCTATTAATAGGTAGCCTTCCAGCTACAGGTCTCACACGGCTGTTTGCTCCTAAGACTCCTGCAGCCATAGCAGACAACACAGACGCCTGCTCAAGATCCAAGCCATGCTGTTGCTGAAGGAACTGCGCAAAGCCTTCCTGAGAGACGATTGATTCCGCCTCCATATACTGGCCCAACAGAGGACCAGCATCCAAGCCAATCCGCCACGGGACCTCGCGTCCACCGAAGCCATCTAACGCCTCGCGGAACAGTTCCGAATTGTCGACCAAATGTTGGTATTCTGACGCGCAAGCCGCTGAATCTGTGGCACAGAGTGCGATCAAATCATCCTGCTGGGCAATGCTGAGCGCCCGATATTTCTCCGGAATCTCGGTACAGTCACCTCGCGCTTCACAGCCTTCGAGCTCATCCACGTATGCATCAACTTGATCATGCCGCAGGTAGTTATACCGCGTTCCTTGCGCCGCAATCTCGGCACCGTGGTTGATATCGCCATTCGTCATCTCGGCGGCAATAACGCCCACGACCTGAGATGCTGCCACCAGCAGACCAGGATTTTGGTTGACCACTTCAGCAAGATGCTCCACCAATGCCTCATTGGCTCCTGCGGCCATCGCGCCGGTGCGGAAGTCGCCGCCCATGGCTTCGGCGGTCAATCCTCCGGCCAGGGCGTGCAGGGCGATCTTCTCGGGGCTGCCGTTAGCGAAGCGATTGTGACTGAAGTCACCCACGGCGTTGAACAGCACGCCGCTGGCGACATGATGCACGGCGCCTTGTAGCGCGGCATCCAGGTTACGCTCGAAGCTGCCGCCGTTGATGGCGGTTTGCAGACCGGCGTTGGCGATCCCGTGTGTGACACGATGGCCGGCGAAGCGGCCGATGCCACCTATGCTGCGCAGGTCCAGCCCTGAAGTGGTGTTAGTGGAAGTATTGGTCAATCCACCCCATACGTTGTCGACGCGTGAAGTCATGCCGGCACTGAGGGCGTCGGTGGCGGCGCCACGCAGGCTGTCGCTGGAGAAGGTATCGCCGAGGGCGGTACCCAGGTCACCGCGATTGTTGACCAGGCTGACCGCGC
This sequence comes from Billgrantia montanilacus, assembly GCF_003336675.1. GTDB lineage: Bacteria > Pseudomonadota > Gammaproteobacteria > Pseudomonadales > Halomonadaceae > Halomonas > Halomonas montanilacus. Next base: position 3,022 of record NZ_QPII01000038.1, on the reverse strand, counting down.
CGGTGCCGGCCAGTGAACCGGCGCCCGCGCTGACCATGCTGGCGGCTACGCCAGCTTCGGCCAGCCCAGTAAGCCGGAGGCAGCCGGGCCGGCCCAGGCGGCGGCGACGATGGCCACCGCCAGTGCCGCGCCTGCTCCAAGCCCGGATTGGGAGTAGTCCCAGCTGTCGTGGAAGGCCTTGACCTGCTGCTAGTCGACATCGCCGCGCTGCTCCATCTCTTGCAGCCAGGCGAGGTCGGGGTTGGCCGCGACCATGGCGTCGATGGTGCGGGTAACGCTGCGGCGGTCGATCTTCTCCACATCGATCTGGATACCGTCGGCGGCCTGGATGATGAGGTCACCCTGGGCCACCAGTTCACTCTGGCGCAGCGTCTCGCGGGTGAAGCCTTCGCCGGAGGACGATTGCCAGGCGAAGCTGCTTTTGCTGCGCTCGTGGGATTCGGTGTGCACGTCGCTGGTGGTTTCGAAGCGGATGGTGCCGCCGCTTTGCAGTTCGATGTCGTCGCCGGCATCCAGCCGCGCCGCCTGGTAAGTCTGGTCTTGCCCGCTGGCGATGAGCAGGTCGCCGCCGGTGATCACTTCGCTGCCGATCGAGCGGGTCTTGCTGACTTCGTCGCGCCGGGGCGGCTGCCGCTGAGCAGGATATTACCAACTAATGAATGGAAACATCTCCCTGAAACGCTGCTCAATATGAGGATTTCTCTCGAGTGCCTGCAAAGCCAAATCACGTGGAACCGCATCGCTTACAAAATCATTCCATCGCCTGTAGCCAATTCCGTCCAAAGCATCACTTTCGGATTCTGTGTGCTTCCAAGAAGGATTGAACCCCATCACTGACAAGGGTTTGAAGTCAAACTTATTCTCGATATCCAAAATATCCCAAAAATACGCAGGCACCTGATCTTGATGTCCTACGACATAGTAAATCCACTCCTTAAATTCAGCAAACTCCAAGACACCTGCAACAAGACAAGCCTTAGCGAAGCCAATGTCATCACAATCATTTTTTTCTAACCGAAGCTTGAGCTTCATTACTTCCCTCCTAAAATGGACTCGCCGCCTAAGTGGCCACTTCTCCTCATAGCGGCTGGATTGCCCCGCTTCGATCTCGATATCACGCCCGGCGACAACGCCCAGGTCGCCAGCGGCGCTGACGTCGGCGGCACGGGCGTAGAGGTCCTGTCCCGCCAGTAGGGTGACGTCTTCAGCGAATGTGAGGTTGGTGCCGACCTCCCGGCGTCAGCGTTGGTGGCGGCCACCGCTCAATGTGCTGCCCGTAGGGACTCGTGTCAGGAAAATTCTGACACTTTCATGCCAGTTGCAGCTAGCGAGCCGATGCGGGCCGTTACCGTGGCGAAAACCACAGCGTTGCTGACCAAACTGCAACTTACTCTCAATCAGGCCATTTCTTGACTACTTCTAGAAACTCATGCAAAGTCTCCTTGGCTTCTTCTTTATATTTTTCACCCCATATCTTTCCCCACTCCCTAGGGCAACCATCTTGTTCCCACTCTGCCAAAGCTAATGAGTTCACCAGCTCCATCTCAAACCAAGCTCTACCATACTGCTCTTTGAACTCCTCACTCTCTTCATCAGCAAGAAATTCTGTTTGTGCAACAAACTCTGCAAAGTTGATAAAGCTGTGCAGAGCAGTTGCAGAACTGCTTTCAATATATTCCATGCTCATATTACCTACCATACCTAGTAGTCACGACATCACCCTGACCATTAACGACAACACTTATATTATTCTCAGGGCTATGAAAAACCGTGGTCCCGCCTCTGCTGGGATAGGACTGCCCATTTCGAATCGTATCTTCAACTACAGAAGGCATTATTCCGCGATCCTGCATTCGATCAAGAGCATGGCCAGAATATTCACGTCCAGCAATACTTGTCGATGCATTACGCACAGGCTGGTATGCCGGGTTTTTTGGCTGGTTCAACTGAAGGTGCTTACTGCCTAAGGGCAATATCCCAGCCGCCATAGCAGACAAAACAGATGCCTGCTCAAGATCCAAGCCATGCTGTTCCTGGAGGAACTGAGCAAAGCCTTCTTGCGAGACGACAGATTCCGCCTCCATATACTGACCCAACAGAGGACCAGCATCCAAGCCGATCCGCCACGGAACCTCGCGTCCACCGAAACCATCCAGCGCCTCGCGGAATAGTTCCGAATTGTCGACCAAGTGTTGGTATTCTGCCGCGCAAGCCGTTGAATTTGTGGCACAGAGTGCGATCAACTCATCCTGCTGGGCGATGCTGAGGGCCCGGTATTTCTCCTGAATCTCGGTACAGTCACCTCGCGCTTCGCAGCCTTCAAGCTCATCGACGTACGCATCAACTTGATCGTGCCGCAGGTAGTTATACCGCGTTGCTTGAGCCGCGATCTCAGCTCCCTGGTAGACGTCGCCGTTGACCAGCTCGGCGGCGACGATACCCACCAGTTGCGAGGCGGTGGTCAGAAGGTGAGTTCGCGTCTGGGGGTCGCTGCCCAGCTGGCTATCCAGGTACTCCACCAGGGCTTCATTGGCGCCGGCGGCCATTGCGCCGGTGCGGAAGTCGCCGCCCATGGCCTCGGCGGTCAAGCCACCGGCCAGGGCGTGCAGGGCGATCTTCTCGGGGCTGCCGTTAACGAAGCGGTTGTGACTGAAGTCACCCACGGCGTTGAACAGGACGCCGGAGACCACATGGGTCACGGCGTTTTCGAGGTTGTCGCCGAGGTGGCTCTGGTAGCTGCCGCCTTCCACGGCGCTGCGAATGCCCGCATCGATAGCGGCCTGGGTGGCGCGCTGCCCGGCGAAGCGGAGGATATCACTCCCTTGGCCGAAGCTGAGGTTGAGGTTGCTTGTGCCACCGTTGGGGGTGGCACCGGCCGTCAAGGCAGCGGTAGCGGCGGCGCGCAGGCTGTCGCTGGAGAAGGTATCGCCGAGGGCGGTACCCAGGTCACCGCGATTGTTGACCAGGCTGACCGCGCCGGTGCCGGCCAGTGAACCGGCGCCCGCGCTGACCATGCTGGCGG
>NZ_QPII01000037.1 GCF_003336675.1 Billgrantia montanilacus | reverse complement strand
ATGGTGCCGGCACCAGGAGTCGAACCCGGGACCTACTGATTACAAGTCAGTTGTCATATAAGCGTCTCGCGCGGAGGCCATAACCTCTTGAAATCCCTGGAATGGCTGATCGCGGAGCAATGAAAAACAATACTTCGACTCACCAGGTTGCCCTTCCATTCCAGTAGATTTGCTTTCCCTTGTCAAGGGAGGGGACATACTCCGGATCAGCGGAAACCGCCCCCTCCCCTGTCGGTCATGCACGTGGGGCGTGTCTCTGCTCCAGATACCGCCGCAGGGCATTCAGGTCGGGCGCTACGTACTCCAGCGTGGAGCGAATGTCGGTATGCCCACAGATCTGTTGGGTCAGGTAGAGGTCCCGCTCCGGACTGCGCATCAGGTCCGTGGCCAGCGAATGGCGAAAGCGATGGGGCGTCACTCGGCTGCCGCAGAACTTGGACAGGCGGCGAAAGAATCCCTCGACCTGCCATATATCCATGGTGTCGCGGCCATGCCGTTCGCTGAAACGATTCACGTTGAACAACTGATCCGAGCGACGGAAGCCAGCCGCATGGGCGGCGGTCATCAAGGTGGAGAGGTGGGGATACAGCGCGTCGGTGATGGGCAGGGTGGCTTCGATCCGGTTCTTGGCCCCCTCGGCCGAGGCCGTCAAACGGCGCTTCTTCAGGTGGACATCGACCGGCCTGATGCTCAGCAGCTGGTTCAGCCGGATCCCGGTATGGTAGAAGGTCTCGAGGACCACTTGCCAGAACCAGGCCGGGTGGATCGGAGCTGGCTCCCCCTTCACCACCTCGTAACGCCGGCAGAGTTCGAGCGTCTCCCTCGCAAAAACGATATCCGTGTCTTTCAGCGTTTTACGACCCTTCTTCTTCTCCCGCAGAAATACCCCCTCGAACGGTGATTTGGTCAGTGGTATCAGCTCATGTGATATGCCAAATCGGTAGACGCTCTTCAGGTGTCTGGCGTAGTTATTCCAGCTGGTCTCCGCGATGCCAGAGGGGTTGCGCCCGGACTGGACGATAGCGGCACGCCATGCCATGACATCAGCTCGTTTGACTTCCGAGGGAAGCACTTGATTACCGATGTAGCGCTGAAAATAGCTTACCGGCCCCATGTACGATGATTGGCTTTTAGGCGATAGCCATCGTTCGATAAACATCTCTTGCAACACTTCATCGAAAGTACAGTTACGCATCATGCTCTGCCTCATCCTTGATGAGAGAGAGATAGACGTTGTCTCGGGCAAGGGGCTTCATGCTGGATTCGGATTTCAACAAGTAACCCTTGAGCACGCTGCCTTTCCTGTTAGGCCCTTGCACGGAAACCTTGAAGATATTCGTTTTTGTTGCTGTTCTCAGATGCAGCCCCAGCTTTTGAAAACGTCTCTGCACTTTTTCCCACTGCGAGTCAGAGCCAAATTGCTCATTGCAGAAGCGCCGGAAAATCCCTGGACTCACCAGGAAATACGTCCCTTCGACGACATGGACTGCCGCTTTAGCATCATTTACGATGATCTTCTTTGACACCAGACCTGAGCTCAGCCAATGGAAAAATGCTTGGCCAAGGTCCTGCGTCCCGCCACGTCCTTCTCGCTCGACAGTTTCTAATTTAGCCGAGGGGCTAGCATGACTATCGACTTCCCCATTGTCTGTCCGATAATCGCTACAATCTTTGCCAGTGATAAGCGACACGATATCGTCGACATCTAGTTCAATGTTTGCTGTCTCAGCACCCAGCTTCTCTCGCCCCATATCTTGAGGCTCGGGCTCCTGTTCATGAGCGTGATTACCGGTAGGCACGGAAGAGTGGGAGGTAACTTGTGGCACTGCCTCGTGCGCTGCCCTCTCCACTACGCCGCCCTTCTCCACAGACGATTCCGATCCTATGACACGTAAGGTGCCAGCGAGCAGCGGGGGCCTCTCCTCTCCAGCCCCCCAAATGACCGAGGGAGTCACCTTGAGAAAACTCAAGGAAGCCTGCCATTCACCAATCTGGACGTCTCCCTTCCACACCGCTTTTCCTTCTCCTGACGCCTCTATCAGCCCGTGGGCCTGCATTTCGTCATACATGCGGGTAGTGTTCGACGGCACTCCGCCCACGCCATGCTGCAGTAGGTAGGCTTTGAGCTGATTGGGAACGCTAGGCGCGACGATCCACAGCCCCTCCTCTGTCAGGTATGCCGGGGCCCGGGGCGAGTTCAATGGGAGCTGCTCCTTTACCAGGTATCGGAGGGCGTCGACCAGTTTGCGTTGCAGCGACTCGACGGGAGCCTCCAGCGCTCTGGAAGGGTCGCCACCCAGTGAGCTGGCCACACTCGCCCGATCCGCCTGAGAGACGAACTCACCGATGATGCCGGATTCGTGCGAGTACCCTGTGATGGTGTACATGAACTGTCCGAACACGGCGGGATCGGAAATCAGCCACTCCATTCCCCGGCTACCCAGGATCTGATGACACAACAGGCTGTTACTGACCTGATGGAGCTGGTAATCACGGCCTTTGCGATACTGCACCCGGTAAGGCGTGGGGATGGTCCCCTGCCACAGCCGCCAGACGCGTCCGTCCTGAAGGATAATGTCGATGTCGACCAGTATCTTGGCAATGTCGTGCAGTAGGGCTGCATAGACCACGGCGATCGTCCAGAGCTCTCCTACGGACGCCTGTTCTTCGGGTGTGGCCCCTGGCGGAAGCAGATGCTGTCGCCGCAGTCGCAGTGCGAAGCTGACGACCTCCAGCGCGTGGTCGAGCATGCCACCGGCATAGGCGTGGTGGTGGTTCTCCGAGGCGGGTAGCAACTGTACGAGCTCCGCGTAGCGCTTCAGCGGAAGACGCACATAGTCGTCGAATACCGGCTGTGTCAGCGAGGTGAGATCCCAGAGCGACTTGAGGACCTGCTGCCGATACGGCGTGTCGAGCAGCTCCGCCCCCTTCAGCGGCACCCACCATCCCCGTTCCTGGGGGATAGGTATAGGGTCAGCATTTTTCTTCATTGAAAGCAGACGCTTGAGCATTGATGACTCTCGACAGTGGGCAATAGGGCCAATCTGACGAGGGTTGGCGATGCCGAGAAGGGAAAATGTTAATTGCGCTCGGAGGGGTTTCGGTGGCCATTCTTGCTGCTAACTCGCTTCTCCCCTTCCGAGGCAAAAGCTTGTCGTGACTTCTTATAAAATTACCCAGCATGTCGGTAAGCATCTCCCCCTTCCCAAGGGAGGGGGGGGATGCTTATGCAACACGCCTTCTGTCCTGGGTCTGACAGAGTCGGGGCAATCAGAGATAGCCCCGCTCCGCGAAGGACACGGACTCCGTGCCACCGACCACGATGTGATCGAGTACGCGTACTTCGATCAGACCCAGCGCCTCCTTGAGGCGGTGGGTGATGCGTCGGTCTGCCTCACTGGGATCAGGCTGCCCGCTGGGATGATTGTGGGTGAAGATCACCGCACCGGCGTTATGCTGCAACGCCGTCTTTACCACTTCGCGGGGGTAGACCGAGGCTGAGTCCAGGGTACCGTGGAACAGCTCGCTATATTCGATCACCCTGTGCTGGCTATCCAGGAAGATGGCACCGAACACCTCGTGGTCGTAACCAGCCAGCTTGATCCACAAGAACTCACGGACCCGATCGGGGGTGCTGAGCTTCATGCCCCGGGAGACCGTGCGTTCGACCACCGACCTGGCGGCATTGATGACGCACTCATCTGGAGCCGCCCGGTAGTTGCCGGCGCCATCGAGTACGAACAGTTGCAGGCCATGCGGGGAGGCCGGCTGAGAGGGGTAGCGAGAAATTGCCTGGGAAGTAGCAACCGCTTGTGTGGAAGTCATGACCAGTTCCTCATGGACATGACCGAAACCACACCCCTATCGGGAGTGTGATCCCGGTCAGGGTGAGTGGTTGGGTGGAATTTACGCTGCGGCGGACAACACCGCCATGTGGCTCAGCTCGTCGATCTGGGCAAGAAGAAGGTAATCCCCAAGCTCATGATCGTTTTGAATAACGATGGCCTCGAGTTCAAGGGCAAGAGGCTCATTTTCGCTCCCGTTTGGCGGTATACGATAGTGGGTCAACCTGGCTGCCTGAGTACCCGCAGGGTACCGAGCAAGCTGCGCGGCCACATCCGTGAGCAATAGCTCTAGACGTTTCACAGGTCTGACGCCGAAAGCATCGATGCAGGTCTGATTGGCAAACATGCTGTCGCAGATCAGGCCATCGCTCAATCGGACCGAGCCTATGAAGCCAGACTGCTCTGCCAGCATTGTCATATCGAAGGTTTGCATGGTGTTTCTCCTTGCGGATTGAACAGACGAATCCACGGGAAACACCCCTCCCATAGGAAGGAGCTTCCCATGGGAGGTGGATGGCCTTAAGGCCGAGTTGGAGGCTGCATCCAACCGCCGGAGGCGGCGCCCGCTTACAGGATGCGTGGCGGACTTGGGTGAGCGTCTCGGTTGGTGCCGGTCGAGACTCACCGAGCTGTCATCGACAGCACTTGCAACCTCCATGCTAGCGGTGGCGCCCAGGGTGTCAAGGTGCTTACTGCTGGACACAGTGAGCTCAAGAAGGCCCCGCACATGGCGGGGCTGGGTAGATGAGAGTAGCCGGACCTATCACTGCTTCATCTTGCATCTTTAGAGAACAATGGTCAGCAGCCCCAAATGGTCCCGGCGCCACGGAGCCGTTCGAGCACCCTTATCACATGGGCAGGCTTCACCTGTGAGGTGCACTCCACGCCGTAGAGGCGCTCGGAGTCCTCTAATTCCATAGTAGCCATCAAGATACCTGCGTCGCCTTCCGGGATGTCCAGCCAAGCAGCGATCGCAGCATTTCCAGATGCCATCTCTCGTTCTCGATCCCCTTCACATAGGGGAATGACGTTAAATCTCAGTGTATCCCTAACCTCAGGGCTGATAGCCAGGGAGTCATTACCGCCCACCACTATGCAAGGGGAGCCAGAACTGGGGTGCGGCCACCCACCGTCCTCCTGAAATTCAGGGCTCATGGCAACCCACCCAGCGAAGCAGGCGATAGTGCCGCACTCATGAGCGAAGCTCTCATCAACTATGATGAAATTTCCGCTGTTGTACTGCCAGCAAGCCATGTTGAGACGGTCACTACGGTCGCTAACCCGCTTCATGATGGCGATGGCGTGATTTACGTTGGTCATGTGTAAGCGGCCGGTCATCACCCTTTGCGAGTGATCAGTCGACCGGCTTCCAGTGCTGCGGCAGGAGTTCGTGGATCTGGCTGGCCTTCTGTGTTGGCAGGCGAGCCAGCACATCTTTCAGGT
>NZ_QPII01000036.1 GCF_003336675.1 Billgrantia montanilacus | reverse complement strand
ATGCTAATGTGATTCATGGATGGACCCTCTCTTCAAGATGCCGTGTGGTGCCCCATGCACCCAGATGGCGTTGCAAACTCATCTTGGCACAGGGAGGGACGGGTCCATCCCATTTCCTACAGCTGCGTGGCACCGCTGGTGGAAAGAGACGCTGTAGGAGCGCTCGGTTCGGCGCTCCGAGTTCCCATCGCGACTGGCGCCGTCAGGCGCCTTGGCGGAGACCGCAGCGCCAGCTATGAACCTCCTTGCTTGATGATCCGATAGGCGCAGCGTCGTGCCCCCTCCAGGATGTGCTCGACGCGTTCGACGCTGACGTCCGGGCCCAGCACGGCGTGAAACACCTGCAGTTCGGAGTGGCAGAAGGCGGGACAGGTGCGGGCGGCGCTGCAGATCGGGCAGTGGTTCTCGATCAGCAACAGGCTGCCGTCCGCCTCTTCCTGCCATTTGGCCATGTAGCCTTCGCGGCTGCGGATCTCGGCCAGGCGCGCGACCCGTGCCGCCAGCGTCCCGGCATCGGCCAGCTCGCGGCGATAGTGTGCCAGGGTCTCGGCGCCACGGGCCTCCACCAGGCGATCCAGCGCCGCTTCGCCCAGAGTGTCGCGCACACTGATGATCAGCCGAGAAGCGAGCTCGGCGTGAGTATCGGGAAAGCGGCCGTGGCCGGCCTCGGTGAGGCGCCACTCGACGGCAGGGCGGCCGACGCCACCCGGTCGCGAGCGCTGGGCCACCAGCCCCCTGCGAGCAAGCTTGCTCAGCTGCTGGCGAGCGTTCTCGCCGGTGGTGCCGAGCATGTCGCCCAGCTCCGCAGCAGAGTGCGGCCCGCGGGATTTCAGCAGGTGTAGCAGTCGCTCCGCGGCTGTATCAGCCGGTTTTTCATTAGGGTTGCTTGACATGGTGCCCGTTGGAATTAATCTAGTGTATGCTTGGAAAATACCGACGAGGCGGCCAAGAGGCAAGTCCGGATCGCCTCCATTCCCACCGTGAAAGCAAGGAGCAAGACCCGATGGCATTTGAATTGCCCGCACTGCCCTACGAAAAGAATGCGCTCGAGCCGCACATCTCCGCCGAGACGCTCGAATACCATTACGGCAAGCACCACCAGGCTTATGTCACCAAGCTCAACGAGCTGGTCGAAGGCACCGACAACGCCAACAAGTCGCTGGAAGAGATCATCAAGAGCGCCTCAGGCGGTCTGTTCAACCAGGCGGCTCAGGTGTGGAACCACACCTTCTACTGGCACTGCCTGTCGCCCAACGGTGGCGGTGAGCCCAGCGGTGCGCTGGCCGAGGCGATCAATGCCAAGTTCGGCTCCTTCGACAAGTTCAAGGAAACCTTCAACGCCAACGCCGCCGGCAACTTCGGCTCCGGCTGGACCTGGCTGGTCAAGACCGACGATGGCGGCGTGGATATCGTCAATACCAGCAACGCCGATACTCCCATCGCCCATGGCCAGACCCCGGTACTGACCATCGACGTGTGGGAGCACGCCTACTACATCGACTACCGCAACGCCCGTCCCAAGTACCTGGACAGCGTATGGAGCCTGATCAACTGGGATTTCGTCGCCCAGAACTTCAGCTGATACCGGGCGCCGATCCGGCGCCCTGAGACGCTGACCAGGGCCCTGCCGCATGCGGCAGGGCCCTTGTGTTTGCTGATGACTCACCTTGATCAGTGAAAGTGCTCGGATGGTCAAGAAGTTATAAGTCGTCCCCCGATAACGATTTCCCCACCGACGATGCCACGCTGCTTTAGGAGTCGCTTCAGCTCCGGTCCGACGCATCGGCGACTGGAGGCCGGAGGCCTCCCGGCGGGGTGCTCTGTGTTTTAGTCAAATCCTTTCGATTTAATCGTCTTTATCTGGCGAAATGTTGCGCTTTTATACGATTATTTGGATCAATAGAATGGGGGCTATCCATCGTCATCGTTTTCGGAGAACCGCCATGACCACTCGTGCACTCGTCGTCACCTCGTCCATCCTCGGCGCCCAGGGTCAGTCCCTTGCCCTGGCCGATCACTTCACCGCGCGTAGCAAGGAGCGGGCCGCCCTCGAGATCACCCGCCGCGATCTGGTGGTCGACGAATTGCCGCATCTCGGGGTCGACGAGCTCTCCAGCTGGCAGGTGCCGGCAGCCGAGCGCACGCCCGAGCAGCGGGCCCTGGCGGGGCGCTCCGATGGCTTGATCGACGAGCTGAAGGCGCACGACGTCCTCGTGCTGTCGGTGCCCCTGTACAACCTGGGTATTCCCTCCCAGCTCAAGGCCTGGTTCGACAGGGTGCTACGTGCCGGTGAAACCTTCCGCTATACCGACAAGGGTCCCCAGGGCCTGGTGGAGGGCAAGCGCGCCGTTATCCTGGCGGCCCGCGGCGGGCAGTATGCCGGCAGTGAGCTGGACAGCCAGACACCGCACCTCAAGAGCATGCTGGGCCTCATCGGCATCACCGATGTGACGGTGGTGTTCGCCGAGGGGCTGGCCATGGGGGAGGGGCATCGCGATGCCTCGCTCAAGGAGGCCAGGCAGGCCATCGATGGGCTGGTTACCACTCTCTGATTGAGTCAGACCGCTTCGGCTGAGTCGACATAGCGCATAGGGGCGGCCATGGGCCGCCCCTATGCGTCGTGCCTGCGATAGGACTAGGCCGCTTCAGCATGACGCTGGTATGTCGACCACCCACCGGTCGGCGACGAAATCACTGGTACAGAGCGGGGGTTCGGGGCTGAAGATGCGTGAGGCCAGCAGCCCGAGGGCACTCAGGTCGGCGCGCGCATCCGAATTGAGTAGCTCGGTGGGAACTGCCGGACGCCATTCGTTACCTTCCCGGTCCGCCAGGGTGAAGCTGAAGGGGTGAAAGCCGGGAAAGCCGAGGCGCAGGTCAGTGGCCACCAGGGTTGCTTTACCTTCAAGCTCGCGGACCTCATAGCGCAGAAAGGGGCCGGCGAACCAGTCGAGCCGCTCTCCCCGGTCGAGCGCGAGTGCGGTGGGCTCCAGCTCGGCGCCGCGTTCGAAGGTTTCGAAGACGGGCACCCTGTTGCCGTCGAAGACGCTCATCAGGGCTTCGTGATGCTGTGCCTCTTCGATGATGGTCACACGCCACAGCAAGGTGTTGAAGGGGGTGGGCTGAACCAGGTGCGGCGTTCCCTGTAGCCCCTGCTTGGCCAGCACCGGCTCGAGGCGGTACTCCACCAGCGTCTTGGCACCCATGGCGAACAGCAGGTAGGCGCTGGAAAGCGCAAGTCCCCAGGCGGGGCCGCGTTGGCCGTTACCGGTGACCAGCCCCACGCCGAGGCCTGCCAGCAGCGGCAGGGTGTAGACGGGATCGATGATGAACACCACCGGCCAGGCGCTGGGCGACCCCTCCATCGGCCACCATAGCTGTGTGCCGTAGGTGGTCAGCGCATCGAGCAGCGGGTGAGTGACCAGGCAGAGTACAAAGAAGGCCCCCCAGTGGCGAAAGCCGATGTCTCGGGCCGGAGCGAAGCGGGTAGCGATCAACGCCAGGAGCGTGCCGAGACCGGTGAGCACGAACAGCGAATGGGTGAAGCCCCGGTGCTGGGTGTAGTTTGCCACCGCATCGCCGTAGTCGATGAAGACATCCAGATCGGGCAGAGTCCCCAGCAGCGCACCGACCACCACTGCCTTGCGGCCCAGTCGGCGGCCGAGAACGGCGCCCCCCACCGCCGCACCCAGTGCCGCCTGAGTCAGGGTATCCAAAGGGGGCGCCTCCTTTTGCGGTTATCTGTTTCCCTGGGCAAGGCAAACAACCGGTCAGGCTGTCTGCCAGGCTGGGCCTGCCGTGAGTATGCTGGCATGGACCGGGCAGTCGGCGCGATGGGCGCCGGGCAGGTAGCCGGTACTCATCAGGAATTCGCCGACGATCTCTGGCCCGGTGAAACGGAAGGTCTTGCGAAACAGCTTGACCCAGTCGGCATGGGACAGCGGATGGTGGTGGTCCAGCCAGGCCTTGAAGCTGCCATGGCCTCGGCAAAGTGCCTGGACGACCCCGGCGTTATGGATCACGGCATCCACCTTGAGTCGGTTGCGAATGATGCCGGCATCGCTCAGCAGTCGTTGCCGTTCGTCTACCCCATACGCGGCGATGCGATCGATGTCGAAGTCATCAAAGGCGAGGCGAAAGGCATCGCGTTTCTTCAATACGGTCAACCAGGAGAGCCCCGCCTGGTTGATTTCCAGCACCAGCCGCTCGAAAAGCACCTGGTCGTCATCGACGGGGAAGCCATACTCCGTATCATGGTAGGGGCCGTGAAACGGGTGTCCCGGTGCCAGATCACAATAATGCGACATTTCGCCGTCTCCGCTGTCTTTGCTATTGGCAAGCCCGCATCGGCTTGTCACGATTCCATTATCTGGCGTCAACGCTTCAGGAGTCACTAGCATGAAAACCCTAACGGTAAACCGCAAGACGAGAAAGGCGGCGGCGCTCTCCCTGTTGGCTGGCGGTGTCTTGGCCCTGTACCTTGCCTTGGCGCCCGGCACCAGCACGCAGGCAGGTTCGGTGGTAGAGATGTACCAGGACCCCAACTGCGGTTGCTGCACTGACTGGGCCGACCACCTCAGGGATGAGGGCTTCGAGGTTCGCCAGCACAAGACCCGGGACATGCGCTCGGTGAAGGTGGAGCACGGCGTCACGCCAGAGCTCTCTTCCTGCCACACGGCGCTGGTCGATGGCTACGTGATCGAAGGCCATGTGCCCGCCGCCGATATTCGTCGTCTGCTTGAAGAGAAGCCCGATGTGGCAGGACTGACGGTGCCGGGCATGCCCCACGGTTCACCGGGCATGGAAACCGGTCGCTACGACGATTACGCCGTGCTGACCTGGCAGCATGAGGACCGGACACCGGCTATCTTCAGCGAATATACTCATGATTGAGAAACTCCCCTGAACGAAACGTCATAGAGGTGGCCCATGCAATTTCTGCACACCATGGTGCGCGTCAGCGACCTGGATGCGTCGCTGCGCTTCTACTGCGACCTGCTCGGACTGAAGGAGGTACGCCGCAAGGAGAACGAGAAGGGGCGCTTCACCCTGGTATTTCTGGCAGCGCCGGAGGACGAGGCGCGCTCGGCCGAGCTCAAGGCTCCCGAGCTGGAGCTGACCTGGAACTGGGATCCCGAAGAGTACACCGGCGGGCGTAACTTTGGTCACCTGGCCTATCGGGTCGATGATATCTATGCCCTGTGCGAGCGGCTTCAAGAAAACGGCGTGACCATCAATCGGCCACCCCGTGACGGCCATATGGCCTTCGTGCGCAGCCCCGACGGCATCTCCATCGAGCTGCTGCAGAGGGGCGAGGCGCTTCCGCCCAGCGAGCCCTGGCTTTCCATGGAAAACACCGGCACCTGGTAAAGGAAACACTGCACAAATGCCTGCGCGAGCGAATCGCTGCGTTGCGCGGTGCCGAAGCGTCGGACCGTCGGACCCTCACCTATACCCCATAGGCTCCGGTCTCTGCGCTCCGTGCGCCTTGCGACCCACAGGGATGTGGGAAGTGCGTTGGTTCGTCGGGAACGAACCTAGCCGCTTCATCTCGCTCGTCAATTTTTTCAGCGCTTCCTAATACCTGCGTAGAGCAACAAGGAACGAATCTTTCAATGAACAAGACTCTCTCTGGCCGAGCGCTGCTGCTGGTGCTCGTCGCCATGACCCTGGCTGCGTGCGGCGGTAAGCCCTCCGAACCGACACGCGATGAAGCTCCTCGGGCCACTAGCGACCACCCGGTGGTGGGACAGCGCTGGAACCTGCTGCTGGTCGGCACCGATGAGCGTCTCTCCATGCCCAACACCCCCCATTTCGTGATTGCCCCCGACGGCCGCGTCTCCGGCCATGATGGCTGCAACGCGATCAATGGCAGGGTGCAGCTGGGTGACGGCAATCGTATCCAGTTTCGCGAGCTGGCCGGCACGAAAATGGGCTGCCCACAGCTCGACGATGCCCGTCGCGTCACCACCATGATGGAGTCCGCCTACCGCTACCTCATCGATCACGACCGGCTGGTGTTCTTCGGCCCGGATCAGCGGGTGTTAGGCGGCTGGCGCAAAGCCAACTGACGAGAGGAGAGCGTTGCGCGTAACGCAACGTCACTCCTTCGGGACTCTTTAGGTAGTTCACAGGTGGCTCAACTGTCCGGGTAGGGCGTTGCGTACCCGGACCATCCCGGCGGTAAGGGCTCGCGACAGGCCCGGTGCCAGCGGCGTAAGCAGTATCCAGGGGGCCACGAGCAGGTTGATGGCAATGGCCGCGAAGTAGACGTCGCTGAACCAGTGGGCACCGCTGAGGATGCGTGGTGCGCTGAGCAGCACGGCGAACAGGGCGCTGACCAGCATTAGCTTGAGCCCTGCAAAGCGCCACATGAAAGCGGTGAACAGCAGCAGGTTCACGCCGTGGTCGCCGGGGAAGCTGCTGCCGGAGCGATCCTTGCTCCAGAAGTCGACCATCTCGGTGATCAGGTTGACGTTCTCGTACACCAGGGTGGGGCTGGGATGGGTGTAGGGCACCCCCATGCGAACGCCCTGGGCGATGAAAACCGCCGAGAGCAGCATGGCGACGCCGATGCCGCCCCAGCGCAGCAACCGGTGCTCCTGCTCGGGGTCGCGGCTGATGGCCCAGAGATAGAGCGCCAGCAGATTCAACAGGCTGAAAACATCGAACAGGCGATGGTTGGTCGCTGCCACGAACAGCACCCAGGCTTCGTTCTCTTCGCTGAGCCAGGCATTGGTGGCGAAGAAGACGACATCGTCGATCTCCGTCCAGAACATCAGTCCGGGGGACACCCAGGACCACACCAGAATGGCGCCCAGGAGATTGAAGAGCAGGATGCGTCCAAGCGCGAAGTGGGTTTCTATCTGGGGCATGGGCGGTGGCACGAGCTGTAGGAAGTGAGCGCCCATTTTAGGCGAAACCCGGGTGGCAGAACAGCGTTCCCTAATGGTGGTGTCAATTGGCCGGCCCTTGCTCTTGTGGCCGTTCCCTGCGCCAGGCAGTCGCTTTGGGCGACGGCCTGGCGAGTTCGCGCTACTGCATATACCAGCCGTGGCTGGCCACTATCGACTGGCCCGTGAGCGCCGCCGTGGGGAAGGCGGCGAGGTGAAGTGCCACCTCGGCGATATCGTCCAGGGTGGTGAACTCCCTGTCCACGGTGTCCTTTAGCATCACGTCGCGTATCACTGCTTCCTCGGAGATTCCCAGCGCGGCGGCCTGTTCGGGAATCTGCTTGTCGACCAGCGGCGTACGCACGAAGCCGGGACAGATGACATTGGTACGCACCCGGTGCGGCGCACCCTCCTTGGCCACCGTGCGGCATAGCCCCAGCAGGGCATGCTTGGCTGCCACGTAGGGGGCCTTGAGCGGCGAGGCGAGCTTGCTGTGCACCGAGCCCATGTAAAGCAGGCAGCCGCCGCTCTCCTGCTGGTACATCTGGCGCAGGGCGGCACTCGTCAGCAGGAAGGCTCCATCCAGGTGCACCGAGATGACCTTGCGCCAGTCAGCGAAGCTCAGGGTATGCAGCGGCTCGATATGCTGAATTCCGGCATTGGCGATGGCGATGTCCAGGCGCCCCCATTCCTGGACGACCCTCGTGACACCGGCCTCCACGGCGGCCTCGTCGGTCACATCCATCGCCACGGCCATGGCCACGCCGCCTCCCTCGCGGATGGCGTTCACCGCGGCTTCGGCGGCCTCGAGGTTGAGGTCGGCAATCGCGACCCGGGCACCCTCCCTGGCGTAGCGTTCGGCGATGGCGCGCCCGATACCCCCTGCTGCGCCGGTAATCAGGGCTGTGCGGTCAGTCAGTTGCATGAGCGTATCTCCGATTGAGGGTCAGTTGCCGCTGTAGACCTGCGAGGGCAGCCAGGTGGCCAGCGGCTCGTAGAAGAACACCAGTGCCAGCCCCAGCAGCTGTATGGCCACGAAGGGCGCCACGCCCTTGTAGATGTCGACGGTAGTGATGCCCGGCGGACAGACCCCCTTGATGTAGAACAGCGCGAAGCCCACCGGCGGCGTCAGGAACGAGGTCTGCAGGCAGATGGCGAAGAGGATGGCGAACCACACCGGGTCGACGCCCAGGCTGAAGACTACCGGGGCCACCAGCGGCAGGATGATCAGCGTGATCTCCACCCAGTCGAGGAAGAAGCCGAGCAGGAACACCACCAGCATCACCGTCAGCACCACCCCGGCGGGGCCGAAGGGCAGCCCGGTGATGGCATCGCGGATCACGTCGTCGCCGC
>NZ_QPII01000035.1 GCF_003336675.1 Billgrantia montanilacus | reverse complement strand
GGGGCGGCGATGCGTAAGCTGGTCCACATAGCTTACGGGGTCCTCAAGACGCAAACCGAATACCGGCCACAAACCGCCTGATGGGATGTTTGTGGCCGGTTAGGAGAGATGGTATCTAGGCCTGCTCACGCCTATGTTGGCAGCGTCCACCCGCCCAGGTCTCCAGTATGCTGCGGTCGTCACCCAGCATCATCAGTGCGAAGAGTCGCTCGCCGAGGGTGCGGCAGCGGGCATGGCGCCTGGCCAGCAGCGGTGTGGCATCCGGGTCGAGCACCACAAAGTCGGCCTCCATGCCGTTTGCCAGGCGGCCGATGTTGTCATCCAGCGAGAGGGCCTTGGCGTTGCCCAGGGTGAGGCCGTAGAGGCCTTGCCAGGCGGTCAGCGGCTGGCCGCGTAGCTGGCCGACCTGATAGGCGGCCTTGAGGGTCGCCAGGCCGGAGAGGTCGGTGCCGCCGCCGACATCGCTGGCATAGGTGACGTTGAGCCCGACGTCGGATGCTGCCAGGCGGTCGAACAGGCCGCTGCCCAGGAACAGGTTGGAACTGGGGCAGAAGGCCAGGTTGGCGCCGCGGTCAGCGAGACGCTGGCGCATCTCCTGATCGAGGTGAATGCCATGGGCGAAGGTGCTGCGCGGACCGACCAGGCCGGACTGCTCGTAGACCTCGAGGTAGTCGCGGCTCTCCGGGAACAGCTCGGCGACCCAGTCCAGCTCCCCGGTGTTCTCGGAAAGGTGGGTCTGCAGCCACAGGCTGGGGTCGTTGCGCATCATGCCGCCGGTAGCGTCCAGTTGCTCCCGGGTCGAGGTGGGGGCAAAGCGGGGCGTCAGGCTGTAGCCGAGCCGGCGCGTTCCGTGCCAGTCGCTGATCAGCCGCTCGGCGTCGCGCACGCCGCCTACGACGTCATCGCAGAGCGCTTCGGGGGCGTGGCGATTCATGTGTACCTTGCCGGCCAGCATGCGCAGGTCGCGCTTGCTGGAGGCAGTGAAGAAGGCGTCCACCGAGTCGGGGTGGCTGGAGCAGAACACCTGGGCGGTGGTGGTGCCGACCCGAAGCATCTCGTCGAGAAAGGCATTGGAGAGCGCCAGTGCATGATCGTACTGGGCGAAGCGACACTCCTCGGGGAAGGTGTAGTCGTTGAGCCAGTCGAGCAGCTGACGCCCGTAGGAGGCCATGATCTCGAGCTGCACGTAATGCACGTGGCTATCGATGAAGCCGGGCATCAGTAGCTTGCCGCGATGGTCGATCACCTCGATGCCCGGCGGCAGGTCCGCTTCGAGGCGTGCAAATTCATCGATGGCGTGAATGCGGCCATCCTCGATCCACAGGGCGCCGTCCTCGATATGGCGAACACTGCCCTCGGCGGGGGTGTCGCCCTCGCCGGGGTCGGCATCGAAGCTCAGCAGTTCGGCGCGTATTACGCGCGAGTCGTTTGTCGTCATGATAGGGGCTCGTTCGTTTCTGCTATCGGGCTGATCCGGCGGCAAACCTGCGAGGAGGCGCTGTGAATCCTTCCCTGGACGCTACATTCTTCATCCCTGAAGAATGACCTCCTCTTCGGCCTGCCCCCGGCGCCCTTCGTCATCGTTGGGCGGTTGTCATTGGGTATTGAGCATGGCTATGAAGCGTTCTGGCCAAACAGAGCACGCACTTCAGCCGGATCGAGGCCGCGTTGGTCGGCGCGTTCGGCGTTGCCCACCAGGGGGAGCAGCTCGGCCAGGGTCGCCAGCGCAATGGCGTAGGGCGTCTTGTCGCCGCCGGTGCCACCGGAAGCCGTGCCGATGGGGCAGCGCACGCTGCCCAAGGCTGCCTCGTCGTGCCCCGCGTCGGTGAGCCGCGAGCGGAAGCTCGCCCACTTGCTCTTGGAACCGATCAGGCCGATGGACGCCATGTCGCCGCGCTGCAGCAGGGCGTCGATCAGCTCGCGATCCTCGGCGTGATCGTGGGTCAGCACCAGCGTGTGGCTGCCAGCCGGCAGGGCGGCCACGGCGGCCCGCGGATCAGTCGCGTGGCGACAGTCCAGGCGCGGCTGCGCCTCGGCCCAGTCGGGGAAGACGCCGTCGCGGCTGTCGTGCCATAGCACACGCCAGGGCAGCGGGGCGGCCAGGCGCACCAGCTCGGTGCCGACATGGCCGGCGCCGAAGATGGCCAGCGTCGCCGCGCTGCCGGGGAAGATCTCCAGCAGCACGTTGACGAAGCCGCCGCAACACTGTCCGCTGCGGCCGCCCAGGGCGAAGGCCTCCAGGCTCATGCCGCTCTCTCCGCATGCCAGTTTTTCCCGGGCCGCGTCGATCACCTGGAACTCGAAGGTGCCGCCGCCGAGGGTGTCATGCACGGCATCCTCGGCGATCACCATGCGCGCGCCGGGTTCACGCGGGGTCGACCCGGCGCTGGTCACCACGGTGGCCAGCGCATGGGGGAGGCCGTCCCGTTGCAAGCGGTGCAGGGCCTCATGCCAGGCTTGCGGGCGCGACGCGCTCATCACACGCCACCCTTTTTCAGCGGCCAGGCATCATATTTAGCCCGCAGGGTCTCGGCGGCCATCAGTACCCGTTCCGGCGTGGCCGGCGTGTCGAGGCGCGGTGCCTCGGCGTAGTCGGCCAGGCTCGCCAGGGCGTCACGCAGCGCCGACCACACCGCCATGCCGAGCATGAAGGGTGGCTCGCCCACCGCCTTGGAACGATAGATGCTGGCCATGGAGTTGGGGTGCCCCTCCATCAGCTTGACGTTGAACACCGGCGGCAGGTCGCCGTAGGTGGGGATCTTGTAGGTGGCAGGGCCATCGGAGATCAGCCGGCCGGCTTCGTTCCACTTCAGCTCCTCGCTGGTCAGCCAACCCATGCCCTGGATGAAGCCGCCTTCCACCTGGCCGAGGTCGATGGCCGGGTTCAGCGAATCGCCCACGTCGTGGAGGATATCGACCCGGTCGACCTGGTACTCTCCGGTGAGGGTATCCACGCTGACCTCCGCCACGGCGGCGCCGAAGGCGTAGTAGTAGAAGGGGCGGCCCTGGCCGACGTTACGGTCGTAGTGGATCAGCGGCGTGGCGTAGAAACCCTTCTCGGAGAGCGAGATGCGGTTGAGGTAGGCCGCCTGGACCAGCTCGCCCCAGGGAATGCGCTGCTCGCTCTCGCCGTGACCAGCGATGAGATGGCCGGCTTCCAGGCGCATGTCTTCCCGGTCGAGGCCCTGATCCGGGTAGAGATGCTCGTGGGCGAAGTCGAACAGGCGCTCCTTGAGTTTCACGCAGGCGTCACGAGCGGCCTGGCCGTTGAGGTCGGCGCCGCTTGAGGCCGCCGTGGGCGAGGTGTTGGGTACCTTGTCGGTACGCGTGGCGCTGATACGAACCTCGTTGGTATCGAGGCCCAGCTCCCGGGCGGCCACCTGACAGATCTTGGTATGCAGCCCCTGGCCCATCTCGGTGCCGCCGTGGTTGATCATCACGCTACCGTCGGTATAGACGTGGAGCAGCGCGCCGGCCTGGTTGAGGTGCTTGGCGGTAAAGGAGATGCCGAACTTCACCGGCGTCAGCGCCAGGCCTTTCTTGACGATGGGGCTGTCGGCGTTGAACTCGGTGATGGCCCGGCGCCGCGTCCAGTAGTCGCTGCTGGTCTCGAGTTGTTCGACCAGCGCCTTGAGCAGGGCGATCTGGTCCACATGCTGGCCGTAGTGGGTGGTCTGGCGGTCGGGGCGGTAGAAGTTGCGCTTGCGCACCGTCAGCGGGTCCTCGCCGATGCGCCGGGCGATATCGTCCATGGCCGCTTCGATCACCATCATGCCCTGGGGGCCACCGAAGCCGCGAAAGGCGGTATTGGAGGCGGTATGGGTGCGGGCGCGGTGGCCGGTCACCCGGGCATCGCCCAGCGAATAGGCGTTGTCGCTGTGGAACATGGCACGGTCGACGATGGCGTCGGAGAGGTCGGGCGAGTAGCCACAGTCGCCGATCACGGTGATCTCGCCGCCAAGGATCACGCCCTTCTCGTCGACGCCGAGCCGGTAGCGGTTATGGAAGGGGTGTCGCTTGCCGGTGGCGCGCATATCCTCGGCCCGGGGCAGGCGCACGCGGGCGGTGCGCCCGGTGCGGCGGGCGATCAGTGCGGCAATGCAGGCCCAGGGCGAGGCCTGGGTCTCCTTGCCGCCGAAGCCGCCGCCCATGCGTCGCACTTCCACCGTCACGGCATGGAATGGAATCCCCAGCACCTCGGCCACCAGCTTCTGGGTCTCGCTGGGGTGCTGGTTGGAGGTGAACACCACCACGCCCTCGTCCTCGGTGGGCTGCACCAGGCACGCCTGGCCTTCCAGGTAGAAATGCTCCTGGCCGCCGACGAACTGCTCGTCCTCTACGACCAGGGCGGCGTCTTTCAATGCATGCTCCCAGTCACCGCTCTGTTGAACGTGGGTGGGGCGCACGAACTCTTCCCGCTCGGCGGCGGCCACCGGGTCGAGGCAGGCAGGCTGCTCGTCGATCTCCACCACGGCTGCCTGAACGGCTTCACGCGCAGCGCGATGGCTCTCGGCGGCCACGGCGAAGATGACCTGGCCGACGTAGCTGATCTCTTCCTCGACGAAGATGGGGTCGCCCGGGAACACCGGGCCGATATCGGTGTGGCCGGGCACATCGCCGACGGCGATGACATCCACGACGCCGGGCATGGCGCGGACCTTGTCCAGGTCGAGGCGAGTCAAGCGGCCGTGGGCGACGGGAGAGAGACTCATGGCCACATGCAGGGTGTCGGCCGGGGCGCTCAAATCGTCGATGTAGGCCGCCCGGCCGGTAACATGCTTGACCGCGCTCTCGTGGGCCTGGGCGTGCGGGTGAGCGTTGGTATAAGGAACCGTGTCGCGGGCCAGGGGACCGTCGCCCTTGATGCGCCCATCGAGCTCGTGGCGCGCCGCCGCGGAGTCGGCGCTCACGTCGGCGGTGGCTTCTTGGTTCAGCTTAGTGAGCGTACGCATGGAGCAACACCTCCCGAGGGCTGTCTGTGGCGTCCTGGGCAATGACCAGGCGCAGGCGTTCGAGCAGGTTGGCGGCAGAGACCTGGCGATAGTGGGCACTGCCACGCACATCCGACATGGGCTGGAAGTCCTGGCGCAGCGCCAGCCGTGCCTCCTGGAAGGCCGCGGATGAGGGTGCCTTGCCCTCGAGCGCCCCTTCGGCCCGGGCCGAACGCTTGGGAATGGCGGCCATGCCGCCAAAGGCCAGGCGCACGTCGCGCATCACGCCGTTCTCCATGCGCCAGGCGAAGGCGCCGAGCACGGCGGAAATATCGTCCTCACGCCGTTTGGACAGTTTCCATACCTTGAGCGTTTCCCCCGCGATGGGGTGGGGCAGGAAGATGGCGCGGATGGCCTCGCCCTCGCGCAGGGCGGTGCGCTTGTAGTCGAGGAAGAAGTCGTCCAGCGGCAACTCGCGCTCACCCTCGGGGCCAACCAGGCGCAGGCGCGAACCCAGCGCCAGCAGTACCGGCGGGGTGTCGCCGATGGGCGAGGCGTTGGCCACGTTGCCGCCCAGGGTGCCCCGGTTGCGAATCTGGGAAGAGCCCAGTCGATGCAGCAGGTGGGCGAAGGCGTCAAAATGCTCTTCGAGCAGCGGCTCGATACGGGCATAGGTCACCGCAGCGCCGATCCACCAGCCCTTGCGGCCATCTTCGAGGGTGGTTTCCTCGATGACGTTCAATTCGGCGACGCGAGTGACATCGATCAGCCGCTCGAAGCGTACCAGGCGCTGGGTGCTCTCCAGCCACAGGTCGGTGGCCCCGGCAACGAGCCGCGCCTCGGGGTGTTGCTTCAGGCACTCGGTCAATTCGGCGAGCGTGGTGGGCTGGGCAAAGGGATTTTCATCAGCGGCGTGCTGGGCTTTCGGCTCAGGAGCGGCGGCGTCAATCCACAGCGGGCGATGCTCCGGGTGCTCGTTCATGGTCAGCGCGGCGTCGCGGATCGGGCGGTAGCCGGTACAGCGACAGAGATTGCCTCCCAGGGCGGCCTCGAGGCGCTGCGGCGTCAGCGGAGCCAGGGCCCTGTCGGCCTGCCGGCGCTGCTCCTCGTGAAGGGTGAACAGCGACATGACGATGCCCGGGGTGCAGAAGCCGCACTGGCTGCCATGGCACTCGACCATGGCGGCTTGGGCGGGATGGAGGTTGTCGCCATCGGCGAGGCCATCCACGGTGACCAGATGGCGTCCATTCAACTGATGGGCCGGGGTGATGCAGGCATTGGCACTATGGTAGCGCAGCTCGCCGTCGGGGCCTTTTTCGCTAATGGCGACGGTGCAGGCACCGCAGTCACCGGAGGCGCAACCCTCCTTGGTACCCGTGGCCCCAAGGGTTTCTCGCAGCAATTCAAGCACGCTGGTTTCGGGTGTCGCCTCGCAGTGGCGTGGCTGCCCGTTGAGCAGGAAGTCGATCATCGCCGTGTCTCTTGTTGAGTCGCTTGTTGACCTTGATGAGGGTGTGGTTACTGCAATATTTGACCAAATGGTCAGGATGATTTCAGCATGGGCCAGAATGTCGCACTTTGCAAGTCTGGAAGAGGGCTTTTGCTGCCAGTGCAGCTGCGGTGAAGGCAGGCGAGAGATGGGACGGGCAAGGAGTGACTGGGTAAGGAGTGAAGAGCGGAGCGCGGAAAAGCGGTATCCTGCCCGTGAGTGGAGCAGGTTTGCAGGAAGCCCCGGGGTGGGGCACTCTTTTCGCTTTACTGAACACAACAAGGGCAGGGGCCTTGCGATGTCAGAACTGCCAACTATAGAAAAAGGGAACCGCTCCCGCGGCGGTGCCGATGGTAACGGTGCCACCCGTGAGCGTAACGAACGCGAGATCCTGGCGGCGGCCGAGCGGGTCTTCGCCCAGTACGGCTATCGCGGTGCCAGCGTGCAGGCCATTGCTGAAGAAGCGGGGCTGCCCAAGTCCAACGTGCTCTACTACATGGGCAACAAGCGCGGCCTCTACGTACGCCTGCTCGAACGGATGATGGCGCGCTGGAACGCCTTGCTCGACGATATCAGCGTGGAGGACGACCCGGCCGAGGTGCTGGAAGCCTTCATCCGCAGCAAGATGCAGCTGTCTCGCCGCCACCCCGAAGGCTCCCGGCTGTTTGCCGCCGAAATCCTCGGTGGGGCACCGTTCCTTCAGAGCTACCTGCGAGGTGAGTTGCGTCAGTGGGTGCAGGCCAGGGCGAAGATCTTCGAGCAGTGGGAAGAGCGCGGCCTGATGGACCCGGTCGACCCGGTATGGCTGATCTTCCTGATCTGGTCGGCCACCCAGCACTACGCCGACTTCGAGGCCCAGGTGCTGGGCATTACCGGCAAGGATGAGATATCCGATGCCGATGTGGAGCGGATCACCCGCTTCCTGACCCAGGTGATTCTCAAGGGGTGTGGGGTCAGGCCTCCTTCGGCAACGCCAGGCTGATCGCCACCGTGGCTGCAAGCATGGCGCTCGAGACCCACAGTGTGGCGTAGGGTTCGACGTGCTCGGCGGCACGCCGGTACCATTCCAAAGCCTCGCGGGTCATGCCCATATGACGCAGCCGGTGGATTTCGCCGAGGTAGTACATAGCCTCCGCATCGCCGGCCTCGGCGGCGGGTTCCAGATAGGGCGGCGCCTGGCTCCGAAGATGAGCGTTATAGAGGCGCATGCCTTCGTCCTTGGCGGCCTGGGTCTCGGCATCCAGCGCCCAGCCGCTGATCGGGCTAAGTAGTAACGCAGCCAGCACTCCATACCGATACGCTGCATCGTCAAAACCCGAACCGGGGCGGAAACTGGGATAGCGGTGGCTCTTTGGCTAGCCACTCCTCGGCCAGGACCTCGGCTTCCTCGCGCTGCGCGTCGGTAAGCAATTCGCCTCGGGTCTTCAGCACCCATTCCGCTGAATCATTACTCGTTTCCTCGACCATAGCGAACAGAATCGCCCATCCTTTCACTACATCCTGCTCGACTTGGCATCTTTCTTCCGTATTCGGCTCCAGATAGCACCATCCGATGCTCAGGCGAGCATCTAGAACGCCTTCTTCAGAGGCCTCAACTATCCACTCCCAGGCCTCCTCATGACGCTCCTGCTGGCTTAGCAGAGCCGAGAGGCGGTTCATGGCTGGGGGGTAGCCCCCTTCGGCCGCCTGGCGATACCAGCCTTCGGCTGACCCTCGTCGCTGTTCCTCATCGGGGTAATCGCCATAGCCGTCATGGATCAGGTGCCCCATCCGATACTGGGATTCCACATGACCGGCCTCACTGGCACGCTCGAGCCAACTGACGGTTTTCTCCGGCTGGCCGAATGAATTGTAAATATCGAACAGCACGCCCATGGCAGCGGAATCCCCCGCCTCCGCTAGTGGCAGAGTCGCCTCCAGGGCCGCCTGACGCCAGTCGTCGCCGCTCTCGGGGCAGACATTGCCCAGGCGACAGGCGCCTCCCTGGTGCAACCGCAGCATGGCGTAGGGCTCGCCGTGCTCGGCGGCACGCCGGTACCATTCCAGGGCCTCGCGGGTCATGCCCATATGACGCAGTCGGTGAATCTCACCGAGATAGTACATGGCCTCCGCATCGCCGGCCTCGGCGGCGGGTTCAAGATAGGGCGGAGCCTGGCTCCGAAGATGGGCGTTATAGAGACGCAGGCCCTCGTTCTTAGCGGCCTGCGTCTCGACATCCAGAGCCCAGCCGCTGGCCGGGCTAAGCAGCAGGGCGGTGAAAGCCAATGCTTTAAAAGCAATGATCATTGGGGTTCCTCGTAGATCACGCGCATGCCTCCCTGCCCATCAGGCAGATATTCACAATACGTGTCGGCATGTCGGCCCAAACTATTGGCGGCAGCAAGATACTTCTCTCTCGTGGTTCTTGATTGACCACCAGGTAAGCCTGGACTCTCCATAAACCGATCCAACAAATAGCGATTGCGGCAATAGCCGAGTCCGCGCACTTCATGGGTGCGTTTGCCGTGACGATCGAGCCGTATCAGGGCCTGCTCGAACAGCAGGCTTCCCGGATTAGGGCCGGACGCCGGGCGAACAGGGCCGTAGACGCCGCCAAGCACGCCCTCGTGAATCCAGCCCACGCAGTTGGCGATGGCCATCTGCTGCAGGTCGCGCGCCTGGGGTTCGCTAAAGCTTGTCTGCATCCCCAGGCCTCCAAGGGCACTGTCCGCCAAACTGATCTCGAACGCTCTTGGAGGGCTGCTGAGTAGCCAGAGCAGCGCGCCCAGGGCCTCGGGGGTCAGCTGCTGAACCCAGGCACGCAGTTGGCGTTCTTCCTGGCCATCACGGGAGGTCAGCACATAGGCGATCTGACCCGCACGATCCGTCTCCGTCAACTCCTCCCGCAGTTGCCGCAGCCAGGCGCGCCCCTTCGCCAGCAGGAGCCCGGTGTTCAATAGCGTCAGGGTCAGGACATAGCCCAGGTTGCTGAATTCCTCGAAGGCTTCTTCGTCCAGCCAGTCCAGGTGTTCGTAGCCGTTGGCTGCCAGGTCACGATGCAGCATGGTGAGCCACAGGTCCAGATGGCGGTTATCGAGTTCCATGCTCAGGCTGCCACCCGCACCGGGGCCGAAGAATAGCGCTGCCTTGGCACGCAGCACGAACTTGCCGTTGTGGATGCCAAGCTGGTAGTCGAGTTCGAAGCCTTTGCCCTTGCCGCCTTCGAGGCTTCCCTTGACCATGCCCAGGCTGCGCCACTCTTGCAGTTGCCTCAGTTGGTTACGCCTGGTGAAGGCGTCCATCGCCTGATGCATCGGTGCGCGCATCGCGATGTCCTCTGGCGGCTCCCAGCGCAGCTCGCAGCGGCTCTCCAGCCCACCGCGCACTCCGGCGAAGGCCTTGATGTTGGTACCGATTCCCAGCCGCGATACGTGATCGTCAGCGACGACATTCAGTTCACGGTCAATTGACAGTCCGACCTTACCGGTGAGAGCCAGGCTGGCGCCAGCGAATCCCTTGGCCACCGTTTCCAGGCGCAAGGCGTAGCGGCCCAGGCTGCGCTCCTCGTTGTCGCGAGCCGGTAATCTCACCGAGACGGGTGGGGCCTCGTCGGCTTTGGGGAGTTCCAACACGCCCAGGCTCACCTCGCCACGTGCCAGATGGTAGGTCCCCTTCAGCTCCCACTCCTGTCGTAAAGGCCCATCGCTGGCGTCGGCGTTGACGTCGAACCGATGGGTTTCCAGCTCACCCTCGAGCGGCTCGGCTAGCCGCAGGGGGCCGGAAAACGCCACGGGAATTTCATCCTTCAACTCCCCTTGAGTCATGCCCACCATACGCAACATTTGCGCTTGGGCACTGGCGTCAAACAGCCGCAGGGTGTCTTTGGACGGCCCGGTAAACAGGATTCGCTCCAGCGTCTCGCCCCAGCCCGCGCGGACCGCTTCGTCCGCCAGGCTGGCGATTTCGTAGTCCTCAGCGTCCAGGTCGGCGAAGAAACGCTCAGGCTGAAACAGTCCCAGGTCGTTGTCGTGCCACTCGCCACGCCAGTCGACGGGTTGGCAGCCCTTGAGGGTCAGCCAATGACTCAGGGCTTGCTCCGGTGCCTCCCATAACGTTTCCGGCAGTACTCCGTCGACCACCAACAGCGGGGCCACGGCGTTGCGTTCGGCAGTGGCCATACGGTCCATCAGCACATGCAAGCTGACATGGCTCAGTGAGCGCTCGCCTCCCGCTGCGCTGTATTCACGCAGCGGCCAGTCGTTACGCACCAGCACATCCAGTTGGCGTTTCTCATAGCCGAACGCGTTGCGCTCGTCCGCCAGATCGGCCTGCCAGAACAGTACGCGGTGCGGACGCATGGTTTCCGTCGCGTGCTTGGCCCGCTCATGCAAGTCATCGAGTTCTTCGGTCATGCGCTGGTAGCGGTCGCGCTCGTCGCTGAACAGGAACAGAGGCAAAGCGGTATGACCGCCGGTGCTGGCCTGCCACTCCTGAAGCTTGGTTTCCACCTCGGCGAGCAGCTCGGCTTGTTCACGCAGCACGTCATTGTAGCGATCGAAGTCACTAATACCGCCCCTCACCGTGGGAGCGGCTGGGGAGGGAGAGGCCAGGGCGTATTCAGGTGTGGCGAACCCCAATGCGGCAAGGTCGAGAATGCTTTCCAGATAGTTGCCATACAGGGTGCCGCTACGCAGCTCCTCCATGGTGAACATGTCGGCCAACTGGCACTCGGCGCTGGCAGCATTCGGCGTTTGCGTTTTGCAGCGCTGGATGAAGCCTTGATACTCGACCAAGGCTTCCTGCAAGGTACGCAGCGGCGCCATTTCGGCTTCATCCGCACTGGGTGGCATGACCCGAGGACGCCGAACGGCGTCACGTCTCGCCTGGCGATAACGCTCCAGTGCTTGCTGGATCTCCTCTTCCCAGGGCCCATAAAACCTGTCGCCGGCAATTTCGTAGCCAGCACTTCGGGCGATGCGCTTCCCTTCCTGATAGAGCCGCTGTTGCTCCTGAATGATGGCCGCCATTTCGTAGCCGCCGGTCATTCGCTGCCCCATTGGGGTCTCCGGGCCCCGAGAGCGGGCCGGCACGTCTTCCAACTGCCGACTGAGTCGTTGGTACTTCTCACGATCCGCCTCGGTGAGAAAGCTGACTGGCGACGCGGGCAGGAAACACTCCATGATCCCGGCTTGTTCGGACAGGATGGCGTTGCGCTGGTCCGGATCTTCGAGGCTAGCCCACTGGTGAAGCTCATGGGCGGCCTCGTGAAGAAGCTCAGCGGCGTCTTTGGTCAACAGCCAGAAGCGGCCGGTTCCGACCAGATAGAGGATATCCACCCACTCCGACGCCTGACATACGTGCTGGCTCTCGCCGGCGATGGAGCCGCCTGCGGTCGTCGAGGGCGTGAATGGTGGCCATTGGGTGGTGTTGTCCTGAGTCATGCGGACGCCTCCAGTGCGTCGACTTTCTTCCAGGCCGGCATGGCCGCTTGAAGGAGCTCCATGGTGGTCGCCTGAGCCCACCAGTTCGTCTCGGGATTCTGCTCTTGCTGCACTCTAGGCAGCAGGCGCTGGAGATGATGGGCCTGGTTGATACCCGCCGCCTCGAGCCGCCCAAGCCGCACCAGCCATTCCGGTGGCAGTGCCGGAAGCGGCGTATCGGTCGCGCTGCTCAGCCACCAGGCGCGTGGGCTCTCCTTGAGGGCCTGTTCCAGCTCGTGGGTCAGTGGCGGCCTCTCGGTGTCGTCAACGGTTTTGGCAGGCTGCCACGCCTGCCAGTGCGGCAGCGGCGTAGGCGTGATGACCTGTCCCAGCGGCCCGAAGAGCTGGGCGTAGGCGGTGTCGTTGCTGGTGGCGAGCAGGGCCGTCCAGGCGGTTGGGTCCTGCACGTTGACCAGCGACTGGCCGCCGTGTGGGTCGTCGAGCACGAATAGGCGGCGCAGGTGATCGGCCAAGTCATCGAGGCGGGCGTTCTGCGCCGGCTGAAAGGCCCAGCCGCAGCGCTGCTCTTGGCATAGCGCGGCGGCGGCCTGCCAGGCTTGGCTGCCGAGCTTGAGTTCCACCAGCCAGGGGCTCGCTTCGATGAGCGGGGCCAGGGGCGTGCCGGCGAACAGGGTCAGGAAGTCGTGCCAGCCGGGCTGCCCCACCAGCGCGGCGCAGCGCTCTGGGGCACGGCGCTGATCGAGTACCAGGTAGACGGGGCGCTGGGCGGCGAAGCAGCCTGACAAGGCCTCGACTCGCTGGCTGCGCTCGCCGATACGGGTCAGCCAGCCAGACATGGGCAATCCCCTCGGCTGCAGGTGGTTTCGGTCAGTTTGCCGCACAGCGGCATCAGCGTGGCTTCGGAGAGCTGATAGTCCTTGAGCTTCGGCAACGCGGTGGGCGGTATCCCCTCATGCACCTCCGGCACCGCCCGCCCCGGCAGCAGCGGCGTCTCGGCGGCCTGGCCGGAGCCGGAGCCGGGGCTGCCACCGGCGTTGATCTTGACGTTGGGGCCGGCCAGGGTCACGCCGCCGCCGTCGAGCTTGAGGAAGCTGCCGCCGGCGTTCAGCGTCAGTTCGCTGCCGGCTTCGAGCA
>NZ_QPII01000034.1 GCF_003336675.1 Billgrantia montanilacus | reverse complement strand
GCTGCTCCTCGGCCTCCTGCTGGCGGCGGGCCTCCTCTTCTGCTCGGCGCTGCTCCTCGGCCTCCTGCTGGCGACGGGCCTCCTCTTCTGCTCGGCGCTGCTCCTCGGCCTCCTGCTGGCGGCGGGCCTCCTCTTCTGCCTGGCGCTGCTCCTCGGCCTCTTGCTGGCGGCGGGCCTCCTCTTCTGCTCGGCGCTGCTCCTCGGCCTCCTGCTGGCGGCGAGCCTCCTCTTCTGCTTGGCGCTGGGCCTCGGCGGCTTCTTCCTGCTGTCGCTGTCGCTGGGCTTCCTGCTCTTCGCGCAACTGTGCCTGACGTTCGGCTTCCTCGGCGCGCCGCTGGGCTTCCGCTTCTGCGGCTTCTCGCGCTTCCTGGCGCTGGAGCGCCTCGGCTTCACGAGCTGCCTCGCGCTCGGCCGCTTCCTGCTCCGCCTCCTCGGCAGCCTGCGCTTCCGCGGCACGTTCCTGCGCCTCGGCTTCGGCCTGCTGGGCATCCTCTTCGGCCTGGCGGGCCTCAGCCCGAGAGCGCGCCTCCTCGGCACGTTGAGCCTGATCCGTCGTGGTTTCGGTGCTGACCAGGGTTGCCTGCACGATGGAGCTGGTCAGTGGATCTTCCGGCTGGCGCTGCGGCAGCGTAACCACGCTGAGCACGACGATCAGTACATGCAAGGCAATGGCGAGCAGCGTCGGCAAGCCGTAGCCAACAGGTCGATATGGCGGGGTGGCCGCGCGCTGGTCATGTCGAGCCATGGTGTTTCCTTTCTGCTCAATCACGCGGCGGTGGCTCGGAGATCAGCCCGACATTGGCCACGCCAGCCACTTGCAGGGTACTCATCAAGTTGACGATCTGGCCGTATGGCACCTGGCGGTCGCCACGCACCATGACCGGGGAGCCCGGCCGACGATCCAGCAGGATCAGTACCCTATCGGAGAGTTCATCCAGTCCGACCTGGATCTCGTCACCGCCGACCATCAGGAAATACTCGCCCTCACGATCCACCGATACCACGATCGGCTCGTTCTCCTCCTCGGAGTCAATCGGTTCCGAGGTTACCTGGGGCAGCTCTACCTGCACCCCCTGGGTCAGCATAGGGGCGGTGATCATGAAGATCACCAGCAGCACCAACATGACGTCGATGAACGGCACCACGTTGATTTCGCCCATCGGCTTGCGCCGACCATCACGATTGAAAGGTCCTTGCATGGTGCGGCTCCTTCAGGCAGTGCCGGCTTCACTGCGTCCCTGCAGATTACGATGCAGGATGGAGTGGAACTCCTCGGCGAAGTCCTCGTACTTGCCCAGCAGTCTGCCGGATTCGGCAGAAAGGCGGTTATAGAAGATAACCGCGGGGATAGCAGCGAACAGCCCCATGGCCGTCGCGATCAGGGCCTCGGCGATCCAGGGGGCCACGGTAGAGAGCGTGGCCTGCTGGGCCATCGAGAGCGCCTGGAATGAGCCCATGATGCCCCACACCGTGCCGAACAGGCCGATATACGGACTGGCCGATGCAACAGTGGCCAGGAAGACCAGATGCAGGGACAGGCGCTCCTCTTCTCGTGACCAGGCGACCCGCATGCTGCGTTGCACGCCATCGAGGATGGCGTCGGGGCTCTTGGTCTTCGGCATCAGCCGGTTGAACTCACGAAAGCCGGCGCGAAAGACCTGTTCGGCGCCCTGGGTTTCCTGCTCCGAGGGCGTGTCGCGGTACAGCTCGTTCAGGTCGACGCCGGACCAGAAGCGCTCCTCGAACATCTGGTGGGCGCGGCGAGCGCGTCGCATGACGAAAGTGCGCTGGAAAATCACGACCCAGGAAAGAATCGAGCCGAACACCAGGATCAGCATGACCAACTGCACCACGGTGCTGGCGCTCATGATCAGGTGTGGAATTGACATGGAGTCGTTCACGGGCATCCTCGTCGAACTATCAGTTAACCGTTGAGAGCCGCGGCAATCGCCGACGGCCATGGCGTGGGCTTGAGGCGAGCAGCGTCCAGACAGGCGATGTCGACCCTGGCTTCGCACAAGGGTTCCCCGCTGCGGGTCACCGTTTGCAGAAAGCTCGCGCGACAGCGGCCCGGGGAGTGGATGACGGCAGTGGCTTCCAGTGCATCGTCCAGAAGCGCGGGCTTGGCGTAACGACACTCGAGGCGGTGAACCACCAGCTGTATACCGGTCTCCAGCAGATCACTCTGAGTGAAGCCGTGATGGCGCAGCCACTCGCTACGAGCGCGCTCCATATATTTGAGATAATTGACGTAATAGACGATACCACCGGCATCGGTGTCCTCTATGTAGACCCGCACCGGGAGACGGAACTCACTCACGGCCGAACCTCGCCAGCGGCATCCAGCGACTGCTCATGGGGCGAGAGTCCGAAGTGCTGCCATGCCTGGCGGGTGACCACCCTTCCCCTGGCGGTTCGCATCATCAGCCCCTGCTGTATCAGATAGGGTTCGATGACATCCTCGATGGTGTCCCGCTCCTCACCGATGGCGGCCGACAGCGAGTCGACCCCTACCGGGCCGCCGTCGAACTTTTCTATCATTGCCAGCAGCAGCCGGCGATCCATATGGTCGAGGCCATGATGGTCCACGTGCAACATGTTCAGCGCCTGATCGGCAATCTCGGCATCCACGCGGCCGCTTGCCCGAACCTGGGCAAAGTCGCGGACGCGACGCAGCAGACGGTTGGCGATACGCGGGGTGCCCCGGGAGCGGCGCGCCACCTCGGTGGCCCCCTCGCGGTCGGTCTCTACCCCAAGCAGTCGTGCCGAGCGAGTGACGATCTCGGTGAGCTCCTGGATATCGTAGAACTCAAGGCGCTGGACGATGCCGAAGCGGTCCCTGAGTGGTGACGTCAGCAATCCGGCGCGAGTGGTCGCGCCCACCAGGGTGAACCGTGGCAGATCCAGCTTGATGGAACGCGCCGCAGGCCCTTCGCCGATGACGATATCCAACTGGAAGTCTTCCATGGCGGGATAGAGGATTTCTTCAACCACGGGTGAGAGACGGTGGATCTCGTCGATGAAGAGCACGTCGCCCGGCTGAAGGTTGGTAAGCATCGCCGCCAGGTCACCGGCACGCTCCAGCACCGGCCCCGACGTGGACTTCATGCCCACCCCCATTTCGGCCGCAATGATATTGGCCAGCGTCGTCTTGCCCAGTCCCGGCGGGCCGAACACCAGGGTGTGATCGAGGCTTTCGTCGCGCCCCAGGGCCGCGGTGATGAAGATTTCCAGCTGCTCGCGCACCCTGGGTTGGCCAATGTACTCGGCCAAGCGCTTGGGGCGGATCGCATAGTCGACGCGAGCCTCCCCGTCGTGCTCGTCGGCGGCGATCAGTCGATCATTGTCAATCATGCCAGCCACTCGTGCTCATGGGATTCATCCTGCCAGGCGACGGGTCAGTGCCGCCTTGATCATGGCCTCGGTGGAGAGCCCATCGTCCAGGCCCGACAGCATCTTGGCCGCCTCCGTGGGCTTGTAGCCCAGGCTGACAAGAGCCGCTTCGGCATCGACCAGAGGGTCCTGGCTGCGTGGCCCCCCGGCGGCGCCCTGCTCGGTCGTGGCCATGTCGAGAGGCTGCTCCCAATGCGGGAAACGGTCACGCATCTCGATGATCAGCCGCTCGGCGGTCTTCTTGCCCACGCCCGGCAGCCGGGTCAGCGACTTGACGTCGTCATCCATGACGCAGCGGATGAAGGCGGTTTCATCCATGCCGGAGAGAATGGCCAGGGCCAGCTTGGGGCCGATGCCATTGACCTTGATCAGGGCCCGAAACAGGGCTCTCTCCTGCTCGCGGGCGAAGCCATAGAGCAGGTGTGCGTCGTCACGCACGGTAAGGTGTGTGAACAGGGAAACGGCTTCCCCAAGGCCAGGCAGTGCCACCAGCGTGTTCATGGAGGCTTCCAGTTCATAGCCGACACCGGCCACGTCCACTACCAGCCAGGGCGGCTGCTTATCGAGCAGGGTGCCACGCAGGCGTCCGATCATGGGCTTCGCTATACTGATCCTGAATGTGACAAGGCACTTAGGCTCTGTACGAAAACTGCATGCGCTCGCCCATACGGCGTTAAAAATCGGCTCAAAGTACTCATTTACACCGTGTAAACTCCGCCTTTTTGCCGTTTTTTTGCCTTGTCTGGCCATCGCTCGCCGACTTTTCGTACAAAACCTAGGGCCACCATGGCGCCACTATACTGGTCGCTCAAGCGGCTGACCAGCCCAGCATCAAACAGCGTTCGAGAATTACTTGACGCTGCACCCCAAGTGTCACTCAAGGTTGATAGTCACGCCATGACCCTCCCCGGCGACGGGTACGATGGCCGCCAAAGCTGCCGGTCGTCACCAGCCCCGAACGGGCATGGGCATGGGTCAGGGCAATCGCCAGCGCATCGGCCGCGTCGGCCTGCGGCGAGCCATCCAACCCGAGGATGGCGACAACCATGTGTTGCACCTGTGACTTGCCGGCGCTTCCCGTGCCGGTGACCGCCTGCTTGATCTGCCGCGGACCATACTCGCTGACGGGCAAGCCATGGTTGGCGGCACAAACGATAGCGGTGCCCCTGGCCTGCCCTAGCTTGAGTGCCGAGTCGGCGTTCTTCGACATGAACACCTGCTCGATGGCGAACTCACCGGGCCTGTGCAGCGCAATCAGCTCGCTGATGCCGGCATAGGCCTGGGCGAGCCGCTGGGCCAGGTCGTCGCCCTGCAGGCGGATACAGCCGCTGGCGACATAGCGTGGCGTCAGCCCGCCGACGTCGAGTATCCCGTAGCCGGTAATCCGTGACCCGGGATCGATACCCAGGATCATCATGTGCAACGTCCCTGAGCCGTCTGGCTGCTGCTGGCCTTATTGCTGTACCCGGCCATGCCGTCTCTCCTCGCATGCTCTCGCTGTCGAGAGGCCCGATATGACACCGGCGCCATCAGGCGCCGGTGAACAGGGTGGCAATGCTGTCGCCTGTTACTCGTTGCCGGTCTCGGCCTTGGCCTTCTGGCGCAGGCGAATGTTGAGATCCTTGAGCTGGTCGGCAGACACCTCCCCCGGGGCATCGGTCAACAGGCAGCTGGCGCTTTGCGTCTTGGGGAAGGCAATCACTTCACGGATCGTGCGCGCTCCAGCCATCAGCATCACCAGACGGTCGAGACCGAAAGCGAGGCCGCCGTGGGGCGGCGCGCCATAATGCAGGGCGTCGAGCAGGAAGCCGAACTTCTCACGTTCTTCCTCTTCGCCAATACCGAGGATCTCGAACACGGTGCTCTGCATGGCCTGGTCGTGAATACGGATAGAACCGCCACCGAGCTCGGTGCCGTTGAGCACCATGTCGTAGGCCCGCGACAGGGCCCCGGCCGGGTTCGCCTTGAGTTCCTCGGGACTGCACGACGGCGAAGTGAACGGGTGATGCAGCGGGCTCAGGCGGCCATTGTCGTCGGTTTCGAACATGGGGAAGTCGACGACCCACAGCGGCGCCCAGGGCTGGGTATAAAGATTGAGATCCTCGCCCAGCTTGACGCGCAGCGCACCGAGCGCTTCGTTGACGACCTTGGCCTTGTCGGCACCGAAGAAGATGATATCCCCATCTTCCGCGCCGACACGGTCCAGCAGCTCCTCGATCACGTTCTCCATGAACTTGACGATGGGAGACTGCAGGCCTTCGATGCCCTTGGCGCGATCGTTGACCTTGATCCAGGCCAGGCCCTTGGCACCGTAGATGCCGACAAACTTGGTGTATTCGTCGATGACCTTGCGTGACATGCCACCGCCGCCGGGCACCTTGAGTGCGGCTACACGACCGTCCTCGGCGCTGGCCGGGCCGGAGAAGACCTGGAAGTCCACCTGCTGCATCAGGTCGTCCACGTCGACCAGCATCAGCGGGATGCGCATGTCCGGCTTGTCGGAGCCGAAGCGGTGCATGGCGTCGGCCCATGTCATGCGCGGAAACTCGGGCAGCTCGACGTCCAGCACTTCCTGGAAGAGCTGGCGAATCATCGCCTCGGTGATACCCATGATGTCGTCCTCGCTGACGAAGGACGCCTCGAGGTCGATCTGGGTGAATTCCGGCTGGCGATCGGCGCGCAGGTCCTCGTCGCGGAAGCACTTGGCGATCTGGTAGTAGCGGTCGAAGCCCGCCACCATCAGCAGTTGCTTGAACAGCTGCGGCGACTGCGGCAGCGCAAAGAAACTGCCGGGATGGGTGCGGCTGGGCACCAGGTAGTCGCGGGCTCCCTCGGGGGTGGCACGGGTCAGCACCGGAGTCTCGATATCGAGAAAGCCCTGCCCTTCCAGGAAGGCGCGCACGTTATGGGAAATCCGCGAGCGCAGGCGCAGCTTCTCGATCATTTCGGGGCGGCGCAGGTCGATGTAGCGATGCTTGAGACGCACCTCCTCACCCACCCGGCCATGCTCGTCGAGCTGGAACGGCGGCGTGGCGGCAGTGTTGAGAACCTCGACTTCCTTGGCCAGGACCTCGATCATCCCGGTAGGCATCTTGGGATTCTGGGTGCCCTCGGGGCGCAGCCGGACACGGCCGGAAATTCTCAGGACGTATTCGCTACGCGCCCGGTCGGCAGTGGCGAAGGCCTCGGCGGTATCGGGGTCGACCACGACCTGTGCAATGCCATCGCGATCGCGCAGGTCGAGGAAGATTACACCCCCGTGGTCACGGCGGCGGTGTACCCACCCGCACAGGCTGACCGTCTGGTCCACCAGGGTTTCGTTCAGCTGGCCGCAATAATGGCTGCGCATGTCGTATCCTGTTCTCTAGCGTTATCGAAAGGGTTGTTCGCAATGGACGCGGGCTCAGGCCGCGGCACCATCCTTGGCCGGCTTGGACTCTCCGCTCTTGGCGGGTGGCTTGGTCTCGCCGCCGGTGTCACCGGCGATGTTCTTCTTGCTGCCGGACTTGAAGTCGGTTTCGTACCAGCCACCACCGGCCAGCCGGAAGCCCGCGGCGGATACCAGCCGATTGAGCTCGGGCGCCTCGCAGACGGGGCAGTCAGTCAGGGGAGCGGCACTGATTTTCTGCAGCTTTTCCAGACGATGGCCGCAGGCCTTGCACTGATATTCATAGATGGGCATGGTTCAATTCACTCCTGATTCGACAGCGCGCAACCTCCGGCAATATTGGGTCGTGCGAAGGACTTTCCAAGCCTGCCGTGAAAGCCGAACATTATAGCGTGCCTGGCCAGGCCTGTCCCAGCCCTGGCACGGTGGACTCTCAAAAGGGTGGACCCCAAAGGGCGGACCAACAAAAGGAATCCCGCATGAAAGCCGTGATACTCGATGCCGCCAGCCTTGGCGCCGATATCGACCTGTCACCGATCCGCGAACGGGTCGATGAGCTCGATGTACACGAACACACATCCCCCGAGCAGATTCGGGAGCGACTCGACGGCGCTGAGGTGGCCATCGTCAACAAGGTGGTACTGGATGGGGCTACTCTCGGCACCCTGCCCTCGCTTCGCTCGATCTGCGTGCTGGCCACCGGCACCAACAATATTGACATGCCGGCCGCCGAGCGCCTGGGTATCGACGTGCGAAATGTCACCGCCTACGGGACCGCCAGCGTGGCGCAGCATACGCTGATGTTGATCCTGGCCCTGGCCAATCGCCTGCCGCTCTATCAGCGTGACGTGGCGGCCGGCCGCTGGAATGTCAGCCCCTTCTTCTGTCTCATGGATCACCGCACGCTGCAGCTCGAGGGCAAGCATCTGGTCGTCGTGGGCCAGGGCGAGCTGGGCAGCCGCGTCGCCACCCTGGCGGAGGCCTTCGGCATGCGCGTCAGCTTCGCCGCCAGGCCTGGCAATGAAGCCAATGACCGCCGCCCCGCGCTGGTCAGCCTTGCGCCCGAGGCGGACGTCGTCACCCTGCACTGTCCGTTGAGCGATGCCACCCGACACCTGTTTGACGCCACCCTGCTGGCCACCCTCAAACCGGGAGCGCTGCTGATCAACTGCGCACGGGGTGGCATCATCGACGAACAGGCGGCGCTCGATGCGCTGCGCGAGGGACAGCTAGGCGGGCTCGGCGTCGACGTGCTGCCGGCGGAACCGCCCCGGGATGGACATCCCCTGCTCGATGCCCTGGAAGAGCCGCTCAACCTGATTGTCACGCCGCACAGTGCCTGGATCACGCCGGAGGCGCGCCAGCGTATCGTGACGCTGACTGCCGAAAATTTGCGTCACGTTCAAGCGAGCTGAAAAAGAGGGTGCCATGCTGCACAACTTCGGATCGATCAATCTCGACCATGTCTATCGTGTCCCCCACCTGGTGCGCCCCGGCGAGACGATTGCCAGCAGGGCTTACCAGGTGGGGCTTGGTGGCAAGGGGGCCAATCAGTCCCTGGCCATGGCGCTTGCCGGCGGCCAGGTCAGCCACTGGGGGCGGCTGGGGCGTCAGGATGCGTGGGCGCGGGACCGTCTGGCCGATGTCGGGGTTAACGTGGCCCATATCGCACTGGTTGATGAACCGAGCGGACACGCCATCATTCAGGTGGATGATGGCGGCGAGAATGCCATTATCCTGTTTCCTGGCGCCAACCATGGTTTTGTCCCATCGGAACTCGACACTCTCGCGGCATCGGCCCGGCCCGGAGAGTGGTTACTGGCACAGAACGAATGTAACGCGCTGCCGGAGCTGTTCGCATACGCTCGGGAGCGTGCGCTGAGCATCGCCTTCAACCCGGCTCCCATGACGGAGGATATGGCCAGGCTGCCGCTGGAAGACTGCCAGTTGCTGTTCGTCAACCGGGTCGAGGCCGCGGGCCTGGTTAGCCTACCGGAGTCATCCGATGCCCAGACCCTGCTGGCGGGTCTGCGCCAACGCCTTCCCCAAACCGCAACGGTGCTCACGCTCGGTGGCGCAGGTGCGTGGTATCAGTCAGGGGAGGAGCAGTGTTATCAGCCCGCCCTGCCGGTCAAGCCAATGGATACCACGGCCGCCGGCGATACCTTCATCGGCTATTTCATGGCAGCGCACCAGGAAGGCAAAACGGTGGCCGGCTGCCTGGAACTGGCCGCACATGCCGCGGCACTTTGCGTCCAGCAGTTCGGCGCTGCCGAAAGCATTCCTCTGCGGGCAGACGTCGAGCAAGCGCTAAACCAGCGTTAACTTCACCTCGAGAAAGGAGTCCACGTGTCCCATTCCATCATCTTCGATACCGACCCGGGGGTCGATGACGCCCAGGCCATCGCTATTGCCCTTCGTCACCCCGAGATCGAGCTGCTCGGCATGACCACCACCTACGGCAACGTGGACGTGGAAACCGCCACGCATAACGCCCTGCTGCTGAGCGAACTGGCCGGCCGTGGCGATGTACCTGTTGCCCAGGGGGCCGCCGGCCCAATGGTCAAGCCGCGTCACCCGGCACCGGCACACATTCATGGAGCCAATGGACTGGGCAACATCGAACTGCCCGACGTAACGGGCAACAAGGACCCGCGTAGCGCCGCACAGTTCATCGTCGACACGGTGAGTGCCCGCCCCGGCGAGGTGACCCTGGTCGCGGTAGGGCCGGTGGGAAACCTTGCCGCGGCGCTGCAGCTCGACCCAGCCCTCATCGACAAGGTCAAGCAGGTGGTAATCATGGGCGGCTCGATCCGCGAGGGCGGTAATGTCACGCCTGTCGCGGAAGCCAACATGTTCAATGACCCCCATGCCGCCCAGCGTGTGCTTACCGCCGGCTGGCCGCTGACCCTGGTGGGGCTTGACGTGACGCATCGCTGCGTACTCACCCAGGAGCACATGCGGCGCATAGAGGCGGGACAGGGCGAACTGGGCAAGGTGTTGGCGGGCAGCTATGACTTCTACCGAGACTTCTACCGGGAATTTCTCGGCATCGACGGCTGCTGCCCCCACGACAGCTGTGCCCTGGCCTGGCTGCTGCGCCCGGAACTGTTCACCACCGCGCCGGGACACCTGGCGGTGGTGACCGAAGGCATTGCCGAGGGGCAGACGATCTTCGCCCCCGAGGGCCGCGGCTTCATCCAGGAGCGCTGGTCTCAGACGCCCTTGGTTGAGGTCTGCCTGGAGACGGACGGCGATGCCGTGGTGGAATGGATAGCCTCCACGCTGGCCTGACTGGCTCGTTCTGGCCGGCTCGTTCTGACTGGCTATAGCGTGACGAAATTGTCCGGATCCTGGGGCTCGAGCGACTTGAGCTCCACATGCGTCACCCGGGCATTCGGTGGGCCTTGCCAGAGCCAGGTCGCCACCTTGTTGACGGCGTCCCCGTCGCCGCAAAGCAGTACCTCTACCTGTCCGTCGGGAAGGTTTTTCGCATAGCCGGTGACCCCGTGCTGCATGGCCTGGCCCTGCACGGCTTTCCGGTACCAGACCCCTTGAACCTTCCCTGCCACCAGGGCTTTCACGCAACGTTTGCTCATGGCACCTCCTCCCAACGAGACATCGTCTTTCCTTGTTCTACCATCCGGGGCACTTGACGACCAGCCGGTCCTCGTCATGTCAGTCACCGGGAATCCTGCGATCAGGAAGCGAAGCCGGTTCTCGCCGATGACGTAATGCTCTAATCTTTCCTTATGGGAACCTGCCCCCGCCACAAGCGACGGCAGGCCCGTCAATGGCCCTGATCGGGCCAGCAGCACAACAACAAGCCATCCTCACAAGGGAGAAGCACCATGCGGATCTTCGATCATCCTGAATTCGATCATCACCAGCAGATCGTCTTCGGAAGTGATGCCGCCAGCGGTTTGCGCGCCATCATCGCCATCCACGATACTCACCGCGGTCCCGCCCTGGGTGGGCTACGTATCTATCCCTACGCGAACGAAGACGATGCGCTGACAGATGTGCTGCGTCTCTCCCGTGGCATGAGCTACAAATCGGCCCTCGCCGACCTGCCGCTGGGCGGAGGCAAGGCCGTGATCATCGCCGATCCCAGGCAGGACAAGACCCCGGAACTGCTTCGCGCCATGGGTCGGCTGGTGGACTCCCTGGGTGGTCGCTACATTACCGCCGAAGACTCCGGTACCAGTGAAGCCGATATGCGCCATATCCATGAAACCACGGCTCATGTCAGCGGGTTGGCTCGTCGTCCCGGCGAGTCCGGCGACCCCTCCCCCATTACCGCCCATGGTGTGTTCTGTGCCCTGCAGAGTGCCATTCGTCATGGCCTGGGACGAGCGGACATGGATGGCCTCAGGGTGGCCATTCAGGGCGTCGGCCATGTAGGAGCGCATTTGGCTCGTCAGCTCCACGCGGCGGGTGCTCGCCTGGTGTTGACCGATATCGATCAGGAAGCGCTGGAGCTGCTCGCCGGAGAGGTCGGCGCGACGACCACGGCCCCGGCTGCGATATTCGATGCGGACGTGGATGTCTTCGCTCCCTGTGCCATGGGCGCCGCACTGACCGCGGATGTGGCAAAGCGCCTGCGGGCAGGCGTGGTATGCGGAGCGGCCAACAACCAGCTGGCGACACCGGACGTGGCCGACCTGCTGCATGGCCGGGGCATTCTCTATGCGCCGGATTATGTCGCCAATGCCGGTGGCGTCATCGAGGTCGAGTACCAGCGTCACGAGGACTATTCACGCAAGGCGGTGATGGCTCATGTGGAACGCATCACGGCGACCCTCGACGAGATTTTCGAACGCGCCCGGCGTCGCGGCATCAACCCGGCGGCCATTGCCGACGAACTTGCCTGTGAGCGGCTTGTGTCCTAGGTCTTGCCCCTGCCATGTATCGGGCGGCACAGGCCGCCCGACTCAGCTTTCCAGCAGCTCTCGCCTCACCAGCACCGCGTTATTTCTAGGAATGATCTCTCGGCCCTGTGCCAACAGATAGCTGCGGATGAAGGAGGCGCCGAACAGCAGGATCAGCGAGCTGTAATAGACCCACAGCAGGATCATGACAACCGAACCGGCGGCACCATAGGTGGAAGCGGTTGCGGTGTAGGCAAGATAGGCAGCGATGGCACTGCGCCCCATGGCAAACAGCAACGCCGTGACCAGCGCTCCCAGCAGGACATCCTTCCAGCCCAGCGTCACATCGGGCAACACCTTGAATATCGTGGCGAAAAGCGCGGTGATAACCGCCAGTGAGACGAGGAATTCCACCGCTGTGGTCAAAAGACCGACAAAGGGCACCAGCTCGTCGCCGGCCAGGAGAAGAGCGCGAATCATCACACCGAATACCAGCGACACCAGCAGGATGAAACCGATGGCGAGTACGACGGCAAGCGACATCAAGCGTTTCCGTAGAAACAGTATCAAGCCGTTGCGGCCAGGCTTGGCGGTCACTCCCCACATGGTATTGAGGGAAAACTGCATCTGGGCGAACACGGTGGTGGCACCCACCAGGAGTGCACCGAACCCTAGCAGGGTCGGCATCAGGCCGCTCTCCTCGATTCTCGATGCCGCCACCGCTTGTTCGACCGCACTGGCGGCTTCTTCTCCCAGGACCCCTTCCAGCTGTGCAACGATCTGCCCCTGAGCCGCTTCTTCGCCAAATACCACGCCGATGACCGTGACCGCGATGATGATCGTCGGCGCCAACGAGAACAACGTATAGAAGGCCAGTGAGCCGGCATAGCTGAAGGCGTTGCGCTGCAGCCATAGATGGATGGCATCCTGAATCACATGCCACCAGAACGTTATGATATTCGTCTGCACCCCGCCTCCTTGTCATTTCGGCAGCTCCGGAACGGCCTTGCAGGCGCGCTGACGGTCGTTCATTGCAGCTCTGCCTGACGCCCCCCATAATAGGCGGCCCCGAGCCGCCAGCGAAGGATTCGCCGATGTCCGCTTCCCACCATGATTTCGACTGTCTCGTATTCATCGGCCGCTTCCAACCCCCACACCTGGGACACCTGGCGGTGATCAACGAGGCATTACGCCACGCACGGCAGGTGATCGTCCTGGTCGGATCCGCCTGGCAGGCGCGCTCGCTGCGCAATCCCTGGCGCTTCGACGAACGCCAGGACCTGCTGCGCGGCTGTTTCGACGAAGAGGAAAACGCACGGCTCGAGATAGTGCCGTTGCTGGACGCGCTCTACAACAATGACGTCTGGGTACGGGACGTTCAGCGCAAGGTTCGCAACATTGCCGGACACCACAACGCTCGACTGCCACGAATCGGCCTGATTGGCGCAAGCCGTGGCCAGTCAAGCTACTACCTCTCCCTGTTTCCACAGTGGGAATCGGTCAGTGTACCCCTGGTCGAAGGCATCTCGGCCAGCCAGATCCGTGAACGGTTGTTCCGCTCTCCCTCCTCTACCGACGACTATCTGAGCACCGGCGCGACCCATGACCTGCCGCCCGCTGTCTGTACGGAGCTGCGTCGGTTCGCCGGCGGCGAGGCCCACCAGCAGTTGATGGAAGAGCAGCAGCTGCTGGAGCAGTATCGGCAGGCATGGGCTCAGGCTCCCTACCCGCCGGTCTTCGTGACCGTAAACGCCGTGGTGGTGCAATCGGGCCATGTGCTCCTGGTCCGTCGTACCGCGGCACCTGGAAAGGGGCTTCTGGCCCTGCCCGGTGGGTTCATCAATCCCCACGAACGCCTGCTCGACGCCTGTCTGCGCGAGCTGCGCGAACGGGTCAGGCTGAAGGTGCCGGAGCCGGTCTTGAAAGGCTCCCTGCGCGGCCAGCGCCTGTTCGACGAACCGCACCGCAGTTGGCGTGGGCGCACCCTGGCGGAGGCCTTCTATTTCGCCCTCAGACCCGATCAGCAACTGCCCCAGCTCAAGCCGGTCAAGGGCGGCGATCATGCCCGCTGGGTGCCCCTGGCCGAGCTCGAGCCCGACGGCCTGTTCGAGGACCACTTCTTCATCATCCAGAATTTTCTCGGACTTCCGGCCGATTTCGGCGGGATCTAAACGTTTCCTGATTACGCATAAGACTCAGCAGGCGCCTGGCAGAGGCCGCCGCGTTGGCGTCGGCAAGACCGCCTGGAGGCTTGCGCCTCCTAAAGCTACTTATATGGACCCGTCCCGTTGTGCAAGCCCGAAACGTATCGGCGGGGGTGAGACTGCACGCTTATATCCGGCCTGTCAGCGGCACAGCATCGGTGCCTGGCCATGATGGAA
>NZ_QPII01000033.1 GCF_003336675.1 Billgrantia montanilacus | reverse complement strand
TGTCCATGACCACGGCAGCCTTGCGCTTCGCGGTCCATCGCTTGATGGGGTTGTCGTCGTTCATCCTGTCCTCCTGATCGCTGCACTATAGCCTGTGCAGCTCTGGAGGGGGTCACTTCAGGCCTGGCATCGAGGCCGCCGATTCGCACCTTGCCCAGCGGTGAGACCACCAGCGCGAGGCAGAGCAGCACGAAGATATTGGCCGAGAGCAGGAAGAACCAGGACAGGTTGCCGGTCAGCCAGTTGCGCATCCCCGTGAACAGGGGCTCCACTTCGCTCTGCAGGGCGAGAGTGAGGAGGACGAACAACAGGGTGACCAACGCAGAAATGCCGAACACCTTGCCGTGGATGTCGAGACCGATCTTGAAATGACCGGTGAGATTATCCTGACCGATCACGTAATCGGTTTCGATCAGGTCGCTAGGGCCTTCCGGGGGGGGTACCCCCTCTGCGCCGGCCGTTGGCTGGCCGGATGGGGAACGGTTTGTGGGTCTATTCATCAGGGTTTCTCCCGCTTGTTATTGTTCTCGCACAGCAAGGCAGGCGTGACGAAATGTCGCCAACGGCTGCGCACAGGCGAGGGGCAAGTGGATGATAGTGGCAATGGGTTAAAGGCCACTTCAGGTGCTAGCGGAGCACGACGGTTCTGGCGCCATTGGGTAAGACCCATCGTCCAGAGCGTCACGCTGCAATTTACTCCTGTGGGAGGGTTGCGCATGTCTGACGGCGACGCCCTCACGATGCCCATACGACCTCTATGCTGGGCGTTTTCCAGGCGGTGCCCTGAATGCGGGCCGCCGTTGTCACACGACGCCTTGCGACAACTTCCGACGCTGACCTACAACTGCCGCCGT
This sequence comes from Billgrantia montanilacus, assembly GCF_003336675.1. Lineage (GTDB taxonomy): Bacteria > Pseudomonadota > Gammaproteobacteria > Pseudomonadales > Halomonadaceae > Halomonas > Halomonas montanilacus. The sequence continues at coordinate 14,408 of NZ_QPII01000033.1, read as the reverse complement.
CAAAGCCGTAGAATGCGGCCATTCCATTCACGCACCCTCAGCCGGTGCCATGACGGCGAAATCGAAAACTGATGTCAGAAGCCACTCTGGCCCGGGAAGTCGGGCTGCGCAGGACTTTCGCGATCATCTCGCACCCCGATGCGGGCAAGACCACCATCACCGAAAAGATGCTGCTGTTCGGCAACGCCATCCAGCTCGCGGGTTCGGTGAAGAGCAAGCGTAACGACCGCCATGCCACTTCCGACTGGATGAAGATGGAGCAGGAGCGGGGCATCTCGGTGACCACTTCCGTCATGCAGTTCCCCTACGGTGGACGTATCGTCAACCTGCTCGATACCCCTGGCCATGAGGACTTCTCCGAAGATACCTACAGGACCCTTACGGCGGTGGATTCGGCGCTGATGGTGATCGATGGGGCCAAGGGCGTCGAGGCCCGCACCATCAAGTTGATGGAGGTATGTCGTCTGCGCACCACGCCGATCCTCACCTTCGTCAACAAGATGGACCGTGAGACCCGCGATCCGGTCGAAGTCATGGACGAGGTCGAGGAAGTGCTCGATATCCAGTGCGCGCCCATGACCTGGCCGATCGGCATGGGGCGTAATTTCAAGGGCGTCTACCACCTCTACAATGATGTGATCCATCTCTACACCCAGGGCCAGGGTAGTCGGATTCCCGAAGACAGACGCATCGAAGGGCTCGACAATCCCGAGGTCGACACGGTACTCGGCGAGGACCTGGCCGAGGAGCTGCGCATGGAGATCGAGCTGGTTCGTGGGGCATCACACGAGTTCGACCATGATGCCTATTTGCGCGGTGAGCTGACCCCGGTTTACTTCGGAACCGCCATGGGCAACTTTGGCGTACGGGAGATGATGGATGGCTTCGTCGAGTACGCGCCGCCGCCCCAGCCGCGGGAGACCGACACTCGCAACGTGGAAGCGGCCGACCCGAGATTCACCGGCTTCGTGTTCAAGATCCAGGCCAACATGGATCCCAACCATCGTGACCGTATCGCTTTCCTGCGGGTCTGTTCCGGCAAGTACGACAAGAACATGAAGATGCGCCACGTGCGTATCAAGAAAGACGTCAAGATAGCCGATGCGCTGACCTTCATGGCCTCCGATCGTACTCATGTCGAAGAGGCCTGGCCCGGCGACATCATCGGCCTGCACAATCATGGCACCATCCAGATCGGTGATACCTTCACCGTGGGCGAGGACATGCGCTTCACCGGCATTCCCCACTTCGCCCCCGAGCTGTTCAAGCGCGTGCAGCTCAAGGACCCGCTCAAGCTCAAGGCCTTGCAGAAGGGGCTGCAGCAGCTGTCGGAGGAGGGCGCCACCCAGCTGTTCCAGCCGCTGGACAACAACGACCTCATCCTCGGTGCCGTGGGTACCCTGCAGTTCGACGTGGTGGCCCACCGGCTCAAGGAAGAGTACAAGGTCGACTGCGTCTATCAGCCGGTCAATGTGCAGACCGCCCGCTGGGTCTATTGCGAGGATGCCAAGATGCTCGAGGAGTTCAAGCGCAAGGCGAGTGGCAACCTGGCGATAGATGGTGGCGGCTATCTGACCTACATTGCCCCTACGCGAGTCAATCTGCAGATGACTCAGGAGCGCTGGCCGGATATTCGGTTCGCCGCCACCCGCGAGCATTGAGCGCGACAGGCTGCAAGCCACGTGCTTCGAGCGACTTAGCTCTTGATCGAGCCTACACGCAGAAGGAAAGCGCGAATTCGAGCAGCGCCGGGGACAGCCCGAAGCGGAGGTCCGATGCCAGGGGTGAGGAGCACTGCTCCGAACGGGCTGGCCATGGATGGCCAGCACCGGCCCTGCAAGCGAAGCAGGACGCGAGAGCGCAGCAGGGCATCGGTAGCGTCCAGGGAGGGATTTACAGCGCCTCCGCGTAGGGCTGTCCCTGGGGTAGCTGCGACTCGAGGCCAGCAACAGAGGTATCGCCGATGCTGATCGACGCCCACTGCCATCTCGATTTTCCCGAATTCGACGACGACCGCGACGCCATGTTCGAGCGGGCCAGGGCGGTCGGGGTCGGGCACTTCATGGTGCCAGGCACCACGCGGGAGCGCTGGCCCGCCGTGCTGGCGCTGGGCAAGCGAGCCGATGTCACTATCAGCCTGGGTCTCCACCCCTATTTCATGGACGAGCACCAGGAAAGGGATGTCGAGGCTCTGGTCCAGGCGCTCGATGCGCACCCTGAGGTAAGGGCGCTGGGCGAGTGCGGGATCGATGCCCGCTTCGAGGAGAGCCTGGATGCCCAGTGGGCGCTGTTCAACGCCCAGCTTCGACTGGCCAAGTCGCGTCAGCTGCCGGTGGTGATCCACTGCGTGCACGCCAACGACAAAGTCTCCCAACGGTTGCGCCAGCTTGACCTGCCTGCGGGTGGGTTGATTCATGCCTTCGCCGGCTCGCCGGATCAGGCCTGGAAATTCCTCGATCTCGGCTTCGTGGTCGGCCTGGGCGGTGCCGTGACGTATGAGCGAGCCCAGCGCCTTTGGCGGGCGGTGAAGAGCCTGCCCGAGGATGGCTTCGTGCTGGAGACCGATAGTCCCGATATGCCGCTATGTGGCCACCAGGGGCAGCGCAATGAACCGGCACGTATCGTTCAGGTCTGCGAGATGGTGGCAACACTACGCGGCGAAACAGCGGAGGCGATCGCCGCACAGAGCACGGCGACGGCCAGGCGGTTATTCGGGCTGTCTTGAGTACTTACATTAATTGCTTATATCAAATGCTTGGGTTTTCCTAGGCGCTTGCCAAAGCCAGGCTTTCCGGATCCAGCCGTTCGATGGGGTAGGGCAGCTTCAACAGCTTGACCGGCTGAACGTCGACGCTTAGTGGCCCGATCTCCTCCCTGGTGCTGGTCACGGCCAGGATCTCGGGCTGGCCGTAGGCGTCCATTTCGGCGGCCAGCACTTCGCCCTGGGACTTGCCGTTTTCGTCGAGCAGGGGGGTGCCGAGTGTCGGCACCCTGTCTCCTTCCAGTTGTGCCCGTGCCAGCCGCTTCTTGACCTGGCCACGGAAGTGGGCTCGCGCGACCACTTCCTGCCCGGTATAGCACCCCTTCTTGAAGCTGATGCCACCCAGGGCCTCCCAGTTGATCATCTGGGGCAGCAGGGCGTCCTCATGATGCGGGGTAAGCCAGGCGAGCCCGGCCTGGATGTCGTGGAGACACCAGACGGCGTTGCCGACCAGACTCGCCTGTGGGGTCAGGCGATTGACGATCTCCTGAGCCGCATCGATAGGCAGGCAAGCCAGCAGCCGGGTTTGGTGCCCGGGATGGGCCAGCAACTGGACGTTCTCGTCGCCGGCCTGGTGCCAGACGGCGGGTGGCATGAGGTCGAATCGTACCTCGGCCAGGGCCTTGGCCTCCTTGCCGATCAGCCCGATCAGGGCAAGGTCGTCGCGAATCTTGAGCTCGGACTTGTAGAAGGGAGCGAATTTCTTGAGGTGCGAGCGTAGCGTGCCAACCAGGCCGCGATGCAGTATCAGGCGATAGTGATCGGGGGCGATTCGCAACAGCTGGGCATTGGCCAGCATACGACCCTTGGCGGTACAGAAGCAGGTCAAGGGGGCGAACTCACCATTGGCGAGGTCCACCTGGGCACTGGTCTGGCCCTGTAGGAACTTGCCGGCGCCCGAGCCGATGACGTCGAGCACACCCAGATGGATGAGCGGGATGACGACGGTGGCATCCAGTGCCTGTCTGGCCGGGTCCGGGGTGTCGAAGTCGACCCGATCCTCACTCTTGCGCCACCCCTCCAGGGCGGTAATCCAGTCACTCATTGCCGGTGGCTCCAGGTGCGTCATGTGGGAAAGAGATTGGTTGTCATTCATAGGGTATGCGGGCAAAGAGAAGGAAATGCAACCGGCTGTCGGCCGGTAGGTAGCATGCTAAACTCGTCTATCCAAGGTCTGCCATCTCATCCGCCGGTTCAGGAGTCATCTATGGCACAGCAGTCGCTGAGCTTTCGCGGCGTGGAGAACGCCGATCAGGTCAATCGTATTACCACGGTGCTGATGATGCTGGATGGTGTCGAGTCGGCCGAGGTCGGCCGCCATGGGGCCGATGTTCAGGGGCGTGTCTCCCGGGAGGCCCTGATCAAGGCGGTCCTTTCCCTCAAGCTCCCCATCGAAGTCCAGTAATCCAGCCGAGGTCGTTTCATGCGAAAGAGCATTGAAATCGTCAGTGAGCGTAACAGCATTTTTCGCCAGCGGGTCGAACTCGATGGCTTCGAAGACATCTACGTCGATGTGCCGACGGCCTTCGGTGGCGAGGGTAGCGCACCGGACCCCCATGACTATTTCGACCTGTCGCTCGGTGCGTGCAAGGCGATCACCGCCCAGATGTATGCCAAGCGGAAGAAGTGGCCGCTGAATGGCGTCAGCGTGACGATCAATCGCGACGACAGCGAGGAACGCAAGGGCATCTATCGACTCGAAGTGGTGATGACCTTTCATGGCATCGACGATCCGGCGCAGCGCGCGCGGCTCGAGGAGATCAGTCACAAGTGCCCAATCCATCGCCTGATGACCAGTTCAACGGTGGAAGTTACCACTCGCACTACCGATAACGCCGAGTCCTGAACGTTCGGTGTATCGAAATCGCCATACCCAGGCGCCAACTCGGCGCCTGACGCATTCCGGAGCCGGCATGAGCAAGCCATTTCGCCTTCAGTCGAACTTCCAGCCGGCCGGTGACCAGCCAGCGGCCATCGAGAGCCTGATCAGCGGTCTGGAGTCGGGGCTGGCTCACCAGACCCTGCTGGGGGTGACAGGCTCTGGCAAGACCTTCACCATGGCCAACGTCGTGGAGCGGCTGCAGCGCCCGACCATCGTCATGGCGCCCAACAAGACCCTGGCAGCCCAGCTCTATGGCGAGTTCAAGTCGTTCTTCCCCGACAACGCCATCGAGTATTTCGTTTCCTATTACGACTACTATCAGCCCGAGGCCTACGTACCGTCGTCGGACACCTTCATCGAGAAGGACGCTTCGATCAACGAGCATATCGAGCAGATGCGGTTGTCCGCCACCAAGGCCTTGCTGGAGCGGCGCGATGCGCTGATCGTTGTCTCTGTCTCGGCGATCTACGGCCTGGGCGATCCCGATCAGTACCTCAAGATGCGGCTGCACTTCACTCGCGGCGAGCTGATCGACCAGCGCTCCTTCCTGCGCCGTCTGGCAGAGCTGCAGTACACCCGCAACGATATGGACTTTCGCCGCGGTACCTATCGGGTCCGCGGCGATGTCATCGATATCTATCCCGCCGACTCCGACGAGGAGGCGGTACGCGTGGAACTGTTCGACGATGAGATCGACACCATCAGCCTGTTCGACCCGTTGACCGGCGAGGTGCGCGGCAAGGTGCCGCGCATGACCATCTACCCCAAGAGCCACTATGTGACGCCGCGAGAGACCATCGTGGCGGCAGCGGATCGCATCAAGAGCGAGCTGGTCGAGCGACTGGAGTGGCTGCGCAAGCATGACAGGCTTGTGGAAGCGCAGAGGCTGGAGCAGCGCACCCTCTACGATCTCGAGATGATGCATGAGCTGGGTTATTGCAACGGCATCGAGAACTATTCGCGCTATCTGTCCGGCCGTGCACCGGGCGAGCCGCCACCCACCTTCTTCGACTATCTGCCGGCGGACGCGCTGCTGTTCATCGACGAGTCCCACGTCAGCGTTCCCCAGGTTGGCGGCATGTACAAGGGCGACCGTTCCCGCAAGGAGACGCTGGTGGAGTACGGCTTCCGCCTGCCGTCGGCACTGGACAATCGCCCCATGAAGTTCGAGGAGTGGGAGCGCATCTCTCCCCAGACCATCTTCGTTTCGGCCACCCCGGGGCCCTACGAGGCGGCACACGCCGGCCAGCTCGTCGAGCAGGTGGTGCGCCCTACCGGGCTGCTCGACCCGGAGCTCGAGGTTCGCCCGGCGACGACACAGGTGGATGACCTGCTCTCCGAGATACGCCTGCGCACCGATGTCGGTGAGCGGGTGCTGGTCACCACACTGACCAAGCGAATGGCCGAAGACCTGACGGAATATCTCGACGAGCACGGCGTTCGCGTGCGTTACCTGCACTCCGATATCGACACCGTCGAGCGGGTCGAGATCATTCGTGACCTACGTCTTGGCAAGTTCGATGTGCTGGTCGGCATCAACCTGTTGCGGGAGGGCCTCGACATTCCCGAAGTCTCGCTGGTGGCGATACTCGATGCCGACAAGGAGGGCTTCCTGCGTAATGAGCGCTCGCTGATCCAGACGATCGGTCGGGCAGCGCGCAACGCCCATGGCAAGGCGATTCTCTATGGCGATCGGGTGACCGATTCGATGCGGCGTGCCATGGAGGAAACCGAGCGGCGCAGGGCCAAGCAGATGGAGCACAACGCGGCCCACGGCATTACCCCCACCACGATCACGCGCTCGGTGGCCGACATCATGGAAACCTCCCGGACCCCGGGCAAGAAGGGCGGCCGCAAGCGCGGCGAACGTCAGGTTGCCGAAGGTGCTGCGATCTACGATCTCAATGCCCTGTCGCCCGGTGAACTGATCAAGGAGGTCTCCCGCACGGAGGACGCCATGTTCGAGGCGGCCCAGAACCTGGAGTTCGAGGAAGCGGCACGGCTGCGTGATCGGCTGCATGAATTGAAGGAGCGTCAGCTGGCGCTGGGGTAAGGCAACGTTGATGGTATGCTGCGCTGCGGCTCGGTTACGTGGATCGCTCGAGCCTTTACATCGATGGACATGCGAAGCCACATGGAACGCCTCTGAGCGAGGGGCGCCGTGGGCAGGCCGAAGAGGAGGTCATTCGACATGGATGTCGAATGTAGCGTCCGGGGAAGGGTTCACAGCGCCTCCTCATAGGCCTGTCCGCGGATCAGCCCCGAGGGGTGCAGTGCAAGGAACCTTACATGCCTGAAGGCCCAGAGATTCGCCGTGCCGCGGATCGTCTGCACGATCAGCTCGCCGGCCGTCAACTGGAATCGGTCTGGTTCGCTTTTCCCGACCTGGCCAGCGAGGCCGATTCACTGGTGGGCCATCGGGTCACGGCGGTGGACAGCTGGGGCAAGGCGCTGCTCACGCGTTTCGATGATGACCGGGTACTCTACTCCCACAATCAACTCTATGGCGTCTGGAAGCTCCATGACGCCGAGCGCGAGCCGGATACCGAACGTTCCCTACGCGTGCGGCTGACGGCAGAAGGGCGCTCGGCAAGCCTCTACAGCGCATCCGATGTCTCCCTGTGGCCGCTCGATAAGCTCGATGAACACCCGTTCCTGGCCCGGTTGGGGCCTGACCTGCTGACTCACAACGTGACATTGGAGAAGGCCATGTCGCGCCTGGGCGAGGCGCGTTTCGCTCGGCGTTCCCTGGGCGGGCTGCTGCTGGACCAGACGCTGTTTGCCGGCATCGGCAACTACCTGCGTTCCGAGATCCTGTTCTTCGCCGGGCTACCACCCAGGGCTAGGTACGTTGATCTCGCAGAGGTTAGGCAGAGGCAGTTGGCACGAGCGATCCTCGACGTAACCCGTCAGGCCTACGAGCAGGCCGGGGTGACCAATCGCCCCGAGTGGGCAATTGCCGCCAGGCGTCAGGGAGAGAGCCCGCGGCTATGTCGCTTTGCCGCCTTCGAACGTGATGGGCTGCCGTGTCACGCCTGTGGCACGGTGGTAGAGCGCGAGATGGTCGCTTCGCGCCGGCTCTACCGCTGTCCAAGCTGTCAGCCGGGTTAATTCCGGGTAGTGATATTATACCGTTATCATGCATGCTCGTTACCCTCGCCCAAACCCACTGTATTTCAGGGGAATCGGCCGCATCACTTCTTGCGCTTGAATAGAGAACGTCCCATCTGCTTTGCGGATAGTTTGGCGCTGTGAATACCGGATGAGTCGCCCTTCACGATAGAAGCGAGGTAACTCTTGGCCTGCTCGAACTCGATATGTGGCGGCAGCGGGGCAATGTCAGGATCGGTGTAGGCGTTGATCACCACCGGCCGTTCGGACGCCAGTGCATCATCCCAAACCCGGTCTACATCGTCCTCATGCTCCATGCGCAGCCCCTTGAAGCCAAGCAATTCGGCATACTGGTCGTAGCGAAACTCGGGCAGCTCCTGGGAGGCATCGAACTTTGGATCGCCTTCCATGACGCGCTGCTCCCAGGTGACCTGGCTGAGATCGTGGTTGTTCAGCACCAATACAATACAGCGGGGATCCTGCCACTCGCGCCAATACTTGGCCAGGGTGATCAGGGCATTGTTACCCAGCATCTGCATGGCTCCGTCGCCGACCATGGCGATGGCGGGGCGCTCGGGATGGCAGAACTTGGCGCCAATGAGATAGGGCACGCCGTTGCCCATGGATGCCAGGCCACCCGAGACAGACCCCAGCATGCCTTGCCGTATCTTGAGATGGCGCGCATACCAGTTGGTCGCCGAGCCCACGTCACAGGCGAGCATGACATCGTCTGGCAGCCGCGGCGAGAGGCTCTGGAAGACATGCTGCGGATTGATCGGCGCGGCGCGGGTGGCGGCGCGCGCTTCCGTCACCTCCCACCATTCATCGATCCACCCTTGCACCTGCTTGCGCCATTTGCGGTTGCGTTTGGATTTAAGGCGCTGGGCCAGCGCAGAGAGCGTAGGGGCCGCATCGCCATGCAGGTTGACTTCTGTTGGATAGCGTACGCCCAGCGCTTCGGGAACGACGTCGATCTGAATCGCACGCGCCTGGCCCGGTTCGGGAAGAAACTCGACGTAGGGGAAGCGTGTGCCCACGAGGAGAAGGGTGTCACACTCCTTCATCAGTTTGTCACTGGCCTCCGTGCCCAGCAGCCCTATGGAGCCCGTCACCCGAGGCAGGTCATCGGCGATCATGGTCTTGGCGAGAATCGCCTTGGCAATGCCTGCGCCAGTCAACTCGGCAACCTGGAGCAGTTCATCGACGGCATGCTTGACCCCCGCGCCAGCCAGGATGGCGACTCGCTTGCCCTGGTTGATTATCTCGGCCGCCGCGTCGAGATCGGCGGCTTCCGGCACCACTCGGGGGAAGCGGTAACCCATGCCGGAGAAAACCGCGCCATGCTCCATGGGGGGATCCTCCATGGGCAGATCCTGTATATCGTTGGGAAGAATGACGCAGGTAACGGTACGACGGGATATCGCGATACGCATGGCCTGGTCGATGACATGCCGAGCCTGAGAGGGGGTTGTGACCTGCTGCACGTAATCACTAGCCACATCCTTGAACAGGGACATGAGATCGAGTTCCTGTTGGTAGTCTGTCCCGATGCTCATGCGGGCCTGCTGTCCGACGATGGCCACGGTGGGCATGTGGTCCTTTTTCGCGTCGTAAAGGCCATTGAGAAGGTGGACGGCACCGGGCCCCGACGTTGCAACACAGACGCCAACCTCATCGCTGAACTTGGCGTGGCTGCAGGCCAGGAAGGCGGCAACCTCTTCATGGCGGGGCTGGATCAGGCGAGGGGAGCCATTGGCGCGGCGCAGTGCGGACATAACGCCATTGATGCCATCTCCGGAATAGCCATATAGGCGTTCGACCCCCCATTGATGCATGCGTGACACGATAAAATCGCTGACAGTGACTGACATGATCCTCTCCTTGGATTCGCTTGAGCCCCTTCCCGGCCACTATGCAAGCCTAGAAGCAAGAGGCATGACGGGCAAATAGATCAGATCAATATACCGTTATCTTCCTGCTTTCTAACACCGTTAGACCTTGGCGGCACATCACTGTCAGCTAGGACCCTATGAGGTATAATCCGACACCGTTGAGACTGTCGTGGTCTGTGCCCATTCTCGCCATGGCAGGCATCCCGATAATATCCAGGAGCCCCTTGCTCATGACCGTGATCCGCCAGGATGACCTGATCCAGAGCGTCGCCGATGCCCTGCAATACATTTCCTATTACCATCCCAAGGATTTCATCGACGCCATGGCGGCGGCCTATGAACGGGAAGAGAACCCTGCAGCCAAGGATGCCATCGCCCAGATACTAATCAACTCACGGATGTGCGCCACCGGTCACCGGCCCATCTGCCAGGATACCGGGATCGTGACGGTCTTCGCCCATGTCGGCATGAACGTACGCTGGGAAGCCGACATGAGCCTCGACGACATGATCAACGAGGGGGTGCGCCGCGCCTACAAGCTGCCCGACAACGTGCTGCGGGCCTCGGTGCTGGCCGACCCCGACGGGGCGCGCAAGAATACCGGCGACAATACGCCGGCCATCATCCATCACAAGATCGTCCCGGGCGATAGCGTGGACGTGCATGTGGCCGCCAAGGGCGGTGGCAGTGAGGCGAAGTCCAAGTTCGCCATGCTCAATCCTTCCGACAGCGTGGTCGACTGGGTGATGGAGCAGCTGCCCAAGATGGGGGCAGGCTGGTGCCCGCCCGGCATGCTGGGCATCGGCATTGGCGGTACCGCCGAGAAGGCCATGGAGATTGCCAAGGAGGCGCTGCTGGACCCGATCGATATCCAGGAGTTGCAGGCTCGCGGTGCTTCCAACCGTGCCGAAGAGCTGCGCCTCGAGTTGTTCGAGAAGGTCAACAAGAGCGGTATCGGCGCCCAGGGCCTCGGTGGACTGACCACCGTGCTGGACATCAAGGTCAAGGATTACCCGACGCATGCCGCCAACAAGCCGGTTGCGATCATTCCCAATTGCGCTGCCACCCGGCATGCACACTTCACCCTCGACGGCTCTGGTCCCGCGGCACTGCCGGTACCGAAGCTCGAGGACTGGCCGGAAATCTCCCGCGAGGCTGGCGACAACGTCAAGCGCGTCGACCTCGACACCGTGACTCCGGAAGAGGTGCTGACCTGGCAGCCCGGCGACACGCTACTGCTCAATGGCAAGCTGCTTACCGGCCGTGACGCCGCTCACAAGCGCATGGTCGAGATGCTGGCAAATGGCGAAAGCCTGCCGGTCGACCTGAAAGGACGCTTCATCTACTACGTGGGTCCGGTGGATCCGGTGCGTGACGAGGTCGTTGGGCCGGCCGGCCCAACCACTGCGACGCGCATGGACAAGTTCACCCGCACCATGCTGGAAGAGACCGGCCTGTTGGGAATGGTGGGCAAGGCAGAGCGTGGTCCGGCGGCCATCGATGCCATCCGCGACAACAAGGCGGTCTACTTGATGGCGGTGGGAGGCTCGGCCTACCTGGTAGCGCAGGCCATCAAGAAATCCCGCGTCGTCGGTTTTCAGGATCTGGGCATGGAAGCAATCTACGAGTTTGAGGTGGAAGACATGCCGGTCACCGTGGCCGTGGACAGCCAGGGTACCTCGGTCCACCAGACCGGCCCTGCCAAGTGGAAGGAGATCATTGCCGAGCGTGCCTGATATCGCTCCGCGATAACCCCCGCGGCCCCGCCAACTGGCGGGGCCGCTCTCGTCTGAGGTATGCTGTAGCACGCTGTTTTTCAGGGAGAGATCATGGCATCCTGGCTCTTCGGCCTGGCAATATTTCTGGTGCACTTGCTGGGCTTTGTTTCAGCAGTCCTGGCTCTGCTTTCCAGCCGAACCTCGCAGGGGGCCGTTGCCTGGATCATCTCCCTGGTCACGATTCCCTATCTCGCCGTTCCGGCCTACTGGATCTTCGGACGCCCCCGCTTCTACGGCTATGTGTCCGCGCGAGGCGAGCGTGACACCGTGCTGCGCCGGATTCTCGCCCAGTATCGGCAGCCTCTCGAACCCTTCCTGGCGGATGCCCGTAATCCCGACGTTCGCGCCGTGGAGCAGCTGGCGATGATGCCGCTCACTAGCGGCAATCAAGCCGAACTGCTGATCGATGGGGAGGCCACCTTCGCCAGTCTCTTTGCCGGCATCGATGCGGCGGAGGAGTACCTGCTGGTCCAGTTCTTCATCATTCGTCACGACGCCCTGGGCAACAAGCTCAAGGACCACCTGCAGAAGGCGGCCGACCGCGGGGTGCGTGTCTATTTCCTGTTCGACGAGATGGGTAGCCGAAATCTCTCCGAAGGCTATCTGCGCGACTTGAGCGATACCGGCGTCGAGGTCAGCGCCTTTCGCTCTTCGCGCGGCTTCAAGCATCGCTTTCAGCTCAATTTTCGCAACCATCGCAAGGTACTGGTGGTGGATGGGCGCGAAGGCTGGCTGGGAGGTTTCAATGTCGGCGTCGAATACCTCGGCGAACACCCACGGCACGGCCCTTGGCGCGACACGCACCTCAAGCTTACCGGCCCCAGCGTACTTGGGTTGCAGGAGGCCTTCTGGGAAGACTGGCACTGGGCCACTGGGACGGTCATCAATTTGACCTGGGAGCCCCGGGTCACCTGTGAGGCGTGCCAGAACGTGGTGATCGTGCCTTCCGGTCCGGCCGACAGGCAGGAGACCGCCAGCCTGCTGGTGCAGCATGCCATCCATAGTGCTCACGAGCGCCTCTGGGTGACGAGCCCCTATTTCGTCCCCGACCAAGGGGTCCAGGATGCCTTGCGCCTGGCCGCCATGCGCGGGGTCGACGTCCGTATCATGATTCCCGAACGACCGGATCACCTGCTGATCTACCTGTCAGCCTTCTCGTTCCTGCCCGACATGGTGCGTGCCGGGGTCAAGGTCTATCGTTACCAGCCCGGTTTCCTGCACCAGAAGGTGATCCTGATTGATGACAGTGCGGCGTCCGTGGGTACCGTCAATCTCGATAATCGTTCATTTCGCCTCAATTTCGAGATCACGGCCTTCATTCCTGACCGCCGCTTCGCGGCCGAGGTTCGCCTGATGCTCGAAAAGGATTTTTCCGACTGCCGCCGGATCAGTTATGAGGAATTACAGCGCCGGCCGCTGTGGCAAAAGCTCATCTCCCGAGCAGCCTACCTGACTGCGCCGGTGCAGTGACCTCTTGCTACCTGTCGTCTTGGGTTCGGCCAGTGGCTGGGTTACATTAGGTCCTGCCTGAACGCCGACATGGCTTTCCGACGTTCCGTCATCGGCGGCTTTCATCGATGTCTATTGTCCATGTCTATTGTCAATGTTGTCATCGGGAGTTGCGGTGAACCTCGAGACCAAATGGCTGGAAGATTTCGTTGCCTTGGCCAGCACCCGTAGTTTTTCCGCGTCCGCCCGCCAGCGGCATGTCACCCAGCCGGCCTTCAGTCGCCGTATCCGCTCGCTGGAGCAGGCTGTCGGTGTCACGCTGGTGGACCGCTCCACAACGCCGATCAACCTGACCCCGGAAGGGCAGTTGTTCCTGGTGACAGCCCGCAATCTCGTCGAACAGCTCAATGAATGCCTGGGCCACCTGCGCGGTGTTTCAATGGCTCGCGAAGCCCTGGATATCGTCGCCGCCCATTCACTGGCCCTGAGCTTCTATCCAGAATGGATCTCACGACTTCAGGAAGGCCTGGGTGAGTTGCCGACGCGACTGGTGGCCATGAACGTGGGGGAGGCGATCCATGTGCTGCGCGAGGGCAACTGTGACCTGATGCTCGCCTATCATGATCAGTATGCAACCATGCAGCTCGATGCTGAGGTCTTTCCCTCTTTCTCCATCGGCCAGGTCAAGATGCTGCCGGTAAGTCTCGCGGACAAGCAGGGGAAACCAAGGTTCTGCCTCGACAGCCAGGACCCGATTCCCTATCTCTCCTATACCCAAGGCGCCTTCCTCGGCCGCAGCGTGCGCATGCTGTTGAAGAACGACCCCTTGCGCCTGCGCCTGCGTACCATCTATGAAACGGCCATGGCTGAGGGGCTCAAGGGCATGGTTTTGCAGGGAGTCGGCCTGGCCTGGATACCCGATTTCTGTATTCGCGATGAACTCAAGAACGGCCGCCTGGTTCGGGCCGGTGACGATAAGTGGGATGTGCCGCTGGAGATACGTCTGTACCGCTGCTCGCTGGTTCACAAGCCGGGGGTCGAGAAGCTGTGGCGACAGATGATGAAGCTACCGCGCGATTTCTTGCAGGCGTAAGGAGCGCTGGAAAACGTTGCCTGATTACTCACCTTGATCAGCCATCGGGCCAATTTTGAGCCACACTGAAAGAGCTTGGATGGTCAATAAGTTATAACTCGCCCTCCCTTAGCGACTTTCTCCACCAACGTTGCCACACCATCTTGTAGGAGGAAGCTTTAGCTCACGACTGGAGGCCGAAGGACTCCCGGCGGTGTTGCCCGGCGTTGGCGATAACCGGTAACGCCGCGGCCTCCGCCAAGGCGCCTCGCGGCGCCAGTCGCGATGGAAACCAGCGCTCCTACAGCTTTTTTTTCTAGCCTTATCAGACAATTGCCACCTTGTAGGAAATGGGATGGACCCGTCCCTCCCTGTGCCAAGATGAGTTTGCAACGCCATCTGGGTGCATGGGGCACCACACGGCATCTTGAAGAGAGGGTCCATCCATGAATCACATTAGCAT
>NZ_QPII01000032.1 GCF_003336675.1 Billgrantia montanilacus | reverse complement strand
CAACTGACTTGTAATCAGTAGGTCCCGGGTTCGACTCCTGGTGCCGGCACCATCCTGAATTTGGGATGAAATTCGGAAAATCAGCGACTTGCAGCTATTTGAAACCGTCCATCGAGGCGGTTTTTTCGTGTCTGCGCAGTGGGAAAAACACGCGCTACGCGGGTCTTGAAACCCATCTGGTTGCCACCACATTCATCCATGCAAGGTCCCCTGGGGCCTCCCGCCACGGCGACTGTGCCGTTGGAACGAGTTCAATCTGAAAACTGGTCACGGATACACAGGAGGTGATTGGGATGCCAGTGCAAACATCGTCCAACCGCAAGCTGAAACAGGTAAACGACTATGCCGTTGCCGACGCATCAACCATGCTTGGCCAGGCAGGCCATTTTGCTGATCGCGTACGGGATCCCTATCCCAGCCGCCTGAGCGAGCCGCTCGATGCTCCCTGGCTCGACCGCCAGGAGGCGGTGGTCAAGGGGCGTGCCGAGGATGGCCCGCTGAGCCAGGCGCAGCTCGATGAGTTCGACCGCAAGGGATTCCTGTTCGAGCCCAACTTCATCCGCGGAGAGGAGCTCGAGACGCTGTATCGGGAGCTGAATGAGCTGCTGGGTCGCGATGATTACCGTGGACGTGACTTCAGCATCACCGAGCCCGACAGCCGCGAGATTCGTTCGCTGTTCGCCGTCCACTTTCTCTCGGAGCGCTTCCGACGGCTGGCCCACGATGAGCGGCTGATGGGCCGGGTCCGCCAGATACTCGGCGGGGATGCCTATGTCCACCAGTCGCGGATCAACTATAAGCCCGGCTTCGAGGGCAAGGGCTTCAGCTGGCACTCCGATTTCGAGACCTGGCACGCCGAGGACGGCATGCCGGGCATGCATGCGGTAAGCGCCTCTATCGTGCTGACTGACAACCATGCGTTCAATGGGCCGCTGATGCTGATACCCGGCTCGCACAAGGTCTATGTGCCGTGCCTGGGCGAGACGCCCGATGATCACCACAAGCAGTCATTGAAGCGGCAGGAGATCGGTGTGCCGGGTCGCGATGCGCTCAGGCAACTGGTCGAGCGACACGGTATCGAGGCACCGACCGGTGCGGCCGGCGGCCTGTTGCTGTTCGACTGCAATACGCTGCACGGTTCCAACGCCAACATGTCACCGGACCCGCGCAGCAATATCTTCTTCGTCTACAATCGACGTGACAATGCGTGTGTCGAGCCCTTTGCCGCCCGGCGCAGACGGCCACGTTTCCTGGCCCATGAGCCCGGCGAGGCGTGGTCGCCGCAGCGGTGACACTCTGCCTCTTCCATTGGGATTGTGGAACAGGGCGCCTGGTGGGGTAGACTATCTAGCTTGTTATTGAAGAGCGGCACCATACGAGAAGGAGAAGACCCGCCATGCGCTTTGTCCCACGTTTTACCGATGGTCAGGAGTTTCCCCATCCGCTCGGAAAGGTCGTGTGTATTGGTCGCAACTATGCCGACCATGCCAGGGAATTGGACAATCCGGTGCCCAGCGAGCCACTGCTGTTCATCAAGCCGGCCACCAGCGTGGTCAGCCTGGACGAGCCGCTCGATCCGCCCTTTTCCCGCGGCGATGTACACTATGAAATCGAGCTGGCGCTGCTGATCGGCGAGGAGCTGACCCATGCCACGTTGGACGAGGCCGAGCGCGCCATCGTCGGTATCGGCCTGGGACTGGATCTTACGCTGCGCGACGTGCAGACGCGCCTCAAGGAGAAGGGCCACCCCTGGGAAGTGGCCAAGTCCTTCGACGGCGGCTGCCCGCTGAGCGACTTCCTGCCGCTCAGTCGTGTGCCCAACTGGAATGCCCTCAGCTTCGAGCTGAAGATCGACGGGGAGCTTCGCCAGCACGGCGAAGGCGCCGACATGCTGTTTCCGGTTCCCACCCTGGTGGCGGAGATGAGCCGGCATTTCACCCTGCAGCCGGGTGACGTGATCCTCACCGGGACCCCGGAAGGGGTGGGTGTGCTGCCTCGCGGTGCCCGTCTGGAAATGACCCTGACCGGTGGGTTGCAGGCCACGGTGCAGGTCGTGGAGTAATCCCGCCTTCCGCCGCCGCGTTGTTGATCGCTGGATCTGAACGACAGCTCCCCGCAGCCTGGCTGCGGGGAGCTGTCGTTGTGGGGTGGGCTATTTCAAAGAGCCATTCCCAAGAGCTATTCCAGATAGGTATAGCCCTGAAGGCCGGCGGAGAGGTCGTCGAGGAACTGCACTTGCTCTTCATGCGACAGGCCGCTTTCTGACAGTTGGCCGGCCAGCCGCTCACGCAGCACCTCGGCATCGAAGTTGACGTAGGCGAGGACGTCGGCCACCCGGTCGCCCTGCTGGGCATGGGACAGCACCCAGCGCTCATCCTCGCCCAGGGCGGCATCCACCGAGTCGGTATCGCCGAAGAGGTTATGCAGGTCGCCGAGTATCTCCTGATAGGCGCCAACCAGGAAGAAGCCCAGCAGTCGCTCCTCGTCCTCTTGCCACTCCGGCAACGGCAGCGTTGTCTCCACGCCCTGGCCATCCACGTAGCCGTCGATGCGACCATCGCTGTCACAGGTGATGTCCTGGATCACGCCGCGACGGGTCGGTTCGCGGTCGAGTCCGGTCAGCGGCAACACCGGGAAGATCTGGTCGATACCCCAGACATCGGGCACCGACTGGAACAGCGAGAAATTGACGAACAGCTTGTCGGCCAGCTTCTCGGCCAGTTCGTCGATGATTTCCCGGTGGGCCCGATTGCGACTGTCCAACCGTGAACGCAGGCGGGCGCAGGCGGCGAAGTAGACGCCTTCGCCCTCGGCGCGAGCAATGATGTCGGCAAGACCCATGATGAAGCGGTCATGCAGCTCGCTCATCGCCTGCAGCAGGTCGTGCCACGCCTCCACCAGCCCTCGGGGCTCCATGTGGTCGTGTAGCAGGTCATGGACGCGCCATAGCTCCTCGAGCTGAGGATCATCCTCGGCCTGGCGCTCGGGGGCCTGATCGTTGACCCGTTCCTCGCCGATCACGTTGGTGATCAGTACGGCGTGGTGTGCGGTCAGCGCCCGGCCGGACTCGCTGATCAGGTGCGGCTGGGGTATTTCTGCCTCGCTGCAGGCCTGGGCGAAAGCGCTGACCACATTGCGGGCATATTCGCGCATGGAATAGTTGATCGAGCAGAAGCTGCGCGAGCGGGTGCCTTCGTAGTCGATGCCGAGCCCGCCGCCCACGTCAACGGTATCGATGGGGGCGCCCAGGGCCAGCAGGCTCTGGTAGAAGCGCGCGCACTCCCGCAGACCGAACTGGATGTCGCGGATATTGGCGATCTGCGAGCCCAGGTGGAAATGCACCAGCTGCAGGCAGCCCAGGGAATCGGATGCGCGCAGGCTCTCCACCACGGCCAGCATCTGGCCGGAAGTGAGGCCGAACTTGGATTTCTCGCCACCGGTATCCTGCCACTTGCCCATGCCCACCGAGGCCAGACGTGCCCGCAGGCCGATGCGCGGGGTCACCCCAAGCCGCTCGGCCTCTTCCATGATCAATGGCAGCTCGGAGAATTTCTCCACCACCAGATAGACCCGGTGGCCGAGCTTTTCTCCCATCAGTGCCAGGCGGATGTATTCGCGGTCCTTGTAGCCATTGCAGACGATCAGCGAGGGGCCGTCGCCGGAGAGGGCCAGCACCGCCAGCAGCTCCGGCTTGCTGCCGGCCTCGAGGCCGACTCGACCGTGGCCGCGCTCGCGGGTAGCGAGTATCTCTTCGACCACTCGGCGCTGCTGGTTGACCTTGATGGGATAGACCGCGGTATAGCCCCCGGTGTACTCCTCCTCGGTCATGGCCAGGTCGAAGGCGTCACAGAGCTGTTCGACACGGTCGTGCAGGATGTCGCTGAAGCGCACCAGTACCGGCAGGCGCAGGCCTGCCTGGCGCAGCTCATCCACCAGCGGTGCAAGTGGCAGCGCCGGGCCATCGGCCTCGCTGCCGAGTGGTCGTACCAGGGCGTTGCCGGCATCGTCCACATCGAAATAGCCGCTGCCCCACTGGTCGATGTTCCAGGTGCGGCGGGCGCGCTGGGCGGGGCCGGAGGCTGCTCCCATCGATAGACTCATGCGTTGCTCGCTTCGGGCAGGGGCAGGGCGCCGTGTTTCAGGCGTGCCGAGAGGATGGTATGAAACTGTCCCGGGTCATGGGGCGTCAGATCATGGGCCGGGGGGTCCACATAAACCACCAGCAGGCGTGAAAGCCAGTAGCGCAGGGCGGTCATGCGCAGCATCGTCGGCCACACCTCGCGCTCGGGGCCGGTGAGCGGTCGCCGGTTCTGGTAGGCGCGCAGGATGACATCGTGGCGCTCGGCGTCCAGGCGTCCGCCATCACCGGTGGCCCAGTCGTTGATCACGATGGCCAGGTCGAAGAGCAGGTCTCCGGTGCAGCCGTTATAGAAGTCGATGATGCCGCCGAGGCGGTCGCCCTCGAACAGGGTATTGTCGCGAAACAGGTCACCGTGCAGGGCACCCTGGGGCAGCGGCGGTGCATCACCGAAGACACCCTGGTAGATCTCCACCTCGTCCTTCATCAAGGCCTGGTCCTCGGGGGACAGATAGACCAGCACCCGGTGGTGCATGGCCATCAGCCAGTTCAGGTCGCGAGGGTTGGGGCGGTGGCCGGGAAAGTGCTGCGAGACCACATGCATGCGGCCCAGGGTATCGCCGAGCACCCGGCACTGCTCCAGGCTGGGTGACCGGGGGTGGCGACCCGGCAGCCTCGGGAAGAGCAGCGACGGCTTCCCCGACAGGCTATGCAGGGCGACACCCTCACGATCGTGAACGGGACCCGGTACCGGCAGGCGGTGTTCGTCCAGGTAGTCGAGCAGCTCGACGAAGAACGGCAGCTCCTCGTGTTCCCCCTGCTCGAAAAGGGTCAACACCAGCTCACGACGATCCGTGGTGACGAAGAAGGTGGAGTTCTCGGTGCCACCGGCCACGCCCTCCAGTGTCGCCAGCGAGCCGACGTCGAAACGGCTGAGGAATTCCGCGACCTGCGTGTCGCTTAGCGGTGTGAATACGGCCATGTCTCTCTCGCCCGGGTTGCCAAGCCGCCTATTGTAGCGACTTGGCACTTCGATGCACGTCCGTGGAGGATGGTTCGACATTCCGGCATCGTCAAAGCCCGGACCGAGGGCTACCAGTTGATCAGCACCCACTGGGGGACGGCAATCCGGTCGCCCTCCTGGCGCTCGAAGTTACCATCGCCGTCATGGTCCACCAGGTAGTAACTTGGGCCCCGGCTGGGGCGGATCTCGATGGCGTAGAGCTGGCCATTCACCCGGTACTCGCGAATGGTGCGATCCTCTTCCTGGCGAATGGTGATGTCGGGCTCCACATCGGCAGAAGATTGCGCCAGGGCCGGGGCGGCAAGGCCCAGGCCGAGCCCCAGGGAGAGCAGTGCGACAGCCAGGAAATGATGCTTTGTGTTCATCTCGACCTCCGAAGCCGGCTTGCGACAATCGCTATCACCGCGCGGGATACGTGCAGTGTAAGACGTTGGACAGCGCGAACCCAATGTCGGCGGCAAAACAGTGGCGCAATGCGTATCATGGCTGATCAGGATCACGTTTTCTTGCACAGACTCAATGGATGCCGATACATGGCCGACACGCCCATCGTTCTCGTCGACGGTTCCTCCTATCTCTACCGAGCCTTCCACGCCCTGCCGCCCCTGACCACGTCCAAGGGCCAACCTACCGGCGCCGTGAAAGGCGTGCTCAACATGCTCAAGAGACTGATCAAGGACTATCCTGACAGCCCCATGGCGGTGGTCTTCGATGCCAAGGGCAAGACCTTCCGTGACGCGCTCTTCGATCAATACAAGGCCCACCGCCCGCCCATGCCCGATGACCTGCGCTCCCAGGTGGAGCCGCTGCATGCCTGCGTTCGAGCGCTGGGACTGCCGCTGCTGTGCGTCGAGGGCGTGGAGGCCGATGACGTCATCGGCACCCTGGCCCGCCATGCCACGGAGGCGGGCCGCGACGCAGTGATCTCCACCGGTGACAAGGACATGGCACAGCTGGTCAACGACCACATCACCCTAGTCAACACCATGAAGGACGAGACCCTCGACGTCGAGGGGGTCAAGGCCAAGTTCGGCTTGCCGCCGGAGCTGATCATCGACTACCTGGCACTCATGGGTGACAAGGTCGACAATATTCCCGGCGTGCCGGGGGTCGGTGGCAAGACGGCACTGGGCCTGCTGCAGGGCATGGGCGGCGGCCTGGATGCCATCTATGCCGACCTGGAGAAGGTCAAGACGCTCGATTTTCGGGGGGCCAAGACGCTGCCCAAGAAGCTCGAGGAGCATCGCGAGATGGCCTACCTTTCGTACCAGTTGGCCACCATCAAGACCGACTGTGAGCTGCCGGTGGGCCTCGACGACCTGGATATTGCCCATCCCGATCGCGAAGCGCTCAAGCACTGGTACGCTGAACTGGAGTTCAAGGCCTGGCTGTCGGAACTGCTGGCCGGCAAGGACGAAGGCGTTGATGACCTGGGCCGTGATGAGGGGGGCGCGGGCAGCGCCGCCGCTGACAACCTCGATCCAGAGGCGCCGGTGGCCAGCGTGGCGGCGTGCAAGAACCACCTGATCCTGACCCGTGAGGCGTTTGACGGCTGGCTCTCGCGGCTGGCAGCGGCCGAGGCGTTCTGCTTCGACCTGGAGACCAACAGCCTCAACTACATGGCCGCCGAGATCGTTGGCATCGGCCTGGCGCTGGAGCCGGGGGAGGCGGCCTACATTCCTGTGGCCCACGACTACATCGACGTGCCCGACCAGCTCGATCGCGATCAGGTACTGACGATGCTCAAGCCGCTGTGGGAAGACCCCGCGCGGGGGAAGATCGGCCAGAACCTGAAGTACGATATCTCGGTGCTGGCCAACTACGACATCCGCGTGCGCGGGCCGCTCACCGACACCATGCTCGAGTCCTATGTGCTCAACTCCATCGCCACCCGACACGACATGGATTCGCTGGCGCTCAAGTACCTTGGCCAGAAGACCGTCAGCTTCGAGGAGATCGCCGGCAAGGGCGCAAAGCAGCTCACCTTCAACCAGATCGACTTCGAACAGGCCGTGCCCTATGCCTGCGAGGATGCCGACGTGACGCTGCGTTTACACTGCGAATTGCGTCCGCGAATCGAGGTCGAGGGGCGATTGGCCGAGGTGCTCGACAACCTGGAGCGGCCGCTGATTCCGGTACTGTCGCGCATGGAACGCACCGGGGTGGCCCTGGACGCCGGCTTGCTCCATCAACAGAGCCAGGTGCTTGCCGAGCGCATCCGTGAGCTGGAAATCCGCGCCTTCAAGCTGGCCGGTCGTGAGTTCAACCTCGGCTCACCCAAGCAGCTGGGAGAGATCCTGTTCGAGGAGCAGAAGATCCCGGTGATCAAGAAGACGCCCAAGGGAGCGCCTTCCACCGCCGAGGCCGTGCTCGAAGAGCTGGCGCTGGACTACCCGCTGCCCAAGGTGATCATGGAGCACCGGGGGCTCTCCAAGCTCAAGTCCACCTACACGGACAAGCTGCCTCGGCTGGTCAACCAGGCCACGGGGCGACTGCACACCAGCTACCACCAGGCGGTCACCGCCACCGGGCGACTCTCATCGAGCGACCCCAATCTGCAGAATATTCCGATACGTACGGAAGAAGGGCGAAAGATTCGCCAGGCCTTCATCGCCCGGCCCGGCTACTGCATCGTCGCCGCAGACTATTCCCAGATCGAGCTGCGGATCATGGCTCACCTCTCCGAGGACAAGGGGCTGCTCACCGCCTTCGCCGAGGGGCGTGACATCCATACCGCCACC
The DNA here is from genome assembly GCF_003336675.1 of Billgrantia montanilacus. Lineage (GTDB taxonomy): Bacteria > Pseudomonadota > Gammaproteobacteria > Pseudomonadales > Halomonadaceae > Halomonas > Halomonas montanilacus. The sequence continues at coordinate 8,795 of NZ_QPII01000032.1, read as the reverse complement.
GCCTCCGAGGTCTTCGGCGTGCCCATCGACAAGGTCTCTGGCGACCAGCGGCGCAGCGCCAAGGCGATCAACTTCGGGTTGATCTACGGCATGAGCGCCTGGGGGCTCTCCAAGCAGCTGCATATCGAGCGCAGCCAGGCTCAGACTTATATCGATCGCTACTTCGACCGCTACCCCGGCGTGGCGCGCTACATGGATCGCATTCGCGCCCAGGCGGCGGAAGATGGTTACGTGGAGACGGTCTTTGGCCGACGCCTCTATCTGCCCGAGATCCGTGCCCAGAACCATGCCCGGCGCCAGGCCGCCGAGCGCACCGCGATCAACGCGCCGATGCAGGGCACTGCGGCGGATATCATCAAGCGCGCCATGATCGAGGTCGATACCTGGCTGCATGAGCAGGAGGGCAAGGCCGCCGAATTCGACGCCGTGATGGTGATGCAGGTCCATGACGAGCTGGTGTTCGAGGTGGCCGAGGCCCAGGTGAACGACTTTATCGTGCAGGTGAAGAAGCGCATGCAGGCAGCTGCCGAGCTCAGCGTGCCGCTCATCGTTGAAGCAGAGAGTGGGGTGAACTGGGACGAGGCCCACTAGGAGGAGGGGGGCTACTGCGCTCGATGAGGCAACTCTCCCTTCTTCCCATTGGGCGGTCAAATGAAAAACGCCACCGCGGCTGCGGTGGCGTTCCAGTTTGCGTTTGCCAGCTGAAGGCTTAGCGCCAGCCGACGCGATCAAAGATGCGGATCGCTTCCGGGTTGTTCTCGCCCAGGATGCTGATATTGATCTCGTCTTTCTTCAGCTCGCCCCAGGACTCGAGCGTCTCGCTCATCTTCGCTCCCTCGACAGCGGGGAACTCGTAGTTGCCAGCAGCGAAGAGCTCCTGGGCTTCTTCGGAGGCCAGGAACTCGAGGAGGAGGATAGCGTTCTCGCGGTTGGGTGCGCCCTCGACCACACCGGCGCCACCCACGTTGACGTGAATGCCGCGGCCGTCCTGGTTGGGGAACAGTATGCCTACCTTCTCGGCCGTCTCGCGGTCAGCGTCATCCTCGGATTCGAGCAGGCGCACGTAGTAGTAGTGGTTGGCCACGGCCAGGTCGCACTCACCGGCGGCCACGGCACGGATCTGGTCGGTGTCGCCGCCTTCGGGGTCGCGAGCCATGTTGTTGACGATGCCCTGGGCCCACTCTTCGGCACCTTCCTCACCATGGTGCTCGATCATCGAAGCCAGCAGCGACTGGTTGTAGATATTGTTCGATGAGCGGATGCACACTTCGCCTTCCCAGCGCGGGTCGGTCAGGTCCTCGTAGGAGGTGATCTCGTTGGGATCGACGTTCTCCGGGTTGTAGAAGATCGCCCGCACGCGCTGGCTGAATCCGAACCACTTGCCCTCGGGGTGACGCATGGCCTCCGGCAAACGCTCGTTCAGCACATCGGATTCGATGTTCTGGAAGACGCCTTCCTGCTCGGCGCGCCACAGGCGACCTGCGTCGACGGTGATCATCACGTCGGCGGGGCTGGCCACGCCCTCGCGCTGGATACGCTCGATCAGCTGGTCGGAGTCGCCCTCCAGAAGGTTGACCTTGATCCCGGTCTGCTCGGTGAAGGCCTGGTAGAGCTTCTCGTCGGAATCGTAGTGGCGGGCCGAATAGAGGTTGACCTCATCAGCTGCTACCGTAGTGGCAAAAGCTGAGCCGGCCAGAATGGCGGCGAGCGGAGTGACGAGACGGTTGCGGTGGATCATGGAATGGCACCTCACGGGCTGACGAAACAGGTTTGTTGAATGATAATACGTTGCATTACGACGATCGCTATTGAAACGCTTTGCGAAAGAGGCGTCAAGCCAATAGCGAGGAGCGCATGCCAGTGAAGCGCCTTGAATCTGACCGGGAACAAGTTGCTGTGGAAAAGATGGCAAATGCGAGTAGATTTCAAACGCACTTGCTGAACATTTCGGGTACGATGAGGCCACCATTCCTTTGACCAAGTCGTCGGATATATGACTAGCCAATCGAAGCCAATGGAAGTCGCGCACACTCCTTACCGCCAGGCCATGGCGCTGACGATGGAGGGTGTGCATCACACTTTCGGCAATCTAGCCGTTGTACGTGGCGTCGATCTCGACGTGGCGCCGGGCGAAGTCGTTTGCCTGTTGGGCCCCTCGGGCTGTGGCAAGACTACGCTGCTGCGTATCGCTGCCGGGTTGGAGACGTTGCAGCGGGGGCGAGTGTCCCTCAACGGAGGCGAGATTGCCGTGCCCAAGGGCAGGCATGTGCCACCGGAAAAGCGCAACGTTGGCTTGGCCTTCCAGGACTCAGCCCTGTTCCCCCACCTCACTGTGCTCGAGAACGTCACGTTCGGGCTGCGGGGAGAGCCGACGCGGCAGCGCCGCGAGCGTGCCTTGACGCTGCTCGACCAGCTCGGCATGTCGGACTATGCCGACACCTATCCGCATATGCTCTCCGGCGGACAGCAGCAGCGCGTGGCGCTGGCCCGCGCCCTGGCACCGTCGCCGCAGCTGATGCTGCTCGACGAGCCATTTTCCAGCCTGGACGCGCGGCTGCGCGACCGAATTCGCGACGATACACTGCACGTGCTCAAGAAGGTTGGAGCCGCTACCCTGCTGGTGACTCACGATCCCGAGGAAGCCATGTTCATGGCCGACCGCATCGCGCTGATGCGCGATGGGTGCATCGTGCAGGTGGGCACGCCGCGAGAACTCTACTGCGCGCCCTGCGACCCCTTTGTCGTCGCCTTCTTCGGCGAGGTGAACGAGTTGCAGGGTGAGGTGCGCAATGGCCGTGTGCAGACGCCTGTCGGGCCGGTGGAGGCAGGCTGGTTACCCGAAGGAAGCCAGGCGCAGGTGATGATCCGCCCCGAGGCGTTGCGCATCACTGAACATTTCGAGCCCTCGCCGGAGCATCGCTACAGCCATGTGATCATGGCCAAGCTGCTGGGGCGCAGCAGCCTGCTGCATATCTGCGCCCACGGCCAGGATGGCAGTGAGGCTCACCTGCATGCCAGGGTCCCCGGGGTATTTCTGCCCGCCGAGGGACAACTGGTAGACATCCATCTCGACCTCTCCCAAGTCTTCGTTTTCCCCTCACTGGCTGCCTGAGCCGGGGCGAGAGCGCCGCATGGCCATGCTCAGCAGGATCACCGGTACGATGCCGACGGCGACGATGGCCAGCGAAGCCGTCGAGGCCTCGGCGAGGCGTTCGTCCGAGGCCAGGCTGTAGGCCCTGACTGCCAGGGTGTCGAAGTTGAAAGGGCGCAGGATGATGGTTGCCGGGAGTTCCTTCATCACATCGACGAAAACCAGTATGCCGGCGGCGATCAGGCTGCCGCGCATGATCGGCGTATGCACTCGCTTGAGCGTGCCGGCTGGCGTCTGTCCCAGGGTGCGCGAAGCGGCATCCATGCTCGGCGTCACCTTGCCAAGGCTAGCCTCCACGGTGTTGAATGACACCGCTAGAAAGCGCACGACGTAGGCATATACGAGAATGAATGCCGAGCCGCTGAAGATTAGCCCCACGACCTTGCCAGAATAGGCGTGCAGCCAAGTGTTGAGGGTGTTATCCAGCCAGGCGAAGGGGATCAGGATGCCCACCGCGATCACCGAGCCCGGTATCGCATAGCCCATCGAGGCGATTCGAGACGTCACGCGCGTCAAAGGACTGTCGTGCAACCGCACTCCATAGCTGAGGATGACTGCCAGCCCCACCGCGATGACTGAAGCGACGATGGCCAGTACCAGGCTGTTCCAGGCGAAGTCGAAAAATCGCGTGCCAAACAGGGCGTCGCCCTTGGTGATGGCCATCTGGGCCAGTAGGCCGCTTGGAACCAGGAAGCCGATCAGTACCGGCAGGGCGCAGGCAGTAAGTGCTGCAGCCGCCCGCCAGCCGCGAAGCCTGTACTCGGGCAACTGCTGGTAGCGATTGGTGGTGTGGAAATACTTCCGCTTTCCGCGAGACCAGCGCTCCAGCAGTACCAGCATGATGACGAAGAGCAACAGGCAGGCGGCGAGCTGAGCCGCGGCAACCTGCTCGCCGAGGCCGAACCAGGTGCGATAGATTCCCGTGGTAAAGGTGTCCACGCCGAAGAACTGCACCGCACCGAACTCGTTGAGGGTTTCCATCAGCACCAGCGAGACGCCGCCGACGATGGCCGGTCGTGCCAAGGGTACGGCAACGGTGGCGAACAGGTTCCATGGGCCGCGGCCCAGCGTGCGTCCGACATCGAGCACGCACACCGACTGTTCGAGAAAGGATGCCCTGGCCAGCAGATAGACGTAGGGGTACAGCACCAGGGTAATGAGCGTGGCGGCTCCACCCAAGGAGCGAATGTTGGGGAAGAAATAGTCGCCGCGACCCCAGTCGAATATCTCGCGCAGCCAGCTTTGCAAGGGGCCGGCATATTGCAGGAAGTCGGTGTAGGCGTAGGCGATCACGTAGGTGGGCACGGCCAGCGGCAGCAGCAGAGCCCACTCGAAGACCCGTCGTCCAGGGAAGCGACACATCACCACCAGCCAGGCCGTGCCGGTACCGATCACCATGGTGCCGAGCCCTACCGTGAGCGCAAGGTAGAAGGTATTGCCCAGATAGCGCCCCAGCACCGTACTGACAAGATGCTGCCAGACGCCTTCAGTTGGTATCAGTATATGGGCCAGCACGACGACGACCGGCAGCGCGACGAACAGGGCCACGGTCAGCATCAGGAGAGTCCAGGGACTCATCCGGCGTGACAGGGAGGAGAGTCCGGTAGCAGCGGATCGAAACAAAAGGAACTCCTTCACTGGCCGGTTCGGCAGCGCAGTAATGCGAGATAATAGCGGTTGAAAATGATATCAGTTGTCGCGTGCTGCTGCAGCTTGTGTCAGCTGACCGGCGTCAAGAAAAAGCGCCCGTATCCTGAGATACGGGCGCGCCCTCATGTTGCAAGCTGTGCTCTGAACTAGTAGCCGACCAGAATCGATGGCAGCCCGGTGATCAGCCAGGGGAAGAAGGCCATCAGGATACAGGCCAATACGATCAGCGCCACGAAGGGGATCACTGCCTTGTAAAGATCGACGATCTCCACCCCCTTGGGCGCCACCCCCTTCAAGTAGAAGAGCGCATAGCCGAACGGCGGGGTGAGGAAGGAGGTCTGCAGCACCACGGCCACCATCACTACGAACCATAGGACGTCGATGCCCATGCTCTCGATGATCGGCAGCATGATCGGGAAGCTCAGCAGCACGATGCCGGTCCAATCGAGGAACATCCCCAGCAGGAAGACCAAGAACAGCATCAGGATCAAGGCCCCGGTGGTGCCGCCGGGCATGGCCAGCACCAGGTCGCTGATGACCGTCATGCCGCCGCCGCGGGAGAACACCCCGGTAAAGGCGGTGGCACCCACCAGCACCAGCATCACCATGGTGGTGGTCTTGCTGGCATCGATCAGGGTGCGGTAGCAGGTCGAGGCCTTGCGGTCACCGAAGATCAGGAACAGCAGAAAGGCGATGGTCACGCCGATGGCCGAGGCCTCGGTGGCCGTGGCGATCCCGGTGAACAGGGCGCCCAGTACGCCGAGGATCAGTGACATGGGCGGCAGCACGTACTTGGCCAGCATGACCAGCAGCTCGCGGGTGCTGGTTTCGGCGCGCTCCTCCGCCGGCACCAGCGGGCCATAGGAGGGCTTCACGTGGCAGATGATCAGCACATAGAGGGCATACATCACGCCGAGCAGCAGGCCCGGCACCAGGGCGCCGGCGAACAATGCGCCCACCGAGACCGGCGAGTAGCTGGCCATCAGGATCAGCATGATGCTGGGCGGGATCAGGATGCCCAGGCAGCCGCTGGCCATGATCACGCCGGAACTGAGCTCCTTGTTGTAGCCGTACTTGAGCATCGGCACCAAGGCGATCATGCCCATCACCGCGATGGATGCGCCAACGATACCGGTGGTGGCGGCGAGCAGCACCGAGACGAGGACCACGGTCAGCGCCAGACCGCCGCGCAGGTTGGCGAGCAGCAGGCGCATCGCCTCGAACATCTTCTCGGTGACCCCCGAATCGTTGAGGAAGCGCGCCATCAGGATGAACAGAGGAATGGCCACCAGCACATAGTTGTCCATGGCGTTGCCGTAGATGTTGTTGATCAGGGTGCCGAGGATCTTGGCGCCGGGGCCGAGCCAGGCGCCCAGCACGGCGATGCCGCCCAGCACGAAGGCCAGCGGATGGCCCATGAACAGGCCGACCAGCAGGCCGCCAAACATGAATAGGGTGAGCATTTCGGGGCTCATGCGGCCTCCTCCTCGCGCAGTTGCTGGATGGCCCGGATGACGATGGCGACGGCTTGCAGCAGGATCAGTACCGCGGCGACGACGATCACCGCCTTCACCGGGTAGACCGGTATCGAGACCATGCCGTAGGTTGTCTCACCGCGGCTGAAGGAGCGCATGAAGAAGTCCCAGCCGAAGGTCAGCAGCATCCAGATAAAGGGCACGAAGAAGATCAGGTAGCCCAGGATCTCGAGGGCGGCCTGCTTGCGGCGCGAGAGCAGGCGTTTGAGCACATCGACCTCGACGTGGGCATGGTGGCGCAGCCCGTAGGCAGCCATCAGCATGAAGTGAACGCCGAACAGCATCTTGGTGGTATCGAAGGCCCAGTCACTTGGGCGGCCGATGAAGAAGCGCATGGCGATATCGTAGATCACGATCAGCGTGATTACAGCGATCAGCGGAGCAATCAGGCGACCGAATGCCTCGTTGAGGGCGTCGATGGCCTTGGCAATGGCGTTCATGAGCGGGGGTCTCGTGAATCAGTGGGAGCACGACGTTCGACCGGCCGGCGACGATCAGCCGTTGGCCGGTCGGCGGGCGCGCCGGAGGGCGCGCCCTGACGGAGCCTTACATGCAGGCCTCGATCTCCTCGAGCGAGGGCAGGTCGTCGGTGACGCGGCTCATGTTGTACGGCACTGAGACGTCACGCCAGTTGGCGTAGTGCTCCATATAGCTGATCATGGAGTGGTACACCTTGGCATGCATCGGGTCCTCGCAGGCCCCCTGGACGATCACCTCGTTGGTGATGCGCTGTATCTCGGCGAGGTCCTCCTCGGAGAGCTGGTTGATCTCGGTGCCGTCCTCGAGGAACTTCACCGTGCCCTCGGTGGACTCGCGCTCGGACCAGGCCAGCGACCAGGCCATGGTGGCGTCGGCGGCGATCTTCAGCTTCTCCTGGGTCTCCTCGGAGAGGGCATCCCAGGCATCCTTGTTGATCATTACCCCGAATACGCTGGCGGACTGGTGCCAGCCGGGCACGGACCAGTAGTCGGCGACCTCGGCGAAGCCGGCCTTGTAGTCCACGCCCGGGGTGGAGAATTCGGCGCCGTCGACGACGCCACGTTCGATGGCCTGGTAGATCTCGCCGCCGGCCAGCGTGACCTGTGAGCCGCCCAGTTTCTCGAGCACGCGGCCCTGGTCGCGGCCCGAGAGGCGCAGGCGCTTGCCATCCAGGTCGGCAATGCTCTCGATGGGCGTGCCGCCGCGGAAGCCGGACTCGTTGTTGGTAATGCCATACGGCAGGTAGACCATGTTGTAGTCGCCGTAGACCTCTTGGTAGAGCTCCCAGCCGCCCCACTCCATGATCCAGTTCAGATAGTCGATGCCGTTGAACAGGCTGGTGGTGGTGGCCAGCGGCGAGAAGGCCGGATTGCGGCCGGCCCAGTAGCCTGGCCAGTCGCCTGCAGCCTCGATGCTGCCAGTCTCGGTGGCGTCGAACACCTCGGTGCCGGGCATCAGGGTGCCGCCGGCGCGGAATTCGATTTCAAGCTCGTCGCCGGCAATCTTGTTGACCAGTTCCACCCAGTGCCGGTCGATCTCGATCAGGTCGATACTGTCCGGCCAGGTAGTGGTCATGGTCCAGCGCTCCTGCGCCTGGGCCGTCGTAGCCATGGCGGCGAACGCAATGCTGGCCGCCAGGCCAGTGAGAGCGAACTGGGTCGTCTTCTTCATCTCTTGCTCCCTAGGATTTCGTTGTCTTGTCGTAATCGGGAAATGCGATGATTTGCCGAGGTGCTCCGGTGTGCCTGAGGTCACGTTGACCGAACGCGCAACTCGACAGTAAAGAACAACCTAGCAGGTGTCTCTGCCATGTTCGACAGCTTGCTCAAGAAAGAGCTGACACAAGAGGGGGTGATGAGGGCGTGTTGTTTTGCCGAATGAAAATTATTTAATATCAATTGTTAATTAATATTACTTGATTTTAGTCATGAAAAATAACGTATCTTTGGTATCGCCTGGCACCTCTTTTTACCACTAAAGTCTAAATAACGAGGGCGCAGCCTGCTGGCGTGCGACGCCCACGAGTCAAGCCGGTGGGCGCCGTGTCAGTGCCAGATGCTTTATTGGCCGGGGTCAGTTGCCGCTGTAGACCTGCGAGGGCAGCCAGGTGGCCAGCGGCTCGTAGAAGAACACCAGTGCCAGCCCCAGCAGCTGTATGGCCACGAAGGGCGCCACGCCCTTGTAGATGTCGACGGTAGTGATGCCCGGCGGACAGACCCCCTTGATGTAGAACAGCGCGAAGCCCACCGGCGGCGTCAGGAAGGAGGTCTGCAGGCAGATGGCGAAGAGGATGGCGAACCACACCGGGTCGACGCCGAGGCTGAAGACCACCGGGGCCACCAGTGGCAGGATGATCAGTGTGATCTCCACCCAGTCGAGGAAGAAGCCGAGCAGGAACACCACCAGCATCACCGTCAGCACCACCCCGGCGGGGCCGAAGGGCAGCCCGGTGATGGCATCGCGGATCACGTCGTCGCCGC
>NZ_QPII01000031.1 GCF_003336675.1 Billgrantia montanilacus | reverse complement strand
GCAGACGCTGGTGGCCGCGATGCGCACCAGCACCTCGCCGGCCTTCGGCCCCTCGACGTCGATTTCGACCAGTTCCAGCGGCTTGCCAGCGGCCTTGGCGATGGCGGCGCGTGATTTCATGCAGATGACCTCGTTCGTTTGCGTTTTTTCCATCGATTAGTCTAGGCAATGCGGCGTCTTGAGATAAAGTGCATCAAACACACGACATTATTGTTCATCAACAACAATCCATGCGGGAGGTGGCCCATGCAACGCTGGGACAGGATCGAAGCCTTCATCGAGGTGGTTCGCCTGGGGACCTTTGCCGCTGCCGCCCGGCATCTCAAGGTCTCCAACTCTCATGTCAGTCGTCTCGTCAGCCAGCTGGAGAATCAGCTGGGCACCACCCTTCTCTATCGCACCACTCGCCAGATCCGCCTCACCGATGCCGGCGCCCTCTACTACGAACATTGCCACCACCTATTCGACGGCTTCCGTGAGGCCGAGGCGGCCATCAACGATCTGGAGGCCCGCCCTAGCGGCGTCCTCAAGTTGACCTCGTCGACCACCTTCGGCGAGCGCTTCATTGCACCGCTGGTCAACGATTTCCTGACGCTTCATCCCCAGCTTCACGTGCGCATGCATTTCACGAATCGCCAGGTCGACATCATTGACGAGGGGTATGACATCGCCATCCGTATGGGCACGCTAAAGGATTCGACGCTGATCGCCAGACGGCTCTGCGAACGCCACGAATACCTGGTCGGCTCACCGGAATACTTCACCCGGGTGCCGCAGCCCCACACCCTCTCGGAACTCGCCAGCCACAGCTGCCTGATCGGCTCACGCGACCATTGGCGCTTCGATGTCGATGGTGTGCGCCGCGAAGTGCGTGTCGAAGGCGCCTGGGAGGCCAACTCGGGGCCAGCCCTGCTTGATGCTGCCCTGAAGGGGCTGGGGTTGGCCCAGTTGCCCGATTACTATGTCGACTCCTACCTGGCCAGCGGCGAACTGATCTCGGTGCTGGAGCCCTATCAGCACGACGATACCGCAGTCTGGGCCGTCTACCCGCGTCATCGTCACCGCTCGCCCAAGGTACGCCAGTTCATCGACTATCTCGTCGCGCATATCGAGGAGCAGCTACCGGTACGCCGATCTCACTCACGTTAACGCCGCGTTCGGGGCTGCCAATGTGTGGCTGAAATTCACGCCAGAAGGCCCCCGCCGAGTTGGCAAAAAGGAACAAAGTGCCATAGTTTTAAACTGTCTGTTTTTAATTGTCGGCCCTGGTCTTTCGCGGCGTTCCCGTTCGAGATCTTATTTGAGGTCATAGTTGAGGTCATCGATGAATAACAAGACTGCCTCCCGACGCCCTTCGCTGGCCACCACCACGGCGACGCTTCTCCTGACGCTGCTTGCTGCAGCCTCCGCCCAGGCCAACGACTACCCCACCGAGGCGCGTGTCGATTACGTGCTGGGCTGCATGGCCGCCAACGGCAACAGCTACCTGACCATGCAGAAATGCGCCTGCAGCATCGACGTGATCGCTGAACACCTCACCTACGAGACCTACGAGCAGGTCGACACGGTCATGAGCATGCAGGACCAACGCGGCGAACTGGGCGTGCTGTTCCGTACTGAACGCGGCATGCAGGATCAGCTGCACAGGCTGCGTCAGGCTCAGGCCGATGCCAACCTGCGCTGTTTCTGAGGTATCCGCGTGACCTGCCGGGTCTTCCCATCGCTACGGCTCATTACCACCGGGCTGATACTCGGCACCACCTTGACTGCCGCCTCTCTCCCGGTCGCCGGCGATGCCGAGCACGCCCAGGGGGAGCGCCTGTTCCGCGCCCAGTGCGTCGGCTGCCACAGCCTTGTGCCGGGAGAACATCTGGCCGGTCCAAGCCTGCACGGCCTGATCGGCCGGCCGGCCGGAAGCATCAGCGATTTCGATTACTCGCCGGCCCTGGAGGAAGCCAATCTGGTGTGGAATCGCGAGACTCTCGACGCCTTCCTCTCCGGCCCCGATGATTTCCTGCCCGGCACCCGCATGGTGTTGTGGGGGCTCGACGAGCGCTTACGGCAGCGCATCATCGGCTATCTGGAAAGTATCGCCGAACCCTGAGGATCAGTCGCCTCCCCCGCCCTTGCGGGCCATCATGCCCCGCGAGGGGTTATAGCCCAGTATCGCCAGCGCCAGCAGCACCAGGGTCACCGCCGTGCTGATCAGGATCGCCTCGAGGTTGGCTCGCTCGTAGAGGGCAAAGCGGATCATCTCCACCGCCTGGGTGAAGGGGTTGAGAGCGGCGATCTGGTAGACCAGGTAGCTGCCCTCGCGGATGCGCCACAGCGGATAGAGCGCCGAGGAGAGGAAGAACATCGGGAAGATCACGAAGTTCATGACTCCGGCGAAGTTTTCCAGCTGGCGAATGAAGGAGGAGAGCAGCAGCCCCAGGGCGCCGACCATGAAGCCGGTCAACAGCAGCGCCGGAAGAATCCAAAGATAGCCCATCGGTGGGGCCTGAATGCCGTACCACCAGGCGATGGCCAGGAAGACGTAGACCTGCACCACCGACACCAAGGTGCTGGCCAGCAGCTTGCAGATCAGCAGGTACCAGCGCGGAAAGGGGCTGACCAGCAGCACCCGCATGCTGCCCATCTCCCGGTCATAGACCATGGAGAGCGAACTCTGCATCCCATTGAACAGCTGGATCATGCCCACCAGCCCCGGCACGATGTAGACCTCATAGAGGATGTAGGTCTGGTAGGGCTCTGTCATGGCCACGCCCAGCGCCATGCGAAACCCGGTGGCGAACACGAACAGCCACACCAGTGGCCGCACCAGGGCGGCGATGAAACGGCTGCGCTGATGCAAGAAGCGCAGCAGCTCGCGCCCCACCACACCGAGCAGGCAGTGGAGCCAGGGCATCAGGCGCATGGGGCCTCCTCTCCCCCTGTCAATCCCCCCGTCAAGAGATCGAAGGCATCACCCAGGTTAGCGACACCGAGCCGGTCGGCCAGCGCCTCGGCCCGCTCGTCGGCCAGTAGCCGCCCGCGATGAAGCACCAGTACACGATCGCCGGGGCGCGCCTCGTCGATGAGGTGGGTCGCCCATAGCACCGCCACGCCTTCCTCGGCGCACAGCCGGTGGGCGTGTTCGACCAGCTCACGGCGCGAGGCGATATCCAGCCCCACGGTGGGCTCGTCGAGCAGCAGCAGGCGCGGCGAGTGCATCAGTCCCCGGGCGATCTCCACCCGCCGTCGCTGGCCGCCGGAGAGCCGACGCACCCGGGTGCGATGCTGATCGGACAGCCCTACCCGCTCGAGCTGCAGCTCGGCTTGCCGACGGGCCTCACGCGGTCCCATGCCGTGCAATGCGCCATGGTAGGCGAGGTTCTGGGCCACGCTGAGGTCCAGGTCCAGGGTCGGCTGCTGGAAGACCACGCCAATGCGGGCATGGGCCTGCACCGCCTGCCGGCGCACGTCGTAGCCACCGATGCGGATCTCGCCCCGACGGCGGTCATGCAGCCGGGTGATCAGCGAGAACAGCGTGGTCTTGCCGGCACCGTTGGGGCCCAGCAGCACGGCGAACTCCCCTGCCTCGATAGCCAGGGAGACCGACTCCAGCACACGCTTCCCAGCGTAGGAAAACTCCAGGTCGCGGACCGCCAGGGCAGGCGCCATCTGCTCCGGGGGTGCGCTTTCGGCTTGTACGGAAGCATCGCTCACGGCTCGACGATCACCCCCCAGGGGAAGCGCCCCACCGGAATCGACTTGACCGCCCGCAGGCCGTCGACCTCGATCACGGTGACGTCACCGCTGACCCCGTTGGTGGTGTAGAGCCGGCTCTCGTCGCCGTTGAGCGCCAGGTGCCAGACCCGCTGGCCAACCAGGATGTAGTCGAGCACCTCGTAGGTCTGCTGGTCGATCACCGCCACCCGGTTGGAGGGCCCCAGGGCCACGAAGGCGTAGCGCCCATCGGAGGTCAGCACCACGCCCACCGCCTGGACGGTCTCCCGCGGCACGCCAGGCACGTCGAAGCGGATGGTGTGCTTGACGTCGAAGGTCTCCTCCATATCGAGGATCGACACCATGCCGGCAATCTCCGACGAGACCCAGGCCTCGCGGCCGTCGTGGGTGAACTCGGCGTGTCGCGGCCGAGCCCCCACCAAGCGGTGGTGGACCGCCTCCATGGCCTCGACATCGATGATGTGGGCCATGTTGGAGGTCTCGGTGGTCGCGATCAGCCACCGGCCGTCGGGGCTGATCCCGAGCCCCTCGGGCTCGACCCCCACCGGGATCTCCGTGACCAGGGTACGCGCCTCATAGTCGAGCACCGAGACGATATTGTCGTCCTCGTTGGAGACGTAGATATAGGGCCGGTTGGGATCGACACGTATCACTTCCGGGTCCTCGCCCGAGGACTGGCTGCGCACCACTTGCAGGGTCTCGAGGTCGATCATGTCGATGGACTCGTCATCGCCTACCGCCACGAACAGCTCGCTGCCGTCGCTGCTGAAGACCATGGCACGGGGGCGGCGCCCGACGCTGATGGTCTCCACCACTTCCAGGGTCTCGCCGTCGATCACCGAGACGGTGTTGTCCTTCTCGTTGGAGACGAAGATGCGCTCGGCCTGGACTGTCATAGGCAGTACCATCAGGCTGCCCAGGGTCAGCCCCAGCAGGGCATGTCTGGTGACGGGGCCCCAGCCCCGAGAAGTCAGAAGCGGCATTGTGATTCCCCCTCATCAGCGCCGAGTGCATCGAGCGGCGTGCGTGGATGCAGGTAGCCCTCCTGGGGCGAGACCGACGCCACCATGCGCGGGCCGGTGATCAGGATCGGCTGGCGCAGCTGGTGGTTCCAGGTGCGGTAGCTGACCGGAAGCCCCAGGTAGCCGGCGAGTTCGAACTCCTCGCCGAGCATGTAGTCGATAATCGTCTCCCGGTCGGCCGAGCCGGTACGCGCCGCGGCTTCGCCGAGGGAGCGCACCGCCAGCCAGGCGCCGAAGTCACGGGGCGTCATCCAGCGGTCGGCGAGCTTCTCGAAGCGCCGCTGCAGCTGCACTGCACCCCAGGACTCATGGGCCCGGTGCCAGGGCGTGGCGATCAGCCCCTGGGTACCCACCACCGGGCGCGGCGCCCAGGTCTGATAGGGGAAGTACTCGCCGAAATAGTCAGTCTCGTCGGCGATCACCAGCACGTCATGCTCGGGAAGCTCTTGCACGAACACCGGGATCTCGCGCTGAATGGCATGGAAGCCGCCCTCGGCGCGGCGCGCCATGGGGTCATGGGGCCACATCGCCTCGCCCACCACGCGATGGCCGTAACGCTCGGCCGCGGCGCGCAGCACATCGGCCAGTATCCGATCCTCGTCGGTGTTGCCGTAGACCAGCGCCCAGCGGTCCCACTGCTTGTAGCCGAGGAACTGGGCCAACGCATCGGCCAGCATCCGCCGGCTCGGTGTGGTGTGATAGAGGTTGGGGTGGCAGGACTCGCCCCGCAGCTCGTCGTCCGCCGCCCCGGCGTTGAACACCACCCGATCGCCCAGGGCGGGGTGGTCCATCAATTCCATCAGTGACTCGGCGGGCAAACCGCTGATGATCCAGTCGACATCCTGGTCGATCAGGCTCTGCAGCGCCCCGCCGACGTCACCCCCATCGGCAACCTCCGCCTCGTGGAGCACGAACTCCTGGTCGAGAAACTGGGCCGTGGCGTTATTGTCGTTGATGCCGAGCCTAGCCCCCTGTAGCCCCTCGTCGTCGAGTACCGGGTCGAGCACCGAGAGGGGCTCCCGGTCGTCGGGTCGCTCCATGCCCAGGTAGCCGAGGGTAAGGGTGGCCGGCGTATCGGCCGACACGACCGACGACCACGCCAGGCCAATGGCGAGCCCTCCGGCGGTGAACCAGCGAAGGGAGTGAGACAGGGTCTTCATGCATTCTCCTCAGGCAGTCGTGCTGCCGCTGTTGTTATGAGGACTATGAGGGCTATGAGGGCGTGTCACCGCTGTTGTTATCGTGCTCACGGCAGGCGTTCCATGATCACCCGCGTCATTCGACTGAGCTTTTCCTCCAGCAGGTAGGGTTGTTCACACATGGCCGGCAGCGCCTGCTGGCGCATCTGAAAGGTACGCTGCTCCCAGAACAGGTCTTCCGACAGGCGCTCGATCTCGGCCTCGTCGGCCCCCTCCTCGCTGCGCCGCGCCTCCAGCTCGTCCACCATGTCCGAGATGATCTCGAGACGGGCCACCTGGGCACGGGAAGCGCGCCGTATGCTGTCGATGGCACGTCGACGCTCGCGGTTGGTGAGTTCGAAAAGACCGGAGAACAACAGGGTGAGACGCTCTTCCGCCTCATCGTCGTCCACCGAGGCAACGAAGTCGCGAACCCGCTCCAGGCCTTCGCCTTCGGGGGTGGCCCGTGCAGTGGCAAAGCGCACCACGCTGCCGACTTCCTCGTCCTCCCACCACTGCCGTTCCAGCTCATCCAGCGGTGGGCCGGCCCAGACGGTTCCCCAGGCCATCTCGGGGATAAGCCGCTGGACGCAGGGCCAGTCGGGTGGCCCTGCCGCTGCCCGCTGTGCCTGGACATGGGCCACACTGCCCAATGCCATGAACGCGCCGAAGCCCAGCGCCAGGAGAGTAGCGCGAAACGGTATCGCAGCCAGGCGCCTCATGACTTGCCACCCTCGTCCGGCACGATCAACTGGCCACGGCGGTCGAGCAGCGGTACACCGTATTCGCTCAGAATGGCGTGGATCTCCTCCTGATGACGGTCGATGAAATCGTTGATCCAGTCCTTCCAGTGGGGCTCACCGCGGCGGATGCCCATGGTGATGCGGTAATCCAACCGTGCGCCCGAGGTATCGTCGACCAGTGGCAGGACACGCAATGGCGGCTCCTGCCGGGAGGCGTAATAACCTGCCAACGGACCCCACAGCACGGCCCCGTCGGTAGTCCCGGCCGCTACATCCTCGACGGCATCACGCACGGGGGCCCGTACCCGGGTATCCACCATCAGCGGATACCCCACCACCACGGCCCCGGTACGACGCAGCGCCACCATCGGCGGCGTTTCGGCCACCACCCCGAGACGCAGGCCCTGCAGCGACGGATCTTCCAGGCTGGTCGCCTCGACCCCGGAGTCCGCAGGCACCACCAGCGCATAGACGGAACGGTAGTATTCGTTGGTGTTCTGCACGAACTCGTAGCCGGCAACGGCACCGATCATCACGTCACAGACGCGCAATTCGAGAGTATTGCGCACGAAACCCATGACCTGGGGCGCCCAGACATAGGCCAGGGGCACGTCCATGTCCTCGGCCATCAACTCGGCGATACGGTTTTCGAAACCGTCTCCGGCTTCATTGCTGAACGGCATGTTATTGCCGTCCATGCATACCCTCAGTGCCTCGCGTTCCTGGCGTTCCGGTGGATTCGCAATAGCGGTTCCGATAGCCAGGACCAGCACACCCCATAGCAACAATAGGCAAATGGCGCGTCTCATTTACCCTCCCACTCGAGCATGTTGGGGCACTGGATCACTCCTCGACCTCGTCTTGCGTGCTTGCTTCTGTGGTACTTGCTTCTGTGGTGCTTGCTTCGCCGGACTCAGGCTTGGCCTTTTCCTGATTCTTGCCCGCCCTATCCGGATCCTTCGATTCCACGCCCTCTTGCTGGTCCAGTTTTTCCTGATCTGCGTTCTGCTGTCCTGCCTCCTCCGGTATCGCTTCCTCTGGTTCTGCTTCCTCCTGCACCGATTCGATGATCCGAGGGCGGCCACGCCCCAGGCCTCCTTCCCCACGAGCGCGCAGGTAGCTGTATATCTTGCCAATATTGCCCATGACATAGAGGTCGTCAGCAAAAGAGGGCATTACCTGACCCGGCTGGACCTCACGTCCAGCGGCGATGGTGCCGGCGAAGTCCGCCCAGCCGCGGCGCTCGGCGGCACGCACCAGATTGGGAGCGAAGGAGGAGCCCAGGCCATCGGGACCGTGACAGGCCATACAGACCCGGGTGTAGGTGATGTAGCCTTCGTAGGTATCGGGATCGACCTTGCCGTCCTCGACGACGAAGGCCCCAGGCGCGTCACCGGTCACGCGGTGTTCATCGGCCATGGCCTGGAACGCCATCCCGGCCATGGGCAGCAGCATGATGACAACACCAAACTGTCCAATTCGTGACAAAGCATTCTTCGATACCGGCATGCAGCGCTTCCTTCTGGATGTTGCAGGAACTCCCGCCTTGCACGGGTGGCTCATGAGAGGACTGGTAGAGGGCACGGGTAAAGTACCCGTGCCCCTCTATTTATTGCTCAGGTAACCGGCTCAGTCCGGAAGGGCGAAGACCGTCAGGACGCCGCCGAGTTTGGTGTAGTCGCCAAGAGCGGAGAAGACACCCACTGCGCCCAGGCCCTCTTCGGGATCCTCGAGGCCTGCCGCCAGACCGATACCGGCCCAGCCACCAACCCCGGAGAGCACGGCCACGTACTGCTTGCCCTCATGCATGAAGGTGTTGACGTTGCCGATGATTCCCGAGGGTGTCTTGAAGCGCCACAGCTCCTCGCCGTTCTCGATATCGACCGCCTTCACGTGCCCCTCGAGGGTGCCATAGAAGGCAAGATCGCCGGCAGTCGCCAGTGCACCGCTCCATACCGCGAAGCGCTCGTCGACCTCCCAGACGGTTTCGCCTGCTACCGGATCCCAGGCGATGAAGCTGCCCATGCGACCTTCCATGCCCCCGTTCTCGGAGGGAGCGGGCATCATGGTCAGGGTGGCACCCACATAGGGTTGGCCTGCCACGTACTCGGTCTCGAAGGGCTCGTAGTTCATGCAGATCCGATTGATGCCGGCGTAGATCAGACCGGTCCTCGGCGAGTAGGCACTCGGCTGCATGTTCTTGGCGCCCATGGCGGTGGGACAGATATCGGTGGTATTGACATCGACGCCCTGGCGATAGGTACTGTACTGCTCGTTGACGTTGGGCCGCCCGGTCTCCATGTCGTAGTCATCGGCCCAATTGGTCTCGGGAGCAAACTTCTCCGCCACCAGCAGTTCGCCGGTTTCGCGGTCGAGCAGGAAGCCGAAGCCAGTACGGTCGATGATTGCCAGTCCTTTGCGCTGCTCACCATCAAACTCGACGTCGATCAGCTGATTCTCGTTGACCCCGTCGTAATCCCACTCGTCGAAGGGCACCTTCTGGTAGACCCACTTGACCTCACCGTTGTTGGGGTCACGTGCGAAGACGGTAATCGCCCACTTGTTGTCGGCCGGTTCACCATCCTTTGCGCGCTGTTCCGGGTTCCAGGTGCCGGGGTTGCCGGTGCCGTAGTAGATCAGGTCAAGGTCGGGGTCGTAGGTGATCCATCCCCAGGGGGCCCCGCCACCGCGCTCCCACTCGCCCTCGGGCCAGGTGGAAACGCCGAGGTCGCTCTCGCCGATCGGTTCGCCCATCATCGTCGTGGTTTCCGGATCGATCAGCACCTCATCGTCCGGCCCGGTGGAGTAGCCCCGCCACACCTGTTCGCCGGACTCCACGTCGTAGGCGGTCATATGCCCGCGAATGCCGTACTCCCCGCCGCTGATACCGACAATGACCTTGTCGTGCACGACCAGGGGCGACATGGTGTTTGACTCACCAATGGTATGATCGCCGTTACTGACGTCCCACAGCAGCTCGCCACTCTCGGCGTCCAGGGCGATCAAGGTGTTGTCGGCCTGGCCCAGGAAGAGGCGTCCATCGGCATAGGCCAGCCCGCGGTTGACGGTATCGCAGCACATGACCGGGATAACGCGTGAATCCTGGTCCGGCTCGTAGCTCCAGACCACGCGCCCTTCGTCTTCCAGATCAAGTGCGAACACCTTGTTGGGGAAGGGGGTGTGTATGTATAGCCTGCCGTCGCCGACGTAGAGGGGGCCGCCCTCATGACCGCGAAGCACGCCGGTGGAGAACTGCCAGACCGAGCGCAGCTCATTGACGTTATCGCGGTTGATTTGATCCAATTCGCTGAAGCGATTGCCTTGATAGTTACCCAGCTGAGTGGCCCAATATTCCGGGTTCTGCTGGAGTTCGAGTTGATTCTCGTTGGCGTGAGCCAACGAAGCGGCCAACAACCCGGTGGCCGTCACTGCATATCCGATCTCCCGAAGCATGGCGTTATCTCCGTGGTACTCAATAGTGTGCCTGGGGAAACGGCACATCTCGTTGTGGTTGTTGTGGCTGTCGTCTCGTTTCAGTCATTGACACTAAAAAGGTCTAGCACAACTTCCGGTAACACCATCCCGTTCAGCGGTGATTTACACGACGCCTACCGTCAAAAGACTATTGCCTCCCGGCAATGATCCGCCTTCATCCCTGCTGTAGCCTGGTTTCTTCAACCGAAACGGGAGGTCGCTGACGGCAGTATCGGGGTTTTTCGAACAAGCTAGACTTTGGTCGAAAGGTAGAACCCCCAACAGCTGCTTAACTAGTAGAGTACGTCTGACAACCACCAATCCGTGGAGGATCGTTTATGTGGACCAAGCCTGCCTATACCGACCTGCGTCTGGGCTTCGAGGTCACGCTGTACATCTCCAACCGTTGAACTCCCTATTGTTGAACTCCCCATTGATGCAGGACCTGTCTGGCTGATGCTCCCCGGTGGGGCATCAGCCTTTTGTTGTTGCGCGCTGACTGTTGCGCGATGCAGGAGATCCAGATGCATGTACTGATACTAGGCGCCGCCGCGGGCGGGGGGTTCCCCCAGTGGAACTGCAACTGCCGGCTGTGTCATGGCGTTCGCAATGGCAGTATCGAGGCCACGCCGCGCACCCAGTCGTCGATCGCGCTCAGCAGCGACGGCGAACGCTGGTTGCTTTGCAACGCCTCACCGGATATCCGTGCCCAGCTCTGCAGCAACCCCGAGCTCCATCCAAGGAAGGTCCCTCGCGACAGCGGTATCACCGGGGTTCTGCTGGTGGATGGACAGATCGATCATGCGACCGGGCTGCTGTCGCTACGTGAAGGCTGCCCCTTCGATGTCTGGTGCACCCCCAACGTGCATCAGGACCTGAGCGACGGCTTCCCCCTGTTCCGTATGCTGGAGCACTGGAATGGCGGGCTGCACTGGCGGCCCATCGGCATCGACGACGACCACCGGGAAGCGACTTTCGATCTTCCCGACTGCCCGGGGCTGAGCTTCACCGCCGTGGCTCTGACCAGCAATGCCCCGCCCTACTCGCCACGCCGAGGCGCGCCGACGCCGGGCGACAATATCGGCCTGCTGATCGAGGACCGGCAACGCGGCACGCAGCTTTTCTACGCCCCGGGGCTCGGTGAACTGGATGACCGGGTCCGAGGTTTTCTCGGTCGTGCCGACTGCGTGCTGGTCGACGGCACCCTGTGGCACGACGACGAGCTGATTCGTGCCGGCGTCGGTCAGGCGACTGGCCGTGACATGGGTCATCTGGCGCTGGCCGGAGAGCATGGCCTGTTGACCGAGCTGGCCACCCTGCCGCAAACCACGCGGCGGGTGCTGATTCATATCAACAATACCAACCCGATCCTCGACGAGGGTTCCGCTGAGCGTGCAGCCCTGACCCGAGCGGGCATTGAGGTGGCCTTCGACGGCATGCGTCTGGAGGTATGAACCCTCAGGAGAAGCCATCGTCTCAACCATGAGAGGTCAATGCCGCTTTAGACGGGAATGGAATCGCCATACAGCACGATGGAATCGGCCATGACTACGCACTACGATAGCTGGAAGAAGAGGGAGCCTCGCCATGTCAGTTTTCACGTCACCGCTGGCCAGCGTCACGGGAGAGGCCATGAGCCCCACGAGCTTCCGCGAGGCCCTGCTGGCCAAGGGCGCCTACTACCATATTCACCACCCCTACCAGATGGACATGGCCGAAGGCCGGGCCACGCCCGAGCAGTTGAGGGGCTGGGTGGCCAACCGCTTCTATTATCAGGTCAACATCCCTCAAAAGGATGCCGCCCTGCTGGCCAATTGCCCCGATGCCGCCATTCGGCGGCGCTGGGTACAGCGTCTGCTCGACCATGACGGCCACGATGACGATGGCGGCGGCATCGAGGCCTGGCTGACGCTGGGCGAGGCGGTGGGTCTTTCCCGTGACGAACTCTGGTCCCAGGAGCACGTGCTGCCAGGCGTACGCTTCGCCGTGGATGCCTACGTCAACTTCGTGCGCCGTGCCGACTGGCGCGAAGCGGCGATCTCCTCGCTGACGGAGCTGTTCGCCCCGGAAGCCCATCGCAGCCGCCTGGCCACCTGGCCCACCCACTACCCCTGGATCGACGAAGCCGGCTATGGCTATTTTCGCAAACGCCTGACAGAGGCACGCCGCGACGTGGAGCATGGCCTGGAGGTGGCGCTGGCGGTCTGCACCACCCGGCAGTCACAGGAGCGCGCCCTGGAGATACTGCAATTCAAGCTCGACGTGCTGTGGTCGATGCTTGATGCCATGAGCATGGCCTACCAGCTAGGACGACCGCCCTACCATAGCGTGACCGACAAACGCGTCTATCATCGGGGGCTGACATGACCACCACCACTGACACCGGCATGAAAGGAAGCGCCGTCTATCGCCTGCGACCCGGCTGGCGCCTGCAGTGGGAGGAAGCCCAGGGTCGCCATGTGCTGCTCTACCCCGAAGGCATGGTGCAGCTCAACGACAGCGCTGGCAGCATACTCGCCACGTTGGACGGCCAGCGCGACGTGGATACCGTGGTGGCGAACCTACAGGCGCAATTCCCCGATGCCCCCGCCACGGAGGTCGAGCAGGACGTGCATGAATTCCTGCTCGATGCCGCCCGACAAGGCTGGATCCACCATGACTGACCATACCGACACCGCTGCCGCGAACCAGCCGCTGAAAGGGCACACCGGAGCCCCGCTGTGGCTACTCGCCGAGCTGACCTATCGTTGCCCGCTGCAGTGCGCCTACTGCTCCAACCCACTGGACTTCGCCAGCGCCAAGGAGGAGCTCACCACCGACGAATGGGTGGACGTGCTGACGCAGGCCAGGGCCATGGGGTCGGTGCAGATGGGTTTCTCGGGCGGTGAGCCGCTGGTACGACAGGATCTCGAGATACTGGTGGCCGAGGCTCGCCGGCTCGGCTTCTATACCAACCTGATCACGTCGGCACTGGGGCTCGACGAAGCGCGCATCCTGGCCCTGCGCGAAGCCGGTCTCGATCATATCCAGATCAGCCTGCAGGCCTCCGACCCCGATGTCGCCGCAGCGGTGGCGGGATCACGCAAGGCTCACGAGAAGAAGCTGGCCATGGCCCGGGCGGTCAAGGCTGCCGGCTACCCGATGGTGCTCAACGTGGTACTGCACCGCCACAACATCGACCAGCTCGAGGCCATCATCGCGCTGTGCGACGAACTGGGCGCCGATGCCGTGGAGCTCGCCAACTGCCAGCTCTACGGCTGGGCACACCTCAATCGGGCAGGGTTGTTGCCGAGCCGGGCTCAGCTCGAGGCCGCCGAGGCCACCACCCAACGCTGGCGGGAGAAGCTGGCGAGTCAGGGCCGTGACATGCGCCTGCTGTTCGTGGTGCCCGACTACTACGCCGAACGCCCCAAGGCCTGCATGGGGGGCTGGGGCTCAATCTTCATGACCGTGGCGCCGGACGGCTCGGTGCTACCCTGCCACAGCGCCCGAATGCTGCCGATGACTTTCCCCAGCGTACGCGAGCAGCCGCTGCGCGAAATCTGGTATGACAGTGAACCCTTCAACCGCTATCGTGGCGATGGCTGGATGCAGGAGCCCTGCCGCAGCTGCGACGAGCGTCACCGGGACGTGGGCGGTTGCCGCTGCCAGGCTTACCTGCTCACCGGGGATCCGGCAGCCACCGATCCGGTCTGCGAACTTTCACCGAATCATCACCTGATCGAGGCGGCACGCCGTGAAGCTGCCGACGACGGCCGCACACTGGAGGAGCTGACACTGCGTAACGTCCATGAGTCGCGGGTCTTCTGCCGGACATGATCGTATCGCCGCCCAGCGCGACCTTCGAAGCGGCGCGACGCGAGGGACTGCCCTCGGGCAGCCGGCTACAGAGCACGCAACTATCCAATGGCCTGCAAGTGCTGGCAGCGGAAGTGCCCGAGGCCCGGCGGCTACGGCTGGTCGGCGCGGTGGGCGTCGGATACCTGGACGAGCCGATGGCATATCGTGGCCTGGCTCACCTTCTCGAGCATGCACTCTTTCTCGGCTCCGACGCTTTCCCCGGAGAGAGCGAGCTGAGCCAGTGGGTCGGCCACCTCGGCGGGCGCTATAACGCCTCAACCGACGAGACCACCACCGACGTGCATCTGCACCTGCCCCCGGGGGCGGCCGAAGAAGGACTGGCCAGGCTGGTCGACCTATTGTGTCGCCCTCTGCTGGTTCCTGAACGCATCGAGCACGAAGTCGGCGTGCTCGATGCCGAATACCGCGCCCGACTGGCCGACCCAGCGCTACATCGCCTGGCCGCCCTTGGCCGACTGTATCGACCCGGGCACCCGGCCCGGGCCTGCCACGCCGGCAACCAGGTCACGCTGGGTCAGGACGCCGGGCGGCTGGTGGATCAATTGCACGACTTTCACCGCCGCCACTACCGTCCCGAACGCATGGCCCTGGTAATGCTCGGCCCCCTGCCGCTTGAGAACCAGCTCGAATTACTGAAGCGTCAAGGCCATGAGATCCACGCAGCCGCAGCCTCACCGAGCTCCTACGAGTGCTGGGGCCGTACCAGCCGCTGGGGAGAGCCGAGTGGCGTAGCCTGGTGTCTGCCGCAGCGCCTGGCCAGCAGCTCCCCCACTTCGACGCTCGAGCTGCTCTGGCCGCTACCCGAGGGCCTGGCCAGGGCTCACCCCGAGTGGCTCGCCGCCCTGGCGGCACGACTCGCGGATGGCAGCTTGGCCTCCACCCTGCAAACGTCGTTTGGCCTCGAAGCGCTCGATGTCTCGCTATCGTCGAAAGGGGTCGGCCAGGCGCTCGGCATTCGGCTCGGCCTCGCTGAGCTGAAGCCCCATCATGGCGATGACACGGCCTCTCTCTCGACCCTTCTTGCAACCCTGCTTGCCACCTGTCATGCCGCCCTGGACCGGGCTCTGCAACAGCGACTGCCCCGCCCACCGCGAGTCACCAGCGATCTCGACGACTGGCCCAGACGCCAGGCGCTGCGGTTAGTCACGCATGCGCAGCATCCCGAGGCGGTCTATACCATGCCCCCTCGCGCCGCCTTCGCTACCTGGCTAACGCGCGGTCAGTGCCGATGGCTCTGGCACTGCCCATCGCCGCGAGAAAGCATCGGGGATATTGCCTGGAAAACCCTCGAGGAAACCGGCACGCGCTACTGCAGGCTGTCCTTGTCACCCCCCCTTCAGGTGTCAGCCTTGCCGCCGCGAGCTGCCCCGCGGATCGCGTCCGAGCCCTCACCCTCGACGGCCTGGCACTCCATGCCAGGGTGCCTGCAGCACGACAGACACCTGGCGCTCTGGTGGGGGTGGCCGACGTGGCCGACAGACGAGCCCGAAGCGAGTTGGTGCCTGGGTTGGCCCGCGGATCCCACAGGGCACGTGCTCCGACTCGCCCATTGGCAACGCCGCTGCCTGGCGCTGCGCCAGGCCGCTGCAGCACACGACCTGACCTTGATGACCGGAAGCGACCATCGGGGCGACTGGCTGCTGGCCTGGGGCGACCCCAGCCGGCTTCCCTCTGTCGTGGAGCAGGCACTGGGGCAATGGTCGACGACTCGACGAGACGACTCGCCAGCAATGAGTCACCCCGCGACGGGCCTGATCGCCCAGCGGCTGCTGTGCGAACTGGAGACGAGCCCTATCCCCGGCGCCACTGGCAGCACCACGCCTCACTCCGGTATCGCCAAGCCAACTCCCACCCTGCTGTGCTGGGCCAGGGGAAGCCTCGATGCCGAGGCAGCAAGACAACAGGCCCACCGCTTCGCCGGCCTTCTGCCGAATGAACCGCCATGGCACACCGAGCCACCCGTCTCCAGCGAGAGGGAGACCATCTGGCTCACGCCCCAAGGCACAGACCAGGCGGTGATGCTGGACATTGCCGGTCGTGACGACACCCCTCGCAGCCGTTTTCTGCTGCAGCTGGTGGCACAATGCCATGACGCCGCCTTCCAGCATGCAATGCGGCAACGTCACGGCTTCGGCTATGTAGCGGCGGTGCGCTATCGGGAAGCCGCCGGCTGGCCCCGACTCGGCTACGTAGTGCAGTCGCCCCACGCCTCGGTGGAAACCGTTCGCCTTGCCATCGATGACTTCCTGCAGGATCAGGGAGTGTCACTCGCGCCGTTGGAGAGCACCGATTTCAGCCAGCGGCTGGGCCGTCTGGCCGCCAGTCAGGCAAGACCCGAGACACGCCTTGAAGGCATCCTGCGCATCTGGCAGGCACTTCGCCACCGTCAGCTGAGGGCGATAGCACCCGAGGCGGACGACGCTTCCTGGCAAGTGCCTCCCTGGGAGGAGGAGCAGGAAGTGCTGGCTGCACTCGTAGCCAGCGACCTCACCGCCCTCGCCGACGCTCTGGTCGTGGCGAGTCTTCCTCGCCGGTGGTGGCTGCATGCGCCCCAGTGAGCCCTTTTGGTTCCCGCCACGTTCGGTTCCTGCCACGTAATGTTGCCAGCGTGCAACGCACTTATGCCTCTGCAACACAATCATGTCACCGGTGCTCACCTAGACTGAGCAACGACAACCCAACAAGAACAACAGGGCGGGAGGATGCCTCATGAAATCACGCGCCGCCATCGCCAAGGCCGCTGGCAAGCCGCTGGAACTGGTCGAAATCGACGTCGAGGGGCCGAAGGCCGGCGAGGTGCTGGTGCGCATCGCGGCCACCAGCGTCTGC
>NZ_QPII01000030.1 GCF_003336675.1 Billgrantia montanilacus | reverse complement strand
CCGAACTCAGCAGTGAAACCGCTCAGCGCCGATGGTAGTGTGGGGTCTCCCCATGCGAGAGTAGGTCATCGTCAGGCATTTATCCCAAAACCCCAGCTTCCAAAGAGGCTGGGGTTTTTTCGTGGCGTCTCGAAAATGTAATCTTCAGAAATATAACGTTACAATTTGATGCTGTTCTTGTTTAAAGGTTATGCTGCAAGCAAAGTCGTGAAAAGGGGCTGCCATGATAAGGCTACTAGGGGGCTTCCTGGCGACTCTCTGCCTGATGGCAGGGGCAGCTTCCCATGCGGCAGAAGAGAAACGTGTGCGGATTGCCACTCTCTACGATTACCCCCCCTATGGATTCTATGAAGGCGGCATGGCTCCTCCGATCCTGGAGGTGATGTTACCCCCCGGTAGCGATGTTGCCAGGTTCCAGGGCTACAGCTGGGACATCCTGCGTGAAAGCTTTCATGCCCAGGGCTATACCATTGAGCTGGTCATCACTCACTGGGCGCGAGCGATGGCGAGTGTCAGAGAGGGTAACGTCGATCTGCTCTATCCGACTGGCATGAACTCCGAAAGGCTGGCCTATTTTTCCTATTCCGAGTCGCCGATCAACGATGCCGCCTTCCGGGTCTACGTCAACCAGGACACGGACATCGAGTGGCAGGGCCTGGCTTCGCTGGAGGGCAAGACCATCGGCATGGTCCGGGGCTACAACTTCGGCGATGAATGGTCCGAACAGGAAGAGGTATCGAAGTACCCACTCAACAGCATCGAGCAGGGGTTTCGCATGCTGCAACGGGGGCGGCTGGACGGCTTTGCCGGCTACGAAACGAACTGGGACTATGTGCTCAAGGAGATGGGGCTGCGGGGGCAGTTCGACAAGTTGCCTGAGTTTGGTTCCAGCAAAGAGTATGTGGTTGGCTTGAAGGACAACCCCGACACCGAGCGACTGCTGCGCGATTTCGATGCGGGGCTCCAAGCCATTCGGGAAAGCGGCGAATATCAACGCATTGTGGAGCGTTGGCGCTGACTGTCACTTCAAAATGGCCTTCACAGATGGCCATCGATAGCCGTCGTCGGCACGATGGCCTCAGCTGCAGAGTGCCTCCAGCACCTCGATCAGGGAGTCCATTTCGTCGTCGGTGCCGATGGAAATGCGCAGAAAGTTGCGCAGCGCATCGGTATTGAAATGGCGCACCAGAATGCCCCGCTCCCGCAGCCCGACGAAGAGCTGAGCGGCATCGAAGTCGGGATGTTCCACCAGCACGAAATTGGCCTGGGAGGGCAATGTCTCGAAGCCCAGCTCCTTTAGACGCTTGACAGTCCGCTCACGGGTCGTGATGACCTTCCCTCGACAGGCATCGAAGTGCTCGCGGTCCTCGAGCGCGGCGATGCCGATGGCGCTGGCCAGGCTGTCGATGGGGTAGGAATTGAACGAGTCCTTTACTCGTTCGAGGCCTTCGATCAGTTCACGCGTACCGATGGCATAGCCAAGGCGCATCCCGGCCAGGCTGCGGGATTTGGAAAAGGTACCGGTAACCAGTAGGTTTGGGTGGCTCGAGACCAACGGAACGACGCTTTCGCCGCCGAAATCGACATAGGCCTCATCGACCAGTACGACACGGTCGGTGATGCGCTCCAGCAGCGCGGCAATGGCATCACGTGAGTGGCCATGGGCGGTAGGGGCGTTGGGGTTGGCGAAGATAACGCCGGCACTATTCGCGGAGAAAGCCGAGAGATCGACACGCCACTGGTCATCCAGTGGCAGGGTACGTCGCTCGATGCCATACAAGCGGCAATAGACCGGATAGAAGCTGTAGGTAATGGCCGGCATCTCGAGCGGTTCGCCGTGACAGAAGAAGGCCTGGAAAGCCAGCGCCAGCACTTCATCCGATCCGTTGCCGACGAAAACCTGTTCGGGCTCTACGCCGTATTCGCGAGCCAAGGCCTGGCGCAGGGCACGAGACTCCGGGTCCGGGTAGAGGCGCAGGTGGTCGGCGGGATACTCGCGCAGCACCGCCTCGACGCTAGGTGCCGGCGGGTAGGGGTTCTCGTTGGTGTTCAGCTTGATCACGCGTTCCCGTGGCTGCTCTCCCGGCACATAGGGGGTCAGCTCGCGCACGGCGGGGCTCCATAACTGGCTCATGCTCTCTCGCTTGGCTCGATGACGTGAAACTTTAGCCCATGTTGACCTGAGCGGCGTGACCGCGCAAGCCGTCGACGTGCTAGCCTAGGCGCACTTGAGCGAAACCGAATACCCGGAACCCTTTCGATGACCGCACAGATAATCGCCACGCTGCTACCGGTATTTCTGATCGCAGGCTGTGGCACCCTCTACGGGCGTTTTCGCACTCCCGATATTCGCAGCCTCAATACTCTCAATATGGAAATTTTCGTGCCGATGCTGGTGTTCGCCGTCCTGGCGGACCGGCAGGCACCGTTGGCGGAGTATGCCGGGCTGGCACTGGCGGCGGCGGTGGTGGTGCTGGGCTCCGGCCTGGTGCTGTGGCCGGTGGCCAAGCTGCTGAAGCTGGAACCAAAGACCTTCCTGCCACCGATGATGTTCAACAATTCGGGAAATATGGGAATCCCGCTGCTGGTGCTGGCTTTCGGTGAAGCAGCCCTGCCGGCGGCGGTAGTGCTCTTCATCGTCGAGATGCTGCTGCACTTTTCCGTGGGGCTCTATATTCTCAGCCCTCGTACGCCGTTGTGGCGACTGCTGCGTATGCCCATCGTACTGGCAAGCCTCGCCGGGCTGGGGTTCAATCTGGGAGGGGTGCCATTGCCGGGGTGGCTGCTCGAGGCGCTGCATATGTTGGGTGGCGTCTGCATCCCTCTGATGCTGTTTGCGCTGGGGGTGCGCATGCTGGATATCGACTTCGGTGACTGGAAGACCGGGCTGCTCGGCGCCGTGCTCTGCCCGCTATCGGGGTTGATCCTGGCTGTGCCCATGATCCTGTGGCTGGAGCTGACCGGGCTGCAGGCAGCGTCACTCTGGGTATTTGCTGCCTTGCCACCGGCTGTGCTCAACTACCTGGTGGCCGAGCAGTACAAGCAGGAGCCCCACAAGGTGGCCTCGCTCGTGTTGATCGGCAACTTGGGAAGCCTGGTGGTAATGCCCATCGTTCTGGCTTTGGTGTTCATGCACGTTTATCCTGGCGCCAATTGAAGGCATCCCCCGGGAACCCCACGAGGCGGAGGCTGTCTGCTGAAGCTGAGAGGGTTTATGCTGTGAGACAGGCTGCCGTAGTTCACGGCGTCAAGCCCATAGGTTAGGAGTAAGAAAATGCAAATAAGGACCCTGCTGGCTGGCTCGGCCATGCTGGCCTTCCTGGCCGGCTGTGCAGCCGGCCCCATGGATGATCGTGCCGACCCGGCAATGGATGACGACGAAGTGGCTTACCAAGGCACGCTGCCCTGCCGGAACTGCGCGGGGATCGATCTGAACGTGCGGCTCATGGGTGATGAGCAGAGCTCCCTGGAGGAGCGTACTTTCGCGCTGAATGCCAGCTATCGCGAACACCCGCAGAATCCGCCGGACGAGAACTATGCCGGCAACTGGGAGGTGCTGAGCGGTACCGCAGTCGATCCCGATGCCACGGTCTACGAGCTGACTCCCGATGGTGAAGGGCAGATCTACTACTTCCTGCGTATCGACGAGTCAACGCTGGAACTGATCGATCCCCAGCGGCGCCGGTTCCAGAACAACGAAGCCTTGCAGCTGCAGCGCCTGTAAATATTGCGGGTTTGGTAGGAACCGAAGGCGGCCTTCTGGCCGCCTTCGTGCGTCTGGGTGCAGCCCTGCGGGCGCCTGTTAGAATGATGCGGTCATCTGGGAGAGGGGCCGGCATGGCCAAAGCGAAAAGTGCTTTCGTTTGCACCGAGTGCGGTGCGGAATACAGCAAGTGGCAGGGCCAGTGTTCGAGCTGCCAGGAGTGGAATACCCTGACCGAGGTGAGGCTGTCCGCCGTCCGTCCCGGGGCGGCCACGTCGGGTGCTCCCGGTCGCAGCGGTTACGCGGGAAACCTTTCCCGTGAAGTGATCGACCTGGGCAATGTCGATCTTTCCGAGGTGCCGAGACTCTCCTCGACCTTCGATGAGTTCGACCGGGTATTGGGGGGCGGCCTGGTGCCCGGCTCGGCGGTATTGTTGGGCGGGCACCCTGGCGCCGGCAAGTCGACTCTGCTGCTGCAGACCGCCTGCAAGCTGGCCCAGTCCCGCCAGGTGCTCTATGTCACCGGCGAAGAGTCGCTTTCCCAGGTGGCGATGCGAGCCCACCGCCTGCAGTTGCCCACCCGTGGTCTCAAGATGCTGGCCGAGACCAGTGTGGAAACGGTGCTGGCCGTCGCCGAGCGAGAGCGCCCGGAAATTCTGATCATCGACTCGATTCAGACCATGCATCTGGAGGATATTGCCTCGGCCCCGGGTGGGGTGGCGCAGGTGCGAGAGTCGGCCGCTGCCCTGACCCGCTTCGCCAAGCAGAGCAACACCGTGCTGCTTCTGGTGGGCCACGTCACCAAGGATGGTTCGCTGGCGGGCCCCAAGGTGCTTGAGCACATGATCGATGCGTCGCTGCTGCTCGAGGGGGGAGCCGACTCGCGCTTCCGTACCCTGCGGGGGCAGAAGAATCGCTTCGGTGCAGTCAACGAGCTTGGCGTGTTCGCCATGCTTGAGCACGGGCTCAAGGAAGTGAAGAACCCCAGTGCGATCTTTCTTTCACGCAGCGAAGCGCTGGCCTCGGGTAGCCTGGTCATGGTGGTGTGGGAGGGGACCCGGCCACTGCTGGTGGAAGTGCAGGCGCTGCTCGACGAATCGGCCCTGGGCAACCCGCGCCGCGTGGCTGTGGGGCTCGATCCGAACCGCCTGGCCATGCTGCTGGCGGTGCTGCATCGCCATGGGGGCCTGTTTACCGGCGATCAGGATGTCTTTCTCAACGTGGTCGGCGGGGTCAAGGTGCTCGAGACCAGCGCCGATCTGGCGGTGCTGCTGGCGGTGGTCTCCAGCCTGCAGAACCGCCCCTTGCCGCGCGAACTGGTGGTGTTCGGAGAGGTCGGGCTATCCGGCGAGATACGCCCGGTGCCCAGCGGCCAGGAGCGTATCGTCGAAGCGGCGAAACACGGCTTTACGCGGGCCATCGTGCCCAGGGCCAACGCGCCGAAACGCGCCCCGGCAGGCATGGAGGTGGTTGCCGTGGACAAGCTTGCCGATGCCCTGGAGGCCCTGTGAGGCAACAGGGGCTCACTGATATAGAATGGTTGATAGGAACTGCCAAGGAGAACGAGATGAGTGCAATCCGCCTGACCCAGTACAGCCATGGCGCGGGGTGTGGCTGCAAGATCGCCCCTGACGTACTCGACAGCATTCTGGCCAAGGCTGGCCCGGGTGCGGGCCACAAGCAGCTGCTCGTCGGCAATCAGGGGCGTGAGGATGCCGCCGTCTACGACCTGGGTGACGGCCGCGGCATGATTGCCACCACCGACTTCTTCATGCCCATCGTCGACGATCCATTCGATTTCGGGCGTATCGCTGCCACCAATGCGATCAGTGATGTCTATGCCATGGGCGGCACGCCGGTACTGGCCCTGGGTATTCTTGGCTGGCCGCTGGACAAACTGGGGCCGGAGATCGCCGGCGACGTGGTGGCCGGGGCCCAGTCGGTATGCCGTGAACTCGGTCTCGCCCTGGCTGGCGGACACTCCATCGATGCCCCCGAGCCGATCTTTGGCCTGGCGGTCAATGGCCTGGTGGACCTCGAACACCTCAAGCTCAACAAGGGGGCACAGGTCGGCGACCTGCTCTTCCTGACCAAGCCGCTGGGGGTGGGCTTTCTGACCACGGCGGAGAAGCAGGGGCTGCTGGAGTCCGGGCACCAGACCCTGGCCCGGGAGACAATGCTGAAATCCAACCAGATCGGCATGGACCTTGCCAAGGTAAAGGGCGTGCATGCCATGACCGACGTCACCGGCTTCGGCCTGGCCGGTCACCTTTCCGAAGTGTGTGCCGCCAGCGATGTAGCGGCCCGGATCGATTTCCGGCGCCTGCCACGACTGGCCGAGGCCGAGGCCTATCGCCGCCGTGGCGCAGTACCGGGCGGAACCCTTCGCAATCGGGAGGCCCTGGGGGCTGTCCTCAAGGAGATGGACGAGCCGCACTGGCAATGGCTCTGCGACCCCCAGACTTCCGGTGGCCTACTGATCTCGGTTCATCCTTCCTGGCAGGATGACGTGGAGCGCATCGGCCGTGCTCACGGCATCGAGCTGGTCCCGTTCGGTGAGATCATTCGGGCCGGTGGGACGGCGCTGATAGAGGTGCGCGGATGAGCCTGCCGCTGGTCGAGCCCGATCTATCCCTGCTGCGAGAGAGACGCGTGCTGATCGATGTGCGCGCACCGGTCGAGTTCGCCCAGGGCGCCCTGCCCGGTGCGGTCAACCTGCCGCTGATGGATGACGAGGAACGTCGCCTGGTCGGCATCGAATACAAGGAGCGCGGCCAGCAGGCGGCCATCGAACTCGGCCAGCGGCTGGTCAGTGGTGGCATCAAGGACGCACGGGTAGCGGCCTGGCACTCCCTGCTGCAGGCGCAGCCCGGGGCCATCATCTACTGTTTTCGCGGGGGTCTGCGTTCGCAGATCGCCCAGCAGTGGCTGGCCGACGCGGGGCTCGAACGACCCCGCATCGACGGCGGCTGGAAAGCCATGCGGCAGGGGTTGTGTGCACGCATCGACGCTGCCGCCGAGCAGCCGATGCTGGTAGTTGGCGGGCTCACCGGTTGCGCCAAGACGGCGCTGATTCAGGCGCTGGGCAATGGCCTGGACCTGGAGGGCTGCGCCCGACACAAGGGTTCCGCCTTTGGCCGCCACCCGCTGCCGGCACCCTCTCAGATCGATTTCGAACACGCCGTGGGGCTACGTCTGCTCTCGCTTGACGGTCCACTGGTGGTGGAGGACGAGTCACGTCAGATCGGCGCGGCCAGCGTGCCGCTTGCCTTCTGGCGAGCCATGGAACAGGCGCCGCGTATCCGCGTGGAGATGCCGCTGGACTGGCGGATCGGCCAGATCCAGAAGGACTACATCGATGATCTTTGGGCTATCTACCGTCACCAGTGCGGTGAATGGCTGGGCTGGACGCTGATGCGCAAGCAGCTCGCCACCGCGCTGTCGCGACTGAGGAAACGGCTGGGCAGTGCTCGCCTGGCACGTATCGCCAGGCTCCAGGCCCTGGCGTTTCGCGAGCACGAGCGCGGCAATACCCAGGCCCACGAGGCATGGTTGGCGCCGCTGCTGACGGAATATTACGATCCCATGTACCGCTATCAGTTGGAGCGCCGCGATCCCCAGCGGTTCCTGCACGTCGGCGACTGGGACAGTTGCCTGGCAGCCGCTCGGTCCTGGTCGGCCGAAGCGGCGCGCCACGGCTCGGGGCGGCTGCAGCCAGCCTGATTCCCGCTCAGGCGGGAGCGCTTCGCAGCCATTGACTCAGCAGCCGATCGAGCAGTGGTGCGAGCCGGTCGAAGCGCGCCGTGTCGGCCAGGATCGCTTCTCGAGCCTGCACGTGTGGGCTCGCCTCGCTGCCTTTCGGTTGTCCCTCGCGGTCCAGCAGCTCTGTCACGCCGGCGCGGGTCACTTCGATATGGCACAGCAGGCCCAGGGCTCTGCCCGCATCCCAGGCGAAGCCCTGGACGGGACTGACCGAGCTGCCGCCCAGCGGCAGGGCGTCGTCGGGCAGGGCGAAGACATCGCGATGCCACATGAACGCCGTGAACCGTTCCGGCAGATCGAAGGGGCTCTCGGGGGCAAGGGTCACTTCGTGCCAGCCGACTTCGGCAAAGGTGCCACGGCCCACCGTGGCGCCCAGTTCCGCGGCGATCAGCCTGGCGCCCATGCCGATGCCCAGCAGTGGCTTGTTGCCATCCAGTGCCCGGGCGATCAGCTTGCGCTCGCGCTTGAGCCAGGGGTGGGCTGCGGCATCCTCGATATCCATGGCACCGTCGAGCACGATAAGAGCATCGCAGTCGGCCAGGTCGGGGGGTGCCTCACCGGCGTGGAGATGAAACACCGTGTGGCTGTGGCCCATGCTGTCCAGCCAGTCGGCGATGCGGGCGGGGCCGTGGTGAGGGCTGTGTTGAAGCAGGTGTAGATGCATGGGAACCTCGCCATCGATGGAATACGAAACATGACAGGGGGCGCAAGGGTACATGAAGCCGGCGTTGCGAGAACAGATATTGACGATCATTGCCGAGATACCGGCGGGCCGCGTTACCACCTATGGGCGCATTGCGGCGATGACCGACGGCGGCACGCCGCGGCTGGTGGCCAGGGCGCTGCGGGACCTTCCGCAAGGGCATGATCTACCCTGGTTTCGCGTGATCACGGCGTCGCGTCGCCTGGCCGACCATCCCGGAGCCATCGAACAGCGCGCACGGCTGGTCTCCGAAGGCGTGCTGTTCGATGGCGGTGGGCGGGTTGCCAGCGAGGTCCTGTGGCCATGATGCCTCTGTCGTACTTGCCCTCACACCAAGACCCTCATTTTGCGGAGAAAATCCATGAGCCAGCCAACCGGTGGCTTTCATCAGCGTCTTCAGGCCCTTTCGCCGCGTCAGCAGCAAGCCTTCATGGCGGCGCTGTGCGAGCGGATGCTGCCCAACTATGCGCTCTATGCGCAGACGACCGGAGAAGGGAACCCTGCCGGCCTCAGGGCGATTCTTGATCTGGTATGGGAGCAACTGGCGGTCAAGGAGGCGCGCATCGACTTCGACCGCCAGGCCGAGAAGCTGGCCGAACTGGAGCCGGCGGCGACGGATGATAGCTTCGGCGTTCGCCGGGCGATGGAGGCGGTAGTGGCGATGTCGGCGCTGCTGGATACGCTGCGTGGCGAGGCCCCAGAGGCGGTGCTGGAAGTCAGTCGTGTCTCCAAGGGCGGGGTGCGTGCTTTCATCGAGCTCACCGAAGGGGAGGAGGACGCGCAGCGTCTGGCAGCCCGCATCCGGGAGCATCCACTGATGGCGGACGAAAACGACTTCCAGGACGCGGTGCTTGAAGCCGCTGAAGGCCAACTGGACCGCGATGCGCTCAAGGCGTTGCGTCGGCTGGGTCGTAACGAGGGTGTGAGCAATCTGGGTCTCGAAGCAGACTAGACGAGGTTCAGCCGACCTTCCCTAGAATCGGATGCCGCCGAGGACCATCGCGCCAGCGGTGCCGAAGACGATCAGGTCGGTCTCGAAGCGTCCCCACTGCAGCCCCAGGCTGGGCAAGGCAGCCGGTGCGGTGCCAAAGCGGTTGAAGGGAATGTTGTCCTGATATTCGCCCCGGTAGCCATGCAGCAGTCCAGCGGTCAGCTTGGCTCTCACGGTGATGTCTTCGGTCGGCTTCCAGAAAGGAAATTCACGTCCGGCATAGAGGTAAACGGCTTCCTGGTCGAAGGAGCTGAGGAAGCGGGCGCCTCCGACCAGCCAGCGCTGAGGATTGTGCAACTCAAGGCTGATCAGCTCCTGATGATTGTTGTGGTCGGGCTGAGGGCTGAAATGGCGGGTATAGAGACTGGTCTGCAGTAGCACATGACTGACCTCCAGCTGTGGCGGCCAGGTCGCCTGCTGTTCGGCCATGGCCGCCTTCGAGGGCAGCAGGAGTGCCAGCGACAGGCAAACAGCGACCAGCCGGCAAGTTCTCATCCATGACGGTGTCACGATAACACTCCAGAGAGTCTCTGCTAGAGACGCATTTCGATACCGCGTTCGGCCATGTAGCGCTTGGCCTCGGGAATGGTGTATTCGCCAAAGTGGAAGATGCTGGCCGCCAGCACCGCATCGGCGCCACCTTCCAGCACGCCATCCACCAGGTGGTCCAGCGTGCCGACGCCGCCCGAGGCGATCACCGGCACAGTCACCGCGTCAGAGATGGCCCGGGTCACGCCCAGGTCGAAGCCCGACTTGGTGCCGTCTCGGTCCATGCTGGTCAGCAGCAGTTCGCCGGCACCGAATTCGACCATCTTCTTCGCCCATTCCACAGCGTCGAGACCGGTCGGACGGCGGCCACCATGGGTAAAGATCTCCCAGCGCGGCGGCTCGCCTTCGCCGGAGACCCGCTTGGCGTCGATGGCCACCACGATGCACTGGCTGCCGAAGCGGTCAGCGGCCTCGCGCACGAAGTCCGGGTTGTTCACTGCCGCGGTATTGATCGACACCTTGTCGGCACCGGCATTGAGCATGGTGCGAATGTCGTCGCAGGTACGGATGCCGCCGCCCACGGTCAGTGGAATGAACACCTCGCCGGCGATGCGTTCGACCATTTCGACGGTGGTGTCGCGGTCTTCGTGGCTGGCCGTGATATCGAGAAAGGTGATCTCGTCGGCGCCCTGGAGGTTGTAGCGCTGGGCGATCTCCACCGGGTCGCCGGCGTCGCGAATGCCGATGAAGTTGACGCCCTTGACCACGCGGCCGCCGTCGACGTCGAGACAGGGAATGATACGCTTGGAAAGACCCATCTTTTCAGCTCCCGGCTCGGTCGAGCCCTGCAGTCAGTTCATCGCATAGCCGCTGGCCCGTGGCCACGTCCAGCGAGCCTTCGTAGATGGCGCGGCCGGTGATGGCGCCGAGTATGCCCGGTTCACCGGCGGCGACCAGTGCGCGCAGATCCTCGAGGTCGGTGACGCCGCCGGAGGCGATCACCGGCAGGCCGCCCTCACGGGCCAACTGGGCCGTGGCCTCGACGTTGACGCCATTCATCATGCCGTCGCGGGCGATGTCGGTGTAGACGATACTGGAGACTCCGTCATCGGCGAAGCGCTTGGCCAGGTCGGTGGCCTTGACGCTGGAGACCTCGGCCCAGCCGTCGGTGGCGACGAAGCCGTCACGGGCATCGAGTCCGACGATGACATGGCCGGGAAAGGCGCGGCACATCTCGCCGACGAAGGCGGGCTCCTTGACGGCCTTGGTGCCGATGATCACGTAGGAGACCCCGGCGGAGAGATAATGCTCGATGGTCTCGGCGGAGCGGATGCCGCCGCCGATCTGGATCGGCAGTTCCGGCCAGCGCCGGGCGATGGCCGTCACTGCCTCGCCGTTGACCGGCTTGCCCTCGAAGGCGCCGTTGAGATCGACCAGATGCAGGCGGCGCGCACCGGCCTCGACCCAGCGCGCGGCCATGGCCACGGGGTCGTCACCGTAGGTGGTGGCGTCATTCATGCGACCCTGCTTCAGCCGTACGCACTTGCCGTCCTTGAGATCGATGGCGGGGATTACCAGCATGTCAGTGTCCTCGGTTGGCGCAGCCTCTGGGGCTACTGCATTACGCGTCAGGGCGTCCAGTTGATGAAGTTTTCCAGCAGCTTGAGTCCGGCCCGGGAGCTCTTCTCCGGGTGGAACTGGACGGCAAAGGTGGCGTCGCGTCCGATGGCCACATGGGCGTTGACCCGACCATACTCGGTGGTGCCGAATACCGTGGCATCGTCGCTGGCCTCGGCGTAATAGCTGTGCACGAAATAGAAGTGCTCGTCCTGGTCGATGCCGTTCCACAGCGGATGGTCATGATGCTGATGCACCAGATTCCAGCCCATGTGCGGCACCTTGAGGCGTTGCTCGTTGGCATCGCGCATGTCGGTCGGGAAGTGCTTCACCTCGCCGGGGAGGAAGCCCAGGCAAGCGATACCGCCGTTCTCCTCGCTGTGATCGAGCAGCATCTGCTGTCCGACACAGATGCCCAGCAGCGGCTTGCTCTGGCTGGCCAGGAGTTCCAGGACGAGGCCGCGCAACTCGGTCTTTTCCAGTTCGCCCATGCAGTCGCGGATAGCGCCCTGGCCTGGCAGCACCAGACGAGTGGCACCGCGAATGCAGCGAGGGTCGCGGGTGATGATCACATGCTCGTGGGTGACGTGCTCCAGGGCTTTGGCAACCGAATGCAGATTGCCCATCCCGTAATCGATGACGGCAATGGTCATGGAGGCTCCTCAGTTTTCGGTCGTCGAAACTACAGACAGCCCTTGGTGGACGGCATCTGGCCGGCCATGCGCGGGTCCGGCTCAACGGCCATGCGTAGCGCGCGACCGAAGGCCTTGAAGATGGTTTCCGCCTGATGGTGGGCATTGAAGCCCTTCAGGTTGTCGATATGCAGCGTGACCCTGGCGTGATTGACGAAGCCCTGGAAGAACTCCCAGAACAGCTGGGTATCCAGGCGGCCGATGGCGGCGCGGGTGAACTCGACATCCATGAACAGCCCGGGGCGGCCGGAGAAGTCTATCACGACCCGGGAGAGTGCTTCGTCCAGCGGTACATAGGCGTGGCCATATCGGCGAATGCCGCGCTTGTCACCGATCGCCTGAGCGAATGCCTGGCCGAGGGTGATGCCGAGATCTTCTACGGTATGATGATCGTCGATATGCAGATCGCCCACCGCCTTGATGTCCAGGTCGATCAGGCCGTGACGCGCCACCTGATCGAGCATGTGATCGAGGAAGGGGACGCCGGTCTCACAGGCCAGCCGGCCTTCGCCATCGAGATTGACGGTCACCGTGATCTGGGTTTCCTGGGTGTCACGGGTTACCGTGGCGATTCGCTCGGACATGTCGGACTCTCTCTCGCGCTTTCTCGCGTCGGCATGGGTGGGCCCGGGAGGCCCTGACGGTACGGCTACCGGGCAGGCAAGTCGGTTCTTGCCATCATGGGGCCGTTCATTATAGAGAATCGAGCCCCCCATCCGCTACAATGCGCCCATCACAGCGGCGGCCCTGAGCCGCGGCCCAGGGAGATCCACCATGCCGGTTACGCTTCATATCGTCGATCACGCCGCCTGGGCTTCGGATGCGCAGGCCCGGCATGACCTGCCGCGCATCTATGCCGATGCACCGGTAGAGCGGCTCTCCGTGCCGGTGGACGACTTCATTCGGCACCATCTCGAGGCTGGCCACTTCTTCGGCTGCGCCCGCTTCAATGAGCGCCTGCTGGGTGCCGTTGCCGTGCGTGGCGACAGCGAAGCGTGGTGGCTCTCGGAGCTCTGCGTGCGCAAGACAACCCGCCGGCGTGGCGTGGGCTCCCGCCTGCTGGCACTGGTCAGTAGCGCTGCGGCCGCCCAGGGGCTCGACCTGCGCGCCCCCGCCTCCCAGCTGCCAATGGCCGACCAACTGTTGCTTTCCCGGCTGGGCTATCGCTTGCACGCGGCCGGAAACTATTTCGAACTGGCTCCACCGCTGCAAGGAGGCGGTAAACCATGAAGCGACTCTTGCAAACCCTGCTGGCGGCCATCGGCGTATTGGGCGTGGCGGTGGTAGCAGCGGTGGTCTACGTCACCACCTTCCTCGATCCGGAGGACTTCAAGCCGCGCCTGATCGAAGTGGTGCGCGAGCATAGCGGCATGGAGCTGACGCTGAATGGGCCGCTGGCATGGTCGTTCTATCCTCGGCTGGGGGTGAGCGTGGAGCGGGTGGAGAGCCACTTGCCCGATCAGGCGCCGGACGCACCTCCCTTCCTGGCCTTCGACAAGGCCGAGGTAAGCCTGGCGTTTGCCCCCCTGCTACGTGGCGAAATCGGCATCGAAGGCCTTACCCTGGACGGCATGCAGCTTCGGCTGGTGCGAGACGAACAGGGGCAGGGCAACTGGGAGCCGCTGCTACAGCGCCTGGATGAACGGCGCGAGGGTGCCGAGTCGGCGCTGGCACCGGCCAGTGCTGGGCCGAGCATGGAGGGCAGCAACCTGGCCGTGGCGCTCAACATCGCCAACGTCCAGGTGCGTAATGGCGCCGTAGGCTTCCGCGACCTGGCGGCAGAAAGTGAGTGGCTGCTCGATGATGTCAGCCTTTCCGGCACCAACGTCAATCCGGAGCGCGCCTTTCCCCTCAAGACCTCCTTTACCTTGACCTCCTACGGGACGCTGGACTGGCGAGAGCTCGAGCGAACGCCGAGGCTGGCCAGCACGATTTCCCTCGAGGGCCGGGTGCGCCTGGCTCTGGCCCAGCGGCGCTATGTCCTGGAAGGCTTGAAAATGAGCACGGCGACTCGTCTGGGCGGTGTCCAGGGCCGGCAGCAGGCTGACCTGACCGGCCAGGAGCTGGTGCTGGACCTGTCACGCCAGCGCCTGCAGCTGCAGGAAGGGCGCCTGGAAGGGAGTGTCCAACACCCTCAACTAGGGGAGTCGGCCATCCCACTGGCACTGGCCTTCGCCCTGGAAGCGGACCTGGCGGAAAGCACGGCTCAGCTACGCGACCTGCTGCTCACCGGCCCCGATGACCTGCGGTTGAGCGGCAATCTCAACCTGGCCGGGCTTGATGACGCGCCTTCCTACAGCGGCCAGGTCAGTCTGGCACCCTTGTCGATGCGGCCCTGGCTTGCGCGCATCGATCGGCTACCCGCCATGGCCGGCCCCCAGGCGCTCTCCGATGTGGCACTGACCAGTCCCATACGGGGTGATTTGAGTCGGGCAGAGCTTTCCGGTCTGACGCTGGTACTGGACGACAGCACTTTCACCGGTAGCCTGGGCATGGGCTTCGACGGTCGTATGCTGGCACTGGCCCTGCAGGGTGACAGCCTTAATCTGGATAATTATCTGCCCCCGCCTGAGGGAGCGGAACAGAGCGCTTCCAAGCGTGGCTTCTTTGGTATCCGTAAGGCCCATGCCGATGAAGCCGCACCCCTGGTTCCCGTGGAGTGGCTTTCCGAGCTTACCCTCGATGGCGGCGTCGAACTCGAGGGCCTGCAGCTGGGTGGACTTACCTTCACCGATGTGAGCCTGGCGATATCCGGTGGCGATGGACGCCAGCGCCTGGATCGATTCGGCGCCAAGCTCTATGGTGGCGAGATGAGGGCGAGTGGCGAACTCGACCTGGCACGTGACCCGATACACTGGCAATTGTCCCCCGAGCTGTCCAGGGTGCGCCTGGAACCCCTGCTGCAGGCGCTTTCCAAGGAAGAGGAGCCCTCTCCTCTGCGTGGGCGCCTTTCCCTTGAGGGTGTGCTGGAGTCGCGCTACAACACCTTGCCCGCACTCAGGCGCAACCTGAACGGGCGGTTGAGTGGCCATATCGACGAGGGCGCGTTGCTCAACGTCAACGTCTCCGAGGAGCTGTGCACCCTCGCCGCCATGGTCGAGGGCAAGGAAATCGACAGGGACTGGAGCGATGACACGCGTTTCGAGCGTGCCGAGGCTAGCCTGCGCATCAGCGATGGTGTTGCCCGCAGCGAAAGCATTCTGGTCGCCATCCCCGGGATCGACATGGATGGCGAGGGAGAGCTGGACCTCGTCACCGAGCGCTTCGACCTGCGCGCCGCGGCAGGCTTCGTCGACGGTTCCGAAGCGGCCTGCTCGGTCAATCCGCGGCTGGAGCGCGTGCCCCTGCCGGTGCGCTGCTCGGGCGAGCTCGGCGGCGACAGCAGCGAGTGGTGCCGTTTCGATCGCAACGCCTTCCAGGCCACTTTGGTCGAGCTCCTGCGTGACGAAGTCTCGCGCCGTGCCGGCGGCGAGATCGAACGTCGTCTGGAGCGCCCCCTGGAACGACTCGAAGAGCGCTTGGGTGAAGACGGCAAGGAACTTCGCGATGCACTGCGCGGTCTATTCAACTGAGCATCAAGCAAGTCAGTTTCTGCGCCGACTTCCCTAGTCGGCGCTTTTTTTCGTGCTGCTTTTCTTCAGGGTGTTTTTGCCGATGACGCCGATGACGCCGATGACTGAGATGCCGATGCCGGTGCTTCCCCCGGGCGAATTCCAGCGCCGTCTGCTGGCCTGGTTCGACCACCATGGGCGGCATGATCTGCCCTGGCAGCAGGAGCGCTCGCCCTACCGGGTCTGGGTATCGGAAATCATGCTGCAGCAGACCCAAGTTGCCACGGTGATTCCCTATTTCGAGCGCTTCATGTCACGCTTTCCCGATGTCGCCGCCCTGGCCAAGGCTGAACAGGACGAGGTGCTGCACCTATGGACGGGGCTGGGCTATTACGCCCGTGGGCGCAACCTGCACAAGGCAGCCCGCGAGATCGCTCACCGCCATGGCGGCAAGTTGCCGCTGGAGCTCGAGGCCTTGTCCGAGCTGCCAGGGATCGGGCGTTCCACCGCGGGTGCGATCATCGCCCAGAGCAGCGGGCGGCGGGCGATCATTCTCGACGGTAACGTCAAGCGCAGCCTGGCCCGGTTGCATGCCGTGGAGGGGTGGCCGGGACGTACGACCGTGGCCCGTCGCCTCTGGGCCCTGGCCGAGCATTACACCCCCGGGGAGCGCCTGGTCGACTATACCCAGGCGATGATGGACTTCGGCGCGACCCTGTGTCGGCGTGGGCAGCCCGACTGCATGTCCTGCCCCTTCGCGGATGTCTGCGTGGCCCACCGCCGAGGTGAGGAGCGCCGCTTTCCCGAGTCGAAGCCCCGGAAGGTGTTGCCAACGCGCACCACCCGGATGCTATTGCTGCAGGACCCCGAGGGGCGGGTGCTGCTCGAGCAGCGCCCCTCCAGCGGTCTCTGGGGTGGGCTCTGGGGGCTGCCCCAGTTCGACGACACCACGTCGCTCGAGGCCTGGCTGGACAGCTACGCTCCGGGTGCC
Organism: Billgrantia montanilacus; assembly: GCF_003336675.1. Lineage (GTDB taxonomy): Bacteria > Pseudomonadota > Gammaproteobacteria > Pseudomonadales > Halomonadaceae > Halomonas > Halomonas montanilacus. The sequence goes on along the minus strand of NZ_QPII01000030.1, from coordinate 983 downwards.
GTGCTCGGCCGCGCCTGGTCCCCCTTCACCCATGTCTTCAGCCACTTTCGCTTGGAGATCACGCCGCAGCCGGCCCATTGCGGTGCCACCTTGGCTGTGGACGAATCGCGCTGCTGGTACGATCCTGGCAATCCTGCCAGCATCGGACTGGCCACGCCGGTCAAGTCGTTGTTGATGACGCTGCCGCCATTCTCGCTCGAGCCCCCGGCGAGCTGAGCCTCGGCACGATCCAAGCCCAGATGATTCAGGGTTCAAGCCACTCAAGACCTAAGCTTTGTCCGAAAAGTCGCCGAGCGCAGGCAGTTTTCAGACAAAGCGTAGAAACAGGGAGAGCCACCATGAGCCGTACCGTATTCTGCCGCAAGTATCAGCAGGAGCTAGAAGCATTGCCCTTTCCGCCGCTGCCGGGCAAGAAGGGGCAGGACATCCAGCAAAATGTCTCTAAAAAGGCGTGGGAGGAGTGGCAGGCGCTGCAGACCCGTCTGATCAACGAGAAACACCTGAACATGCTCGAACCGGAGTCACGGAAGTATCTGAACGACCAGATGGAGCGCTTTCTCGATAACCGCGAGACCGACCAGGCCGAGGGCTACATTCCGCGGGACCAGTGAGCGGGCGTGCACCGATGCCATTTCGGCATCTTCATGAAACGGAAGGGCTTGACGCCTAAGGCCGTATCTTGTTTAATACGCACCGTTGGCAGCGGCCAGATAGCTCAGTTGGTAGAGCAGGGGATTGAAAATCCCCGTGTCGGCGGTTCGATTCCGTCTCTGGCCACCAAACTGCTGGGGTATAGCCAAGTGGTAAGGCACCGGTTTTTGGTATCGGCATTCCCAGGTTCGAATCCTGGTACCCCAGCCACGCCAACGCTTTTCCGATTCTGCAGTTCGCTTGGATCGGTCCCGAGCCGGCATAGCTCAGTTGGTAGAGCAACTGACTTGTAATCAGTAGGTCCCGGGTTCGACTCCTGGTGCCGGCACCAT
>NZ_QPII01000003.1 GCF_003336675.1 Billgrantia montanilacus | reverse complement strand
TGCCGCCCACGTAGGTGGGTTCCAGCGTCTCGCCGGTGGCAGGGTTGACGCCATGGATGGGCGTGGAACTGCCGCTGACGGCCTCGCGGCCGATCAGCATCTTGCCTTGCAGGGTCATAAAAGAACTCCTTGTGCTGCTTCCAGGGGCCTGGCCCGATATAACGCGGCTAGCGGTCACTGGGGGCGATATTTGGCATACATGTTTCTGGCGCGGTTAAGGTGCTGAAACATGGTTTCCCGGGCCGCCTCGGCATCCCGCATCAGGATGGCTTCGAGAATATAGGTGTGCTCCTGTCGCACCCGCTCGAGATAGCGCTCCGATGTCACAGGATTGATCTCGATACTGAGTAGCTTGGCGCGGGGAATCACGCTCTGGCTCAACTGCTCGTAGAACTGTGCGAAGAACGGATTCTGAGTAGCCTTGGCAATCGCCAAATGAAAATCGAAGTCCTCCACACGTGCCTGTGACTTTTCTTCTTGAGCCTTGATGAAGGCGTCATGGCGTGCCTTCAGAATCCGGCGATCCGCCTCGCTGTGGCGCAGTGCCGCCAGTTCGGCCGCAGACGGCTCCAGGGTCAGGCGCAGCTCGAGTACATGGAGAATATCTTCCACGGTGGTGGGATTGATTTGCTTGGCCGGCCGGGCTTCGATGGTCGTGGAGCGCAGTACCGTGGTACCGACGCCACGGCGTGTCTCGACCAGACCGAGCGACTTGAGGTGGGTAATGGCTTCACGGATTACCGTGCGGCTGACGCCGAACGCCTCACAGAGACCGTTTTCGGTCGGCAGCTTCTCCCCTACGGGGATGCCGCCGTTGACGATCAGCGCTTCCAACTGGTCGGCAACATGCAGGGACAGGCTGCCTTCGCGTGAAAGCTTCTGAATGTTCAGCTGTTTTATGCCAGCTGCAACAGCGGGTTTACCTGTCATATCGCCTTCCATCCATCAGGAAACTGGTTCTATCGGTTCAGTGGATTCGTAATCATGCATATCCGTCCGGCATCGCGAGGCTCTGTTCGAAAACTGGCTGCGCTCGCTGCCTTTCCCGGCAATACCTAGGCATCATCGGGATGGCTGGATGTGGCGAACGGGCCGCCTTGAAAGATGACCGCCGGATCCTCGGGGTCGAGCCCGGCATCGAGTTCCTCCATCTCGGCGCGCCATGGTTCCGAGCTGTCCTTCGGCACCCAGCCCAGAAAAGCGGCCTTGCTGTTGTCCCACCACCGCTCGGCATTGTTCGAGTAACCGTAGACCACGGTATGGGCCAAACGCGGCGTGACAATGGCGCGTTGAACCAGGCTGACGAAATCCTCGGCACTGAGCCAGATCGCCATCTTGCGCGTATCGGTCGGCTTGGGGTGACACCAGCCGATACGAACGCTCAAGGTCTCGATACCAAACTTGTCATGATACAGACTGGCCAAGTCTTCACCGAAGCACTTGGTCACACCGTACAGTGAATCGGGACGGTGCGGCACATCGGTATCGATTCGGCGCGTACGCTCGTAGTAGCCGGTCACATGGTTCGAGCTGGCGAAGACGATGCGCGGCTTGCCCGTCTGGCGAGCCGCTTCGTACAGGTTATAGGTGCCGATGATATTGGCCTGGAGCAGGCTGTCCCACGGCTTCTCCAACGAGACGCCCCCCAGGTGCACGATGGCATCGCAGCCATCGACCAGGCCGCTGACGGCACCGGCATCGGAGAGATCGCACTGTACGAGCTCTTCGTGGCTGGCCGCCTCGCCCAGATCGGCGATATCGGAAAGCCGTACCTTGTGGGCCAGCTTCGACAAGTGCGGTCGAATGATTCGCCCCATGCCACCGCCGGCACCCGTTACCAATAGACGGTCGATCATGCGTTTCCTCCTTCCAGGCAGATAAAGAGATCAGAAGCCGTAGAGCACGGCGGGGTTGTCGACCAGAATCCGCTGCCGGTCATCCGCGCTGGTCCATTCGAGCAGCACGTCGAGCTGTTCGGCATCATCCGGATACCGTTCCCTTGGCACGCCGACGTGAGGCCAGTTGCTGCCCCAGATCACCCGCTCCGGGGCATGGGCGATGACCCGGCGGGCGATCGCTTCCACGTCCTCGTAGCATGGCCCGCCGGTCACGCTCGTCTCGTAGCCGCCACATATCTTGAACCAGGCATTGCCGCGATCGAGCAGCCTCAGGATCTCGTCGACACGGCAATCATCAGCCGGTACCGGGGGCATGAACTTGCCGATATGATCGATGATGTAGTCGACCTCGAGGCGCTGCAGGCCGTCGAGATAGTCGTCCAGGTGCTGGCCGTTGAACTGGACCATCAGGTGCCAACCAAGCGGCCGAATGAGACGTTCCACCTCGGGCATTTCCGCATGGGTCACGGCACCACAGGGCAGGTTCATTATCCTCGCCCCTCGCACCCCTTGTTCGTGCCACTCTCGCAGGCACTTGCCAGGCGTCCCCGGCGCCACGGCCGCTACGCCGCGGGCGGATGCCGTGCCCAGCTGGGTCAACGCCTCGATGAGTGCGCCATTGTCGCGCTGATAGGCGTTAGACTGGGTGACCACCACCCGCTCCAACCCCAGGCGCTGCTGCACCTGGCGGTAATCCGCTACTGTAGCCAGCTCAGCAATGGCCGGCCCGCCAGGCTGCGCTTCGTAGCCGGGAAGATAGAGGTGCATATGGCAATCGGTGGCCCCCGGCGGTGTCTCTAGCCGTGGTGGCGGCCCTTCCAATGGCCGCGTATTGGCGGGTATCGCTGTCACGTCGTCATGCCTCCTTGAGGGCGAAGTGGCTGAGCGCCTCGCGATTGATGTCGATGCCCAGGCCGGGGCCGTCGGGAATGGTCACAACGCCAGCGACATGTTCGATGGGTGACTGAACCACCGCCTGCCGAAACGGATTTTCGGTACGGTCGAACTCAAGAATCGGCTCGATCGGATCGCGCCGTGGTGGGTTGGGGAGTAGCGCGGCCATGAACTGCAGGCTGGCCGCGAGACACACCGCCGTACCCCAGACGTGTGGCACCAGACGCACGCCATGCAGCGCCGCCATGTCGGCCACCCGGCGAATCTCGGTGAACCCGCCAACGCCGCAGATGTCGGGCTGGACGATATCCACGGCCCGGGTCGCGAGTGGTTCGTGCATGGCGTAGCGGCCGTGCCAGGTCTCGCCGCCAGCCACCGGGATCGGCTGGTCGGCACGTACCGCACGATAGGCCGAGATATGCTCGGGCAGCACAGGCTCCTCGAACCAGTCGATATCGAACTTCGCCGCTCGCCGGCCCACTTCGACCGCTTCCAGGTAGTCGTAACCGTGGTTGGCGTCGATCATCAGGCGCAGGTCGGGGCCGATCGCCTCCCGCACCGCCTCGATCACACTCAGGTCCTCCTCCACATCGAAGCCGATCTTGATCTTCACTGCATGGAAGCCTTCCCGCCGATAGCCCGCAACCTCACGAGCAATATCCTCTACCCGGTCGACACCCTCGCGCCGGAAGGAGCCGGTGGCATAGGCACGCACGCTGTCGCGAAAGCGCCCGCCCAGCAGGGTCGAAATCGGCACACCGAAGCGCTTGCCCTTGATGTCCCACAGGGCAATATCGATACCGCTCAGGGCGGTGACGGTCAGGCCTCGCTGGCCCTGGTCACGCAACCGGTTGTAGAGATCCAGCCAGATCTTCTCCGTCTGCAGCGGGTCCTGACCGACCAGGGCGGTGGCATAGGCCTTCACCACGGCCGCGTTGGGCAGCGCCGGCCCCAGGCACTCGCCCCAGCCGGTGGTGCCGTCGTCGCACACGACCTCGACCAGACAGTGCTGACGCCGCGAGAAGTGCATGGATGCGCTCTCGAAGGTGGCATCGAGCACATGGTCGAGAATATGGGTATATACGGCTGCTACCTTCATCAGGTCGGGTCCTGTCGGTACGTAGGGATCGAGTGAGGCACTGTTCTGTTGCCTAGCGGAAGAAGTGGGGCAGCGTCAGCGACACTGCCGGGACGTAGGTCACCAGCATCAGGGCGACGAACAGCGCCAGGTAGAACGGCCAGATGGTGCGCACGGCCTGTTCAATCTTGATCTTGCCGATCACGCAGCCGACGAACAGACAGGCCCCGACTGGCGGCGTGCACAGGCCCAGCCCCAGATTCATCATCATGATGATGCCGAACTGGATCGGATCCATGCCGAACTGCATCGCCACCGGCAGGAAGATCGGCGTGCAGATCAGGATCAGGGCGGCCATGTCCATGAGCATGCCAAGCCCCAGCAACAGCAGGTTCAGCATGAGGAAGATAACGATGGGCTTGTCCGAGATCCCCATCAGCACCTCGGTCAGCAGCAGCGGTACGTTATATAGGGCCAGCAGGTAGGAAAAGGCCGCGGCGCAACCGACCAGGATCATGACCAGTGCGGTAGTCTTGACCGATTGCAGCACCGCAGCCTGGAACGAGGCCCAGTTCAACTCACGATAGACCAGCGAGGTGACGACGATGGCATAGATGGCCCCGAAGGCGCCGGATTCGGTCACGGTGAGAATGCCCGACAGCACGCCCCCGACAATGATCACCGCCGTCATCAGCCCCGGCAGGGCTGCGGCCAGGCTCATGACCAGCACGTCCCACCCCGGAAAGGTCTCGCCACGGTAGCCGCGTCGCACCGCTACCACATAGGCCGCCACCGCGAGCGTGAGGCACATCAGGATGCCCGGCACGATGCCGGCGATGAACAGCTGGGTGACCGAAATACCGCCCCCGGCTGCCACGGCGTAGAGAATCATGTTATGGCTAGGCGGTATCACCACCCCGGCCACCGACGATGTCACCGTGACATTGACGGCATAGTCGGCGTCGTAGCCCTTCTCCTTCATCACGGGAATCAACAGCGAACCAAGCGCCGAGGTGTCGGCAACGGCAGAACCGGAAATGCCGCCGAACAGCATCGACGAGCTGACGTTCACGATACCCAGTCCGCCGCGCATCCTGCCCACCGCAGCCGACGCGAGTCTCACCAGTCGCGTGGAAATCCCGCCGTGCAGCATCAGTTCCCCGGCAAAGATGAAGAACGGAATGGCCAGCAGCGAGAAAACGGAAATGCCCGACAGGATGCGCTGGAAGGCAACAAAGAGCGGCAGGCCTTCGTATATGAAGGTGACGACCGCGGCCAGGCCCACGGCAAACGCAACAGGCGCACCGACCAGCAGACCCAGGAAGAAAACACCGAAAAGAATGGCAAGGCCCATGTCAGCTATCCTCGGCACGGTCGCGATGGAAGATGCGCGATACGATATTGGCGGTGGCAAACAGCACCAGCAGGCCGCCACAGATCACCAGCGGTGCCGCACGCCAGCTTTCCGAAAGCCTGATCAGCGGTATGGCGCGCTCGAGATTGGTCATGACCAGGCCCCAGCCCTGGTACGCCATGAAGCCACCAAAGAGCACGATGAAGAGATCCGAGACATAGCGACAAATCGTTCTGAAAGGCTCAGGCATGCTTTCACGAACGAAGTCGATACTCAGGTGCGTATTGCCCCTGACACCTGCCGCCGCACCCAGACACGTGATGTAGACCACGAGAAGCAGGGAAGCCTGTTCCACCCAGGTTGGCGTGTTGTTGAGTACATAGCGACCAAACACCAACCAGCCGAAAATGGCGATCAGAAAGACGAGCAGCACACCGGCCGTGGCCAGGCACAGATTGGCGACTCCATCAAGAACTCGGCTAACCAGCTTGTGAAATCGTGGAAGATACACGGCGGCCCCTGGATCAGCGTAGATACTCATAGCGTACGTCTCCTGCCCTCCCGGCGACGCAGGTCACCGGGAGGGAATCGTCGCGTTGGAGATCAGTTCGAGGACCGAATCGCTTCGACCAGGCTTTCAAGCTCAGGATTGGCCTGGATGAATCCCGCATAGACTGGATCCATCCTTTCCTGGAAGGCCGCCTTGTCTTCTACTTCATTGATCTGAACACCGGCATCCACGACCTTCTGATGGCTCGCCCGCGACCCTTCGACCCAGAGCTCGCGCTGCATTGTGGACGCCTTGATGGCCTCGTCACGTACGATTTCCTGATCTTCGGGCGACAGTGCCTCCCAGCTGGCCTTTGCAATACACAGGCATTCAGGGATGATCAGGTGCTCGGTCAATGAGTAGTACTCGGCGACCTCATAGTGGTTACTGGACTCGAATGAAGGATAGTTGTTTTCCGCTCCATCCAGCACCCCTGTTGTCAGTGATTGATACACTTCGCCATAGGCCATTGGTGTTGCATTGCCACCCAGCGCCTCGATCATGTCGACGTAAAGATCGTTGTTCATGACGCGGATTTTCAGGCCACGAACATCATCGGGCGTACTGATGGGACGCTCGGTGTTATAAAGACTACGAGCACCGGAATCGAACCAGGACAGTGCGATCAGGTTCTTTTCCGCAAGGGCATCGGCGAACTGCTGGCCAATCTCGCCATCCATGACCTCATGCATATGTTCGATGCTGCTGAAAATGAATGGCAGGGAAAGGACGTTGGTTTCCTTGACGATGGGCCCCATGGGTCCCATGTTGAAATTGGCAAAATCCAGCGCACCGCTGCGCGTCTGTTCAATGGCATCGGGCTGGTCGCCAAGAACCCCGTTATTATAAACCTGAACCTTGAGCCGCTCTTCGGTTCTTTCGGTCACAGCCTCGGCGAAGGCTTCCAGGGCAACGGTATTCGGATAGCCCGGGGGGTGGATGTTCCATCCACGCCAACTGTTGGCCTGTGCCGGAAGCGCCATGGCCACCATGGCAACGGATACGGCAACTGCACTCCACGTCTTGCTTGTTGTTTTCATGACGCACTTCCTTCGTTGATATCGTTGAAGTTATAGTTTTTGAGCGATTCCCACCAGGGCTTCCAGCTGGTTTCGCTCTTCCTTCGTGGGCATCACCAGCGGTGCCCTGACACTCCCGGCCGACCGGCCGATGATTTCTGCGCCTGCCTTGATCAGGCTGACGGCATATCCCGCTTTTCTATCCCGAAGATTGATGAAAGGGATGAAGAAATCGTTGGTAATCTGTTTGACGACGTCCCGATTCCCCTTTCGCAGTTCCTGATAGAACTTGACGGCCATTTCCGGCACGAAGTTGAAGACAGCCGATGAATAGGTATTGACACCAATGGAGAGGTAAGCCTCGGCAAAAATCTCCGCGGTCGGTACGCCACCGATGTAAACAAGCCTGTCACCCACGGTCTTAACGATCTTGTTCAGTGCCTGGATATCCCCCTTGCCATCTTTCAGGCCGATCAGGTTTGGACAGCTGTCGGCAAGCTGGCTGACCGAAGCGACATCGAGCACACCGTTGCCGCGGTTGTAGTAGATGATATTGAGTTCGGTCCAGTCACAGATCTCACGAGCGTATCGCACCAGGCCATCCTGCGGACATTCCGTGAGATAGGGTGGCATCAGCAGGATGCCGTCGGCCCCCGCCTCTTCGGCCGCCTTGGCGTAGACCTTGCCGCTTTCCACGCTCAAGCCTGCACTGGCGATTACCGGCAGTTTGCCTTTGACGGTTTCTACAGCGACACGAACCACATCGCGATATTCCTCGAACGAAAGGTTGAAGAACTCGCCCGTACCCCCGGCGACGAAAACGGCGGAGATATCGTGACTGATGAACCACTCCAGGCGTCGACGATAGCTATCCGCATCGAACCGCCCGCTCTTGTCGAAATCGGTAATGGGAAAAGACAGCAACCCATCGCCCAAGGCTGCCGTAACGGCGGCTCTGGAAAACTTCACGGCGACATCCTCTTGTTCATGCATTGGCCCATTGGAGGCGACCCACCTGCTGGTCGGGGAGACAACCGGCACGACCAGTTGTCATACATCATACAACTTAAATGGGGACTCGACAGCATGCAAGCCGGTCATGGGCCAAAAGCGACTAAAGTGTAATATGCTTTATTTCGAATGGGCGTGGATCAGTTCAAGACGTGGATCAGCCCAGATCCCCGAAGCGATACTGCAGCAGGGAGAGCGCCACCACCGGGGCGGTTTCGGTGCGCAGGATACGCGGGCCGAGGGATAGGGGTGAAAAGTCGGCAGCCTGGGCGGCATCGACTTCAATACTGGACAGGCCGCCTTCCGGGCCGATCAGCAGCGCCACGCTGGGTGGCGCGGTTTCCCGCGCCAGGGCTCGGTCGGTGGCGGGGTGAAGCACCAGGCGCAGGGCTTCGTCGCGCTCGTCGAGCCAGTCGGCCAGTGGCATGGGGGGGTGAACTGTCGGCACCGTGGCGCGGCCACACTGCTCGCAGGCGCTGACGGCCACCGCCTGCCAGTGGGCGAGCTTCTTTGACGCTCGGTCCTCCTTGAGGCGCACGTCGCCATGCTCGGTATACAGCGGCGTGATCGCCGCCACACCCAACTCGACGGCCTTCTGGATGGCGTAGTCCATGCGGTCGCCCTTGGAGATCGCCTGCCCTAGATGGACTGCTAGCGGCGACTCGCCCATGCCCGCATCGACGGCCTCGATGCGTGCCACTACCCGCTTGCGGCCCGCCTCGATGAGCACTGCACTGGCTTCCCGGCCTTGGCCGTCGAAGAGCCGCACAGGGGCGCCTTCGCCCATGCGCAGCACCCGCGCCAGGTGCCGCGCGGCACCGTCGGGCAGAACGACGTCGCCGCCGACGGTGAAGTCGGCGGCGACGTGGATACGCGGGGCTCTTGCCACGCTCCTGACTGACACGTGCGGACCGCCCTTACTGTGTGGTCTGCTCGCCCTGCTGCTGGGCCTGTTCGGCCTCGCGCTTCTTCTTCTGGGCGTAGATCGCCTCGAAGTTGACCGGCGCCAGCATCAGGGGCGGGAAGCCACCGCGGTTGACCAGATTGTCGACGCACTCGCGGGCGTAGGGGAACAGCACGTTGGGGCAGAAGGCCCCCAGTGTGTGCTCGAGCTGTGCGCCCTCGATGCCGCTGATGCGGAACAGGCCGGCCTGTTCGATCTCGGCCAGGAAGGAGGTAGTGCCCTCTTCGCTGTGCTTGACCTGGGCCGTGACCTTGATCACCACCTCGAACAGGTCGTCACCCACCTTCTTGCTGGAGGTGTTGAGATCCAGGCTGACCTTGGGCTTGAACGGCTGCTGGAACACGGCCGGCGAGTTCGGCGCCTCGAAGGAGATGTCCTTGACGTAGATACGCTGGACGGCGAACTGCAGCTGCTGCTTGTTCTGGTCGGTGGCCTGGCTGCCACCGGCGGCGTTCTGGCTATTCTCTTCGGCCATGGAAGTATCCTTTGCGTCTTGTGTTTGACTATTTCTTGACCACCGGCAAGCCGTCGGCCTGCCACTGCATCATGCCGCCCTTGAGCTTGAGCACCCTGGGAAGGCCGGCCTTGGCCAGCTTGGCGACCGTAACGCCCGCTGACTGGCCATTCTTGCAGACGACGATGATCGGCTTGTCCTTCACTTTTTCCAGCTCCCGCACGCTGTCGTCGATACGACTCTGGGGGATGTTGCGCGCACCGGCAATGTGCCCGGCCTTGAAATCCCCTGTCTCGCGGGTATCAACGACCACGGCGTCCTCGCGGTTGATCAGCTGTGTCGCCTGACCGGATGTAACACCACTGGCGGCACTGTTGCGGACCTCGTAGGCGATCCAGGCAGCCAGCACCAACAGGAAGGCACCCACGAGGAGCGGGTGATTCTGCACGAATTCGAACAGCTGATCGATCATGGGTCCGGAACACTCTTCTCGATACACGTTTAGGGCAATCTGAAGGCGGACAGTATACACCAAGCCATGGCCCCTGGCGGCATGGCCCGCGCTTTACCTGATATGACGCTCGACCATGCCGTGCGTTATGATGCCGCAAGCCGATTCAAGTCGCGACCCCCGTCGTTCCAGGCGGTCGAGGAGGCTATGGGCAGCGTACCTTTCACAGCGAAGCCCGCCAGCCCCGGGTCGCGCCAATACCCAACGAGGCCTTTACCCCATGACGAACCCCGCTCCCGCCGCTCCTCGCCCGGTCGCACTGATCATTCTCGATGGCTATGGCCACAACCCGGACAGCGCGAACAATGCCGTGGCTGCCGCTCACAAGCCGGTAATGGATCGCCTGTGGCAGGAAAGGCCCCATACCCTGATCCACACAGACGGCCGCCATGTGGGGCTACCCGACGGGCAGATGGGCAATTCCGAGGTCGGCCACATGAACCTGGGTGCGGGGCGCGTCGTCTACCAGGAGCTCACCCGCATCACCAAGGCGGTGGAGGACGGCGACCTGGATGGCAATGCCATCCTCACCGACGCCATCGATGCCGCGGTGGCACAGGGCAGGGCCGTGCACCTGCTGGGCCTGCTCTCGCCGGGCGGAGTGCACAGCCATGAGGACCATATTCTCGCCATGGCCGAGCTGGCGGCCCGGCGCGGAGCCAAGCGCATTTTCGTACATGGCTTCCTCGATGGCCGCGATACGGCGCCCCGGAGTGCGCTCGCCTCGATCGAGCGCACCAATACGAAGCTGGTTGAACTGGTCGGCGCCGGCAACGGCGGCGTAGCCTCGATCATCGGCCGCTACTTCGCCATGGACCGCGACAATCGCTGGGATCGCGTCGAAAAGGCCTATCGCCTGCTTACCGAGGGCCGCGGCGAGTTCGAGGCGGCCAGCGCCGAAGAGGGCCTGCGAGCCGCCTACGAGCGTGGCGAGAACGACGAATTCGTCAGCGCGACCGCCATCCGTACCGACGGCGAGCCCGCCAGCATCGCCGACGGCGACGCCGCCATCTTCATGAATTTCCGCGCCGACCGCGCACGCGAGCTGACCCGGGCCTTCGTCGAGGATGGCTTCAGCGGCTTCGAGCGTCGGGTTCGCCCCGCCCTGGCGGGTGGCAGCCTGGTGACCCTGACCCAGTACGCCGCCGATATCCCCGCGCCGGCCGCCTTTCCCCCGGCGGAGCTTCACAACACCCTGGGCGAAGTCATGGAGCAACGCGGCCTGACCCAGCTGCGCATCGCCGAGACCGAAAAGTACGCCCACGTCACCTTCTTCTTTTCGGGTGGCCGCGAGGAGGAGTACAGGGGGGAGACCCGAGTGCTGGTCCCCTCCCCGCAGGAGGTGAAGACCTACGACGAGAAGCCTGAGATGAGCGCCGAGGAGGTCACCGACCGCCTGGTGGAAGCCATCGACTCCGGTCACTACGACCTGATCGTGTGCAACTACGCCAACGGTGACATGGTCGGCCACACCGGCAAGTTCGATGCCGCCGTCAAGGCCATCGAGGCCGTCGATGCCTGTGTCGGCCGCGTAGTGGAGGCGATCGAGCGTGCCGGCGGTGCCTGCCTGGTCACCGCCGACCACGGCAACGCGGAACTGATGGTGAACCCGGAAACCGGCGTAGCGCAGACCGCCCACACCACCTTCGAGGTACCGTTGATCTATGTCGGCCCCCAGCCGGTACGATTGCTCGATGATGGCTGTCTCTGCGACATCGCCCCGACCCTGCTCACCATGATGGACCAGTCGATCCCCGATGAGATGACCGGCCGGGTGCTAATCGAGTCGGCATGACGGGCAGGGCCCACACACCATGAGCCGAATCCGGCACCGCACTGCCCTGTGGGCCCTGCTGCTGAGTCTCGTCGCGCTGGCGTTGGGTTCGGCCGCGACGCAGGCCGCCACGCCAAGCGAGCGCGAAGCTCGCGAACGCCTGGATGCCATCGGCAGCGAGATCCAGGCGGCCAGCCGGCGGCTCGGCGCGACCCGGGAGGCACAGGATGAAGCGACCCAGGAGCTGCGCCAGGTGGAGACGGCACTGGCCGAGACCCACGGCCGCCTTGATGATATCCAGGCCGACCGCCAGGGCCTGAACCGGGAGATCGCTGCGCTGGAAGCTGCCCGAGAAGAGCTGGAGGAGGAGCGCGCCGAGCAGAGCGCCGCCCTGCAGGCCCAGCTCGACGCCCTCTACCGCCTGGGCCTCACGCCCCAGTTGAAGCTGCTGCTCAACCAGGATGACCCGGCACGGCTCGATCGACTGCAGACCTACCTCAACCACCTGGCACGAGCTCGCAATGCCCGTCTCGACGAGATCGCCAGCCTCGACGCCCAGCTGGCCGAGAACCGCCGTGAGCAGCGCGAGCGCGGTGAGCGGCTTGACGCCCTGGCGGACGAGCTGGCGTCACGCAGCGCCGAGCTTGCCCGGCGCATGGAGGAGCGGGAACGGCTGGTGGCCGACCTGCAGGGCCGTTACAGCGATGAGCAGACGCGACTGTCGGCACTCGACCGGGACCGCACCGAGGCCGAGCGAGTGCTGGAGCAGGTGCGCCAGGAGATGGCCCGGCTGCAGCAGCCGCCCCCGTCCACCGCCATCGAGCAGACCCAGGGCGAGCTGCCCTGGCCGGTCCAGGGCAGCGTCACATCGAGCTTTCGGCGCGGCGACGGGGTACACCACAACGGCATGTTGATCCAGGCCCGTGAAGGTACGCCGGTCAAGGCCGTCCATGCCGGGCGTGTGGTCTTCGCCGACTGGATGCGTGGCTTCGGCAACCTGCTGATTCTCGACCATGGCGACCAGGTCATGACGCTGCACGCCCACCTGCAGCAGTTCAGTGCCGAGGTGGGCCAGGCGGTATCTGGTGGTGACACCATCGGCACGGTCGGCGTGAGCGGTGGAAACGAATCACCGGCACTCTACTTCGAGGTCCGCCGTAACGGTGACCCCATCGACCCCCAGGGATGGATTGCCAAACGATGAGAGACGCTATTTCACAAGCCCCGGAGCAAGGGCTATGCTGGTCAGCCTCGTTTCGATACCGCGGAGTTCGCATGTCCTTACGTTCTGTCGGCTTCCTGCCCGCTTCCCGGCGCCTGCTGGCAACGCTGCTGCTGGTCCTGCCGCTTGCCGCCCTGCCGCTGACCGTTCAGGCCACCGCCCCGGTCGATGAGCTGCCTCTGGAGGATATCCAGACCTTTGCCGAAGTCTTCGAGCGGATCAAGCGAGCTTATGTCGAAGAGGTCGACGACCGTACGCTGATACGCAACGCCATGCGCGGCATGCTCAGCGAGCTCGACCCTCACTCCGCCTACCTGGACCGGGACGAGTTCCAGAGCCTTCGGGAAAGCACCGAAGGCCAGTTCGGCGGCATCGGCATCGAGGTGGGCCTGGAAAACGGCCGGCTGACCATCATCACCCCCATCGACGACACCCCCGCTTCCCGTGCCGGCCTGCAGGCGCGAGACACTATCCTGAGCATCGATGGTACCTCCACCGAACGCCTCTCGCTGCAGGAGGCCGTCTCGCTGATGCGCGGTGAGCCGGGCAGCGAAATCACCGTCACCATCATGCGCAGCGGTGAAGAGGGCGCCTTCGATGTCACCCTGACCCGCGAGATCATTCGTACCGAAAGCGTGCGCAGTGAGCTGCTGGAAACGGGTTACGGCTACCTGCGGGTCAGCCAGTTCCAGAATCGCACCGGCGAACAGGTCAACAGCGCCATTCGCCAGCTGGAGCGTGACGGCCCGCTGGACGGCTTGATCCTCGACCTGCGCAACAATCCCGGTGGCGTGCTGCAGGCTGCCGTGGCCGTGGCCGATGCCTTCCTGGATAGCGGCCTGGTCGTCTATACCGAAGGACGCCTGCCGGACACCGAGATGAGCTTTTCCGCTGGGCGCGAAACAATCGCCCCTGATGTGCCCCTGGTGGTGCTGATCAACGGCGGCAGCGCCTCTGCGGCAGAGATCGTCGCCGGCGCCCTGCAGGACCAGCGTCGTGGCGTGATCATGGGCACCGATAGCTTCGGCAAGGGATCGGTGCAGCAGGTCATGCCGCTGGGCAACGGTGAAGGGCTGAAGCTGACCACGGCGCTCTACTACACACCCAACGGGCGCTCGATCCAGGCACTGGGCATCGAGCCGGACGTGGAAGTGGTGCGCGGCCGGGTCGAAGTGACCGAAACGGGCCGCCAGCTGCGCGAGGCCGACCTGGAAGGCCACCTGCGCTCGCGCGACGACCCCCGCCAACGCGAGGCAATGACAGAGCGTCTGCGCGAGGACTATCAGCTCGGTGAGGCAATCAATCTACTCAAGGCGCTGAACGTGCTCGGCCGGCGCGACAGGTAGCTCCTAGCGGCAGGCAGCGGGCAGGCGACCGCGGTGCCCGGTCGCCTGACGCATCAGCAACCGCTTGACCGGCACCAGGCGATCGACCCCCGAAAGACCGAGGTTGCGCGCCAGGGTCAGGGCCGGATGGCGGCTGCCGAAGAGCAGGCGAAATCCATCCATCAGCGCCAGCATAGCCGCATTGTCGCCCCGCCGGCGTCGCGTATAGCGGGACAGTACGCTCTCGTGGCCTATCGACATGCCGCGCCGGCGCGCCGTGAGCACCTCTTCGGCCAGCACCGCCACGTCCATCAGGCCCAGGTTGACCCCCTGGCCGGCCAGGGGATGGATGCTGTGGGCGGCATCGCCCACCAGCACCAGGCCCGGCTGCCCATAGGTTTTCGCATGACGCTGGGTCAGCGGAACGGCAAGCGCCCGGTCCACGACCTCTACCCCACCCAGGCGCGACTCGAAGGCCGCCGCCAGGGCATGGCCCAGCACATCGGGCGACAACTCGACCAGCCTTGCGGCCTCCTGCGGCGACGTCGACCAGACGATGGAGCAGTAGCGGTCGTCGCCATCGACGGTCAGGGGCAGGAAGGCGAGCGGGCCGGTCGGCAGGAAGACCTGGCGTGCCACACCGCCATGGGCACGCTCCGTGCGTACGGTGGTCACCACGGCCATGTGCCCGGTGTCATGGGCGCTGACCTCGATCCCGGCCAGGGCCCTCAGCGGCGACTGGGCCCCGTCGGCGGCCACCACCAGCGGCGCCGATAGACGTTGGCCATTTTCCAGAATCACCTCGTGTCCTTTCTCCGCCGACGCCAGGCCGGAAACCCGGGCGCCGAACCGGACGGTTATCGTTGGCAGCTCGGCCAGGCGCGCCTCCAGCGCCGCCAGGATCACATCATTCTCGACGATATGTCCCAGCTCCGGTACGCCAGCCTCCTCGGCGGTGAAGGTGACTTCGCCGCTACCTTCACTGTCCCAAACCTGCATATGGCGGTACGGCGTCACCCGACGCGCCTGCATCCAGCGCCAGACACCCAGGCCCTCGAGCAGGCGCTGCGACACCGGCGTGAGCGCACTGACCCGCATCGCCGGCTGGCCACGCCCTACCGCCTCGGCGGCCAGCGGCTCGTCGCGGGCATCGAGCAGCGCCACCGACACGCCGGCCTGGCCCAGCAGGGCTGCCAGGGTGGCGCCCACCATGCCACCGCCTACGATGATGACCTCGAAGTGCGTGTGCGCTTCTCCATCCGCTTGCGTCATCTCACACTCCCTGCTTGTCATGCTTGCGTCCGACTGCGGTAACCATCAACGCTCCAGCCCCATGGCGCGGCGGGCCAGCCCGCGACGCAGTGGGCCGACCAGGTTGAGTCCCACCAGTCCTGCCGCCCGGGCATGGGACAGCAGGCCATTATCGATGCCGAACAGGCGTATCAGGCCATCGCTGAAACGAACGACATTGTGACGGTCGACGATGCGCCGCGCCTCGAAGTCGCGCAGGGTCAGCATGCTGCCCGCCGACTCACCGCTGCCCAGCGCCAGCTCCAAGGCGGCCACCAGGTCCGTTACGCCCCGTAGCGCCAGGTTGAAGCCCTGGCCCGCGACAGGATGCAACGAATGGGCGGCATTGCCCAGCACCGCCAGCCCAGGCCGGATCGCCTCCCTCGCGGTAACCAGCGCCAGCGGATAGGCGTGACGGCTGCCGACACGCCGAAAGCGGCCGGCACGGTCACCGAAGGCCCGCTGCAGCTCGGTCAGAAAGTCGCCGTCGCTGAGTGCGAGTCGCGCCCCTTCACGCCCTGCCGCATGGGTCCAGATCAGGGCCATCTGCTGTCCCGGCAACGGCAGCAAGGCAATCGGCCCCTCCCGGGTGAAACGCTCGTAGGCCGTACCCTCATGGGGCTGGCTCATTTCTACGTTGGCGATCAGCGCCACCTGATCGTAGGGCACTTCGTCACTGCCGATGCCCAGCCGCTCCTTGAGCCCGGAGCGACCCCCGTCGGCCAGTACTGTGAGCCCCGCCTGGAACTCGCTGCCGTCGGACAGTGTCAGCCGGTATCCCTCCGCCTCGGGCTCGATGCAGTCCACGTTGGCAGGGCAGTGCCATGCCAGGGGCAGCTCGGCCAGGCGCCGATGAAGTACCCGTCCCATCCAGGCGTTGGGAACGACATAGCCCAGTGCCTGCTGACCGAGCTCCTCGGCCAGCAGGCGCGTCACGCCTAGCCGCCCCCGCTCACTGACGTGGATGCGGGAAATCGGTGCGGCCTGCTCGGCCATCGCCGGCCAGAGGCCCATGTCGCGAAAGCGCTGGGCGGACCCCTGGGCGATGGCACTGGACCGGGCGTCGAAGCTGGGTTGCCAGGGTGCGCTCGCCGCGTCCAGCATCGGTGCCGCCTCGACCACGGCCACCCTGAGCCCATGACGTTCGATCAGCGGTGCCAGCGAACAGGCCAGGCTCGCCCCCACCAGGCCGCCGCCGACAATGGCGATATCCACGTTACGCGCATCATTACGCGGCTTGGCCACAGCATCACTCATTTTACGCATCCTGCGCCAAGGCATGAGTCGTAATGTAAATTACATAATGACATACCATACTCCGCTTCCGTTGGTCACTTCTTCACCATCAGGGCCTCGATTTCGTCGACTCCCTTGGGGACACCAGCCGTCAGTACCTCGTGGCCGGTATCGGTCACCGCCACATCGTCCTCGATTCGGATACCGATACCGCGAAAGTCGGTCGGTATATCGTCATCGGCAGGAACATAGAGCCCGGGCTCTATAGTCAGCACCATTCCTGGCACCAGCGGGCGAGGCGAGCCGTTGTGGCGATAGGCGCCCACATCGTGCACGTCGAGCCCCAGCCAGTGGGACGTGGAGTGCAGGTAGAAGCGCTTGAAGCTCGCGTCCTCGACCCGCGCCGACACCTCGCCCTGCAGCAGACCCAGGCGAATCAGGCCGGCGGTGAGGTCATGCACCACGCCCTCATGGATCTCGGCCAGGGTGACGCCTGGCTGAATGGATGCCACGGCACGCTCCTGGGCCGCTAGCACCACCTCGTAGAGGGCTCGCTGGGCCTCGCTGAACCGGCCGCCGACGGGAAAGGTGCGCGTGATGTCCCCGGCATAGAGGTCCAGCTCGGCACCGGCGTCGATCAACACCAGTTCGCCGTCACGTAACGGCTCGTTATTCTCGATGTAGTGCAGCACACAGGCGTTGGCACCGCCACCCACGATGGTGGCATAGGCCGGGCCGCTGGCGCCCTGCCAGCGAAACTCGTGTTCCAGCTCGGCCTGGAGGTGGTACTCGGCCAGGCCAGGCCGAGCCGCGCGCATGGCGCGCACATGACCCCGCGCCGATATTTCCGCGGCATGTCGCATCAGCGCCAGCTCACCCTCGCTCTTGGTCAGCCGCGCCTCGTGCAGCAGGGGGGCCAGGTCGGCATAGGCCTCGGCGGGCCGTGCCCCCTGGCGTACCCGTGTCGTCAGCTGGCCACGCACGTCATCGGCCAGCGCCATGCTTTCGGGATCCGCCAGCATCAGGTAGAGCATGGTGCGCCCGTCAAGCAGCGCCGCCAACTGCTCGTCCCGCTCGGCATTCTCGAAGGCCTGGTCGATCCCGTGCTCGCGTACCGCGCCTTCAGCGCCCAGCCGGATGCCGGTCCAGGCCTCCATCGTCGGCTCGCGGTCCTGGCAGAACAGGACGCTCTCGCCATCACTGCGTCCCGGCAGCAGCAGCAGCAGCGCTTCGGGTTCGGGAAATCCCGTCAGGTAGTGGAAATCGCTGTTCTGGCGAAACGGATAGTCGCTATCCCGCGAGCGGGTGACGAGGGAGGCCCCCATCAGCAGCACGGCACTGTCGGCGGGCAGCTGCGCCATCAGCGATGCGCGGCGGGCGCGATACTCGTCGTTGGAGATGGCCGCGGGGCGGGGCAGGGGGTCTGGCAACATGTCGGCTCCTGGCATCGGTAGGGAGACTCCTGGGACTCGGGCGGTCAGTGCTGGGTGGGCTCACCCGCTTCCACCTGCGGCTGCCCCGGCCGCTGTTCGGTATACAGCAGCATGGCGGCCATGCGGGCGTGTTCGGTCAGCGCGAAGAGGTCGTTCTCGTTCTCGGCGCTGTCATCGATATCGGTCTCCATGGCGGCCAGCGCCGCCAGGTCATCGACGGCTTCGCGCAGTGGCGCCGACCAGCCTTCACGGGGCTCGGAGCCGGCATCCTCGATCACCTCGAGAAACCCCAGCGTCCATTCACGCAGCCCTTGGGCCCGCTCGGCCAGGGAGTAGAGCTCATCGGGCAGCAGCGGCTCGTAATTCAACGAACTGTCCGCCAGCGTCTCCAGGGTGAGTCGCCGCCACTCCAGCAGGGCCTCGCCGCTCTCACGGTCCCGTGGCTGTTCCACCCCCAGCCCCAGGCAGACTTCCTCCAGCCAGCCGCTGGCGCTCAGCTCGTGCAGGGCCAGCGAGGCACAGAGCCTGCCGTCGAGAAAGGCGGGCGACTGCATGCTGCCGTGCAGCAGGAACAGGTCGGCGATGGTGGAAAAATCGGGGCGTTCGTCGATCGATGACATGACAACTTCCGTATGACAGGCTGTGTAGTGGGGCATCCGGACAATCCCACCGCGCGTTGACCGCCCGTGAGAGCCTCTCTTATAGTGTCCGAATGCCACGTCTTGATTGATAGGATGTTAACGCATCGGGCTGACAAGCCGACACCGGAGCCCTCCATGAGCGATGACGCCTCTCGGCCAACCGCCGAGATCACCCTGCTGGGCCGCCACTATGTGTTCGCCTGCAATCCGGGCGAAGAGCACAAGCTGGACCGTGCCGCACGCTACCTGGACCGAGCCATGCTTGGCATCCATTCCCAGAATACCCTGTTGGGTAGCGAACGCGTCGCCCTGATGGCGGCACTCAATATTGCCCACGAGCTGCTGGAGGTGCTGGAAGAGCGCCGCAGCGGTGAACAGGATCTCAACCGGCTCAGCGAGCGGCTGGAGCGCGCATTGGCGAATACGCTGCCGCCCGACGGGGTCACGGCCGAATGACATTGGACGGACTGGCCAGCTCTGATAGGATGAAGGTGTTCCCTGGGGTGTTGGCCAGTCGTTATAGTCCCTCGAGCCTATGCGCAATACCCAGGGCGGCCATTTGCTAGCCGGACCCGTGTGCATGTCCGTGCGACGGAAAGCCTGACGGTTCGGCTGCGGCCACCCACCTTGAACCAAGGGTTCAAGGGCCAGAATGACAGCGGCACTCTGGGGAACCCCATCGCATCATGAGCAACCTGTCCAATCCCTTCACATCCGATTTGCCCGACTCCCGGCGCCAGTTACGCCAGGCCTTACGACGCCGGCGCCGATCGCTCAGCCCGCGTGAACAGCACGCCGCCGCCCAGGCGATGTGTCGTCGCCTGCGCCAGCTTCCTGAAGTGATGCGCGCCCGCCGCGTTGCGCTCTACCTGCCCAACGACGGCGAAATCGATCCCCGGCCACTGCTCTCCTGGCTGGCGGACCGTTCGGCCCGGGCCTACCTGCCGGTACTCAAGCCCCTGTCGCACAACACCCTGTGGTTCGTGCACTACCACCGGGGCACGCCCATGGTTCGCAACCGCTTCGGCATTGCCGAACCCGAGACGCGACACGGCGCCCATCGGGCACGACGCCTGCCAACCTGGGCCCTGGATCTGATCCTGCTGCCACTAGTGGGCTTCGACGACCAGGGCCAGCGCATGGGCATGGGCGGTGGTTTCTACGACCGCAGCCTGGCATTTACCCGCCACCGTGGCCCGCGGCCACGCCTGCTCGGCCTGGCCCACGACTGCCAGCGGGTAGAGCGCCTCCCAACAGCCCCTTGGGATGTGCCGCTGGATGCCATCGTCACCGACAGCCGGGTCATCCGCCCCGCTGATAGCACCCATGAAAAGCCGCCCTTGAAAAGCCACTTGTGAAAAGCCCGCCATGAAAAAGCCGGCCCCTGCATGAGCACCGGCCGGCTTATTCGCTAACGTTGTTATTCTAGTCCTGCTTCATCTGATCATGGCACTGACTGCCGGTTCATCCACCCGTCAGCGCCTGGGCGTAGCCAGTTACCACTACGCCAATGCCGAAGGCCAGCACCAGTGCCATGACCAGATCGGGCTTTCGCTTCATTGCCTGCTCCCCTGAGTTGACCGTATGGAAGATGCCGCAACATGCCGCAACAGGGGGACTATAGGCCCAGAGGCACCGCCAATACAACCGATTCAGGCGTCGATTACATAATGAAACCCTCGCCATTTCGGGGCTTTGCTGTAAGCCGATACTAACTTAGACACCCCTGTGGCGACATCGCCACTCAGGCCATGAACAAGCGATAGGCCGCGTTGTCGGACTCCTTCCAGTAGCGATAGCCGATCTCGTCGAAGTACTCCTCCACATGGGAGCGGTCGCCGTTTGGCACCTGCATCCCCACCAGCACCCGGCCATAGGCGGCGCCGTGATTGCGGTAATGGAACAGCGAGATGTTCCAGTCCTGGGGCAGGTGGGTGAGGAAGTTCATCAGCGCGCCGGGGCGCTCGGGAAACTCGAAGCGGTAGACCTCTTCCTCGAAGTGTTCCTTGGGCCGGCCGCCGCCCAGATGACGGATATGCAGCTTGGCCAGCTCATTGTCGGTGAGATCCTCCACCGGATAGCCACCGTCACGCAGCTTCTCGATCACTGCCTGGCGGTCCTCGCCACCCGGCTTGACCTGCACCCCGACGAAGATGTGAGCCGCCTCGGGGTCGGCATAGCGATAGTTGAACTCGGTCACCATGCGCCGCCCCAGGGTCTTGCAGAACTTCTTGAAGCTGCCGGGTTTTTCGGGAATGGTCACGGCCAGGATCGCTTCACGCTGCTCGCCGAGTTCGGTACGTTCGGCAATGTGCTGCAGGCGGTCGAAATTGGTATTGGCTCCAGAGTTGATGCAAAGCAGGGTCTGGCCTTCGACGCCGGTCTGCTGAATGTACTTCTTCAAACCCGCCAGGGAGAGGGCGCCGGAAGTCTCCGATACCGCTCGGGTGTCGTCGAAGATGTCCTTAACCGCCGCGCACATCTCATCCGCGGTGACGGTGATGACGTCATCGACCAGATAGCGCACGATCTTGAACGGCACCTTGCCGATCTGCGCTACCGCCACGCCTTCGGCGAATACGCCAACCTGACTGAGGGTCACGCGCTTGCCCGCTGCGAGTGCTGCCTTGAGGCAGGCGCTGTCCTCGGCTTCCACACCGATCACCTTGATGTCGGGGCGCAGATACTTGATGTAGGCCGCCACGCCGGCAATCAGCCCGCCACCGCCTACCGGCACGAAGATGGCATCCAGGGGGCCGCTGTGCTGGTGGAGGATCTCCATGGCGATGGTGCCCTGGCCGGCGATGACGTCGATGTCGTCAAAAGGGGGGATGTAAGTATAGCCGTGCTCGGCGATCAGCTCCTGAGCATGCGCTGCGGCGGCGGCGAAGGCATCGCCCTTGAGTACCACCTTGGCCCCTCGGGCGCGTACCGCCTGGACCTTGATCTCCGGGGTGATGCGCGGCATGACGATGATCGCCTTCACGCCCATCTGCTTCGCCGCCATGGCAAGCCCCTGGGCATGGTTGCCCGCCGACGCCGCGATGACCCCCTTGGCCTTCTGCTCCTCGGTCAGCTGCGCCATCTTGTTATAGGCGCCGCGGATCTTGAAAGAGTAGACCGGCTGCAGGTCCTCCCGCTTGATCAGGATGGTGTTGTTGAAGCGCCGAGACAGAAAGGGGGCCGGTGAAATCGGCGTTTCCCGAGCGGCTTCATAGACCCGGGCCTGGAGAATCTTCTTTACGGTAGCTTCGAGCATCCTGATGTCCCAAGGTGTGGCGCAGAAGGGCGGCAGCGTGTGCTGCACTGCAGAGAACCCCTATAGGTAGCATTCCGGCGCCCCCGCCGTCCAGCTAACCCGTCGGCAGGAAGCCCCGTCTGGCTTATAATGGAGCGGCTATCGCCAC
Source organism: Billgrantia montanilacus (assembly GCF_003336675.1). Classification (GTDB taxonomy): domain Bacteria; phylum Pseudomonadota; class Gammaproteobacteria; order Pseudomonadales; family Halomonadaceae; genus Halomonas; species Halomonas montanilacus. The sequence continues at coordinate 313,704 of NZ_QPII01000003.1, read as the reverse complement.
ACACCCCAGACAGCGAGCCTCACATGACCCAGGACGAACTGAAGGACGCCGTAGCCGCGGCCGCCATCGACGAGATTGCACCCCACCTCGAGCGCGATACCATTCTCGGCATCGGCACCGGCTCTACCGCCAATCGGTTCATCGATCGTCTGGCCCGGCTGCGCGACGACTTCATGGGGGCCGTGGCCAGCTCCGAGGCCAGTGCCGAACGCCTGCGCGGTCATGGCATCGAGGTCTTCGAACTCAACAGCGTCGGCACCGTGCCCTATTACATCGACGGCGCAGACGAAGTGAACGCTCACCTTCACATGATCAAGGGCGGCGGAGCGGCCCTCACCCGAGAGAAGATCGTCGCCGCCTGTGCGGAACGGTTCATCTGCATTGCCGATGCATCGAAGCGCGTGGAAAGACTGGGCGACTTCCCGCTGCCGGTGGAGGTGATCCCAATGGCACGCTCCTATGTCGCCCGCGAGCTGGTCAAGCTGGGCGCCGATCCGGTCTATCGCGAAGGCGTGATCACCGACAACGGCAACCGGATCCTCGACTGCTTCGAATTCATGATCGACGACCCCGTGGCCATGGAAGCCAGGATCAATGCCATCGTCGGCGTGGTCACCAATGGCCTGTTTGCCGCCCGTGGCGCCGATGTGCTGCTGCTGGGCAGTGACACCGGCGTCGAGCGGCTGACGCCGGCCTGACGATGCCCGCGATACCGGGATTAATTCGGCTTGCTTCCAGGCAAGTGGAATTCAGACATGTTGAGGTACGCGCTCACTCACCCAGCAGAGCAGATAGACCCGACATGGTGCGCCCCAGGGCGCCACGATTTGCCGCCATCACCGCTTGCCCGGCCGCGGCCAGCCGGTGGCGCTCGGCTTCATCGATAAACAGGGCGACCAGCGCTTCGACCAGCGCCTCGCTGTCGGGAACCTCCACCAGGGCGGCAGCATCGCGCAGGATCTCTGCCACGTCCTCGAAGTTGGCGAGTTCAGGGCCGGTGAGCACCGGCACCCCCATGGCGGCCGGCTCCAGCAGGTTATGCCCACCGATCGGCACCAGGCTGCCGCCGACGAAGGCCAGGTCCGCCGCGCCGTAAAGGGAGAGCAGCTCCCCCATGGTATCGCCCAGGTAGACCGCCGTGCGGGCGTCGGGCGGTTCGTCGCGGGAGCGGCGCGCCATGGCCAGGCCCCGCTCATGGCACAGAGACGCCACCGCATCGAAGCGTTGGGGGTGACGCGGCACCAGTATCAGCAGGGCGTTGGGATAGTGTTGTCGTAGCCGGACATGGGCCTGCAGCAGCAGCTCCTCCTCGCCCGGGTGGGTAGAACCGGCGGCCCATACCGGACGCGAGCCCAGCCGAAGGCTTAGCTTTCGACTCAGTGCCTCTGTTTCGGTGGTCGGCGTCAGGTCGTACTTCAATGAGCCCACCACCTCGATAGCCACCGGCGCCATGCCCAGCGACCGGAAGCGCTCGGCGTCGGCCGTGGATTTGGCAGCGAGCCAGTCGACGTGACTAAGGGCATCCTGCATCAGCGGGCGCAGCCGACGATATCCCCGATAGGCACGAGGGGAGAGGCGCCCGTTGACCACCGCCGTCGGTACTCCTCGTTGGTGGCAGGCCGCCAGCAGGTTGGGCCAGAGCTCGGTCTCGAAGAAAATGGCCAGCGCCGGATTCAACCGGTCGATGAAGCGGCGGGTCGCACCGGGAAAGTCCAGTGGCACGAAGTGGTGCTCGAGCGGGCCATCGGCTGCATCTACGGTCGCCGATTCTCGCAGCGCTCGGCTCAAGGCGCGGACACGCTCGGCGCCGGTCGCGGTCATGGTGGTGACTATTAGACGGTGCTCGGGATAGCGAGCCAGCAGGGCCTCGATCAGGGGCCGGGCTGCCAGGACTTCTCCCACCGAGGCGCAGTGAAGCCAGATGCCACGCTCCGCGACAGGCCGGGCAGGCAGCAGCCCGAGCCGTTCCCGCCGGGGGTTTGTGAGCGCTTGCTCACGCCAGACGCGCTGCCATATCAGCGGTGAGAGCAGATAGAGCGCCGTCGAATAGAGATGGCGTGCCCAGGGTCGGCCTCGGCGTTGCATCAGCTCTCGCGATCCAGGATCGTCGAGATCATCGCCGTGGTCGATACGCCGTCCTCAAAGCCCAGCACCATCACCTCGCCGCCGGCGGCACGGACCGCATCGCCACCGGCAATCTCCTCGGGGCGATAATCGCCGCCCTTGACCAGCACGTCTGGAATCACCGCCTCGATCAAGCGCTGGGGTGTGTCTTCCCCGAAGGGCACCACCCAGTCCACTGCCCCCAGTCCGGCCAGGACCTGCATGCGCCGCAGCAGCGGGTTGATAGGCCGCTTGGGACCCTTGAGCCGGGCAATGGAGGCGTCGTCGTTGACCGCCACGACCAACCGATCGCCGAGCCGACGGGCATGCTCCAGGTAGGCCACATGGCCGGCATGCAGGATATCGAAGCAGCCGTTGGTCATTACCACCCGCTCGCCGCGGGCCTGGGCGGCCCGCACCGCCTCGATCAACGCGGGCTCCTCGATCACACCGAACTCGGCCAGCTTATCGCCGTGCAGGGCCGTGTAGAGCTCGGCGATGGAGAGCGTCGCCGTGCCCGGCTTGGCCACCACCAGGCCGGCGGCCAGGTTGGCCAGGGTCATGGCTTCGGGAAAACCGTGGCCGGCGGCCAGCGCCAGCCCCAGCACGCCGATCACGGTGTCGCCGGCACCGGTCACGTCGTAGACCTCGCGGGCCCGGGTGGGAATATGCAGGGGTTCGTGCCCGGCCCGGATCAGCGTCATGCCTTTCTCGCTGCGGGTGATCAGCAGGGCCTCGAGTTCGAGCTCCATGCACAGCGCCTCGCCCCGGGCAGCCAGTTCGGCATCGTCGCGGCAGTGACCGACCACGCCCTCGAACTCGGCCAGGTTGGGGGTGATCACGCTGGCCCCCCGGTACTTGCGGAAGTCGCTGCCCTTGGGGTCCACCAGCACGCGCTTGCCCGAGGCCTTGACTAGCTGGATCAACGCCTCTACCTGATTGAGGGTGCCCTTGCCATAGTCGGAGAGAATCACCAGGTCGCTGCCGGGCAGGCCCTGCTCGACCCGAGCCAGCAGGCCGGAGGTGTCGACATTTTCCAGGCCATCCTCGAAGTCGAGACGAATCAGCTGCTGGTTGCGGCTCATGACCCGCAGCTTGGTGATGGTGGGAATGCCAGCGCTGCTCTCGAAGTAGGTCTCCACCCCCGCAGACTCCATGCGGGCAATAAGGCGCCGAGCATTGTCATCGTCGCCGACCATGCCGCTCAGGGCCGCGTGAGCCCCCAGTGAGGCAATATTGAGCGCCACGTTGGCCGCACCGCCGGGGCGATCCTCGCTCTCCTCCACCCGGACCACCGGCACGGGGGCCTCCGGCGAGATACGTGAGGTGGCGCCGTGCCAGTACCGGTCGAGCATGACATCGCCTACCACCAGCACGTGCGCCTGCTCCAGCGCAGTCAGATCAAGCTTCATCGGGTGTCTCCGTTTCCTTGCTCTCGTTCGGCCCTGTCAGCAATGCATCGAGCCGTTGGACGACATCGTCGACACGAATCAGGGACATGGCATCGGGATGACGAACGCGCTCGCCCCAGGCGATCTCCTCGGGCGCCTTGTGGAGGTAGGCGCGAACCGCCTCCGGATAGCGATCGACCACGTGGTCACGCCACAGATAGGGCGCTGCACGGTCGGGGTTGGTGGTGGCATACAATCCGATCACCGGGGTACCCATGGCGTTGGCCATGTGCACCGGCCCGGAATCCGGAGCGATCACCACCCGCGCCCGGGCAATAAGGGCCAGCAGGCCCTTGAGCGAGCTGTTGCCGATGACATCGATCACCGCCTCCGGGCGACTCAAGGCCTGGATACGCTCACCCACTTCCCGTTCCTGGGTGCTGCCGCCGCCGGTCAGCACCGTTTTCAGACCAAACTGAGCCCAGGCGTGCTCGATGACCGCCGCATAGCCCTCGGCGGACCAGTTGCGAAAGTTGCGTAGCCGCGGGTTGGCGCAGGGGCTCATCAGCAGGTAGGGGGAGGCGCCGGTCAGCCCGCGAGCCTCACCCTCGGCCTCGGCCGGCACCGGCAGGTTCCATTCCAACCCGTGATTCTCGACGCCCAGCAGGCGGGCGAAGTCCATGAACGACTCCAGCACATGGGCGCGCGGATGCGGCGCCAGCTGGCGATGGGTGAACCAATGCTGGGCATCCTTGGCCCGTGCCTTGTCGAACCCCACCCGCACGTCGGCCTTCAACCCCAGGGAGAGCACGCTGGCCCGCAGCGCCTGCTGCATATGCAGCAGCACGTCGAAGCGGGTGTCACCGAGCTGGCGCCATAGGCGCCGCATCCCGGCAAGGCCGCTGGCCTTGTCGTAGACGACGAACTCGACCCCCGAGAGACCGGCCAGTAGACTGTGTTCCGCCTTGCCGATGATCCAGGTGATGCGAATGTCGGGCCACTGCCGCTGCAGCGCTCGGATGGTGGGGACCAGATTGCACACGTCGCCCAGCGCGGAGAGGCGCAGCACGGCGATATGGCGAGGTTGGGCAGGCAGAGGATGCTTCATGCACTTGGCAACATGTCGGACGGGAAAGGTTTTCATTCTATATGATGCGGACAGTCTATGTGACGCCAACCTGACGCCACAAATCACCCCGCAGCTATTCTCGCCGGCCCATTGGCGTGAAGCGGGCCGTGTGGTGGGCGAAGCGCCCGGCCGTGGCAGCAGCCTCTTCCTCGATACAGGCACTGCCCAGTGGGTATTGCGCCCCTACCGCCGCGGCGGGCTGATGGCAAGGCTTGCCCGGCAACGCTACCTGTGGACCGGCCGGGAGCGGACCCGGGCGTTTCGCGAACTGCGCCTGACCGCCGAGCTCTACGCCCGGGGCCTGCCCGTACCCAGGCCGGTTGCCGCCGCCGTCACCCGCCACGGCCTCTCCTATGAAGCGGCACTGATCACGGTACGCATTACCGGCGCCCGCTCCCTTGCCGACCGCCTCATCGAAGGCCGTGACAGCGAGGCGCTCCTCGAGGCGGTGGGCCGCACCATTCGTCGATTCCACGACGCCGGCCTCGATCATGTCGATCTCAATGCCCGCAACCTGCTGGTCGATTCCGAGGAGAGTGTCTGGCTGATCGATCTGGATCGCTGCCGGTTGCGCACGCCCGGCAGCTGGCAGGAGGCCAACCTGCGACGCCTGGATCGCTCCCTGGAGAAATTCGGCGCCGGCGCAGCCGGTGAGGCGATCCGTCGAGGCTATGGCTAAGTGCTATGGTTAAGGTCTATGGCTAAGAGCTATGGCTGAGAATACTCCTCGAGCAGGGCTCGCACATGGGCAGCCAGCTCAAAGCGCTCCGCAGCCCGCCGCTGCGCCGCCTGCCCCAGTCGTTGTCGCTGCTCTGGATCCCTTACCAGCCCCGCCATGGCATCGGCCCAGGCCTCGGGCGCGTCCGGTGATGCGAGGCAGCCGCAGGTAGCATCGATCAGCTCCGGGATGGCGCCACTGTCGGCGCCGACCACGGCCTTGCCGGCGGCCATCGCCTCGATGACCGTGAGACCGAATGCCTCGTTGCGCGACGGTACGCAAACGATATCCAGCGCTTCGAACAGCCGCGGCAGGTCGCGGCGAAAGCCGGCAAAGTGAAGTCGCGTTTCCAGGCTCAACGATGCGACTTGAGCCCGCAGCCCCGCCACATAGGCCTCGTCGCTGCCCTCGGCGGCAGTGAGGCCACCAATGACGACGCCATGCCAGGCCAGGTCCGGATAGCGCTCGCGCAGCAGAGCCAGCGCCTCGACCCAGAGCTCCTGGCCCTTGCCATCCGTCAGCCGTCCAGGCAGGCCGATGGCCACACTAGCGGCAGGCACACCGAGTTCGCGGCGCAGTGCCTCGCGCTCCGCCTCGCTCAGCCGGGGGCGATAGGGCTCGAGGTCGATACCGAGATAGAGCCGCTTGATCCGCTCCACCGGCAGGGGGAAGGCGGCGACATTGCGCGCCCGCGTTGCATCACTGATGGCAAACAGTCGGGTGACCCTGCCATAGGCCCAGCGGTGGTAGAGGTCCTTCTTGGCGCGGGTGACCCCCATGTGATCGGTGAAGAACAGCTTTAGCTTCGGCCGCAAGGTGGCGAGCAGGGCACCCAGACGCAGATCGCTGGACTTGTGGCAGTGCAGCACGCCGATGTCATGACGCTTCAGGTACGCAAGCACCCGGCCGACCTGCAGCAGGGCACGCCCCCGCGTGGGCACCGTCATAGGCTCGATGCCCGCCTCGACCAGGCTTGCGGCTACCGCAGAGCCTGCCAGCGCCAGGCCATGGGGCTCCCAACCCTGGCGCTTAAGCTCGGGTATAATCCGCCCAGGATACATTTCCAGTCCGCCCCAGCCATCCGAAAGGCAGATATGCATTACCTTGTGCGACAAGGTCGTCTCCTTCTTCGGCCACCGGGGCACGGGAGCCCAGATGACGTCTTCTGCCAACGGGGGCAATCCCCGCGAATCGACCCGCATACTGGTCGTGCGTAACGACAAGGTCGGCGACTTCATGCTGGCCTGGCCGGCGCTTGCCTACCTCAAGGCCACATCGCCCGCCCTGCATATCAGTGTTCTGGTCCCAACCTATACCGCGCCATTGGCCCGGCTGTGTCCCTGGATCGACGAGGTGATCCTGGACCCGGGCGGCGATGCCGGTCGCAATGCACAGCGTTCTCTGCTGCAGCAGCTTCGAGCCGGTCGCTTTGCGGCCCTGCTGACCCTCTACTCGACGCCGCGAATCGGCTGGCTGGGCTGGCGTAGCGGAATACCGCTACGCCTGGCTCCTGCCACCAAGTGGGCGCAGCTATTCTACAATCATCGCGTCACCCAGCGCAGGTCCCGTTCCACCCGGCCTGAGTACGTCTACAATATCGAACTGGCCGATGCCTTGCTGCTCGCCCTGGGTGTGGCGTCGGTGGCTCGCCCGGACCCACCCTACTGGCCCCTCCCTGCCGGCACGTCCGAAGTGCAGAGGTCCCGCCTCGCCCAGGAGCTCGGCATCGCTACGTCACGTCCCTGGATCTATCTGCATGCCGGCAGCGGTGGCTCGGCGGTGAACCTGACCCCCGGGCAGTATGCCCAGCTGGCACGCTTGATCGATGCGCGCGCAGGCGGCAGCAGGCCCATCTGGATCATGACGGCGGGGCCCAGCGAGGAGGCCACCGCCGGTGAGCTGCGCGACCGGCTGGAGAGCGATGGTCTGGAGGCGGTCGTGCTGCCGCCGAGAAGGGGACTGGGCGACTTCGCGATGACTCTCGCGGCCGCCGACCTGTTTATCGCCGGCTCCACCGGTCCGCTGCATATTGCCGGCTGCCTCGACCGGCCCACCGCCGGCTTCTATCCGGCCCGACGATCCGCCACGCCGCTGCGCTGGCAAACCTGCAACAGCGAGTCGCACCGACTCGCCTTCAGCCCGCCGCCGGGGGCTGCAGAGTCCGACATGGCTGCCATCGACCTGGATGTGGCGGCGACCGCCATCAGTGAGCTGATATATCGTCTGGAGGAGGCGACGTCCGAGTTCTGACCCACAGGTCGGCATACTTGGCGAAGGTCGAGTGGGCAGAAAGCAGCGCCAACAGCAGGCCCTGCCGCCCGTCCAGGAAGCCGGCCTTGAACAGATACATGCGCAGAAAACAGCCGATGCCATGCCCGATACCCGCCGCCAGGCTGCCCCGCTTGCCCCGCGCTGCACGCTGCTCGGCCCAGGCCTGGGCATAGTGGGCGGACTTCTCCAGGTAATGGCGCAGGTCGCGGTAAGTAAAATGGAGCAGATCACCCTGAAGCGGCTTCACCACCAGCCGCTCAGGATTTTCCAGCTTCTCGTGCACCAAGGATGCGTTATACCCGGCTCGCTGCCGTGGATAGAGGCGTGCCACACGATCCGGGTACCAGCCGGAATGACGTATGAATGCCCCGAAGCACCAGGAGAGGCGCGGCAGCGTATAGATAGCCGGCTGATTCAACGCCACGGCGGCCTCGATGCTGCCGCGCAGCTCGGGCGTCACCCGCTCGTCGGCATCGATCATCAGCACCCAGTCGCTCTCCACCAGCGCCTCCGCGCGTTGCCGCTGCACGCCGAAGCCCTGCCAGTCATCCTCGACCACGACCTTGTCGGTAAAGGCCCTGGCGATATCGCGGGTGCCATCCATACTACCGGCATCCACCACCACGATCTCGTCCGCCCAGCTCAGCGTCTCCAGGCAGGCTTGCAGGTGAGCCTCCTCGTTCTTGACGATCAGTACGGCAGCGAGGCTCATCAGGCCCTTCCTTGTCAGCTGAGCGGGGCATCAGTTTACGGGTGCAAGCGCCGGGACGGCAAACGACGCCCTCCTCCAGCAGGCGGTTCGACCCACGACTTTTGGTGCAAACAGGCCTCGACTTGATAAGCTGCTAACTGAACTCACCACCTGCGCGCGCGGTGCCATGCCCTTTTTCTTCTCGTTTCGTGACCTGAACTTCCCCCGCTGGTGTTCGCTGCTGATCATCGGTCTTTGCCTGGGGTATGCCGTCACCTCCCTGACACCACTTCCGGTCTGGGGACTCCCCTTCGTCACGGCAGCCTGGTTGTTCCTGGGGTTCCGGCTTCTCTGGGGCGCGCCTCATGCCCCGCAGCGCTCCGCTGTTCCACGCCTATGGTCCTGGACACTGGTACCCATCGCGCTGTGGGGACTCTATATCTACCTTTCCGAAAGCTTCGGCAACGTCGACCTGAGTGCCGTCTTCTTCCATCTCCAGGCCGGCATGGCCGACCATGGTGGTGTCAGCCGGGTCGGGGCCGCCGTCATCTATACCCTCTCCATGGCAGCACTGTTCGTCTCGTTCCTCTGGCTTCTACGCCACGATCATCGCTGGCGACGGATAGAATTCTTCCTGGCCCTGCTGCTGCTGGCCAGCAACCCCCTGCTATACGGCGTGACCCAGCGCGGCGCGGCTATCGTTACCGACGATGGCGCCTGGCTGGACCGCCAGTATGTGGAACCGATGATTCTCGACGCTCGGGACGACCCGCCCAACCTCCTGCTGATCTATCTGGAAAGCATCGAGCGCACCTATGCCGATCGCGAGCGCTTCGGCGACGCCTATGCCGACCTGGATGCCATCGGCGAGAATGGCCTGGTCTATGAGGGCGTCTACCAGCTCGACAATACCGGCTGGACCATGGCGGGCATGATCGCCAGCCAGTGCGGTACTCCACTGATGCCCGCCGGCCTGCTCCACGACCGACAGTTCTCGCCGCTGGAAACGGTAGTACCCGGGGTCGACTGCCTGGGCGACCTGCTCTCCGAACAGGGCTATCGGCTCACCTACATGGGCGGCGCCAGTACCGCCTTCGCTGGCAAGGGTCTCTTCTATGAGGAGCACGGCTTCAACACGGTGCTGGGGCGTGAAGACCTTCAACCCCGGCTAGACGACCCTGACTATCTCAACAACTGGGGGCTCTATGACGACTCGCTCTACGACTACACGGTAGAGGAGATCCGTCGCCTGAACGACGAGCAAGGCCCCTGGGGACTGGTCAATCTCTCGCTGACCGGCCATGCCCCTCGTGGCTATCCCGCCCAGCGCTGTCTCGATCGCCAGGGCGAATTCGATGGCGAGGATATTCTTTATTCGGTCGAGTGTTCAGCCTGGCTGGCCCGGAACCTGCTCGAACGACTCAATAGTGAAGGTTTGCTGGATAATACTCTGGTGGTGATCGCCAGCGACCACCTGACCATGCGGGTCTCGGCCTGGGAGCAGCTGATCCAGAGCGAGCGCGACAATACCTTCATGTTGCTGGGCCCCGGCATCCCTGTGGGCAGACAAGGCCGGGAGGCGTCCATGGTGGACGTTTTCCCCACCATACTGGATGCCATGGGCTTTACCATCGACTGGCATCGTGCCGGCCTCGGCGTATCGCTGCTGTCGAATGAGCCCACCCTGATCGAGGAGCATGGCATGGAGTTTGTGAACGCCCGGATGCACGAGGAGAACGCCCTGCAGCAGCGTCTGTGGGAGGGGCTCGCACCGCAGCGCGAGGAGCCGCAGGCGGAGCCTCAGGAACAGATCGTGGAAACACCGGAGGACGCTACCGGTGAGGAGCCCGCTTCGGTCCAGTGATACCCCTCAGCCACGGCCGATGAGTTCTGCTCTCGAGGCCAGTATCGCCTGCAAGACCCGCTGGGGCGATAGCTGCACCAGGCAGTTGGTATGGCCCAGCGGGCAGGTGCGCTGGAAACAGGGAGAGCACTCCAGCGCCAGGGTATGAATCGTGGCTTTGTCGGTCAGGGGCGGCGTGTAGAGCGGCGACGACGAGCCATAGAGGGCCTGGACGCGGGTCCCCACGGCGGCCGCCACATGCATCAATCCCGAATCGTTGGTGACCACCTGCCGGCAGTCGGCCAGCAGGTCCACGGCGTCGGCCAGCCGTGTCTTTCCGCACAGGTTGTGCACGCCCTCCTGCCCTTCTGCAATCACCGTGCCGGCCTCGGCATCCTTGGGGCCGCCGAGCACCCGCACCTCGAAGCCTTCCGCCACCAGGCGCAGGGCCAATTCACGAAAATGGCCCAACGGCCACTGCTTGGCCGGGCCATACTCGGCACCGGGCATCATGCCGATGGCTGGTCGTGACGAGAGCCCCAGGCCGTCGCGCACAGCCGCCAGGTTCAGGGTATCGACCCGCAGCCGCGGACGAGGGATCGACAGAGCCTCCAGATCTGCACCCGCTGGCAGGCCCAGCGCGACGAAGCGCTTGACGGTCTGGTCCAGTACTTTCTTGTCCAGCGCGCGCCGATCGTTGAGCAGCCCGAAGCGATGTTCACCGGTATAGCCGGTGCGCCGGGGTATCCGCGCCAGGAAGGGAACCAGCGCCGACTTCCAGGAGCGAGGCAGGACGATCGCCCGGTCGAAGCGCCCCGCGAGCCGCTTCGCCAGCGTCCGCCGGGTGCCCCAACCGAATTCGCCGTGAGTTACGTCCAGCGTCGCCACCTCGGCGACCTCATCCATGCGCGCAAGGATCGGCTGCGACCAGCCGGGGGCCACGACCCCGATATGGCAGTCGGGCTGGCGCTGCTTGAGTGTCTTCAGCAGGCTCTGGGCCATCACCATGTCACCGACCCAGGATGGGCCAACCACCAGGATGCGCTCGCCCGACGAAGGCGGTGCCCTCATTCAGCCTCTCCGCCGAGCCACCGCAGGTACTCCCACACCCCCTCGGCCACAGTGCGGAATTCCCGATCATAGCCCGCCTCCCGCAGCCGTGAGATATCGGCCCGGGTATAGCTCTGGTAGCGCCCCTTGAGCTCTTCGGGGAAGTCGATGTACTCGATTTTGCCCTGGCGGTGAAAGTCGATGACGGCTTCACCGATCGCCTTGAAAGGCTCGGCACGCCCCGAGCCCAGGTTGAAGATTCCGGACTTCCCCGGGTTGTCGAGAAACCACAGGTTGACGTTCACCACATCACCGACATAGACGAAGTCACGGCTCTGCATGCCGGCCTCATAGCCATCCCAGGCGCCAAACAGCTTGAGGTCCTGCCCCGCCGATATCTGGGTGTGATGGTGGAAGGCGACGCTGGCCATCTTGCCCTTGTGTTGTTCCCGCGGGCCATAGACATTGAAGTAGCGAAACCCCACCACCTGGCTCGTCAGCTCATCCCAGTGCTCGCGCACGTACTGGTCGAAGAGCAGCTTGGAGTAGCCATAGACATTGAGCGGCTTCTCGTACTCGGGCTCCTCGCGAAAGACCTGGCTGCCTCCGTAGGTCGCCGCCGAGGAGGCGTAGATGAAGGGGATGCCCTGCAGCTGGCAGAAATGCAGCAGCACCTTGGAGTACTCGAAATTGTTGTCGAGCATGAAGCGGCCATCCCACTCGGTGGTGTCCGAGCAGGCGCCCTCATGGAAAATGGCTTCGATGGGGGGCAACCGCGATGACTCACCACGCAATACCGCCTCGACTCGCTCGCGAAAGTCATCCTTGTCCAGATAATCCCCGAGCGTGCAGTCGGCCAGATTGACGAACTTGGTGCCGTCGAGAAGGTCGTCGACGACCAGCACGTCCGTGCGACCACGCTCGTTGAGTGCCTTGACGAGATTCGAGCCGATGAAGCCAGCACCACCTGTCACTACGATCATTAGGGTTCCTCGCTGCGGCGCCGTTGACTGCGCCTATAACCGATGTGCCTGTGATTGTATACTTGACGCCTCGTGAATTCATGGCCAACGGTGCTTTCCCAATGACACTCTCGACACTATCGTCGACTTCGACCCCGGGGTCGACGCCGGACGCGACGACCTTCCAGGGCCTGATCCTGGCCCTGCAGCAGTACTGGGCCGAACAGGGCTGCGTGGTGCTCCAGCCTCTGGACATGGAGGTCGGCGCAGGCACCTTTCATCCCGCCACCTTCCTACGCTCCATCGGACCCGAGACCTGGAATGCCGCCTACGTGCAGCCCTCCCGCCGGCCCACCGACGGTCGCTACGGCGAGAACCCCAACCGGCTCCAGCACTATTACCAGTTCCAGGTCGTCATGAAGCCCTCCCCCGCCGACCTGCAGGCGCTCTTCCTGGGTTCCCTCCAACGCCTGGGCATCGACCCCTTGGTACATGACATTCGCTTCGTCGAGGACAACTGGGAGTCGCCCACTCTCGGCGCCTGGGGGCTGGGCTGGGAGGTCTGGCTCAACGGCATGGAGGTGACCCAGTTCACTTATTTCCAGCAGGCCGGCGGCATCGAATGCTACCCCGTCACCGGCGAGCTGACCTATGGTCTCGAGCGTATCGCCATGTACCTGCAGAACGTCGACAGCGTCTATGACCTCGTCTGGACCGTGGCACCGGATGGTTCCCGGGTCACCTACGGCGACGTCTACCTGCAGAACGAGCGGGAGCAGTCGGCCTACAACTTCGAGCAGGCCGATGTGCCCGCGCTATTCGCTGCCTTCGACCATCAGGAAAGGGAGTGCACCAAGCTGCTCGAAGCCAGCCTGCCCCTGCCCGCCTACGAGCAGGTACTCAAGGCATCCCATACCTTCAACCTGCTGGATGCTCGCCACGCCATTTCCGTCACCGAACGCCAGCGCTACATCCTGCGCGTGCGCACCATGGCCCGCGATGTGGCCCACGCCTATTACGACTCACGCAAGGCCGCCGGTTTCCCCATGGCCCCCGAGGCCCTGCGCCAGGAACTGCTCGCCAACGAGCCGCTTGCTGAACAGGGAGACGCTTGAACATGGCTGTTGATACCTTTTTGCTGGAACTGGGGGCCGAGGAGCTTCCGCCGGGGGCCATCGACGCCCTCTCCGACGCCCTGGCCGACGGCATCTGCCGTGGCCTCGCCGATGCCGATATCGCCTTTGCCGACGTTCACGCCTGGGCCACCCCCCGCCGCCTGGCCGTGCAGATCACCAAGCTGGCCGACAAGCAGCCCGACCGGGAAGTCGAGCGTCGCGGCCCCGCGCTGGCCGCCGCCTACAAGGATGGCGAGCCTACCAAGGCTGCCCAGGGCTTTGCCCGCTCTTGTGGCGTCGATGTGGCCGACTTGATTCACCTGGAGACCGACAAGGGCACCTGGCTTGGCTACCGCGAACAGCAGTCGGGTGAAGCCACGACGGCCCTGCTGCCCGCTATCGTTGCCAAGGCGGCAGCCGCCCTGCCGGTGCCCAAGAACATGCGCTGGGGGGCCTCGCGCATCGAGTTCTCCCGTCCCGTGCATTGGCTGGTGATGCTCTATGGCAGCGATATCGTCGACGCCGAGGTCCTCGGACTTTCCGCCGGTCGCACGACCCGCGGCCATCGCTTCCACGCCCCCGAAGCCATCGAACTGGCCCATGCCGACGACTATCTTGCCGCCCTGGAAAACGCCTGGGTGCTGGCCGATCGAGGAAAGCGCCGGGAGCGCATCCGTGAGCAGGTGCTGTCCGAGGCGGAGGTCCAGGAGGCCACGGCGGTCATCGATGAGGATCTGCTCATCGAAGTAAGCGGCCTGGTGGAGTGGCCCGTGGCGCTGGCCGGCAGTTTCGACGAACGCTTCCTCGAGGTGCCCGCCGAGTGCCTCATCTCCTCGATGAAGGCCAACCAGAAGTACTTCCATCTGCTCGACGACGCCGGCAAGCTCAAGCCCCTGTTCATCACCATCGCCAATATCGATAGCCAGGATCCACAGCAGGTCATCGAGGGTAACGAGAAGGTGATTCGCCCCCGCCTGGCCGATGCCGCCTTCTTCTACGACACCGACCGCAAGCAGTCGCTCGCCAGCCGCATCGACGGTCTCACCAGCGTGTTGTTCCAGCAACAGCTCGGCACCCTCGCCGACAAGGCGCATCGCACGGCGGCGGTCGCCGCCTTCATCGCCGGCCGCATCGGCGGCAACGTGGCCCATGCCCGGCGCGCCGCCGAGCTTGGCAAGTGCGACCTGGTCACCGAAATGGTGCTCGAATTTCCCGAGCTTCAGGGCATCATGGGCCGCTACTATGCCAGCCAGGACGGCGAGCCGGCCGACGTCGCCCAGGCGCTTGAGGAGCAGTACCTGCCACGCTTCGCTACCGACGCCATTCCCGAAACCCGCACCGGGCTCGCTCTGGCGCTGGCCGACCGGCTCGACACCCTGACCGGTATCTTCGGTATCGGCGCACGACCCACCGGCACCAAGGACCCCTTCGCCCTCCGCCGAGCCTCCATCGGGGTACTCAACATCCTGGTGAAGGGCGAACTCGATCTGGATCTCCGTGAACTGCTGGAACTTGCTGCTGCGCAACATCAGGAGCTCCCCTACGCCGAGAACCTGGTCGAGGAGGTCCTGACCTATATGCTCGACCGCTTCCGCGCCTGGGGCCAGGAGGAAGGGATCGAGGCCGAGGTCTATCTCGCCGTGCGTGCCCGGCCGGTGACTCGGCCACTGGACTTTGCCCGGCGCCTTCGTGCCGTCCATGCCTTTGCCCAGCGCGAAGAGGCTTCCGCCCTGGCCGCCGCCAACAAGCGTGTCGCCAATATCCTCGCCAAGCAGGACAGCCGAGTCGTCACCAGCGTTGACCCGGCATTGCTGCAGGAATCGGCCGAAGAGGCGCTCTTCAAGGCCATCGCCGCCCAGCGCGAGGCCGTCATGCCGCTGTTTGCCGAGGGCCGCTACCGTGAGGCGCTGGATGCCCTCGCGAGCCTGCGTGATCCCGTCGATACCTTCTTCGACCAGGTCATGGTCATGGCGGAGGATGACGCCACCCGCACCAATCGCCTGGCTCTGCTGGCTGGCCTCCAGGGGCTGTTTCTCGAAGTGGCGGATATCGCCCTGCTTCAGCAGTAGCCTTCGCTTGATGTGGCAGGAGCCGGCGAGACCTCTCGCCGGCTTTTTCTTGCCTGATGTTTCACGTGAAACACTCACCCTCGGCAACCACCGCTTGGCTCCCGATGTTTCACGTGAAACACTATTCCCCTGCCCGCCAGGTTCCGATCTGCCATATACGGATGTGCCATGTACGATACCAGCAAGCTTGTCATTCTCGACCGAGACGGTGTCATCAACCACGACTCCGACGACTACATCAAGTGTCTCGAGGAGTGGATTCCCTACGCCAGCTCCATTGATGCGATTGCCCGCCTGAGCCAGTCAGGCTGGAGTGTTGCCATAGCCACCAACCAGTCCGGAATCGCGCGCGGCTACTACGACGAAGAGACGCTGGCGAGCATGCACTATGAGCTCAACCGTCTCGTGGCGGCCGCTGGCGGCCGTATCGCGCATATTGCCTACTGCCCCCATGGACCCGACGACGGCTGCGACTGTCGCAAGCCCCGCCCGGGGCTGCTCGTGCAGATCCGTCAGGCACTGGGGTTAAGCACCCTTTCCGGGAGTTGGATAGTGGGGGATAGCCTGCGAGACCTGCAGGCCGGTGAGGCAATGGGCTGTCGTTCTGTGCTGGTGCGAACCGGCAAGGGCAAGCGAACGGAAACCAAGGGTAGCGGGCTGGAGCACACAATGATCTTCGACGACCTGGCGGCCTTTACCGACTGGCTGCTGTCGCAATAGCTCTGTCACAAGAATACCGTAAGAGCCCGCCACACATTACCCCTGCGCGAAACTCATGCTCCACCTGACAGTATCATCCCTTCTGAAGAACACCTTCTAACCGTGCCGCATCAGTCATCAGCCCTCAAGCACACAAGCTAGTTGTAGCCTTCATCGGCTCGCAAGAGACCCTACCCCACGCGACATCTCAAGGGTGCGGTCAAGCACGCATGCAACGCGCCTGGCTGGTGCCCCCTCCGCTCCATACTCATGACCTGGTGTTTCTGAAGAGATGGCGAGCGTGCCGCCAGCTTTCTGCACACACCGTCCTGCATCATTAACTAAAGCCTAACCTGCTGTTTTAGAATATTTTTCTACACTGAACTGAAGAAGGGGGGCCTGCTTTCGCAGGCCCCCCCCTTCTTCAGTTCAGTGTGGCTCGACTAGAGTCAGGCAGTGATGTTTCACGTGAAACATCGCTGCCTAACTGAGCGCGGACTAGACATCGAGATTGGCAACCAGGGCGTTATGCTCGATGAAGGCGCGCCGCGGTTCCACTTCATCCCCCATGAGGGTGTTGAACATCATGTCGGCCGCGACGGCATCCTCAATGGTCACGCGAAGCAGGCGGCGAGTATCGGGGTCCATGGTGGTTTCCCAGAGCTGATCCGGATTCATCTCGCCCAGCCCCTTGTAGCGCTGTACGGCCAGGCCACGCTGGGCTTCCGCCATCAGCCAGTCCAGCGCCTGGTAGAAGGTCTCTACGGGCTTCTTGCGCTCGCCGCGGGCGATGTAGGCCCCCTCCTCCAGCAGACCATCGAGCGTGGTGCCCAGGGCTGCCATGGCGCGATAGTCGGCGCTGATGAAGAAATCGATGCCCCAGACATAATCGGTGCTGACACCGTGTGCGGTAAGCGTCACCGCCGGCAGGTACAGCTCACGCTCCGTGTCCTCCTCGAGACGGAACGTGTAGCGAGGTCCGCCTTCATAGGCCACCAGCGCATCCATCTCGGCCTGCAGGAACTCGATCCAGTTCTGCATGGTCACGCGATCCTTGAGGCTAGCCTCACCCTCCAGCGTGGCGGCATGGACGACCTTGCGCAGCACCACATTGGGATAGACCCGCGACAGGCGATCGATCCGCTTCATCACGTCACGATACTGCTGGACCAGGGATTCCAGCTGGCTGCCGGTCACTGCAGGCGCGTCCGGGTTGACGTAGAGCCGAGCGCCATCCATTGCCGTCGTGGTGAGGTAATCGACCAGGGCTTGCTCATCCTTGAGATAGGTCTCCTGCTTACCCCGCTTGATCTTGTAGAGCGGCGGCTGGGCAATGAAGACGTGTCCGCGTTCGATCAGCGGGCCCATCTGACGGAAGAAGAAGGTCAGCAGCAAGGTACGGATATGCGACCCGTCGACATCTGCATCGGTCATTATGATGATGGAGTGATAGCGCAGCTTGTCGGGGTTGAACTCCTCCCGGCCGATGCCGCAACCCAGCGCCGTGATCAGGGTGCCGACTTCCGCTGAGGAGAGCATCTTGTCGAAGCGTGCCTTCTCGACGTTGAGTATCTTGCCCTTCAGCGGAAGGATTGCCTGGGTGCGACGCGCACGCCCCTGCTTGGCGCTGCCACCCGCCGAGTCACCCTCGACCAGGAACAGTTCTGACAGGCTGGGGTCCTTCTCCTGACAGTCGGCCAGCTTGCCGGGTAGGCCAGCAATGTCCAGGGCGCCCTTGCGACGAGTCATGTCCCGCGCCTTGCGTGCCGCCTCACGCGCACGTGCCGCATCCAGCATCTTGTTGACGATGGCTTTCGCCTCGTTGGGCTTTTCGATGAGGTACTCGGCAAACAGCCGCCCCATCTCCTGCTCTACCGCCGTCTTGACCTCGGATGAAACGAGTTTCTCCTTTGTCTGGGAGGAGAATTTCGGATCGGGCACCTTGACCGAGATGATGGCCGTCAGGCCTTCTCGGGCATCATCACCGGCGGTGTTCACCTTGGACTTCTTCAGCAGGCCTTCCGCTTCGATATAGTTGTTCATGGTGCGCGTCAGCGCCGCACGAAAACCAGCCAGGTGGGTGCCGCCATCGCGCTGAGGTATATTATTGGTATAGCAGAAGATGTTCTCGGTGAAGGAATCGCTCCACTGCATCGCCACTTCCACCTCGACGCCATCTTCGCGCACAGCATTGAAGTGAAAGACCGGGTTGAGCACCGTCTTGTTGGTGTTGAGATGGTCCACGAAAGCCCTGAGGCCCCCTTCGTAGTGGAACAGCTCCTCCTTCCCTGAGCGCTCGTCCATCAGGCGAATCGCCACCCCGGAGTTCAGGAAGGATAGTTCGCGTAGACGCTTGGCCAGAATATCGTAATGGAACTCGATATTATGGAAGGTATCCGTCGACGGCTTGAAATGGACACGCGTTCCGGTCTTCTCGGTCTTTCCCACAACGCCGAGCGGGGCCTGAGGCACGCCATGACGGTAGATCTGTTCGTGAACCTGGCCGGCACGCCAGATTGTCAGGCGGAGCTCTTCGGAAAGCGCATTGACCACCGAAACACCGACCCCGTGCAAGCCGCCGGACACCTTGTAGGAGTTGTCGTCAAACTTGCCCCCGGCATGGAGCACCGTCATGATCACTTCGGCCGCCGATACACCCTCGCCTTCATGCATATCGGTGGGCACGCCACGACCATTGTCGCTGACAGTAATCGACTCATCAGGGTGGATGACCACGCGTATTTCGCTACAGTGGCCGGCTAGGGCTTCATCGATGGAGTTGTCCACCAGCTCGAACACCATATGGTGAAGGCCTGTCCCATCATCGGTATCCCCGATATACATGCCGGGACGCTTGCGAACGGCATCCAGGCCCTTGAGTACCTTGATGCTCGTTGAGTCGTAAGCCTGCTCGCTCATTGACTACTCCGTCATGAAGTCTATCTGTGCCTGTGGCACCAGCGTTCCTGACCCATCACTGCCATGTTTCACGTGAAACATCTCCAGCGGGGTTTGAGACTGCCAGGGTCCCACCAGGGCATCGTGTTCGACACTTGTAATGAAGGCTTGGCAGCGCATCGATTCCAGCAAACGGCAGAATACCTGCCGATGCCTGGCATCGAGTTCCGCCGGCAAGTCATCGACCAGGTAGAGGCACGACTGGCCGGTCGTTCGCTCCAGCAACCTACCCTGCGCCAGCTTGAGCGCAGTAACGACCAGCTTTTGCTGGCCACGCGACAAAACCTCGACTGCTGGATGCCGTCGAAGACGAATACGCAGGTCGGCCCGCTGTGGCCCTTGCTGGGTAAAGCCCATCTGCTGATCCGTCGCGCGCCCCTGTTCGAGAATATCGAGCAGGCTGCGCTTTCTATCCCAACCGCGTGAGTAACCCAGCGTCAGGTCGGGCAGCGCCAGTAGTTGCGACAGTGTTTCCTCGAAGACGGGCAGGAACTCTGCCATCCAGTCGCTTCTCAGGCTATCGACGCGGTCGCCCCAGTGTGCCAATTCGTGCTCCCAGGCCGACAGCGATTTGGCATCCATTCTATCACGCCTGAGCAATGCATTCCGATGTTTGAGGGCGCGCCGCGCGCGCCGCCAGGCATCGAAAAACCCATGTTTCACGTGAAACACTCCCCAGTCGAGGAACTCCCGTCGCCCGGCCGGAGCCCCTTCCAGCAGCCGGAACGCATCGGGGTTAACCAGCTGGAGTGGCAGTGTTTCGATCAACTGGGACAGCCGCTCGACACGCTCCCCCCCCATACGTATTTCAAGCTCGGGGGCATCGCGTGAACGACGAATGCCGATCGGCACCGGCGGCTCGCCGTCGAGACGAGCGAAGAGTGTCATGGCCTGTGCGTCATGGGCGATGGCATTCTTGAGTAGACGGGTCCTGAACGAGCGACCCATGCCCAGGATATGGATGCCTTCCAGGAGGCTGGTCTTGCCGCTTCCGTTGACACCCACAATCAGATTGATGCCTGGCCCCGGCTCGAAGTCGACCGCCGTCAGGTTTCGTAACCCATTGAAACTAAAGCGATTAATCAGCATCACTTACGCCGTAGGCGACTCCACCGCTGCGTGACGGCAGCGGATGCATGAATGCTGCCGGCCAGCGATATCCCACAGAGCCATTCAGAGGCGCATCGGCATGACAACGTAAAGTGCATCGCCGCCTCCCGGCTCCTCCATCAAGGCACTGCTGTTGGAATCCGCCAGCGTCATCTGCATGCGATCCTCATCCAGCACGTTGAGCACATCGATGAGGTAGCCCACATTGAAGCCTATTTCCAGCGCATCGCCGCCGTACTCGACGGCCACATTCTCCTCGGCCTCTTCCTGCTCGGGATTGTTCGCCATGACCTGAAGGTTGCCTTCCTTCAGGTGCAGGCGCACCCCCCGATACTTCTCGTTGGAGAGAATGGAGGTGCGCGACAGGACCTGACGCAGTTCGGTGCGATCGGCGATGAAAACCTTGTCCCCTCCCCTTGGCACCACTCGCTCGTAATCGGGGAACTTGCCGTCAACCAGCTTGGAAGTAAAGGTGAAGTCGCCGGTGTGAGCACGCACGTGGCTCGCGCTCAGCGTCAGCGTGACCGGCTCATCGCTATCGTCGAGCAGTCGCACCAGCTCGAGTACGCCCTTGCGCGGCACGATCAGCTTGCGGGCCGGCTCGACCTGTATCTCGGCGGGGCGCGAGCAAACGGCGAGCCGGTGGCCATCGGTGGCCACCGTGCGGACCAGGTTCGAGCGCAGCTCAAGCAACATGCCGTTGAGGTAATAGCGGACATCCTGCTGGGCCATGGCAAAGGAGGTGGCATCGATGAGGTGCTTGAGCGTTCCGCGGGGCAGGCTCAGCTCCACATCGCCCTGGCTGTCCTCGATATTGGGGAACTCCGCCACCGGCAGCGTCGACAGGGTGAAACGGGAGCGACCGCTACGCAGCACGGCGCGACCATCCTCCAGGCTGAACTGGAGCTCGGCCTGGTCGGGCAAGGATTTACAGATATCCATCAGCTTGCGCGCCGGAACCGTGGCCGACCCGGGCACTTCCACCAGCGAGGCGGCGGTGCGCCCGATCAGCTCGACTTCCAGGTCGGTGCCCGTCAGCGCCACCTGCTCATGATCGACCTGTATCAGCACATTGGACAGTACCGGCAGGGTCTGTCGGCGCTCCACCACGCCGGCAACCAGAGCCAGCGGCCGAAGCAGGGCCTCGCGGGAAATGGAAAATCTCATGTCGGCTCCACGTCTAATCCTGAAGAAGGGTGTCGGGCGTTGGCATCAATGGCCAGGAACCTCTTGGCTCAGCTGGTCAAGAGCCGCAGCAGGTTCTTGTAATCCTCGCGGATATCCGCGTTCTCTTCCTGCAATGCCACAACCTTGCGGCAGGCATGCAGTACCGTTGTGTGATCACGCCCGCCGAAGGCATCGCCAATCTCCGGCAGGCTGTGATTGGTCAGCTCCTTGGCCAGTGCCATGGCCACCTGGCGAGGCCGGGCAACGGAACGGGAGCGGCGCTTCGACAGCAGGTCGGACAGCTTGATCTTGTAGTATTCGGCAACGGTGCGCTGGATGTTGTCGACCCCCACCTGCTTGTCCTGCAGGGCCAGCAGATCCTTGAGCGATTCGCGGATGAAATCCTGGGTAATCGGCTTGCCCATGAAGTGAGAGTCGGCAATGACCTTCTTCAGCGCCCCTTCCAGTTCGCGCACGTTGGAGCGGATCTTCTGGGCAATGAAGAACGCCGCATCGTGGGGCAGGTCGACCTTGGCCTGGTCGGCCTTCTTCATCAGGATCGCCACCCGCGTCTCCAGCTCCGGCGGCTCGATCGCCACCGTCAACCCCCAGCCGAAACGCGACTTGAGTCGCTCCTCGACGCCACTGATCTCCTTGGGGTAGCGATCGGACGTCAGGATCATCTGCTGGCCACCCTCGAGCAAGGCATTGAAGGTGTGAAAGAACTCCTCCTGGGAGCGCTCCTTGCCGGCAAAGAACTGGATATCGTCGATCAGCAACGCATCGACGCTACGATAGAAACGCTTGAAATCGTTGATCGCGTTAAGCTGAAGTGCCTTGACCATATCGGCGACGAAACGCTCGGAATGGAGATAGACTACCGTGGCATTCTCCCGCCTGGTGGCCAAGGCATTGCCCACGGCGTGCATCAGGTGTGTCTTGCCCAGGCCGACACCACCGTAAAGAAACAGCGGGTTATAGGCGCCACCCGGATTCTCCGAGACCTGCCGAGAGGCTGCCCTGGCCAGTTGGTTCGACTTGCCCTCGACGAATGTCTCGAAAGTGAAGTTTGGATTGAGGCCACTGTTGTGCTTGAGGCTACCCTCGACCTGCACTTCACGCTCACCTGCGGCACGTCGTGCCGACCGCCCCTCCTCACGCTGGCGGTCGATCTCACGCTCGTCGCCGATGTCTCCCCTCGGCGGGGTATGTACGGCCGGCCCCAGGGGGGAGCGCGGGCTGGCCGAAACCGGCGCTCCCAGCTCCCGCGGCCTGGGGGCCGTAGCGGAGCTTCGGCTACCGACGGTCAACACCACCCTGGGTGGCTTGGCCGGCGCCAGGTCGCGCAGCAGCTCGTTGATTCGCTTGGCATACTTGTCCCCCACCCAGTCGCGGACAAAGCGATTGGGCGCCAGAAGACGCAGTTCATTGGACTCCCCCTCTTCCGCCTGAAGAGGACGGATCCAGGTATTGAACTGCTGGGCGTTCAGCTCATCCTGCAGGAAATCCAAACACTGTTGCCAAAGAGCAAGCGACACTCGACCTCACCATCCGGTTGATGCATGACCGGCCATTGTATCCTTCACCCGCCGGGTTATCCACACGCAGCCGTTACCGAGGAACGCTGTGGAAAACTACACGTGGATCAACAGGATAACCCCGGTATGGTCGGGGTAGCGTCTACGAGCTGTGGGCAAAAGCGACAATTTCGCACAGGGACTCAACAGGGAGGACACCGGAAGGGCAGTGCTTTTCCACAGATCATGCTGCGCTGCACACATCTGTAAACAAAGGCTTTTCCCGGTTTATCAACAGAAAGAATCCCCAACATTAATAACAGTATCAGTAAAATATCTCTTTATTACTGTTACAGCCTCCGGGGATGGCGTTTCAAAATTGCATCGCCGGAGGAATTGCGTCGGGGGCCCGAAGTCACTACAATTTCCGGTCTTGAACCGAATCTCCCCAGGTTCCAGCAAGGAGCCAGGGCATTTCCTGTAAGACATTCCGTCCAAACACACCACGTGGGAATCAAGAGTTATGAAACGCACCTTTCAACCCAGCGTTCTGAAGCGCAAGCGTGTGCACGGCTTTCGTGCTCGCATGGCCACCAAGAACGGTCGTGCCGTACTGTCGCGCCGTCGTGCCAAGGGCCGCAAGCGCCTGAGCGCCTGATTGCGGATTGCGCGTGTCCGGTCATGACTTTCCCCCGCAGCTGCGTCTGCTGACTGCCGGGGATTATCGATTTGTCTTCGATCACGCTGCATTCAAGGTTCATGGCAATGGGCTAATGGCCCTGGCGTGCCCCAACGGACTGGGCCACCCCCGTCTCGGCCTGGTCTTCAGCAAGAAGAATGTCCGCAGGGCCGTGGATCGCAACCGCCTGAAACGGCTGACTCGCGAATCCATCCGCCTCCAGCAGCATCAGCTTCCCGGCGTCGACATCGTGGTACTGGCTCGACGGGGTGCCAATGAGCTGGACAATGCGACACTGCATCGCCAGCTCTTCGGCATGTGGCGTCGGCTGGAGCGAGACGCACGCAAGTCGATGGTATCCTGACCGGACGCGGTGCTTGTCGCCGCCACGATAGCCTGCCTTGGGCAGGCTTTCGCATATCAACATGGCAGCGCATACCGTTCCAGCGGCATGTTCACTACCCACCGGGCAGAACTCTCAATGGACGTAAAACGACTTCTTTTGCTGATTCCACTGGCCGTGCTTGCCTACTTGCTCGTGATTCAGTGGAATCAGGACTACGGCCAGGTTGCTCCTGAGCCTGAAGCACCCACCTTCACCGCCCCCGCTCCCGGCGAACAGCGCGTAGATTCGGACGACGACCTGGCCGTCCCTGCCGCACCCCGCGCCGAAGAGGATGTAACGGGCGACATGCCCGGCGAACCGGCGAGCGCCACGGGCACCCGCGATCTCATCGCCGTAGTCACCGATGTGCTCGACCTGCGTATCGACCCCCAGGGCGGCGATATCGTCTACGCCGCTCTGCCCCAGCATCGGATGACCCTGAACTCCGACCGACCCTACGTGCTGCTTTCCGATAGCGAAACCCGCAGCTATGTCGCCCGCTCGGGCCTGCAGCTGGACGGCCATTCCGGCCGCATCGGTTTCACGCCGGACAGCACCAGCTATCGCATGAGCGACGATGAGAATCGCCTGGAAGTCGACCTGGCAGCCGAGGTCAATGGCGTCGATATCATCAAGCGGTTCTCCTTCGAGCGCGGCAGCTACGCAGTAGATGTCCATTACTACCTGGCCAACAATACCGAGGAGCCTGTTACTGCTCGCTTCATTGGCCAGCTAGCACGGGACAACAGCTCCGACCCCTCCTCCGGCGTGGCAATGGGCATGAGCTCCTATCTTGGCACCGCCTACTCCTCGCCGGACGATCGCTACGAGAAGGTCGATTTCGACGATATACAGCGTGGAGGCTTCAACAACCGGGACGTTCAGGGCGGCTGGGTAGCTATCCTGCAGCACTACTTCGTCACCGCCTGGGTACCGCCGCAGAATCAGCAGAATCTGCAGTACGCCTCCACCGACTCGCGCGACCGCAATGTCGCCGCCTTTGCCGGCTCAGTGAGCACGGTGGCTCCGGATAGCGAAGCCCGCCTGGGCGCGACCCTCTACATGGGGCCGAAGGTTCAGAGCTACCTCGAGCAGGTTGCACCCAACCTGCGCCTGACCGTCGACTTCGGCTGGCTCTGGTTCATCGCCAACCCGCTGTTCTGGTTGCTGGATCAGATTCACAGTCTGATCGGCAACTGGGGCTGGTCGATCGTGTTCCTCACCATCGTGGTCAAGCTGGTGATGTGGCCGCTCTCCGCCAAGGCCTATAAGTCCATGGCCCGCATGCGCAAGCTGGGTCCGGAGATGCAGCGCCTCAAGGAGCAGTACGGCGACGACCGCCAGAAGATGTCACAGGAGATGATGAAGTTCTACCAGAAGGAGAAGATCAATCCTCTGGGTGGCTGTCTGCCGATACTGGTGCAGATGCCGGTCTTCATTGCGCTGTACTGGATGCTGCTGGAGTCCGTGGAGCTGCGCCATGCGCCCTTCATGTTCTGGATCCAGGATCTGTCGATGCGGGACCCATTCTTCATCCTGCCGATCCTGATGGGCGCCTCGATGTTCGTTCAGCAGATGCTCAACCCCACGCCTCCGGACCCGATGCAGGCGAAGATCATGAAGATGCTGCCGATCGTCTTCACCTTCTTCTTCCTCTGGTTCCCGGCGGGCCTGGTCATCTACTGGGTGGTCAACAACCTGATCTCGATCGGACAGCAATACGTGATCACGCGCAAGATCGAGAACGACCCCACGGTCGGCAAGGGAATGAAGGTAAAGTAGGCTATCTTCTTGCTCGAACCACCAGACCCCTGCCACGGCAGGGGTCTGGCGTTTCCGGCCCGTGAAAAGGACAATAGCCCCCACCCGGCCACCCTGGCTGTGAGGAGCCCACCATGGTAGATCGCCTCTATATTCCGGACACCATCGCCGCCCTGGCCACCCCACCGGGACGTGGCGGCGTAGGCATCATTCGTGTGTCCGGCCCCGGCTGTCGGACCATCGCCGAAGGGGTGCTGGGTCACTGCCCCCAACCCCGCCATGCCCACTACGCCCCCTTCCAGGGCGACGTGCGGGTGATCGATGAAGGCATCGGGCTCTACTTTCAGGCGCCACACTCCTTTACCGGTGAAGACGTGCTGGAGCTGCAGGGACACGGCGGGCCGGTGATCATGGACCTGCTGCTGGAGCGCTGCGTACAGCTGGGCGCACGCCTGGCACGACCGGGGGAGTTCTCCGAACGCGCCTTTCTCAACGACAAGCTCGACCTGGCCCAGGCCGAGGCCATCGCCGACCTGATCGAGGCGAGCTCCCGGTCTGCCGCCGAGAATGCCCTGCGCTCGCTTCAGGGCGAATTCTCACGCCGGGTCTCGGCGCTGGTCGAACGCCTGATCGAGCTACGCATCTACGTGGAGGCGGCCATCGACTTCCCCGAAGAGGAGATCGACTTCCTCGCCGACGGCAGAGTGGCCGAGATGCTGGCGGCGGTGAAAGCGGAGCTGGCAGCGGTACGCGCCGCCGCCGCTCAGGGTGCGCTGATGCGCGAAGGCATGAACGTGGTGATCGCAGGGCGCCCCAACGCCGGGAAGTCGAGTCTGCTCAATGCCCTGACCGAGCAGGAGACGGCCATCGTGACCGAAATCGAGGGCACCACACGGGACGTGCTGCGCGAACACATCCATATTGATGGCATGCCCCTGCATGTGATCGATACGGCCGGCCTGCGCGACACCCCGGACGCCGTGGAGCGCATTGGCGTGGCGCGTGCCTGGAGCGAGATAGAGAAGGCCGACCGGGTGCTGCTGCTGGTGGATGCCACCACGACCAACGCCACCGACCCCATGGCGATCTGGCCCGAGTTCGTCGAGCGACTCAGCGACCCCGGCCGGCTGACCCTGATCCGCAACAAGATTGATACCAGCCACGAGACAGTCGGAGTCGAGTTATCCACAGCCACGCCGGTCATTCGACTCTCGGCCAAGACCGGGGAGGGTGTGGATAACCTGAAGTCACACCTGAAGGAGGTGATGGGCTATGCCGCCACCACGGAGGGGCGCTTCTCCGCTCGACGGCGCCACCTCGATGCGCTCGACAGGGCGAAGCGAGCCCTCACCAACGGCGAGGAGCAGCTGAGCGGCTACGGTGCCGGGGAACTGCTCGCCGAAGACCTGCGCGATGCCCAGCAGGCGCTGGGCGAGATCACCGGCGAGTTCAGTGCCGACGATCTGCTGGGCGAGATATTCGGCAGCTTCTGTATCGGCAAGTAGCCCGCGGCCGCCCTACTCCGCTACCCACCACTCGCCACGATGTCGCGCATCGGGACCCAGCAGTGGCTCGATCCGCTTCATGGCAGTTACCAGCTGCTCCTCCAGCCCCCAGGGAGGATTGATGACCAGCATGCCGCTGCCGTACATGCCTCGCTCTTCGCTGCTTGGTTCGCGCAGTGTCAGTTCGCTGCGCCAGATCTTGCGCAGGCCACCGCTGCGCAGCCCCTCCAGCAGCTCGCTGTGGCGACCGGCGGGCAGTAGCGGGTACCACACCAGCACCACGCCGTGCCGCGCCTTGCGCATGGCCGAGAGGACGGTCTCGGCCACCTCTGCGTACTCGCTCTTGCGCTCATAGCTGGGATCGATCAATACGCACAGCCGCGGCGTCGCCACCGGCAATCGCTGCAACAGGCCCTTCAGGCCATCGCCATGGATATGCTTCACGTTGCTTGGCAGACGCTGACCCGCCAGATGTTCGTGCTCCCCGGGATGCAGCTCGAAAAGGGTCAAGCGATCCACGGCGCGCAGCCGCCGGGACAGCCACCAGGGGGAGCCCGGGTAGCAGTCCAGCGTTAGAGACGCCTGCTTGCCGGCGGTCAACTGAGCCTCGGCCAGCAGTGACAGCCAGTCACCGAGCAGGGGGTCCGCCGCCAGCGCCTGCCTCTCCTGCCAGAGTCGCTCCGCTCCCTGGCGATGCTCCTGCAGCTTCTGGCTCTCCGCCGCGGATAGCGGGTAGAGCCCGCGCCCCGCATGGGTATCAATATAGGTGATCGGTGACGCCTTGCGCAGCAGAAAGCCGGTAACGGCAAAGAGAGTCAGGTGCTTGTGCACGTCGGCGAAATTACCGGCATGGTAGGCGTGCTGATAGGAAAGCATGGCCACGGGTCCTTGAGGTGGCGAAGAGGTGGCGAATCGACGGGGGGCTTCACACCAGACTGGCAAAGCGACCGAGCTCGACGTCTGTCAGACAAGTGACGATTCTTGGCAAAGACTATCGAAAAGGCCCGCCACTGTCAGTGACGGGCCCGGTTCGAGCGACAGGCATGGCCGGTCTATTGCTGGAACTGACTCTCGATGGGAGTGAGCGTAATCTCGACGCGCCGGTTCTGGGCGCGGCCATCCTCGGATGCGTTACTCGCCACCGGCTGGCTGGCACCATAGCCGGTCATATGGAGCCGATTGCGTGTTACGCCATTCTGAGCCAGATAGTTGCCGACTGACTCGGCCCTGCGCTCTGAAAGCCGCTGGTTGTAGCCGGCATCACCGGTGCTATCGGTATGACCGGCGATATTGACCCGCGTGTCGGGGTATTGCGTCAGGATCGACGAGACGTCATTGAGGGCGTTGCGAGCACTCGGGGTCAGGTCGCTGGAGTCGAAGCCGAAGGTTACGCTGCTTGGCATGTTGAGCACGATGTCATCGCCACGACGCTCCACGTCGACGCCAGTGCCCCTCATGCTCTCGCGCAGCTGCTGCTCCTGCCGGTCCATATAGGCACCGACGCCGGCACCTGCAGCGGCACCCACAGCGGCACCGATCAGCGCACGATCGCGCCGACTGGTGCTGCCGCTACCCGACAGGGCGCCGGCGGCGGCTCCGACGGCTGCACCAACACCGGCACCGGTCATGGTGCTGGAGCGCTGGGTCTGGCCGCCGTAGGGGTCAGTCGTTGCGCAGCCGATCAGCAGGGTAGCAGCGGCAAGCGGCACAGCGAGACGAAGGGGTTTGAACATGGCTATCTCCGGAGGTCAGGGAGTGAATCATTCAGCGCCGGCATCGGCTTCGCCAATCATAACCAGCAACTCGTTCAAGAATAATAGACCTTGGGGCGATGCCTGCAGTCGCTGGCCATCTTCCACAAGAAGTCCTTTTTTACGCGCCGCCAGAAGGCGAGCCTCCAGGGTGGCGGCCGGACGTCCAGTATGCGCCACCCAGTCCGCCATCGACACACCCTCTACCAGGCGCAGCGCATTCATGGCGAACTCCAGCGGCAGCTCATCCTCGTCCACCTCGGCGCGGCCTGCGACGAAGCCCCGCGGATCCTGGCACCGACGCAGATAGGCCTCCGGCTGCCGAGCCTTCCAGCGCCGTTCGATATGCAGACCGTCCTGCCCATGGACGACGCTCAGCTTGCCGTGTGCACCGGCACCGATACCCAGATAGTCGCCGAAGCGCCAATAGTTGAGATTGTGGCGCGATTGCAGGCCCTGACGGGCATAGGCCGATATCTCGTAGCGCATGAATCCGGCGGCCTCGAGCCGCTCGTGCCCCCGGTCCTGGATATCCCACAGGACCTCCTCCTCGGGCAGGACGGGGGGACGCGAATGGAACTCGGTATTGGGTTCCAGCGTGAGCTGGTACCAGGAGAGGTGCTCCGGCGCGAGTGAAAGGGCACGCTCGAGATCGGCAACCGCCAGCGCCGGGGTCTGGCCCGGCAAGCCATGCATCAGGTCGATGTTGATGTTGTCGAAGCCGGCATGGCGCGCCTCATCCATTGCCGTGATCGCATCGGCCCCACTGTGGATACGGCCCAGCGCCTGCAGCTGAGCATCCTGGAAGCTCTGCACTCCCAGTGAGAGACGATTGATGCCCGCCGCTCGATAGCCCTGAAACCGACCCCGCTCCAAGGTGCCCGGGTTCGCTTCCAGGGTCACTTCGATATCGGAGGCCAGGGGCAGTCGTGAGGCCAGCACCTCGAACAGCGCCGCATAGAAGTTGGCCGACATCAGGCTTGGCGTACCTCCGCCGATGAAAATACTGGTCAGCTCACGGCCGCCGACAAGGGGCAGGTCGGCGTCTAGGTCCTGGCGCAACGCCGACAGGTAATGTGCCTCGGGCAAGTCGGCGCCATGACCCACGCCGTGCGAGTTGAAATCGCAATAGGGGCATTTACGCACGCACCAGGGCACATGAACGTAGAGCGACAGCGGCGGCAGGCTGTCTATTCGCCGAGAAAGGGTGTGCATCACCCTGACGCCGCCTCGCCCAGGGCTGCCACCAGCGCCTGAAGCGCCCGTCCCCGATGGCTGAGCCGGTTCTTCTCTTCGGCACCGAGTTCGGCGACGCTTCGGCCAAGCGGTGGCAGCCAGAACAGCGGATCGTAGCCAAAGCCGCCTTCACCACGAGGGGCCGTCAGGATCTCACCTTCCCAACTGCGCTGCACGATCAAGGGCACCGGGTCTTCGGCATGGCGCAAATAGCACAATACGCACCAGTAGCGGGCCGTACGGCGCGCTGCCGGTATCCCTGACAGCGCCGCAAGCAGCTTGGCATTGTTGCGAGCGTCGCTCTTCGGCTCACCGGCGTAGCGGGCGGAGTAGATGCCAGGCTGACCATGGAGAAAATCGACCTCCAGCCCGGAATCATCAGCCAGGGCGGGCAAGCCGCTGACACGGCTCGCCTCACGCGCCTTGAGCAGGGCATTCTCGACGAAGGTCAGCCCGGTCTCCTCGACATCGATCACCCCGAAATCCGCCTGGGGCTGAACCCCTAGCCCGAGGGTGGCAAGCAGTTGCTGGAATTCCAGAATCTTGCCTTCATTGCCGCTGGCAAGAACCAACGAATGCATCGCGGTCATCAACAACACTCCACCGTATGAAAAGCCACATTCTAGGGGGCAAGCGACAAAGGAAGAAATTCCTGATGGCCGGAATAGGGCAACCCCCGGATAGATTCCTCACACTTTTACATGAATAAAAATCATTATGAGAAAAAACAAGTAGCAAGGACATCATGCGAAGTCATTTTATAAATTCTATTTACTTGTTTTTAAAGGGAAAAAATAAAGTAATGAGGAAAACCATACTATGCTATAATAAAAATACATTAGGTAACATAACTTTACTGAACTCCCTGCCTGAGCCATGATGACGCGTAGCAAGGCGTCTCTCGCGTCATACGGCGAACCCCGGCTATATCAACAGCCCGGAGATCCATAACGATGAATCAAGAGAAAGGATTGATCCTGCTGGTCACGGAACACAACCCTCAGTCACAGCTGTTCGTTGATTATATACAACGTCAGCTTGAATGCCCCGTGTTGATCGTCTCGCCCAGCGATCATACGGAGGAGGGTGACGGAATCCGTACCGTAGTACTCATGGACAGCGATCATGTGGAAGAGAGCGTCATGCAGGCGTGGCAGACACACTACTACGATCAGCCCCAATGGATACTGACGGCCTTCAACCTCAAGGATGAAGACCATGCCGCTGAACTCTCGACCTTCATGCATCTACAGGGCGTGTTCTATCGCAACGATACGCTGGAACTTATCTGCAAGGGAATCAAGACGCTGCTGGCAGGCGATCTGTGGATGTCACGCACGTTGATGGCACGGCTGATCGAATACTTTCGCCGTCAGCAGCTCAACTCTTACCGGCGACCTGCCTGTGGCCTGACGCAACGCGAACTGGAAATCATCGGCCTGCTTGGCTCGGGGGCTTCCAACACGGAAATCGCCAATCGGCTGTTCGTCAGTGAGCATACGGTAAAGTCCCATCTCTACAACATCTTTCGCAAGATCAACGTGCACAACCGTCTTCAGGCAGTCAATTGGGCTCGGCAACACCTTGGGGTACCGCCCCTCATGAATCCTCACAGCGGAAAACCGACAACCGCCAACCACTGATTCGAGCTACCCATGAACAAGGCCTTTTCCTATCTGCTGATACTGCTGATTCTGCCCGGTTATACCGCGCTGGGACAGGCTTTGCCTCCCGCGGCCGAACCTTCGCCTGCCCCCGGTGAGGAAGATCCTCAAGCCATCATCGATGATGAAGAGATCATGGAAGAGGGTGAGGCAGAGGAAGAACTGGAACGACAGTTCAGCCTGGCTGAACCGGGCCTGTCAGGGGTCTTGATCGATCGAACCATCACCATGATCGGCAAGACCTTCTATCGCCAGTTCAGCCAACTAAGCCTGGAACGACCCGTCCTCAGCAACACCACGCTTTCCGTTCATGAACGGCCTGATGCGCGGTGGGGCAGCCAGGTCTGGATAGCCGAAAACAATCGAATCCTGTTCCAGGCAACCCTGCCTCCACGGCTGAGCGAGATCGACCAGTATGTCCAGATCGCTGCCGACCAGGTAGAGGAAATGATTATACAGCGCACCATCATGCAGGCACTGGATAGCGACCCGGATCTCGCTGACGAAGAGATCTAGGCCATTAACTAACGCAACACTGACCAGAGCACGAAGGGGGTTCCCCATGAAAAGCCGTACTCATCTCGCTCCCATCCTGGTGGGCAGCGCCATCCTGTTGGCCAGCACGGCTCTCCAGGCGGGGCAGCTTATCTACCAGCCCATCAATCCATCGTTCGGCGGCGATCCGTTGCTGGGCAATCATCTGCTGAACAAGGCCCAGGCCCAGGACACCAAAAAAGATCCCGATGCACCTGACTTTGGCCGTTTCTCGGAAACGGACTTCTTTATACAGGACCTGCGCGCCGGGTTGATCAACCAGGCCATCGAGGATGCCCTGGACCCAGACGGTACCGGGAGAGACAGTGTTATCGACAGCTCCACCCTGCGCGTCGAGTTAACTAGCGATGGGCAAGGTGGCTTCAACATGACGATACTCGACAAGACATCGGGCGAAACCACCACGGTCAATTTTGGCCAGCAATTCTGATTGCATCTCAGAACAATAAGGAGTTGACGATGAAACCGCTGAGAGTATGTCTAGCGATCGGAATGCTGACCCTGAGTGGGTGTGTCGGTATGGTGACCTCGCCTGAAGGACTGGAAGGCGCTCCGGCGACCCTGACCCCAAGGTCCGGTACCTATAACGACCTGGTCAGCCTGCCACGTCCCAGCTCACCCATCTATACCGCCGTGTACGACTTCCGGGATCAGACCGGACAGTATCGACCCCAGCCAGCCAGCACCTTCTCCACTGCGGTCACGCAGGGCGGAGCCGCGATGCTGAGCTCGGCGCTGGCCGACTCCGGCTGGTTTGTCCCGCTCGAGCGCGTTGGCCTGCAGAACCTGCTGACGGAGCGTCGGATCATACGCGCCAACCTCGAGCGTACCGGCCGCACGGATGAGCTTGGGTCATTGAACGCCGCCCGTGTGCTGATGGAAGGCGGGATCATTGCCTACGACTCCAACATGAAGACCGGGGGCGCCGGAGCCGAATATTTCGGTATCGGGGCATCAGGCCAGTACCAGGTCGATCAAGTCACGGTGAACCTGCGAGCCGTGGATATAGCAACCGGGGAAGTGCTGGGCAACGTAACGACAAGCAAGACCGTCTACTCCTATGAAGTCCGGGCGGGTGTCTATCGTTTCGTCAGCTTCCGACGCTTGCTGGAAGCGGAATCGGGATACACGCATAACGAGCCGGTACAGATGGCGGTGATGTCTTCCATCGAGTCGGCTGTGATACATCTCATCGCTCAGGGCGTGGATCGAGGCCTATGGAATCTGGCAAACCCGGGCGATAGTGATAATGAGATCCTGGCTGCATACCGGAACGCACCGATTCCCATGCTGTAATAACCGCCGACGTCCTCTACTTGCGATTGGCGCCATCACGGCGCCTTTCTTTCCTTGCATTGCTCCTGTTTCTTCCCTTCCCGGCACGTAGCCAACGCTGCCGGAAGCGACCCGTGGGTGTTCTGTTCAGCCAAACATTGATGAAGCATGAGAATTCTCATCCTGTTGCTGACATCACCTACCGTCACACAGGGTCTGTCGCTACCAAAAAAGTCACACTGCAAAATGGCTATTTATTACGATGGATGACTGCCCGTTTTGTGTCGAGACTGTAACTGCCAGTAACCGGAACTCAAGAGTGTCTTGTCATGAAAACACGAATAATAACTGCTTTGATCGCTGGTGGGCTTTTTGTCCAGACAGTATCAGCAGACGATATCATGCAAGGCCTGGAGCACGATATTGCTCCTTATCAGCAAACTGCCACTATCCTGCAGTCCGGCTATGGCAACGATGCCGGGATCGTCCAGCAAGGCAGTTATAACGATATCACTATCCTCCAGCAGGGCCTAGGCAACCATGCCACCGCCAGGCAAGCAGGTAGTGGCCATGATGCACGTATATTGCAGGGTGGCGGTTACCTGGATGCATCAATCATCCAGAGTGGATATGGCCATGATGCCAGTATCGTTCAATCAGGCTACGGCAAGGAGGCTGCAATACAACAACATGGAGTCTATGGAAGAGCAGAAATTCAACAGCTCGGTACTTCTCACGCGACGCCCGTAAGCATCACACAGATTTCGCGTGGCCGAGCGGCTATTCAGGTAATACAGCACTAACAATCGTAACACGCCTTGACAAGTGAATTACTCGCAACTGTTCATTCACGAAGTGGAAATCTAAGATCGATGATCGCAGATTTCCGAACAACCACCTGGCAGCGCTATCTATAGCGGCTTTCCAGGGGACTCATAAAAGGGGAATACCATGAAACTCAAGATGACTGTTCTTGCCGCCGCAATCGCCTTCTCTGGTTCCGCCATGGCAGCCGACAACGATTCCGACGTCGATCAGACCGGCTACTATAACGACGCCACTGTCTTCCAGACCGGTAATGATCACGAATCCAATATCACTCAGGACGGCATCAGCAATGAGGCCGATGTTTCCCAGTACGGCAGCAATCAGCTGTCAGATATCGAACAGGACGGCTGGGGCAATGAGGGGGTTGTCGTCCAGCATGGCTCAGGCAATGAATCCTCCATCGACCAGACCGGCAAGAACAACTTCGCCGATACCTACCAGAATGGGAAATACAACGAAGTCAGCCATTTGCAGGTCGGCTGGGGCAATAGCTCCATCAGCGTCCAGAATGGCCGGCAAAACACTGCTAGCATTTCCCAGACCGGCTGGAACCTCAGCTCCGACGTGGCCCAGAACGGTTACAAGAATGATGCCGACGTCACCCAGACCGGCGTCAGCAACTCATCCACTATCGTCCAGGGAGGTGGCGGTTACACTCCCGGTTGGTGGATATTTCCGGGTTACTGGAGCGGTGGCCAGAACTCCGCCACCGTCAATCAGAGCGGCTACATGAACGACTCTGATATCTCCCAGTCCGGCGATTTCAACGTTGCCGAGACCACTCAGAGTGGCAAGTTCAACGAGGCAATCGTTGTACAACAAGGCAAGTCTAACGACTCAACTATCGACCAGTCTGGCTACAACGACCTGGCCGATGTCTATCAGAATGGCTACAACCACACCTCAACCGTGACCCAGACCGGCT
The DNA here is from genome assembly GCF_003336675.1 of Billgrantia montanilacus. Lineage (GTDB taxonomy): Bacteria > Pseudomonadota > Gammaproteobacteria > Pseudomonadales > Halomonadaceae > Halomonas > Halomonas montanilacus. Next base: position 278,347 of record NZ_QPII01000003.1, on the reverse strand, counting down.
CTGGCTGGGGTGCCTTGGCCCAGAACACAGCAACCGTGGTTCAGACTGGCAACAGCAACATGTCCAATGTGACACAGACCGGTGGCGGCAACAGTGCCTCGGTGACTCAGCAGTAAAAAGGGCACTGCAAACCCTGCAGAAAGCCCTGTAATAAAGAAAGCCCCGCCCGCTTTGGCGGGGCTTTTCTCTGTTCGCCGTATTTAATACACTCAACGTAATAACTCTGATTGACATGACATACTTTTTATTTAGTATTTCCCCCTCCGCTATTGCATTTTTCCTTGTTCTTTCTGCTCGCCACTTCTATACACTATAGAAGATACGTTTTTTTACAAACCGTTCATCATTATCTCTCTGCAGGAAGATTTTCATGCTTCGTCGCCTTGACTCCCTATGGTTGGCTTGTCTACTTACCTGCCTAATAGCGGGTACAGCGCACGGGCAGACCGCTACCGATACGCAGCGCGAGAGCCTGGTCGTTCAGGCGCGTCAGGGAGCTCTACAGAGCGCGATCGAAGGCCTGCAGACGCTCTATCATCAGACTCGCGACGAGCGTGTCCGCGAGGATCTGCTCACCCTGCTGGTTCGTGCAGACCGATATGAGGATGCCCTGGCCGCCTGCCCGTGGTGCCAGCCAGCAGATTACAGCGATGCAGAGCTGATGCATCTGGGTGGCGCGGCACGTAACGCAGGGGACTATGAGCAGGCACTGTCGCTTTTCCAGGCGTTGACACGTCGCGATCCATCCAATGTCGAAGGATGGCTTGGCCAGGCCCTGGTGCATACCGACATGGGTAGTTACACCCTGGCGGATATCACGCTACAACAGCATGACCAGGTGGCCGGGGTCACGGCCGCAGGCCTGGAAGCCCGGGGCTACCTCGCCGCCCGTACCGCCGATGCCATGCAGGAGCTGCAGGTCCGCCAGGCTCTGGTAGAGCAGAGCCCCGACAACATCGGGGAACTTCGCGCACTCTATCGGCTTGCCGTGGGCCTGGGGGCCAGCCCCGCTGCACGCCGCATTATGGAGACCAATCCGGATGTGTTCACGCAGAATGATCGCCTATGGCTTACCTACTATGAAGCCGTTACCGACATACGCCTGGGCATCCACACAGAACAACCGGAGAGAGTCCGCAGCGGATTGATGGCGTTGAATGCGGTACTCCAATCGGAGGAGGCGTCCCAGGAGCTGATCACCATCGCCGAGTACGACAAGGTCGTGGCACTCGCAGAGCTGAGACGTTTCTCCGAAGCTGAAGCGCTCGCAACGAGGCTGGAACGTCAGCATGGCCAGTTGCCCGGTTACGTGACACGCGCCAGAGCTCATGCATTGAACGGTCTAGGCCGACCAGGTGAATCCATCGCACTCTATGAAGGCCTGATACGTCAGAACCCCGAGCGTGGAACCGACCCTGACGATCCCCTCTACGAAGGGCTCTTCTACAGCTATGCCGACGCAAGGCGCTACCGAGAGGCCGACGAGCTGCTGACCGAGTGGCTCGCAGATGAGCCGGAACAGCGCTGGGATTTCACCGGAACGACACGCATAGATAACCCCAACTACCAGAAAATCCTGTCCCTCAATATCCTGCTCGATGCCTGGCGTGGACGGGCAGGAAAGGCCAGTGAACGCTTGGCCACCTATCAGAGCCAGGCCCCTGCCGATCCCTTTCTCTGGCTGCTGAAGGGTGACGTGGAGCGTGGCAGAGGCTGGCCTAGGCAAGCTGAGGAGGCCTACACGCAGGCCGAGCAACTGCTTGCACCATATCATCGGGATGCTGCCCGTCATGGTGTATTGCTCTCTCGGCTGCAGCGCGGCCAGTGGAGAGGCACGACAGCAGAGATCGCCAGGGAGCTCGACAAGGCAAGACCCAGCACGACGCGCGACAACCTGGAACGGGAATGGCGCGAGCAGCGGGCTGCCCAACTGAGTAGCTCACTCACACGCAGCGATGGCGATAGTAGCGGCTCTCAGGCCTCCCGTGACTGGCAGTATGAAGTTCTACTGGAAGGTCCGCGCAACGACAAGGGCTCACGCCCGTTCGTGCAGCGCATCGGCCATCATGGCGAGTTCAACGGCGACAGTCTCTATGCGGCCTATACCCTGGCCGGCTACGAATGGAACCTGTACCCCGCCACCCTGACATTATCAGCCGGGCAAGGAGCACAGCTCAACGACGATTTCCTCGCCATGGCAGAATTGCGATACGACGCATCGGACCATCTGTCGGCGACGCTCGGCCTCGAACTCAATACCACCAGCACCCCCCTGCGGGCGCTGCGCGATGGTGTCAACGCCGATCGTTACCGTGGAGAGCTAGCCTATCGCCGTGACGAGCGGGGATCAGGCGCGATGGGATTCATGGCAACCGACTTCGACGATGGCAACCTTCGCCAATCCCTTTACGGCTACTGGAACCAGACGCTCTACCACCTGGACCGCTGGCAGATCGAAGGGGAGATACGAGCCTCCGGATCACGCAACGATGAGGTCGAAGCCAGCTATTTCAACCCGCGGCGGGATACCAGCCTTGGCGGTATCCTGTCTGTCCATTATGCGCTTCCGCTCAAGTACCGTCACTCCTTCATCCAGACAGTCTCCCTCGGCTCAGGCCGCTACTGGCAGCAGGACTACGACAGCGAAAACACCTGGTCGCTGGGCTACCGGCATCGCTGGGATCTGGCTCCTGCGTTGAGCATCGAGTACGGCATCGCCAGAGAAAGGGCCATCTATGACGGCGTACCGGAATACGACAACATCGTCTCGGCAAGCCTGGTATGGAGGTTTCTGTGACACATAGACGCATCTTGGCCTTGTGCATTGCCCTACTGGTCATGGTCAGTCTCCAGCAGGCCCATGCCGCACGCTCGCCGGGTGACTTCGTCGTCATCAGCTACCATGATGTGGTGGACATCAGCGTCACACCGGACCGGCCCATCTACCCCCAGACCATTACACGCAGCCGGCTGATAGAGCATTTCAACCTCATCGCCGAGGGCGGGTACCAGCCCGTCAGCCTGCAGCAGATACTGGACGCCAGGTCGGGTCGGCGGCCACTGCCGGACAAGGCGGTGTTGCTGACCTTCGACGATGGATATCGTAGCTTCTACGACGTTGTCTTTCCCCTGCTCAAGCTCTATGGCTTTCCCGCCATTCAAGCGGTGGTGGGCAGTTGGATGGATGTCCCTCCCGGTGGACAGGTGCCCTATGGGAACATCTCCCTGCCCCGCGAACGCTTCCTCACCTGGCAGCAAGTCGAAACGCTACATGAGTCGCCTCTCGTGGAGGTCGCCTCCCACACCTATGACCTTCACCATGGGGTTATCGGCAACCCCATAGGCAACCAGCAGGCTGCCGCCGTCACCAGCATATGGAAGCCCCAAGGCGGATACGAAAGCGAGGAAACCTATCTCGAGAGGGTAAGGCAGGACATGGCGCAAACGCGTCAGCAGTTCCAGGAGCGAATTGGCCAAGTCCCCAGAATCATGATCTGGCCCTATGGGGCCTATAGTGAGGCAACGCTGGATATGGCCGCCGAGTATGGCATGACCTATACCTTCAGTCTGCTGAGTGCGCCCAACCAGCTCCATGATGAGAAGCGCGTCATGAATCGCTATCTCATCAGTCAGGAAACCAGCCTGCAGACCTTCGACGAAATTCTCTCCAACCGCGTATGGGAACGCGAAGACCTCCGTATCGTTCATGTGGATCTGGATTACGTCTACGACCCTGACCCGCAGCAGCAGGAGAGAAACCTGGACAAACTGGTCGAGCGTATTGCCCAGTATGGCGTCAGCACCGTCTATCTGCAGGCCTATGCGGATCCGAACGGGAATGGCGTTGCCGAAGCGCTCTACTTTCCCAATCGCCACCTGCCCGTGAGGGCCGACCTCTTCAATCGCGTGGCATGGCAGCTAAAGAAGCGCGCCGAAGTCAAGGTCTATGCATGGATGCCGGTACTTGCCTTTGATCTTGGCGCCGGTCATCGCTACGTCACCGATGTGAGAACTGGCCTCGAATCGCCGGAACATTATCGTCGGCTCTCGCCCTATGTGGAAGAGAACCGCAGGATCATTCGCGAAATCTACGAGGATCTCGGCAGACTCACCAAATTCGATGGCCTGCTGTTTCACGATGATGCCTTTTTCACTGACTTTGAGGATGCCAATTCCGAAGCGCTGGCGCAGTATGCCCATGCCTCACTGCCGGAGAGCATTGGTGCCATTCGCGATAATGATGGCCTGATGGCGACTTGGGCCAGCCACAAGACGGAATTTCTCACGGATTTTACCGAAGAGCTAACGCAATCCGCCAACTATTATCGCCAAGCTGACTACGAGACATTCACAACATCACGAAACCTCTATGCCATCACGATAATGAATCCACGCAGCGAGCTTTGGTTTTCCCAGAATATAGAGATCTTTTCCGATGCCTACGATTATGTCGCCGTCATGGCCATGCCCTATATGGAGGAAGCCGACAACCCCGATGCGTGGTTAACGGAACTCGCACAACGATCCCTTGAAAGGGTGGGAGCCGAGCAGCTGGTTTTCGAATTGCAGACACAAGATTGGCGTAGCCAGACTCCAATTCCCAGTGAAGAAATAGCGCGATGGGTACGCTTGCTGCGCAATCAGGGTATCAAGCATATAGGCTACTATCCGGATGATTTCCATCAAAATCATCCTGACATGAATGTCATGGTGCCTCATTTTTCCATTGGTCGTCGCTTTAGAGACCGCCCATGAACATACTCGACCTCCTGGCCATATTTACCTTATCCTATCCCAGCCTCATGGCTACCATATGGATATGTGGGGGGGTCTATTTTTATGTTCATTGGGAGCGTCAGCAGCCGTGGCCTGATGAGCATATTTCAGAATGGAACAAGAAAGCACCCAGGGTGACTGTTCTCGTGCCGTGCTATAACGAAGGGTATACTGTCGATGAAACAATAGACCATCTATTCAAACAAAACTATCCCAACATGGAAGTTATCGCCATCAATGATGGCAGCCGAGATGATACTGCCAGCCGTCTTGAAAAGCTGGTTTTATCCTACGACGGGTTGAAAGTTCTGCATCAGTCTAACCGTGGAAAGGCCAGCGCCTTGAATCATGGATTGAGTGAGGCCGAAGGCGATATTATCGTGGGCATCGATGGTGACGCCATACTCGACTACGACGCCATCAGCTATATGGCCCGGCATTTCCTCACCAGCCCGAAGGTCAGTGGAGTAACTGGCAATCCTCGGGTAAGAACACGTTCCACTACCATCGGAAAGATACAGACAGGCGAGTTTTCTGCCATTATCGGTCTGATCAAGCGAGCCCAACGCATCTATGGCATGGTGTTCACTATCTCGGGTGTGATCTGTGCATTTCGACGCACCGCACTGAATGAGATCGGTGGTTGGAACACCGATATGATAACCGAAGATATCGATGTCAGCTGGCGACTTCAGTTGGCTGGAGGCCAGGTTCGGTACGAGCCTAGAGCCCTGTGCTGGGTACTGATGCCCGAAACGCTCCGCGGACTTTTCAAGCAGCGACTAAGGTGGTCCCAGGGAGGCGGTGAAGTTTTTTTCCGCTATTTCTCTCAATCCATTCGCTGGAAAAATCGGCGCTTCTGGCCCTTGATGCTCGAATATATCATCAGTGTTGTCTGGTGCTATTCAGTGATTATCCTCCTTGTTTCCTGGGCAGTGTCTCAAGTTATCATGCCCATGTCGTGGCCAATAAATGCACATATATTATCCTACTTTGGTAGCGTACTCGTGGCCATTAGTATCATCCAATTTTCCGTCAGTTTTTATATCGATAGCCGTTATGACAAGAAAATTATACGCTGCGCCTACTGGAGCATCTGGTACCCTTTCGCCTACTGGATACTCAACATGACAACAGTGGTTATTGCTTTTCCAAAAGCAATGATGCGGCAAAAAGGGAGACTCGCCGTCTGGAACAGCCCTGACCGAGGAGAGCCATTTCATGAGAAATAAACTAGCGACTGTCATCATCGAAAATCCACGACAGATAGGCTGGGGTTATCGAATCCGTGACACCTTGATCACGCTTGCTACACTGACACTGTGGGCTCTGTTGTTGACAAGACTCTATGCCTTCTTCACTGAAGAAGGAGCCTTTCTTGAGCAAATTTATTCACTAGTGATGCTTCGAGTAGTCATTGTAGGCTTCATCGTGACATTCCTGATTTTTCACTGCTGGGCCATCTACAACCGACATATTTACACGCGCAATCTAAAGTGGCAGCATCCCGATATCGAACATTCATTTGAACAAAATACCGTGCAAACGCTAGAAGAGGCCGTGCACTGACAGTCAACCGAAATCCCATTCAGTCCAGCACGTTGATTCTGGACCGAATGGGTTCTTTTTGAAGCAACCTTACTTATTCTCACGCGGGATTATCTGACACGCAGGCGAATCTGGCTATCCTTTCCGCTTGAAGAAGAGCGACTGACATTTCCTGCCTTGCGTACTTCCACTGTCAATCGGCCTTCCGTACTGGTCTGTCGAATTTCGGCTTCAACTTCACTGCCACTGTACTCGAGGTGTCGGGGTACTTCACCCGAGAACGCGTGCGTCTCGGTTTCATCATTGTTATGTACAACCAAGTTGGCGGTAAAGTGCGTTCCGGGATCGCCATCGATGATAACAGTAATCCCACCTTGATCAGCGCCAGAACGTGAAGGATCTACTTCCTGCATGCTGGTTGCTCCTGTCGCACTTCCCGATAAGCCCATGACACTTGCCAAAAACCATGTCAGCCAAGTCTTCATACTCAATCTCCCGGTAAAGGCTAAGCGTTATGATTGATTAGGGTACAGCTTATAACCTTAGACGCTCCCGAATCAGGGCCACAAGGGTGTCCGTTGCATTCTTGGCGGCGGTGTCCAGATGAACCAGGTGCTGACGCTCTTCATCGTCGAAGGGTTCGAAGTTTGACTGCTGGCGTCGCAGTACTTCCAGGCTGCCCAGCGGCAAGGCGCCCTGCCGCTGGGCACGCCTGACAATACGCGATTTAAGGGTTTCGTCATCGGCCTCGAAGCTGACGATCAGCACCGGCAGGCCTCGCGCCTCGGCCTGCTGGCAAAGCAGCTTGCGCTGCTCGCGGGTCAGGCAGGTGGCATCCAAACAGGTGGTGAAACCGGCATCGAGCAGGGTTCCGGCAAGACCTGCCAGGCGTTGATAGGTACGAGCGGTGGCATCGGCGGTAAAGATATCCACAGGCGGCTCCTGGCCTACCGCCTGTGGATCGATCCCGTGCAGGCGCCGCCTCTCGACATCCGAGCACAGCCTGACGGCGCCCAGGTTTTCGGCCATATTGGCAGTGAAGCGGCTCTTGCCACTTCCGGATACGCCTACGCCGATGATCAGAGGAGGAAAACGGAACACCGAGATCGTCTCGGCCAGGGCGAGATAACGCCGACTCTTCGCCATGGCATCGGCCATATGGGCCAACGGCTCCCCTTCGACCGCCTCCGGGCGGCGCTGCAAGGCACGTCGGGCACCGGACAGGGCACAGGCAACCTGAAATACCGGCAGTAGCCTGGTGAGTGCGTAATCGCCGGACAGACGTAGATATCGATCCAGGGCGCGATTGGCCAGCCGAGTTTCACCGCGAATCGCCAGTCCCACCAGTAATGCTGCCAGATCGAAACCGCGGTCGAGGGGACGCATGGTCTGAGCCTCCGCTGGAGGGAGATCGAGGGCATTGACCATGACCAGGCGCCGATTGTCGCAAAGTCCCGTCGGTGAATGCCCAGACGCCCAGCTGGGCCTCGGATCTCCTCGCTCGGCAAAGCAGGCTTGAAGTCGCACCAGCTCCTGATCCAGCCATTCGCGCAAACGATCGAGCTGTACCATATCCTCCTCGCCGCGCATCCGTGAGACCAGGGCACCCAGCTCTTCCTCGACCAGGGTGCGAGTCGAGGCCAGGCATGTGGAGGGGCCGGAAAAAGGCAGCGGGTCGGCGCTCGACCGGTGCGCCACCACCAGTGAGTCGATCAGCTCATCCAGGCTGAGGGCGCCGGATGTGTGAAATGTCGACGTCACTGATGGCTTGGCCATGATGGCTCCTCGAAAGGATCGTCCCGCATCCGGTCAGCCCTGACGCACCTGATCGAAGGCCTTGACCGCAGCATCCAGGGTAACCTGGATGTCTTCCGGACTGTGGGCGCTGGACATGAAACCCGCTTCATAGGCCGATGGGGCCAGATAGACACCCTCGTCGAGCATCGCCGAGAAGAACCGGCGAAAGGCATCGGCATCGCAGGCCGTGGCCTGGGCGAAGTTGTCGACCCGCGTCTGCCCAGTGAAGAAGAGCCCGAACATGCCGCCGACACGCTGTGTAATCATATCGACACCGGCCGCATCGGCGCGTTCCTGGAGGCCATGGCAGAGTGTCTCCACCCGCTGTGCCAGCGCATCATGGAAGCCTGGTGCACGCAGCTTTGTCAGTAGCGCAATACCGGCGGCCATGGCCAGCGGGTTGCCCGACAGCGTGCCCGCCTGATAGACCGGCCCCAGCGGCGATATCTGCTCCATGACTTCGCGCTTGCCGCCGAAGGCCCCCACCGGCATGCCGCCGCCGACGATCTTGCCCAGGCAGGTCAGATCGGGGGTAATGTCATAATGTGCCTGCGCACCGCCCATGGCTACCCGAAAACCAGTCATCACCTCGTCGAAGATCAGCACGCTGCCGTTTTCAGTGCAAACCCGACGCAGGGTCTCCAGGAAGCCCGGCTGTGGCGGAATACAGTTCATGTTGCCGGCCACCGGTTCGACGATGATGCAGGCGATCTCGCTGCCGATCTCCTCGAAGCACGCCTCGACGGCATCGAGATCATTGTAGGAGAGGGTAATGGTGTGCTCGGCCAGCGAGGCGGGTACGCCGGGTGAGCTGGGCTCGCCGTGGGTCAGGGCGCCGGAGCCGGCCTTGACCAGCAGTGAGTCGGAGTGGCCATGGTAGTTGCCCTCGAACTTGACGATCTTGTCACGGCCCGTGTAGCCCCGCGCCAGGCGAATGGCCGACATGGTGGCCTCGGTGCCCGAGTTGACCATGCGCACCATCTCGATGGAGGGAATCATGTCGCAGATCAGATCGGCCATGGTGGTCTCAATGGCGGTCGGGGTCCCGAAGGAGAGACCGTTGTCGAGCCGGTCCCGCACCGCTCCAAGAACGTCAGGGTCGGCGTGGCCGGTGATCATCGGCCCCCAGGAACCGACATAGTCCACATAGCGCTTGCCTTCGACGTCGTAGAGATAGGCCCCCTGGGCCCGTTCCATGAACACCGGTGGCCGATGCAAGCCCTTGAAGGCACGCACCGGGGAGTTGACGCCTCCGGGTATGTGACGGCAGGCCTGTTCGAAGAGCTGTGCGGATGTGGTCATGAAAGCCTCTTTGCTGTCGCTGAAAAGAAGATCGAAAGGGTTCCTGCCTGACGCTGCCAGGCTGTGGATAGAATCTTGGATAACCTTGTCGTGAGTGTTGGATAACACCTGATTCACCAGCATCTCACGCGAATCGGCTATCCCTGATGTCATTCTGTCTGCCCCGGCGGGGCATGGCCAGTCCGAACGACTGCCAAGCCGCCTCTCCTTGCCACCGGTCAAGTCGAAGGAACACCCGCCGCCACTGTCCATGCGTCGGGGCAAAGACTGGTGGCTGCCCGGACGCCAGCCATTGGCCAGTGCCTGCCAGGTGAACGACTGTGCCTGCTCACAGGCAAGCGGCAGCGGCTCCCCCCACGCCAGGCGCGCCGCCAGCGCTGCGGCAAGGGTGCAGCCCGACCCATGATAGTGCCCCGGCAGCCGAGGCCATTGCCAGCGGCAGCTCTGTTCACCGGTGTAGAAAACCTGCTGTACCTGATCGGGTGCCACCTGCTCCTCGGGGTCATCGGTGCCCGTTACCAACAGCGCACGGCAGCCGAGCGCCAGCAGTCGCTTCACCCGGGCAGTATCGTCGCTCGCCTCGCTACCCGCCAGCCGGGCCAATTCCAGCCGATTGGGCGTCAGAATATCCACAAGTGGCAGCAGGCGGACGCGGAAGGCATCCAGCAGGGCGGTTGTGGATAACTCGCTTCCTCCCCCCGCCTTGAGCACCGGATCCACCACGACAGGTACACCGGGGTGAGCGCGCACGATATCCACCACCGCATCGAGCACGTCCTCGCTCGCGATCAAGCCTACCTTGATGACCGCGATGGAGAATTCGTCCAGCGCGTTGGCCATCTCGCGGATCAGTCGAGCCTCGACCGGCACTACCCGCTCGACATCGCGGCAGTTCTGCACCGTGAGCGCGGTCGGAATCGTGACGCCCCAGCCGCCGCAGGCCGCCACGGTTTCGCTATCGGCGACCAGGCCGGCGCCCCCGGAGGGGTCATGTCCCGCCAATATCAGCACGACCGGCGGAGTCTGCATACGGTCGCCCATGTCAGAACGGCTTGAGGACGGCGAGGATGACGATGGCCAGCAGAGCGATCACCGGCAACTCATTGAACCAGCGAAAGTAGACGTGGCTGCGGCTACAGCGCCCGGCGGCAAACTGTTTCAGGTAGATCAGACAGACATGGTGGTAGATCACCAGCAGCAGGACCAACAGCAGCTTGACGTGCATCCAGCCCATGCCGAGCCAGTGTGGCATCAGGTAGAGCAGCCAGATACCCAGCCCCAGCACGGCGACCATGGAAGGTGTCATGATGCCACGATAGAGCTTTCGCTCCATCACCGTGAAGTACTCGATGGCCTGCTGCTCGCCCTTGTCGCGGGCCATGGCATGGTAGACGTAGAGCCGGGGCAGGTAGAACATCGCCGCAAACCAGGTGATCACGGCAACGATATGCAGAGCCTTCAGCCACAGGTACATGGGGTCTCCTGACGGGGGCGAGTCGATAACGTATCGACTACGTGAGCGAATGCCTACTTGAGCTACTTGAGCCACAAACTATTTGAGCGAATAGTAACGCTCGATTGCGCCGCGGGTGATGATACCGGAAATCCGCTTCTGCTTCGGCCGATGTCCGTGCTCCACGAATAGCGCATCCACCGCCTGGTCGTTGAGCCGCTCGAAGGCCTCCGACAGCGTCGCCTGAAGGTGGATCGGCGCCATCTCCAGACGCTGGCCGGGCACCTCCAGCAGGTCGATCAGCTCGCTTGCGGTTTCGACCTCCTCGGCCAGCTGCTCGTCCATCAGCGCCCGTGCAAGGTCCGCTGCCTTGAGCGCCAGGGTCGGCTTGTCATCGGTCGAGCGCATGATCAGTATCCATACCGGTTTTGCATCGAGCAGGGCGCGGGCCTGCTCCCTGGTCACCATGCGTTGAGTACGCACCAAGCTGCGTTCCATAACGGCCGGCACCGATACCCGGGAGAGCGCTTGCATCAGTGGCTGCTGTAGGGGGTGAAGCCCCTGGCGGGTCACGCTGACGAAGAAGCCGTCGCAGCGGCATAGCTGCCGGGCGGTCAGCCCCGAAACGACCACCGCCAGCATGCCGGGCAAAATGATATTGGGATTATGGGTGAGCTCAAGCAGCGCCATCAGGGCGGCAAGCGGTGCCTGGAGCACCGCGCCCATCATCGCCGCCATGCCAAGCATGGCATACAAACCCGGCTCGGCGGCCAGCTGCGGCCACAGCTGGGCCCCGGCCAGTCCAGCAAGGGCTCCCGCGGCGGCACCCACCACCAGAACCGGGCCGATGATGCCGATAGGAATGCCGCTGGCTACGGTAAGGCCGGTGAGCAGCAGCTTGGCCACCACCAGGGCGAGCAGCACATCCACGGCCAGGTGACCGGTCAGTGACGCATCCAGGCTGTCATAGCCTATCCCCTGCACCTCGGGATACCACCAGGCCACGCCGGCCGTGGCTACTGCCACCAGAATCAGTCTCAGCCAGAACGGCAGTCCCCTGATGGCGGTACTCTTCGCCACATGAATGAAAAGACCGGCCAGCAGACCGATGAACAGTGCCGTAACCACGATCCAGGGCAGGTTCATCAGCGACCCCATGCTGACGCTGGGCACCTGGAAGGCCGGTTCCGAACCATAAACCAGCATGGCGACCAGGGCTCCCATGGTGGAAGCCAGGATCACCGGCATGAAACCGACGATGGTGTACTCCAGCATCACCACTTCCATGGCGAAGATGACGCCGGCGATGGGCGTGTTGAAAGAGGCCGAGATACCCGCCGCGGTACCACAGGCCACCAGCACCCGCAGGCTGTTGTGGGGCAGTCGCAGGCGCTGCCCGATACCGCTGGCTGCCGCCGCACCGAGATGGATGGCGGGGCCTTCACGGCCCGCCGACAAGCCACCGATCACTGATATCACCCCCACCCACCACTGGTTGATCCAGTTGCGCAGGGGGAAACGACCCTGGTGATAGGAGAGGCGCTCGATGACGTGGCCCACCCCCATCTTGCGAGCGGCCGCGGGCTGGCGCCACAGGAAGAGGCCGATGATCAGTACTGCCAGCAGCGGCAGTGACGAGCGCAACAGCGGCGACAGCCCCTCGAAATTCTCGGGGTCGCCGTCTGGCATGAAGGTCAGCGCACCCAGGTCCAGCAGCAGGCGGAACCCGACCATGACGGCCCCCGTCAACAGACCCGAGAGTACCCCCAGCACGCAGAGCTGGGGCAGGGCGTCCACATTGGCCAGCTTGCGGCGAAAGCCTTCCAGGGTGAGGTCGGGCAGCGACGGGAACGGCACGGCGATTTTCCTGTGCGAAGAGTTTTCCGGGGCGGCTGGGAGGTGGCCCTCTCTCTTGTGTATCATATTCGGAGACCCAACAAGAGGAGTCCATCGTGATCAAGGTCGGAATCGTCGGCGGCACCGGTTATACCGGCGTCGAATTGCTCAGGCTGATGGCCCAGCACCCCGATGTCGAGGTCGAGGCCATCACCTCGCGATCCGAGGCGGGCATGGGTGTCAGCGAGATGTACCCGAACCTGCGCGGCCATTACGACGACCTGGCCTTCAGCGTACCCGATGCCGAGCGGCTGGGAGCCTGCGATGCGGTGTTCTTCGCCACGCCTCACGGTGTGGCTCATGCACTGGCCGGGGAGCTACTGGCGAAGGGCACCCGTGTCATCGACCTCTCCGCGGATTTCCGCCTGCGTGACGCCGAGGAGTGGGCGAACTGGTACGGTCAGCCCCACGGCGCACCGGAACTGCTCGATGAAGCTGTCTATGGGCTGCCGGAAATGCATCGGGAGCGCATCCGCAAGGCGCGCCTGATCGCCGTGCCCGGCTGCTATCCCACCGCCGTGCAGCTTGGCCTGCTGCCGCTGCTCGAAGCCGGCTTGATCGATGTCGACCACATCATCGCCGACTGCAAATCCGGCGTCACCGGCGCCGGCCGGGGTGCCAAGGTGCCGTCACTGATGGCCGAGGCCAGCGAATCGATGAAGGCCTACGGCGCCGCCGGCCATCGCCACCTGCCGGAGATTCGCCAGGGTCTCGGCGACGCCGCCAGGGGGCCGGTGGGGCTGACCTTCGTGCCGCACCTGACGCCAATGATCCGCGGCATCCATGCAACCCTCTACGGCAAGCTGACCCGGGACCCCGGCGATCTGCAGAGCCTCTTCGAGTGCCGCTTTGCCGCCGAGCCCTTCGTCGACGTGATGCCGGCCGGCAGCCACCCGGAGACCCGCAGCGTCAAGGGAGCCAATGTCTGCCGCCTGGCGGTTCATCGTCCGGGCGACGGCGACACCGTGGTGGTACTGGCGGTGATCGACAACCTGGTCAAGGGGGCCTCCGGCCAGGCGATCCAGAACCTCAACCTGATGTTCGGATTCGACGAGCACGCAGGACTCGCGGCGCCGGCACTGATGCCCTGAACCGTGTAGCCTGATTAGTATGAATAGTTGACCCTTTTGCTAGGGATTAGGGATAATCCCCTGTTACCCATTCATTCAGCTCAAGGAAATGCTGAACAAATCGGCGAACGAGATGAAACGCAAGGCGCACGGAGCGCAAGAACCGGAGCATATGGGGTATATGTGAGGATTCTGAGCACCGCGCAACGCAGCGAATCGCTCGTGCAGCCATTTGAGCGGCGTTTCCACAGGGGAGGATGCCCATGAGCGGCGCAGAAACCTTCGTGCCCACTCCCATGATGCTCTCCGACAGTGCCAGAAAAAGGCTGCAGGCGCTCATCGCGGAGGAAGGCAAACCGGGACTCAAGCTGCGGGTCTACGTGACCGGTGGCGGCTGTTCGGGCTTCCAGTACGGTTTCGACTTCGCCGAGGATGTGGCGGAGGACGACGCCTTGATCGAGTTCGGTGAAGTGGCCCTGGTGGTCGACGAGCTCTCCTACCAGTATCTGGTCGGTTCCACCGTGGATTACGAAGAGGGCCTGGCCGGCGCCCGCTTCCTGGTCCAGAACCCCAACGCCACCACCACCTGCGGCTGCGGTGCTTCCTTCATGGTCTAGCCTGCCATCATTTTAGCGCTTTCTTCCTCTCCGACTTGACGCTTTTCGGGATTCTAACCATGTTGAATGGGGTGAATCCCATGAAAAACGTCCTATAACGGGGAGCTCAATGAAACGTTCTTGCTTCACTTCAGCCCGATTCAAGCAAACCCTCCTGGTCTCTTCCCTCGCGTTCGGCCTGGGTTTTTCCGCGGTCGCCCTGGCCGACAGACCCGTCGTCAAGGTGGTCACCGACCCCAGTTTCGTACCCTTCGAAATGCTGGATCCCGATACCGGTGAAATGATCGGTTTCGACATGGACATCATCAATGAGGTCGCCGACCGGGCCGGTTTCGAGGTCGACCTGACCACCATGGAGTTTGCCGGCATCATCCCGGCGGTACAGACCGGTAGCCAGGAAATCGCCATCGCCGGCGTCACCATCACCGAAGAGCGCGCCGAGATCGTCGACTTCTCGGACCCCTACTACGACTCCGGCCTGCAGATCATCGTGCGCGCCGAAAACGACAGCGTCGAGACCATAGAGGACCTCGAAGGGCTCTCTGTCGCCACCCGCATCGGCTCGACCAGCTACGACTTCCTGCAAGAGACCCTGGGCGACAGTGCAGACATCACCCCTTACCCGGGCAATAGCGACATGTACATGGCGCTGCTGGGGCGTAACGTGGACGCCGCCTTCTATGACGCCCCCAACGTCTCCTACTTCTCCCAGACCCGTGGCGAAGGCCGTACCAAGGTCGTCGGTCCCCTCTACGAAGGCCAGCAGTACGGTATCGTCTTCCACAAGGGCAGCCAGTGGGTCGAACCGGTGAACGAGGCCCTCGCCGAGATGCAGGAAGACGGCACCTACGACGAGATCTACCAGAAGTGGTTCGGCGAAGCCCCCGACGACGAATGATCCCCCAGGGCTGATCGGCCCATCCAGCGGGGCCGGGTGGCAAGACCCCCCGGCCCCGCCTGCGTCTACGTTTCAGCCTCTGCGTTTCTGGAGTGACACCCGTGGAAGTGACCTTTCAATTCGACTGGGCGGCAGCGTTCCGTTCGATCCCCCATCTTCTGCCAGGCATTCCCTGGACACTGCTGATCTCCTTCGGCGGACTGGCCATCGGCTTCTTCATCGGCATCTTCTTCGGCCTGTTGCGCATCAGCCCGATACGCTGGCTGCGCTGGCCCGCCATCCTCTATATCGAGGTGTTTCGCGGCACCCCCATCCTGGTTCAGGTGCTGTTCATCTTTTACGGCCTGCCCCAGCTTCTGGGAGGCCCCATCAATGCTCTCACCGCCGGTATCGCCGCCATTGCGGTGAACTCCGGTGCCTATATCTCGGAAGTGGTGCGCGGTGGCGTGCAATCCATCGAACGGGGGCAGCGGGAGGCTGGCCTCTCGCTCGGCCTGTCACGCAGCCAGGCATTTCGCTACATCATATGGCCCCAGGCGTTTCGGCGCATGATTCCGCCGTTAGGCAATCAGGGCATCATCAGCATCAAGGATACCTCGCTGTTCTCGGTGATCGGTGTCGGCGAACTGGTCCGCCAGGGCCAGATCTACATCGCCACGACCTTCACCGCCCTGGAGGTCTACTTCATGGTCGCATTGATGTATCTGGCCATCACCTGGAGCCTGTCCATCGCGTTGCGCATGCTCGAGCGCAAGGGCCTGGTCGGTCAATAAAGAGAAGCAAGGGAGCTTTGCATGACAGCGTCCACATCCGATCCCATCGTGCGCATGGAACGGGTCAACAAGCACTTCGGCGACCTGCATGTGCTGAAGGACATCAAACTGGCGATAAAGCCCGGCGAAGTCGTCGTCGTCATCGGCGCCAGTGGCTCCGGCAAGTCCACCCTGATTCGCTGTATCAACGGCCTGGAAGAATTCCAGCAGGGTCATATCGAGGTCGACGGCAACGAGCTGGTACCCGATGGAAAGAGTAGCAAGGCGCTGCAGCGGATTCGTACCGAAGTGGGTATGGTCTTCCAGCAATTCAACCTCTTTCCGCATCTCAGCGTGCTCGACAACGTGACCCTGGCCCCCATGAAGGTGCGCGGCTGGAACCGGGCGGATGCCACCGAGACGGCGGAAAGGCTGCTCAACAGGGTCGGTATCAGCGACCAGGCGTCCAAATACCCCAGCCAGCTGTCCGGTGGCCAGCAGCAGCGGGTTGCTCTGGCCCGGGCACTGGCCATGGAACCCCGGCTCATGCTGTTCGACGAACCCACCTCGGCACTCGACCCCGAGATGATCGGCGAGGTTCTCGATGCCATGCGTGAACTGGCCCGCGAGGGGATGACCATGATCATCGTGACCCACGAAATGGGTTTCGCCAGAGAAGTCGCCGACCGGGTGATCTTCATTGATCGAGGCGAGATCGTCGAGGAGGGACCGCCACAGCAGGTCTTCGATTCCCCTCGCAATGAGCGCACCCAGAGCTTTCTGTCGCGGGTGCTCAAGCACTGAATCTGCACAGCTTGCTTGATGAACGCGGTGAAAAAGGCCCTGTCGGGTTATCGACAGGGCCTTTTTCGGGCTGTGGATAAGATTTTTTCCGCAGGCTGACTTTTCGCTCTGCAAGCCCCATCGCAGGGGCATAGACTCATCATCGATGAGCTTGTTCACAGCCATGGTGACAAGGCGGGTAGCCGCCGGTGGACAAGCGGTGCAGGATCTCGCTTGTGCGTAACCTGCCATTTCATCCACAGCCTCGCCACCGGTAACCCTCAGGAGACGCGCCGCTTCTCACGGCACTAGTCAACAATTCAATGTGTTGAAAAATGGTGACTTTATTTAGTTACCCACAGATTTTGTCCACACTAGTAGTAACAACATCAACAGAACTACCTTTAAATCATTCTATTTATTTTATAGAAATACCGAAGAACGAGCTCTCTCGACGGACCCCGTGTGGAAAACCCCTGACGCTTACCCACAGGAGGTTTATACTGCCAGGCTGATTTTCATCCCTTACGCAATATCCGCGCATAAGCGCAACGAGGTGTACCTTGGATTACCCCGACCGCTTTGACGTCATCGTCATCGGCGGCGGCCATGCGGGAACCGAAGCCGCTCTGGCCTCCGCTCGCATGGGCTGTCAGACCCTGTTGCTGACCCACAACATCGAAACCCTGGGGCAGATGTCCTGTAATCCCGCCATCGGCGGGATCGGCAAGAGTCATCTGGTCAAGGAAATCGATGCCCTGGGCGGCGCCATGGGCTTGGCTACCGATCGGGGCGGTATCCAGTTTCGTGTGCTCAACGCGCGAAAGGGCCCCGCGGTGAGGGCGACAAGAGCCCAGGCTGATCGGGTGCGCTACAAGGCCGCCATTCGTGGCATGCTGGAAAATCAGCCCAATCTGACGCTGTTCCAGCAGGCCGCCGGTGACCTGATCGTCGACAACGACACCGTACGTGGCGTGGTAACAGAAACCGGCATCCGTTTCCTCGGCGAAACGGTGGTGCTCTGCACAGGGACCTTTCTCGGCGGCGTAATCCATATCGGTCTCGACCAGAGCCGCGGGGGTCGCGCCGGAGATCCACCCTCCAATGCCCTGGCCCAGCGGCTGCGGGCACTTCCTTTCCGGGTTGATCGTCTCAAGACCGGAACGCCGCCGCGACTCGATGCCAAGAGCGTCGATTTCTCGATACTCGAGGAGCAGCCCGGTGATACACCGACCCCGGTGATGTCCTACCTGGGAAGTCGCGAGATGCATCCGCGGCAGGTGAGCTGCCACATCGCCCATACCAACGAACGCACCCACGAGATCATCCTGGCCAACCTCGATCGTTCGCCGATGTATTCCGGGGTGATCGAAGGGGTCGGGCCGCGCTATTGCCCCTCGATCGAGGACAAGTTTCACCGCTTTGCCGACAAGGCGAGTCACCAGATATTCATCGAGCCGGAAGGGCTCGACACCAATGAGCTCTATCCCAACGGGATCTCCACCTCGCTGCCCTTCGACGTGCAACTGCAGGTCGTGCGCTCGATTCACGGGCTGGAAAACGCCCATGTCACCCGGCCCGGGTACGCCATCGAATACGATTTCTTCGATCCCCGTGACTTGAAGCACTCGCTGGAAACGAAATTTATCCACAACCTGTTCTTCGCCGGGCAGATCAACGGTACCACCGGCTACGAAGAGGCCGGCGCCCAGGGCCTGTTGGCGGGACTCAACGCCGCACGTCGGGCCAGGGAGTTGGACGCCTGGTGGCCACGCCGCGACGAGGCCTACCTGGGTGTGCTGGTGGACGACCTCATCACCATGGGCACGAAAGAGCCCTACCGCATGTTCACCTCCCGGGCCGAATATCGGCTGCTGCTGCGTGAGGACAATGCCGACCTGCGCCTCACCGAGACCGGTCGCGGACTCGGCCTGGTCGACGATATCCGCTGGGCGGCTTTCACCACCAAGCGGGAGGCGATCGAGCGCGAAAGCGCCCGGTTCGCGGCAACCTGGGTGCAGCCCGGCACCGCCGCTGCCGAGGCCATCGCCGAGAAGACTGGCAAGGCGCTTTCGCGTGAGTATTCTCTGATGGACTTGCTCAAGCGCCCCGAACTGGGCTATGACGATCTCGCCGACATGGACGGAGAGCCGGTGGTAGACGAGGCGGTGGCCGAACAGGTGCAGATCCAGGCCAAGTACAAGGGCTACATCGACCGCCAGCAGGACGAGATCGACCGGCTCAAGCGCCACGAAGCGACGCCGCTGCCGGCCGAGCTCGATTATGACCGGGTCGAAGGGCTCTCTCACGAGATTCGTCAGAAACTCGGTGACGCACGACCGGCCACGCTGGCCCAGGCGTCACGAATTTCCGGTGTTACCCCGGCGGCTGTTTCCATCCTGCTGATTCACTTGAAGAAGCGTCGACTGCTCGATGACAGCCGGGTGGCCAACGGATGACGACGGCCTCGACCACAGCGGTAGAAACGCATCTCGATCAGGGCCTCGACGCCTTGGGCATAGTCGCAACGGCGGCTCAGCGCAAGCAGCTGCTGGACCTGGTGGGGTTGTTGCACAAGTGGAATCGCGCCTATAACCTCACCGCGATACGCTCACCCGAGGAAATGGTGGCCAAGCACCTGCTCGACAGTGCCGCCGTGCTGCCTTTCGTGACCGACGAACCACTGCTCGACGTGGGGTCGGGGGCGGGGCTTCCCGGGCTCGTGTTGGCGATCCTCAAGCCCCGGCTTGCGGTCACGCTGCTCGACAGCAACGGCAAGAAAGTGCGGTTTCAGCGTCAGGCGGTGATGGAACTCGGACTCGGCAACGTCACGCCGGTTCAGGCCCGGGTCGAGTCCTTCGAACCTCCCGCGGGTGGCTATGCCCAGGTCGTCTCCCGGGCCTTTGCCAGTCTCGGCGACTTCGTGTCGCTGACCCGACACCTGCCTTCGCCCACGGGGCGCTGGCTGGCGATGAAGGGGCCGGCTGTGGATGACGAGCTGAACGGGCTGCCCGACGCGGTGGTGATACGTGAGCGTCATGGACTGACGGTACCCTTCACGACAGGAGACCGTCAGTTGCTGATCGTCGAGCGATCCGATTCCAACCCTGGCCGCCGGTGAGCGTGCCATCGACGCAAGGATGTCGCCCGTGACCCAGATAATCGCCTTGACCAACCAGAAAGGCGGCGTGGGGAAGACCACCACCGCCGTCAACCTGGCCGCCAGCCTGGCGGCGCTGGATCGTCGCGTACTGCTGGTCGACCTGGACCCGCAGGGTCATGCCACCATGGGCAGCGGCATCGACAAGCACAGCCTGGAGGGCAGCGTTCTGGACATGCTGCTGGGAGACAAGAGCGCACTGGAAGTGATGCTCGACTGCCCAGCGGCCGGCTATGCCCTGCTGCCGGGCAACGGTGATCTCACCGCCGCCGAGGTGGAACTGCTCGATCGCCCCGAAGGGCGCGAGCGCTGCCTGATCGAAGCCCTGAAACCGGTGGCCGGTGAATACGACGTGGTGCTGATCGACTGTCCTCCGTCGCTTAACATGCTCACGGTCAACGCCTTGACCGCGGCCGATGGCGTGCTGATTCCCCTGCAGTGTGAATTCTATGCCCTGGAGGGCCTCTCGGCGCTGCTCGATACCGTAGAGCAGATCAAGGATCGGGTGAATCCGGGGCTGGCCATCTACGGCATCCTGCGCACCATGTTCGACTCGCGCAACAGCCTCACCCGTGACGTCAGCAAGCAGTTGCGAGACTATTTCGGCGAAACTCTGCTCAAGACCACCATTCCGCGTAACGTCCGCGTGGCCGAGGCACCGAGCCATGGGTTGCCGGTGACCAAGTATGCTCGCTTCTCGCGAGGCAGCCAGGCCCACCGGGTACTGGCCAAGGAGCTGATACGCCGGCTGTCGCTGTAACTCGGTGGTACCACTGCCGTAACCTGCTCGTTGTGATGATGAGGGATTATAAATGACGCGAAAACGCGCCCTGGGCCGCGGCCTGGATGCCCTGATCGGTGCCGGTGCCCGTCGCCGCGAGAGCCTCGAGCTGCCCGAGGTCGAGATCCAGGCCTTCGAGGAAGGTGAGGCACCGCCCGTAGCGATCGCCGAGGACCGCCTCGAGCGACTGCCGCTGGGCCAGCTTTCCCGTGGCAAGTATCAGCCACGCCGGGACATTCAGCCCGAGGCGCTGGAAGAGCTCGCCGACTCGATCCGTGCCCAGGGGGTCATGCAGCCCATTGTGGTGCGGCCCATCGGCGAGGCGCGCTACGAGATCATTGCCGGGGAGCGTCGCTGGCGTGCGGCCCAGCTGGCGGAGCTCGACACCATTCCAGCGGTGATCCGTGAAGTCACCGACGAGGTGGCCCTGGCCCTGGCGCTGATCGAGAACATCCAGCGTGAGGATCTCAATCCCGTCGAGGAAGCCATGGCGCTCAAACGGCTGCTCGACGAGTTTGCGCTGACCCAGCAACAGGTTGCGGACGCCGTCGGGCGTTCCCGTGCCCAGGTGGCCAACCTGCTGCGTCTCTTGACGCTGGATCCGGAAGTGCAGACCCTGCTCGAACGCGGTGACCTGGACATGGGGCATGCCCGGGCTCTGCTGGCGCTCTCCGGTGCCAGGCAGCGCAAGGCCGCCCATGAGGTGGTCAACAAGGACCTGACGGTTCGCGATACCGAAGCGCTGGTCAAGCGCCTGGTGAACGGCGAACCGACGAAGACCGAGTCGACCGCGACCAGCCCCGATGTGGCTCGCCTCGAGACCCGGCTTGGCGAAGTGCTCGGAGCGCCGGTCAAGATCCAGCACGGACGCGGTGGCAAGGGGCGAGTCACGATCCGCTATTCGAGCCTGGATGAGCTCGACGGCATTCTGGAACACATTCGCTAGACGCCGTGACGGCACCGAACCGGGGTGCAGGTGTCGACAATCCTTGCACCTTTGGTCGCAAAGTCGCACCATTCGGCAGCAAAAGAGCGTTGTTCGGTTGAAGGCCCAGAGGCGCTTCCCTATAATCCGCCGTTGTTTGCCTGAGTGTCATGCTCGGTACAGCCGGCACCCGGACCCTGCCAAGGCAGGGCAGGATATGTCGACAGGATGCACAGACACGTTGCCACAAGGCGCCGGCGCCCGGATTTCACCCGCCTGTTCCTGGCTCAGGGTCTGGCTACCCTGATCGTCGCGTTGCTGGCCGGGCTGCGGCATGGCCACGAGGGGGTGCTGTCTGCCCTGCTCGGCGGTATGGTCAGCCTGGTACCCACGCTGTATTTCGTCTGGCGTGGCTTGCGCATCCGGGGCGGCCGCCGCCCGCGGGCCAGCGTGATGAATCTCTATCAGGCAGCGTTGGGCAAGTTCGGTTTGACGGTAGCACTGTTCGTGATCGTCTTCGTCACAGTGCCCCCCTCAAACCCGGCTTTTTTCTTTGTCGCATATGTGGTGGCTCAACTCATGCACTGGCTTGCACCCTGGCTCTTGCGTGACCGGCCGACCCACCGAACCTGAGGTAAGCAGCGTATGGCAGCAGGTAACGAAGTTACGGCTACGTATTACATCCAGCACCATCTACAAAACCTGACCTTCGGCCGGCACCCCGAGAACGGCTGGTCGTTCGCCCACTCCTCGGCCGAAGCCTCCGAGATGGGTTTCTGGGCCATCCACGTGGATACCATGGGTTGGTCTATCGCCATGGGTCTGCTGTTCATCTGGTTGTTCCGCAAGGCGGGGCGCATGGCCACCACCGGCGTCCCCGGTGGGCTGCAGAACGCTGTCGAGATGGTGATCGAATTCATCGAGGGACTGGTACGTTCCGCTTTCCATGGCAAGAACCCCATCATTGCACCGCTCGCGCTGACGCTGTTCGTCTGGATCCTGCTGATGAACACGCTGAAGATCATCCCGGTCGACTACTTCCCACAGCTCTTCGCGCGTCTCGGCGTCGAGTACATGAAGATCGTGCCGACTACGGACGTCAATGCGACGCTGGGCATGGCACTTGGGGTCTTCTGCCTGATTATCTACTACAGTCTCAAGGTCAAGGGCGTCGGCGGCTTCGCCAAGGAACTCTCCCTGACTCCGTTCAACCACTGGCTGTTGATTCCCTTCAACCTGTTGCTGGAAGTGATCGGCCTGCTGGTCAAGCCCTTCAGCCTCGCCATGCGTCTATTCGGCAACATGTTCGCCGGTGAGGTGATCTTCATCCTGATCGCGCTGCTGCCGTTCTGGGCCATCTGGCTGCTGGATGTGCCCTGGGCCATCTTCCATATCCTGGTGGTCACGCTGCAAGCCTTCATATTCACAGTGCTGACCGTCGTCTACCTGAGCGCCGCTCACGAGCACCACTGAACCGAGCAACGTTTGCAATCCCCTTAACCCAAACCCACTGAACCTCAACTCACGTACTAGGAGTATCATCATGGAAATGGTCTACCTTGCAGCCGCCATCATCATCGGTCTGGGCGCTCTGGCTACCGGCATCGGCTTCGCCATCCTGGGTGGCAAGCTGCTCGAGTCCACTGCCCGCCAGCCCGAGCTGGGCGACCAGCTGCAGACCAAGACCTTCATCATGGCCGGCCTGCTCGACGCCGTGCCGATGATCGGTGTCGGTATCGCGATGTACCTGATCTTCGTCGTTGCCGGTTAATGATCCTGCCGGGCGCTGAGGCGCTCGGTTTGCTCGTTTCCGGTTGCCACGAACCCGTCAGAGGTACATACCCGTGAATATCAACATGACGCTTATCGGGCAGACGATCGCCTTCGCGATCTTTGTCTGGTTCTGCATCAAGTACGTGTGGCCGCCGATCAGCACTGCGCTTCACGAGCGCCAGAAGAGAATCGCCGACGGCCTCGACGCAGCCAGCCGGGCTTCCCGCGACCTCGAGCTTGCTCAAGAGCAGGCAGCGCAGACGCTGCGTGAGAGCAAGGAGCAGGCCTCCCAGATTCTCGAGCAGGCGAACAAGCGCTCGGCGCAGATTGTCGAGGAAGCTCGTGAGCAGGCTCGTGCCGAAGGAGAGCGCCTGGTAGCCGGTGCCCGCGCCGAGATCGATCAGGAAATCAATCGCGCCAAGGAAGAGCTTCGCGCCCAGGTGGCCTCGCTTGCCATCGTTGGTGCCGAGCGTGTTCTGGAAGCCTCCATCGACGAACAGGCACACCGCAAGCTGCTCGACAAGCTTGCTGCCGAACTGTGAAGGAGGTGACCCATGGCGGAAACGTCTACTGTCGCACGACCTTATGCCAGGGCTGCGTTCGAGCATGCTCGGGACCACAAGGTGCTTGAAGCCTGGTCCGACATGCTGCTCAAGCTGGGCCAGGTCGTCGCGGAGCGTGAAGCACAGAAATTGCTGGCGAGCCCCAAGATTGCCACTGATCGCAAGGTCGATATTGTGATAGAGCTAGCCGACATCAGCGTTGATGACGCTGGTCGCCGGTTCCTCGAAGCCCTGGGTGGCAAGGGGCGGCTGTCGGCTTTAGGTGCTATCGCCGAGCAATTCGAACGCCTGCGCGCCAACCACGAGAAGCGTATCGACGTCATCGTGGTCACCGCCTATGCGCTCGACGACAAGCAGCAGAACAAGCTCTCCGGCGCGCTCAAGAAGCGGCTGAATCGCGAAATCTCCATTACCACTCAGGTGGATCCGAAGCTTCTCGGAGGCGTCGTCCTGCGCGCCGGCGATACCGTCATTGACGGGTCGGTGCGTGGTCGACTGAATCGCCTCTCTGAAGCCCTTATCGCCTGAGTCTGAGGGACATGGCATGCAGCAATTGAATCCTTCCGAGATCAGCGACATCATCAAGCAGCGTATCGAAAAGCTGGATGTCGCATCCGAAGCCCGTAACCAGGGCACCATCGTCAGCGTCTCCGACGGCATCGTGAAAATTCACGGCCTCGAAGAGGCGATGTTCGGTGAAATGATCGAATTCCCCGGCAACATCTTCGGCATGGTGCTCAACCTGGAGCGCGACTCCGTAGGCGCCGTGGTACTGGGCGACTACCTGCAGCTGGAAGAGGGCATGACCGCCAGCTGTACCGGTCGCATCCTCGAGGTGCCGGTGGGCCCCGAACTGGTCGGCCGCGTGGTCGACCCGCTGGGCAACCCCATCGACGGCAAGGGCGAGATCGACGCCAAGATGACCGACGCGGTGGAAAAGGTCGCCCCTGGCGTCATCACCCGTCAGTCGGTGGACGAGCCGATCCAGACCGGCCTCAAGTCCATCGACGCCATGGTGCCGATCGGCCGCGGTCAGCGTGAGCTGATCATCGGCGACCGCCAGATCGGTAAGTCTGCCATCGCCGTCGACGCCATCATCAACCAGAAAGGCAAGGGCGTCACCTGTATCTACGTTGCCATCGGTCAGAAGCAGTCGACCATTGCCAACGTGGTGCGCAAGCTCGAAGAGCACGGTGCCATGGAGCACACCATCGTGGTCGCCGCCGGCGCCGCCGATCCGGCCCCGATGCAGTTCCTGGCGCCCTATGCCGGCTGTACCATGGGCGAGTATTTCCGCGACCGCGGCCAGGACGCCCTGATCGTCTATGACGATCTGACCAAGCAGGCGTGGGCCTACCGTCAGGTATCCCTGCTGCTGCGTCGTCCGCCGGGCCGCGAAGCCTACCCGGGTGACGTCTTCTATCTCCACTCGCGTCTGCTCGAGCGTGCCGCTCGCGTCAATGTCGAGTACGTCGAGAAGTTCACCAACGGTGAAGTGACCGGCAAGACCGGTTCCCTGACTGCACTGCCGATCATCGAGACCCAGGGCGGCGACGTCTCCGCGTTTGTTCCGACCAACGTGATCTCGATCACCGACGGTCAGATCTTCCTCGAGACCGATCTGTTCAACGCGGGTGTCCGTCCGGCCATCAACGCCGGTCTGTCGGTATCGCGCGTCGGTGGTGCTGCCCAGACCAAGATCATCAAGAAGCTGGGTGGCGGTGTGCGTCTGGCACTGGCCCAGTATCGCGAGCTGGCGGCCTTCTCGCAGTTCGCCTCCGATCTGGACGAAGCGACCCGCAAGCAGCTTGAGCACGGTCAGCGCGTCACCGAGCTGATGAAGCAGAAACAGTACTCGCCGCTGTCCGTGGCCGAGATGGGGGTGTCTCTGTACGCCGCCAACGAAGGCTTCCTGGATGACGTGGACGTCAGCAAGGTGCTGGACTTCGAGCGTGCCCTGCACGATTACATGAAGTCCGAACATGCCGAGCTGCTCGATCAGATCAACCAGACCGGCGACTACAGCAAAGAGATCCAGGAAAGCTTGAAGTCTGGTCTCGAGAAGTTCAAGGCCACTCAGAGCTGGTAATTCCGCCGGCCCACCCCGGCGGGTGGGCCCTGGACATCTTCTGAGGGTCAAGAACGAGGTAGATCGCTATGGCAGCTGCAAAAGAGATACGCACCCAGATCGGGAGCATCAAGAATACGCAGAAGATCACCAGCGCCATGGAAATGGTGGCTGCATCCAAGATGCGTAAGGCACAAGATCTGATGAGGGCCAGCCAGCCCTATGCCCGTCAGATCCGCAACGTCGTGAGCCATATTGCCGACGCCAACCCCGAGTACCGTCATGAGTACATGATCGAGCGTGACGCGAAGCGGGTCGGCTATATCGTGGTCTCCACCGACCGCGGCCTGTGCGGCGGCCTGAACGTCAACCTGTTCAAGGCCGTGCTCAGGGATGCCAGGGCATGGCGCGACAAGGGGGCAGAGCTCGATTTCTGCGCCCTGGGCAGCAAGGCCAGCGGCTTCTTCAAGAGCTACGGGGGCAACCTGGTGGCGGCGAAGAGCGGGCTGGGCGAGTCGCCCGAGGTCGAGGATCTGATCGGTAGCGTCAAGGTCATGCTGGATGCGTATGACGAGGGGCGCCTGGATCGGCTCTACGTGGTGTACAACGAGTTCGTCAACACCATGACGCAGAAGCCGGTGGTCAGGCAGATATTGCCCCTGTCTCCCGATATGGGAGCGGATACGCATGATGAAGACAACAAGCGTCCCGGTAGCTGGGACTACCTGTATGAGCCGGATGCCAAGGCGCTGCTCGATAGTCTGCTGGTTCGTTTCATCGAATCGCAGGTCTATCAGTCGGTGGTCGAGAATGGCGCCTGCGAACAGGCAGCGCGAATGATCGCGATGAAGAGCGCCACTGACAACGCCGGCGGTCTGATCGACGACCTGGAGATGGTGTACAACAAGGCCCGCCAGGCCGCCATCACCCAGGAAATCTCCGAGATCGTCGGTGGCGCCGCCGCCGTATAGCGCCAGGGGAGGGTAGCCCTCCCGGCATGCAGGTTTCATTTTCAGGTATTTGAGAGGAACCAAGATGAGCGGACGTATCGTACAAATCATCGGCGCGGTGATTGACGTAGAGTTTCCGCGGGACGATGTTCCCAAGGTCTACGACGCGCTGAAGGTCTCGACTGCCGAGACAGTGCTCGAAACCCAGCAGCAGCTGGGCGACGGCGTGGTGCGCACCATCGCCATGGGCTCCACCGAGGGCCTCAAGCGTGGCATGGAGGTCATCAACACCGGTGCTGCCATCTCCGTGCCCGTGGGCAAGGAGACGCTGGGTCGCATCATGAACGTACTCGGCGAGCCGATCGACGAAGCGGGTGACATCGGTGAGGCCGAGCGCATGCCGATCCACCGCAAGCCCCCGACCTATGCCGAGCAGGCGGCTTCCAACGAGCTGCTCGAGACCGGCATCAAGGTCATCGACCTGGTCTGCCCGTTCGCCAAGGGCGGCAAGGTCGGCCTGTTCGGCGGCGCCGGCGTGGGCAAGACGGTCAACATGATGGAACTGATCCGCAACATCGCCACCGAGCACAGCGGTTACTCGGTGTTCGCCGGTGTCGGTGAGCGTACCCGTGAGGGTAACGACTTCTATCATGAGATGACCGAGTCCAACGTTATCGACAAGGTATCGCTGGTCTACGGTCAGATGAACGAGCCCCCCGGCAACCGTCTGCGCGTGGCCCTGACCGGCCTGACCATCGCCGAGAAGTTCCGCGATGAAGGCCGCGACGTGCTGCTGTTCGTCGACAACATCTACCGTTACACCCTGGCCGGCACCGAGGTATCCGCACTGCTGGGCCGTATGCCCTCTGCGGTAGGCTACCAGCCGACCCTGGCCGAGGAGATGGGCGTTCTGCAGGAGCGTATCACCTCCACCAAGACCGGCTCGATCACTTCCGTACAGGCCGTCTACGTGCCCGCGGACGACTTAACCGACCCGTCGCCGGCGACCACCTTCTCGCACCTGGACGCCACCGTGGTACTGGCGCGCTCCATCGCCGAGCTGGGTATCTATCCGGCCATCGATCCGCTGGACTCCACCTCGCGTCAGTTGGATCCGCTGGTCGTCGGTGAAGAGCACTACAACACCGCACGCGGTGTGCAGAACGTGCTGCAGCGTTACAAGGAGCTCAAGGACATCATCGCGATCCTGGGCATGGACGAGCTGTCCGACGAGGACAAGCTGGCCGTGTCACGGGCGCGCAAGATCCAGCGCTTCCTGTCGCAGCCGTTCTTCGTTGCCGAGGTGTTCACCGGTTCTCCGGGCAAGTACGTGTCGCTGAAGGACACCATCCGTGGTTTCCAGGGCATTCTCGGTGGCGAATACGATGATCTGCCGGAGCAGGCCTTCTACATGGTGGGCAGCATTGACGAGGCCGTCGAGAAAGCCAACCAGATGAAGTAAGGCCGTCCACCAGGGGGACTTCGCTATGGCGAACAGCTTCAAGTGCGAAATCGTCAGCGCCGAAGAGGCGATCTTCTCGGGTGACATCGAGCAGCTCGTCGCTTCCGGCATGATGGGCGACCTGGGCATCCTGCCCGGGCACGCTCCGCTGCTGACCGAGCTTCAGCCAGGTCCGATTCGGGTGATCCACGACGGTGGCGAGGAAGAAAACTTCTACGTCTCCGGCGGTTTCCTCGAAGTGCAGCCGGACGTGGTCACCATCCTCGCTGATGCTGCCTCACGGGCCGGTGACCTCGACGAGGCCGCCGCCGAGGAAGCCCGTCAGCATGCGCTGAAGGCGTTCAACGAAAAGTCGTCGGAGCTGGATTACACCCGCGCCGCCGCCGAACTCGCTGAAGCCGTGGCCCAGCTGCGTACCATCCAGCAGCTGCGCAAGAAGGCCGGCAAGGGCTGAACCTGGCCTTTACCGTGTAAAACGCCTCTCGAACACTGTTCGGGGGGCGTTTTCGTATCTGCTATGATGTCGTCCATGCGTCGGGTCGCTCCCGAACCGTCCTCATTCGCCCCGTGCTGGTGAAAGTCATCGACTTGCCTGGCGGCGCCAGGAGATGCCCATGTCACTGAACGAAACACTTCAGGAACAGAAAGATAAGCTTCTAGAGGCACTCCGGGAGGAAGAACAGGAACGCCTCGATGAGCTGTTGCCCGAGCTGCGTGCCGCCGACCTGTCCGAGATCCTGGAGGATATTCTCGAGGAGGAAGATGATCTTCCTCTCGTGCTCGAGTTGCTGGACTGTCTTCCGATCGAGCGTCGGGCCAATGTGCTTGGCTACTTGCCTGGCGACGAACAGCTTGAGATCGCAGAGGCGATCTCCGACGACATGCTGCTGCTGATTCTCGAGGAGATGGGCTCGGATGAGCGGGTCGACCTGTTCAACCTGCTGGGTGAAGACCGGCGCGAAACCCTCCTGCGGCGAATGGCTCGCCAGGAGCGCGAGGACCTCAAGCGACTGGCCAGCTACGAGGAGGGCACCGCCGGGGCGATCATGACCTCGGACTACGTGGCGATCCCCAGCGGCATGACGGTGTCCAAGGCGATGATGCGGGTGCGGCAGACGGCACCGGACGCCGAGACCGTGTATCAGCTCTATATCATCGATGCGGAAGGTCGGCTGGCTGGCACCATGTCGCTGCGTCAGCTGATGGTGGCCAGGCCGGGGGCTCAGGTCGACGACTTGATGATCAAGGATGTGATCAGTATTTCGGTCGATGAGGAGCAGGAAGAGGTCGCCCGTCTGATATCGCGTTACGACCTGCTGGCAATGCCGGTCACTGACCACGAGGAGCGGCTGGTAGGCATCGTCACCCACGATGACGCCATGGATGTGGCGGAGTCCGAGGCGACCGAGGATTTCCACAAGGGGATGTCCATCGGCCAGCTCGAGGACGGCGTCAGCCGGGTGCCGATCTGGAGCCTCTATCGCAAGCGGGTGACCTGGCTGGTGCTGCTGGTGTTTGCCAACCTCTTCTCCGGCGCCGGCATCGCTTACTTCGAGGACACCATCGCCGCCCAGGTGGCGCTGGTGTTCTTCCTGCCACTGTTGATCGGCAGTGGCGGCAACGCGGGAGCCCAGGCCGCGACCCTGATGGTGCGCGGCATGGCCACCGGCGACGTCGGGGTCAAGGACTGGAGCAAACTGCTCGGACGTGAGCTGCTGGTGGCGGGGGCGCTGGGGCTGACCATGGCGCTGGCCGTGGCCCCCATCGGTGTGATGCGTGGCGGGGAGGCGGTGGCCATGGTGGTGGCCATGAGCATGGTCACCATCGTGCTCTTCGGCAGCCTGCTGGGTATGTGCCTGCCGTTCGTGCTCAACCGGGTGGGCTGGGATCCGGCTACCGCCTCGGCGCCGCTGGTGACCACAGTGATCGATGCCTGTGGTGTGCTGATCTACTTCAGCATTGCAACGGCGATCCTGACAGGAGTTTGAGCGCCCTCGGCCTGGACTCCTGCGACATCGGTGGGCTGAGGGAAGGACAGGCCCACCGAAAGCAGCTGTCATCGACTGGCGGCGGACAACTGCCGATCAGGCGTGTATTCTCTTGAGCGTTTCATCCCTGCGTCCCAGCGGGTCTCACCACCACTGCGCACGACATCCCTGTCAGGAGACCGCCATATGGATTGGCTTCAGGTCGCTATACTCGCCCTCGTTCAGGGATTGACCGAGTTCCTGCCGATATCCAGCTCCGCCCACCTGGTTCTGGTGCCGGTGCTGACCGAGTGGGGGGACCAGGGTCTCGCCTTCGATGTGTCCCTGCACATGGGCAGCCTGGCGGCGGTGGTACTCTATTTCCGCCAGGACCTGGTACGCATGAGCGTCAGCGTGTTGGACTACCTCCGCGGTCGTACCCTCGATGCGGATGGGCGACTTGCCGGTTGGGTACTGCTGGCCACGTTCCCCGTCGGGCTCGCCGCCCTGATTTTCAAGTCACCCATCGAAACCGTGATGCGTTCACCGCTGGTGATCGGCATGAGCCTGATCGGCTTCGGTCTCCTGCTGGGTTATGCTGATTGGCAGCGGCGCTCCGGAAGAAGTGAGTACCAACTCACGTTTAAGGATGCGCTCCTGATAGGCGGGGCCCAGGCGCTGGCGCTGATACCCGGGACATCGCGTTCCGGCATCACCATCACCGCGGCCTTGCTGTTGGGGATGAGCCGGGAGGGTGCGGCACGATTCTCCTTCCTGCTGTCGATTCCGGTGATCGTGCTGGCCGGTGGCCTGGAGATCAGCGAACTGATCCGGGCCCCTGAGCCAATCGCGGTTTCAGCGCTGCTGGTGGGGGCGGTATTATCCGGTATCAGCGCCTATGTCTGCATTCACTACTTTCTGACATTCATCAAGCGGATCGGCATGCAGCCCTTTGTGGTCTATCGCATCATTCTGGGACTTTGGCTGCTATGGGTCTTCTGGTAGCCGCAAGGCGAATTCAGGCTGTTCTCGAGGAGAGCTTCATCATCATGCGTCGACTTCCCCCTCTTCTTGCCTCCGCTGCGCTGCTGTTGCTGCTGGTGGGATGCTCCGAAAGCGATCGTCCACTGGAGTCACCGGTTCACCTTGAAGGGGCCATCTTCGGCTCCTTCTACCAGGTCACCATTGCCGATTCCCTGACCCAGGGAGAAGCGCAGCGTCTCGAGCAGGGGGTGATCGAGGTACTCGAGGACGTGGATGCCGCCATGTCGATCTACCGTGAGGACTCGGAGCTGGTGGCCTTCAACCAGGCGCCGGTGGGTGAATGGCAGCCGCTCTCCAATGAGCTGATCGAGGTGCTGGCGATCAGTCGATCGGTGTCCGAGGCGAGCAACGGGGCGTTCGACGTTACCATTGGCGGGGTGGTCAACCTGTGGAGCTTTGGCTCCGAGGCACGCCCCCGGGAGATCCCGGACGGGGAGACGTTGAACGAACGCCTGGCCGAAGTGGGGATGGACAATATCGAGATCGACGAGCACGCCCTGCAGGCCCGGCGTATGACGGATGTCTTTGTTGATCTCGGCGGGGTGGCCAAGGGGCACGGCACGGACAGGGTGGCGTCCTACCTGGATGGACAGGGCGTCGAGCACTACCTGATCAATCTTGGCGGCGACCTGAGCGTGCGCGGCTATCGGGATACCGAGAGCCAGCCTTGGCGCATCGGTATCGAAGCACCTCTGGACGATCGTCAGGAAGCTCAGCATATCCTGCCGCTGGAGGTGATTTCGGTGGCCACCTCCGGGGACTACCGCAACTACTTCGAAGAAGAGGGCCGGCGCTACTCGCATACGCTCGACCCGCGTACCGGACGGCCAATCGACCATCGTCTGGCGTCGGTCACCGTGGCGCATCCCTCCAACGCCTGGGCGGATGCCTGGGCGACGGCGCTGATGGTGCTGGGTGACGAGGAGGGCATGGCGCTGGCCCGGGACCAGGGTCTCAAGGTACTGATGCTGATACGCGAAGAGGACGGCTGGGCCAGCGTGGCCACGGCGGCCTTTGCCGACCACTTCGGCCAGTCGCGAATGGCGGAAATGGAGATCGAGGTTCGCTGAAAAAAGCAACCCGTGCGGCGGCGGCCGATGCCGCAGGTTAAACTGTCGCGATACGCAATAAATCAAGGAAAAGGAGTCAAGATGAGCCTCGACGTGGTGATACTGGCCGCCGGGCAAGGGACGCGAATGCGCTCGCAGCTCCCCAAGGTACTGCACCGCCTGGCCGGCAAGCCCATGGTGTGTCATGTCATCGATACCGCTCGTAGGCTCGAGGCCGATCGTATGCACGTGGTGATTGGCCACGGGGCGGATCGGGTGCGCCAGGCACTTGGCGACTATCCCGTGCGCTTTGCCCTGCAGGCGGAGCAGAAGGGTACCGGGCACGCCGTGGCCCAGTCACTCGATGCGCTTGGCCAGGGCAAGGTGCTGGTACTGTATGGCGACGTCCCGCTGATTCGTCACGAGACCCTGTCGACATTGCTCGGCCAGGTCAACGAGTCGCGCATGGGCCTGCTTACCGTAACCCTGGACGACCCCAACGGCTATGGTCGCATCCTGCGTAACGATGATGGCGAGGTCGTCGCGATCGTCGAGCAGAAGGACGCCAGCGAGCGCGAGCTGGCGGTGTGCGAATGCAATACCGGCATCATGGCCATGACCGCCGCACAGCTGCAGCGCTGGCTGCCTCAGCTATCCGCTGACAATGCTCAGGGCGAGTATTACCTGACCGACGTGATCGCCATGGCGGCGGCGGACGGTGTGGCGATCGCCACCGCACAGCCTGCTGAGCCCATGGAAGTCGAGGGGGTCAACAATCGTCTGCAGATGGCGCGGCTCGAGCGGGCGCACCAGGCCCGTATAGCCGAGCAGCTGATGCTCCAGGGCGTGGCCCTGCTCGATCCGGCGCGGCTCGATGTGCGCGGTCGTCTGACCTGCGGCCACGATGTGGAGATCGACGTGAGCTGTGTCTTCGAGGGCGAGGTCGAGCTCGGTGAAGGTGTTCGCATCGGCCCCCACTGCGTGATTCGCGACAGCCATATCGGTGCCGAATCGGTGATCGAGGCCCATAGTGTCATCGATGGGGCCGTGATCGCCGGCCGCAACCGCATCGGGCCCTTCGCCCGGCTGCGCCCCGGCTCGCGTCTGGCGGTGGGTGCCAAGGTGGGCAATTTCGTCGAGACCAAGAACGTCGAGGTGGGCGAGGATAGCAAGATCAACCACCTGAGCTATGTGGGAGACGCTCGACTGGGTCGCAACGTCAACGTCGGTGCCGGTACCATCACCTGCAATTACGACGGCGCCAACAAGCATCGCACCGAGATCGGCGACGGCGCTTTCATCGGCTCCAATACCGCCCTGGTGGCTCCGGTCAGCGTGGGTGGCGGCGCTACCGTGGGTGCCGGATCGACGATCAGCAAAGACGTGCCCGACAATGCGCTGGCTGTCTCCCGAGGCCGGCAGATCGCCAAGGCGGATTGGCTGCGCCCCACCAAGGCAAAGGATTACTGAGGAGAGAGCGATGTGTGGAATCGTTGGTGCCGTTGCCCAGCGCAATGTGCAGAATATCTTGCTCGAGGGGCTACGGCGCCTGGAATATCGCGGCTACGACTCGGCCGGCATGGCAGTGCTTGCCTCGGCGGGGCTGCAGCGTTGCCGGGCGCTGGGTAAGGTTGCCGCACTGGAACAGCGGCTTACCTCCGAACCGCTGGCCGGTCACTGTGGCATCGCCCACACCCGCTGGGCCACCCACGGCAAGCCCAGTGAGGCCAATGCGCACCCGCACGCCTCGGGCGACCGGCTTGCGGTAGTGCACAACGGCATCATCGAGAACCACGAGACGTTACGTGCCGAACTCAAGGACGCCGGCTATGTCTTCGCGTCGCAGACCGACACCGAAGTGGTGGCCCACCTGCTGGAGCGTGAGTATCGTCTTGGCGACGGCCTGCTGGCATCGGTTCAGCGGGTGCTGAAGCGGCTGGAAGGTGCCTATGCCCTGGCCGTGATGCATGCCGATGAGCCCGATGTCATCGTCGGTGCGCGCAAAGGCAGTCCCCTGGTGGTAGGCGTGGGTATCGACGAGGCCTTTCTGGGTTCGGATCCTCTGGCCCTGCTGCAGGTCACCGACCGCTTCATCTATCTGCAGGAGGGCGATGTCGTTCGCCTCTCCGATGGAGGCCGCGTCGAGGTCGTCGATGAAGCCGGCCGGCCGGCCGCGCGGGAGACCCATACGTTCGAACACGCCGACGGTGCCGCGAGCAAGGGGGACTACCGCCATTTCATGCTAAAGGAAATCTTTGAGCAGCCGGCGGTGATCGCCGCGGCACTGGAAGGCCGGTTGGGCGACAAGTCGGTACTGGTGGAGTGTTTCGGACCCGGGGCTGAGACGCTATTCGAGCGTGTCCAGCAGATCCATATCGTGGCCTGCGGGACCAGCTACCATGCCGGGATGGTGGCGCGCTATTGGCTGGAGCGCTATGCCGGGGTTCCTGTTCAGGTCGAGGTGGCTTCAGAGTATCGCTACCGGACGGTGGTGGTGCCCGAAGACACCCTATTCGTGACGTTGTCACAGTCCGGCGAGACTGCCGACACCCTGGCCGCGCTGCGCTTTGCCCGCGAGCAGGGGTATCTGGGCAGCCTGGCGATCTGTAACGTGCCGGGCAGTTCCCTGGTACGTGAATCCGATCTGACCCTGATGACCCAGGCCGGACCCGAGATCGGCGTGGCCTCCACCAAGGCATTCACCACCCAGCTCACCGGCCTTATGCTGTTGACCCTGGCCTTGGGCCGGATCAAGGGGCTGTCCTCCGATCTCCAGGCAGAGCTGGTGTCGGGGCTACGCGGCCTGCCGCGGCTGGTGTCGCAGGTGTTGAAACTGGATGGCGAGATCGAGACGCTGTCGATGGCCTTCGCCGAGAAGCACCATGCGCTCTTTCTTGGCCGGGGAGTGCATTTCCCCATTGCGCTGGAAGGCGCACTGAAGCTCAAGGAGATCTCCTATATCCATGCCGAGGCCTATCCCGCCGGTGAACTCAAGCACGGGCCCCTTGCCCTGGTGGATAGCGAGATGCCGGTCATCTCGGTAGCGCCCAACGATGAGCTGCTCGACAAGTTGAAGTCCAATCTCCAGGAGGTGCGAGCCCGTGGCGGCGAGCTGTTCGTCTTTGCCGACGAAGCGGTGGGGATGGAAGAAGAAGAGGGGATTCGCGTGCTCAGGCTGCCCCATGTGCATGATGCCCTGGCACCGATTCTCTATACCATTCCGCTGCAGTTGTTGAGCTACCACGTGGCGGTACTAAAGGGCACTGACGTCGACCAGCCGCGTAACCTGGCCAAGTCGGTTACCGTTGAGTAGACCGGGATGGCGCCAAGCCCGCATCGGGCTCAGCGCTGTACCCAACCTCGTGCGATCAGCGGCGCAAAGAGCAGGTGCTAGAGCCGTCTCGCTACACGATGATAGTAGGTTAATATCAACCAGTTGCAGCTGACCCCCACCCGCAGTGCCATTGCCGCGGCCAGCGGGCACCGAGCATGTCCTGGGGAAATGAACACCGAGAAAGACCCGCGCCCAGGCAACCGGCACCGCCAGCAGCAGCAGGTAGTGTCCGATACGTCGGGTCTCGGCATGCAGCAGCAGGCTGAAGGCCATGGTCAGCATGATCGTGGCATGGTTGCTGGGGAAGGCGCATGTTCCAGAGCATGACAAGGTTGTCCAGACTGTATTTGGGTTTGCCCATGTGGGCCAATCCCGAGTGGTGTGGCTCCCTTTATCCGCCCTATGGGGGCCAGGAGGGCTGGCTGGCCGACTACGCCCGGGTGTTCTCTGCGGTGGAGGGCAACACGACCTTCTACAGTGGGGCGCCCCGGTCGGAGACGGTGGCAGGCTGGTCGCGCCAGGTTCCTGCCAACTTCCGCTTCTGCTTCAAGCTGCCGGCAACGTTGACCCATGAGCAGCGGCTCCAGGGTATCGAGTCGGGTTTCGATGCCTTTCTCGAAGCCCTTGCGCCGCTGCACGATCGCCTTGGCCCGCTCCTTGTCCAGCTACCGCGAAATTTCGGTTATAGCGAACTGCCTCGGCTCGAGGCGTTGCTCGCGCGCTGGCCGCCCGGCATCGGGTGCGCCGTGGAGGTTCGTCACCCCGAGTTTTTCCACAAGGGGGTGGCCGAAGTTGCCTTGAACCGCCTGTTGATAACTCACCGCGCCAACCGCGCCATGCTCGACGTCCGCGCACTCTTCTCGACGCCGGCGGAAGGCAGCCCAGACCTTGTGCGCGCCCAGAACGAAAAGCCACGATGCCCATTACACGTGCTTTCCACGGGAGAGCAACCGCTGATTCGCTTCATCGGGCATCTGGATGAGTCGGTCAACTGGCATTATTTCCAGCCCTGGATTAACCAGGTCAGGCTGTGGATAAATCAGGGGAAAACCCCTTTCCTTTTTGTGCATACCGCCAACAACCGCCAGGCCCCTCAGTTGGCCAGGAAGCTCTATCAGGCCTTTGCTGACGACATCGGCCTGTTGCCGATGGGTGACTTTGCCGGAGAGCGGCAAACGAGCCTGTTCTAAGGCCTATCGACACTGGCCTTCGAGCGTATGATCGGATAGATTTGCCGTAATTCGAGTCAAAAACCTCCCTATCTTCTGTGTTTTTGCGCTTGAGACAGACCAACAACCTGATACACAACAATAGGTGATTCATGTCTAAACTCGTCCACGCGCAGTGGTCGTCGAAGATGACCTTCGTGCTAGCTGCTGCCGGCTCCGCGGTAGGGCTGGGCAATATATGGCGCTTCTCCTATATGGTGGGGGAGAGCGGTGGCGCCGCCTTCGTACTGGTTTACCTGGCCTGTGTTGCAGTCATCGGCCTGCCGATACTCGTTGCCGAGTGGCTGCTTGGTCGCCGGGGACAAAACAACCCCGTCAATGCGATGTTGACGCTGGCCGCCAGCAACGGCCGCAGTCGGGCCTGGGTGCTGGTCGGCATCAGCGGGGTGCTGGCCGCCTTCCTGATCCTTTCCTTCTACAGCGTCATCGGTGGCTGGTCGCTCTACTACACCCTCAACTCCGTCACCGGCACGTTCACTGGCCAGGATGCCGACAGTGTCGGGGCCATCTTCGGTGGCCTGCTGGGTAGCCCGGGTGTGCTGCTGCTGTGGCATACCGCCTTCATGGCGCTGGTGGTATGGATCGTCGCTCGCGGGGTGACCAAGGGCCTGGAAGGGGCCGTGCGTACACTGATGCCGGCCCTGGTGATATTGATGATCGTGCTGGTGGGCTATGGCATGACCACGGGGCATTTCGGTGAGGCGCTGGCCTTCATGTTCAGTCCCGACTGGGGTGCCTTGAGCGGGGATATCGTATTGGCCGCCATGGGCCAGGCCTTCTTCACCCTGTCGTTGGGGATGGGCATCATGATGGCCTACGGCTCCTACCTGGGTGAGGACGTCAACCTGTTGGGGACGGCGCGCACGGTGATCATACTGGATACCGTTATCGCGCTGCTGGCGGGGCTGGCCATCTTCCCCATCGTGTTTGCCAACGGCCTGAGTGCCGGGGAAGGGCCGGGCTTGATCTTCGTCACCCTGCCGTTGGCCTTCGGCAACATGACCGGTGGCGCGATCCTCGGCCTGATGTTCTTCCTGCTGCTGACCTTTGCCGCCCTGACCTCTGCGATTTCACTGCTCGAGCCGGTGGTGGAGTTCGTCGAGGAGCGATCGCCGCTGACCCGGGTGATGGCCACCTTGGTCGGTGGCGTTGCGGTCTGGGCGCTGGGTATCGCGGCATTGATGTCGTTCAACGTCTGGGATGAGTTCCTGATCTTCGGCCTCAACGTCTTCGACCTGCTGGATACCTTCACCAGCAAGATCCTGCTGCCGCTGACCGGCCTTGGTGCCATCGTCTTCGTGGGCTGGTGCCTGGATCGCAAGAGCGTCGCCGGGGAGTTGAACCTGAGCGCTGGCAGCGAAACGGTCTGGTATGTCGTGGTGCGCTATATTGCGCCGCTGGGCGTGATCCTGGTGTTCATCAACAGCTTGCTGGGGTGACAGAACCCTGAGCCCCGCTGGGCGGGGCTTGAGCGACTGCCTTGGACGGCCGCCGACAGGCGGCCGTCGTCAATGTTTTTCGTCTTCGGCTAGATCGGCGATATTCCGCTCCAGCTGTTTGAATTCGTTGTGCAGCTCGATGCCGCGGCGCGCTCTCAGGTTGCGCTGAGCGGCGGTGCGCGAACGTCTCTCGTGTTCGGCGACTTTCAAGCTCATGAAGATGTCGAGAAGCTCACTCTTGACGGAAGTTACGCGTTCGATCTTGCTCATGATCGACTCTCCCTCTTCTTCTTTGTCGTCTCTTCTTCCCTACCGTTGTCGGCATGCCGCCACCCACCACGATGGCGGCCCAGCCTTTCTACTATACCTTACTTGACAGGATGATGACTAAGTGGGTCATTTCACGCAGAGGGCCGAAATTCCATATCGGCTTCGCGATGGGGCATACTGACCACTGCGACTGCCAACCAAGGAGTTCAGCGTGAGCCGCGCCCTGTTCGATGAAATGAGACGCCGCATGGAGCACTTTCGCCGCTCCGAGCAGAAGGTGGCGCGCTACGTTCTGCGCAATCCCGATGAAGTGATCCATATGCGCATCGTCGACCTGGCCACCGAGTCCAAGGTCAGCGAACCCACCGTGGTGCGGTTCTGCCGGGCGCTGGGCTGCAACGGCTTCCAGGACTTCAAGCTCAAGCTGGCACAG
This sequence comes from Billgrantia montanilacus, assembly GCF_003336675.1. GTDB lineage: Bacteria > Pseudomonadota > Gammaproteobacteria > Pseudomonadales > Halomonadaceae > Halomonas > Halomonas montanilacus. The sequence continues at coordinate 239,008 of NZ_QPII01000003.1, read as the reverse complement.
ATGCTGGCTTCCGGCAGCCAGTTCGCCCAGTTCTCGATGAACGATGACGATTCGGTGGCCGAATTCTCCCAGAGCATCTTCGACTCCACCGTGGGCACCCTGCTGTCGGTGCGCGATCGGATGGACAACGAGGCCCTGAGTCGGGCTATCCAGGCGCTGGCCATGGCCAATCGGGTCGAATTCTACGGTTTTGGCGCTTCCGGTGCGGTGGCCTTCGACGCCCAGCACAAGTTCTTCCGCCTGCAGATATCCACCGCCGCTTACGCCGACCCGCACATGCAGAACATGTCGGCGGTGACCCTCAAGGAGGGCGATGTCGTAGTGGCGATCTCCCAGACCGGCCGGACCCGGGCGCTTGTCGCCAGCGTGCGCCTGGCCCGCGAGGCCGGTGCCACCGTGATCGGCCTGTGCCCCAGCGGCTCGCCGCTGGCCGAGGAAGTGACCCTGCCGCTGTATATCGACGTGCACGAGGATACCGAGATCTATACTCCGATGAGCTCGCGCATCGCCCATCTGGTGCTGGTCGACGTACTGGCGGTAGGGGTGGCCAAGACCCGTGGCCCCAGGCTCGCCGAGCAGCTAAAGGCGGTAAAGAAGAGCCTGACACCGCTAAGGTTTCCGGAGCAGGAAGGTAAGCCGTAGCCCAGCGTTGGGGATAACACTGCGGCCTCCGCCAAGGCGCCTGACGGCGCCAGTCGCGATGGAGACTCGGAGCGCCGAACCGAGCGCTCCAACAGCGATTCTACCCACCGACGATGCCACGCCGCTGTAGGAGGAAGCTTTAGCTCCGGTCCGACGCATCGGCGACTGGAGGCCAAAGGACTCCCGGCGGTGTTGCCGGTGTCTGACGATAACCACCAACGTTGCGGCCTCCGCCAGCCCCCTGCTGAGTCTTATGCGTAGTCAGGATATGCTAAGCTGAGCGCTCATTTTTCGAGCGGCAGTACCCTTTCCATGGACGACGTCACGGCGATTCTCGATCAGTTGAACCCGGCTCAGCACGAGGCGGTCAGTGCCCCCCAGGGCAACATGCTGGTGCTGGCCGGGGCGGGTTCCGGCAAGACCCGGGTGCTGGTGCATCGCATCGCCTGGCTGATGCAGGTCGAGGGCCTGTCGCCCTATGCCGTGCTCGCCGTGACCTTCACCAACAAGGCCGCTCGGGAGATGCGCACCCGCCTGGAAGCGCTGTTGGGTCTGTCGCTGCGCAACGTCTGGGTCGGCACCTTCCACTCTATCGCCCATCGCCTGCTGCGTACCCACTGGCAGGACGCCCGCCTGCCCCAGCACTTCCAGATCATCGACAGCGATGACCAGCTTCGCCTGGTCAAACGCCTGCTCAAGGAGAATCACGTCGATGACGAGCGCTATCCGCCGCGCCAGGTGCAGTCATTCATTTCCGGCTGCAAGGAAGAGGGGCTGCGTCCGCATCAGGTGGATGTCCATGGCGATGCCTACCTGGCACAGATGGTGGATCTCTATGAGCGCTACCAGCTGACCTGCGAGCGTGGCGGGCTGGTCGACTTCGGCGAGCTGCTGCTGCGCAGCCTGGAGCTGCTGCGCGACAACCCGGCGCTGCTGGCCCACTACCAGGAGCGCTTCGGCCATGTGCTGGTCGACGAGTTCCAGGACACCAATACACTGCAGTACGCCTGGCTCAAGCTGCTCTCCGGCATGAAGACGCCGATGACGGTGGTCGGCGACGACGACCAGTCCATCTACGGCTGGCGCGGCGCGCGGGTGGAGAATATCCGCCGCTTCGAGCAGGAGTTTCGCGATACTCGCACCGTTCGGCTAGAGCAGAACTACCGCTCCACCAGCGCGATTCTCGAAGCCGCCAATGCGCTGATCAGCCACAATGCCGATCGCATGGGCAAGGAGCTGTGGACGGCTGGCAGCCGCGGCGAGCCGATCTCGCTTTATGCCGGCTTCAACGACCTGGATGAGGCGCGCTTCATCGTCGATACCATCAAGGAGAAGGTCGACGAGGGGTACAATCGACGCGAGATCGCCATTCTCTACCGCTCCAACGCCCAGTCACGGGTGCTGGAGGAGACCTTGATCCGCCAGGGGATGCCCTATCGCATTTACGGGGGCCATCGCTTCTACGAGCGGCTCGAGATCCGCAATGCCCTGGCCTACCTGCGCCTGTTGCTCAATCGCGACGACGACGCCTCGCTGGAGCGCATAATCAACGTGCCGGCCCGGGGCATCGGCACCCGTACCGTGGAGATCCTGCGTGAGCGAGCCCGCCAAGCCGACGTCACGCTGTGGCAGGCCCTGCATGACGGGCTTGCCGACGCGTCGCTGAAGGGGCGAGCCGGCAACGCCATTCAGGCGTTCGCCGACCTCATCGAGCGGCTGGACAACGAGACCGCCGGCATGTCGCTGCACGAGATCATCGCCCATGTGATCGAGCATTCGTGTCTGGTCGAGCACCACCGCAGCGAGAAGGGTGAGAAGGGGCAGGCGCGGGTCGAGAACCTCGAGGAACTGATCAACGCCGCCCGCGCCTTCACCCAGGGCGAGGCGCTCAAGCCGCCGGAGACGGGAGAGGGCGGCGTGGCGCTGGAGGCCTTCCTCTCCGAGGCGGCGCTCAATTCTGGCGAGCACGAGGCCGACGAGTTCGAGGACTGCGTGCAGCTGATGACGCTGCACTCCGCCAAGGGGCTGGAGTTCCCGGTGGTGTTCATCGCCGGAGTCGAGGAGGGGCTGTTTCCGCACAAGATGTCGCTGGAGGAGCCCGGGCGTCTCGAGGAGGAGCGCCGGCTCTGCTATGTGGGCCTGACCCGAGCCATGCGCAAGCTCTACCTGACCTATGCCGAGATCCGGCGTATGCACGGCAAGGAGACCTTCCAGCGCGCCTCGCGCTTCCTGCGCGAGATCCCCGACGAGTACATGGAGGAGGTACGGCTGCGCGGACAGATCTCCCGGCCGGTCACGGCCATGCGCCCCGCGGTCGGGCTCTCGCGGCAGACCTCGGTCAATGGCGGCGGCGAGCTCCCCACTCTCAGCCTGGGGCAGCGGGTCCATCATCCGGTGTTCGGCGAAGGGGTGATCCTCAACGCCGAGGGCGAGGGAGAGCGCGCCCGGGTCCAGGTCAGCTTCGAAGGCGAGGGTGACAAGTGGCTGGTGCTGGGGTTTGCCAAGCTGACCCCCCTATAGGGAAACACCGCTACACTACTGCGCTCCCCTGATACGTTGACGTCTACGTCAAAAGACGTGGTTGCCGGTCAATTCGACGCTGACGCATACTCTCAGGCGGACACATCGCGCAATACAAGACGCGAATCAGAATAATCACCCTCGGAGTCACGTACGCCATGCAACGTCGTTATTTTCTCAAGAACAGCCTCAAGACCGTCGGCCTCGGCGCCGTCGGCGTCGCAACAGCCGCTTTCGTATCCACGGCCAGCGCACAGGAGACCATCACCTGGGACATGGTCACTTCCTGGCCGACCAACTTCCCCGCCCTGGGCACTGGTGCCAATGACTTTGCCGAGCGTATCGAGACGCTCTCCAACGGCCGCATGCGTGTACGCGTGCACGGCGCCGGTGAGCTGGTGCCGGCAATGGAGGTCTTCGATGCCGTCGCCGCCGGTACCGCTGAAATGGGCCACTCCGCCGCCTACTACTGGCGGGGCAAGGTCGCCGCGTCACAGTTCTTCACGGCAGTTCCCTTCGGTATGAACACTACCGAAACCAACGCCTGGCTTTACCATGGTGGCGGCCAGGAGCTGTGGGATGAAGTCTATGCCAAGCACAACCTCAAGCCCTTCCCCGTGGGCAATACCGGTGCGCAGATGGCTGGCTGGTTCAAGGAAGAGATCAACTCGCTCGAGGACATGCAGGGGCTCAAGTTGCGCTTGCCCGGTCTGGCTGGCGAAGCCATGAATGGCATCGGTGTCACCACCGTCAACATGGCGGGCGGTGAGATCTTCACCTCCATGCAGACCGGTGTGCTCGACGCCGCCGACTGGGTTGGCCCCTATAATGACATGGCTTTCGGCCTGCACCAGGTCGCCGATTACTACTACACCTCGCCGTGGAACGAGCCTTCCGCCGTGCTGGAGGGTACCGTCAACCTGGATGCCTGGAATGACCTGCCTGACGATCTCAAGGCGGTAGTGACCGAAGCGGCCCGTGCCTCCAACCTGGCAATGACCAGCGAGTTCGCCTATCGCAACGCCCAGGCGCTGGATACCCTGGTGGAAGAGCATGGTGTGCAGCTGCGCAGTTTCCCCGAGGACGTCATGCAGGCGCTCTACGAGTCCTCGCAGCAGGTCATTCAGAATCAGGTGGAGAGCGATCCGGATTCCGCCAAGGTCTACGAATCCTATCAGGCCTTCCAGGAGCTGGTGCGTCCGTTCCACGACGTGGGTGAATTCCACTACCTCAAGACTCGCGATAACCTCACGGACTGATCATAAGGGGTAACCGAACAGGGACGCCATACGGCGTCCCTGTCGCGTTTGGGTGCCGCTTGGCTCAGCCCGGCTGGTGAACCGCGCGGATCCGCCCCTTGTCGTCGAGTGCCACCATCACGAAGCGGGCCTCGGTGACCTTGTGGAGCTCATCCCCATCGCGCTCATGGGGCTGGCGGATCCAGACTTCCACGTCGATCTTGACCGAGCTATGGCCAATCTCGCGTACGGCAGTAAAGATATTGACGGTCGACCCCACCCGAACCGGGCACAGGAAATCCATGGTTTCGATGGCCACGGTGGCGGTGCGGCCATGGGCCTCCCGACCGGCTGCCAGTTCGGCTGCCTGGTCCATGTGGCTGACCAGCCAGCCGCCGGGTATGTCGCCAAAGAGATTGGTGTCCTGGCGAGAGGCCAGTAGCTTGAGCGTCAGCTGTCCCTGGGGAGCGGGCACGTCGTCGAGGTCGGTCATGAGTGTCGTCTGCTCGGCTTGTTGTTGTCGGTGGTTGGTTCAAGTCGGAAAAGCGTTGATTAATATTGCGCTGCAGCGCGCCTGTGCGCCATCTTATACGGCAAGGTCCCCCTTGCTCCAGCCTTGCGACAACCTGTCGCCGGGGTACTCGCTTGCCTTCACCCCTCTCACCACGAGGAAAAACCGATGCTGGATGCCTTCACGGCCCTGGTACGTGGTACTCGGCTGGCCTACGCGCCGGGCATGCGCCGTTACGTCTTCGTGCCGATCGGCATCAACCTGATGGTGTACGGCCTCATGCTTTACTACGTGGTCGCCCGTTTCGGCGGTTGGCTCGACACCTGGATGGCCATGGTCCCGGGCTGGCTGGAGTGGCTCTCCTGGCTGATCTGGCCACTGTTCGTGGTCAGTCTGGTGTTGATCGTCTTTTTCACCTTTACCCTGGTGACGCACCTGATAGCCGCCCCCTTCTATGGCTTCCTGGCCGCCAAGGTAGAGGTGGTGGCCACCGGGCGGCCGCCGCTGGACGACAGGGGGTTGGCCAGGACGGCGGTGGATGCACTGGGCCGCGAACTGGTCAAGCTCGGCTATATCCTCCCCAGGATGGCGTTGCTGTTCGCGTTGAGCTGGATTCCCGCCCTCAACCTGATCGCACCACTGCTCTGGCTCCTTTTCTCCGCCTGGATCATGGCCATCACCTATCTCGACTATCCCATGGACAACAACAAGGTCAGTTTCGCCGACATGCGGCGTCGTCTGTCGTCACGCCGTTGGCCGACGCTGAGTTACGGTGCCTGGGTTACGCTGATCACCTGGATACCGTTGGCCAACCTCTTCCTGCTTCCCGGCGCCGTGGCCGGTGCGGTGCTGATGTGGAACAGCCACTATCGGGGCCTGCCAACCCCCTGAACCGGGCAGGCAGCGTCAGGGAACTGCTACCCTCACGGATGTCTGAGTGTATTCGCAAGCAGCACAAGGATTTCACCATGCGTTTCATGTTTTTGCTGATGCTGGCTGCCGCTCTGTCGATGGCCGGTCCGGCCATGGCACAGGAGTATCGGCTGGATGACCTGATCATCACCCACCCCTTCGCGACACCGTCTCCTCCCAGCGTCGATCATGCCGCGGTCTACGTGGATATCTCCATCGCCAGCGGCGAGTCGGACGCATTGGTGGGGGCGAGCACGCCCGCCAGCGAGACCGTCGAGCTTCATGACATGGCCATGGAAGGCGGCGTCATGCGCATGTTTCCGGTGGATGAGATCGAAGTGCCGACCAGCACCTTGCTGACCATGCGCCCGGGTGGCGGGCATCACCTGATGCTGAGCGACTTGACAGCACCGCTGCGCGAGGGGGATAGCTTTCCGCTAACCCTGACGTTTGCCGAGCGGGGAGAGGTCGACATCCATGTGCGGGTCCAGAGCGCAGGCGATGGCGGTGCCGATGCAGGGGAGCTACTGCATCGGCACCGCCACTGATGTGCCAGCGAGTGCCTGGCAAGTGGCGCCAGGCCGCTCGCTCTTGCTACAGCCGCCGCTCTACGTCGATGGCGGTCGCCTGCACGGTCTGGCTGACCGGTGAGAGCGCCAGGCTGGCTACGTAGTAGATCACGGCGCCAAGAATCGAGCCGGTAAACCAGCCATAGTCGTAGAACCAGAACATGGTGCCGGTGGTCAGCGATAGCAGGGTCAGCGAGACGGGTATGCCGAAAGCGATAAATCCGGCAATGTTGATGGCGGGATAAGCCTTCCCGTCCTGATAGAGGCTCGGCACGTCGAGTCGTTGGCGCTTGATCAGGAAGTAGTCAACCGCCATGATGCCGGCGATTGGTCCCAGCAAGCTGGAATATCCCAGCAGCCAATTGGAGTACATGCTCTCGAGGGATACGCCGGAGGTGAGGATCCCCGCCTTCTGCATCAGGTCGTAGCCCATCAACGCCACCCCGAATGCCCCGGTGATCAGAACGCCGCGAGTGTGGTCGATGTAGCGTGGCGCAACGTTCTGGAAATCATTGGTTGGCGATACGATATTGGCCGCCGTATTGGTCGAGATAGTGGCGATGATGATCATTACCATGGCGAGGCTGACCCAGAACGGATTGTTGATCATGCCGATCAGGCTGACCGGGTCGGCGACGGTCTGGCCGACCAGCGATTCCGAGGCCGCTGTCATGACCACACCAAGGGCAGCGAAGAAGAACATGGTCAATGGTAGGCCCAGCACCTGGCCGACGATCTGGTCTTTCTGGCTCTTGGCGAAGCGACTGAAATCGGGAATGTTGAGCGACAAAGTAGCCCAGAAGCCGACCATGGCCGTCAGGCCGGCGAAGAAGTAGCCATAGACCGGCGCCCCTTCGGGGCGGGATGGCGGCTGCAGCAAGAGCTCGGTCATCGACATGTGTGGCCAGGCCCAGAACATCAATCCGATTCCAACCGCCAGCAGCAGCGGGGCTGCCAGTGTCTCCAGCCACTTGATCGATTCGGCGCCGCGGATCACCACATAGAGGTTCATGGCACCAAAGATGAAGAAGCCTATGACTTCGCCGATCCCTCCCAGCGCCTGCCAGGGGGGAACGATCGTCGACAGCAACAGGTGGATGGCAAGGCCCCCGAACATCGTCTGCACGCCGAACCAGCCGCAGCCGACCAGCGCCCGGATCAGGCAGGGTACGTTGGAGCCGAGAATTCCGAATGATGAGCGCAGCACCACGGGGAAGGGAATGCCGAACTTGGTGCCGGGGAATGCATTGAGGGTAAGGGGAATCAACACGATGACATTCGCCAGCAGGATCGCAAGCAGCGCCTCACCAACGCTGAGCCCGAAGTAGGCGGTCAAGACACCGCCAAGAGTATAGGTCGGCACGCAGATCGACATACCCACCCACAGAGCGGCAATGTTCCATTTCGACCAGGTGCGCTCGTGCGCCTTGGTGGGTGCAATATCCGCATTGAAACGAGGACTGTCACGAACGTCTTCGCCTTCCTCGAGTTCGATCAAGCCCTGCTTGTCCAGCATCCTTGATGACTTGGTGGTCATTGTTGTTCTCCACGTCACTAGATGGGTTCATGAACTGCCGGTAGCCCTACCGAGCAGCAAGCAATAAGCGTGCCCAAGTTATGTCATTTCCCTTGAATCTCCCTCCCTAGAGTGACCTTTTTCCTCTTCGGATGCGCTTTTTCAAGGTCATCACCAACTCGATAGCTCAAAAAGCTGACGAAATCGACAGGATTTAATGAGGTCGATGGAAGCCGGACTGAACGACGTCGTTTTCACGCTTCATGTCAGGCTAGTCAAGTTTCATAATGGTTCAAGATTTGTTAACGAGCTAATAAAATACGTGAGGTATGTAAAATAAATTGTTGTTTTTATTGATTTAAAAAGAATTGCTAGAGGCACCACCCTGAAGCAAAGCCTCACCATAATGAAGCTCAGTGACAGGGAGAATTCTTGTTTTTCTTTGAAAACAATAGGTTGCTTCAAGCTCCCGTTGGCGATGAAAAAGATCTTGAAGGAGCCCCGATCACCGACTAGTTTTGAAAAAGCTGACTGAAGTGACAGCTTTATTGTTTTCTGAATTTTACCTTGGCTCTCGCCGACGTCGTGCCCAGTCGCATGAGCCCGACAACAAACACAACCTTGGGTAAGTGATCATGCAGAAAATGAAAATCGGCCTGATACAGATGGGCCTGAAGGCGAGTACCGACCTGGAACCCGCGGCGATTCGCGATGCCATGAACGAGGCCCACCTGCCGCTGATCCAGCAAGCGGCGGATGCCGGTGTGCAGGTCCTGTGCTTCCAGGAGGTCTTCAATCAGCCCTATTTCTGTCCCAGCCAGGATCCCAAGTGGTATGCCGCTGCCGAACGGGTGCCCGAGGGGCCGACCTGCCAACTGATGCAGAAGCTGGCCGCCAAGCACCGCATGGTGATGGTCGTGCCGGTCTACGAGGAAACGGTGACCGGCATCTACTACAACACTGCGGCGGTGTTCGATGCCGACGGCAGTTATCTCGGCAAGTATCACAAGACGCATATCCCGCAGGTTGCCGGTTTCTGGGAGAAGTTCTACTTCAAGCCCGGCAAGTCCGAGTGGCCGGTCTTCGATACCGCCTACGGCAAGATCGGCGTCTACATCTGTTACGACCGCCACTTCCCCGAAGGGTGGCGTGCGCTCGCCTTGAATGGCGCCGAGGTGATCTTCAACCCCTCCGCCACCGTAGCCGGCCTCTCCCAGTATCTGTGGGAACTCGAACAACCCGCGTCGGCCGCGGCCAACGGCTGCTTCATCGCTGCCATCAACCGGGTCGGTACCGAAGCGCCATGGAACATCGGGGAGTTCTATGGTTCGAGCTACATCGTCAACCCCCGCGGCCAGATCGAGGCCCAGGCCAGCGACAGGGAGGATGAGCTGCTCATCCATGAGATCGACCTGGATATGGTGCGCGAGGTGCGCAACAACTGGCAGTTCTTCCGCGACCGCCGCCCGGATGCTTACGCCCGACTGACCGACGGCGAATGATCCCGACACCAGGAGACGCACCATGAGCCTATTGATTCGCGGTGGCACCGTGGTCACCGACTGCGACACCTACCGCGCCGACGTCCTCTGTGAAGACGGCAAGATTCAAGCCATCGGCAACCGTCTCGATGCGCCGCCGGGCGGCGATGTCATCGACGCCGAGGGCATGTATGTCATGCCAGGCGGCATCGATCCTCACACCCATATGCAACTGCCCTTCATGGGCACCGTGGCCAGCGAGGATTTCTATACCGGCACGGCGGCGGCGCTGGCCGGCGGCACCACCTCGATCATCGATTTCGTGATCCCGAGCCCCGGGCAGTCGTTACTGGAGGCCTTTGATATCTGGCGAGGCTGGGCGGAAAAAGCCGCCTGCGACTATGCCTTCCACGTTGCCATCACCTGGTGGGATGACAGTGTCAGGGAGGAGATGGGAGCCCTGGTGCGTGAACATGGAGTGAACAGCTTCAAGCACTTCATGGCCTACAAGGGAGCCATCATGGCCACCGATGACATCCTGGTGCAGAGCTTCTCGCGCTGCCTGGAACTCGGCGCAGTGCCCACGGTGCATGCGGAGAACGGCGAGCTGGTCTACCACATGCAGCAGAAGCTGCTGGCCGAGGGCATGACCGGGCCGGAGGCCCACCCCCTGTCGCGCCCGCCCCAGGTAGAGGGAGAAGCCGCCAGCCGGGCGATTCGCATCGCCAGCACCCTCGGGGCGCCGATCTACCTGGTGCACGTCTCCACCAAGGACGCCGTCGACGAGATCGCCTATGCCCGCCAGCAGGGTCATCCGGTCTATGGCGAGTGCCTGGCCGGCCATCTGGTGCTCGACGATAGCGTCTATCAGGATACCGACTGGGGGCGAGCCGCCGCCCATGTGATGAGCCCGCCATTCCGGCCCAAGGGCCACCAGGAGGCGCTTTGGCAAGGCCTGCAGTCCGGTAACCTTCAGACCACCGCCACCGACCACTGCTGCTTTTGTGCCGAGCAGAAGGCTGCCGGCAGGGAAGACTTTACCAAGATTCCCAATGGCACCGCCGGGGTCGAGGACCGCATGGCGGTGCTATGGGAGGAGGGGGTCAACAGCGGCAAGCTGTCGAAGCAGGAATTCGTCGCCCTGACCTCCACCAACACCGCCAGGATCTTCAATCTCTATCCGCGCAAGGGAGCGGTGCAGGTGGGCTCCGATGCCGACCTGGTGGTGTGGGACCCCGATGGCACCCGCACCATCTCTGCCACGACCCACCATCAGAACGTCGACTTCAACATCTTCGAGGGCAAGACGGTGCGAGGCATCCCCCGGCATACCGTGAGCCAGGGTAAATGGGTGTGGTGCGATGGCGAGCTGCGTGCCGAACGAGGCGTCGGACGCTACCTGGAACGCCCGGCCTACCCTGGCGTGTTCGAGCTGCTCGAGCGTCGGGCAGAGCTCAATGCACCCAAGCCCGTACAGCGGGCCTGATCCCGCAAGGTGCGGCCACACACCGCCCGCGACAGCGAGGCGGTGATGACAACAAGATGCGAAACCACCATGAGAGGCCACGACCGTGACCCACTATCTCGACCATCTACCCCGCGTGGCGGATAACCCCGGGGCGACGCCACAGGCGCTTGCCGACAACTTCAGTGACCTGCATCCTCCGCTCACCGAGCGCCAGGCAATCATCGAAAGCCAGCGCTGCCTTTACTGCTACGACGCCCCCTGCATCGAGGCCTGCCCGTCGGATATCGACATCCCGCGCTTCATTCGCCAGATCAGCGAGGACAATATCAACGGCGCCGCTCACACCATCCTCGAACAGAACATCCTGGGCGGAAGCTGCGCCCGGGTCTGTCCGACCGAGATTCTCTGCGAGCAGAGCTGTGTGCGTAACCACGATGCCGAGTGCCAGCCGGTGCTGATCGGCCTGCTCCAGCGCCATGCCACCGACAACATGCAGTTCGAGCAACACCCCTTCCAGCGCGCGGCGGATAGCGGGCGTCGCGTGGCAGTGGTGGGGGCTGGTCCGGCGGGGCTGGCCTGCGCCCATCGCCTGGCGATGTTCGGTCACCGGGTGAGCCTCTTCGAAGCCGAGGCCAAGCCCGGTGGCCTCAACGAGTTCGGCATCGCCCGCTACAAGATGACGGATGATTTCGCCCGCAGGGAGGTGGAGTTCCTGCTCGAGATCGGCGGCATCGAGATTCGCTATGGCCAGCGGCTGGGCGACAACCTCAGTCTCGAGCAGCTGCGTGACGAGTACGACAGCGTTTTCCTGGGGCTGGGCCTGGGCGCCAGTCGAAGGCTGGGGCTGACCGGCGAGGACGCGCCGGGCCTCATGCCTGCTGTGGACTACATCAGGGAGCTACGTCAGGCAGAGGAGCTCGCCGACCTGCCGCTGGCCCGGCGCTGCGTGGTGATCGGTGCCGGCAACACCGCCATCGACATGGCGACGCAGATGGCCCGGCTGGGTGCCGAGGAGGTGACCCTGGTCTATCGCCGGGGCGTCGAGTCCATGTCGGCCACCGGCCATGAGCAGGAGATCGCCAGGGCCAACGGGGTGCGCATGATGACCTGGGCCAAACCCCTGGAGGTATTGCTCGATGGGGAAGGCAGGGTGGCCGGCATGCGCTTCGAGAAGACGCGGGAGGACGGTGGTCGGCTGGTCGGTACCGGCGAAACCCTCGATATCGCCGCGGACGGTGTCTTCAAGGCCATTGGCCAGGGATTCGACGCGGACAGTCTGACCGACCCGCTGGCGGCACAGCTCGCCCGGGATGGCGAACGCATTCAGGTCGACGGCAACTTCCAGACCTCGCTTCCCCGGGTCTATGCCGGCGGCGATTGCGTCGCACCGGGCCAGGACCTCACGGTACAGGCCGTACAGCACGGCAAGCTTGCCGCCCACGCGATCCACCAGGCCCTGATGGCCAAGCAGGAGGCCGCATGACGACTTTCTCAAACGGGTTCAACGGTATCGACCTCAGCGTCGACTTCGCCGGCATCAAGGCGCCCAATCCCTTCTGGCTGGCTTCGGCGCCGCCTACCGACAAGGCCTACAACGTGGTACGTGCCTACGAGGCGGGCTGGGGAGGTGTGGTCTGGAAGACCCTCGGCGAGGACCCGGCGGCGGTCAATGTCTCGTCGCGCTACTCGGCGCACTTCGGCAAGAATCGCGAGGTGCTGGGCTTTAACAACATCGAGCTGATCACCGACCGCTCCCTCGAGATCAACCTGCGCGAGATCGCCGCGGTCAAGAAGGCATGGCCGGACCGGGCGCTGGTCGTGTCGATCATGGTGCCCTGCGAGGAAGCGGCCTGGAAACACATCCTGCCGCTGGTGGAAGCCACCGGCGCCGACGGCATCGAGCTCAACCTGGGATGCCCCCACGGTATGCCGGAGCGCGGCATGGGCGCCGCGGTGGGCCAGAACCCGGACCTGATCGAGAAGGTCACCCGCTGGTGCAAGCAGTATTACCCCAAGCCGGTGATCGTGAAGCTCACCCCCAACATCACCGACATTCGGGCCCCCGCCCAGGCTGCCCTGCGCGGCGGGGCCGATGCCGTGTCGCTGATCAATACCATCAACTCGATCACCAGCCTCGATCTCGATGCCATGGTGGCCAGGCCCACCGTGGGCAGCCAGAGCACCCACGGCGGCTATTGCGGCAGCGCGGTCAAGCCCATCGCCATGAACATGGTCGCCGAGATTGCCCGCGACGCCGCCACCCGCGATCTACCCATTTCCGGGATCGGTGGCATTTCCAACTGGCGGGACGCCGCGGAGTTCATCGCCCTGGGCGCCGGTAGCGTGCAGGTATGCACCGCCGCCATGCTGCACGGTTTTCGTATCGTCGAGGAGATGAAGGACGGCCTGTCACGCTGGATGGCGGAGAAGGATTACCGCACGATTGCCGACTTCTCCGGCAAGGCCATTCCCAACACCACCGACTGGAAGCACCTGGACATGAACTTCCAGACCATTGCCCATATCGACCAGGACAAGTGCATCGAGTGCGGGCGGTGCTATATCGCCTGCGAGGATACCTCGCACCAGTCGATCGCCAAGCTGGTCGATGCCAGTGGCGCCCGGCGCTACGAGGTGATCGAGGAGGAGTGCGTGGGCTGCAACCTGTGCCAGATCACCTGCCCGGTACAGGACTGCATCACCATGGTGCCCCAGGAGACCGGCAAGCCCTACATGAGCTGGAACGAGGATCCGCGCAACCCTTACCGGGTGGCGAGCTGAGCCAGCGGCCTGGCACTGTTCACGGTGTCAGGCCGATTCCCCGCAGGATGACCGAGGTCACCGACTGCACCGCCTTCTCGAACTGGATATCGTCCAGCGGGCGGTCGTCGTTCAGCAGGGCGATCTGATAGTCGAAGTCGGCGTAGTGCTGGGTCGAAGCCCAGATCATGTACAGCAGATGCGAAGGCTCCACCGGCAGGATCCGTTCGGCCTCGATCCATTCACGGATCTTGGCCTCCTTGAGCTTGGCCCACTCGTAGAGATTATCGCGAAGGTCTGTCTGGAGAATGGGGGCGCCCTGCATGACCTCCGCCGCCCACACCTTGGAACCATGGGCCCGGTTGCGTGAATGCTGCATCTTGGCGCGGATATAGGTGGAGAGCACGATGCGAGGATCGTCATAGAGCTCGAAACAGAGCGCATCCTGCTTCCACACCTCCAGCAGCTCCAGCAGCACGGCACGGTACAGTGCTTCCTTGGTGGAAAAGTAGTAATGGACGTTGGACTTGGGGAGGTCGGCCAGCTTGGCGATATCGCCCATGGAGGCGCCAGCGTAACCTTTTTCGGCGAAGATGCACTCGGCGGCAAGCAAGATCTTTTCCCTGTTCTGGCGTCTAATATCATCCTGTTTTCTTGCCATCTATGGGAGCACCTTGCAGCCGTCCTGGATAACCGATCAATCATTCCGTAATCCTAAGCATACACAAGGAGGCACCACAGCAATAGCGGTGGTGCCTTGGTTCAGTCGTGCATCGGCTCAAGCGACCGGCGTGATTCAGCTGCCGCTGGAGGGGAAGGAGAACTCCGCCGAACTGGCCTCGAAGCTCGAGGGCCAACGCTGTGAAACGGCCTTGCGCCGGGTATAGAAGCGCACCGAGTCGGGACCGTAGGCGTGCAGGTCGCCGAACAGCGAACGCTTCCAGCCGCCGAAGCTGTGGTAGGCGACCGGTACCGGCAGCGGCACGTTGATGCCGACCATGCCGACCTCGATGCCATCGGCAAAGCGTCGTGCGGCTTCGCCATCCCGGGTGAACAGGCAAGTACCGTTGCCGTATTCGTGGGCATTGATCAACGCCATGGCCTCGTCGAGGCTGGCGACGCGAACCACGCAGAGCACCGGGCCGAAGATCTCTTCCCGGTAGATACGCATCTCGGGGGTCACCCGGTCGAACAGGCAGCCGCCGACGAAGTAGCCATCCTCGTGCCCCGCCACCTTGATCCCGCGTCCATCGGCAACGAGCTGGGCGCCCGAGGCGACGCCGTCCTCGATATAGCCGAGTACCTTGTCGCGATGCTCGGCGGTGACCAGGGGGCCCATGTCGAGGCCGCGCTCGGTGCCGGCACCGACCTTCAGACCGGCGATCTTGGGCAGCAGCGTCTCCACCAGGCGATCGGCGGTCTCGTCACCCACACAGACCGCCACGGAGATCGCCATGCAGCGCTCACCGCAGCTGCCGTAGGCGGCTCCCATCAGGGTAATGGCGGCGTTCTCCAGATCGGCATCCGGCAGGACCACGGCGTGGTTCTTCGCGCCACCCAGGGCCTGGACGCGCTTGCCGTTGGCGCTGCCGCGGGTATAGATCGCCTCGGCCACGGGAGTGGAGCCGACGAAGGAGATCGCCTTGACGTCGGGGGCGTCCAGCAGCGCTTCGACAGTCTCGCGGCCTCCGTGTACCACGTTGATCACCCCGTTGGGCAGGCCGGCCTCGTGCAGCAGCTCGGCCACGGCGAGTGTCGACGTGGGGTCCTTCTCTGAGGGCTTGAGAATGAAGGCATTGCCGCAGGCGATGGCCATGGGATACATCCACAGCGGGACCATGGCGGGGAAGTTGAACGGCGTGATGCCGGCGACGATCCCCAGCGGCTGGAAGTTGGACCAGGCATCGATGCCGGGGCCGGCATTGTGGGAGTACTCGCCCTTGAGCAGTTCCGGCACGCCACAGGCGTACTCGACGTTCTCGATGCCGCGCTTGAGCTCACCCATGGCGTCTTCCAGGGTCTTGCCGTGCTCTTCGCTGATCAGCTGGACCAGGCGGTCGGCGTGGGTCTCGAGCAGCTGCTTGAAACGGTACATCACCTGGGCGCGCTTGGCCGGCGGGGTGTCGCGCCAGGCGGGAAAGGCCGCCCGTGCTGCGGCTATGGCCTGCTCGACCGTGGCCTGGTCACCGTTCGCCACCTGGCGAACGGTTTCGCCGGTGGAGGGATTGGTCACCGGCAGGGTGTTGGGGCTGTGGCACTTTTCACCGTTGATCAGGTGGGAAACGAGGTCCATCGGGCGCTCCTTGTGGCTAGGCTTCAAGTCAGGGAATCGAGGGTCGTGGCCACGGCGTCGAAGAGCCGCTCGAGCTCCGCTTCCGTCGAGCCGAATGGCGGGCCGAACTGCAGGGTGTCGCCGCCGTAGCGCACATAGAACCCCGCTTGCCAGAGCGCCAGGTGGGCGTCGCGGGGCCGCACGGTGGGATCACCGTCACGTGGGGCCAGCTGAATCGCACCGGCCAGCCCGTGGTTGCGGATATCCACCACGTGGGGCCGACCCTTGAGGGCGTGGAGCTTCTCCTCGAACACCGGGGCAATGGCGCGAACCTGGCCGGGGAAGTCCTCCCGCTCGAGCAGGTCGAGGGAGGCCAGGGCGGCGGCACAGGCCACCGGGTGGGCGCTGTAGGTGTAGCCGTGGGGAAATTCGATGGCGTGCTCGGGCCCGCCAGCGTGCATGAAGGTATCGAAGATCTCGCCGGAGGCGATCACCGCGCCCATGGGCACCGCACCGTTGGTGAGCTGCTTGGCGATATTCATCATGTCCGGCGTCACGCCGAAGGCCTCGGCACCGGTGGTCGCACCGCTGCGGCCGAAGGCGGTAATCACCTCGTCGAAGATCAGCAGGATGTCATGGGCGCTGCAGATTTCGCGGAGTCGTTCGAGATAGCCTTTCGGCGGTACGATGACGCCGCCGGAGCCCGACATGGGCTCGACGAGGACTGCCGCGATATTGGAGGCGTCGTGCAGGGCGATCTGGTCGAGCAGGGCATCGGCGAGCTCGGCGCCGCTCTCGGCCTGGCCACGGGTGAAGGCGAGGTGGGGCTGCAGGGTGTGGGGCAGGTGGGTCACGTCGAGCAGCTGCCCGTAGTGCTTGCGGTTGCCGCCGATCCCGCCGAGGCTGGTGCCGCCGACGTTGACGCCGTGGTAGCCCTTGGCCCGGCCGATCAACCGGGTCTTCTCCGGGCGGCCCTTGAGCCGCCAGTAGGCCCTGGCCATCTTCACCGCGGTGTCGGCGGCATCGGAGCCGGAGTTGGTGAAGAAGACGTGGTCGAGGCCGGCAGGGGTCAGGCTCGCCACCTTCTCGGCGAGTTCGAAGGCCAGCGGGTGGGCGACCTGGAAGCCCGGCGCGAAGTCCAGGCTGCCCAGCTGGCGGCTCACCGCCTGCTGGATCTCCATCCGGTTGTGTCCCGCACCGCTGGTCCAGAGACCCGACAGCGAGTCGAACAGGCGCCGACCCCGGTCATCGACGTAGTAGCGGCCTTCGGCGCCGGTGATCATGCGCGGATTGGCGTGGAAATCACGGTTGGAGCTGAACGGCATCCACAGGTGCCGATTGAGCCCCGGATGCCCCGCTGCCGCTTCGCGGCCGGCGGATGAGGTTGTGGCTTGTTGGGTATCGACCTCGTACATGGTCCTGTCCTCTGCTGCCTGTCGGATGTTGTTCACCCGCGTTGTGCCTACAGGATGGACCGGAAAAAAGGTTTATAAAATCAAACTATACTGTCGTTAACGTCAGGTTGATGATACGTGATTGACGCCTCGCGGAGCGAGGCTCAGCCGTTCAGGATGGGCCAGAGGCTGAGAGCGATGCCGGCGAAGACCAGCAGGCCCGACCAGTGGTTGTTGAGGAATGCCTGGAAGCAGCGATCCCGATCCCGAGTACGAATCAGGGTCTGCTGATGCACGAAGGTGGCCGCCATGGCCGCAAGGCCCAGCCAGAAGAATAGACCCAGCCCCAGGCGCAGGCCGACCCAGGCCAGCAGTGCCAGGGTGGCCCCCTGCAGCAGGCCGATTATCAGCCGGTCGGCGCGGCCGAACAGCACGGCGGTGGACTTGATACCAATGCGCAGGTCGTCGTCGCGGTCGACCATGGCGTACTCGGTATCGTAGGCCACTGTCCAGGCCACATTGGCGCAGAACAGCAGCCAGGCCTCCACCGGCACGTGGCCCAGCACGGCGCCGAAGGCCATGGGAATCGCCCAGGAGAAGGCGGCACCGAGGAAGACCTGGGGCAGGTGGGTGTAGCGCTTCATGAACGGATAGATGAAGGCCAGCACCACCCCGACCAGCGACAGCATCACCGTGAACAGGTTGGTGAACAGCACCAGTACGAAGGACGCCAGCACCAGCATCACGAACAGCACCTGGGCCTCGCGCTCGCTGATGCGACCGGTGGCCAGGGGGCGGTTCTTCGTCCGCTTGACGTGCCCATCGAAGTGACGGTCGGCGTAGTCGTTGACCACACAGCCGGCCGCCCGCATCAGGTAGACGCCGGCGATGAAGATCAGCAGTACGTTGCGCCCAGGGATGCCCTCGGCAGCTACCCACAGCGCCCAGAGGGTGGGCCACATCAGCAGCCAGGTGCCGATGGGGCGGTCCAGACGCATCAGGTGCAGGAAGTCGGGCACGCGGGCCAGGCCGGTGGGATGCAGCAGGGATCGGTCCATCGGAGCCTCCTCAATCGATGGCGCTCATCCTAACGTGAAGGCAGCGCCAGTTCATCCGCCATGGCGTCGAGGAAGAACTCCTGCACCAGAACGGCGAAGCGACCGTGGCGAAATACCGAGCGGCGGCCCCAGGGGCCGCTCTGGCAATGGAAAGGGGGCGGGGAGGCCGTCACTTCGATGGGGCTGCGCTCCAGACCCGGCTGTCGAAACAGCCAGCTCCCCAGCGAGCGTTCCCCGAGCCGGTCGAGGCGTTGCCCACGCAGCTGCGCAAGCGGCGCCACCGAGCGCGCCACCACCCAGGGGCGTTCGTCCAGGCAGAGCGCCACTTCGCGAAGCCAGGCGAGGCGACCGAGGGGCAGGCCCAGGGCCCTGGCCTCGTCGGGGCGTGGCCGCCCCGGGCGCTGGTCGAGCAGGCGCACGCGGAAGGCCTTCTCGCCACCGGCCTCGATCAACCGGGCGGTGAGGGAATCCCGCGAGGCGACCCAGGCCCACCAGGCCGGGCTCATGGCCGGCTGGCCAGCCGCCAGCGGCCGCCAGCTTACGGCTTTCGGGGTCAAGCGGGTGGGGTCGTGGCGCACCGCATGTCTCCGGGTCACCTTGCTCTCCAGGTCGATCGAGGGGCGCATAGTGTAACATGCGGTTCTGACTCGATTCCCTGTAGTGGGCGGTATCGAACGCGTGCCAGCCCCGTGATACGGCAAGGAGTTTCATGACCGCTCCCCTGATCATTGTCGGCTCCGGCATGGCGGGCCTTGGCCTGGCCCGGCAGGTGCGCGCCCGGGATACGGCGCGCCCCATCACCCTGATCACCGCCGATAGCGGCGATGACTACGCCAAGCCGCTGCTCTCCACCGGCTTCGCCAAGGGTCTGCCGCCCACTCGGTTGGCCACCCGCTCGGCGCTGGAAGCGGCCGACCAGCTGGGAGTGGTGATGCGCACCCATACCCGGGTGGAGGGTATCGACATTCAGGCGCGTGCGCTGCTCATCGGTGAGGAGCGTCTGCCCTGGAGCGAGTTGGTACTGGCTACCGGGGCGGCACCGGCGGTGCCCTTCAAGATTCCCGAAACAGTGGCCGGGCGTGTCTTCACGATCAACGACCTCGACGACTACCGTCGATTCCACGCTGCGCTGGAGACGTTGGGCCGCCGGGCCCGCGTGGCCATCGTTGGTGCGGGCCTGGTGGGCTGCGAATTCGCCAACGACCTGATCGCCGGCGGGCACGAAATCACCCTGGTGGCGCCGGAGAGTGCACCGCTGCCACGACTGCTGCCGGAGCCGCTGGGGCGTGCATTGGGGGAGGCCTTCGTCGAAGCCGGCATGACGCTGACGCTGGGACGCAGCCTGGCAGCGCTGGAAAGCGTCGGCAGCGCTATCGGAATCACGCTCAGCGACGGAAGCCGGCTTGAGGCCGACCTGGTGCTGGTGGCCACCGGGCTGCGTCCGCGGACGGAACTAGCCGCGTCGGCAGCCATCGAGGTCGGCGCGGCAGGCATCCTGGTGGATCGCCGGCTGGCGACGTCGGCACCCGCGGTATACGCCCTGGGGGACGTGGCCTGCGTCGACGGGGTCAACGCCATGTACGTACAGCCGCTTCAGGCCAGCGCCAAGGCGCTGGGGCGAACATTGACCGGCGAGCCTTGCGAGGTGGCCTTCGGGGCCTGGCCGATACTGGTCAAGACACCGCTGCTGCCTGTCGTGGCACTGCCGCCGACCCGGGCACCGGCGCGTTGGCGAATCGAAGGGGAAGGCCGTGATCTGGCGGCCTTTGCCGAGACACAAGACGAACGTTTGATCGGTTTTGCGTTGACAGGGAGCTGCGTGCGTCGGAAAGTTGAGCTGGCGCGAGCCACACCGCCGTTGCTAGGCTAGTGACGTCGGCGACACTGCGGGTCATATGGCCTGCAGCTGGCGACAGCATCACCTCGCATGGACGTTTTCCGGGGGCAAGGGTTTCATACGTAGTACATCAGGGGCTTCATACCCGGAAGCGGCAGGCGGTTCATGCTGCATGAATCGATCGCGCGAATAACAACACACCGGCGCCCAGCGTCGGGATTTAGCCAAAACCAGGAGGGGCTTTATGCGCAAACCAGAACTTGCTGCGGCAATTGCCGAGCGTGCGGAACTTTCGAAGGACAAAGCGAGCCAGGTGCTCAACGTCATTCTCGACGAGATCACCGGTAGCGTGGCTCAGGGACAGGACGTCTCACTGATCGGTTTCGGGACTTTCACCGTGCGCGAGCGAGCCGCCCGCACCGGCAAGAACCCGCAGACGGGCCAGCCCCTGGCCATCCCGGCCAGCAAGACCGTGGCCTTCAAGCCCGGAAAGGGGCTCAAGGATGCTGTCGGCAAGGGCTGACGCCACGCTGCGTGCTTCCGTGGCGCGGCCTGCCTTCATTGCAGGCCGCGGTTTCTTCCTGTTCCTGTTTGAAGCGGATTCGCCATGAAGCTGCGACTCATGCTGTGGCTGCTGGGCTTGTTGCTCAAGCGCGCCCTGCGCCGCAAGCCGCGCTTTCGCGAAACCCTGACCGAGATGCGTAGCCTCGACTGGGGTATCGCCACCGAGAATCTCTCCATCGCACGGCACTACCGCATGTCCCCCAAGGGCATTCATGCGGGGTCGGGCCTTCCCGTGGATCTCGACCTGGAGCTGCGTTTCGAGGACGAGGCCACCGCCATCAAGGTGCTTCGCAAGCCGACCCAGCAAGCCTTCCTCGACGGCATGATGGCCGGTAACGTTCGCCTGGTCGGAGACTCCAGCGACCTCAACAAGCTGCAGAAGCTGTTGAAGCACTTGTAGGCCGCCACTCACCATCCTGACAATGGCGCACGGACATCGCGTCATTAGGCTTTGTACGAAAACTGCCTGCGCTTGGCCATGCGGCGTTAAAAAGCGGCTCAACATGCTCATTTACACCCCGTAAACTCGAACGCGAGCCCGGTCCTTTTTTCGCCGATTTTTGCCTTGCCTGACCATCGCTCGCCGACTTTTCGTACATAGCCTAGCGGTGCCGCTCGTATCAGCCATTCCCCGTCAGCATTCATCATCAGCATTCTTCGACCAACATCCAGCGACAGACGGGCATCACACCTGCCCGTACCGCCCCGCCTGCTCGCCCAGCCAGCGGCGAATCAACGGCTGGCTGGCCTCGGGGTGGCTGGCGAGCAGCGCATCGGCCAGCGGCGAGACTCGTTCCAGCAGGTCGGCGTCGCGCTCCAGGTCGGCGATCTTCATCTGGGCGAGTCCCGTCTGGCGGGTGCCCAGTACTTCGCCGGGGCCGCGCAGCTCCAGATCCTTCTCGGCGATGCGGAAGCCATCAGTGGTTTCGCGCATGACGCCGAGCCGTTCCCGGGAGTGGGCCGACAGCGGGCCATGGTAGAGCAGTACGCAGAAGCTCTCGGTGGAGCCCCGCCCGACCCGGCCGCGGAGCTGGTGAAGCTGCGATAGTCCCAGCCGCTCCGGGTTCTCGATGATCATCAGGCTGGCGTTGGGCACATCGACCCCGACCTCGATCACCGTGGTGGCCACCAGCAGGTCGAGCTCGCCGGCCTTGAAGGCATCCATCACCGCGGCCTTCTCCGTCGCCTTCATGCGCCCGTGGACCAGACCGATGGCTAGTTCGGGCAGCGCCTCGCCGAGCTCTGCGTGGGTCGCCTCGGCGGCCTGGCACTGCAGGGCTTCGGACTCCTCGATCAGGGTGCAGACCCAGTAGGCCTGGCGGCCCTCGGCGCAGGCATGGCGGATGCGTGCCACCACGTCGGGCCGGCGCTCGTCGGGAACCACCACCGTCTTGACCGGGGTGCGCCCGGGGGGCAGCTCGTCGATCACGGAAACATCCAGGTCGGCATAGGCGCTCATCGCCAGGGTGCGGGGGATCGGCGTAGCGGTCATCACCAGCTGGTGGGGGGTCAGGCCGCCGGCTTCGCCCTTCTCGCGTAGCGCCAGGCGCTGGTGCACGCCGAAGCGGTGCTGTTCGTCGACAATGGCGAGGCCCAGGCGCTGGAAGTGAACGTCGCCCTGGAACAGCGCATGGGTCCCCACCACCATGCGCGCACGCCCGTCCTGGATGGCCGCCTTGGTATCCAGCCGTGTCTTGCCCTTGAGCTTGCCGGCCAGCCATGCCACATCGATGCCGAGCGGCTCGAACCAGGCGCGGAAGGTACGGTAATGCTGTTCGGCCAGGATCTCGGTGGGAGCCATCATCGCCGCCTGGCAGTCGCCGGCGATGGCCGACAGTGCGGCCATGGCCGCCACCACCGTCTTGCCCGAGCCCACGTCGCCCTGGACCAGGCGCAGCATGGGTACCTCGCGGGCCAGGTCGGCGCCGATTTCGTCGAGGACTCGACGCTGGGCGCCGGTCAGCGAGAAGGGCAGCTGGGTGAGGAAGCGCGTCTGCAGACCGCGCCCGCTGGGCAGTGCCGGGGCGCCGTCCTGCTGGATGCGCAGGCGGAC
Organism: Billgrantia montanilacus; assembly: GCF_003336675.1. Classification (GTDB taxonomy): domain Bacteria; phylum Pseudomonadota; class Gammaproteobacteria; order Pseudomonadales; family Halomonadaceae; genus Halomonas; species Halomonas montanilacus. The sequence continues at coordinate 216,213 of NZ_QPII01000003.1, read as the reverse complement.
CTCGCGCAGGCTGAGGCGGTGGGCGAGCAGCTCTTCAAGGGCCAGCCGTCGGCTGGCGGGGTGCATGCCGCTGGCCAACTGCTCGGGGTTGGCATCCGGCGGTGGCTGATGCAGCACCTTCAGGCAGTGGTGCAGCTCGGGCAGGCCGAAGCGCTGTCGTAGCGAGTCGGGTAGCCAGTCGGGCAGCGCCCCGGGGGCGGCGTCGAGCTGTGCCAGCGCCTGCTCGATCAGCGCGCGCAGTCGCGTCTGGTGCAGCCCTTCGGTGGTGGGATAGATCGGAGTCAGGTGATCCTCCACCGGCGGGGCGTCGTCGCTCAGCAGCCGATACTCGGGATGATAGATCTCGAGTCCGGTGGCGCCGGCTCGAGCCTCACCGAAGGCGCGTATCCTCGCGCCTGGATGGAATTGTTGCTGTTGGGCCGGCGAAAAGTGGAAAAAGCGCAGGCTGAGGATGCCCGAGCCGTCTCGAAGCCGCACCAGTAGGCTGCGACGCCGACCGCGCACCACTTCGCTGGCCATGACCTCCCCCTCCACCACGGCCTCGTGTCCGGCACGCAGGGTGCCGATGGGCGTGATGCGGGTACGGTCTTGATAGCGCAGCGGCAGGTGGAAGAGCAGGTCCGCCACGCATGCCACGCGCAGCCGGGCCAGCTTCAGCACCAGCGCCTCGCCAACGCCCTTGAGAGAGGTGACCGGCGCGTCGAGTGCGTTCATGTCAGCGTTCATGCCGTCTCGGGGAGTGCCTCATGACACTGTGTGATGGCATTGGTCACGGCGTCGATGGCGCGCGGTCGAGGGAAGCTGGCACGCCAGGCGATGGCCACGGTGCGCGAGGGTGCCGGGGCGCTGAACGGTCGGCTGGTGAGCAGCCCGGTCTCGTAATGGACGGTACCGATGGCCGAGCGGGGCAGTACTGTAATGCCGAGCTTGGAGGCCACCATATGACGGATGGTCTCCAGGGAACCCCCTTCTGCCGTCAGGGTATTGTTCGGACTGTTGAGCTTGTGGCTGATGGCCGGACATGCCTCGAGGATCTGGTCACGGAAGCAGTGCCCCTCACCCAGCAACAGCAGGCGCTCGCTGAGGAGGTCTTCCTTGTCGATGTGCTCGCGCTGCGCCCAGGCATGATCAGCGGGGATCAGCACCTCGAATTCCTCGTCGTAGAGCGGCTTGGTGACGACATCGGTCTCGTTGAACGGCAGCGCGATGATGATGGCGTCGAGCTCACCGCTCCGCAGCTTGTGTCTCAGGCTGGCAGTGAAACCCTCCTCGATATAGAGCGACATCTGCGGTGCGCTGCGTGCCAGTGCCGGGACCAGATGCGGGAACAAATAGGGGCCGATGGTGTAGATGGCGCCGATGCGCAGCGGGCTCGCTAACTGGTCCTTGCCGGCATTGGCCAGCTCCTTGATCACGCTGCTCTGCTCCAGCACGCGCTGGGCCTGCTCGACGATCCTCTCGCCCATGGGGGTCACCTGAACGGTGGACTTGGAGCGCTCGAAGAGTGCCACCCCCAGCTCCTCCTCGAGTTTCTTGACCGCCACCGACAGGGTTGGCTGGGAGACGAAGCAGCGTTCGGCGGCGCGGCCGAAGTGGCGCTCCTGAGCCAAGGTTACGATATAGCGAAGTTCTGTTAGAGTCATGGTTGGTGCCCGCCGGGCATCCTCTCGGACGATAGATGTATGGATTTCAATAGGGACTTTTTATCAGGGGGCGAGAGAAAGGTGAAGAAAACGACACTGATTCTAGGTTGTGGCGATATCGGCATGGTGCTGGGCGGCGAGTTGATCGCGGCCGGCCATCGGGTTATCGGCGCCCGACGCGGCGTAGCGGCGCTGGAGGGCAGCGGCATCGAGCCCCTGGCGCTGGACCTCAGCGACGAAGCCGCCTTGGCCAAGCTGCCCAATGCCGACTTCGTGGTCTATGTGCTCAGCGCCGACCGCTTCGAGGAGGCCGCCTATCGTGCCGCCTATCTCGATGGACTCCAGGCGGTGCTGCGCACCTACGAGGGGCGCGATAGCGCCCCTCAGCGAATTCTGTTCGTCTCATCCACCAGTGTATACAGCCAGAAGGAAGGCGAGCTGGTGAACGAAGAGAGCCCTGCCGAGGCACCCGGCTTCTCCGGCGTATTGATGCGGGAGGCGGAACAGGCTCTGCATGATAGCCCGATACCCGGTACGGCTGTGCGTTTTTCCGGCATCTATGGCCCGGGCCGTGACCGCCTTATCCGCCAGGTACTGGAAGGCCGCATTGCGCCTGCGACCCCGCCCATGTACTCCAATCGCATCCATCGCGACGACTGTGCCGGCGTGCTGAAGCATCTGATCGAACTCAGCGAGGCAGGAAAGCCGCTGGAGGACCTCTACCTGGGCAGCGACTGCGCCCCGGACCCGCTCTATGACGTGATGGCCTGGATGGCAGGGAAACTCAAGGTGGAGCCCACCGAAGTGATCCAGGCGCCGCTGCGCAAGCGTGCCAGCAAGCGCTGCGACAACACCCGCCTGCTCGAGACGGGCTACACCTTCCGCTACCCCAGCTACCGTGACGGCTACAGCCAGGTGATGAAAGAGGGCGGCTTCCTGCCCGAGCCGGTCTAGATCGGTTCGCCGGTCGCATGTGGCATCAAAGTGCCCAGCGATAGCCCAGGGCCAACACCTCGAAGCCATCGTTGGGTCGCTTGATGCCGCCGTTGGAGTAGTGGGACAGGCTCAGTGCCAGCTCTCCACCGCCTAGCGGCAGGCCCGCCGCGATGCGGTCCTGGAATTGGAAGGCGGTGGAGAGCTCCCGCGACTCGTGTCGTGTATTGAGGAAGAGGGCGCCACCGATGCCTGCCTCGATGAATGCGCTGCGTTGCCCGGCGAAGGTATAGCGCAGTGCCGGGGTCAGCAGCCAGGCGGCGTTGGCGTCCTTCTCGCGACTGGATAGCAGTAGCAGGCCGGTGGCCAGGCGCAGGTCGAGCTGCGGGTGCAGGCGCTCGAGCCCGACCATGGTGTCGAGTTCGATGCGCAGGGCCGCGGTCGATTCGCTGGTGGCACCGCCGGCAACATAGAGATCGGCCAGGCCGGCTTGGCTACCCGCCATTGCCAGGCAGGCGAAGAGTCGAGCAATTAGTGTCCTTGCGCGAAGCAACGTGTTCTCCTTTTTCTTGTGCGCCAATAATTAGCGAGCCAATTGATGGTGCGCTTCCGCCTTGAAAGCTCATCCTGGCGATACGGCCAGGGTGCGGTAACGTGCCCCGCGCTCATCGGTGAAGGATTGGATCAGCTCAAGCTGATTATACGACCATGCCAGGTCGATGGGGGGAAGATCGTGCCGCTGGCTTGTGCTGGCCCGTCGCAGCAGGGTGACATGGGGAACGAACCGGTCGGGACGGCCGGTCAGGCCGCGGGCCTCCAGGCCTTGCCAGAGTTCGTGCTGCAGCTCTGCCAGCGCCGGGGCGGATGCCTGGCTCCCGACCCAGACGATACCGGGGCGCTTGAAGTAGCCCCAACCATCGAGGCGCCACTCGCCGGGCGCGATGGCAAGGCCCTGCACCCATTCGGCGAGCTCGAGGGCCTGCGCCTCCTCCACCTCGCCGAGAAAGGCGAGCGTCAGGTGCAGGCTCTCGTCCGGCATGCGTCGCCCGCCGCAGCGGGCGTGGGCGAAGTCCGCCAGCTCACCGAGCCGCCTGCGCAGCTCGGGCGGCGGGGTCAGGGCCAGGAAGAGTCGCATAGGGTCGAACCCCATTAAAGCCGAAAAGGATCTCGAGCGCAGTAGCGAGTCCGCCTTTCCTAGTCGCCGATGACCATAACGGCTTCAGCCTCGAACTGGGCGCCCTTGGGCAGCGCCTTGACGCCCACCGCGGCGCGGGCCGGATAGGGCTTATCGAAGAACTCCTCCATTACCTGGTTGACGATGGCGAAGTTGCCCAGGTCGACCAGGTAGAGGTTGAGCTTGACGATTTCACCCAGCGAGCCGGCAGCCTCTTCGCAGACGGCCTTGAGGTTGGTGAAGACCTGCCGGGCCTGGGCCTCGAAGTCGTCGGAGACCAGCTCCATGGTGGCCGGATCAAGGGGAATCTGACCGGAGAGGTAGATGGTATTGCCAGCCTTGATCGCCTGGGAGTAGGGGCCGATGGCGGCGGGTGCCTTGTCGGTATTGATGACTGCCTTGTTGCTCATGGAAGGTCTCCTTCTGTTCGTTGCGAATGAGAAAACGGAATCGTCGAAACGACACTGCTGTTGTCCGCCGCCAGGGACGGTGAGCAGGTCGATGGGGTCAGTTGCCTACGCGGGTGATCTTGCCGACCTGCGGGAGGTTGCGGATGCGCTTGATGATGCGGGCGAGGTGTACGCGGTCACGCACCGCCAGGGTCAGGTGGACGATGGAGAGTCGCACGTCGCGCTCCTCGATGCCGATGCGTTCGATATTGGCATCGGCGTCGGTAACCAGGCTGGCCAGCTCAGCCACCAGGCCGCGGCGACTCTCGATTTCCAGGCGCAGGGCCACGGGGAAATCCTCGTCGATCTCGGCGGACCACTCCAGGGCGAGCAGCTTGTCGGGGTCGCTCTTCAGCTCGTCGAGATTGCGGCACTCGGTCCGGTGCACCACGATGCCCTTGCCCACCGACAGGTGTCCGATCACGGGGTCGCCGGGCAGCGGATGACAGCAGCGGGCGAACTTGATCACCATGCCCTCGGCACCGCTGATCACGATGGGACCCTGGGGCTGAAGGGTGCGCTGCCTGCCGTCGACGCCTTCACCGTGGAGGGCATCGACCAGGTGCCTGGCGACCACGTAGGCTACGCGTGTTCCCAAGCCGATGGATTCCAGCAGGGCATCCTCGTGCTTGAGCGACAGGTCGTCCAGCACCTGTGGCAGGACCTGCTCCGGGAGCTCCTCCAGGCTGGTCTCGAATTCTCCCAGAGCCTTGTTGAGCAGGCGTCGGCCCAGCTGTACGGCTTCGGTATGCTGCTGGTGCTTGAGCGCGTGACGAATTGCCGAGCGCGCCTTGGCGGTGACCACGAAATTGAGCCAGGCGAGATTGGGCTTGGCGCCGGGGGCGGTGATGATTTCCAGGGTCTGGCCGCTCTCCAGGCGGGTGGAGAGCGGTGCCAGATGACGGTCGATGCGACAGGCGATGCAGTTGTTGCCGATGTCGGTGTGCACCGTATAGGCGAAGTCGATGACCGTGGCCCCCTGGGGCAGTTCCATGATGTCGCCGCGGGGCGTGAAAACATAGATGTCGTCGGGAAACAGATCGTTCTTGACGTGCTCGATGAACTCCAGCGAATCGCCGGCATGGCGCTGCATCTCCAGCAGCCCCTTGACCCACTGCCGTGCGCGGGCGTGACTGCCCTCGGCAATGGGGTGGTCGGTCTGGCCGGCCTTGTAGAGCCAGTGGGCGGCGATGCCGTTGTTGGCCATGGCCTCCATCTCGCGAGTACGGATCTGCACCTCGATGGGCATGCCGCCGCTGCCGAACAGGGTGGTATGCAGGCTCTGGTAGCCGTTGGCCTTGGGAATGGCGATATAGTCCTTGAAGCGCCCGGGCACTGGCTTGTAGAGGTTGTGCACTACGCCGAGGATACGGTAGCAGCTGTCGACGTCCTCGGTGATGATGCGAAAGCCGAAGACGTCCATGATCTCGGCGAACGGCTTGCGCTGGTCGCGCATCTTCTTGTAGATCGACAGCAGGTGCTTCTGGCGGCCGATCACCGTGCCGGACAGTTGCTCGTCGTCGAGGCTCTGCTGCAGCGCGTGCTGGATCTGGCGGATCGCCGAGCGACGATGGCCGCGGGCGCTTGAGACGGCGCGCTTGATGCGCTCGGCGCGCATCGGGTGCAGCGCCTGGAAGGAGAGATCCTCGAGCTCCACGCGGATGGTGTTGATGCCCAGGCGGCTGGCGATACGGGCGTAGATCTCCAGCGTCTCGCGAGCGATGCGGCGCTTCTTCTCGGGGCGCAGGGCGCCCAGGGTGCGCATGTTGTGCAGGCGATCGGCGAGCTTGACGATGATGACGCGGATATCCCGCGACATCGCCAGCACCATCTTCTGGAAGTTCTCGGCCTGGGCGACCGCCTTGTCCTCGAAGGTGATCTGGGTCAGCTTGGAAACCCCATCGACCAGCTCCGCCACCGGCTTGCCGAACTGCTCGGCCAGTGCCTCCTTGGAGACACCGGTATCCTCGATCACGTCGTGCAGCATGGCCGACATCAGGCTCTGATGGTCCATGTGCATGTTGGCGAGGATATTGGCCACGGCCAGGGGGTGGGTGACGTAGGGCTCGCCCGAACGACGCCGCTGGCCGTCATGGGCCTGCTCGGCGTAGTAGAAGGCGCGCTTGACCTGCTGGATCTCGTCGGGAGGTAGGTAGCCGCCGAGTCGGTCGGCCAGGTCGTCGATGGTGAACATTAGCGCGCCTTGAGTGCTTGCCTTACTCCTCGATGGCGATGCCCGGCTCGCCCTCATGGCGAATTCGGACCGGCGCCTCGATCGGCTCGTCCAGTACGCTCTTGTCGACCAGGCCGGCGGCGATCTCGCGCAGGGCCATCACGGTGGGTTTGTCGTTTTCCCAGGGCAGCTGGGCGTCGCGGGAGCCGCGCGCGAGTTGACGAGCGCGCTGGGTGGAGATCATCACCAGCTTGAAGCGATTCTCGACGTTTTCCAGACAATCTTCGACGGTGACACGCGCCATGTAAGTATTCCCGAAAAGCTGTGGACATCCCCGACCGTAGCCGGAAATTCGAAATGGAACAGGACAGTCTAGATTACTCGACGCCTGGCATCCCTGACAAGCGCCTGCGGCCGGGGTCAGGACAACAGCGCCGCCAGCAGGGGGCCGTGCTCCTTCTGCACTCGCGCGACGCTCAAGCGTCGACTGATCACCAGCGACTGCAGTTCGCGCAGGGCGGTGGTGAAGTCGTCGTTGACCACCAGGTAGTCGTACTCGTCGTAATGCGACATCTCGCTGACCGCATCGCGCATGCGTCGGGCGATGGTGGCGTGCTCATCGGTGCCGCGGCTGGCCAGGCGGCGCTCCAGCTCGTCCCGGGAGGGAGGCAGGATGAAGATCGAAACCGCATCCGGCATCTGCTGGCGAACCTGGCGGGCACCCTGCCAGTCGATCTCCAGGATCACATCCTGCCCGGCATTGAGCATCGCCTCCACCGATGGGCGCGATGAGCCGTAATAGTTGTCGAACACCCTGGCGTATTCGAAGAACTCGCCACGCTCGATCATGGCCTCGAAGGCCGCCACGTCGACGAAGTGGTAGTTCACCCCGTCGACTTCGCCGCGGCGCTGGCTCCGGGTGGTATGAGACACCGAGACCTGGATGCCGTCGAGGCTTTCGATCAGCTCGCGCACCAGCGTGGTCTTGCCGGCACCGGAGGGGGCGGAAATGATGAAGAGCGTACCCTGGGGCATGGTCAGCATCCCTGATTGGCAACTGGGTGAAGCGGCGTGTGCCGTGAGAAAAGTGCGAAGTATCGCATGAATCCGCATCGCGCTGAATCACGTCGGGTCTTGTAAACTCCTCAAGGCCGATTGATGAAGGCATCTGGAGGGTCCATGAGTCAGCAACGGAACACCAGCGAATTCTAGGTAGGAGAGGTCCACTGGTCACGGAGGGGGGCATTCCGTCACCAAGAGCGCCACCCCTGAAGCCTGTACCAATGGATATAGCCTAGCTGAATAGCAGCAGGATGTTTGCGTGATAGGGTATCTCACAGGAAGAACATGATCATCAGGGGCTGCTCGATTTTCGATATTGCCTAGGGGTTAGGCCTGTCCATGTTTTAAACGCATGATTAAATGCGCTTTGCTCTGAATATCCCAGCAGCAGAGCAATCTCGGATATGGGAATTGTAGTGCTGGTTAAATAGCCCTTGGCCATCTCCTTCTTTACCTCACGAACAATTTCTTGAAACCTGACTCCCTCTGATTTTAGCCGTTGTTGAAGTGTCCTCGAGCTGATACCAAAATTGCGGGCCACCGTGTTTATATCCATATTCAGGGACAGTCCAGGGTGAGACACTATCGATCTAATCTTCTTTTTCCATGAGTCGGGTTCCTGCAGCGCGTCTAATTGAGTGTCTGCGTACTGGAGCAAGGTAGAGAGCAAAAGTTCGTCTGCGTAGGGAATGGGTGTGTCCAAGGTGGCATTGGCAAACTCAAGGGCTGTGATACTCGAATCGAAATGCACCGGGGCTTTTAACACAGACTCATGTGCCGCGGTGTAAAAAGGAGAGGGCCACGAAAAATGCACAGCACTTGGAGAAACCGGTTGCTTGCATAACACATCAAGGATCGTCACGATTGCGGAAAACATGCATTCACACATGTGCCGCCTCACAGCTTCATCAGCACCGATGGCAGGGTCGGTAACAGTAATGGCCGCAGTGTTTGGTCGTCGTACCAGTTTCGGGTGATACACGTCGGAGTACAGCTCATGATACTGGCAAAAATGTTCCAAAGCCTCACCAACGGTCTTGCTGTTGGCGGTCAACGTTGTCAGAAAGTGCCCGTTGAGATGTTGTACTAGAGCTTTTCCAGCATTAAGGCCAAGGTGTTCATCATCGCTTAAATTCAGCGCTAGCTCCCATATTTCATGGGCCTCCTTTTCCAGCAGTGCGGCTTCTATCGGAGGATTCGTTGCCTCGGGCTCGCTGATGCCCCGGCGCTGCCATTTGTGATACGCACCGATGATTTGTATAGCGAACTTGGAGTGGTTTTCTTTGAGGGCATGACCCCTCTGGTCCGACACCTTATCCATGATGGCCATACTCCACAGCTGATGTCTTATCCGTGTTTTCGTGAATTATCAAATTTCTTGGCTTAAATATCAATACGCCGTCGGTTCGAGAAAGTAGGCTAGGTAGCAGTTTTCAGCGGAAGATTTGCGCCTATGAAACCGAAGAGCTGGATGGCAAACATCGCCGGTTGGACCTTCGACCACCCGCTGGTGAGCCTGCTTCTCGTGCTTGGGATGAGCCTGGTCTTGGGTGCGGGCCTGCTAAGGCTAGAGATGGATTCCAGTAATGAGTCCCTATTCCAGAAAGGCGACCCGACGCTACAAGCTTACCAGTCTTTCCAGCGTGAGTTTGGCCGCAACGACGTGGTAGTGGTTGCCGTAACCACCGATGAGCCCCGTACCGCTGCGTTTATGGATCAGCTGCAGCAGTTGCATCGAGACCTGGAGGATCGGGTGCCCTGGCTCGACGATGTGACCAGTCTGGTCAATGCGGACTGGATGGCATCCCAGGGAGGTGACGGGCTACGCGTGGGTGATCTGGGCGACTTGTGGCCGGATGAGGGTAGCCTGGAGCAGGCGCGCTGGAATGAAATCGTCACGAGCTCCTTGTACCGGGATACGCTGGTGTCCAGCGATGGAACAATGGTCTTGCTGGTAGTGCGCGCCATGGCGCAGGCCCCTGATGAGGTTGACCAGACTAATCAAGACGATTTTTTCAGCGCCGAGACTCAAGCTACAGACCAAGCAAGAAATGCTGTGGATGAACAACCACGGTTATCCAGCCCGCAATTAAACGAGTTTGCTAGCACAATCCAGGATGTCGTCGCCGAGTACGAAGCGCAAGGCGTGCAGGTTCGTGCAGCGGGCGGGCCCTTGCTGGACAAGCTTCATCACGATGCCATCCTCCACGATGTAGCAGTTCTAATGTCTGCTGCCCTGTTCACAATCATACTTGCGCTTTACGTTCTTTTCAGGCGCATCACTGCCGTGGTTATCCCGGTAGCAGTCATTACCTTGGCTCTTGCCAGCACGCTGGGCCTTATGGGCTGGACTGGGATTCCGTTTACGCCGGTTACCCAGGCACTGCCGGCCCTGTTGTTAATGGCCGGCGTATTGGATGCCGTGCACCTAATCGGCCTGTTCTATGTAGAGAGGCGCAAAGGTACCGATACGCGCAGTGCAATTTTGAGTGCCGTGACCCACAGCGGTATGGCGGTGTTGTTCACCAGCTTGACTACGGCAGCGGGATTCCTCGCCTTCACTGTGGCACGCATGAAGCCCATTGCAGACTTCGGTTGGCTCGCTGCGTTCGGGATTATGCTTATTTTTGTATACACCCTCGTGCTCTTGCCAGCGTTTATCAGGATCATCCCCGGGCGGGTTTCCGCATCAGATAAGGCCACTCACACGCTCTGGCCTCGGCTGACGGGAAAAATGATAGGGCTTTCGGCGATAGGGGTAAGGCATCCATTGAAAATCATGACGGTTGTTGCGGTGCTAATTATCGGGGCTATACCAGGCGTCATGAAAGTTGAGTTTTCCTACGATGTGCTCAACTGGTTTCCCGAAGACACTCCGATAAGAGTCGATACCCTTGCGATCGACGAAAAAATTCAGGCAACGGTGCCGCTGGAAGTGATTGTGGATACGGGCCAGGAGGATGGCATTCTCACGCCTGAATTCATGGCAGCACTGAGAGAGTTCCAGAATTACTCTGAGTCACTTGACCCAGGGACGGTGAAAGTGGGTCGGGCGACCTCCATTGTCGATGTTTTGGAAAGAATTCACTCACAGCTGACTAATGTGCCGCCGGGGCAGGTGATGATTCCCGTGACCCAAAATCTAATACATCAGGAGATGCTCCTATACGAAAGTGGCGGTCCTCGAGAGATAACGCGGCTTGTTGATCGCGACTACTCCAAGGCTCGCATAACCCTTCGTCTTGCCTACGCGGATGGCCGTGACATGGTACCTCTGCGCCAAGCAGTTGAAGACAGGGCACAGGAAATTTTCTCAGGGTTGGGAGAGGTTACCGTGACCGGGACCGTGGATCTCGTGGCAACAGGTACTATCGACCTTATTGCAAGCATGACAGATAGCTATTTATTCGCTGCAATCAGCATCAGTTTAATGCTGGTCATTCTTTGGAAATCGATAAAGTTAGGTGTCTTGGCCATTATTCCCAATTTTATTGTGATCTATCTGGCGCTGGCAGCCATGGGATACGCGGGTATGGACATTAACTTGATAACGGTACTCCTAGGCGGGATCGCGTTAGGTCTGGTCGTGGACGACACCGTACACCTGATCAACGGCATACAATACAAGATACGTCGCTCCGGGCATTCTCTTGAAAGAGCCGTACGTGAGACGATCAGTGTGATAGCGCCTTTGCTTCTAATCACTAGCGTTGTCCTGGCTGGAGGCTTCTCCCTATTTTCTCTGTCGATGATGTCGGCGTTACAAAGCTTTGGTATTCTTTTGGCTTTCACGATATTGCTGGCTTTTTTATTCGACTTGATTGTGATTCCGGCGATTATGGCGATATTCGCTGCCCGATCTAATGAGCTTGCTACGCAAGCTGATGGTTCGACACATGACGACATAGATCAACAAGTCAAATAGCGTTGGAGTGATGATTGCTATGCTTTGCTTAAAAAATGTAGTTTCAGCCACCTTCATTGCCTTTTTTGTTTCCTTGGGTTTAGGTGTTTCTTCTGGGCTACATGCTGATGAAGAAGGCTTTCGAATAATGACGGATGTTGATAACCGATACCGTGGCGATAGCTGGTCCATGGATGTCTATTTGTTATTGACGGATGAAAATGGCAGAGAAAGAGAGAGAACCCTGCGCATGCTGGGCAAGATGTACGGTGACGATGAACGAACCCTTACCTATGTGAGGGCACCTTCGCGCCTACGAGGAACTGGCATTCTAACCTACGATTGGGCCGAACCCGGACGAAACAATGAATCCTGGCTTTACCTGCCAGACCTTGGAAGGGTAACTCGCCTGACAACCGCCAACCGTGCTGATTATTTTCTGGGTACCGATTTTACCTATGGTGACTTGGAAGGCCTCGAAGTGGAAGATTTTTACTATGAAGTAGACAGCGAGCTCAGCAATGATAATGAGGTTGTTGTTGTCGCGACACCAAAAAGCCGCGAAATTGTCGATAAATACGGCTATACCAAGATCCAGTACTGGGTCGACACAGAGAAGGATGTGTACACTAAAGCACAGTACTGGCTGGAAAATGAGGGCTGGATAAAATATTACAGTCAGTTTGATTTTGAGCAAATTGATGGTGTCTGGCTTTCTGGAAGAGAGCAGATGGTAATGACAAGAAATAATAGGAGGGTTCACTCCACTATTCTTACGCGAGGTGAGGTTGCGATAAATCCCGATATTCCCGACAATACTTTTACGACTAATGGCTTGGAGAGGGCTGCAGAATGACCTTGCGAAACTGGTCCGCTGCAATGCTTTTATTTTTCTGGGGGTATGCTGCGGCAGCTGAGGATTTCTTCCAGATAACTGAAGACAAACCCAGTCGCGCTGTTGAAGACACAGGCGGAGGTGTCGAATTTTCTGGTTCTCTTACCCATCGTTTTCACTACGCCCTCACTAACCAAAGAGATCAATTTGCTTTTCGTCGTGAAGGTACAGGAGCAGTTTCCAATCGTTACGATCTGTTGCTGGAGGCACGATACAGGAGCGAAAACAACGTAAATATGCAGTTGGCTGGGCTTGCGAGTTATGATGCAGAGCTCGAGGATGCTTCTTATATGGAAGTGGATCAGTCTTACATCGAGTGGGGGCCCACCCCTTCGCTAAATATTAAATCCGGCCGCCAGATCATCTCCCTTGGAGAGTCTAACTATTTTCAGCTTGCTGATCGAATTAACCCCGTTGACGAGAGAGCCTTCGGGCTTTCAGAGCTGAGTGAGACACTCTTGCCCGTAGCAGCATCTCGTTTAAGTTATTATCAATCAAGATGGGGCGTTGATTTGATTGCTCTGCATGAATTCCGCCCTAATCATTACGACGAACCTTATGGGGATTTCGATCCCTATATTGAGTTTCGCGATATGCCCTTGGAGATTCAAGAGAATCGACCCGATGTGAGCCTTACTTCGCCAGATGTGGCCGGTCGATTTTTTCTATCGCGACCCTGGGGAGATATAGCCCTCTTTGCATCAAGGTTGCATGGTCGCGAGGCAAGGCCTACGGCCGTCAGTGAAAACACTCTGCACTTTGACTATTCAGAACTCACCTTGATGGGCGCCAGTGCCAATCGCGTCCTAGGAAGCTGGCTGCTTAAAAGTGAGTATGCGTATAGCGATGGAGATCTTTATCTTCGTGACTACAGTGGCGAAAGAGCAATGCAGGATTCCAACGCATTATCCGTGACAGGGTCCACGCATCGCTGGATGGTTGGGGGGCGTTATACGGGGGCTCGCAACTTGACCTTGGACCTTGAGATCTTGAGTTCTCACATTGTCTCAGTGGATGGTCCCTTGGGAGAAGACAGGACACAGCTCAAGGGAGTCGCTAGTATTGAACGGCAGATGTTGAATGAGAAGCTTGTGGCGAACCTAACCTATATGGGCTGGGAGGACAACCTTGCTTCAATGGTTCGGGTGCGGCTGGATTACGCGCTACAGGATGACGTTGTCGTGTTTGCTGGTGCGGTCAATTACAGTGCCAGTGCAGAGGATCAAATGTTGGCGCCGTATAGAAATAATGACCGCATGTTTGTAGGGTTTACGCTGAGTTTCTAGCTGTCGAGAGGAGGCCACCCACGGAAGTATACAAAGGCAACGTGAAGTCTTGCTTGGGTGGGGCTGGTTATCACTCGATATTCTGGATCTGCTCGCGCATCTGTTCGATCAGCACTTTCAGCTCCACCGCGCAGCGGGTGGTGTTGGCGACCACGGACTTCGACGACAGGGTGTTGGCTTCGCGGTTGAGCTCCTGCATCAGGAAGTCCAGTCGGCGGCCCATGGGGCCCTTCTGTCCCAGCTGGCGCTCCACTTCGCTGACGTGTGTCGCCAGGCGGTCGAGCTCCTCGTCGACGTCGGCCTTCTGGGCCAGCAGGACCAGTTCGGCCTCGAGGCGCTGGGGGTCGAGCTCCGCCTTGACCGAATCGAGGCGCTCAAGCAGTTGGGTGCGCTGGCGCTCCAGTATCGTCGGCATCAGGCGGCGAACCTCGGTCACCTGCTCGCGTACGCCGACCAGCCGGTCACGGATCAGGGCGGCGAGTTTCTCACCCTCACGGGCCCGTGACTCGATCAGTTCGTCGAGAGCCGCCTGGAAGAGCGCATTGGCCTCGGCCTTTACCGCATCCAGGTCCACGCCCTGGGCATCGAGCACCCCAGGGTGGTCCAGCAGCACCAGGGCGTCCGGCATGGGCGCCTCGGGCAGGGCTTCACGCACTTCGCCGAGGGCGTCGGCAAGGGCGCTGAGACGTGAGCGGTTGACCGCCAGGGTTTCACTGACGCTGGTAGGGTCGAAGCGCAGGTTGCACTCCACCTTGCCGCGGGCCAGCCGGGTGCGCAGAGTCTCGCGGAAGACGGTCTCCAGATCGCGCAGGGCTTCGGGCAGCCGGAAATGCGGCTCCAGGTAGCGCTGGTTTACCGAGCGCAGCTCCAGCTGCAGGCTGCCCCACTCGTCTTCCCGGCTCTGGCGGGCGAAAGCGGTCATGCTGTGAACTCTGTTGCGGCTGTCAGCCATAGCGACTCCCCGATACAGCGAGCTGCGGCCATTCAGCCGCAGCGGGTGAAATGTCTGGCAAGGAGTGTACCCGATTCGGGGCGCCGACCGTGTAGAATGGCCGCTTTTCCGACGTCGGGGCGGCTGTCGATTCCAAAGACGGCGGCCGGCGTCACTCCTAATCCCCTATGTATTGAGAGGTAACATGGCTTCCGACCTCAAGCGCTCCAGTGGACGACGGCCCGACCAGCCTCGCGAGATCCGGCTCACCCGTGACTATACACGCCATGCCGAGGGTTCCGTGCTGGTGGAGTTCGGCGACACCAAGGTGCTGTGCAACGCCAGCGTGGAAGCCGGGGTCCCCCGCTGGCTGCGTGGCAAGGGGCAGGGGTGGGTGACGGCCGAATACGGCATGCTGCCGCGTGCCACCCATACCCGCAGCGGGCGTGAGGCGACGCGGGGCAAGCAGGGGGGCCGGACGCTGGAGATCCAGCGCCTGATCGGACGCTCGCTGCGTGCCTCGGTGAACCTCAAGAAGCTAGGCGAATTCACCATTACCGTGGATTGTGATGTCATTCAGGCCGATGGCGGTACCCGCACCGCCTCGATCACGGGCGGCTGCGTGGCGTTGATCGATGCGATCCGTTACCTGCAGCGCGAGAAGAAGATCAAGGGCGACCCCTTCGAGCAGCTGGTCAGCTCGGTGTCGGTGGGTATCGTCAAGGGCGTGCCGGTGGTCGATCTGGACTACCCTGAAGACAGCGGCGCCGATACCGACATGAACGTGGTAATGGCCCAGAAGGGCGGCTTGATCGAAGTGCAGGGCACCGCCGAGGCGGGCACCTTCTCCCGTGCCGAGCTCAACGCCATGCTCGACCTGGCCGAGAAGGCCGGCGCCGATCTCTTCGCCCACCAGCAGGAAGCGCTGGGTATTCGTCGCTGAGAACGCCTGTCCTAGCACCGGATAAGATGAGCGCCGGGGGCGAGGCGGAGCGAGGGTCTTTTGCCATGGATGGCAAAAGTAGCACCCATGGATGGGTTCACAGCGCCCTCGCGCAGCCTTGTCGCCGGTAAAGCTCACCCCTGCGCTGCAGGTTCAGGAAGCTTCATACGCATTGCGCCGGCCTGATAGGGCCGGCGCAATGCGTTCCGGGCAGGCCCGGCCGCGACGTAAGGGAGCGTCAGAGCGTCAGGTCGTACTCGACGAATAGCGGGGCGAACTCGCTGAAGGTGGCGTCGTAGTCGATCCAGGCGTCGGTCACGTGTCGACGCAGGTTGGGGCCGACGATCTGGTAGTCGATGCGCCAGCCTCCCTGGCGCGAGCGTGGCTCGTCCTGGTCGAGCTTTGGCCACCAGGTGTATTCACCGGCGTCGCGGTTGATCTCGCGAAAGGTATCGATGAAGCCAGTGGGGCCAAACACCTGATCCATCCAGGCGCGCTCCTCGGGCTTGAAGCCCGGGGTGGTCTGGTTATCCGCCCAGTTTTCCAGATCGATGGTCTTGTGGGCGATGTGCCAGGTGCCACAGATGATGTACTCGCGGCGCTTGCGAGCCATCTTCGACAGGTATTCCTGATACTGCGCCATGAAGGCCTGCTTGGCGGCATAGTCGCTGCCGTCGGGCATCAGGAAGCTGACGATGCTAAAGCGGTCGTAGTCGGCCTGCAGGAAACGGGCTTCATGGTCGCACTGGGGAAAGCCCAGTCCGTACATGATCGCCTTGGGGATCTTGCGGCAGTAGATACCCACGCCGGAGAAACCGTCCTGCTCGGCGTCCAGGAAGTAGCCTTCGTAGCCTTCCGGATAGAGGATACTGTCGTCCAGCTCGAAGCTCTTGGCCTTGAGATTCTGGACGCAGATGACATCGGCATCCTGTTCCGCCAGCCAGTCGAGGAAGCCTCGGCCGACGGCTTCTCGGATACCGTTGACATTGATGGTGGCAATTTTCATACATGGTCCCTTTGACGTCGCGCGTGTATGATACCCGACGTTTCGACGTTTGGGTAAATGGCCCGCAGTGATAATCGTGATAAGGCGCAGATTCCAGCGAATTTCGGGCCTGTAGAGAGTGAGGGAAGCGCCGTGTCGGCCAGCATGCAAGCCTACCAGCGGAATTTTATCGAATTTGCCATCGAACAGGGCGTCCTGAAGTTCGGTGAGTTCACACTCAAGTCGGGCCGTGTCAGCCCCTATTTCTTCAATGCCGGCCTGTTTCGCAGCGGCCGCGCCTTGGCCCGCCTTGGTCGTTTCTACGCCAGTGCCATCGAAGCCAGCCAGTTGCCGGTGGACGTGCTGTTCGGCCCCGCCTACAAGGGCATTCCCCTCGCTGCCACGACCGCGGTGGCGCTGGCCGATCATCATGACCGCGACCTGCCCTTCGCCTTCAATCGCAAGGAGGCCAAGGCGCACGGCGAGGGTGGTAATATCGTCGGTGCCGAGCTGGCGGGGCGTATCCTCATCATCGACGATGTGATCACCGCCGGCACCGCCATCCGCGAAGTCATGGCTCTGATCGAGGCCGCCGGCGCCGAGGCGGTGGGTGTGGTGATCGCTCTGGATCGCCAGGAGCGTGGGGCTGGGGATGGTGAAGGTGAAGGAAACGCCCGAAGCGCCATCCAGGAGGTCGAGGCACGTTACGGTATGCCGGTCATCAGTATCGTGACGCTGGATATGGTGCTCGCCTATCTGGAAGAGCAGGGCGGCGAGGTGTTCAGCGGACATGCCGAGGCCATCCGCGACTACCGTGCCCGCTACGGTATTGCCGTCGATTAGTCGTTGTCGATGAGATGTCGTGACGCATGCTTTGCGTTGATTCAATAAGGAGCCTTCGATGAAGACCCTCACTAGACAGTTTGCCCTTGCCACCTTCGCTGTTGCCCTCCTGGCAACGACCGGGGCATACGCGGCTTCCGGCAGCCTGGACTTGAACCTGGGCCCGGATGCGGTGCAGTTCGAGGCCAACGGCGAGCTGATACAGGGTGTCGCCCTGGGGGGCGGCGTGCTTCACAGCGACTATCGTGGCGATGCCACGATCTATCATGCCCAGCTGCTGGGCGTTCAGCGCAATCGCGACCGGGATATCGGCGTCGGGGCCCGCTGGACCCAATTCGATACCGATCATGGCGACGGCGGTGGTTTGGGCCTGGGCGGCTACGGTTATGTCTTCCTGCCCCAGATGCCCGACGTCTCGGTGGGAGGCTACGGCTTCTATACGCCCAGCGTGGTGACCAGCAGTGACCTGGACGACGGCTACGAGGTGGGTGTTCGTGCCCGTTACGCCTTCACCCCCAACGTGGATGGCTACGTGGGCCTGCGCCAGGCGGCGGCCGACTTCGACAATGGCCGTGGCAACCGCACACTGGACCGGGGCGCGCAGGTGGGCGTGCGCCTGAGCTTCTGATACCGGCCATTTCCCCTTGTGTCGGCGGGCCCCTGCGGGGGCCCGCATGCGTTCTCACTGGCAGGTCGCCATGCTCGATGTCGTGCTGTACGAACCGGAAATACCGCCCAACACCGGCAACCTGATTCGGCTGTGTGCCAATACCGGCTTTCGCTTGCACCTGATCGAGCCGCTGGGCTTCGTGCTTGACGACAAGCGCCTGCGGCGCGCAGGGCTCGACTACCATGAGTGGGCCGCGGTCACGGTCCATCGCGATTGGCCGGCCTTCCTCGACACGGTGGCACCCTCGCGGGTGTTCGCCGTTTCGACCCGGGGCCGCACCGGCTATCATGAGCCGGTCTACCGCGAGGGCGATGCACTGCTCTTCGGTCCCGAGACCCGAGGCTTGCCACAGGCAATGCTCGATGCCTTGCCCGAGTCCCAGCGCCTGCGTATCCCAATGCTGCCCGACAGCCGCAGCCTCAATCTTTCCAACGCCTGTGCGGTGATCGTCTTCGAGGCCTGGCGTCAGCTGGGCTATCGGGGGGCGCTCGATACCGCCGGCAAGGAGTGAATCATGTCGATCAAGCAGCGCCTGGCCAAGCTCAACCCTCGCCAGCAGGAAGCGGTGCGCTATATCGACGGCCCCTGCCTGGTGCTGGCCGGCGCCGGTTCCGGCAAGACCAGTGTGATCACCACCAAGATCGCCTACCTGGTCCAGGAGTGCGGAATGAGCGCGCGCCGCATCGCCGCGGTGACCTTCACCAACAAGGCCGCTCGGGAGATGAAGGAGCGCGTGGGGCAGATGCTCAAGGGCAAGGAGGGCCATGGCCTGACGGTCTCGACCTTCCACACCCTGGGGCTCAATATCATCCGCGGTGAGCTCAAGGCACTGGGCTACAAGCCGGGCTTCTCGCTGTTCGACCCCGAGGACGCCAAGGCGCTGCTGCGCGACCTGATGAACAAGGACGCACAGGTCGACGCCGATCAGATCAACCAGGTCCAGCATCAGATTTCCGAGTGGAAGAACGACCTGATCCTGCCCGGGCAGGCGCTTTCACATGCCGCCGACGAGAACGAGCAGTATGCCGCCAGGGTCTACGAAGCCTATGTGCGCCACCTCAAGGCCTATAACGCCGTGGACTTCGACGACCTGATCCTGCTGCCGGTGGTGCTGCTGCGCGATAATCCAGAGGTGCTGGCACGCTGGCGGCGCAAGATCCACTACATGCTGGTGGACGAGTACCAGGACACCAATGTCTCGCAGTACCTGCTGGTCAAGCTGCTGATGGAGGAGCGCAAGACCTTCACCGTGGTGGGCGACGACGATCAGTCGATCTACGCCTGGCGTGGCGCCCGGCCGGAGAACCTGGTGACCCTGGGCGAGGACTTTCCGCGTCTCAATGTCATCAAGCTGGAGCAGAACTACCGCTCCACCGGCACCATACTGCGCGCAGCCAACACCCTGATTGCCAACAATCCCCACGTCTACGAGAAGACCCTGTGGTCGGAGATGGGCGACGGGGCGGCGATTCGCGTGGTGGTCAATCGCCATGAAGAGGCCGAGTCCGAGCGGGTGGCCAGCGAGATCCTCACCCGGCGCATCAAGGAGCGGGCGGAGTGGCGCGACTTCGCGGTGCTCTATCGAGGCAACTTCCAGGCGCGGCTGCTCGAGCTCAAGCTGCAGCACTACCAGATTCCCTACAAGCTTTCCGGCGGCACCTCCTTCTTCTCGCGCAACGAGATCAAGGACACCATGGCTTACCTGCGGCTGCTGATCAATCCGGCCGACGACAACGCCTTCCTGCGTATCGTCAACGTGCCGCGCCGGGAGATCGGCCCCGGCACCCTGGAGAAGCTGGCCAACTATGCCACCGAGCGCGGTGCCTCGCTGTTCGCCGCCTGCCACGAGCTGGGCCTGGAGCAGCAGCTGCCGGCCCGTGCGGTGGAGCGACTGGGGCGCTTCACCCACTTCATCGACGGGGTCCGGCGTCGGATGGACGGCGGAGACGCCATTGCCGCCATCCGCGGCATGCTGCACGAGATGGACTACGCGGCGTGGCTCTACCAGAACGCCAGCGCGCCGACCATCGCCGAGAAGCGCATGGGCAATGTCTGGATTCTCATCGACCAGCTCGAGAAGTCGATGCGAACGGATCCTGAAGACATCAGCCCCGATGAGAGCACCGCCAGCGAGGAAACCGAGACGGATACGGTGGAAGCCGCCATCTCCCGGCTGGTGCTGCGCGATATCCTCGAGCAGCAGGCCGAGGAGGACGACACGGATCGGGTACAGCTGCTGACCATGCACGCCTCCAAGGGACTGGAGTTTCCTCACGTTTATCTGATGGGGCTCGAGGAGGAGCTGCTGCCTCACCGCAACGCCATCGAGGCGGGCACCGTGGAGGAGGAGCGACGCCTGGCCTATGTGGGTATCACCCGGGCGCGGCGTACCCTGACCCTGACCCTGGCGCGCCAGCGCAAGGCCTTCGGCGAGCTGATGGACTGCGCCCCCAGCCGGTTTCTCGATGAACTGCCGCCAGAGGATCTCGACTGGGAAGGCCAGCCCGACCGGGAGGATCCCGAGAAGAAGCAGGCGCGGGGCAAGGACGCCATTGCGGGGCTGCGCTCTTTATTGGGCTGAAGGCTCTTGCCACCAACGCAAACGGGGCGCCAATGGCGCCCCGTTTGTATTAACGCAACAATCGAATCAGCGAGTCGGCTCGACCAGGTAGTCGGTGGCGGCCCGGACCTCGTCATCGGACAGGTTGACGTGACCGCCCTTGGCCGGCATGGCGCCGATGCCATTGATGGCGTGGTCATAGAGAGTGTCCATGCCCTGCTCCATGCGATCGCCCCAGGCACCTTCGTCGCCACGAACCGGTGCACCGGCGGCACCGGTCATGTGACACGCCATGCAGGCCTGGTTGTAGATGGCTTCGCCATCGATACCGGCGTGGGCCGGCTCGTCGCCAGTGGCCTCTTCTTCGGCAGCGGCTTCCTCAATGGCTTCTTCTTCGACCGGAGCGTCTTCGACAGCTACGGCAGCAGCCTCGGCCTCTTCTTCCAGCGGGCCCTCTTCGGTCACGGCTTCGTCTTCAGCGGCCGCGTCCTCCGCCGACGCCTCATCAGTCGGCGCTTCCTCGGTAGCGGGCTCCTCAGCAGCGGTTTCTTCGCCACCCACTTCCGGCACGTCCATCACCGGCTCGAGCAAGTGAGCCGTGGCAGCGGCGACTTCCTCGTCGGAGAGGTTCGGGTTGCCACCGCGGGCAGGCATGGCATTGAAGCCGTTGATGGAGTGGTCCAGCAGGGTATCCCAACCCTTGTCGATGCGCTCGGCCCAGCCGTCCTCGTCGCTGCGTACCGGCGCACCGGCAGCACCGGTCTCGTGACAGGCTGCGCAGACATTGCCATAAATGGTTTCGCCATCGAGACCGTTTGCAGCTGTGTCGCCTTCCGCTTCGCGGGCGGCAGCGGTACCGCAATCCTCATCCTGCAGGCAGAGGTTGCCGGCCGGTTTCAGGCGTTCGGCAATGGCATCCCGGTCCACTTCGGCGTAGACGGACGAGGCGCCTGCGGTCAGGCCCAGGGTGGCCAGACACCCCATGATCAACTTGCTGGATTTCACTCTCACCACCTCCCGACGGTCCTGTAATCGTTATCAGCTCGTGGCGGCGTCGGCACACGAAGCCGCAGACACCATGAAACGCACAATGCAGCGTAGTATACCGATAACCCAAACCGCTGGAAAACGCCGTTGCCCATGTCTTTGGCATGAGAGGGGGGCCACGATCCTGTTGCGGCCGTCGCAGGGAGGCACCCGGGCGCTTCCTGGCAGAGTTCTATGGCAGCTGCGGCCTGCGACAGGGTATCGTTGGGAACCTATCCTGATATGACTCGATGACGACAGGGGCGCGCGTGCACGACTTCATTATCATTGGCGGCGGCATCCTCGGGCTTTCCACTGCCATGCAGCTGATCGAACGCTTTCCTGAGAAGAAGATCGCACTGCTGGAGAAGGAGGATGGGCCTGCCCACCACCAGACCGGCCATAACAGCGGCGTGATCCACGCGGGCGTCTATTACGCCCCCGGCAGCCTCAAGGCGCGCTTCTGCCTGGAGGGCAACCGCGCCACTCGCGAATTCTGCGAGCGTCACGCCATCGACTACGAGATCTGTGGCAAGGTGCTGGTGGCGACCAATGGCCAGGAGATGCAGCGCATGGAAGCGCTGTGGGAGCGCACCGCGGCCAATGGGCTGGAGCGGGAGTGGCTCTCGGCCGAGGCACTCAAGGAGCGCGAGCCCAACATCACCGGCATCGGCGGGATATTCGTGCCCTCCAGCGGCATCGTCAACTACGCCCGGGTCGCCGAGGCGATGGCGGCCGAATTCGAGCGCCACGGCGGTCAGATCCGCTATGGCCATGCCGTGACCGGGCTTGCCGAGCGTACTGGCGAAGTGATCGTCACCACCTCTCAAGGGGAATTCAACAGCCGCTACCTGGTGAGCTGCTCGGGATTGATGGCCGACCGGGTCGTACGCCTGCTGGGGCGCAACCCGGGCTTCACCATCTGCCCGTTTCGCGGCGAGTACTATCGGCTGCCCGACCGGCACAGCGGTATCGTCAACCATCTCATCTATCCCATCCCCGACCCCTCCATGCCGTTCCTGGGTGTTCACCTCACCCGGATGATCGATGGTTCAGTGACGTTGGGGCCCAATGCGGTGCTGGCACTGAAGCGGGAAGGCTACCGCAAGGGCGATATCTCGCTGCCCGACATGGCGCGCATGTTCACCAATCCTGGGGTGCTCAGGGTGCTGGGCCGCAACCTGAAGCCGGGCCTGGTGGAGATGAAGAACTCCCTGTTCAAGAAGGGCTATCTCGCGGAAGTGCGCAAGTACTGCCCCAGCCTGACCCTGGACGACCTCGAGCCCTGGCCCGCGGGCGTGCGTGCCCAGGCCGTCTCGCGTGATGGCCGGTTGATCGACGACTTTCTGTTCGTGAACACCCGCCGTACGGTGAATGTCTGCAACGCCCCTTCGCCGGCGGCCACCTCTGCCATTCCTATCGGCCGCCATATCCTCGGAAAGGTCAGCGAGATGGTGGAGGCCACCTGAGGGTTGCGTCGGTCCTGCCGTTGCCGAGCGCGATATCGCAGGCTTGGCAACAGCACGACACGGGGGTAGCTACATGACCAGGCTCGCAAATGCAGGATGGTGGCTCCTGCTTCGTCGTGATGGCCACCTGGCCCTGGTCGTGCTCCTGCTGCTGCTCTGGACGCTGGCCGGGTCCGGTCTCTCTGACCTGCTGTTGCTTCCGGCCTGGGTCATCATGGCCCAACTGATCTTTGCCGGCGGCCTGGAGGCCGCACGGCTGCGGCGCCGCGCCTGGCTGGGTCAGTACCTCCAGGCCGCCTCACCCTGGCAGCGCTGGCTGCGTGGCGGACTGGTGATGGTCGCCTGGCATCAGTTGCTGGGCATCCTGCTGGCACTGCTGATCTTGGTGAAACTACGCCTGCTCTCGCCGGTCTACTGGCCATTGCTGCTGGTTGGTGTCGTTGGCCTGGTCCTGTTGCGCCGCGTCATGCGTCGGCGTCTGGCGCGCCACGTCGTCGCCGAGTATGTGCCGGGGGTGACGCGACGCCTGCTCGCATGGCCACTCGGTGTCCTCCTGGCGGTGTCGCTGGTGGTGTTGGCGCTGTGGCTGCCACAGCCCTACCTGGTGGGGCTAGGCTGGGAGGAGGCGCTGATGCGCCATGTTCCCGGCGATGGCCACGATTCCCTGCTGGGGTTCTTCGAGCGGTTGGCCAGGGCGCTCGAGGTCACCCAGTACTGGGCGATGCAGAACGCCGCCGAGCGAGGCGAGCTCAACGAGAGCCTGGTGCTGGTGGGCTGGCTCCTGCTGTTGCTGGTGCAGAGCGCCTTTGCCTGGGCCTACGTGCGTCTATTGTTGGGTGCGGAAGCCCTGCGCGGTGCGATCCTGGAGGCGCTGGGCAAGCCGGTGGACAGAGAGCTAATGGACAGGGAGCCGATGGGCAGGGCTGATGAATAGGCTCGATGGATAGGGACGATGGATAGGGCCGGTGAAAAGAGGAGTGGGGCACGAATGACGACATCAGGAGGGCGAGGTGGGTTCGGGGGCGCGCATGGCTGGCTGCCATGGGGCGTCTCCCTGTTGCTCGTCGTACTGCTGATGGTGGCATTGACCCAGGGGTACCAAGCCCTGCAGAAACGGAGTGACGCCCCACTGTTCCAGGTCGTGGTCAGCGGTGAAACGCTGATCCTGGATACCGAGACCCATGCCGCCTTCGGTCGTGAACTTGCCGAGCTCACCCAGGGAGCGGAAGCCCGTCTGCAGCAGGAGATGCACCCCTGGATCGACGAGCGGGTCGATGCCAGCTTTGCCCCTCTCGAAGCGGCCGTGCCGGCTTATCTCGACTGGTACTTCTCGCCGCGGGGCAGCTATCACCGGTTGGGCGTTGCCATTGTCGGCGATCTGGATGAATGGCTCGAAGCGCAGCTCTCCGAGCGACTCATCGAGGAGAGCGGCTTCGCATCGGCGTTGGCTGAGCTGAAGGCGGATTTCCCGGCCCAACTGGCGCTGACCCACCAGGCCCTGGCGCTGGATATCGGCCGGACGCTGCATGCCCGCTTCGCCGACCGCCAGGCAGCGGGAGCCTCGGCCAGCGCCGATGCGATCCACACCATCGATCTCGACCTGTCGCTGAGCCAGGCCTTCCAGGGGCAGTGGGATACGGCCCGCTGGGGCACGGCCGGGGCTGGTGCGGTGGTGGGCTTCGTCACCAGTCGCGTCCTTGTCCAGCGGCTCGCCTCCGGTGCCGCCGCGAGGGGCGCGCGAGTGGTGGCCGGCAGGATCGTGGCGCGGTTGGGCGTTCATGGCGCCCGCTCCCTGGCCACCGGCGGCACCGCGGCTGCCGCCACCGCACCCACCGGTCCGGGTGCGCTGCTGGCCGGCGCGGCGACGACGGCGGTGGCACTGGCCGGCTTCGCCGGTACGGAGTACGCCCTGCTCAAGGCCGAAGAGGGGCTGTATCGCGCCGACATGGCGGCGGAGCTCGAAGCCGAGGTGGCCCGGGCCCGGGCCGAGGTGAAGGGGATGCTCGAGAGTGGCACGGCGGGCAGCGCTGTCGTTCTCGCGCAGCAGCTGGAAGGGGCAACGCGCCGTGCCGAGGAGTCCGGCGGGGTAAGTGAGCGGTACCGTATCTTCGGGGGCGACGGATAACAACGGCTGCGGGACGACCAGGCTGGACAGTCCGTGCGCTGACGGTTACGATGTTGCCGCTTCATAGCAAGCAAGCGCCCATAGCTCAGCTGGATAGAGTACTGCCCTCCGAAGGCAGGGGTCGAAGGTTCGAATCCTTCTGGGCGCGCCACGAATTCAAGGGCCCACGACGCTTGTCGTGGGCCCTTTCTGTTATCTAGTACCTTACCTTCTGCTACCTCCCTTCTAACACCGCCTCGACACGGCCCCGGTAACGGAGCCTCTTCCCTGATGGAATACCCTCCTCAGGTGGCACTTCGGCGACCGTAAATGCCAACAGTTCCCCTCCAACCCTATGAAATACCTGGGCATTGCCGTGGCCAATGGACCGATTTGCACTAGTCATTGGTGCTGCCTCCTTCCGCTGGCCATATTCGTCCGTACAGCAGAACCGTACGCAATGAAGCATTTCAGGTTGGGTCAAAACCCCGCGGCGCAAGTCGCTTGAGGATGAAGGAGATAACAAGATGCAACTTCCATCGATGATCGAGATTCCCAATGGGGAAAAGGTTGTTCCCACTTTCTCGGACGCCGAGATGCAAGGAAGGCTGGCACGCCTCAGGAAGACCATGGCAGCCAATGATATTGACGCCGTGGTGATGACGTCATATCACAACATCAACTACTTCAGCGATTTCGTCTATTGCAAGTTTGGGCGTGATTATGGCCTTGTCGTCACTCAAGACCGATTCACGACCGTGACAGCCAATATCGACGGCGGTCAGCCTTGGCGGCGCAATCGCCTGGGCGACAATATCGTCTATACCGACTGGCAGAAGGACAACTTCTTCAAGGTGGTCAAGCAGCTCTGCGAAGGTCGCCGCCGGGTTGGCGTCGAGTTCGATCACCTGACGCTGCAGAACCAGCAGAAGCTGTTGACGGCCCTGGGTGACGTGGAGCTGGTGGATATCGGCGTGCCGAGCATGCAGATGCGCATGATCAAATCCTCCGAGGAGATCGCGCTGATTCGCCAGGGTGCGCGGATTGCCGACGTGGGCGGGGTGGCCGTGCGCGATGCCATTGCGGCCGGGGTGCCGGAATACGAGGTCGCCCTGGCGGGCCAGCGTGCCATGGTGCGCGAGATCGCCAAGACCTATCCCAACAGCGAGCTGATGGATACCTGGGTCTGGTTCCAGTCGGGTATCAATACCGACGGCGCCCACAACCCGGTGACCAGCCGTCGCGTCCAACCCGGCGATATCCTGAGCCTGAATACCTTCCCGATGATCTCTGGCTACTACACTGCCTTGGAGAGGACCCTGTTCTGCGAGCACGCCTCCGACGAGCACCTGCGGCTGTGGGAGGCGAACTGCGAAGTCCACCGGCGTGGCCAGGAGCTGATCAAGCCCGGGGTGCGCTGCTGCGATATCGCACACGAGCTTAACGATATCTTCGCCAGGCATGACCTGCTCAAGTACCGCACTTTCGGCTACGGGCACTCCTTCGGTACCTTGAGCCACTACTACGGTCGCGAGGCTGGCCTGGAGCTGCGCGAAGACATCGAGACGGTGCTCGAACCCAACATGGTGGTCTCCATGGAGCCGATGATCACGATTCCGGAAGGCAACCCAGGTGCCGGTGGCTATCGAGAGCACGACATCCTTGTGGTCAACGAGCACGGTGCCGAAAACATCACCGGGTTCCCGTACGGCCCAGAGCACAACATCGTCACGTAGCATAGAAGGGGGCATGGCCCCCTTTTTGCGTACAAGAACAATATCATAGGAGTGTTCGGTATGGTCCTTCACTCAGGCCCCTTCAGGGGGGTTAATCCACTGGTTACTCTGGTGTCTGTCGCCCTCATAGCGGCTTTCATCGCGCTCGCCATCCTCTTCCCTCAAACGACCACCGAGCTGATCGACAGGGGAAGAACCTATGTGACCTTCTACTTCAACTGGTGGTATGTAGGATTGGCAGCAAGTTTTCTTATCTTTCTCGTCGGCCTGGCGTTAAGCAAGTATGGAAGCTTGAAGCTTGGCAACGATGAAGATAAGCCGGAGTTCGGCTACTTCACCTGGTTTGCCATGCTCTATGCTGCCGGGCAGGGCATTGGTATCATCTTCTGGTCCATTGCCGAGCCGATCATGCATCTCTCCCACGGCACACCCTTTTCCTCGGCAGTAGGAGATGGAGAAGCCGCTGACGTTGCAATGCGCCTGGCCTATTTCCACTGGGGACTTAATGCGTGGGCCATCTACTGTATCGTTGCTCTGAGCCTGGCGCTGATGGCCTATCGCTACGGGAAACCACTCAGCATTCGCTACACGCTCTATCCAATCCTGGGAGAGAGGGTCAATGGGTGGATTGGTAACCTCATCGATATCATTGCAGTCTTTGCCACCCTCTTTGGTATTGCTACCTCCCTGGGGCTTGGTGTCCAGCAAATCAATGCTGGTCTCAATTATCTGTGGGGTGTGCCTGTCAGCAGCTTGGTGCAGGTCGCGCTGATTGGTGTGATCACCGTGCTGGCTCTGATCTCCGTGCTTACCGGTTTGAAGCGGGGCATCAAGTATCTCTCCCAGGCCAATATGTGGCTCACCTTTCTGCTGCTTGCCTTCTTCTTCATCTTCGGTCCGACTCGCTACATTATCGGTGGTTTCCTGGATTCCATGGGTGACTACCTGAGAACGGTGATTCCCTTGAGCTTCTATACCGGCAGCAACGCCACGGCTGCCAATGGGGTCGATTCCTGGCAGGACTCCTGGCAGGGCTGGTGGACCGTTTTCTACTGGGGATGGTGGATGTCCTGGGCCCCGTTTGTCGGCGTCTTCGTGGCTCGCGTCTCCAAGGGTAGGACTATCCGCGAATTCATCTTTGGTGTGGTAGGTGTCTCTTCACTGCTCTCCTTCGTATGGCTGTCCGCCTATGGCGGCACGGCACTCTTCGAGGAACTGTTCGGCAGTGGGGGAATTTCCGATGCGGTCTCCAATGATGTATCCCTTGCACTTTATGCAACGTTCTCGGCGATGGATTTGGGTATTGTAGGTGTGTTGGCAGGATTCTTCGGCACTATATTGGTGGCGACTTACTTCATCACCTCGTCTGACTCGGGCACCCTGGTTATTACCACCATACTGAGCGAAGGGGATCCGCATCCGCTGTCACGGCACCGTATCTTCTGGGGCGTCATGGAGGGAGGCATCGCCGCCGTGCTGCTGCTGGTAGGCGGTACTTGGGCACTGTCGACCCTGCAGACGGCAGCCATCCTCTCGGCGCTTCCCTTCTCGGTGATCATGGTACTGATGGCGTTCTCGATCCTGCGTGCCGTACAGCAAGATAGCTTCTTCCGTGAGCAATACTCACTAAAGTCCATTCCGGAGGGGAAAAGCCGATGAATAGCATCAAGGTGGCCGAGCTGGACTGGATGTCCTATCGAGACAGGGTGGCGGATGGCGCCTGCAGGATATTGCTGCCCGTCGGTGCGATCGAACAGCACGGGCCGCATATGTCATTGAATCCCGATGTCCTGATTCCTGAGCATATTGCCTGCCGGGTGGCCGAGCGTAGTGGCAACATGTTGGTCGCCCCGCCGATTGCCTATGGCTACAAGTCGCAGGTCAAGTCGGGGGGAGGCAACTTCTTTCCTGGAACCACCTGCGTAAGCGGGCGCTCCTTGGAAGAGTACGCGTATGACGTGATCCTCGCCTTCATGGAGCACGGCAACCGTGAGTTCATCGTGCTCAATGGTCACTACGAGAATTCGATGTTCCTGGTGGAGGCGGCCGACCGTGCCGTGAAGCATGCCAAGCTAGCCGGCATCGAGATCAAGGTCGTACTGCTTTCCTACTGGGATTTCATCAGCGAAGCCACCATCGAGAAGGTATTTCCTGACGGCTTCTCGGGTTGGGCAGTCGAGCATGGCGGTGTGCTGGAGACGTCGATCATGCTGAAGATACGCCCCGACCTGGTGGACATGTCGAAGGTAGTCGATATGTCACCGGCAGCGTTCCCGCCTTACGATGTCTTTCCGCCTGATCCGAATTGGGTGCCGAGCTCGGGTACGCTGTCGTCCCCGGTGAAGTCAACGGCCGAGAAGGGCGAGCGGATACTCGATGAGTGCATAGAGAAGATTTCTCGAACCTTCGGTTAAGCCACCGGCATTGTCAGCCCGCTTTGGGTTGGCAATGCTGCCCTCATAGGTTACCCAGTCCCGAGCGAAGGAAGTCGAGTACGTGTCGCGAGGCAATGTTGAGTTCACGCTCCTTGTAGTGCAGGCCGATGCAGACACTTTCGAGTTCCGGCAGGTCCTTGGCACTGCTGGCATGTTTCAAGTTTTCGGGAATGACCGATTTGGCCATCGCGGTGATACCCAGCCCTTCCTCGACGGCAGAGAAGATCCCCAGCAGGCTGGTGCTCGTATACATGAACCGGAAGGGGTGTTGCTTTCCCTGCAGGGCTTCCTCCATGATGGATCGATACACACAGCCTTGCGGATAAGCGACCAAGGGGATGGGCTCATCATCCCCATCGATGAGGCGACTGTCCTTGTAAACCCAATCCAAGCTCTCTAGCCGGTAATCACGGGCATCTCTATCCTCATTTTCCTTGGCGCGCTCCATGGCCAGTGCAATGTCGTAGTGGCCCTTCTGGTATCGCTGAAGGATCACCTTGCTGATTTCACAGTCTACCTCCACGATGATATTCGGGTAGACGCGCGAGAGACTCCTCAGTGCCTTGGGAAGAAAGGCCAACTCGAAGTCGTTGGGTATGCCAAGCCTCACCTTGCCGGAAACATTGTCTCCTCTTACCTTGGCAATGATCTGATCGTTGATCTCCAGGATATTACGTGCGGACTCATAGAGGTATTCACCATCCTCGGTCAGTTCGAGACTCGATCCGCGCAGAAATATCTTGGTATTCAGGATCTCTTCCAGCTTCTTTATCTGGAGGCTGATCGCCGGCTGGGAGCGACCGAGTAGCTCGCCGGCGCTGGTGAAGCCTCCCAGGTCCTTTATCGTGACGAAGGTCCTCAGCAGGTCTGTAGGTATATTCGTCATTGTCTTACCCTTTTCATGTCTGATGTGTCCGATTCGGTGTCAGAAGGGTACGGGGTGTTTTTTCTTCGCACGCTTCTGGACGCGCCGGGCCATCGAGCTGGGCAACACCACCATTCCCGAGTATACCGCACAGAGCCACGCCAGCGGCGCCACGGGCGGGTACCGCCCGGTGGGCGTTGCGAGTCCCCAGGCGTGGGAGGGGGCAGCATGCGGGAGGCTCCCTTTGAGCGCATACTGGTTGCCCGCCGTGGTGAATGCGTTAGAGTCGTGAAATGAACGAGATCAAAGGCACTACCCGTGCTGCAGACCGAGCCCATAAGAGCGCCTCCTTGATCGATATGGCAACAGGGGCGTCGCTCTCCGTCGGTTTCGTCTTGCTGCACCGCTTCACCCTGTTCCCCTTTGCGGCCTTTGTCGACTGCCTGCGCCTGGCGGCCGACGAGGGCGATCGCAGCCGCCAGCTGCGCTGTCACTGGACCTTCATGACCAGCGCCGGCCAGGAGGCCGTTTCCAGCTGCGGTGCCGCGGTCTCACCCTGCCGGACGTTCCAGGATCCCGATGAATTCGACTACATCGTGGTGATCGGCGGCGTTCAGGACCAGCAGGACCGGGTCGACACCACCGCGCTGGCCTACCTGCGCCAGTCGGCGGCTGCCCAGGTGCCGCTGGTCGGGCTGTGCACCGGGGTCTTCGCGCTTATCCAGGCGGGGCTGATGAAGGAGCGGCGCTGCTGTGTCAGCTGGTATCACCATCACGACATGGTTCAGCGCTTTCCCACCATCGAGCCGGTGGCCGACCGGCTTTTTATCGATGATGGTGATCGCATCACCTGTGCGGGGGGGGCGGCGGGGGCGGATCTGGCCGCCTACCTGGTCGAGCGGCACCTGGGGAAAGCGTGGGCCATGAAGAGCCTGCATATCATGCAGCTCGATGAAGGGCGCACCGGGGTTCATCCGCAGCCGCAGCCGGTGGTGTTCGGCAAGGTCGAGGATCGCCTGGTGCGTCGCTCCATCGCCCTGCTCGAGCAGCATCTGGGTGAGGCCATTTCCATGGAGGTGCTCGCCGAACGCGTCGGTACGTCGCGTCGAAACCTGGAGCGTCGCTTCCGTGAGGTGCTGGGCGTCGGCCCCCAGAAGTTCGCCCGCGACCTGCGTCTGCGCTATGGGCTCTGGCTGCTGCACTACACCGGCAAGAGCATCACCGAGATCGGCGAGCGCTGCGGTTTTGCCGATACACCGCACTTTTCCCGTCACTTCCGCAGCGCCTTCGGTATGACACCATCGGAGATGCGCAAGCGTGCCAGCGAGCCGGGCGGCGATAAGGTCGACCCCTTTTTCCTGCATGTCGAGGGCCGCCCGGCGCTCTAGGCCGCCTTGCCCCTTCGCCCGGCTCCCGCGGCATCAAGCCAATTTTCCCAAGCGACGCCCAGCCCGACGATCCGGCTCTGCCCGCGTTGTGGACCAGTGCGCACGTTCAGGGAGTCTGTCGCATTTATTCAATCTTTCTCTCTCCCGCAGGCCTTTAATCGCAGCATGAGCCGAATACCCTGCGCGCCGATTATCTGCGCATAAGGATTTCAAATTTTTCATGCAGGCAGGTTGCCGATAGATTCGAAGACACATCCTGCTCAGTACCGATAACAACAGGAGTCAGTCATGAACCAGGTTGGTCTCACCACCTTCGATTCCCAGATTGCTGCAGCCATCGCCGAGGAAGTGGCCCGTCAGGAGGCCCATATCGAGCTGATCGCATCGGAGAACTACACCAGCCGCGCGGTGATGGAAGCCCAGGGCTCCCAGCTCACCAACAAGTATGCCGAGGGCTACCCGGGCAAGCGCTACTACGGTGGCTGCGAGTTCGTCGACAAGGTCGAGGCGCTGGCCATCGAGCGCGCCTGCGACCTCTTCGGCGCCGACTATGCCAACGTCCAGCCCCACTCCGGGGCCCAGGCCAATGCCGCCGTCTTCATGGCGCTGGTCTCCCCGGGTGACACCGTGCTGGGCATGAGCCTGGCCCACGGCGGCCACCTGACCCACGGCGCCGCACCGAACTTCTCCGGCAAGCACTACAATGCCGTGCAGTACGGCCTCAATGCGGAAACCGGCGAAATCGACTACGAAGAAGTCGAGCGCCTGGCGCGCAGCCACAAGCCGAAGATGATCATCGCCGGTTTCTCCGCTTACTCCCGGGTGGTGGACTGGCGTCGTTTCCGCGCCATCGCCGATGAGGTGGGCGCCTGGCTGATGGTGGACATGGCCCACGTCGCCGGCCTGGTCGCCGCCGGCCTCTACCCGAGCCCGCTGCCCCATGCCCACGTGGTGACTACCACCACCCACAAGACGCTGCGCGGCCCGCGCGGTGGCCTGATCCTCTCCGCCCATGGCGATGCGGATCTCTACAAGAAGCTCAACGGTGCGGTCTTCCCGGGCCAGCAGGGCGGCCCGCTGATGCATGTGATCGCAGCCAAGGCGGTGGCGTTCAAGGAGGCCAT
The DNA here is from genome assembly GCF_003336675.1 of Billgrantia montanilacus. Classification (GTDB taxonomy): domain Bacteria; phylum Pseudomonadota; class Gammaproteobacteria; order Pseudomonadales; family Halomonadaceae; genus Halomonas; species Halomonas montanilacus. The sequence goes on along the minus strand of NZ_QPII01000003.1, from coordinate 183,615 downwards.
GAACCAGGACTTCGTACGCTACCAGCAGCGGGTGATCGACAACGCCCGGGCCATGGCAGGAGTCTTCATCGATCGCGGCTATGACGTGGTCTCCGGCGGCACCGACGACCATCTGTTCCTGGTCTCGCTGATTCGTCAGGGTGTGACCGGCAAGGACGCGGACGCCGCCCTGGGCCGCGCCCATATCACGGTCAACAAGAACTCGGTGCCCAACGATCCCCAGAGCCCCTTCGTCACCTCCGGCCTGCGTCTCGGCACCCCGGCGGCCACCGCCCGCGGCTTCAATGCCCAGGAGTGTGGCGAACTGGCCGGCTGGATCTGCGACATCCTCGACGTGCTGGCCGAGCGCGGCAACACCGACGCCGTGGAAGCCGAGGTGCGTGAAAAGGTCGCCGAGCTCTGCGAACGGCACCCGGTCTACGGTGCCGCCGCCCCGGCAACGGCGCAAGACACCGCCACCGCCTGAACCCGTTTGGTCCGGTCCCGCCCAGCGGGACCGGTCGAGGAGAGAGAGTATGCAACGCTATTCAGGATTCGGGCTGGCCAAGCACGCCCTTAGCCACCACGAGAACTGGGAGCGCCAGTGGCGCAATCCCACGCCGAAGAAGCAGTACGACGTGATCATCGTCGGCGGCGGCGGCCACGGCCTGGCCACCGCCTACTACCTGGCCAAGGAGTTCGGCGTCAAGAACGTGGCGGTGATCGAGAAGGGCTGGCTGGGGGGCGGTAACACGGCGCGTAATACCACCATCGTGCGTTCGAACTACCTGTGGGACGAGGCGGCGGCCCTCTACGAGCATGCCATGAAGCTGTGGGAAGGGCTCTCCCAGGACCTGAACTACAACGTGATGTTCTCCCAGCGGGGCGTACTCAACCTGGGCCACACCCTGCAGGACATGCGCGATATCCAGCGCCGGGTCAATGCCAACCGTCTGAACGGTATCGACGGCGAGGTGCTGGACGCCAAGGGCGTGCAGGAGCTGGTGCCGATCATGGACTGCTCTTCGCGCGCCCGCTATCCGGTGATGGGCGCCTCCTGGCAGCCGCGCGCCGGCGTGGCCCGCCACGACGCCGTGGCCTGGGGCTATGCCCGGGGTGCCGATGCACACGGGGTGGATATCCTCCAGCAGACCGAGGTCACCGGCTTCAAGATCCGCGACGGCCAGGTCTATGGGGTGCACACCAACCGCGGCGACATCGAGGCCAAGACCGTGGGCTGCGTGGCCGCCGGTAACTCCAGTGTGCTGGCCAAGATGGCCGGTTTCAATCTGCCGCTGGAGTCGCATCCGCTGCAGGCCCTGGTCTCCGAGCCCCTTAAGCCCATCCTCGATACCGTGGTGATGTCCAACCATGTGCACGGCTATATCAGCCAGTCCGACAAGGGCGACCTGGTGATCGGCGCCGGTATCGATGGCTACAACGGCTATGGCCAGCGCGGCAGCTACCCCACCGTGGAGCATACCCTGCAGGCCATCGTCGAGATGTTCCCGATCTTCTCCCGGGTTCGCATGAACCGCCAGTGGGGCGGCATCGTCGACACCTGCCCGGATGCCTGTCCGATCCTCTCCAAGACCCCGGTGAAGGGCCTGTTCTTCAACTGTGGCTGGGGCACCGGTGGCTTCAAGGCCACGCCGGGCTCGGGTCACGTGTTCGCCGCCAGCCTGGCCAAGGGCGAGATGCACCCCATCGCCGAGCCCTTCTCCATGTTCCGTTTCCATAGCGGGGCCCTGATCGACGAGCACGGCGCCGCCGGCGTGGCCCACTAAGGAGAATTCGCCATGTTCTATATCTATTGCCCCTACTGCGGCGAACACCGTGAGGAAGAGGAGTTTCACCCCAAGGGCCAGGCGCATATCGAGCGACCCAAGGAGCCCGAGGCGTGCAGCGACGAGGAGTGGGGCGACTACCTCTTCTTCCGTGACAACCCCCGGGGCGTGCATCACGAGCTGTGGGTGCACGCGGTGGGTTGCCGCAAGTTCTTCAACGTCACGCGTCACACCGTGACCTACGAGATCCTCGAGACCTACAAGATGGGCGAGCAGCCGTCGATCACCGCCGACAGCCAGAATCAGGTCGCCGCGGCAAGCCGTCAAGAAGGAGTGCGCGCATGAGCCAGTCCAACAAGCAAGAGCACCGCCTGGCCAAGGGCGGTCGTATCGATCGCTCCCGCACCCTGAGCTTCACCTTCAATGGCCAGAGCTACCAGGGACATCCGGGGGATACCCTGGCCTCGGCGCTGCTGGCCAACGGCGTGGATATCGTCAACCGCAGCTTCAAGTACTCCCGGCCTAGGGGCATCGTCGCCGCCGGCGCCGAGGAGCCCAATGCGGTGGTCCAGCTGGGCAGCACCGAGGCGGGCCAGGTGCCCAACGTGCGTGCCACCCAGCAGGCGCTGTTCGCCGGCCTCACCGCCCGCGGCACCAACGGCTGGCCCAATGTGCAGCGCGACATGATGGGCCTGGTCGGCAAGCTGGGTGGCAAGTTCATGCCCCCGGGCTTCTACTACAAGACCTTCATGGCCCCGGCCTCGATGTGGATGACCTACGAGAAGTACATCCGCAAGAGCGCCGGCCTGGGGCGCAGCCCTATGGAAGCCGATCCGGACACCTACGACCACCTGCACCAGCACTGCGATGTGCTGGTGGTGGGCGCTGGTCCTGCCGGCCTGGCCGCGGCCCTGGCCGCCGCGCGCAGCGGTGCCCGGGTGATCGTCGCCGACGAGCAGGAAGAGATGGGCGGCTCGCTGCTGGATAGCCGCGAGACCCTGGACGACAAGCCGGCGGACCAGTGGGCGGCCCAGGTGCTCGAGGAACTGGCCGGGTGCGAGAACGTCACCCTGCTGGCGCGCACCACCGCCAACGGCTACCACGACCACCACTTCGTCACCCTGCACGAGCGGCGCACCGAGCACCTCGGCGAGACCGCGCCCCTGGCCAACGGCCGCCGTCAGGTGCGCTCGCGCATGCACCGGGTGCGTGCCGGCCAGGTGATCCTGGCCACCGGTGCCCACGAGCGTCCGCTGGTCTACGCCGGCAACGATGTGCCGGGCAACCTGCTGGCCGGCGCCGTTTCCACCTATATCCGCCGCTACGGTGTGGCGCCGGGCAACAAGCTGGTCCTCTCCACCAGCAACGACTACGGCTATCGTGCCGCCCTCGACTGGAAGGAGGCGGGTCGCGAGGTGGTGGCCATCGTCGACGTCCGTCAGGCCCCCGCCGGCGAATGGGTGGAAGCCGCCCGCGCCCAGGGCATCAAGATCATCACCGGTAGCGCCGTGATCGAGGCCAAGGGCGGGAGCCGCGTCAGCGCAGCGCGGGTCGCCAGGATCGATATCGACGCCTTCAAGGTTACCGGCCAGGCCGAGACGCTGACCTGCGACACCATCGCCAGCTCCGGCGGCTACAGCCCGGTGATCCACCTGGCCTCCCACACCGGCGCCCGGCCCACCTGGCGCGACGATCTCCTCGGCTTCGTGCCGAGCCTGGTGAAGGGTGTGCAGGCCTGCGGCGGTGCCAACGGCACCTATGCCCTGGGCGAGGTGCTCGCCGACGGCGTGGAGGCCGGCATCAAGGCCGCCGCCGCTACCGGCCATGCCGCCCCGGCGGTCAGCCTGCCCCAGGCCAAGCAACTCGAGCAGGGCCCTGCGGCGGCGCTCTTCCAGGTGCCCCACGAGAAGCCGACCCTGCGTGCGCCCAAGCAGTTCGTCGACCTGCAGAACGACGTCACCGCAGCGGGCATCGAGCTGGCCACCCGCGAGGGCTTCGAGTCCATCGAGCACGTCAAGCGCTACACCGCCATGGGCTTCGGCACCGACCAGGGCAAGCTGGGCAATATCAACGGCATGGCCATCGCCGCCCGCTGCCTGAACAAGTCGATCCCCGAGGTGGGCACCACGGTGTTCCGCCCCAACTATACCCCGGTGACCTTCGGCGCCATCGTCGGCCGTCACTGCCGCGATCTATTCGATCCCGAGCGCTACACCGCCCTGCACCAGTGGCATGTGGAAAACGGCGCCGAGTTCGAGGACGTGGGCCAGTGGAAGCGTCCCTGGTACTACCCGCAGCGCGTCAACGGCAAGGTCGAGACCATGCACGAGGCGGTGGCTCGGGAGTGCAGCGCGGTGCGCGAGAAGATCGGCATTCTCGACGCCTCGACCCTGGGCAAGATCGACATCCAGGGCCCCGACGCCCGGGAATTCCTGGCGCGGATCTACACCAACAAGTGGGAGAAGCTGGCGGTCGGCAAGTGCCGCTACGGCCTGATGTGCAAGGACGACGGCATGGTCACCGACGACGGCGTGACCAGCTGCCTGGCCGAAAACCACTTCCTGATGACCACCACCACCGGCGGCGCCGCGGCGATCCTCGAGTGGCTGGAGCTGTGGCACCAGACCGAGTGGCCGGAGCTGGACGTCTACTTCAGCTCGGTGACCGACCACTGGGCCACCATGACCATCACCGGCCCCGAGGCGCGCAAGCTGCTGGCCGAGATCACCGATATCGATCTCGACAAGGAGAGCTTCAAGTTCATGGACTGGCGTTCCGGCAAGGTGGCGGACGTGCCGGCGCGGGTCTATCGCATCTCCTTCACCGGCGAGCTGACCTACGAGATCAACGTCCAGGCCAACTACGCCATGCAGGTGTGGCAGACCCTCTTCAAGCACGGCGAGAAGTACGGCCTGACCCCCTACGGCACCGAGACCATGCACGTCCTGCGTGCCGAGAAGGGCTTCATCATCGTCGGCCAGGAAACCGATGGCTCGGTGACCCCGGAAGACCTGGGCATGCAGTGGTGCGTGGGCTACGACAAGCCCTTCTCGTGGATCGGCAAGCGGGCCCTGACCCGTTCCGACACCAAGCGCGAGAACCGCAAGCAGCTGGTGGGCCTCAAGCCCAAGGACCCCAAGGTGGTGCTTGAGGAGGGTGCGCAGATCGTCTTCGATCCCAAGCACGCCATCCCCATGCCGATGGCCGGGCACGTGACCTCCAGCTACTACAGCCCGACCCTGGACTCCGGCTTCGCCCTGGCGGTGGTCAAGGGTGGCCACAACAAGCTGGGCGAGACCGTCTACCTGCCCATGGCGGACGGCCAGACCCATGAGGCCGAAATCGTCAGCCCGATCTTCTACGACCCCAAGGGAGAGCGCCAGCATGTCTAACGCGGCCACCTTCGATACCCGTACCGATAGCGCCATCCCGGTGGAGCCGCCGCTGGCCTACAGCTACCGCCGCAGCGGTGCACCGGCGGCCGGCCCCGAGAGCCGCGTCATCCTGCGCGAGCGCGCCCTGCTGGGTCACCTGGTCCTGCGCGGCGGCGCCATCGTCCTCGATGAGGCGGTGCGCGAGGTGCTGGGCCTCAACCTGCCCGGCGAGCCCCAGGGGCTGGTCCAGGACGAGCGCGGCGAGCGCTCGATCCAGTGGCTCTCCCCGGACGAGTGGCTGGTGATCGTCCCCGGCGGCGAGGAGTTCGAGCTGGAGACCCGGCTGCGCGAGCGCCTGGGGGACGCCCACTACGCCATCAGCGACGTCAGCGGCGGCCAGACCCTGCTGGAGCTTTCCGGCGAGGCGGCCCGTGAGCTGCTGATGAAGACGGTGATCTATGACGTCCATCCCAGCCACTTCCCGGTGGGCAGGGGCGTGACCACGGTCTTCGCCAAGGCCACCACCATCCTCCGCCGCCCCTCCGAGGAGCGCTGGGAACTGGTGGTGCGCCGCAGCTTTGCCGACTATTGCTATCGCTGGCTGCTTGACGCCGGCGAGGAGTACGCCATCGGCGTGGTACGCTGAAACCAGGCTTGCTCCACGTCGGCGAAACTTGCCCTTGTGGGAGCGCGGGGCTCCAGCGTTCCGCGCGATAAGCCGGGGACCTACCCCTCCCCGGCACCATCCGGGGGCCCATTGTGGCCCCCTGTTTTTTCGAGTGAGGCGCCAATTATGAGCCAAGCATCTTCCACCTGGATCCTGGCCGCCCAGTGCCCCAGCCGACTGGGCACCGTGGACGTGGTCACCCGCTTCCTCAAGGAGAACCGCTGCTATATCACCGAGCAGCAATCCTTCGATGACCGGCTCAGCGAACGGTTCTTTATTCGCACCGAGTTCCGTCCCCTGGACGACGACTTCTCCGCCGAGACCTTCCAGGCCGCCTTCGCCGAGCGCGCCGACGAGTTCGCCATGGCGTTCGAGCTGACCCCGCCGGGGCGGCGCGTGCCGGTGGTGATCATGGTCTCCAAGGCCGACCACTGCCTTAACGACCTGCTTTACCGCTACCGCACCGGGCAGTTGCCCATCGAGATTCGCGCCATCGTCTCCAACCACCCGGACCTGGCGCCCCTGGCGGAGTGGCACGATATTCCCTATCACCACTTCCCCATCACCCCCGAGACCAAGGCCGAGCAGGAGGCCCAGGTGTGGGAGGTGATCGAATCCAGCGGCGTCGAACTGGTGATCCTGGCGCGCTACATGCAGGTGCTCTCCAGCGACCTGTGCACCAAGCTCAGCGGCCGGGCGATCAATATCCACCACTCCCTGCTGCCCGGCTTCAAGGGCGCTAAGCCCTACCACCAGGCCTATGACAAGGGGGTGAAGCTGGTCGGTGCCACCGCCCACTACATCAACGACGACCTGGATGAGGGGCCGATCATCACTCAGGGCGTAGAGCCGGTCGGCCATGCCGATTATCCGGAAGACCTGGTGGCCAAGGGGCGTGACATCGAGTGCCTGACCCTCGCTCGTGCGGTAGCCCTGCACGTGGAGCGGCGCGTCTTCCTCCACGCCCGCCGCACCGTGGTCTTCGACCGGTAGCAGCCTGAAGGCGCCCCCGGTCAGCCAAGGCCACCGACGCAGAGGCATTTGGGGTGCACGCATCGGCCCCATGCGCCCCTGCCACGCCGGGGGCGCGTGGGCATTCAGGCAGCCTGCGGTACCGGCTGCTACGGTGCTGTGGCCTCCTCCGCTTCGATCACTATGGGTGGCCGGAAGCCCTTGAGCCGCAGGGCATTGGTGAGTACGCAGATGCTCGAGGCGGCCATGGCCACGGCGGCGAAGACCGGAGAGAGCAGGATGCCGAAGGCGGGAAACAGCACGCCGGCGGCCACCGGGATCAGCAGCGTGTTGTAGGCGAAGGCCCAGAACAGGTTCTGCTTGATATTGCGGATGGTGGCCCGGGACAGTGCGATGGCATTGGGCACGTTGCGCAGGTCGCCTGACATCAGCACCACCTCGGCGGATTCCATGGCGATGTCGGTGCCGGTGCCGATGGCGATCCCCACGTCGGCCTGTGCCAGGGCCGGTGCGTCATTGATGCCGTCGCCGACGAAGGCCACCACGCCCCCTTCGGCCTGCAGGCGCTTCACCGCATCCACCTTGCCGTCGGGTAGCACTTCGGCCACCACCTTGTCGATGCCGAGACGGCGGGCGATGGCCTCGGCGGTGCGTCGGTTGTCGCCGGTGATCATGGCCACCTGCAGGCCTTCGGCGTGCAGGGCGCGGATGGCCGCTGGCGTGGACTCCTTGATCGGATCGGCAACGGCGATGATCGCTGCCAGGCGACCGTCGATGGCGGCATACAGCGGGCTCTTGCCCTCGTCGGCGAGACGATGCGCGGCCTTGGCGAAGACTTCCACGTCCAGACCCAGCTTGCGCATGTAGCGGTCGGCACCTACCTCTACACGGCGGTCGTTGACCAGTGCTGCGACGCCGTAGCCGGGATCGGCCTCGAAATGCTGAACGGTATCGGGCTCCATCCCGCGTGCCTTGGTCGCGTTGACGATGGCCTCGGCGATGGGATGTTCCGACTGGCGCTCCACGGAGGCCACCAGTTGCAGCACCTCGGCCTCGGTGAAATCACCGGCTACCACCAGGTCAGTGAGCTCTGGCCGGCCCTTGGTCAGGGTCCCGGTCTTGTCCAGGGCGATGACCGTGGCGTCACGCAGCGACTGCAGCGCTTCGCCCTTGCGGAACAGTACGCCCATTTTCGCGGCCTTGCCGGTGCCCACCATGATAGATGTGGGGGTGGCCAGGCCCATGGCGCAGGGGCAGGCAATGATCAGCACTGCCACGCCATTGACCAGGGCGAAGGTCAGCGCGGGGGCCGGGCCGAAGATCAACCATACGGCGATGGTTGCCAGGGCTGCGGCGATCACGGCCGGCACGAAGTAGTTGGTGACCTTGTCCACCAGGGCCTGGATGGGCAGCTTCGAGCCCTGGGCCTGTTCCACCATGCGCACGATCTGAGCCAGCAGGGTGTCGGCACCGACATTGGTGGCCCGGAAGGTGAAACTGCCCACCTTGTTGATGGTACCGCCCACTACCTCGGCACCGGCCTCCTTGCGCACGGGGACGGGCTCGCCGGTGACCATGGACTCATCGACGAAGGAGCTGCCGTCGGTGACCTGGCCATCCACCGGGATCTTCTCGCCGGGGCGTACCAGCACCATGTCGCCCTGGAGCACCTCGTCGATGCCGATCTCCATTTCCTGGCCGTCGCGGACCACGCGGGCCGTCTTGGCCTGAAGTTTCATCAGCGCCTTTATCGCCTCGCTGGTGCGCCCCTTGGCGATGGCTTCGAAATAGCGGCCGACGAGAATCAGCGTAACGATCACCGCCGAGGCCTCGAAGTAGACATTCACCGTGCCGGCCGGCAGCACCTGGGGCAGGAAGGTGGCCACCACCGAATAGCCCCAGGCGGCGGAAGTGCCTAGCATCACCAGGGAGTTCATGTCCGGGCCGCCGCGCATCAGCGCCGGCCAGCCCTTCTTGTAGAAGCGCAGGCCGGGGCCGAACTGCACGATTGAGGCCAGCACGAAGAAGAGATAGAAGAGGTTCTGCTGGCCCACGGTCATATCCAACCAGTGATGCATCATGGGGATGAAGTGTGAGCCCATGTCCAGCACGAAGATGGGTAGGGTGAACACAGCCGCGACTGTCACGGCACGTTTCAGCTCGCCGATCTCCTGGTCGCGTGCCTCGCGCTCGCGGTCGCTGCGATCCTGCGTGTCGCCTACTGCCTCGGCATCAAAACCCGCCTTCTCGATGGCCTTGATCAGAGCATCCGCGGTCACGGTATCGGCGACGACGTGCACGGTTGCCGTCGATGTGGCGAGGTTGACGTTGGCATCGAGGACGCCGGGCACGCCGGCGAGCTTGCGCTCCACGCGGCCGACGCAGGAGGCACAGCTCATGCCCTTGACGCTCAGCTCGAGGGTGTCGGTAATGGCGGGATAGCCGGCTGTTGCCACCGCTTGTACGACTCCGGCGATGTCTGCCTCGTCGGTGGCGAACGTCACCTGGGCCCGCTGGGTGGCCAGGTTGACGGAAACACCGTCGACGCCCGGTACGCCGAGAATGGCTTTCTCCACCCGGCCCACGCAGGAGGCACAGCTCATGCCTTCGATGCCCAGGGAGTAGGAGGCGCTGGTGCCAGGAGCCTTCTGGGTGGTCAGCCCTGCCGGGCTGACTTGGTTGCGTTGCATGATCTGGCTTCCTCTCATGTGGCCCAGTTGTTAGAGTGGCAACCATAGACCTTCCCATCGTTGGAAGGTCAAGCCATGATATGAGCAAGGCCGGTGTCACGCGGCAGGTCTTGTACACAAGAGCTTGATTCAGAAGGGCTTGATACAGAAAAACGGGAGGTGGCGGATGAATATCGGAGAAGCGTCAAAAGCCTCGGGCATCTCGGGGAAGATGATTCGCTATTACGAGAGCATTGGCCTTATCCCCTCGGTTGGCCGGACCGAGGCAGGCTATCGAACCTTCAGTGACAAGGACATTCATACGCTGCGCTTTATCGCGCGGGCACGAAGCCTCGGGTTTTCCGTGGAGCAGATGTCGAACCTGCTCGCCCTGTGGCGTGATAGCAATCGTGCCAGCTCGGACGTGAAGGCCGTCGCTTACGCCCATATAGAGGAACTGGACAGCAAGATCGAGAAGCTCATCGCCATGCGCCAGACCTTGCAACACCTGGCCGAACACTGCCACGGCGACCATCGGCCGAGCTGCCCGATACTTGGGGACCTGGCAGGGGTTCCCGAGCCAGTCGGGACGCCCACCACCGCTGACGTATAAAGAGGTCCAGGCACGGTAGACTTCTTATGCCGTTTTCAATCCTCCTGGTTTTAGTAAATCCTCATGGTTGCTTGACGCGTCACTCGGCTTGAAATAGATCAAGACGCTGCACATTAAAGCCGGGTAAAATCCCTGCCGATAACCAAAAAACGATACCGCTCTGGGCAGGGGGAGCATGAACAGGACTAGACACTGGTTGACCGCTCTTGCTGCGGGGCTGGTCTTGATGGGCAGTGGTGCGGCACAAGCCAATTTCGACGTTTCCACGACGCTGGACGACGGTGTGGAACCGGCCTTTTCCCAGGCCGGGTTCCTGCACTCGCTCGATGCCTCGGCGATGCCTGCCGGCCTGGCGCCGGATGAGATCTGGGTGAGCGTGGATCTGAAGAGCCGCCTGGTGACGGTCTATCGCGGTGAATACGTGATGAAGCGAATCGAGCACCTGGCCTATGGGGCGGGGGGTGCGGCTCCGCTGCGGGCGAAGGGTAGCTCCATGACGCCGCTGGGCGAGTTCCGTGTGGACCGGATCAACCGCGCTTCCCGCTTCGGGCTCTTCTTCGGAATCGACTATCCCAATGCTGAGGTGGCCTCCGAGGCACTGCGAATCGGCAAGATCACGCCTGAGGAGTACCACTATATCGAGTCCTACCGGGCACGCCATGGCACGCCACCGCATACCACGGCCCTGGGGGGCCTGATCGGCTTGCATGGGTTGGGCAGCGGCGATCCCGATGTGCACCGGCGCTTCGACTGGACGGAGGGGTGCGTGGCCGTCGACAACTACCAGATCCGTGCACTGGACCCTTGGCTCAACATCGGGACCCGGGTCGTGATCCGAGGTTAATCCGTCTGAGGCATGGATGGCGCAACGTCGATACAGAGGCGATCCCGGCCGAGCCGCTTGGCGGAATAGAGGCTTGCGTCCGCACGCTGGACGATCTGCCAAGGGTCGCGATCGTTGACCTGGAGGTGGCTCAACCCCAGGCTTAGGGTGTAGCGGATCGGGCCGGCATCGGTATTGACTCGATGAGCACGGTTGGCTTCGAGGATGCGCTCTGCCACGCGCCGGGCTTGCTGCAAGCCTGTCTCGGGCAGCAGTATCACGAATTCTTCACCGCCATAGCGGGACAGATGGTCTTGGGTGCGCAGCGCGGTGCGGGTCACGCTGACGATCTCCTTGAGCACCATGTCTCCCACCAGGTGTCCGCACTCATCGTTGATTCGCTTGAAGTTATCCACGTCTATCAGAATGATGGACAGCGCATGGCGAGAGCGTCGGGAGCGCAGAAATTCCTGCTGCAGCTGCTGCTCGAAGAGGCGACGATTTCCCGCCCCGGTCAGCCCATCCCGGTCGGCCAGCTGCTGCAGGGCCGCTTCGGCCTCGCGACGCCGCTGGATCTCCGCCTTGAGGCGTCGGTTGGTGAGCAACAGATACCCGGCAAGGCCTGCCACCACGATCACTACGCCCATGAAGGGCAGTAACCAGCGCCAGAGTGTGAGCAGCAGAGTGGCGAGGGTCGGAGGAGCGGGCTGAAAGAGAAAGCCCTCTAGCTTATAGCCGTCGATCATGCCCATGGCCTGATACTGGTCACCGATACTCTTCCAGCGCTCCGTGTTGCTGTATCCGATCTCGATGAGTGCTGGCTGCATCAGCTCGCGAACCTGTTCTGCCTCATGCAACAGCAGGGCGCGATCGATATCGCCATGCCGCCCAGGATACGTCTCGAGGATCAGGTCGACGGTCTCCTGGATATTCTTGAAGGCATACGCCCAGCCTTTCACAACGGCCTCTCGGAAGGCGGCGACGCGCTCGGGGTGCTGTTCCACCAGGGCCTGGCGCGTGAACAGCAGGTCCCCATAGAAATCGATCCCGTAGTCGGCGGGTTGAATGATCACCGGCACCTCGCCATGTCGTCTGACGGCATAGAGGCCATCGGTCGAATAGGCCGGTACCAGCTGCGTCCGGCCCGCGTAAAGATCCTGCAGGTTCCAGCTCGGTGCGGCGTTGTTCAGGGACTCGAGATCGACCCCGGCGGCGAGAAAGGTAGCCAGCGTTTCGGCACTGATACGCTCATCCACTCCCGGCAGCGTGACGCTGATCGGGCGATCACCGACCTCCTCCAGTCGAGAGAAGCCGAAGCGCTCCAGGGTCAGGAACACCAACGGCGAGCGCTGCATGATATTGGCTACCACCATGACCGGTTCGCCGCGGGCACGATGCAGGAGCAGGTCCGAGCGCGACACACCGAAGTCAGCCCGGCCGGTGACCACCTCCCGCACAGGATCCACCGCCCGACCAGGGGAGTGGTAGCCGCCATCGCGAATTTCGACATCCAGGCCGGCTTCCTGGAAGTACCCTTGCGCCTTGGCCGCGTAGTAGCCGGCATACTGGAACTGGTGATACCACAGCAGCTGCAGGCTGACCGGCGTCAGGGGCGCTTCGTTGGCGAGTAGCGGTCGCGGTGAAGCGAGTAGCATCATCCCCAACAGCAGAGCGCCGTACACCTTCAGATGACATCTGCCGGAACGATTGCCCATGGCGCCCCCAAGTGGGTAGATGTCCAACCGAGTGTAACGAGAACGAAACAGAAAGGCAGCCATTTCAGCACCGGCGGGGCGGCAACGGGCGACAGGAAGCGCCCACGGCTGACCTGGCCCCCACTGGGCGTCAGCAGGATATCGAACTGGGCTACCGCTTCCAGGCAAGCCGGCACGGTGTCCTGCAGCTCAACCTGAGCCACACCCTGGAGCCAGGGCATGATCGTGCCGCGCGCTCGGATACCGCGGCAGTGATCAACTATCAGGTCGGGTTCTGAGTCGTTTGGAAGCCGTTTGGGAGAGTTAAAGCCGTTGAATCTCGATGAGGTGGCCGATGATGGGATAGCCGGCCTTCTTGGCCGCCTTTTCGGCCTCCAGCTGTGCCTCGAGCTTGGAAATGCTGCTGGAATGGTGTTCGAAGACGCTGTCCTGTTCGAGTGCCCTGGTACGCACGGCGAGCCTGACTAGATGACCCGTCTTGTAGGAGCTGGCCGATTGCCCTGGCGACCTGGCCTCTCTGTCGGGCGTGGGGCGAGTCGGTCGCTTGCTCTCTTCCTTGGGGTTTTGAAAGGCGCTGATTTGACGGCGCATGGACTCTTCAAATTCCTGGAGTTCTGTCTTCATTGGCTCTCTATTGTCGATAAAGATATGTCGTTAAAATAGTTAAGGCTAAGGGCGCCGTGAGTATGTGTTTCGTGACTCGAATAGTGCCAGGACAAATATTCCAGGAAAAACGAGTCATGTACGATTAACCCGAGTGCTGGTTTTTTATAGCGGCTCCGCGCCCGTATCTTAGTGTAACCTTCCATACGCTGCCTTCGCGCCAGTTTATGGCACAAGCGCCGAGCCATGTCTCGAATTGTCCGTCTCGAATTGCCAGGGCAGACACCACTCATTGAAGTTCGCGTGAAGAGCCCATCCATTCAATAACCCAGGTTATGAACTGACAGCCTTGATTGACGGATGAGGCCAAAAAATCGACACACTCAGGCGACGACTGGCTTTCAGGAGCTCGCTGCGTTTCTAGAGCATATCCAAACCTCGGTTGCCGAACAACCATGAAAAGGGGAGGTAGGTCCCTCTTCACCAAACGCTACCCGCGCGACATGATGCCGGAATTGAAGAGGGAGGCCAGCGAATCTTCAGGCGGGGTACGAGAGGGCTGCCAACTCGTGACGTATACGCCATGATGGTGAATGTGAAACCGTCATGGAGTCATCGATGCTATTACCATTCACTTTCCGCTGGGGGCTCCTGACGCCCGCCTGCCTGGCAGGCGCGCTGGTGCTCAGCTCGGTTCCCGCCCAGGCCGCCACCTGTCCCGCTCCGGGTCAGTGGCTTGAGCCAGGGGGGCAGCAGCTGACGCCGGATGCCCTCTTTTCCGAGCTGGCGGAGCGCAATGCGGTGCTGCTCGGCGAGCAGCACGACGACGCGGATCATCATCTCTGGCAGTTGCACACACTGGCGGGCCTGCACGCGCGCCGCCCCGACATGGTCATCGCCCTGGAGATGCTGCCGCGAGAGGCGCAACCGGCGCTCGATGCCTGGGTGGCGGGTGAGCTTGGCGAGCAGGCATTCATCGACCAGAGTGGCTGGCACAGCGCCTGGGGCTTCGATCCAGCGCTCTATTTTCCCATCCTGCATTTCGCTCGGCTCCATCGGGTACCCCTCAAGGCGATCAACGTGACCCCGGAGCTGCGTGGCCGGCTGGTCGAGGAGGGTTGGGAGGCAGTGCCGACGGCGGAGCGCTTTGGCATCACGGCACCGGCCGAGGCGTCGGCTGCCTATCGCGAGCGACTGGCGGAAGTGTATGCGCAGCATCCGTCCCGTGGCGGCGAGGAGGGGCTCGAGCGCTTCATTGAGGCGCAACTGGTATGGGATCGTGCCATGGCTTCTGGCCTTGCAGAAGCCGGGAAGGAGGCCGATCTGGTCGTCGGCCTGATCGGCCAGGGACATTTGCAATACCAACATGGCGTGCCGCATCAGCTCTCGGACCTCGGCGTCGACAATCAAGCGACATTGCTGCCCTGGGCTGTGGGCGGAGAGGCGTGTGGGCCACCACCGGAAGGCCTGGCCCGGGCGGTCTTTGCCTTCGATGACAGTCGGCATGAGGCCATGCCCCCTATGCAGCTGGGCGTCTACACCACACCCCATGAGGCGGGTGTTGAAGTTCACGCCATTCTCGAGGGCTCGGTCGCCGAGCAGGCGGGCCTCGAGGCAGGTGACATCATTCTCCAGGCAGCCGGGGAGTCCCTGGCGCGCCCCGCTGACCTGACCGGCCTGATACGCCAGCAGCGTCCGGGCACCCTGCTGCCGCTGGTCATTCGTCGAGATGGCGATGAGCGGGAGGTGCTGGCTCGCTTTCCGCCGCGGTCAACGTGAGAGGTCGAGGAATGTTGGGTTGTGCCTGGCGAGCGGTAACGACGCTGTTGCTGGTCTTGTCGCTGGCGCTGCTGGCCCACGGCAGTGAGTCTGCTCAGAGTGAGAGTGAGGTGCGGCTGAGCGTCTGGCTGGAGCCGTCATCGCGGCGGCTCCAGGGCGAAATGACCGTTCGTCCGCCCCCTCGCGTGGGCAGGTTCCGGCTCGATCCGGGGCTCGATATCAGCGAGGCGCTGGTCGATGACAAGGCATTGTCGCTGGAGGAGAGAGCGGCAGGGCGCTATCGCCTGTCGGTGTCACCGGAAGCCGAGGCGGTGACGTTGCGCTGGAGCGGCGTGCTCGATACCTCGAACAGCCGGTCGATGGTGTCACCGGAAGGCAGCCTGTTGGCGGGTGACGGCGGCTGGTATCCGCAGTTTGCCGAACTGGGGCCCTTTGCGCTGTATATCGAGGTCCAGGTGCCGGTTGGTCAGCGGGCGGTTGCCACGGGGTCGCTGCTTGAGGAGCCTCTTGCGGATGAGACGGGCTATCGGGTGCGGCATTACCATCCGCGAACGGCATCGATAGAGCTCGCCGCGGGGCCATGGCGAGAGCGCCAGCGGACGGTGGATGGCGTGCGCGTACGCGCCCTGTTCCCCGCCGGGCTGGATGACGACCATGCCGAGACCTATCTCGCTTACTCCGGCCGCTACCTCGCCCAGTTCAGCGAGCGTGTCGGCGACTACCCTTACGACAGCTTCACCGTTGCCGCTTCGCCGGCGCCGCTGGGGCTGGCCTTTCCCGGCTTCACCCTGCTCGGCGAGCGGGTGATTCCGCTGCCCTTCATACCGCACACCTCGCTGGCGCACGAACTGATGCACGCCTGGTGGGGTGCCGGTGTCCGGGTGGACTACCCCAGCGGCAACTGGTCGGAGGCGTTGACCACCTACCTGGCCGACTATCATCTGGATGAGTTGCGTGGTGAAGCCAGCGACACTCGTCGCCGCTGGCTCGTCGACTTGGCGGCGTTGCCCGCCACCTTCGACCGGCCGCTGGTGGATTTCCGTGGTGGCCGTGACCCCGCGCTGCGACTGATGGGCTACCAGCACGGTGCGATGCTATTTCATATGCTGCGACAGCGTATCGGTGACGAGGCGTTCGATGCCGGCATCAAGCGCTTCGCCGCAAGGCATATGCATGCTACCGCAAGCTGGGATGATCTGGCGGTGGCGTTTTCCGAGACGGCCGACGAGGACCTGAGAGACTTCCTCGGCGCCTGGCGACACAAGCCGGGACGGCCGGCACTGAACATGACGGCGGTTGAGCGCCATGAAACCGAGACGGGTTGGCAGGTGGGGGGCATACTCGACCAGGCGGGCGACCACGAGCCCTGGCCGCTTCTGGTGCCGGTGGTGGCAGAGACCCGCAGCGGCTCGGTGCGCCATGATGTCGCGCTCGAGACCCGGCAGGCCAGGTTTTCGCTATCGTATGACGCAGAGCCCCTCTCCCTTACCGTCGACCCTGGCCATGACCTGCTGCGCGAGCTCGACCCGGCGCCGTTCATCCTGAGACACGTCGTCCTGCATCCCGAAAGCCGCCTGCTGGTGCTGCCGCAGGCGCTGGAGGCCCAGGGGCGCGAGTGGGTACTACAGGCCCTGGGCCGGCCCCTGGCCCTGGCTGGCGAACCGTCGCTCGATGGCGAGGTGCCGCTACTGGTACTCGGCGACGCCGAGGATGTCGCCACCTGGCTGGCCGAGCAGGCGTTGCCCGAACCGCCGACGGCCATGGCAGCACGGGGTGAGGCGCGGATGTGGACGCTGCCGGAAAGTCGGGTGGTGGTCGTGAGTGCCGCTGAACCTGGCCAGCTGCAGCGGCTGGTGGCCTCCTTGAGACACCATCAGCATCGCAGCTATCTGGTCCAGGATGCCGAGGGAGATACCCTCGAGGCCGGCACATGGTCGCTGGACGAGGCGGGGCTGCGCGTCGAGTTCTCGTCCTTGCGCTGATGCGGAGCGGAGGGCAGGGGCGTATCGAATGCGTTATCGTACCGGGTGCGCCTTGCCCCTGGCTGGCGCCTGTTTCATTATCGGCATCGCCAATGCGATGTTGCGACCGAGTTCTGGAGGAGTATCTTGGCCATTTCCCGTTTCGCCGATCTGCTGGAGGAAGCGAATCAGCAGCCGGAGCCCCAGCGGCTGCTGTTCGTCTTCACTCGAGCCGAGCTGCCGGACAACCCCACCGCCGAGCAGCGCCAGCGCTTCGAACAGGGCGAGGGTGGGGTCCTGACCCCGGCGCTATGCGTCGACAAGTCGCCCGAGGAGCTCAGTGACATGGAGGCGCTGGTGGCGGAGTCACGCAACACCGGCATCGAGTGGGATATCGTGTTCGTGGCAGCGCTGTCCGGCAGCGGTCTGCAGCCACCCTCTGGCGAGGAAGCCGAACGTCATCTGCAGCGTATGGTCGAATCGCTCAAGATGGGTAACATAGAGAGCTTCCTGGCGCTGGATCGCCAGGGAGAGGTGGTTTCGTTTCAATAAGTTGCTCGCTACTCATAGGCGATACTTATCACCACCATGTTTGCATTCAATTTAGTCTATCGGGGCTCAGCGGTTATCATGGGCCTCGTATTCGGACCATCAACCACCGACAAGGAGCATCACTGAATGTCCCTGATCAACACTGAAGTCAAGCCGTTCAAAGCCACCGCTTTCCACAATGGCGAGTTCATCGACGTCACCGAAGAAAGCCTGAAGGGCAAGTGGAACATCTTCTTTTTCTATCCGGCCGACTTCACTTTCGTCTGCCCCACCGAGCTCGGTGACCTGGCGGATAACTACGAAGAGTTCAAGAAGCTGGGTGTCGAGGTCTACGGTGTTTCCACCGATACCCACTTCACCCACAAGGCGTGGCACGACAGCTCCGAGACGATCAACAAGATCCAGTACCCGATGCTGGCCGATCCGACCCTGACCATCTCGCGCAACTTCGAGGTGCTGATCGAGGAAGCCGGTCTGGCCGAGCGTGGCACCTTCGTGATCGACCCGGAAGGCAAGATCCAGATCGTCGAGATCAATGCCGGCAACATCGGCCGTAACGCCGAAGAGCTGCTGCGCAAGGTGAAGGCTGCCCAGTATGTGGCCGCCAATCCGAATGAAGTCTGCCCCGCCAAGTGGAAGGAAGGCGAAGAGACCCTGTCTCCGTCCCTGGACCTGGTCGGCAAGATCTAAACGTCGCTTGCCGAACCCGCGGGGCTATCCCCTGACCTCGTGAGTTCCACGCCCGGGCGTGCCCCGCCCGGGCGATTCAAGACCAAGACCCTGACCCGACGTGCGCTGGCCCCTGGCCTCGCAGGGCGTCGAGTCATGCCTGTTTCATGAGCCAGACATGAGGAAGCCGCTGTCATGTTGGACGACAATCTGAAGAGCCAGCTGCAGACGTATTTGCAAAAGGTCACCCAACCGTTCGAGATCGTCGCGTCCCTCGATGACGGCGACAAATCCAAGGAATTGTTCAAGCTGCTGGAGCAGATTGCCGGCTTGAGCGACAAGATTACCCTGCGCAGCGATGGTCGCGATGTCCGCACGCCGTCGTTCGCCCTGAACCGCCCAGGGGAAGACACCGGCCTGGTGTTCGCCGGGATCCCCATGGGCCATGAGTTTACCTCGCTGGTATTGGCACTGCTGCAGGTCGGTGGGCACCCGCCCAAGGTCTCCGACGAGGTAATTGAGCAGATCAAGAGTCTCGACGGTGAGCTGAACTTCGAGACCTATTACTCACTCTCCTGCCAGAACTGCCCCGACGTGGTTCAGGCGCTCAACCTGATGGCGGTGCTCAACCCGAACGTGCGCCATGTGGCCATCGACGGCGCTCTGTTCCAGGACGAGGTGGAGCGGCGTGAGGTGATGTCGGTACCGAGCATCTACCTCAACGGCGAACCCTTCGACCAGGGACGCATGAGCCTCGAGCAGATCCTGGCCAAGGTCGACACCGGCGCCGCCAGGCGCGAGGCGGCCAAGCTCAACGAGAAGCAGGCTTACGAGGTGCTGATGGTCGGCGGCGGTCCGGCCGGTGCCGCGGCGGCCATCTATGCCGCGCGCAAGGGCATCCGTACTGGCGTTGCCACCGAGCGCTTCGGCGGTCAGGTTCTCGATACCATGGCCATCGAGAACTTCATCTCGGTCTCGGAGACCAATGGCCCCAAGCTGGCCGCCGCGCTGGAAGAGCACGTCAAGCAGTACGAGGTGGATATCATGCCGCTGCAGCGTGCCGTCAAGCTGGTGCCGTCCACGCAGCCCGGCGGCGAGCATGAGGTGGTGTTCGAGTCGGGCGCTTCGCTCAAGAGCCGCTCCCTGATCCTCGCGACCGGAGCCCGCTGGCGTGAGATGGGCGTGCCCGGCGAGGAGGAGTATCGCAACAAGGGCGTGGCCTACTGTCCCCACTGCGATGGGCCGCTGTTCAAGGGCAAGCGCGTGGCGGTGATCGGGGGTGGCAACTCCGGCGTCGAGGCCGCCATCGACCTGGCCGGCCTGGTCGAGCATGTCACCCTGATCGAGTTCATGGACGAGCTGCGTGCCGATGCAGTGCTGCAGAAGAAGCTCGCCAGTCTGCCCAACGTGGACGTGATCAAGGGCGCCAGGACCACCGAGGTCAACGGCGACGGCAAGCGGGTCAACGGCCTCACCTACGAGGATCGGTCAAGCGGCGAGCTGCGTCGGCTCGAACTGGAGGGCATCTTCGTGCAGATCGGCCTGGTGCCCAACACCGAGTGGCTGACCGATTCGTCGATCGAGCTCTCCCCGCGTGGCGAGATCGTCGTCGACGATCACGGCATGACTTCGGTACCGGGGATCTTCGCTGCCGGCGACGTGACCACGGTGCCCTACAAGCAGATCGTCATTGCCATGGGCGAAGGTTCCAAGGCGGCACTGGGTGCCTTCGACTACCTGATTCGCCTCTGACGAAGCGCTTGCCGAGCCGCTCGGCGCAAGATGTCAGCAGTCGCCCCGCAGGCCCAGCCTGCGGGGCGACTGCGTGTGCGACCAGGCCAAATTCACGGGTTCGTTCAAATGAGCAGGTGAAAGTGGTGGGTATATGGGCTAATGGTAATACGGGAGCTATCTCCACCGGTCTCCCGGTACGACCCACCATGGCAAGGATGAACCGCATGATCGATAACAATACGATGGCTCGGCTGATGCCGGTGATACTGCTGACGCTTGGCGCCACTGGATTGGCACAGGCCAGCACCCTGGAGGACGTGCGCGACCAGGGTCATGTGCGCTGTGGCGTCAACGCCGCCCAGCCTGGCTTCTCGGCGCTGGATGACGAGGATAACTATCGGGGGCTGGATACCGATGTGTGTCGCGCCATTGCCGCCGCGGTGCTTGGCGATGCCGAGAGCGTGCGCTACGTACCGCTGGATTCGGTGGAGCGCTTCACGGCCATTCAGTCGGGAGAGGTCGATGTGTTGTCGCGCACCACGACCTGGACCTCGAGCCGAGACACGTCGATGGGCGTCAACTTTACCGGAGTCAGCTACTACGACGGCCAGGCCTTCATGGTGGCAAGCGACCTGGGTGTCAACAGCGCACTGGAGCTGGACGGAGCCGATGTCTGCACCCAGAGCGGTACCACCAGCGAACTCAACCTGGCGGACTTCTTTCGCGTCAATGATATGAGCTACAACCCCATCGTGTTCGACTCACCCGAACAGGCGATTGCCGGTTTCGAAGCGGGGCGCTGCGATGTGCTCAGCTCCGACGCCTCCCAGCTCTACTCCCAGCGCATGCAGCTGCCCGATCCCGACAGCGCCGTGGTGCTGGCGGATATCATCTCCAAGGAGCCATTGGGCCCGGCGGTCCGCCAGGGCGACGACCAGTGGTTCAATATCGTCAAGTGGTCGCTGTTCGCCATGATCAATGCCGAGGAGATGGGCATCACACAGGCCAACGTCGAGGAGATGCTCGATTCCGAAGATCCCGATATCGCCCGCCTGCTGGGACGTGACGGCAACTACGGCGAGGGCATGGGGCTCGAGGCCGACTGGGCCTACCAGATCATTAGCCAGGTGGGCAACTACGGCGAGATGTTCGACCGCACTGTCGGCGATGGTTCCGAGTTCAAGATCGCCCGCGGGCTCAATGCACTGTGGACCGAGGGGGGCATTCTCTACGCACCGCCGATCCGTTGAGGTCGATTGTGCCGGCCAGGCGGTGGCACTGGCAGGGTCTGGCCGGCGAGGGAGATCCTCTTCGGCCAGATCGTTGAATAAGGGTTTCGACTGGACTATCCCTGCGACGGAAGAAACCTTGCTAAGGTGCGTGGCACATGCCTCGGCATGCATCATTCATACGCTAATATTGTTATCGAGGGACCCTCATGCGCAACAACAAGAACAAGTGGCTACTGCTGACTTCCGCAGCGGCTTTGACACTGGGTGCGGTTTCCACGGCGTCTGCCGATACGCTCGAAAATACGCGTGAGCGCGGTGCCGTTCAGTGCGGCGTGAGTGACGGCCTGCCGGGCTTCTCCGCACCGGACGACCAGGGCGAGTGGCAAGGCCTCGACGTCGATGTCTGTCGAGCCGTGGCCGCCGCCGTCTTCGGCGACGCTGAAGCCGTGCGCTATATTTCGCTCAACGCCGTCGAGCGCTTCACCGCGCTGCAGTCCGGCGAAGTGGATCTGCTCTCGCGCAACACCACCTGGACCACCACCCGCGACACCACCCTGGGCCTGAACTTCGCCGGCGTGAACTTCTACGACGGTATCGGTTTCATGGTCAGTCGCGACCTGGGTGTATCCAGCTCCACTGAGCTAGACGGCGCGGCTGTCTGCGTGCAGTCCGGCACCACCACCGAGCTCAACGTCGCCGACTACTTCCGTGCCAACGGCATGGAGTTCGATCCCATCGTCTTCGACACCTCCGAGCAGACCGTGGGTGGATACGAGGCCGGTCGCTGTGACGTACTGACCTCCGACACTTCGCAACTGGCGGCGCTGCGCATCCAGCTCTCCGACCCTGACGGTTCGGTGATCCTGCCGGAAGTCATCTCCAAGGAGCCGCTGGGCCCGGTCGTTCGCCAGGGTGACGACCAGTGGTTCAACATCGTCAAGTGGTCGCTGTTCGCCATGCTCAACGCCGAGGAAATGGGCATCACCAGCGACAACGCCGAGGAGATGCTCGGCTCCGAGGACCCGGATGTCGCCCGCCTGCTGGGCGAGGATGGCAACTACGGCGAGGCCATGGGCCTGAACGCCGACTGGGCCTATCAGATCATCAGCCAGGTCGGTAACTACGGCCAAAGCTACGAGCGCAATGTGGGCATGGACTCCCCGCTGCAGATCGAGCGTGGCATCAACGCCCTGTGGACCCAGGGTGGCATTCAGTACGCACCGCCGATCCGCTGATCGAACCGTCCGAGGCGTCGCCTGAAGGCGCCTCGAGTCTTGTTATGCCCCGATCCGGTCATCCCGGGCCGGGGCTTGATACCTGCTTGACGGATCCAGGCGGAGAGTCCCTTCATGTCCGTTCGTCCCCAGCCCCATCCAGTTGGCCCAAAACCGCCTTTCTGGCGTGATCGCGCCAAGCGCGCACTGATCTTCCAGGTATTGCTGATTGCTGCAGTGGCTGCCTTCCTGCTCTATATCATCGGCAATACTCAGGCCAACCTGGCCGCTCGTGGCATCACGACCGGCTTCGGTTTCCTGACCAATACCGCCGGCTTCGGCATCGTCCAGAGCCTGATCGACTATTCCTCCCAGAGCACCTACGGTCGCACCTTCGTGGTCGGGCTTCTCAATACCCTGCTGGTGTCGGCGCTGGGGGTGTTGGCGGCGACGATCATCGGTTTTACCGTCGGCATCGCCCGGCTTTCGCCCAACTGGCTGATCGCCCGTCTGGCCAATGCCTATATCGAGATCTTTCGCAACATACCGCTGCTGCTGCAGATATTCTTCTGGTACTTTGCCGTGCTGCGGACCTTGCCGAGTGCCCGCGACAGCCTGTCGCTGGGCGAAGTGTTCTTCCTCAATGTGCGCGGTCTCTACCTGCCCGAGCCGCTGTTCGAATCGGGCTTTGGGCTGATTCCCCTGACCCTGGGTATCGCAGTGGCGGCCAGCATCGCTCTGGTGGTGTGGAACAAGCGTCGCCACGAGGCAACGGGCAAGCGCTTCCCGGCAGGCTGGTTCTCGCTGGCGCTGATTCTTGGCCTGCCACTGCTGGTACTGGTCGCCACCGGCGTGCCGGTGACCTGGGATGTGCCGCAATTGACCGGCTTCAACTTCCGCGGTGGCATCACGATCATCCCCGAGTTCCTGGCCCTTTGGCTGGCACTGTCGATCTATACCGCATCGTTCATCGCCGAGATCGTGCGCTCGGGCATCCAGGCAATCTCACACGGCCAGACCGAGGCCGCCCAGGCATTGAGCCTGCCGCGCAATCTGGTATTGCGCCTGGTAGTGGTGCCCCAGGCCATGAGGGTGATCATTCCACCGCTGACCAGCCAGTACCTCAACCTGATCAAGAACTCTTCGCTTGCCACCGCCATCGGCTATCCGGACCTGGTTTCCGTATTCGCCGGGACCACGCTCAATCAAACGGGACAAGCGATCGAGGTGATCGCCATGACCATGGCGGTCTACTTGACCATCAGCCTGCTTGTATCGATGTTCATGAACTGGTTCAACGCCCGTGTGGCGCTGGTGGAACGCTAGGAGAGCGCCATGACAATTCAAGAAAAGATGCTTGAGGCGCGCCCCGCACCCAAGAGCACCGTTGGCCCGGTGGCCTGGCTGCGTGCCAACCTCTTCAGCGGGCCGGTGAACACGGTATTCACCCTGCTTGGGTTATACCTGCTCTACCTCCTGCTGACGCCAACGATCCAGTGGGCCTTCATCAATGCAGACTGGATCGGCACCAGCCGCGACGACTGTTCCCGCGAGGGCGCCTGCTGGGTGTTCGTCAACGCCCGTCTTGGCCAGTTCATTTATGGGCTCTATCCCGGCAGCGAGATCTGGCGGGTCAACCTGACCTTCGCCACCTTCGCCGGGTTGATCGCCTGGCTGGCGATACCGCGGCTGCCCTACAAGCGCTGGGTAGCGGTGGCGACGCTGGTGGGTTTCCCGGTGTTGGCCTACTTCCTGCTCTACGGCGGGCACTTCGGTCTGCGTGTCGTGGAGACCCACCGCTGGGGCGGGCTGATGCTGACCCTGGTGCTGGCGGTGGTGGGTATGGTGGGCGCCCTGCCCATCGGCATCATGCTGGCCCTGGGGCGGCGTTCGCAGATGCCCATCGTCAAAAGCTTCTGCGTGGTGTTCATCGAGTTCTGGCGCGGCGTACCGCTGATCACGGTGCTGTTCATGGCCTCGGTGATGCTGCCCCTGTTCATGCCCACCGGCGTCAGCGTCGATCGCCTGATCCGCGCCTTCATCGGTATCACCCTGTTCCAGAGTGCCTACATGGCCGAGGTGATCCGGGGTGGCCTGCAGGCGATTCCGCGGGGGCAGGAAGAGGCCGCGGCGGCCCTGGGCATGGGCTACTGGAAACGCATGGGCCTGATCGTGCTGCCCCAGGCGTTGAAGATGATGATTCCGGGCATCGTCAATACCTTCATCTCTCTGTTCAAGGACACCACCCTGGTCATGATCATCGGGCTCTTCGACCTGCTGGGTATCGTCCAGGCGGCGCTGTCCGATTCTCGTTGGCTGGGCTTTGCCCTGGAGGGGTATGTCTTCGCCGCCTTCGTGTTCTGGGTCTTCTGTTTCAGCATGTCGCGCTACAGCCAGTATCTCGAGCGGAAGCTGCATACCGGCCATAAAAGATAAGGAACGAAAATAATGAATGAACAGGCAACCCAGGCCGGCACCGAGACACCCATGGTCGAGATGCGCGGCGTCAACAAGTGGTATGGCGACTTCCACGTGCTCCGCGATATCGACTTCGAGGTCAAGCGTGGCGAGCGTATCGTCATCTGCGGGCCCTCGGGCTCCGGCAAGTCGACGCTGATCCGCTGCATCAACCATCTGGAAGAGCATCAGCAGGGCGAGATCGTGGTCGGGGGTATCCCGCTGACCCAGGACATCAAGCGCATCGAGCAGATCCGTCGCAGCGTGGGCATGGTGTTCCAGCACTTCAATCTCTTTCCCCATCTGACGGTGCTCGAGAACTGCTGTCTCGCCCCCATGTGGGTGCAAAAGCAGCCGCGCCGCGAGGCCGAGGCGCTGGCCATGAGGTACCTGGAGCGGGTGCAGATCGCCGAACAGGCGCGCAAGTATCCGGGCCAGCTATCGGGGGGGCAGCAGCAGCGGGTCGCTATCGCCCGCTCGCTATGCATGCATCCCGATGTGATGCTGTTCGATGAACCCACCTCCGCGCTCGACCCGGAAATGATCAAGGAGGTGCTCGACGTCATGGTCGAGCTGGCCAACGAGGGCATGACCATGCTCTGCGTGACCCACGAGATGGGCTTCGCCAAGACCGTGGCCGACCGGGTTATCTTCATGGATCAGGGGCAGATCATCGAGGAGAACGCGCCGGAACCCTTCTTCAACAACCCGCAATCCGAGCGTACCCAGCTGTTCCTCAGCCAGATCCTCGGCCACTGAGCGATACCGGGCTCGGCGCCTGCGGCGCTGGCCCGGCCTCTCGGCAAGCGAGCCCTTCCAGGCAGGGGCCCCGGCCTCGGCCGTGTCAGCTCGAGGTACGCGTTGGCTTCAAGGGGTCCGCGGGTCGGGTGATCCGGGCGCTGCCCAGCACGCTGGCTTCTGTTTCCAGATGGCGCGCCTCGCTGGTCCAGGCGGCATCATCGGCGTGCACCGCGGGCCGGCGCTCGAACGAGCGAGTCATCACATCGCGAGGTGCGAAGCCCGGGCGGCCATTCAGATGATGGGGTAGCAGGCACAGTTCCACGAGCAGGCGCAGGATCATGGCGCCCAGCAGCCAGAGGCCGCCACCGACTGCCAGGGCCGGCCAGGCCGTTACCCAGTCGGTCGACGCCAGCACCGGGGTGCGAGGCATCAACCATAGTGCGGCTGCGGTCAACAAGCCGAGCTGAAGCAGTAGATGGCAGAAAATCAGGGTGCCGCGAGAGAGCGGACGGCGGGGAAACAGGAATTGTTGCATCGTGGGATCCTCCCGTAGAGTGCACATCGCGGCACGATGAATCTTACCGGCCTCCATGCCGATAATGCAGAATGCTACCTCAGATGCTGGCTGGGCGCAGCCGTTGTTGATGGCTATCGTGCGGCCGGCTCACTGCAGCACAGTCAAACTGGCGGGAGCCAGCGGCTCGCGATCCCGGTGCCGGCTCAGGGGCCGGCCCTCGAGAGCCGTCAGCAGTATCTGCAGCGGATCGCCATGGCTGACCAGAAGCACCGTTTCTCCGTCCAGTGAATGCTCCAGCGTCTCGATCACAGCCTGCATCCTCCTGGCTACGCTGGCGACGCTCTCCACGCCATGTTCGACGTGCTCGGCGCTGCGTGCATCCAGCGCCCAGACTCGGGGGTACCGGTCGTCCGCCTGGCCTTCAAGATCGCCGAAGTGCCTCTCCCGCAGGCGAGGCTCGCGCTGCAGCGGCAGCTCGAAATGGGCCGCCACCCGGGCCGCGGTCTCGGTGGTGCGCAGGAAGTCCGAATGGAGGATCCGCGTGGGTACCGGCCAGCACCAGTCGAGGAGCAGGGCGTCGAGCTGGGAGACGCCCTGGGGCGAGAGGCCAAAGGCCGTCAGGCCGCACTCGGGGGTGCTGACGATCAGCCCCTGAGCGTTGGCCTGGCTATGGCCGTGCCGCATCAGGAGGTAGCGGTTGCGCCGTGGTACCGCGGCGTTGAGGAATCCGTTTGACATGCTATCGTCATACTACCTAAATTGATCT
The DNA here is from genome assembly GCF_003336675.1 of Billgrantia montanilacus. Classification (GTDB taxonomy): domain Bacteria; phylum Pseudomonadota; class Gammaproteobacteria; order Pseudomonadales; family Halomonadaceae; genus Halomonas; species Halomonas montanilacus. The sequence goes on along the minus strand of NZ_QPII01000003.1, from coordinate 156,791 downwards.
TGAGTTTCGGTAATGATCATCGCAGGCGGTCATATGTTCGATTTCGATCAGGCGTATGAGAGACCATCCCTCCGACCTAACGTCAACAACCGCTGGACGAATGCCCAATAACAAACGCACGCAAAGTGAGTCACGCCATGAAAGCATACAGCATCACGAACAAGCACCCCTTGGCCGCGCTGGCCCTCTCTTCCCTGCTGCCCCTGGCCATGCTCATGTCGGCTCAGGCCCACGCCGACTGCCCGCGTGGCGACCTGGACGATCTCTACTGCGATGAAGACGGCGACATGGTCGCCGACCGGCCAGCCGACGAGTCGGAGTGGGCCAATCCCGATACGCTGATCTTTGCCTATACGCCGGTGGAAGATCCGGCCATCTATTCCGATATCTGGCAGCCGTTCATCGATCACCTGGAAGAGGTGACCGAGCGCAACGTGCGCTTCTTCGCCGTGCAGTCCAACTCGGCGCAGGTCGAGGCCATGCGCAGCGGGCGGCTGCATATCGCCGGTTTCTCCACGGGCCCGACGCCCTTTGCGGTGAACCTGGCCGGCGCCGTGCCATTCGCGCTGATGGGCTCCGACGACGGCCAGTTCGGCTATACCCTGCAGCTCTATACCCACGTCGATTCAGGCATTGACAGCATGGAGGACCTCAAGGGCAAGCGGGTCGCTCATACCTCGCCGACCTCCAACTCCGGCAACCAGGCGCCTCGCGCCCTGTTTCCGGAAGAGGGAATCGTGCCCGACGAGGACTATGAAGTGGTCTATTCCGGCAGCCACGATCAATCGATGCTCGGCGTGGTAGCTCAGGACTATGATGCTGCCCCGGTGGCCTCCGAGGTGGTCGAGCGCATGGCCGCCCGCGGGCTCTACGACGAGGAGGACGTCAAGATCATCTACGAGTCGGACCGCTTCCCGACCACCTCCTACAACTATGCGCACAACCTGCATCCCGACCTGGTCGAGAAGATCGAGGAAGCCTTCTTCTCCTTCGATTTTGCCGGCACCGCGCTGGGCGAGGAGTTCGAGGGCGTGGAGAAATTCATCCCCATCAACTATGAGGAGCACTGGCGGGTGATCCGCACCATCCAGGCGGCCAACGACGTTCGCTATACCCGCGAAGACCTGGATCAGGAGTAAGCCTGACAGTCCTCCGGGCTTCCTGTCCGAGAAGGTGTGAGCCCCCGGCCGCTGGCCGGGGGTCGGTTTTCTGCATAGCGAGGTGGATGAATGCTGGAGATCTCCAAGCTGGTCAAGCGCTACGGCAATGACGAGCCGGTGCTGCAAGAGCTGGATCTCGTGGTGGAGGGCAGCAGCGTGGTCGCCATCGTCGGCGCATCCGGGGCGGGAAAGAGCACCATGCTGCGCTGTATCAACCGGCTGGTGGAGCCGACCTCGGGTTCGATCCGACTCAACGGCAACGAACTGGTCAAGCTGAAAGGGGCTGCGCTCCGGCGAGCGCGGCGCAAGATCGGCATGGTGTTCCAGGGCTTCAACCTGATCGACCGTCTATCGGTAATGGAGAATGTGCTGGCGGGGCGGCTCGGCTACGTGAGCCTTTACCAAGCCATCACGAGGCGTTACCCCCGGGAAGATATCGAGCGCGCCTTCACGCTCATGGAGCGGGTGGGCATCGCCCAATACGCCAACAAGCGTGCCGATGAGCTTTCCGGTGGCGAACGGCAGCGGGTCGGTGTCGTGCGGGCGCTGATGCAGGAGCCCGAGATCCTGCTGGCCGACGAGCCGACGGCATCGCTCGATCCTCGTACGTCCGAGCAGATCATGATCCTGCTGCAGAGCCTGGCGAGCGAGCTGTCGCTGCCGGTGCTGATCAATATCCATAACGTGGCCCAGGCCAAGACCTACACCGAGCGCATCGTGGGCCTGCGCCACGGCAAGATGATCTTCGACGGTGTGCCTGACGATTTCAACAAGGAGGCACTGGACGCCATCTACGGCGGCATCGAGGCACCGGACGAGGAGATCACCAGGCAGCCCGGCAGCAGTCCGAAACAGGGCAAACAGGGGGCCGCTCATGACCAGATCTGACGTGCCCGGCACGCACCCGGCGCCCAGGACCTGGCGCAAGCCGTCGTTCATCGCTAATCCGGTCCTTCGCTATGGGCTGTGGCTGGTGGTGCTGGTCTATCTGATCTGGGCCTTCGGCAGCCTGCCGTTCAACTGGGAGCGTATCAGTGAGGGGCTGCCGCGGGCAGCACGAATCTTCGGCGGTGGTTTCCCGCCGAGCTTCGAGCGCAGCGGCCTGCTGCTCACCGGCTTCAAGGAGAGCTTTCAGATTGCCATCCTGGCAACCCTGCTGGGGGTTGCGCTGTCGATTCCCTTCGCGGTGATGGCGGCCCGAAACATTGCGCCGCTGCCGATCTATCTGTTCGGGCGTGCGGTGATCATCGTGTCTCGCAGCTTTCACCCGGTAATCGTCGCCATCCTGTTCGTGGCAGCGGTGGGATTCGGCCCCTTGGCGGGCGTGCTGACCCTGACCCTCTACTCCATCGGCTTCGTCGGCAAGCTGCTGGCGGAGGAGATCGAGGAGATCGACTGGGGTCAGGTCGAGGCGATGAAGGCGACCGGCGCGGGCTATTTCGCAATTCTGGTCTACGCCGTCTTCCCCCAGATCCTGCCGCGCCAGGTGGGTCTTTCCATGTACCAGCTCGACAGCAACCTGCGTGCCTCAGCCGTAGTGGGGATCGTCGGGGCCGGGGGGATAGGCGGCACCCTGATGAACGCCTTCGGACGCTACGATTACGATTTTGCGTTCGCCATCCTGTTGATCATTATCGCGGTGATCCTGGTCAGTGAAGGCATCAGCGGCTGGGTGAGGAAAAAGATATGGTAGATCAAGCCGAAGCCCTCGCCGATCGCATCTGGCATCGCTATGACCGCAAGGAGCGTCTGATCCGTTACGCCGTCCTGCTGGTGACCGTGATGGTGGTCTACTGGGCGGTTCGCGATATCGACATCTTCTGGCCCTGGGTGTGGGATGCGCCGAACCAGATCTCGAGCCTGGGGGCGCGCATGTGGCCGCCGGACCCGCGTCGGCTTGAACAGATCATCGGCGCCATGGTCGAGACGGTGCATATCGCCACGCTGGCGACGATGCTGACGATCTTCATCGCCCTGCCGGTCTCCTACATCGCCGCCCAGAACACCACCCCCAACCGTGCCTGCCTGTGGTTGGGGCGCTTCATCCTGGTCTCCAGTCGTTCGGTCAACACCATCATCTGGGCGCTGCTGTTCGTGGCGATCTTCGGCCCCGGGGTGCTGGCGGGGATCCTGGCGATCATGTTCCGTTCCGTCGGCTTCATCGGCAAGCTGATGGGTGAGGCGATCGAGGAGATCGACCGTCGCCCGGTCGAGGCGATGGAGGCCACCGGTGCCTCCAAGCTCAAGGTGATCGCCTATGCCGTTGTGCCCCAGGTCATGCCGGCCTTCTTTGCCATCGTCATACTGCGCTGGGATATCAACATTCGCGAGTCCACGGTGCTGGGGCTGGTGGGTGCCGGTGGCATCGGGGTCCTCCTTCAGGGATCCATCGACACCTTCGCCTGGCCCACCGTGGCGACCATCCTGATAGCCATAGTCATTCTGGTGCTGATCGGTGAAGGCATTACCAGCGTTCTGCGGCGCAAGGTCATCTAGGCGCTGTCCCCACTGGTTTGACCCCGGGGCCCCACCTTGCCATGTTGAAGAGGAGGGGCATGGCTCCATGGCATGCCCTCCCGTCAACCCGTATCAAGGAGAGGCTATGACAACGTATATCGTGGTGGCCGATGCAGCACGGGCACGCGTCTTCACACGCGATGCCCTCAAGCTGGAGGAGAAGGAAAGCCTCGTGCACCCGGCAGGCAGGCTGCACGAGGGAGATCTGGTGACGGATAGAGGCGCCGACGTACAGGAATCCAGAGGGCCCGGTTCACGTTCCTCTTACCGTGAGGATGTCGCCTCCGAGCACGAAGACCAGCTCTTTGCCAAGCAGGTTGCCGAGCGGATCTACCGTGCTCGAGTCGAGAATCTCATGGACAAGCTGATTCTCGTGGCTCCCCCGAAGTTTCTCGGCCTACTGCGTGACGAGCTGGATGATCCCGCCCGCAAGCTGGTCATCCATACCCTCGCCAAGGACCTGAGCAAGTCCGGACTGCAGGAGATTCAAGAAGCCGTCAGCGACATGCGCTGATCGCGTACTGACGGCACGGCCTCAAGAGTCAGGCGCTCTTGCCGATATCAAGCAGGGTACAGCCGCGGTTCCGCCGCCCAGCTTATCCTTCTTCAGCGAGAGCGCCCATGCACCTCAAATCGATCCGCCAGTTCGTGGTCATGCTGGCCGGCCCCTGCCTGCTGGCTATCGTGGTCGCCCTGGTGGTCTATAGCCTGTTTTCCTCATCCCGCACCCAGCAGACCGTCGAGACGCATACCCGGGAGTTGCTCGAAGGGGCCATCGACGAACGCCTGGCGGTACTGGCGGATGCCGAGGCGGGACGCATTCAGCGTGAGCTCGAGCATGCGCTGACCCTGGCCACCCAACTGGCCGGTGCCAACGCCCTGATGGGACAGCGTGACGACAGCGGCCGCATGGCGCTCTCCATGAGCCGTCGCGAACTCTCCAACCTGGTACGCCAGACCGTAGTCGACAATCCCTCGCTGCTGGATGCCTTCATCGGCTGGGAGCCCGACGCCTTCGGCCGTGATGCCCTGTACGCCGACCTTGGGGAAGCCGAAGGCTTCGATGGCTCCGGGCGTTTCATGCCCTGGTGGTACCGCACCGACAACGGTAGCGTCGAGGTGCTGCCACTGGGCGACACCATGGAGAGCGACACCCTGCTGGGCAGCGGTGTCCGCGAAGGCGAGTACTATCTCTGCCCGCGGGAGACCCTGGCGCCCTGCATCATCGACCCGGCCCCGTACGACTATGCCGGCGAAACCCTGATGGTCACTTCCTTCAACGTGCCGATCCTGGTGGAGGGTGCCTTTCGCGGTGTTGCCGGGGTCGACCTGTCGCTGGATTTTATCCAGGAGCTGCTGGAAGTCGCCAGCGCCTCCCTCTATGACGGCGCCGGTGAGCTGGCGCTGATTGCTGGCCAGGGCGGCCTGGTCGCCTATACCGCCGATGCCGAACGGCTGGGCATGCCGGCCGCTGACGCGCTGGGAGCGGACATCCTGGCCTCGGTGGATCAGGCCCGCGAACAGGGTGTAACGGCCAGTGTGTTTCGCAATGGCATGATCGAGCGTTACCAGCCCTTCACCATCGGCGCGCGCGAAGCGCCCTGGACGCTGATGATCCGCCTTCCCGAGCAGGCGGTGATGGGCGACCTGGCGGCTCTGCAGGGGGTGCTCGACGAGCAGCGTCGTGCCGACACCCTGGGCATGAGTCTGGTGGGCCTGGTGCTGGCCGCCCTGGGACTGGCGGCGCTGTGGGTCGTGGGCGGTCGGGTTTCCCGCCCCCTGCGCCTGCTCGCCGAGCGCATGCGCGGAATCGCCACCGGCAACGGTGACCTGACCCAGCGCCTGCCGGTCAAGGGGCGTGACGAAGGTGCCGAGCTGGCAGCGCAATTCAACGCCTTCGTCGACAAGGTGCACGATGTGCTGGTCGATGTACGCGACAGCAGCGAATCGGTTCGCCTCGCGGCCAGCGAGATCGCCATGGGCGGAGAGGACCTTTCGCGACGCACCGAGCAGGCGGCCGCCAGCCTCCAGCAGACCTCGGCTTCCATGGAGGAGATCTCGAGTACCGTGGAGCATACATCCGCCTCGTCACGGGAAGCCAACGCCCTGTCGAAGTCGGCCGCGGAGGTGGCGCAGCATTCCGGCGAGGCGGTGGGCCAGGTGGTCAGCACCATGGATGAGATCAGCGACGCGTCGCGCCAGATCGGCGACATCGTCAAGGTTATCGATGGCATCGCCTTCCAGACCAACCTGCTGGCGCTCAATGCTTCCGTCGAGGCGGCAAGGGCCGGTGAGCATGGCCGCGGCTTTGCCGTGGTGGCCGGGGAGGTGCGTCAGTTGGCGACTCGCAGCGCCGATGCTTCACGGGATATCCGGGGGCTGATCGAGACTTCAGGCCAGCGAGTGGCTGCGGGCACCAAGCTGGTCGGCCAGGCGGGTGCCACCATGGGCGAGCTGGTCGCCAGCGTGAATCGAGTGGCCAGCATGCTGGGTGAGATCAGCGTGGCCGCCGGTGAACAGAGCGATGGTATCAGTCAGGTCAGCGTGGCCGTGGCGGATCTGGACCGCATGACCCAGCAGAATGCTGCCATGGTCGAGGAGTCGACCACCGCCGCCGAGCGGCTGAGCGATGAGGCCGACCGGCTTGCCGGCGTGATCGGGGGCTTCAAGCTGCGTCAATGACGCCGCGTCTGGCGGAAGGGATCAGGGCACCGACGGCAGGTCGATCTCGTCGCTGCGCTTTACTCCTTCCGTCATCTGGCGACACAGCCGCAGGAATTCGCGCATGCCGGTGGCGAGATACTTGTGGCGATGCCAGATGAAGGCGAACTGCCGGCTCAGGTCCAGCTCCGGCGTGGGGATCGGTACCAGGCTGCCGCGGCGAAAGGCGTCGCGGAGTGCCAGCTTCGAGACACAGCCGATGCCCAGCCCCGACTCCACCGCTCGCTTGATCCCCTCGGTATGCTCCAGCTCCAGCAGAATATTGAAGCGTCCGCGCCGATGACGGGTGGCATGCTCCAGCGTCAGCCGCGTGCCGGAACCCTGCTCGCGCATGATCCAGTCGGCACGCAGCAGCTTGTCCATGTCCACCTCGCCGACATTGGCCAGCGGATGACGCGGTGAGCAGAAGACGGCCAGTTCGTCCTCCACCCAGGGCTGCATCACCACGTCCTCGTGCTGGCAATCGCCCTCGATCAGACCCAGATCAAGTTCGTGATGTACGATCCGCTCGATAATGGCACTGGTATTGCGCACCTGCAGCCGTACCCGGCTGTCGGGATGGCGCTGCATGAAATCGCTGATCAACAGTGTTGCCAGGTAGTTGCCGATCGTCAGCGTTGCCCCCACGTCCAGCGAGCCGACACCGCGCTGGCCGCGCAGCAGTTCCTCGATTTCCTCGGCCCGGTCGAGTAGGGCCACGGCCTTGGGCAGCAGCTGGAAGCCCAGCGCATTGAGCTTCAGGCGCTTGCCGATACGGTCGAGCAGCTGGCAGTCGAACTGCCGCTCGAGCTCCGAGAGAGCCGTGCTGGCCGCCGACTGCGACAGCGACAGTACCCGGGCGGCGTGGGAGACGCTCTCGTGCTGGGCGACGGCGACGAACACTTCCAGTTGGCGCAGGGTGTAGCGCATGGCATCTCTCCGGGCAGCGACATATTCATATTATAGATATGCTTTATCCAAACTACCCATTTAACAGATATGCTGTGAGCGCTTAGAATTAGTATCAAAGTTGAAGCGGCGACGTTATTCGCCAATGGAATATCAAGGAGCCGGTCGTGAGCAAGTTTGCCCTGGAAGAGGTCCTCAGCGTCCACCATTGGAACGATACCCTGTTCAGTTTTCGCACCACCCGCGAGCGTAGCCTGCGCTTCAAGAACGGCCAGTTCGTCATGATCGGCCTGGAAGTGAACGGCAAGCCGCTGATGCGCGCCTACTCCATCGCCAGCCCCAACTACGAGGATCACCTTGAGTTCTTCAGCATCAAGGTCCCCGATGGTCCGCTGACGTCGCGGCTGCAGCATCTCAAGGTGGGCGATCAGATCATGGTCAGCCGCAAGCCGACCGGCACGCTGGTGACCGACGACCTGCTACCGGGCCGCAATCTCTATCTGCTCTCCACCGGCACCGGCCTGGCGCCGTTCATGAGCCTGATCCAGGATCCGGAAGCCTACGAGCGCTACGAGAAGATCGTGCTGGTACATGGGGTGCGCAGCGTCAGCGAACTGGCCTATGCCGACTTCATCCAGAAGGAGCTGCCGGCTCACGAATACCTGGGCGACGAGATCAGCGAGAAGCTGGTCTACTACCCCACCGTGACCCGTGAGGAGTTCCACACCATGGGACGACTGACCGACCATATCCGCAGCGGCAAGCTGGCCGAGGATGCCGGCCTGCCCCAGCTGGATCCCAAGCAGGATCGCGCCATGATCTGCGGCAGCCCGGCGATGCTCGACGAGACCAGCGCCCTGCTCGACGACCTGGGATTCAATATCTCGCCACGCATGGGCGAGCCCGGCGACTACGTGATCGAGCGGGCCTTCGTCGAGAAGTAAATCCCGTCATTGACGGAGAAACCACCTGTGCAGACAGGTGGTTTTTTTCTAGGTGCCTGCGGCTGTTTCGGCGCCGCCAATCGTGTCCTGTTACACCGCATCCTTGCCGGTTTCGCCGGTGCGGATGCGAATCACCTGTTCCAGCGGGGTGATGAAGATCTTGCCGTCACCGATCTTGCCCGTGTTGGCGACCTGGGTGATGGCATCGATGACCTTCTCGGACATCTCGTCATCCACGGCGATCTCGACCTTCACCTTGGGCAGGAAGTCGACCACGTACTCGGCGCCCCGGTAGAGCTCGGTGTGGCCCTTCTGGCGGCCGAAGCCCTTCACCTCGGTCACGGTGATGCCCTGAACGCCGATTTCGGAGAGCGATTCGCGAACGTCGTCGAGCTTGAATGGCTTGATGATGGCGGTCACCAGTTTCATGATCTTATCCTCGTAATCCAGGGTAGGCTCGCTGGGTGCAGCCCTTCGCAGTGTAGGGTTTCGTTGGGTTCAAGCATACACCGCGACGAGCGGGAATAAAAAAGCCCCCTCGGAAGGGGGCCAGGTGGAGCACGCCAGCTCACAGGGTTGGCGTCGTCACTTGTTGGCGACGCTGAACTCGGGGTAGGCCTCCATGCCGCACTCGGCAAGGTCGACGCCCTCGTACTCTTCTTCCTCGCTGACCCGAATGCCCATGACGGCCTTGAGGATCAGCCACACAGCCAGGCTGGCAAGGAATACCCAGAGGAAGATGGCCAGGCCGCCGATGATCTGCGGACCGAAGCTCGCGTCGCCGTTGGTGAGTGGCACGGCCAGCAGGCCCCAGATACCGACGACACCGTGGACCGAGATGGCACCAACGGGGTCATCGATCTTCAGCTTGTCGAGGCCGACGATAGCGGCGACCACGATAGCGCCGCCCACGGCACCGATCAGGGTGGCACCGAGGGCCGTCGGCGCCAACGGTTCGGCGGTGATCGCCACCAGGCCGGCCAGCGCGCCGTTGAGGGCCATGGTCAGGTCGGCCTTGCGGAACCATATCTTGGCGAGAATCAGGGCGGTGATCACACCGCCGGCGGCGGCGGCGTTGGTATTGACCAGTACCTGGGCCACGTTGTTGGCAGAGGCTACGTCGGAGAGCTTCAGCTCCGAGCCACCGTTGAAGCCGAACCAGCCCATCCACAGGATAAAGGTACCCAGGGTGGCCAGCGGCAGGTTGGCACCGGGGATGGCATGGATGCTGCCGTCCTTGCCGTATTTTCCCTTGCGCGGGCCGAGTATCAGCACACCGGCCAGGGCGGCGGCGGCGCCGGCCAGGTGGACGATGCCGGAACCGGCAAAGTCGGAGAAGCCCACGGCGTCAAGCCAGCCCCCACCCCAGGTCCAGTAGCCCGATACCGGATAGATGACGGCGGTCATCACCACGGCGAAGGCGAGAAAGGCCCACAGCTTCATGCGTTCGGCGACGGCGCCGGAGACAATGGACATGGCGGTTGCCACGAACACCACCTGGAAGAAGAAGTCGGCGCGCATCGAGTAGTAGGGTGCGTCGTCGCCACCGGCGGTGACGGCCGCCACGCTGTTCTCGCCACCGATCAGGAAGCCCAGGTTGGGCAGGATGCCGCCTTCGTTGCCCGAATACATGATGGTATAGCCCACCAGCAGGTACATGGTGCAGGCGATGGCGAACAGGGCGATGTTCTTGGTCAGGATCTCGGCGGTGTTCTTGGAGCGCACCAGGCCGGCCTCGAGCATCGAGAAGCCTGCTGCCATCCACATCACGAGCACACCACAGATCAAGAAATAGAAGGTGTCGAGTGCGTAACTCAACTCTGCCAGTTCAGTCATTGGAATCTCTCCAGAGCCCTTGAAAACAGCTTGTCATTGCAAGCGGTGTCTTTTTTAGACGGCGTCGGCGCCGCGTTCGCCGGTACGGATGCGGATGACATCCTCCAGCGGTGTGACGAAGACCTTGCCGTCGCCGATCTTGCCGCTGTTGGCAGCGCTGCAGATGGCTTCCAGTACACCTTCCAGGCGCGAATCATCCACGGCGACCTCGACCTTTACCTTGGGCAGGAAGTCGACCACGTACTCCGCACCACGGTAGAGCTCGGTGTGGCCCTTCTGGCGACCAAACCCCTTCACTTCGGTCACGGTGATGCCCTGAACGCCGTTGTCGGCCAGCGCCTCGCGGACGTCGTCCAGTTTGAATGGCTTGATGATGGCGGTAATGAGCTTCATCTCGAATCTCCCGGCTTGGGTGGCGCGACGGCACTTGGCCGCCGGATTGGTTATGCTTGCCAAGCGAGATGTATGCCGGACTGATTTAAATACAATATGTATCAATATGTTGTGATGAAGAATTCGGCGTCGGGGCTCTTGCTGTCGAGGCTGGGCGGTGGTCGTTGCACCAAGCTGGTGCTTGGTCATGGTGCAGGTGCTTCACGGTGGGGCGACGAAGGGGAATGCGTCACTGGCAGGCGTTGCGTATCCTGTAGGCAACCTTTTGCGTTGGAGAGAGAACCATGGCGAGTCAAGATCCCATCAGCCGGCTGGCCCAGCAGCTGGGCGAACGCCTTCAGGGCGCTTCCCAGGCACCCGAGGAGATCCACAAGGGGGTTCAGCAGGTCGTGCGAGGCGCCTTCGACCGCCTGGATCTGGTGTCGCGAGAGGATTTCGACATCCTCATGGACGTCATGCAGCGCACCCGCATTCGCGTGGAAGCGCTGGAGCAGCAGGTAAGCGCGCTTGAAGCGGCGCTGGCGGCTCGCGCAGACGAGGCAGCAGCAGGCACGGCGCCGAACGACGACGACGGCCATCCCGAGGAAGACGCCGGCGGCGGCGAAGCCGGGCGTTGACGGGCCGCTCGGCGGTCTTTATGCAGCAGTGCTAATCTGTAGCGATCAAGCACACTGACTGCGAGGGACCGCATGATGCTGGCAATCGTTGCCACCCGGGCCGGCTTGGGGCTGGAGGCCCCGGAGGTACTCGTCGAGGTACATCTGGCCAACGGCCTGCCGGGCATGACCCTGGTCGGCCTGCCGGAGGCCGCGGTCAAGGAGAGCCGCGAGCGGGTCCGCAGCGCTCTGGTCAACGCCGGGTTCGACTTCCCCAACACCCGTCAACAGTATTTATTAATCAGCATCTTGCAGGTGATATTTTTCCTTACCCACCATAAAGCACGCCATCATCCAAGGGCTTGATGCGTGTCTTAGAAAAGAGGGCTTCGCTGGGCCGAGATGCCGGCCCAGCGAACTGCCTCTAGACTCCCTCATACTGGCCAGTTATACAGTGCTCATCCATCAGCGATGAGCCGACCATGGTCCCCATCTACATCACCAAGCCTGCCTTTGACCCACAGGAGAAGTCCCGGCCCGCCTCGTCTGTATGGCTTGATCTTCATGCCCTCGGCGTCACGGAGCTAGACGGTCAGCCAATAGGGCAATACGCAGCGCTCCCGGCAGTAGAGCCAGGAATAAGCCTCCAGGTGGTTCATAACGGCTCGTGTGCGATGCTCATACCGATGCAGGGGGTATCGTTGCTTCCGGCGCCTGTCGTGCTGATATGCGATACGGCCGGCGAGCTGGGGCAGGTGGCCGACGCGGTGCTCATCTCGGAATGATTAACGCCACGCCGGTAACCACGCGCGACAAACCGAAACACTCGCCTGCTTCACCTCGGTCGTATGGATGCAGCATCGAGTCAGGTGGCTTAATAACTGGAAAAGCCCCCTCTACCACCCCCGCAAAGCCCCTAAAGCCCTTCGCCACGCTCACGCCTAAGGCTGCGATAGCCCACCGCCACTGGATCACCTATTGGCGGAGCATCAGCTAGTTTCCCGCTTCGTGCTATTGTTACGTATAGATACATAGGCATGGGGGCAGGGATGAAATTTATGGCGGTTGGATTGGTGCTGATGCTCGCGCCGGGAGCGGCTCTGGCCGTGAACAAATGCGAGATCGATGGACGGACGGTGTACCAGAGCGCGCCATGTCCTGACGGGGCTGGTGGTGCCCCGCTGAGTGGCGCGGTATCTTCCATGGCTGGCGGCACAGGCGGCAGTGCCGCCCGCGCCTCACCCGGCGCAGGCCTGGCCGAGCAGCGCGCAGCCCGAGAGCGACGCGAAGCGCAGCGTCATCGCGAGACCGCCAGCCGTGCATATCATCAGAGACAGCGAGAGGAAGAAGCCCGCCGCCAAGCCCGCCGCACGGGCATTGTGGCTGAAGGTATGAGTGAGCGGGATGCGGTTAGGATGTACGGATCGCCTGACAGCACCAATGTTTCTCAGTCAGGGGGCAGGACCTGCAAATATCTGCACTGGTACAACCCTCGCCGCTCCGTCATGGTCTGTGATGGAGAGGTGCGAAACTCCTATGCCCAGGGCGTTCACTAGCGCCCGATGCAACCAATAAACCACACCCGCCGTCATTGCTAGATGATAGGTAGTGTGCGATCTGCTGGCACATAGCAGCACCAATGCAGGCTTGTTAGCCGGCATAAAAAAGAGGCCCCGAAGGGCCCCAAGGATGCGGGCATCGAGAGGAGTAAATGCCCGCTAGCCCCACCGATCATGTCACCCGTTGCTGGGCGGAAATCTTTGAATGGTCGTCATTGGGTCACTCCTCGATGCCGGCTGCCGTCACTTCGAGACCATTGCTGTTGAACAGGTCGCGGCTCGGGTGGTGGTGAAGGTATGGCATTGTCGCCGTCAGTCGGGCGCGGCCGTAGCTGGCTTCCGGGTTCGCCTCCTCCAAGTCCGCATAGATGCGGTCAAGGTCGGCCAGGTCATCGCGCATGGCCTCGATCTTCTCCACCAGGGCGCTCTCGCGGGCGGCGAGGTCGGCTTGCCGTACCCGGTCCAGGGCGGTGTGGTAAACGCTCCGCACGGTGGCCAGAGTCTGGTCTGCACCTTCCAACTTGCGCTCCAGCCCGCGTCGAGCGGCGACCATATCACGGTATTGCTTCTGTTCCTTCGCCAGCGCATCGGCAGCCTTTGCGGCCGCCTCCTTGGCGTCCTTCACCTCGTCACTGCCCGCCTCACCCATCGCGGCCAGCGCTTCGGCTTCTTCAAGGCGCTCCATGGCAGCCCGCTCGGCATCCTGGCTCAGTTGCAAGGGGCCTTCATCGCTGTCCATGTTCCGTAAGGTGGTCTCGATGCGGTCGCGCTCACCCTCGGCGTTTTCAACCTCCTTGCGCATATCGCCAAGCGTGGAGGCGCTGGCTTTCGGCGCCTTTCCCTCGATGGCTTCCAGCTCAGCCGCTAAGGCTTCACGCCGGGTAGTCAGGCGTTCGAGTTCGGTGGTTGCCTCATTGAGGGCTTCCAGGTGGACGCTGATAGCGCTCAACGTGGCGCGTGCGAACTGGTCGCGCTCGGGATTAGCGTGGCGATTATTTGCCCGGAGGATCTGGCTCAGAATGTCGGCGAGGCGCTTTGCCTCAGCTGCCATGTCCTCGGAGGTTTCATCGCCCTGGATGGTGTAGTGGTACGCACGGAGCGGCATGGCGCCACTACCGTTGGCGGATCGGATGGCGTGCTCCAGGCCATTGCGGGCGCGCTTCACCTCATCCTGTACTTTGCCGATGCCGGGAACTTCGGCGAGTTCTGCCTGCTTCGCCTTCAGGGTCTCGAACCAATCCCCCCAGCTGGCGAAGGTGCGGGTGGTGATCTTGCTCTTAGTTGCGGTGGCCATGTTGCCTCCTCGGTTTCACGGTGTGGTGGTTCTTGTCACGCCCTGGCGGCGTCTTCGTCGTCATCGGCCACGATGGCCTGATACATTTGTTCGCGTAGCGCATCCGTCACGCGCTCGACTTGTTCAATCGCCTCCGGCGGCAGGCCGGCATCGCGCTCCAGCATGTCGGCCAATGAATCGAGACCACTTGCCATTGCCTTGGCCAGGATGCTCATTTCCCGCTGCGCCTCTTCAACTGGCACCAGGTTTCGCAGTTCGCGATCTAGCTTTACGCGCTCGTTTTCGCTCTGGAACCACGCCTTCCTGTCTTGTGGCATCAGCTCGTCAATGCTGGGCGGGCCGGCTGTCTCTGACTGGCGGGCGGTCATGGCGTCCACGACATCGGCTAGCCGGTAAACAGGGTTGCCGCGCAAGGTGCCAGCAGGTGGAATAGCAGACTCGCGAACCACGCGGGACACGGTGCGACGGTCGCGGCCAATGGCCTCGGCGATACGGTTCACCGACCACTCGTAGGCACGCCCTCTGCTGACTACCTCACCCATGGCAGCACCTGTACATCAGCGGTCCGGCCTGCCGGCGCTTGATGCTCACCTCCATAAGGCCAGAGGCGGCGCCCTGTGCGGCTCTCAGGCACCTGTGGTGGAGCGCCCTGGAATGCCGAAAAATTGCCGAGAGCCAGGACTCGGCGGCCCCATGGATGGGGGTAGGTGGCCAGGGAGGACCCGGCGTTTTGTTACGTTGCGCTACACTGACTAGCCACACATCGCCGGGGGCAAGCGCATGGCACAGAACAAAGTTGAAGAGCAGGGGGGCACAGCGGCTGTCTGGTGTTTTGTCGCGGCCGTCCTGATCCCAGTGGCCGCCGGTATTTGGCTCGAATGGGCCGGCCCTTGGTGGGTCTATGTCATCGCGGGGGTGCTGCTTTTCATGGCTACCCTTACCGGCTGGGTTACCGGGACTCAGGAAAGGGAGGTCCACCAGGCAATCACGGAAATGAATGAACGCCAGAAGGCAGCTGAACGGGGTGGCCAGTAGCTCGCGCCACTTCTCTGGAGCCATCGGCACTTCGCCGGCAGCCCACGCTCCACAGGCGTATGGCCTCTGGCCCTGAATCAGAGCTGGCACGGTGATCACTTGGCCCACCTGGCGCTGGCCGTCTCACTGGCCTCGCTGTCTTTGGCGGCTTGGGTGCCGGCTTCGATAGTTTCCAGCGTGTATTGGAACAGCTGTAATTCTCGCTGCGCTGCCGCCTCTCGATCGACGTGGTGGGCCAGCTCTCGCATGTAGCCTACGGCCCGGTTCGCCAGGCGCTTCACTCCATCCCCCCTGCTATTTTTCGGCAGGTCGCGGGCATGGTCGCGGATGGCATCGGCAAAGGTCATGAAAGGCGCATGCACCTCACTTCGAGTGGCTTTTGCCAGCACCAGGCCTGCCGCCTGGACTCGCGGACAGCTCACGCCAGGGCAGTGGCTACCGAGTGTCTTCAGGTTGGCAAGGGCTTGGTTGAACTGGCGGTGGTGATAGTCGCGGCGCTGGCGGGCAGCGGCGGCTTTCTCACGAAGTTCGCGGATCATAGTCGGCGGCATCAGTGAATCCCTCCCCCTTGCTTGCGCTCCAGCGCATAGAGAGCTTCGGCTTCCCGTGCCAAGGTGTTCATTCGCAGCAGGGCGCATAGCTCGTACTGGCGAGCCTCCTGGGCCTTGCTCATGGTTTTGCTGGCTTGATCTACCATGCCCATCAGGCGGGCGCGCTCTGCATCCTCGGGGGAGTGCTTTTGCGCCAGACTGATCAGCCCATCGGTGAATTCTCGGAACGGGATAAGGCGCTTATCATTGGGGGCGGTGGCCAGGGCTTCGCCGGCCTCAGTTAGCACCGGATCACCCAGGGGCCGAACTTGCCGGGTCAGCTCTGCGAAGTCTTCTCGGGCCTGGTCCAGTGTCTTGCGGGACTCCTTGAGCGCCATCCGGCTGGCAGCGATTCTGATCAGCAGATCGCGCATGGCCGGGGAGTGAGTCGGGTCAATGCCGGTCATACGCCACCCCCCGGACCATTCAGACCTAACAGGAACTCGGCGCCTTCGGCATTTGCCCGCAGCTGTACCCGCTCGATGATGTTCCACATGATCATCTCCAGGGCGGGCTCCAGACCGTCGCTTTCGATCTTGATCAATCCATCGCCGTCCTGGAGCGCCTTGGTGCGGGCCTGCATGTTTTCCGTTGATGCTTTGACGTGCTCAACCTGGGCATCGATAGCCTTATCACGCCGCTTTTCTTCGTTCTTGATGATCTCGAGCATTTCACGGTAGCCGCTGGAGTGCCGGGAACTGAACCCGGCCAGGTTTCCGGTCAGGGACTCCAGGGTCTCGCCGGTGCTGGTGATGGTGTTGTCGAGGCTGTCGAACATCACTTCGAGGCGCTTGGTCTCGGCCTCTACCTGAGCAATCTGAAGGTCGGCCGTGAACTCCATGGCCTTGATGCGCTGGTTGCTGGCCAGCTCATTCAGCTGCATCTCAAGGTCGAGGGCCTGGCCTGTGGTTTTATCAAGCTGCTTGCCAGCATCCTCCATGTCCTTGCCCATGATGCTGATTCCCTCGCCGGCTTCGATGCTGCCAGTCTTCATGTCGCCAAGGGTGGCCACCATGGCATCGTAGGCATCTTCATCGATCATCCCCGCCTCGAACTGGCTGCGTACCTTGCCTAAGGCCTCCTCGATCTGGCGGCTGTTATCGACGGCCTGATAGGTGTTGTCGTTGAGCTTTTCCCAGGCCTCGGCAGATTCTTCGATGCCGTTGATGTAGCTCCAGAGCGTGTCCGCATTGGTCGAATGCGCCTGCTCGGTCTGTTCGGCTTGCTGGTTCGCAGCTGCCAGCGCGGCACGCCACTCGTTCCAGGCATTGACCCCTTCCATGATGGAGGTGCCAGTGCCGGCCACGGATTGAGCGGCCTGTACGGCGGCCTCTGAAATCGTCCGCGTGCTATTGGCGGCTTCGTCAGTCTCCCGCACCATGGCCCCCAGGGCGGTATTCACCTCCCCGGTAGATTTGATCCACTGGCCAGTGGCGTGATCCCAGGTGACGGTCCCGTCCTCGATGGCATCGAACAGGTCATCGTAGTTTTCCACCATCCCTTTGGCGGATTCATCGACAGCATCCAGCAGCTTGCCCTGGGCCTCCTCGATGTCGCCGATCCCCAGCAGGTAGTCCGTTGCCTTGCCCGTCAGGTAGACCAGGGCGCCGGCAGCCAGGCCAGCAGCGCCGACAAGCCCAGCGGCGCCGGTAGCGCCCATCACAGCTGCCAGCTTGCCGGTTGCGGCGGTCATCGCCGGGATCGCGCCCTTGGCTCCGGCCAGGCCGTTGATGATGCCCAGCAGGCTGCTGAAGACGCTCAGCACCGTGGTCAAGACGACGGCACCCCCGCCAATCTTGCCCATCAGCGCAACCCACTCGGGGTCTATCTTCATGATCCAGCTGGCCAGGTCGGCAAGCTGCTCGATGAACGGCACCAGGGCGGTGATTGTCCCGGCGGTGTATTGGCTCAGCATCTCGAAGCCGGTGCCCAGCGTCTCGATTACCGATGCGAGGCCTTCGGCGCTGGTGATGTCAGCGTTGTTGAATATTCCGCCGATGGCTTCGCGGATCGCCTCAATACCGTTGAGGAACCCGCTCCAGTCGGCCGACTCCAGGGCTTCGGGGAGGTTGGCGGCGACAGCCTGTAGCTTGGCCTCCATCGCCTGGAATACGCTCTCGAGTTGTTCGACAAACTGATTGAGCTGGCCATCGTTCAACGATATGCCGATGGCATTGAAGATGGCGGCAATGGCTTCCTGAATGCCCCCGAACGAATCGAGTAGCGGATCCCCCAGGTTGATCAGCGCCACGGTCATGGCGTTTTTGATCTTCTGCGAACCCTGCTCGACGGTGCCGGCCATCTTCTCGAAAGCGGTGGCTGTCGCGCCGGCCTTGTTCTCCATGTCCTCCAGGCCATCGGCGAAGGCTTCGGCCACAGGCCCCATCAGCGACAACATGCCCTTGGTCGCCTCGGAGGAGCCAAACAAGGTGCGCATTTGCTCCTCGCTGCCGCCAGTGGCCTCAGCGAGCATGTCCATGAAGTCGGCCAGGCCCATGCTTCGCAGAGCCGTTGCGCTGAACTCGATTCCCAGCTCTTCCGCCAGCGTCCGCGCTTGCTGTGAGGGGCCCATGATCGAATTCAGGGCGGCGCCAACCTGTGTTACTGCCTGGCTGGTCGATAGGCCGGTGGTAGTCAGAGCCGACACGGCAGAGGAAAGGGTGTCGAAGTCCACGCCAAGCTGTGAGGCCAGGCCGGTGATGTTGGGAAGGCCGCTTGCCAGTTCACCGATGGTCGTCATGCCGTTGGCCATGGCCACGAAAAGCGTATCGGTGTAGTCGCTCGCCTCGCTGGCTTCAGCGCCGTAGGCACTCAGCGTGCCGGCCAGCGACTTGGCGGCGGTATCAAGATCCGTCTTACCGCCGACTGCCAGTTGCTCGGCGGCGCCCAGCAAGGTCATAGCTTCGGTCGTGTCATTGCCGGCCGAAATCAGGTTGTAGTAGGCGCCAGTGATCGTGTCGATGGATTGCGTGCTGTCGGTGGCGTAATCGAGGATCCCCGAGCGCAGCCCGTCCAGGGAGTCGCCCGACTCATCCAGCAGGGTAGTGATCTCTCGAAAGCTGGCGTCAAAGTCCCCGGACACCTTCACGGCCAGGCCGGTTACAGCGGCGCCGGTTGCCAGCAGCGCGGTCTGTGCCTTCAGCACCCCATAGGTGAAGTCGGCAAGGGGCTGGGCGGCGCCCTGGACGCTGCCGGCCACGTTGTCGAGCTGCCTGGTGACTGACGTAACGCCCGCACCCATGGCATCAACGCCTTCGAAGATTATCGCTACGCTTTTTTCCAAATCTGCCATGGGTCTATCTCTCTATTCGTGTCACGCCACCAGCGCGAAGTAAGAGCGCCGAATGGTCGGGGCTATGCCGGAGAGCTGCGCTCTGAGTCCTGGCGCTGTTCGTTGAGGAGCAGGAGCCAGCCGGCAGCGGCGGTGTCGCCTGTGTCTGCCTTGTCCTGCAACAGCCGGTAATAGTTGGCCACAGCGGCTTTGCTCGGCTTGATGTTGCGGCTGCCCCTGGGGCGGCCTGTGCGGTCTTGGCTCATAGCGTTGACTCCATGAAGTCAGCCCACTGGCGGCGAGCATGGGTGCCGTGTCGGTGCCCTTTCATGAATGCGGTAATGCGAGCAGCACGCTCGTTCACGCGCTTGGCGATGCGGGCGGCACGATCTGGGCAGTAAGCGGCGATGTGGTAGGCGCGGCATTCCTCGTCCAGCCGGAGCAGCTCACGGCGCAACGGGGCATCTTTCTCCCAGCTCGGCAGGTCGGTCGTTTCCAGCAGCACAAGCGCGTGGTCGATCATGCTGAACCTCATTCATGTAGATGCTCTTAAAGTAGCATATTATTCATATAAATTCCATTTAACTTGAATTTCATTCATGTCATGGCTTTCAGTGCATGCCAGGGTGGCAAGCGATAGGCGGATAAGTTGGGTGGCCAGGAATGGCGGGTTGTGTCGCAGGAGCCAGCGCTTTCCTTCCCTCTCATGGATGGGCGCACCTTTCGGCGCCTTGCTGATCTGGCGTTATCGCTGATCCACCACCGGTGGAATACCTCGATACCCTGGGGCGCAAGGCGGTCGAGTCCCAAGTCGGCAAGCGTGACAGCTACGTGATCGTCGCCCAGCTAAGCCCAGTAACCACGCGGTCTAGGGTGGCCGGCCGGGTGGTAGGTGGCCGAGTTCGGCCAGTCGGCCAGGTAGGTTTTCCCCAAAGCTGGGGGAAAGTAGGGAGGACCAAAGTTGGAAGCGCCTGCATGCTCAGTCCAGAGTTGGACCGAGTCGATAACGCAGATCTGCGTCATGGCTGCATGATTCGATAGAATCGAACGAAACCGCCCTTTTCTATCGATTTCACTCATGAAAAAGCCCCGCTCGGTGGCGGGGCTCAGTGGTTCCGGCAAATGCATCATAAGGGTAATTATGTGGAGCTTGGCCTGCTCATTGCCTCAGCGCAGTCCATCACGTCACCAGCCAGGAACAGCATGCTGCGTTGATTCACTCCCGCACGAACGATAGGTTGCGGTGGTATCACACCTCGCAGAGGCTCGCCCTTGTTAACGGCGTCCTTCAGCTCTGTCACCGGCACGCCTAGCAGGCGGGATGCATTGGCTATGCCAATGCGTTCGGCGCGGAAGTCGGTCATTAGTCGCTGTCCTCCAGTTAGTCGAGACGGATCAGCCTACCGTGGCTTTCCTTCGCGCTGGTCAGCATCGAGTGCATCGTTACCACTGCACCGGCTCGCTCAGTCGGCGTCACTCGCACCACCAGCTCCAGGGTGTCGCCGTCAGCAACGGCCTTGCGGGCTCGTTCGGTGATCTCGGTTTCGCCCATCTTGCAGCCCATGGCCGCCAGTGCCTCCTCGATGTTCTCAATCATTGGGCGGTCTCCGGTTCGCTGTGCACCTCCTCAAGCTTGGCGGCAATCTCACGCCACAGCAGCTCATCCAGGGGGCGGCCAACGATAGGCTTGAACAGTTCAGCCAGCACAACGCCGCAATCGTCCTGAATGAACCAGCCAGGGCCTGTGCCAGCGGGTAGGTGCTCCGCCTCGATAGCGTCCGTTAACGCCTGGCCCTCGATCCAGCAGATGGCATAGGGCACGTCCAGTTGCCAAGAATCCACGCAGGCGACTAGGGTATGCCGCTTACCGTCCTTCGACGTATCCCACCAGTACGTCACATTGGGCAGAGTGCGTAGGGGTTTAATGCTGGGCATCATGCTTCGACCTCCATATCGACAAACTCCCACTTATCGCCGCTCAGGCGCTCAAGGCGCAGCTCAGAGAGTGGTACGGTTTCGGCCATGGCAAACCACTGCTTAGGATTACCTCCGGCCTTGATGCCCGTCTCCTCCATAGCCCAGCGGTCGCGCTTGGGTATCCCGGCGAATTTGCAGGCTTTCCGCCAATCCATCAGGCGCCGGTCGTCGGCAGGCAGGGCGAAGCGAGCGCACCCCGCCATCTCTCGGTACTGTTCGAAAGTCTGATTGGCCAGCAGGCCGCCCAGCCAGCGCGGCTTGGTTGCTGTCGGCTCCCAAAATGGGTGCGATGAAAACCATACGAGCGGGCGCTCCTGGTCATTGTCAGCACGTCCGCGCAGAACTCCCGATGCCAGAATCTTGGGCAGGTGCTGCCGCTCGCTGGTGTAGTGGTAGAGCATCTTCACGCCAGCTCCTCCCCGGTGAATGCACGGCCCAGCTCCTCGTCAGACTTGCCCTTGAACTCGCCGCGATCCATTCGGGCACGCACCCAATCGGCACGGTCTGGACCATAGAACCATGCAGCCGGCTCGGCATCGCGGCGACGTATGTCCTCTTTCCTGACGCGCATCAGCCTAATGTTCTGGTCCTTGGTCAATCCAATCTTGCGGCTCAGGATGAACGTCGCTTGCAGCGAGACGCGGTTCAAGTTCGCGTTCAGGTGGCTGGTGGTGTCCAGGCGATATGCGCTCATTTTCCCTCCTCCCGAGCGTCGAGGATCTGCAACTGGCTGTGGAATTCCTCGGCGGCGTTCCCGGCCTGCTCATATCCCATCAGTGCCAGCGTGGACGCCTTCTCGTAAGCGTGGTTTTTGATCATCATGCGGATGGATTGGAACAGGGCCTCGGCTTGCTCCAGGTGCTCTTGAGCGAGCGCGCAAGTGTCGAAGGGGTCATTGACCGGCAGGGCGGCGAGTTGCTGTTGCTGAGTTCTCATTGTGCGGACTCCATGCGGGCTAAGCGGTAGGCGAGGATCATCAGGCCGCGTGACAGCGGCTCGTCACGAAGCTCATTGAGTATCCGCATCAGCCGCCGGTGCTGATCGGTCGATAAGGCGCCAAAACTGCTATGATGGTTTTGCATCGCGGTCTCTCCAAAGGTTCGCGGTGTCATGCCTCGGGCCTGTTACAGCAGGCGCCGGGGCTCTTTCGTCCTACACGGAATGCAGCGTGCCGTGCAGCTTGCTCACGAAGGCGCGGAGTCGCGCTGTTCGTGGATCTCGTTCAGCGGTAGGCGCAAGGGTCAGGGCCATGTCCTGCACATCCTCGATGCCTCGCCGCTCAGCTTCGTCGGCCAGTTGCTCTAGGGCATCCAGCACGATTGTCCCGAAGTCGCATTCGTCACCATCACCGAGCGCCTGAAAATCCGACTGTCGGCTAACCTGCCGGTCGGCGTCTCCTGCTGTCAGCCTCTCCAGGGCTTCCCGTATCAGGTCAGCACGACGCACTACCGCGCCAGTCTGCATGCGACGCTGCTTGGCGAGGTCGTCCAGCGCCTCGATAAGCTGGCGTCGTACGCGGGTCGTCAGGTGAACCATGTTCTCGGTCATGTCTGGCCTACGTGTTTTGTGTGTTACGTGTTACACACATTAGTATGAGGGGAATCATGCTGCAAGCGATTTTCTTCATCGTCGGTCTATTTCATTAATTCCGATGATATGGCGGTAATCGTTCGATTGAGTCGAATAGCGCCACCTCAGTCAGGGCAGGATGCCCTTGTCCAGTGAGGTGCCGGCGATCTCTAGCAGGTCATCGGGCGGGAGACGCTGCTGTTGATGCTCGACTTGCTTTGCCCGGTGCGCTCGGCATGCTCCTGGGAGGGGGCGGCATCCTTCATTTTGTGGCCATTGGCTAGCCACATAGGGCGCGTATTCGAGCGCTGATAGCGGGGTCTGGGAAACTGGAATCTGAGTAATCTTGTTAAACTAGAGAAACCTGAAAAACTCCGGAAACTCACGGCCCATACGGGTTAGAAGCTGGAGCAGGCACGAAAAAAGGGGCGCTTGGCCCCTTAGTTGCGATTCAGTTTCCCAGTTTCGCAAGTTTCCCAGTTTTCAGCCCCCACCCCAATTCAGCTTGTAGATGTGGGCGTTCTTGTCGGCCACTTCCAAATGCCAATATTCATGGCTTGAGGGGCTGCTCCCTGTGTGCTCCTTGAGCGCCCTCTCGATCTTCTGGCGGCTTACAACTGCCCTGGACTTGGCCTCAACTATCAGCTCAGTCTTCTTGCAGATCCCATCCCGCAAGCATGACTTAATGGCATCGACTGCTTCCCGGTTGCGCTCCAGCCGGTCAGCCATCATCCGCCGCTTCTCAGCCTGGTGTCGTTCGGCATCACTCACCGGTCGAATTGACTCTAGCCGTTCTCGGTAGCTGAGCCCTTCGCTGGCGTCATACTCGTAGACAGCCTCAAGCGCGACGTCACCCCGGTTTTTCAGGTTCTCGAACTTGGCTGTACGCCGCCCCATTTCCTCTGTGACGAGGTCCAGGGTGTAGGCGCAATCACAGTCGTCCACAAGGTCGCTCGTCCCTGAGTACACGACACGCTGCTCCTCATCACGATGCTTGTTGACGTGAGCCAGCATGATTACAGAGCCACCGTGCATGACGAACTGACGCACCACTTCGCTGAAGGCCGACGACTTCCCTTTGCTCATCAGGTCGGTGAACTTCTTCACAGTGTCGAGCACGAGTATCTTGCCCATGGCCTGGTCGTCATGAACCATGCTCCCTAGGTAGGACGGCAGCATCTTCGCCTCGAAGCCGTTATAGCCAGGGGCAAGCATTCGAAAGCCGTACTGCTCCGCCAGCCTCAGCTTGAAAGCAAGCCCCTTGTGGTTGTCGTCGGCGTTGACGTAGAACACATGAGTCGGCTCGATCTCGCCGGCTTTGATGGCCTCTATCAGCAGCCATACGGTCAGCAGCGTCTTGCCGGCATTAGGCTTGGCGTAGAACACGGTCGACTGCCCAAGGATTGCTAGGCGACCAAGGATGAATTTGTCTTCTTGCATCTTGGCTTCCATCGTTTCCGCATGGCCGTTGAGGGCGAATTGGTCCAATGAGAATGGCTGTTGCCCATCGAGCTGTTCAGCCGCTAACTGCGCCGCGCGGTCGAGCATCGTCATAGCAGCATCCCCCCGAGCTCAATGAACAGGTCATTGAAGTCCATGCCGTCGGGCTTGTTTGGATTCTTCGATGGCCATACGCACTGGCCTTTGACAGCTTCGGCAGCGGCCTTTCCATGCGTCACGCCGGGGTTGTCGTCGCGGTGATAGTCGTTATCCGCCATGACGACGATTGGCAGGTCAGGGTGCCGCTGTCGCAGGTTGAGGGCCACAGGCTTGAGGTTGCCGCAGTCCATCGCCGCAGCCACGGCACAGTCATAGGCCATGTGGATCGAGATAGCGGTAGCCACGCCTTCACAGATAACTAGCCGGTCGCTCAAGTGGCCGAGTGCGAAGTAGCAGCCCTGCTTTCGAGCACCAGCCAGGAACCGCTTGTTACCATCGGGGGCAATGGTCTGGTAGTTGACGATGGTCTGTCCGTCTGTCATCGGCGCCACCAGTAGCGGCCCCTTCTGCTTTAGGCCAGGCGCCTCGATGCCCTTCGCTATGAGGTACGGGTGCGAGGCATTCGCCCACGGCATAGCCCTTACCTCTGAGGCTGCCCGTTCGGCCTTCTGGGCGTGCCTACGCTTCTCTGCCGTCTGGTGCTCACGGCGGCGGCGGTCGGCGTCCTCGCGGGCATTTTGGCGGTGCTCTCTGCGCTCCTCCTTCGTCATCTCGTCGTCACTCAGAACAACCAAGTGTTTTTCGTTGCCCCAGACGCCAAAGATGGCCACTTCGTTACTCAGTACAGCCGCGTAGCCGTCAGGATTATGCTTCCCTGGCGGTTTGAAGCGCTGCCAAAGGCCTTTGCCACGCAGGTGAATGCCGTTGCCGTACTGGTCATCAAGCGCCTGCATCATGGCGCTGTCGATCGTATGGCGCTGCTTCGCGTATTCCTTGATGCTGTCGTAGCCCGAACGGCCTGCCTCGATCTCTGTGTCTAGCTGATTGGAGAGCGCAGCACGGACCGCCCAAGCGCCGGTCGGCTTGGGTGCATTGACCATGAGGCCCCCTTACTTGGCATCAAGTTCGGTGGCTATAAGGTCAGACAGGCGCCAGCGGCGTGAACCGCCGATAGTGACGGGGCGGGGGATCTTCCCTTCCTTGGCCCAGCGGTGAACCGAATTGCGGTGAACGCTGTAGCGCTCGGCCACATCGGTATCGCGGAGGTAGCGCTCATTCGCCGCAGTGCGGATCAGCTCGGGGGTGGGGTACGGAATAGCCATAACCAGCTCCTTCATATGAAACACTGGCAAGGGCGGGCTTTACAGAATCAACCTGACGGGTCGATAATGATGGCGTGTTGTCGACTCCTACATCGACTTCACCGCTCGCGCCTCGCGAGTGTCTAGCTCTATTTAGCCCCCTAGCGTCCTACCGCCATAATGGGGGCTTTCCTTTTGGTGCTGCACATTGCCGGGCGTATCAATCTGGGCATCTTATGGTTGAGCAGTCGCTTGATCAGCCCATGCCGCATCAAGCGGCGTTAATCACCCTCAGCACTACGCTTACTTCACCTACGTTGCAGAGTGTATCAGAGCCTTTTTGGGTTATCCCTATTCGTGCCGTGTACGTTTCACTTGTGGATAACTCAGCATATCGCCCTAAATCGCGGTGCGCTGGATGTTGTCGACTGTCAGCGCCATGCCCAGTGCCAGCCTGCTACACCAACATAGTGAACGATAATTGTCTGATTATGTCGATTCGGGCCAAGTATCGCGTCGTGACAACCTCTTAAGTAGTTGATTACAAACCACATGTCAGGATTTTAAGACGTGCGCCTTGAAAAACACCTCATTGTTGCCTTCCCTGGCATTCACTCAGTCTTCCAGTGCTGTGCGTACCTGCCGGCTAAGATCGGCCATGCAGTCGGCCACAGCGTCCAGCTCGCTGGTCGGGGTTGGCTGGCATCTGATGTAATGCTCCGTCGCTATCCGCCGCCAGTTGACGCTCGCGTGCTCTAGCTGCATCGCCACCAGCTCCAGGGCTTCTCGGTTCATTGCTGCGCCTCCAGTTGAGCAAGAGGATGGGCGAGCATTGGAACGGCAGGCAGCAGAGGGTTGTGGAGGAACTCGCTTAGGATGGCCATCAAGGCGCTGAGTTGAGCAGCCGACGTTGGGTTGATGTTATGCTGTGCTTGCATCGCGTTATCTCCAGTTTCGCGGTGTCATGCCCTCGGACTGCTCCAACAGTTGCGGGGGCTTTTTATCCTTCCATGGTTCGTATGGGCGTCACGCTCCCTTGGACGCCAGTTCCTGCGCAGTAGTCGGCCCAGCTCTTCATGAGCTGACGCCGCTTTTCAAATAGGTCGCCTCGGGCATAGGCGCGCTCTGTCTCGTCGCCTACCAGGTGGGCAAGGGCAGTTTCGATGATGTTTCTCGGGTAGCTGGTGCGCTCGCCGGCCCAATCGCGGAATGTCGAACGGAAGCCGTGCATGGTGACGACTCGACCGCTGACGGCATCGACATAGCCCTTGCCATCTTTGCCATCCTGCTCCTTCTTCTCTGCGTGCATGCGCCGTAGCAGTAGGCCGGGGGTGTTCTCGGACAGCGGCTTACCACCAGTGCCAGGGAAAACTAAGTCGCTCAGGTCGCGGGGGATTTGCTTCAGCATCTCAACGGCGCATTGCGGCAGCGGTACGCGGTGAGGGCGGTCCATCTTCATCCGCTCGGCCGGAATGGTCCAAACGCCTTTATTGAGGTCGATTTCTTCCCAGCGTGCCTTCCTCACCTCGCCAGAACGAACAGCGGTCAGGATGCAGAACTCTAGGCAGCGGGCCGTCATGGTGCCGCGCTTCCGCAGGTCAGCCATGAAGGCGGGCATTTCTTCGACGGGGAGCGCCGGCTGGTGCTGCTTCTTGCGCTTGTGCAGCTCTCGGGGTGAGGGCAGGGCGTGATCCAGCCCACCGCGCCACGCGGCCGGGTTATCGCCATGCCGGTAGCCCATGGCCTTAGCCCAATCCAGAACTCGCTCTATGCGAGCCCTGACGCGGCTAGCGGTGGGGGTCTTGTCGAACCAGAGCCGGCCATCGACCAGCAGCTCGTAGATGTGCCGGCGCTCGATCTCGCCAACGCGCATGTTTCCGATGAAGGGATAGACGTAGCTCTCCATGGTGTTCTCGAACATCTGGGCTTCCTTGGCCGCATTCTTGAAGCTCTCCCGCTTGTCTCGCAGGTAGCGCTTGGCTGCCTCACGAAAGATCAGGTCTTGCGCCTGCGCGGCCTCCAGTCGAGCCTTGGCTGCTTTCTTCTCCTCCAGGGGGTCTATGCCCTGGTAGGCGAGGTCGCGCATCTCTCGGGCGCGATCTCGGGCCATGGACAGGGTGACGCCAGGGAAGCCACCAAGGCCGATGTTCCTGCGCCTATTGCCGACCACGATGCGCAGGATCCACGACTTGGCGCCGGAATCGGTGATCTGGAGGGCCAGGCCTGGCACGCCGCCCACGCTATGGATGCCGGGCTTGCTTAGATCCCGCACCGCTTTCGCGCTCAGTTCCTTGGCTACCTTGGGCATACTACCCCCTCAAATACCTGCCATAAATTGTGTTATTGGATGGTAGTCATCGGGGCAACAGGGTGCAAGCACTTTAGTAAGTATCTGAGCATGAAATGATAATCTGCGGGATTCCGTGCATTGGTTTGCAGAAATTCGACTTCCCCAACACTCGCCGTATCGTGCTCAACCTGGCGCCCGCCGACCTGCCCAAGGTCGGCGGGCGCTTCGACCTGCCCATTGCCCTGGGGATCCTGGTGGCCTCAGGCCAGCTTCCCGGCGATGCCCTCGATGGCATCGAAAGCGTCGGCGAACTGGCGCTGGACGGCCGGCTGCGCCCGATCAGCGGCGTGCTGCCGCTGGCCCTGGCCGCAAGGCGTGCCGGCCGGAAGCTGATCGTGCCGCGGGAATGTGCCAACGAGGCCGCCCTGGCCGGCGACCTTCAGGTGCTTCCCGCCGACCACCTGCTGGAGGTAGTGGCCCACCTGCTGGGCCAGAGATCGATTGCGGCGCACCAATTGGAAGCGCCGCCGGTGTCGTCGGTCATCGAGGGAGATCTGGCCGAGGTGCGGGGTCAGCACCAGGCGCGCCGGGCGCTGGAGATCGCCGCCGCGGGCGGCCACAACCTGCTGTTCTCGGGCCCGCCAGGCACCGGCAAGACCATGTTGGCCAGCCGCCTGCCGGGCATCCTGCCGCCGCTGACCGAGGATGAGGCCCTGGAAGTGGCCGCCGTCCGTTCGGTCTGCGGCCTGCCACTGTCCGAGCAGTGGGGGCGTCGGCCCTTCCGTGCGCCTCACCATACCGCCAGCGCCGTGGCCCTGGTGGGCGGCGGTTCGTGGCCGCGTCCCGGTGAGATATCCCTGGCCCACCAGGGGGTGCTGTTTCTCGATGAGCTGCCCGAGTTCAGCCGCCATGTCCTCGAGGTGATGCGAGAGCCCATGGAGTCGGGACAGATCCATATCGCCCGGGCCAGTCACGAAAGACGCTTTCCCGCTAGATTTCAACTTGTCGCAGCCATGAACCCTTGCCCCTGCGGTCACCTGGGCGATCCCCGTCAGGCCTGTCAGTGCACCGCTGCCCAGATCCAGCGCTATCAGTCGCGGCTCTCCGGGCCGTTGCTGGACCGCATCGACCTGCAGGTTGAGGTGCCGGCACTACCCCCGGAGCAATTGACCTCTCGCGAGACCGGAGAGAGCTCGGCCGAGGTGCGCGAGCGGGTGATGGTGGCGCGCAATCGCCAGTACGCCCGTGGAGCGCTCAATGCCCATCTGGGCAGCCGGGAACTCGAGGCGGCCTGTGCCTTGTCGACGGCCGACCGGGCCTGGCTCGCCGGGGTACTCGAGCGGCTGCGGCTCTCCGCTCGGGCCTATCATCGGGTGCTGCGGGTGGCGCTGACCCTGGCCGACCTTGCCGACAAGCCGCAGCCCGAACGCGCCGAGCTGATGGAGGCGATCGGCTATCGGCAACTGGATCGTCAGCGCCAGGGCTAAGTGGCTGTTTACACGCTACTGCGCTAGGCCATGCTGTGTTGAAATCAATCTCAAAATGCTCATTTACAAACCCGTAAACTCCGCTTTCTCGATTGATTTCGCCTTGCCTGGCCGTCGCTCGTGACGCGTGTAACGTGTAAATAGCCTCTCCTCATGAGCAAGCCCTCGCTGACGAGTTTACAGCGCCGTTGCGTCGAAGGCTCCTTCGATTGAGGTTTCCCAGAGCGCCCCTTCGGTATCGGGGCGAAACAGGGCCAGCGTCAACCGGTAGGGCAGGAGTTCGCGGTCGGAGAGCTGCAGCCGCGGCGCGGAGGCTTCCAACTGGGTTTCCAGCCGCCACTGATGGCCGCCACTGTCGCCCGCCATGGCGGGACGCCAGTCCAGCACCTGAGGGCCGTCGGGAACCCTTAGCATGGCCCGGGTCAGGTTCTCCAGGAAGCGTTCGGAGGCGATGTTCAGGCTGCCATCCACCGAGGGTGTCGCGAGCAGCAGCACCTGCTCCTGGGTTGGCTGTAGCTCGGCCACATTCATCACCCGGTCGGCGGCACGATTACTGAGGTTCTGCAGGGCCTGGCGAATCGGGTCGGGAGCGGGAGGCTGGTTGGCGCAGCCGGTGAGCAGCAGGGCCGCCAATAGCATCGTGGCGTATTTCAGCATCGGGGCGATGACTCGTCGAAGGCCTGGGAGGGAAGCTCCAGATCGACGATGAAGTCGTCCAGGGCCGCGAACAGCGTATGGCGTATGGCCTCCGCTTCATTGACCAGGTGATGACGCGCTTCGGGGTGGCGGTGAACGCGCGCATTGGGAAACTTGCGTTCCAGCACCGACAGGTTCCACTCCCAGTCCACGGTGAGGTCCTGTTCCCCCTGAAGAATCAGCGTGGGCAGCTTGCTGGGGGGTAGCGCGAGCAGCTGCGGCATCCAGCGGCGCATGGCGCTGACCCAGTTCATCGACAGGTGCTCGGGTTGCAGAGGGTCCTGTTCCCGCAGAAAGAGCGCGAACTCGCTATCGGTGGAGTTTTCCCGGAACCGCCGGGGCAGGGTGCGCACGAAAGGGCCAACCAGCAGATGCAGCCAGCTCGACTGGGACCAGCCCGAGGGGCGTACCAGCGGCGCCAGCAGGGCCAAGCCCGACCAGTGTCCATCGTCGGGGCGGCTGAGCGCATCGGTGGCGAGGATCGCCGCACCGGTGCTCTGACCGACGCCGAGCCAGGGCTTGGGCGCAAGGCCCCGGTCGCTCAACTGATCCTGCAGGGCACGCAAGCATTCACCATAGTGGTCGAAATCGTCGATACAGGCGCGTCGGCCGCTGGAGAGGCCGTGTCCTGGCAGGTCCCAGAGCACCACGCGCCAGCCACGCTCAAGCAGACGCTCCAGCAAATGGCGATACAAGCCCAGGTGGTCGAAGTAGCCGTGTACCACGAAAGCGGTGCCGACCGCCTGGGGGGGGCTCCAGACCTGGGTCCATAGCTGATAGCGATCCGTCTCCAGGTAGCCGACGTAGAGCCCCACGTGTTCGGTCAGCAAGGGCGACAGCCCGTAGTAGTCGAGATAGTCGGCCAGCGGTTCTCCGGCGTCCGAGCCGAAGGGGGCGATTGGCCCCAGGGCTTGCAGGGGCGTGAAGTCGGTCATCATGTCCTCCGACAGGTAAGCCGGTCGTCTTGCGAGCCGTTCATGGCTGCTGGCAGTCGAATGATATTGAGGCGCAGTTTACACAGGAGTCGTCTAGCCTAGCGAGAGACCCCTGGGGCGAAAGCGAGCTGACCAAATGGTCAAAACCATGCCTCTTAACCCTATGTCTAGTGCGCTGAACCTTTTACCCGGGTTTACATATGGAACAATTTTCCACAAAATTGGCGTCATAGAGTGGTTTCACCCCCACGGATTGCGGCTGCGGATTGCATCTCGTCCGCCGCCATCACGAGGAGATTTCCATGCCAGAACGCGTCACTCGCCACCGTCTGCAGGTGGCCGCCGAGCTGGACGGCTTCATTTCCGAGCAGGCCCTACCGGGCACCGGCATCGACGCAGATACCTTCTGGGCCGGTGTCGACGCCATCTTTCATGATCTGACAGCAAAAAACCGGGATTTGCTCGCCGAACGCGAGAATCTGCAGGAACGCCTCGACACCTGGCATCGGGAAAACCCCGGCTCGGTGAGAGACATGGCCGCCTACCGAGGCTTCCTGAAGGAGATCGGCTACCTGGTGGATGCGCCCGCCCAGGTCAAGGTCTCTACCGGCAATGTGGATAGCGAAGTCGCCATTCAGGCCGGTCCACAGCTGGTGGTACCGGTGAGCAACGCCCGCTATGCGCTGAATGCCGCCAACGCGCGCTGGGGCAGCCTCTATGATGCACTGTACGGTACCGACGCCATCTCCGAAGAAGGTGGCGCCGAAAAGGGTACCAGCTTCAACCCCAAGCGCGGCGAAAAGGTCATCGCCTACGCCCGCGGGGTTCTGGATCGTGCGGCTCCGCTGGCCACAGGCTCCCATCGTGACGCCGTCAATTACGCGCTACGCGACGGCCATCTGGTGGTGACGCTGGAGGGAGGTCGCGAGACCGGCCTCAAGGATCCCGGCAAGCTGGTGGGGTACCGCGGTGATGCCGCACGCCCCGAGGCGGTCCTGTTGACCAATCACGGGCTGCACCTGGAGATCCAGATCGACCCGACGCACCCGATCGGCAAGACCGACCCGGCCGGGGTCAAGGATCTCGTGGTGGAAGCCGCGCTGACCGCTATCATGGACTGCGAGGACTCCGTGGCGGCGGTGGATGCCGAGGACAAGGTTGGCGTCTATCGCAACTGGCTGGGCCTGATGCGGGGCGACCTGGAAGAGCAGGTCGCCAAGGGTGGCGAGACTATCACCCGCCGCCTGCATGGCGACCGCGACTACACTACGCCCGATGGCGGCAAGCTGACCCTGCCGGGCCGTTCGCTGATGTTCGTGCGCAACGTCGGCCACCTGATGACCACGCCGGCGGTGCTCGATGCCGACGGCAATGAGCTGCCGGAGGGCATCCTCGATGCCATCGTCACCGGCCTGCTGGCGCTCCACGACCTCAACAAGGGCAGCGATGCGCCGCGCAACTCGCGCGCCGGCTCCGTCTACATCGTCAAGCCCAAGATGCATGGCCCGAAGGAAGTGGCGTTCTCCAGCGAGCTGTTCGGCCGCGTGGAAGACCTGCTGGGCATGGCCCGCGATACCTTGAAGATGGGTATCATGGACGAGGAGCGGCGTACCACGGTCAACCTCAAGGCGTGTATCGCCGAGGCCACTTCCCGGGTGGTGTTCATCAATACCGGCTTCCTCGACCGCACCGGCGACGAGATGCACACCGCCATGGAAGCGGGCCCGATGATCCGCAAGGGCGACATGAAGAACGCCGCCTGGATCGCCGCCTACGAGAAGAACAACGTTCAGGTCGGCCTGGCCTGCGGCCTGCGCGGCCGTGCCCAGATCGGCAAGGGCATGTGGGCCATGCCGGATCTGATGGCGGCGATGCTCGATCAGAAGGTCGGCCACCCCAAGGCCGGCGCCAACACCGCCTGGGTGCCGTCGCCCACCGCCGCCACACTGCATGCGCTGCACTATCATCAGGTCGATGTGACCGGCATCCAGCGCGAGCTGGAAGCCCAGGGCGAGCCGGACCTGCTCGATGACCTGCTCTCCGTGCCGGTGGCCGCCGAGGCGAACTGGTCCAGCGACGAGATCCAGCAGGAGCTCGACAACAACTGTCAGGGCATCCTCGGCTACGTGGTGCGCTGGGTCGAACACGGCGTCGGCTGCTCCAAGGTGCCGGATATCCACAACGTCGGCCTGATGGAAGACCGCGCCACCCTGCGGATCTCCAGCCAGCATATCGCCAACTGGCTGTATCATGGCGTGGTCGATGCCACCCGGGTCCAGGAGACCCTGGAGCGCATGGCCAAGGTGGTCGACGAGCAGAACGCCGGTGACCCGACCTATACCGCCATGAGCGCCAACTTCGAGGCCTCGACCGCGTTCAAGGCGGCCAGCGACCTGATTTTCAAGGGGCGCGAGCAGCCTTCCGGTTACACCGAGCCGTTGTTGCACCACTGGCGTGCCGTGCACAAGTCGAAGTAGACCTGCGTCGGCGCCGCACGCAAGACGTCTCGCCCCCGCGGCCCAGCCGCGGGGGCGTTTTCGTTGATGCAGGCGGCGTTCGACGACTGGGCGGGGCGAGCTGCCTCGTCTATCTTGGTCCGATCGTCCTACGCTTACTTCTTTCCGCAGGGAGCCATGCCATGACAGTGATGACCGCCGCCGCCATCGAAGACTTTCTCGACGAGATATTCCCCCAGCGCACCGGGACCATCGAGGGCGTCGATCATATGCGGGCCACCATGAGCCTGGCCATCGAGGATGAACACCTGCGGCCCGGGGCCAGCGTGTCGGGCCCCACCTTGATGGGGCTGGCCGATGTCTGCCTCTACGTGGCTATCCTGGCCCAGATCGGCCCCGAGCCCATGGCCGTGACCAGCGACCTCCACTGCCGCTTCCTGCGCCGCCCCCGGGGGGATCGCGATGTCATCGCCAATGCCCGCATCATGAAGCTGGGCCGACGCCTGGCGGTGGGTGAGGTGCAGCTGTTTTCCGCCGGTGACGAGGCGCCGGTGGCGCTGGTGACGGCCACCTATGTGCTGCCCGACAACGACTAGGCACTGTCCGAAAACTGGCTGCGCTCGGCGACTTTTCAGACACGTGCCTAGTCGCGGTTACGCAGGGCGCATACCGCCAGTGCCAGCCAGCCGCCGATCATCAGCACGCCGCCGATGGGTGTGATCATGCCCAGCCCGCGCACGCCGGTCAGTGCCATGGCATAGAGTGAGCCGGAGAACAGCACGATTCCCGCTGTCCAAAGCCCCAGTACCACTGCCTGTCCCCGATGCGGGTGCGAGGCGCGCCAGGCCAGTATTCCCAGCATCGCCAGGGTGTGCCAGGCCTGGTAGCGAACGCCCGTCTCGAAGGCGGCAGCCAGCCGGGGGGCCAGCTGGCCTTCCAGGGCATGGGCGCCGAAGGCGCCCGCCATGACCACGAGGGCACCCGACAGCGCCGCCATGCCCCACCAGGGTCGGTCCTGCATCGATGTCTCTCCCTGCCGGTTGGTATCGTTGCACACCGTACCCCGAGGGGGCGTAACCGGCTACAATGTTGGCCCGTCAATCCAGAGAGGACGCCATGCAGATCCAGCTCAACGGTGAAGCCCATGATCTGGCCGCCGACCTCACGGTGGCGCAACTGATCGACAGCCTTGGTCTGACAGGACGACGGATAGCCGTCGAGCTCAACGAGGAGATCGTACCCCGGAGTGAGCACGGGACGACCCGCCTCGGCCAGGGTGATCGAATCGAAATCGTCCATGCCATCGGCGGCGGATGAGTGGCTAGATGATTGGATAGATGAGCTGCCGTTTCCCAGACTCCATACGAAGGCATACCCGATGACAGACTTCTTTCAGGATCAACCGCTGCGAATCGCCGGCCACACCTTCGCGTCACGGCTGCTGGTCGGTACCGGCAAGTACAAGGATTTCGACGAGACGGCCGAAGCCATTGCCGCTTCCGGTGCCGAGGTGGTCACCTTCGCCGTGCGCCGCAGCAACCTGGGTCAGGAGGCCGGCGAGCCCAACCTGCTGGACGTGGTGCCGCCCGAGCGCTTCACCCTGCTGCCCAATACCGCGGGCTGCTATACGGCGAAGGATGCCGTACGTACCTGCAAGCTGGCCCGGGAACTGCTCGACGGCCACAAGCTGGTCAAGCTGGAAGTGCTGGGTGACGACCACACCCTCTATCCCAACGTGGTGGAGACCCTCAAGGCGGCCGAGGTGCTGCTCAAGGATGGCTTCGACGTCATGGTCTACACCAGCGACGACCCGATCGTTGCCCGGGAGCTCGAGCAGATGGGCTGCTGCGCCATCATGCCGCTGGGCTCCCTGATCGGCTCCGGCCACGGTATCCAGAACCCGCACAACGTCCGGCTGATCATCGAACAGTCCGGCGTGCCGGTGCTGGTGGACGCCGGCATCGGCACCGCCTCGGATGCGGCCATGGCCATGGAGCTGGGCTGCGACGGCGTGCTGATGAACTCCGCCATCGCCCATGCTCGTCAGCCGGTGCTGATGGCCAGTGCCATGAAGAAAGCCGTCGAAGCCGGCCGTGAAGCCTTCCTGGCCGGGCGCATGCCGCGCCGCCAGAGCGCCGACCCCTCGTCGCCCTTTGCCGGCCGCATCAACGGCTGAATTTCCTACCAGAGCCCAATCGATTCCATGAGTGACCAGCGCCACGACAACGTCACCTCGAGCACCGGCCCGGAAGGGCCGGATGCCCCCCTGCACCGCCGCGGCATCAAGAGCTATGTGCTGCGTGCCGGACGCATGACCCAGGCCCAGACGCGCGGGCTGGAGGAGGTCTGGCCTCGCCTGGGACTGACCCTGGCGGATGGGCGACAGGACCTCGATGCCCTGTTCGGACGCCAGGCGCCCCGGGTGGTGGAGATCGGTTTCGGCATGGGCGGCTCGTTGATCGAGCAGGCGGAGAGCCACCCCGATACCGACTTCATCGGTATCGAGGTGCACGCCCCCGGCGTAGGCAAGCTGCTCGACGAGGCCGACAAGCGCGGCCTGGGCAATATCCGCATCTATCGCGAGGATGCGCTGGCGGTGCTCGAGCAGTGCCTGCCGGAAGCCAGCCTGGATACGCTGCAGCTCTTCTTCCCCGACCCCTGGCCGAAGAAGAAGCACCACAAGCGGCGCATCGTTCAGCCCGCCTTCGTCGAGCTGATCCGCACGCGCCTGAAGATGGGCGGCACGCTGCACATGGCCACCGACTGGCAGGCCTACGCCGAGTGGATGGCCGAGGTAATGGAGGCTGCTTCCGGCTATGCCAACACCGCCTCGCCGGAGACCGCGCCCTACGTCCCTCGGCCGTCGTTTCGCCCGCTCACGAAGTTCGAGGTTCGTGGCGAGCGACTGGGACACGGGGTCTGGGACCTGCTGTATCGACGCTGTGCATAGCCAGGCCCGCGCCGGCGATGGCGATCGCCATGCCGGCGATGCCCTGGGCACTCGGCTGCTCGCCGAACATGGCCGCCGCCCAGAGCAGGGTTACCGCGGGGGTAAGGTAGACCAGCGATGAGGTCAGGGTCACGCCGAGCCGGCGCAGGCTCGCGACGAAGAAGCCGTACCCTCCCAGGCTGGAAAGCACGACCAGCCAGCCGATCGCGGAGATGCTGAGCCGATCGGTGGGCAGGGCCGGCGCGCCACCCGCCACGATCATTGCCGCCAGGGTAAATATCCCGGTGGCGGCGAACAGCTGTACCATCAGGGTCGCCGCCAGCGGCATGGCGGTCGCCCAGCGCACTGACAGAAGACTACCCAAGGTCACTGCCAGCACTGCGCCCAGGGGCAAGGCATAGGCCCATAGCGGCGCGCTGCCGCCGCCATGCTCGATATCATCGATTACATAGAGCAGTACGCCGAGCGTGGCGACCGCCATGCCCGTCCAACCCCGGGCCGAGAGTCGTTCACCGAGCCATGGCCCTGCCAGCGCCGCGGCGAGTAGTGGCTGCAGCGCCGTGATCAGGGCGGCCACGCCGGTACTGACGCCCTGCTCGAGCGCCAGTATCACGCCCAGCAGGTAGCCGCCCATGGTCAGGCTGCCGACGGCCATTTCCCGCACCACATCGCGCCGCGCCAGCCGGGCACCGCCGACCAGTCGCCACCAGAGCGCGACCAGCAGGCTTGCCAGTAGGAAACGCCAGGCGAACAGCGACAGCACCGGCGTATCGGCCTCGGTCGCCAACCGGCCTCCGACGAACCCGGAGCTCCAGCACACCACGAAGCCCATGGCGATAAGCGGTGAAACCCATGACGCTCGCATTTTTCCTCCCTCCTGATTGAACGGCCTTGAGCATGGAGGAAAAATGGATTTCAATGAATCGACATATTTTCGATTGAGCATTCAATATGTCTGAAGTCTCGATTGCGGCGCTGGACCTTGAGCTGTTGCGCAGCTTTCAGGTGGCCGCACAGCTGGGATCGCTGGCCGCCGCGGCACAGCAGCGCCATCGCACCGTCAGCGCCATCAGCATGCAGATCAAGCGGCTCGAGGAGGCACTGGGGTCGCGACTGCTCGAACGGGGCTCACGAGGGGTGACGCCCACGGCCGTGGGCGAGGCCCTGCTGCAGGAGTCCCGTGAGCTTCTGCGACTGCATGACGGGATGCTCTCGCGGTTCACCGGTCGCGGCCTGGGCGGCAAGCTGCGCCTGGGCTTGCCGGAAGACTATGCACGGGAGCTGCTGGGCAGCGTGCTGCCGGAGTTCATGGCGCACCATCCCGATGTCCTGCTCGAGATCGTGACTGCCACCAGCGGCGAGCTGGCCCGGCAGCTGAGCCGCTCCCAGCTGACGCTGTCGGTACTGCTGGACCGCCCCAACCCGCTGCCGGGCGGCGAGGTGCTGTGGCGTACCTCGCCGGTCTGGGCCAGCCCCCGGGTCGGCGACCTGAGCGACAGGCCACGCCTTCCCCTGGCGCTCCACGAGGTGGACTGTCCCTATCGCGCCCTGGCCATTGAAGCGCTGGAGGCGATTGGCCGACCCTGGCATGCGGTCTTTACCAGCACCAGCATCCACGCCGTCGAGAAAGCGGTGGAAATGGGCCTGGCGATCAGCGTACTCGACCGTGAACGGCTGACCGGGTCCATGCGCGAGCTGGGGCCCGCGGAGGATATGCCACCGCTCAAGCGTTGTGAGGCGAGGCTCCATTTCGCCCCGCATATCGCCACCGCCTCACAGCCGGCGGCAGAAGCGATGGCCCACCTGCTGCGCGATCGCCTGACCCATCGCGGGCCCTGGCGCGGTGCTGGCACGCCTTGAGAGAAGCGGCAACGTCGGTGGAGAGAATCATTGTTGGAGCGCTCGGTTCGGCGCTCCGACTCCGCGTCGCGACTGGCGCCGCCAGGCGCCTTGGCGGAGGCTGAAACGCCGGTGATGGGCGCGAACGTTGGCAACCCCGCCGGGAGCCCTTCGGCCTCCAGTCGCGATCTAAAGGTGCTCCAACAGCGATGTGGCAGCGTCGGTGGAGAGAATCATTGTTGGAGCGCCGCTCCGCATCGCGACTGGCGCCATCAGGCGCCTCGGCGGAGGCGGCAACGCTGTGGTTATCGCCAGCGCTGGCAACACTGCCGGGAGCCCTTCGGCCTCCAGTCGTGAGCTAAAGCTTCCTCCAACAGTATGGAAGTTGCCTGCCTTGGCAGGAAAAATCAGCTGTTGGAGCGCTGCTTCGCGTCGCGACTGGCGCCATCAGGTGCCTCGGCGGAGGCGGCAACGCTGGTGATCATCGCCAGCGCTGGCAACACCGCCGGGAGCCCTTTGGCCTCCAGTCGTGAGCTGAAGCTTCCTCCGACAGCATGGAAGTTACCTGCCATGGCAGGAAAATGCAGCTGTTGGAGCGCTCGGTTCGGCGCTCCGACTCCGCGTCGCGACTGGCGCCGTCAGGCGCCTCGGCGGAGGCGGTAACGCTGGAGGTTACCGCTAATGCTGGCAACACCGCCGTCGCGAGCTAAAGCTACCTCCGACAAGATGGAAATTGCCTGCCATGGTAGGCAAGGTCCTGAACCGGGAACAAGGGGAGCAATCGAAGCAACAAAAAAAAGCGCCCTCAGAGAGGGCGCAGGCAAGACCGTGACTAGCAAATGAGGGGGAGAAACCATAACGAGGAACTGGCGATCCTCTTATGGGTGTGGCGCCTCATCAAACGCCACACCCACACTGTAATCATTCTCGTTTACGACGTCAACACAAATGCGAATACTTTTTATTAAGTTTTATTTCCTAGCCGGCCAGCCTCAACCAGAGCGGCAGCGTGGCCATGGCCAGCAGCGTCTGGCCGGTGATCAAGGCGGCCATCAGCTCGGCGTCTCCTCCCAGCTGGCGGGCCAGGATATAGGCCGAAGTGGCGGTGGGTAGCGCGGCGAACAGCAGCGCCACGTCGCGGCTTACCGGGTCCAGCCCCAGCGCCATGGCGAGTAGCAGTACCACTGCCGGCATCAGTGCCAGCTTCACCAGGTTGGATGTCCAGACGCCGCGGTCCAGGCGCATCAGCGCTCGGGGGCGCAGCGCCACGCCTACCGCGACCAGGCCTAGCGGCAGGGCCGCTCGTCCCAGCAATTCTACTGTGGCGCCGCTCCAGCCGGGAAGTCCGATGCCAGTCAGGTTCAGGGCGATGCCGACCAGGCAGGCAAGAATCAGCGGATTGCGCACCAGCGCCAGCAGGCTCTTGCCCAGACTGGAGGGGCCCAAGGTGCCGGCGGCAATGAAGCTCGCCACACAGAGGACGTTGACCACCGGTACCATCAGTGCCACGGCAACCGCTGCCACGGTGGCACCGGCAGAGCCGTGCAGCGCCGCCGCCCCGGCAACGCCCACGTAGGTGTTGAAGCGCACGGCGCCCTGAAATACCGATGTGAAGGCAGCCGAGTCGAGCCCCAGTTTCGGCCGCAGGACCCACAGCAGGGCGGCGAAGAGCAGCAGGGTGCCGAGCAGCACCATTGCCAGACGCGCCACGGGTACCTGACTGACATCGGCAGTAGCCAGGGTGGCCACCAGCATGGCGGGAAACAGCAGAAAGTAAATCAGCCGCTCCATGGCGGGCCAGAAGTCGTCGCCGGGCAGGCGGCGCCAGCCCAGCACGGCGCCCAGCAGTATCAATAGAAACAGCGGGCCCAATGCCTGCGCCACACCTTCCATTCCCCCTCCTTACGTCCAGGTAGAGCCGCTGCCCTGCGACATCCATCCACGGTCGACGCCCGGCAAATGCTGTTAAGCTTACCCCTCTGTCGCCTCTCATTGGAGTGCTGCTTTCGCCGTCATGAGCTCATCGACTCTGCCAGATCCACGGCACACCCGCTTTCCCGGACTCCGCCTGTTGATGCTCGCCACCCTGCTGGCACTGGTGGCGGCATTATGGTACCTGGCTTCGCACCTGGTGCGGGGCGACCGCGACATCGCCTGGTACGCCGCGGTGGCCCCCTGCGAGTTGCATCGCTCGTCCTGCAAGGCGATGCTGGGGGGCTCCCGGGAGCTGAGCCTGGCGGCCGACGCTCCGGAGGGGATTCAGGCGCTGGACCTGCTGCCCCTGACGGTAACCCTGGAGGGCGTGGAGGCCACCGCCGTTCATGTCGACTTCGTTGGCCGCGATATGGACATGGGCTTGCACCGATTCCCCCTCGAAGCGCAGGATAATGGCCGCTACGAGGGCTTGGCCCAGGTACCGATCTGCACCGAAGCGACCATGCCCTGGCTAGCCCGGGTCGTGGTGGAAACCCCCGATGGCCGGCTGGGTAGCCGGTTCGATTTTACTGTGGAGCGAAGTGTGCCATGAGGCGACAGGGTATCTGGAAGGTGTTGGGTGTCGTGTTCGTGCTTGCCGTTGCTCTCGGGGGCTATGGTTGGTACGAGCAGCAAAGGGCGGCGGACGATGGCAGCCCTCGGGGTGGCCCGGTAGAGCTGCCCTCGACCCAGGGTGATTTCTCGCTGAGCCAGATGGATGACGGCCAGATCGCCATACTCTTCTTTGGCTATACCTACTGTCCGGACGTCTGCCCCATGAGCATGGCCGTGATTCGTCAGGTCATGCAGGGGCTCGATGACGAGCAGCGCCAGCGGGTGGTGCCGGTCATGATCACGGTGGACCCCGAGCGGGACACGATTGAGCGACTGGAAGAGTACGTAGGCTATTTCGGAGACGACTTCATCGGTGCCGCCGGCAGCGAGGCGCAGCTCGAGGAGCTGGCCGGGCGCTATAACGTGGTGTGGCGCCGGGTGGAAACACCCGATTCGGCGATGGAATACACCGTCGATCACAGTTCATCGCTCTATCTCGTCGACCGCGATGGCCAGATCCTGCAGCGGGTGCTCTATTCGCCGACGCCGCACCCGCTGCGCTCGGCGCTGGAGAACGAACTGGGAGGGTAGGTCACTCGTCCTCGGCCGGGCTCTCCTCCAGCCGGTCGATCATGGCCATCAGCGCGCTTACCTGGACCCCTTCCCGGGTATCGTGCAGGGGGTCTAGCTGCCAGGTGCTCTCGGTAAAGCCCCACCAGTCCCAGCACCCCTGGGGATTGGCCAGGCTGGTTTTCGCCTGGGGGTAGAGCACGACCCGCTGGTTGGCCACGGCCCACTCATTGAGACCGCTGTGGCGGACGAAGGCTTCGTCGATCTGCTCGCTGTCCATTCCACAGCCATGCAGGGCGAGTGTCAGGTCGCAGCCCCCGGCCTTGCACGCCTCGGGGATCAGCGCATACCCCACCGAGCTCATCCCGCGTACCGCAAAGTCTTCCTGATCGAAGCGCAACAGCTGCGTCATATCAACTTCTTGCGCCGGGGCAAGCTCGCCGTGGAGCCAGGCCAGTGCATCGCCAGCGATATCCGTACCGCAGGCCAGCAGGTGAGTCCCGCCACCGCCGCGACACTCGGCTAGCCAGCTGGGGGGAATCTGCTCATTGGAGCGTATGGGCCAGCCGTGGCCGGCTTCCGGAGCGACGTCTACCTGCAGCTGTTCCGGGGGATTGGCCAACCAGCCCGACAGCTGCTTGGCCAAGGCCTCACCCAGGGAAGGATCGACCACATTATCGGCGCCACCGTGCCACACATAGGCACGTAGCTTGGCGAGGTCGGCGGTATGACCCACCAGCTCACGCGCCTGGTAATCGCGTAGCTTCAGGTCCAGGCTGGCCAGGTCCGGAGGGCCTCGCCGGGTCGACATGCACTGGCCAAGGGCGCGTCCCAGGCCGCCCTGGGCGCAGCTCCACGGGCCGGCAGCGAGTACTGCCAGGCCCTTGAAGCGCTCCGGCCAAGCCACGGCAAGCTGGGTGGCCATATAGCCACCCGACGAGATACCGATCACGCTGATGGCGTCGGGCGATGTGCCAAGTTGTGGCAGCTCCGGCAGCGGGTCGTCAGCCAGGGCGCCGGCCGAGAAGATCAGGCCGGCGATAAAAGGGGGAAAGGCTCTCATCGGCTGGCTGTCAATCCATCACATCGAGCAGTTCGACCTGAAAGATCAGCGTCTCGTTGGGTCCGATGGGACCCTGTCCCTGAGCGCCATAGCCAAGCTCGGGGGGAATGTAGAGCGTCCAGGTATCGCCGACACTCATCAGCTGCAAGGCTTCCTGCCAACCCTCGATGACCTGATCGACCCGAAAGCTGACCGACTCACCGCGATCGAAGGAGCTGTCGAATACGGTGCCGTCGACCAGCGTACCCTCATAGTGGACTTCCACGTGGGAGGTCGGCCCCGGGCTTGCGCCATCGCCGGCTTCCATGACCTCATACTGCAGGCCCGACTCGGTGGTCTCGACTTCTTCCCGTTCGGCATTCTCGACCAGGAAGGTTTCACCCTCTGCAAGATTGCGTTCGGCCATTTCCTGGGTTTCGGCCTGACGGGTGGCAATGGCCTGCTCCTGAAACCGGCTCAGGGTCTCGGCCATCTCATCGGCACTCATGGCCAGCTCATTCTCTTCGATGACATCGCGTATTGCGTCGGCGAAGGCATCCACGTCCAGGTCGGCATACTCCTGTGCGATGCTCTGGCCATAGGCAATGCCCAGGCTGTAGCTGAGGCGCTCGTCCTCGGTCTCCGGTGAGGCTAGCGCGAGCGGAGCTGCGGCCATCAACGTGACCAAGGAGGCGGAAGTCAGGAGTGTCTTCATGCTGAATCCTTTGGAAATAGAAGCAGTGTGGCGTGAACCCGTTGGCAGCTATTCGGACTCTAACAAGGCCGGTCTGGTTCCCCACCCGCTGACAAATGGGGGCTCGACCGGACAGGCCGAGTGGGTCAGACCACCAGGGTAGGGCAGTGGGCGGAGCCCGCCACGCGCTGGGCGACGCTCCCCAGCAGCAGGCTCTTCTCCCCATTGGTGCCCTGTGCTCCGATCACGATCAGGTCGCACTCACGCTTGCGGGCGAAGCGAACGATGGTGCGCGAAGGACGCCCACCCTTGACGAAGGCACGCAGTCGCGCCGGGTCGGCGCCCAGCTCCACCGCCTCGCCCTTGGCATGCACGGCGATCTCGGTGGCGTACTCCTTGAGCGCGTCATCGGGAATATCCAGCTTGTCGGGGCGCACCATGGAGAGCGAGGCCTCCAACAGGCTGTGGTGCTTGAACACACAAAGCACATAGAGCTCGGCGCCGGTCAGCATCTGCAGCCCCACGGCCTTTTCCAGCGCCTTCATGGCGCCCTTCGAACCATCCACCGGTACCAGTATCCGATTGAACATCACCATCTCCTTAGCGGGGTCAGTCTCGCCGATCAACGGAAGGCCAGGTCACGCAGAAACAGCGCGATCTGCGGGAACATGATGATCAGGGCCGCCGACAGCACCAGCATGAAGATAAAGGGTGGGGTGCCACGGATCACCTCCCAATAGGGTCGCTTGAAGATGGCGATGGCCGTGAAGATATCGCAGCCAAAGGGTGGCGTCGCGGAGCCTATCGCAACCTGCAGGGTGATCAACACACCCACATGCACGGGATCCAGGCCGGAGGCGGCGATCGCCGGTGCGAAGATGGGTGTCAGCACCAGGATGACAACGATGGGGTCGACGAACATGCAGGCGACGAAGAAGGCGATGGATATCGCGACCAGCACACCGACAGGGCCCGCCTCGTTGATGCCGAAGGCGGCGAGCAGGGACTGTGGAATTTGGGCGAAGGAGATGATCCACGAGAAGCCGTTGCCTACCGCCACCAGGATGAAAACCACCGCGGTGATCAGGCCGGTGGACTTGGCGATGGTATAGATATCCGGCATTTTCAGCGAGCGGAAGATCACGAATTCAAGCAGTACCGCATAGAGTACACAGGCGGCGGCTGCTTCGGTCGGGCTGAAGATGCCGCCATAGATGCCGCCGACGATCAGTACCGGGAAACCCAGGGGCCATAGTGCGTCACGTACCGCAAGGGCACGCTCCTTCCAGCTCGACTTGGGCTCGGTGGGCACCTTGTGATAGATGGCGTAGAACACGCAGTAGATCGAAAACATCAACAGGATCAGCAGGCCAGGGCCGATACCGGCGATGAACAGCTCGCCGATGGAGGTGCCGGAAATGACCCCGTAGATGATCATGCCGATACTGGGGGGGATCAGAAAGGCGATATCACTGGAGTTGATGATCAGCGCCAGGGT
Source organism: Billgrantia montanilacus (assembly GCF_003336675.1). Taxonomy (GTDB): domain Bacteria; phylum Pseudomonadota; class Gammaproteobacteria; order Pseudomonadales; family Halomonadaceae; genus Halomonas; species Halomonas montanilacus. Next base: position 112,714 of record NZ_QPII01000003.1, on the reverse strand, counting down.
GAAGGGATCCTTGTAGCCGGCCTTGAGCATGCGCGGGCGCAGCGGGGAACCGACCGCCACCACGGTGGCCTGGGTGGAGCCGGAAACGGCACCGAACAGGGTGCAGGAAGCCGCGGTGCTGACGGCAAGGCCGCCTTTGACGTGGCCGACGAAGCTCATGACCATGTCGATCAGGCGGCCGGCGGACTGGCCTCGGGTCATGATGTCGGCTGCCAGGATGAACATGGGCACGGCGATCAGTGCCGTGGGCCGTATGCCGCCCATCATCTGCTGGATGAGGGTTTCCATCTGGCCGGTGCCGCCGAAGGTCATGAAAAAGCCGACGAACGCCGCCGTGGCAAGGGGAATCATCATCGGGAAGCCGAGCATCAGCAACACGATCATGAGGGAAACGATGATGGTTGTCATGGTGGTCTAATCCTCTCGTGCTCAGCGTCAGACTTCGGTTTCCGTGTCCTTGTAGCCATCGACCACATGGGTCGACAGATAGACGTCACGGGAGGTGAGGTTCTTGATGGCGGTGAGCAGGTACTGAATGCCGGTAATGGTGAATCCGACCGGGACCCAAAGGTAGATGATCCATACCGGGATGCTCAGAGAGGGGAGCACTCGTCCGCGACCGTAGAGCGTGCTGATATAGCCGATGGAGTAGTAGCAGAGCGCGAACATCACCACCGAGGTGAAGAGGCAGATGATGATCATCAGCCAGCGTCGGCCGCCAGTGGGCAGGGCGTCATAGAAGGCGGACATGCGGATATGTCGCCCGTGGCGGGCGGCGTAGCCGAGCCCGGCGAAGGTGATCATCACGATCAGGATACGATTCACCTCTTCGGAAAAATGCAGGCTCTCGCCGAGCAGAAAGCGGCTGATCACGTTGGCCACCGTGTTGATGGCCATCAGTATCACCCCCATGGCCAGGATCGTTGACTCGGCCTTGCTGATCCAGGTATCGACCATGCCCAGGGGGCCGGGGAGCGTCGAGCGATAATTCTTCTCGGATTCTTCTTCTGTCATGCGACCGGACTCCTGAGTGTTCCCTGCGAAGGGAGTGAGTGTCCTCTCCACCGTCAAGGACAACCGTTTCACCAAACAACAAGTCATCAAACAGCACGTCACCAGGCAACCCGTCATCAAACAACGAGGGGGTAGCCGGCCGGCTACCCCCTCGCACGCTCACGATGAGTTGCCCGAAAGCTTACTCGCCGGTCACGGCTTCCAGGTCGGCCTTGAACTGCTCGAGCAGCTCCTGGCCGCGGTCACCGGTCATTTCGATGAAGCGCTCTTCGACCTGCGGAGCACGCTCGCGGAAGGCCTGGATCTGGTCTTCGTCGAGGCGGGTTACAGTAACCTCGTCGGATGCCTCCTGGATCTTTTCCAGGGATTCATCGGCGAGCCCGGAGATGTGGTCGATGATCTGTTCATAGGCCGCATCGCTGGCGTCACGCACCAGTTGCTGTTCCTCTTCGGAAAGACCGTCGAAGAAGTCCTGATTGGCCATCATGGCGGTGGTGAACCAGCCATGGCCGGTGAAGACCAGGTGCGGAGAGACCTCGTAGAGACCACCGGATTCGATCCAGAAGATCGGGTTTTCCTGGCCCTGGATGATGCCGGTCTGCAGGCCGCCGTACACTTCACCCCAGGGCAGCGGGGTCGGGGTGGCGCCGAAGGCACGATAGGTTTCCGAGAGCAGCGGGTTGGTCATGGTGCGGACGTTCTTGCCGCGCAGATCGTCAGGGCTGGTGAAGGGCTCGTCCAGCGTGACGACCATTTCGCCTTCCGGGTACATCTGCAGAAGCTCGAGGCCTTGCTCGGCATAGAGCTCCGGGAACATCTCGTTGATGGCCTTGCTGGTATTGAAGAACTCGACGACCGCGTCCTGGTCGGTGGGCAGCAGATAGGGAATGAAGAAGATCTGCGCCTCGGGAATCAGCGCACCGGTGAAGCCGGGCGACTGATTGACGAACTGGAGAATACCCGCCTGGGTCTGCTCCATGATGTCGTCGGACTCGCCCAGCTCGCCGAAGCGATAGACCTGGACGGTATGGTCGGAATTTTCCTCGATATATTCCTTGAAGGCGATAGCGAACACGTCTTGGACATCACCCTCGAATTCCTCATGCGCATAGCGCCACTCGGCGGAATGTGCGGCAGCCGACATGCCGAACATCAGCGCGCCGATACTGGCAGTGGTCAACAGCTTGGTTGCCTTCATTATTGTGTTCTCCTCGCAGGTTAGGCCTGTGAAACTCGATCACATCTCCAGGCATCGCGCAGCCTCATGGACTGCATAGCTTTTTTCAGGCTAGCGTGGCACCTAGGGGGGGTCAAGCTGGCATTCGATGGTTTGAAGCGCTAAAAGTTGTGGTTTTTTCTGCAATTGCCAGCGCGATGCAAGGAAAAATGCCAGTTTTGAGCGAGAAGTCGAATGACGGACGAGACCTTCACCGCGTTCTGCCAGGGCCTGCAGGCGGGCGAGGGTTTCCTGCTCGGCGGCAAGCTCGGTGCGCTTCAGTCGACGACGGACATCGGCCACGCCAGTGCTTTTTCCCGCCTCGCCTTTCAGGCGTCGGCGCAGGGCGCGCAGCACCGATGTGACCTCCCGCTGCCACTGGCGGATCGCCACGAGCCCCTCGGGTTCCGTTTCCAGAGCCAGACCATGATGGTGGAGCCAGCAGTGCCACAGCAGCTCACAGACGTCCACGCCGGCCTCATCCTGCAGTGTCAGGCAGGCGGCCTCCACGCCGGGGCGTGCATAGAGCGCCAGGGCAAAGTCCCACAGCGAATCCGCCGCCAGCTGGCTCCGCAGAGCCGTCTCCAATCGGGTAGAATCGTCACTCATGATCAGGCTGTCGCCACTTGCCGTTACCGCCTTCTGTTGGGAATTGCCGCCGACGGGCGACAGCATCGTTATCTGCTAAGGAAATGCTGAACAAATCGACGAGCGAGATGAAGCGCAAGGCGCACGGAGCACAGGAACCGGAGCATATGGGGTATATGTGAGGATTCCGACCGGGCTGGCGCACCAGCACCGCGCAACGAAGCGATTCGCTCGCACAGTCATTTGTGCAGTGTTTCCCTAATTGGAGTCTGCATGATTGCACTGCGCCAGGTCACCCTGCAACGCGGCACCCAGACCCTGCTCGAGGGGGCAGAGCTGACCCTGCACGCCGGCCACAAAGCCGGGATCGTCGGGCCCAACGGTGCCGGCAAGTCGAGCCTGTTCAGCCTGCTGCTGGGCAGCCTCGCACCGGACAGGGGCGAAGTCGAGATGAGCGGCGGGCAGCGCATCGCCCACATGGCCCAGGATGTGGCGGCGCTCACGCGTCCCATCGTCGACTATGTGCTCGATGGCGACCGGGAGCTGCGCCAGACCGAAGCGGCCCTGGCGCGGGCGCAAGAGCAGGGCGAGGCCCATCGAGAAGCCGAACTGCACGGTGCCATCGAGGCCCTCGACGGCTACAGTGCCCCGGCCCGCGCCGCCCAGCTGCTGATCGGCCTGGGCTTTGCCCAGGCCGACCTCGAGCGCCCGCTATCGGATTTCTCCGGCGGCTGGCGGATGCGCGTCAACCTGGCGCGCACGCTCTTCATGCCGTCGGACCTGCTGCTCCTCGACGAGCCCACCAACCACCTGGACCTGGACGCGCTGCTGTGGCTCGAGCAGTGGCTGACGCGCTACCCCGGAACGCTGCTGCTGATTTCCCACGACCGGGACTTCCTCGATGCCGTCTGCGACCATATCGTGCACTTCGACCGCTGCTCCCTGGTGCTCTACCGTGGAAACTACTCCACCTTCGAGCGTACCCGAGCCGAGAAGCTGGCGCTGCAGCAGGCCGAAGCCGCCAAGCAGCAGGCCCGCCGCGCGGAGATCGAGCGCTTTGTGGCCCGCTTCCGGGCTCAGGCCACCAAGGCGCGCCAGGCCCAGAGCCGCCTGAAGATGCTCGAGCGTATGGGCGACATCGCCGTCGCCCATGCCGATTCACCCTTTCACTTCAGCATTCCCTCCTCCGACAAGACCTCGCATCCGCTGCTGGTACTCGATGAGGCCCGGCTCGGCTATCGGGACGAGTCGGGCAGCGAGCCAGGAGGGGAGAGGGTGCAGCTCGACGGGGTGAAGGTGAGCCTGCTGCCGGGACAGCGAATCGGCCTGCTGGGCCCCAACGGAGCCGGCAAGTCGACGCTGATCAAGTCGCTGACAGGCGACCTGCCGCTGCTGGCCGGCAAGCGCATCCCGGGTGAGCACCTGGCCATCGGCTACTTTGCCCAGCATCAGCTCGAGAGCCTGGACCTGACCTCCACGCCGTTCCAGCATGTGCTGCGACTCTCGCCCACGGCAAGCGACCAGGCGATCCGCAACTTCCTCGGTGGCTTCGGCTTCCACGGTGATACCGTCTTCGCCGAGGTGGGAAGCTTCTCCGGTGGCGAGAAGGCGCGTCTGGCGCTGTCGCTGGTGGCCTGGCAGAAGCCCAACCTGCTGCTGCTCGATGAGCCGACCAACCACCTCGACCTGGAGATGCGCGAGGCGCTGACCGAAGCCCTGGCCTCCTTCGAGGGCACGGTGATCATCGTTTCCCACGACCGCCACCTGCTGCGGGCCACCGTGGATGAATTCTGGTGCGTGGCGGACCACCGGGTCGAGCCCTTCGACGGTGACCTGGAGGATTACCGCGCCTGGCTCAAGGCGCGCCTGGAGGGCGTGCGGCGTGACGCGCGGGCCGACAAGGCCGAGCGACAGGCGGAGAGCGCCGCACCGAAAGAGGATCGCAAGGCGGCCCGACGCGCCGCCGCCGAGTTGCGCGAGAAGCTACGTCCGCTGAAGAAGGCGCGCGACCGCGCCGAGCAGGCCATGGAGAAGGTCCAGGGCGAGCTCGCCACGGTGGAGGAAGTGCTGGGCGATGCCGAGCTCTACACCGACCCGGCGCGCAAGGCCGAGCTCACCGAGCGGCTGGCGCGCCAGGGCGAGCTGAAGTCGCGGCTCGATGCCCTTGAAGCAGAGTGGCTGGCCGCCGAGGAGGAGCTGGAAGCGATGGAGGCGGAGCTGCAGGAGAGCGGGGCCTGACTCACCGGCTATGTCACCGACCGTCAGCAGAGCGAGCCGTGTCTGGGTGGCCCGCGGCTGATCCGGCGTCAGGCCCCGGGGCGCCGGACCGTCGATGAGGCGCTGTGAACCCATCCCTGGGCGCTACATTTGCCATCCATGGCAAATGACCTCCTCTTCGGCCTGCCCCCGGCGCCGCTCGTTTCGGCGGCGCTGCTTCAGCTCTCCAGCAGAAACGTCACCGGCCCGTCATTGACCAGCTCCACCTGCATGTTGGCGGCGAACTCACCGCAGGCGACCTTCGGCCAGGCCGACTGGGCACGCTCGAGCAGGTAGTGGAACAACCGCTCGCCCTCGGCCGGCGGCGCGGCGCTGGAGAAGCTGGGGCGCAGCCCCTTGCGGGTATCGGCGGCCAGGGTGAACTGGGAGACCAGCAGCAGGCCGCCCTCGACCTGCTGCAGGTCGAGGTTCATCTTGTCGGCCTCGTCGGCGAAGACCCGGTAATGCAGCAGCTTGTGCAACAGCTTGTCGGCAGCGGCCTCGTCGTCCCCCTTCTCCACGCCGACCAGGGCCAGCAGGCCTCGATCGATGGCTCCCACGGTCCGCTGGTCGACCACTACGCTGGCGCGCCGTACACGCTGTATCAGGGCTTTCATCCGGCAAGCTTCCCTCTGGCTTGAGTTGGCCGAAGGGTATCACGCACCTCTCTACCAGGCGCGGCACAACATGATGTCGCAATGTGGCTCGGAGAGCAGCGCCTCGGTGATATGGCTATGGCGGCCCAGCTGGCCACGGCAGCTCAGCGCCAGCAGGTCCGGCGGCTGGCGGCGCAGCCGGGTCAGCAGCACTTCCAGGGGATCGCCCTGTTCCAGCACCAGCTCCAGGTCCGGCACGCTGTCGAGCTCGCTCATCAGCTGGTCGGTCTCGCGCTCCAGCTGGCAGCGCAGGCGTTCCACCTCCCGGTCGCGCCAGCGGGCATACTCCTTGTCCGATCCCAGCTCCCGCTCGCCGGGAATGTCCCAGGCGTGCAGCAGCGTCAGTCGCGCCTCCGGAAAGCGCTTGAGCGTCTCGCGCAGGATATGGCGGCTGCCCAGCGAAAAATCCACCGGGACGAGGATATCCTGCCAGTCGCGGTTGGCCGGCTGGCTGACCGAGAGCACCGGGCAGGGGGCGCTGCGCAGCACTCGTGCCAGGGTGGTGCCGGCGACCAGGTCGGGCTGGCCGCGCTTGCGGTGGGAGCCGAGTACGATCATGTCGACTTCACGGTCATGGGCCTCGCGGATGATCTCGGCATAGGAGGCCCCGGCCACCGTCTGCAGCAGGGTGCGCGGCTCGGGCAGGGCGTAGTCCTCGCGGATATCCGTCAGCATGGCCTGCATGTCGGCCACGACCGCTTCCTCCAGGTCATGGAGCACCCGGCGCGGCAGGTAGGGGTCGAGTACATGAATGACATCGAGCCTCGCGCCACTCTCATGGGCCAGACGAATGGCTCGTGCGTAGGCGGCGCGATTCTCTTCCGAGAGGTCGCAGGCAAACAGCAGCGTCTGGGTCATGATGTCTCTCTCCGTGACGGTGGGCCTGACGGGGACAGATTTCAGCATGGGTGGGAGCCGGCAAGCACGCAAGGCGTGTTTGCTACCACCAGCGGTGAAAGTGGTGCACCGGACCGTGGCCACGGCCCACATCAAGCCGCGAGCTCTCGGTCAGCGCCGTTTCCAGCCACTGCTTGGCATTGGCCACGGCCTCGGGCAGCGGGTCGCCCAGAGCGAGGCGAGCTGCAATGGCCGACGAGAGCGAGCAGCCGGTGCCGTGCAGGTTCGAGGTCGCGATGCGGGAGCCCTCCAGCCAACGGGTCTCGCCAGTGGTTATCAGCAGGTCGGGGCAACTCTCACCCTGCAGGTGCCCGCCCTTGAGCAGCACGGCACCGGCGCCCAGGGCGGCCAGTTGCGGAGCCATGGCCTCCATGTCGGCACGTGTCATGGGCGCACCGCAGCCCAGCAGTACCGCGGCTTCGGGGAGGTTGGGGGTGATCAGGTCGGCCAGCGGTACCAGCACCTCGCGCACCGCGGCGATGCCCACATCGTCGACCAGGACATCGCCGCTCTTGGCGACCATCACCGGGTCCAGCACCACCCAGTGCGGTCGCCTCGCCTCGAGGCCGTCGCGCAGCGTTTCGGCCACCTCGCGGGAGGCGACCATGCCGATCTTGACCGCATCGAGGGCGACATCGTCGAGCAGGGTGTCGAGCTGAAGGCGGATGAAGTCCTCCGGTACCGGGTGCACACCGCGCACGCCGCGTGTGTTCTGGGCGGTCAGGGCGGTGATGACGCTGGTACCATAGGCGCCCAGCGCGGAGAACGTCTTGAGGTCTGCCTGGATCCCGGCACCGCCGCTGGGGTCGGAGCCGGCAATGGACAACACATTGGGGATGGAGCGGTTCGAGGTCATGACGTCATCGTCTCGCAAGCGGGTCTGGGGTAGTCAGGGGGCGCCATGTTGAGCCTGTTCGTGGTGGCACTGGTCAGTGCCACCCTGCTGCCGGGTGGCTCCGAGGTGTGGCTGGCTCGCCTCTGGTGCCTAGGCGAGCCTGTCATGATGCTGTGGCTGGTGGCCACCTCTGGCAACACCCTGGGCAGCCTGATCAACGTCTGGATGGGGCGCTATGCGCGCCGTTTCCAGGACCGGCGCTGGTTTCCCGCGTCGCCCCAGGGCCTGGCCCGGGCCGAGGGCTGGTATCACCGTTTCGGCGAATGGAGCCTGCTGATCTCCTGGGCGCCGGTGATCGGCGACCCACTCACCGTACTGGCCGGCGTCTTCCGGCTGCCCTGGTGGCGGGCCATACTGCTGATCACCCTGGCCAAGGGGACCCGCTATGCCGTGGTGCTTTACCTGGCGCAGGCCTGGTTGGCGCCTCTTTGTCAGTAAACCCAGGTCAGTTTGCCGCAACCTTGCCGCTACAGTATCGAAGGCAGCCAGGTGGCCAGGCCCGGGAACAGGGCCAGCGCCACCAGCATGGCTAGCTGAATCAGGATGAAGGGGATCACACCGCGGTAGATCGCCGACGTCGGCACCGACTGGGGCGTGACCCCGCGCAGGTAGAACAGGGCGAAGCCGAACGGCGGCGTCAGGAACGAGGTCTGCAGGTTCACCGCGATCATGATGCCGAGCCAGATCGGATCGAGGCCCATCATCAGCAGTACCGGCCCGACGATCGGCACCACCACGAAGGTGATCTCGATGAAGTCGAGAATGAAGCCCAGCAGGAAGATCACCAGCATCACAATCAGGGTGGCCCCCACCACGCCGCCGGGCATTGCCTCGAACAGCCCGGTTACCAACTCCTCGCCGCCATAGGCGCGGAATACCAGCGAGAAGAGCGCCGCCCCGATCAGGATCAGGAAGACCATGCTGGTCACCTGGGCGGTGGTCCGTACCACCTCGCGCAGCATCGCCAGGTTCAGGCGGCGATTGACCAGGGCCAGCAGGAAGGCGCCCATGGCACCCACCGCCGACGCTTCGGTGGGCGTGGCGAAGCCGCCGAGTATCGAGCCCAGTACCGCGACGATCAACAGCACCGGGGGGATCAGTCCCTTGATCAACAGGGGCCAGACACTGCCGCGGTGTCCCAGTTCATCCATCAGTGATTGACGGTCGGCGGCGGGGGCGGTTTCGGGTTTCACCCAGGCCGTTATCGTCAGGTAGACGATATAGGCCACCACCAGCAGCAGGCCGGGGATCAGCGCGCCAACGAACAGGTCGCCCACCGATACCGTCTTGGGGCTCCACACGCCCATGGCCAGCTGGGCCCGCTGATAGGCGTTGGAGAGCACGTCACCCAACAGCACCAGGGCGATGGACGGGGGGATGATCTGGCCCAGCGTGCCGGTGGCGCAGATGGTGCCGGTGGCAAGCGAGGGCGAATAGCCGCGCTTGAGCATGGTGGGCAGCGACAGCAGGCCCATGGTGACCACGGTGGCACCGACGATGCCGGTGGAGGCGGCCATCAGCATGCCCACCAGAATCACTGAAATCCCGAGTCCCCCGCGCAGCGTACCGAACAGCAGCGCCATGGCGTCGAGCAGGGTTTCGGCGATCTTCGACTTCTCCAGCAGCACGCCCATCAGCACGAACAGCGGCACCGCCAGAAGGGTGGAGTTGGTCATGATGCCGTAGAGCCGGTTGGGCATGGCACCCAGCATGCGCGACTCGAAGTGAACCGGCACCCCCATGTTCTGCAGCAGCATGCCGAGGCCGGTAAACATCAGGGCGGTACCGGCCAGCGCCAGGGCTACGGGATAGCCCAGCATCAGCACCAGGCAGACGGTGAAAAAGAGAATCAGCGGCATGAAATCAAGCAGGAATTCCACGTCAGAGCACCTCCCCGTGGTCGGGGGTATTGCCCGTCGCCTTGCCGCGCAGTATCAGCACCTGCCGGATCACCTGGGCAACGCCCTGGATCAGCAGCAGGGCGACCATTACCAGGATCAGCGACTTGAGCAGAAAGACGCCGGGGATGCCAGCGTCCGGCGAGCGCTCGAGGATGGCCCAGCTGCTTCGGACGTAGCCGTAACTGCCGATGCCAATGAAGAGCACCACCGGGAACAGCAGGAACAGCGTTCCCAGCAGGTCGATCCAGGCACGGCCACGGTTTGACAGCTTGCGATAGAAGATGTCGACACGCACATGGCCATCGTCGCGCAGGGTCCAGGCGGCGCCCAGCATGAAGACCATGGCGTGCATGTACATGACCGACTCCTGCATCACGACGCTGTGGATGCCCAGGGCGTAGCGCATCACCACGATGGCAAACTGCACCAGCATCATGACGATCACCAGCCAGGCGATGAAGCGGCCCACGACCTCGGTAAAGCCGTCGAGCCATGCGAGCAGGACCGGATCACGGTTCGCGGTTGGCATGGGGGTCTCTCGTTGTTGAAACGGATAGGGGACGCATCATCGCCGATTCGGCGTGATGCGTCATCCCCGTGTCTCAACGACAGGTGACAGGGTCAGGCCGAGTGCCAGCGGGTCTGGTGCTTGAGCAGGTCGCTGAGAATAGTTCGGCAGGCCTCGGGGAGCGCCAGGTCCACGGCGATCGGCAGGTGATCGGAGAAGAGATGGTCGAGCACGCGCACGTCGCGAGCCTCCAGCGAGTTGGAGATCAAGATGTGGTCCAGGGCGCGACGCGGCTGCCAGGAAGGGTAGCTGAGCATCGGGCGCACCGGGTGCAGCGGCAGCGAGGCGCAGAAGCGGGAGTGGCTGTGCAGCTGCGCCGGGGTGCAGTTGAGGTCGCCCATCACCACCACATGACGAAGCGGCTGGATGATCTCGCTGAGGTAGTCGAGCTGGCGAACCCGACCGCGATGGCTCAGGGCCAGGTGGGCGACGAACAGGTGAAGTGCATCCGGACCATCCCCGTAGCGGGCATGGATGGCGCCTCGGCCGGGCAGCGTGCCGGGCAGTCGATGCTCTTCGACCTGCGTGGGGGCGAGGCGCGAAAGCAGCCCGTTGCTATGCTGGGCGAAGCGCCCCAGGTTACGGTTCAGCTGTTGGTAGTGATGGGGAAAGCCGCCATGGGTGGCCAGGTACTCGACCTGGTTCACATGGCTTGAACGAAAGCTGCCCCCGTCGACTTCCTGCAGCCCCACGATATCGAAGCGCCCCAGCACCTCGCTGACCATGCTGAGACGGTTCATGCGCTTGGGGTGCGGCAGCAGATGCTGCCAGCTGCGTGTCAGGTAGTGATGATAGGCCGACGTCTGAATCCCCACCTGCATGTTGAAGGTGAGGAGCTTCAGATGACCGCCATCGAGTGGCGGTGTCTTCGCGTCGGCCAGTCGGGACATCTCTTTCGACACGGTTTATTCTTCTCGTTCCTGGCGAACCTTCTCGACCAGGGCATCGGCGATCTGGGGCATATTGTCCAGGCTACCGGCGCTGCTGGGCGTCACCAGGTAGCGGCCATCCACGACCAGTGCCGGAACGCCCATCAGGCGCATGGCTCGCATGCGGGCATGGGCCTGGTTGACCTGGGACTTGACGGCAAAGGCGTCCAGCGCCTCGAGAGCCTCGTCCTCACTGACCCCGTAGTCGCTGAAGAAGGCGGCAATGCTGTCGGGATCGGTCATCTTCTGGCCATTCTGGTGGATGGCGTCGAAGATGTCGGCATGCGCCTCCTCGCGAATTCCCAGTTCTTCGGCGGCATAGAAGACCGCTGCATGGGTGTTCCAGTCGCCGCCCATGGTGGCCGGCAGATGGACGATGCTGACGTCGTCGCCGAGGGTCTCGTACCAGGCCCCGACGGAACTCTGCAGGTTGTAGCAGTGCGGGCAGCCGTACCAGAACGCCTCGGTGACTTCGATCTGGTCGTCGGCGACACGGGTCTCGACGCGCTCGGGCAGCACCTCGTAGTGTTGGCCCTCCACCAGGGTGGCGGCCGAGGCCAGCGTCGACAGGCCGAGGCCGGCCAGGGCCATCACTGCGGTCTGGATGAAGCGGGAAGACTGGGACATTGCGTTGTCACTCCTTGAAAATACCGTATTCGCCTGGCGAATGGCGTGTCAGCGCCGGTTACGCTCGTGACTTTGAGCCCTGGGAGGGGCCAGGGTTCCGATATGGCCCGAAACAGCGAAGGCGGCCATGGGCCGCCTTCCTGGATCGGTCGATGAGCCGGGCCGCGCCGATGCCGGAATCAGTGCAGGCCGAGGATGTAGTTGGCCACGGCGGCCATGTCGTCGTCACTCATCTTGGCGGCGATATCACCCATCATGTTGCCGGGGTCATTGGCTCGCTCGCCCGAGGCGAAGTCCTGCAGGGTGGCGATGGTGTACTCCGCGTGCTGACCGGAAAGCCCCGGATAGATGGCCGTGTGGATGCCATCGCCGGCAGGTCCATGACAGGCGGTACATGCCGGGATGCCCTTGGTCATATCGCCAGCGCGATAGAGCTCCTGGCCGCGGGCGATCAGCTCTTCGTCGGGGTCGGCCTGACCGATGTTGGCATCCTGTTCGGCATAGAAGGCGGCCACGTCCCAGGCGTCCTGATCGGAGAAGTCGTCCACCTGGCCGACCATCTCCGGCACCAGCCGCTCACCGTCACGGATATCCATGATCTGCTTGGCCGTGTAGCTCATCTGCTGGCCGGCCAGGTGCGGGAAGGCGCCGGAGGGGCTGATGCCACTTTCTCCATGACAGGCGGCGCAGGGCTGCGCCAGCTCGCGTCCGGCTGCCGCATCGGCATCCGCTTCCAGGTCCGCGTGGGCGGCGCCAACGGCGCCCATGGTCAGTGCCAGGCTTGCCAGTAACTTTCTCATCGCAGTTTCACTATGCCGTTGTGTTGTTTACCGGTACGCATCCTGAGCGCCACCGGGCCTGGCAGGTTCCAGGCCGGGTTCGCCCTGCTGTCCGAGCGCCGGTTGCGCCGGTCGCTGAGGGCAAGAGCGCGGTGGTACACTAGCGCGCCCAGGTCGCAGAGAAAAAGACGCTGCATTATAACGAATCAAGCCCGTCTCGGGAATGCAGGTCAAGCCCCCGGCGACGGGATACATCTACTCCTTTCGGCAGGACCTCGACGCCATGGCCCAATTCAACTACCAGACCGCGCGTTTCATGACCAGTGCGCCGACCCTCGCTCATTGTCCGCCCGATGAAGGCGCCGAGGTCGCCTTTGCCGGCCGTTCAAATGCGGGAAAATCCAGCGCCATCAATACGTTGACTCGGCAGAAGGCCCTGGCGAGAACCTCGCGCACCCCGGGGCGCACGCAGCTGATCAACCTCTTCTCGCTGGGCGACGACACCACGCGACGGCTGGTCGACCTGCCCGGCTACGGCTATGCCAAGGTGCCCGAGGAGGTCAAGCGCGAGTGGCAGCGCCACCTGGCGGAGTACCTGCGCGCACGCCGGTCGCTGAAGGGCGTGGTGCTGGTCATGGACGTTCGCCATCCGCTCACCGAGTTCGACCAGACCCTGCTGGGCTGGGCCGATGAACAGGAGATGCCGGTTCATATCCTGCTGACCAAGTCGGACAAGCTGAAGTCCGGTGCCGCCAAGAGCGCGCTTCAGCAGGTGCGAACCCGCCTTCGCGAGTGGGAGGACCTGGTCAGCATCCAGCTCTTCTCTTCGCTCAAGCGCGAAGGTGTCGACGAGGTCAGCCGGCGACTCGATGGCTGGTTGGCCGGTCCCGAGTCCTCGTGACGGTACGTTAACAGCCTTGCCCCGGCCCGGCCAGGAGCCTGTCGGGTTTAGCCGGTCGTCACGATTCGCGGTTGATCAGTGTTAAGCCCGGCAGGCTCCTAGAGTACGCAGCAGCTCGGGCAGTTCCCGCACGTGATTCAGCCGGTGGATGCCGGCGGGCAGTGGCATGTCATCGATATGCGGCGAGATCCAGGCGACCTGCATGCCCAGGCGGCGAGCCGGTTCGACGTCCTCGCGCCAGGAGTCGCCCACATGGAGGGTTTGGGCGGGCGATGTGCCGAGCCGAGCCAGGGCGGCCAGGAAGGGGCGAGCATCCGGCTTGGGAGCGAAAAGCTCGCCCGCGGCGATGGCCACCGGGAAGTGGCGGCCGAGTGGTAGCCGATGTATATCCACGTTGCCGTTGGTGATGCTGGCGAGCCGGTAGTGCTGGCCGAGCGTTGTCAGCAGCGACTCCACTTCCGGGTGCGGCGTGACCCGATGGCGCAATAACATGAAGCGATCCATGGCAGCACCGGCCCACGACCGGGCGGTGTCACCGTCCAGCCCATACGCTACCAGCAGCCTCTGCAGGGCCTGCTCACGCAGCCAGGTGAAGTCCCCGCGGCGCAGCGGGTAGGCGGCGGCCAGTTCACGGCGTTGGTCCAGGAAGGCTTCCAGCGGGAAGCGTTCGGCGAAGCGTTGTGCCGGGGCCTGGCCGCGGTTGCGCTGCCAGCCCTCCAGCGCCTCGTCGAGCCAGGCGTAGTGCCCGGTCTCGGTCTCGACCATCACCTGGTGGTTGTCCCACAGGGTGTCGTCGAGGTCGAAGGTCAAGGCCTGGAGCCGGATCGTTGCGCGCATCTCGGTCACTCTCCGGACGGATTGGCAGGGCGTCGACGCGCGCGGGGATGCGCCGCGTCGTAGGTGGCGGCCAGGTGCTGCCAGTCGAGCTTGGTGTAGACCTGGGTCGTTGAAAGGTTGGCATGCCCCAGCAGTTCCTGGACGGCACGCAGGTCCTGGCTCGATTCGAGCAGGTGGCTGGCGAAGGAGTGGCGCAGCCGGTGCGGGTGAAGATGCTCCGGCAGACCGCGATGCCGGGCCAGTTCCGCCAGGCGTTTCTGGATGGCGCGATGCCCCAGCCGGCCCCCTCGCGAGCCGACGAAGAGCGCCGCTTCCCCCGGGGCGGCCAGCGCGGGGCGCAGGCTCAACCAGCACTCGAGCGCCTGCCTTGCGCTGCCGCCTACCGGCACCTGGCGCGGCTTGCTGCCCTTGCCCATCACCCGGACCCGGCGCGGCTCCAGGTCGCCCAGGTCGAGCCCAGCTAGCTCGGCCAGGCGCAGCCCGCTGGAGTAGAACAGCTCCAGCATCGCCTGGTCGCGGGTCGCCAGCGGTGAGCCGTCGTGTGGGGTGTCGAGCAGGTGGGCCAGCTGGTCCACGTCCAGCGGCTTGGGCAGGTGGCCGGGCTGGCGCGGCGTCGGCACCAGCTCGACCGGGTTGTGGCCCAGCAGGCCGGCGTGGCGCAGGAAGTTGGCGAAGTGAGAGGCGGCCGCACGGCGCCGGGCCAGGCTGCGTGGCGCCAGCCCGCGGCTGCGTTCGGCCCCGAGGAAGCGACGGACCGTGCCGACCTTCAGCTCGGCGCCGTCCTCGATGCCCTGTGCCTCCAGGAACGCAGCCAGGGCGGCCAGGTCCTGGCGATACGCCGTCACGGTGGCGGGGCTCGCGGTGCGCGCCAGCGCGCTCAGGCACTCGTCGAGCTGGCGGCGCAGGGCGTTCTCAGCCATGGGGCGCAGGGCTCAGGCGCATCAGCAGCCGAGCCAGCACGTCCCCGAGGTACTCGGTGAACAGGGTATCCATGCTGGCGCGAAAATGGTCCGGGTCGGGGCTGGCCAGGACCAGGTATCCCATTGGCTCCCCCAGGGTCAGGCGTGCCAGGGCGCAGGAGCCGGCCTGGCGGGGTGCCTGGACGTGGGGCAGCAGCCGACTCCAGTCAGTCTGCGTCAACCGCGTGCAGCGGCTGGCACGGCCGTCGAGCAGGGCGGCCAGGCGAACGCCGGCATGGTCGTCGAGTACCTGGCGCGGGGCCTGGGGAGGCATCGGCTCATGGTCGGTGAGCTCCGCCGGGCACCACAGCGCCACCGCCGGAATCTGGAATCGTTCGGCCATCTGGGTGGACAGGGCCTGGCCCAGGGCGTCGGCATCCTCGGCTTCCAGCAGCGCCAGGACCAGCTCGCGGGTGCGGCGGAACTGGGCCTCGTTGTGACGCGCCGACTCCAGCAGCTGCTCCAGGCGCCATTCGGCCTGCTCGGCACGCCTGCGCAGGTCGTAGACCAGGCGCTCCAGCAGCGAGGTGGTGCCCTGGGCCTCGGGGTGCGGCACCTTGAGCTGCTGCAGCAGCCCTTCGCGGCCGACGAAGAAGTCCGGATGGCGTGCCAGCCATTCTGCTACCCGATCGGGATCCAGGGTCTTGCGCGGTTCAGGGGCGGCTCGGGTCATGCGGGTGCTCCTTCGGGGTGATGGGCTTCAGGCCGGTCAAGCCAGGGCGACGCGCCCGTCGAAGACGCGCTCGGCGGGGCCGGTCATGCGCAGCGGGGCCTCCTCGGCCGGCCACTCGATGCGCAGGTCGCCGCCACGCAGGTGCACGGTGACCGGACTCTCCAGCAGCCCCTGGCGAATGCCGCAGGCCACCGCGGCGCAAGCGCCGGTGCCACAAGCCAGCGTTTCCCCACTGCCGCGCTCATGAACCCTGAGGCGGATCTCGTGGGGCGACACGACCTCCATGAAGCCTACATTGACCCGGCGTGGAAAGCGCGGATGATGTTCGATGGCGGGGCCGAGGCGCTCGACGGGCGCCCGCTCGACGTCGTCGACCCGCAGTACCGCATGGGGGTTGCCCATGGAAACCACACCCAACTCGACGCGCTCCCCTTCCACATCCAGCCCATGGCGCAGCCGGTCCTCGTCGGCCTCGAAGGGCAGCGCCTGGGGGGCGAAGCGCGGGACGCCCATGTCCACCGTCACCTGGCCGTCGTCCTCGACCAGCAGGGTCAGGGGACCGCCGCTGGTTTCCACATGGATCTCGTGCTTGTGGGTCAGGCGCTGGTCGCGCACGAAGCGGGCGAAGCAGCGCGCCCCGTTGCCGCAGTTCTCCACTTCACTGCCGTCGGCATTGAAGATGCGGTAGCGGAAGTCCATGTCCGGGTCTCGCGGCGGCTCGACGACCAGCAACTGGTCGAAGCCGATGCCGAAACGGCGATCGGCCAGCTGGCGAACCTGCTCGTCGCGCAGCCGGGCGCGCTGGGTTACCAGGTCGATGACCATGAAGTCGTTGCCGAGGCCATGCATCTTGGTGAAGTGGAGCAGCATCAGCGTGTCTCCCCGGACGCGGCGTCGGGCAGCAGCGACTCGCCGGCCCACAGGTCCTCGATCGACTCGCGTCGCCGTACGATATGGTAGCTGTCGCCATCCACCATGACCTCAGCGGGGCGCGGGCGGCTGTTGTAGTTCGACGCCATGGTGAAGCCGTAGGCGCCGGCCGAGCGTACTGCCAGCAGGTCGCCCGCTGCGATAGCGAGTTCGCGATCCTTGCCCAGGAAGTCGCTGGTCTCGCACACCGGGCCCACCACGTCGTAGAGGGCGCTGTCCCGGGGGTGACGCGCATCCACCGGAATGATCGCCTGCCACGCCTGGTAGAGGGATGGGCGGATCAGGTCGTTCATGCCGGCATCGATGATGGCGAAGTTCTTGGTCTCGCCGTGCTTGAGGTACTCCACCCGGGTCAGCAGCACGCCGGCGTTGGCGGCGATCGAACGGCCCGGCTCGAACAGCAGGGTCAGATTCGCGCCATGGGGCCACTGCGCCAGGCGCTCCAGCAGCGAGGCCGCATAGTCGAAGGGCTGGGGTGGGCGTTCGTCACGGTAGGGCACGCCGAGGCCGCCACCCAGGTCCAGGTGCTGCACCGTGATGCCGCGCTCGCGTAGGCGCTCCAGCAGCAGTAGCAGGCGGTCCAGGGCATCGAGGAAGGGGGCGAGCTCGGTGAGCTGCGAACCGATATGACAGTCCAGGCCGACGATCTCGATGCCGGGCAGGGTGCTGGCCAGTTCGTAGACCGCGAGCGCCTCTTCCACCGGAATGCCGAACTTGTTGCCCTTCAGGCCGGTGGAGATATAGGGGTGGGTGCCGGCGTCGACGTCCGGGTTGACCCGCAGCGACACCGGGGCCACCTTGCCCAGCCGTTCGGCCACGGCGCTGAGGCGCTCGAGTTCCGGCCGCGACTCCACGTTGAAGCACTTGATGCCCACGTCCAGCGCCCGCGCCATCTCGGCTTCCTGCTTGGCCACGCCGGAGAAGACCACCTTGGCGGGGTCGCCGCCGGCCGCCAGTACACGCTCCAGCTCGCCCAGGGAGACAATGTCGAAACCGGCACCGAGGCGGGCCAGCAGGCCCAGCACCGCCAAGTTGGAGTTGGCCTTCACCGCATAGCAGATCAGGTGCGGATGGCTGCCCAGCGCCTCGGTATAGGCGCGGAAGTGTCGCGCCAGGGTCGCCTTGGAGTAGACGTAGCAGGGGGTGCCGACCTCGTCGGCTACCCGTGAAAGCGGGACTTCCTCACCGTAGAGCACGCCGTCGCGATATTCGAAGTGGTCCATGTTCAGCTCTCGTCTTCGGAATTTGCCGCATCGGAAGGGGCCGGGCTGCCGAAACGCTCGGCGGCCTGCTCGTCGTCCGGCAGGTAGAGCGGCCCTTTCTGGCCGCAGCCTGCCAGCAGCAGTGCGGCCAGCAGTGCGGCCAGGGCCAGTCGGCGCCTCATGTCCGGCCGTCCTGGCGACCGTGGGAGGCGAGTGCGGCCAGGGCGTCGCGGGCCCGCTGGGCGGCGGCTCGCACCTGGTCCGGCGCGGTGCCGCCGATATGGTTGCGCGCCGCCACCGAGCCCTCCAGGGTCAGCACCTCGAAGACGTCCTCGTCGATGGTGTCGGAGAACTGGCGCAGCTCCTCGAGGGTCATCTCGGACAGGTCCCGCCCTTCACGCAGGCCGAAGGCCACCGATTGGCCGACGATCTCGTGGGCGTCACGGAAGGCCACGCCGCGGCGCACCAGGTAGTCGGCCAGGTCCGTGGCGGTGGAGAAGCCGCGGCGGGCGGCCTCATACATGCTCGCCTTGCGCGGCGTGATGGCCGGCGCCATGTCGGCGAAGGCCTTGAGGCAGTCGCGCACCGTATCGAGGGTATCGAACAGCGGCTCCTTGTCCTCCTGGTTGTCCTTGTTGTAGGCCAGCGGCTGCGACTTCATCAGCGTCAGCAGGCCGATCAGGTGACCATAGACGCGACCGGTCTTGCCGCGCACCAGCTCGGGCACGTCGGGATTCTTCTTCTGCGGCATGATCGAGCTGCCGGTGCAGAAGCGGTCGGGCAGGTCGATGAAGTCGAACTGGGCGCTGGTCCACAGCACCAGTTCCTCGCTCATGCGCGAGAGGTGCATCAGCAGGATGCTGGCGAAGGCGGTGAATTCGATGGCGAAGTCGCGGTCGCTCACGGCGTCCAGCGAGTTCTCGGCGGGGCGTTCGAAGCCCAGCAGCTCGGCGGTGACATGGCGATCGATGGGATAGGTGGTGCCGGCCAGCGCCGCGGCGCCCAGCGGCAACACGTTGACGCGCTTGCGGCAGTCCAGCAGCCGCTCGTGATCCCGGGCCAGCATCTCCTGCCAGGCCAGCAGGTGGTGCCCGAAGGTCACCGGCTGGGCGGTCTGCAGGTGGGTGAAGCCGGGCATGATGGTGTCGGCCTCGCGGTCGGCCAGCGCGATCAGGCCCTCGCGCAGCCGGATCAGCTCGGCCTCCACCACGTCGATCTCGTCGCGCAGGAACAGGCGGATGTCGGTGGCCACCTGGTCGTTGCGCGAGCGGCCGGTATGGAGCTTCTTGCCGGTGATGCCGATCTTGTCGGTGAGCCGTGCCTCAATGTTCATGTGTACGTCTTCGAGCTTCACCGACCACTGGAACTCGCCGCGCTCGATCTCGGCGCGGATTTCACCCAGGCCGGTGACGATGGCGTCGCGCTCCTCGTCGGTCAAGACGCCGACCCGGGCCAGCATGGTGGCATGGGCGACGGAGCCCTGGATGTCCTGCAGGGCAAGGCGCTGGTCGAACGTGACCGAGGCGGTGAAGCGCTCGACGAAGGCGTCGGTGGGTTCGCTGAAGCGACCGCCCCAGGACTGGTTGGTGCCAGGGGTTGTGGAACGAGGGCTCATCGGCGTGGGCATCCTGCTTGGTGCGTGCTATGTATTCACGGAGGGGGCTGCGCGCGGCGGCCCCGGATCATGGTTTTGCAGTGTACCAGAGTGGGCGAAAGTGGCGAGGGGCGCCATTGGCGCAGCCGTGCGACATGACAGCAGTTTTTCCTGTACCGCCAGGTGCTTTATGATGACGGGCAGTGACTATCATTGGCCGCGACTGTCTGCGGCGCCAACAGCAGAACAAGGCCCGCCAGGGCCCGCTGCATGGGGAGAACCACGTGCGATCCATCAATACGCTGCGCATTGCGACCCGCAAGAGCCAACTGGCCATGTGGCAGGCCGAACACATTCGCGACCTGCTCATGGCCCAGCATCCCGGGTTGGAGGTGGAGCTGGTGGCGATGTCGACCCGTGGCGACAAGATCCTCGACACGCCGCTGGCCAAGATCGGCGGCAAGGGGCTGTTCGTCAAGGAGCTGGAGGAGGCCCTGCTCGACGGTCGGGCCGATATCGCCGTGCATTCGATGAAGGACGTGCCCATGCACTTTCCGGAGGGGCTCGGGCTGTCGGTGATCCTGGCCGGCGCCGAGCCTACCGACGCCTTCGTCTCCAACCACTACGCCTCCCTGGACGAACTGCCCCAGGGTGCGCGCATCGGCACGGCCAGCCTGCGGCGCGGTCTGCAGATGCGCGAGGCGCGTCCCGACCTGGAAATTCTCAACCTGCGCGGCAACGTCCAGACCCGCCTGGGCAAGCTCGATGCCGGCGACTTCGATGCCATCCTGCTGGCGACCTCGGGCCTCAAGCGGCTGGGTCTCGAGGCGCGCATCACCCAGGAGCTGCCGCCGGAGGTATGCCTGCCGGCCTGTGGCCAGGGCGCGCTGGGCATCGAGTGTCGCATCCACGACCCCGAACTGGTCAGCCTGCTGGCCCCGCTGGACGACCCCATCACCGCCACTCGGGTGCGCGCCGAGCGCGCCATGAACACGCGCCTGGAGGGGGGCTGCCAGGTGCCGATCGGCGGCTACGCCGCCTTCGAGAACGACGGTGAAACCCTGTGGCTGCGCGCGCTGGTGGGCAACCCCGAAGGCACCGAGGTGCTGCGTGCCGAGGGGCGCGGCTCCATCCACGAGCCCGAGGCGCTGGGTATCCGGGTGGCCGAAGAGTTGCTCGAGCGGGGCGCAGGCGAGATCCTGGCGCAGGTGTACGGCGGCTGATGCCTGCCACTCGGCCGGTATTGATCTGCCGCCCGGGGGAGCGCTCCCGGGCCCTGGCCGGGGCCATCGAGGCCCTCGGCCTGCCGGTGGTCAATCTCGACGTCATGACGCTGGAGCCGGTGCCGGAAACGCCGGCGCTACGCAGCGCCTGGCTCGATTTCGACCATTTCCACAAGGTGGTGGTGGTGAGTCCCTTTGCCGCCGACTGCCTCTACGAGGCGCTCGATCGCTACTGGCCAGCTCTCCCTCTGGGAACGGCCTGGTATGCGGTGGGTGCGGCCACGGCAGAAACACTGCACGACCGGCTTGGCGTGCGGGTGCACGTGCCGCCGGTGCGGGCCGGCGAGGATACCAGTGAAGCGTTGCTGCAGCTGGCATCGCTGCGCGACCTCCAGGGGCAGCGAATCCTGCTGGTGGCCGGCGAGGGTGGCCGTACGCTGCTGGCCGACACCCTGGCCGCCCGGGGCGGCCGGGTGACTCGCCTCTCCCTCTATCGGCGCCGTCTCCACCCTCCTGCACCCGCCATGCAGGCCAGGCTCGCCAAGGGCGATTACCGTGCCCTGGTGATCAGCAGCGGAGAAATGCTGGAACATCTGGCAAGATGGTGTAACGAGACCACCTTGAACCAACCGCTAATCGTGTCCAGTCGCCGTTTAGCTACACTGGCCAACGACTTGGGGTTTTGTACTCCTGTGGTGGCATCAGGTGCCACACCGGCTGCCTTGGCCGCTGCCGTGGCTGAGACCTGTGACCTGGAGGATGCCGATGTCGATCACGACGATCTCGAAAAGGGCTAGCGACAGATGAGCAAGCAGACTAACGAGCAGGACGAACAGAAGTCGCCTTCCGGTGAGGCCCAGGACGGCAGTCGCCGTGAGGCCGACTCCACCGGCAATGCCGGCGGCTCCGCAGAAAAACAGCGCTCGAAGAACCGCGGCAAATCGTCGCAGCCTGGGGGTGGCGGCGACAAGCCGGCCACTGCGCCACCGGATCGTTCGGCATCGACAGGCGGGGCGGCGTCGTCGCCCGAGACACCGCCAGCCAAGCCAGCGGATAGCGGTGACGCCAAGGTTGCCGGTGCCGGCGACAAGCCGGCCGGATCGTCTGCCGGGAGCGCCACGAGCACCGACAAGGCCAAGCCCGATGCCAAGCCGACCCTCGGCAAGCCAGATGACAAACCGGACGACAAGCCTGCCGGTGGCAAGGCCTCGGCCGGCAGTACGAGCGACAGGCCTGGCGAGGCCATGCCGGGGACGGCCGCTTCCGGGGCGAGCCCGGGCACGCCGCCGGCCACTGGCAACACCAGGGGCGGCCGCAACGGTGGGGGCAAGGGCACCCTGGCCCTGGTGCTGGTGCTTTTCCTCGGTATCGGCGCGGGGCTGTTCGCCTGGAAGGCCTGGGAGCGCATGGACAGCCAGCAGCAGCGGCTGGCTGAGCTCGAGGAGCGCGCCGGCACCGCGGCCTCGGCCGACGAGTTCGCCGAGCTGGAAAGCCGTGTGGAGAGCCGCCTGGAGACAGCCGAGGGCGAAAGCACCGATGCCGTCGAAGCGATGCGCAGCGAATTTGCCAGCTATCGCAGTGAGGTCGATTCCGCATTGGACCAGGTTCTCGACGAGCTCTCCCGCGAGCAGGAGCCCGACGAGCGCGAGTGGCTGCATGCCGAAGCCGCCTACCTGCTGCGCCTGGCCAATCAGCGCCTTCAGCTGGAGCGCGACGTTGAAGGCGCGGCGGCCCTGCTGCGAACCGCCGACGACCGCCTGAACGAAGCCGACAACCCGGCGCTGCTCTCCGTTCGCCGTGCCATTGCCTCGGAGCTGTCGGTGCTGGACAGCGTCCCTCAGGTCGACCGCTCCGGGCTCTATCTGGCGCTGAACGCCCAGCAGGAGCGCCTGGCACAGCTACCGCTCTCCCGTGAGCTGGAGGAGATCCCGGCCCGTTCCGGCATGCAGGAAGCCCCTGCCGGTGGCTGGCAGGATCAACTCTCGCGCTTCGGCCAGGAGCTCAAGGACCTGGTGGTGATTCGTCATCATGACGAAGCGCTGGAGGCCCTGGTCACCCCCGAACAGGAGTCCTACCTGCGCCAGAGCGCCCGCCTGATACTGGAGCAGGCCCAGCTGGCCCTGCTGCAGGAGGAACAGGAACTCTACGAAGCCAGCCTCGACAAGGCGTTGACGCTGATCGAAAGCTATTACGACACAGAGCGCAGCGAAGTCCAGGCCGTCATCGAGCGCCTGACAGCGCTCAAGGGAGAGACCATTCGCCCCGAGCTGCCCGATATCAGCGGCTCCCAGCAGGCGCTGGCCCAGTTCATCGAGCGTCGATTCGGTTCGCGTGGCGAGCGGGGAGATGACGCATGAGAAAACTGCTCCTGATCGTACTCCTGGGGCTGGCGCTGGGGGCACTGTTCGGCCAGTTGATGGTCTCGGTGCCCGGCTACTGGCTGGTGCGGGTCGGTGACACCTCCTACCAGACCTCCTTCTGGTTCGGTTTGATACTGCTGCTGGCGCTCTTCCTGGTGCTTCATTTTGTGCTGCGGCTGCTGATGCGCATGAGTCATCCGGTCAGCCGGCTGAAGGTGTGGAACAGCCGGAACCGTCACCGCAACGCCATGAGGCGGACCGTGCAAGGGTTGGTGGCCCTGGCCGAAGGACGCTGGAAGCGAGCCGAGAAATCGCTGGTGAAGGCCGCCGACGACTCCGGCACGCCGCTGGTCAACTACCTGTCAGCCGCGCTGGCTGCCCACTACCAGGGCCGCTATGAACAGGCGGACACATTGTTGAAGCGGGCCCATCTCAGCACCGACGGATCCGACACCGCGGTTGGCCTGATGCAGGTGCAGCTGATGCTGGACCGCCAGCAGTACGAGGAGGCGCTGGCGATCCTGACCCGACTGGATCGACAGCTGCCCAACCATCCGCAGGTGCTCAAGCAGCTCAAGCAGGCCTACCTGAGCGTCAGCGACTGGGAGGGGTTGCGTCGCCTGATGCCCCGGCTCGCTTCGCGGCAGCTGATCTCCCCCCAGGAACGTCAGCAGCTTGAGCTGCGCGCCTACAAGGAGCTGCTGATTCACGAGGCCCGCGACCCGGGCAACGTGGAGCGGGTACGCAGCCTGTGGGCCGACATGCCGGACCCGCTGCGCAACAACGTCGAGCTGGTGGTGCTCTACACCGAGGCGCTGGTGCGCGGCAATGAGGAAGGCATCGCCGAGCGCCTGCTGCGCCACTCGCTCAAGGAGCATTGGGACAGCCGCCTGGTGCTGCGCTACGGCCTGCTCAACGTGGACCCGGCGCGTCAGTTGGTGCATGCCGAGAAGTGGCTGCAGGAGCGCCCCAATGATCCGGACCTGCTCCTCACCCTGGGTCGTCTTGCGCTCCGCAATGCCTACTGGGGCAAGGCACAGGAGTATTTCGAGACGAGTCAGCGGCAGCGTCCCAGCGGCGTGGTCTGTGCGGAGCTGGCGCGGCTTTTCGCCAACCTGGGCGAGCACAACAAGAGCCAGCTCTACTATCGGCAGAGCGTCGAGCTGCTCGACAAGTCACTGCCCTCGCTGCCACAACCGGCCGAACCGCCCCCTCAGGACGAAGCCGGCAAGGGAGGCAAGAAGAAATCGTAATGCCAGGCTGGAGCCCTGCCGCCTAGGCGGCCGGTAACAGATTGAAGGGCGCCGCAAGGCGCCCTTCTGTTTTGCGGCCTGTCGCCGGCTCGAGTATCAATCGGGCAGCGCGAAAGAAACCACCTGGTCGCTGACCTTGGGCAGCAGGATGGAGTTGCCGCCCACTGCGAAGGTGACGTACTGCCTGCCCTCGTAGGTATAGACCGCCGGCATCGAGACGGCAGGGGCTTCCACCAGGTGTTTCCACAACACCTCGCCACTCTCCAGGTCGAGCGCACGCACGCGCGAATCCATGGAGGCGCCGATGAAGATCAGCCCCGAGCGGGTAATCACCGGTGCGCCGATGGTCACCGAGCCCCACGACTCTGGCATGTAGAAGCCGTGCTTTTGCACCTGGCCGAACGGCTCGTTCCATAGTCGTTCCCCGGTATTGAGATCGTAGGCGGCGATGGTGCCGTAGGGTGGTTTCCAGCACGGCATGCCGGCCCAGTTGAGGAACGTCTCGAGATGGAAGCCGTAGGCCGTATCGCCCTGGGCGTAATAGCCGCCCGTTTCTCCCGATTGTCCCAGCTGTTCGAACTCGTCACGCGGGATGAGGCGATAGATCTGCACCACGCTGTTGGAGTTGATCACGAACACGCCCTTTTCCGGGTCGACGGCGCCGCCGCCCCATTGGGAGCCCCCCGTGGTGGGCGGATAGGTGAGCGTGCCCTCGAGGCTCGGCGGCGTGAAGCGCCCCTCGTAACGCAGGCCCTTGGCCTTGCGGCTGCACTCGCCCAGTCCCACCATGTCGGCGAGCCGGGAGATACCCGGCCAGTCGTCGGGAATGACCGGCTCGGGGACGTCGACGAAGGGCTGCGTCGGGGCGGCTTCCTCGCCCTCGACGTCCGAGGCCGGAACCTCGCGCTCCTCGATCGGGTAAACGGGCTCGCCCGTCTGACGGTTCAGCACGAACAGGAAACCCTGCTTGGACGGCTGCACCAGGGCAGGCACGCTCTCGCCATCCTTTTGGATGTCGACCAGGGTGGGGGGCGCCACGGTGTCATAGTCCCAGATGTCGTGATGCACGAGCTGCCGGCTCCACACCACCTCGCCGGTGTCGGTGTTGAGCGCCGTCACCGAGGTGGCCAGGGGCAACTCCTCGGTGCGCTCGCCGCCGTAGTAGTTGGGGCTCGGTGAACTGACCGGAATGTAGAGAAGCCCGCTTTCGGGGTCTAGTGACATCGACGCCCAGACGTTGGCCGTGCCGGTTCTATCGACGACTTCCTCGGGTAACGCATGGAAGGTCCAGCGGCGCTCGCCGGTGCGCGCGTCGAGCGCAAAGACCGTTCCCGGGGGCGCCACGGCGTCCGTCCAGTCCTTGCCGGCCCAACCGAGGAACAGCGTATCGTTATACACGGTGGGGGGCTGCAGCAGGGACAGCGGCCACTTGTCGTTGATGGTATTCCACTGGTTGACGTCGAGCATGCCGTTGTCGCCGAAAGCGGCACAACGCTCGCCGGTGTCGGCATCGACGCCATAGAGCTTGGCGTCCATGGTGCCGATATAGACGATCTTCTGGCAGGCCTCGCCCGCCTGGGGTTCGTCGGCTTCCCAGTAGGCGACGCCGCGACTCTTCATCATGGGCTGGGTCAGGGCTTCCAGGCGGGCGTCGGGGTCGAAGGTCCACTTTTCTTGGCCGTTGCCCGGGTCCAGGGCGATGATGCGATAGAAGGGCGTACCCAGGTATAGCGTGTCGTTGACGAACAGCGGCGTGGCCGACCAGACCGACATCGGGATATCGTCGCTGCCATCCGAGACGTCGCCGGTATGGTACTCCCAGGCCTGCTCGAGTTCGCCGACGTTTTCCGGCGTGATCTGGTCGGCGGGCGAGTACTTCTGGGCGCGCAGGTCGCCGTTGAAGGTCGCCCAGCTATCCGGCGACTCCATCCAGGCATCCGCCCCCGGTTGGGGCATAGAGGTCTCGCCGCCGCCGCTGGGGGCTTCTCCCGCAGGCCCGGTGTCGACGCGCCCGCCGGGGCCGGTCGGCGTGACCGAGGACGCCTCGGAGTCTTCCTCGTCCGCTTGCGGTTCATCGCTGCTGGCGTCCTGCTCGGACTCGTCGCCCTGGGTTTCGGAGATGCCCTGTGGCTGGCCGCCTTCCTCATCGGTAGACGTGTCCTCCTGTGCCAGTGCATTGCCGACGGAGCCCGCCAGCAGCAGCGAGACGACCAGGGTGATGGCGTCATTACGGTTCATGAGGCGGCCTCCTGGCGCAGCGTCATGGTGCGGTCGCGCTTGCCCGTAGCGGGGTCGGCAATCGCATGAACGAGCCAGGCAACGAGCCCGATCCCGATGGAGACGAGCAGCCACTCGGCCTGCAACAGATAGGCCGCCAGGCCCGTACCCAGCAGGTCGAGCAGGAGCAGGAAGGCAATGAGTCCGCCCAGCCAGCGGGGCATGCCGCGGGCGAAGGTCAGCAGCAGCGACCCGACCAGCATCAGCGCGGTGGAAATCAGCACCAGGTAGGTGCCCGGGGTGTAGGCAATGCCATTGCCTTCGTTGAACGTGGCGACTGCCGCAAGGATCAGTGCAATGATCGAAATAGCGAGCAGCAGCCAGGCACCGTAGGCGGTGCCCTGTGCTTTGTTTGTCATGGTAGTCCCGTCCCTGAGCGCCTTCGAAGCATGGATGGCCGCACCAGCGTAACGCAGGCAGCGCTACGCCGGAGCTCAGAAACAGTATAGGCACGCCCCGCGATTCTTCCTGCGGGCGTTCGACTCGAACCAGGAGCCTAGACGCCAACGCCTCCCACCATGCGGTGGGAGGCGTGTCATGATGCGCGCGCTCATGGGCATGTGGCGCTCAATCCCGTTCCTCGTAGTCGCCCTTGAATGTCGGGTTGGGCTTCGAGCGGGGATCGTCCTCGCCGGAACGACTGCTCTCGCCGGAACTCGGCTGGCCGCCCGGGCGTCCGTTGATGTCGAAGGGCTGCTGCATGACACGCAGGTTGGCCGGCGGCGCCTCGCCCTCCTTGCCAACGCCGAAGTAGAGCGTGGTGTGGGGGAAGGGGATCTCGATGCCCTTGCCGTCGAAGTGCAGCTTGACCAGCCGGTTGAAGGCCCGGCCGGTGCTCCATTGGGTGCCGGGAGTGGTCTTGATCCGCACGCGGATATTCACCGAACTGTCGCCGAGGCCGGTGACCCCGGCCACTTCCAGCGGCGCCAGGATGTTCATCTTGTGCTCCTCGTCGGCCGCCAGTTCATCGAAGGCCTCGCGCAGGGCGACGATGGCGTCGTCGATGCTCTCGCGGTAGGCGATGCCGTACTCGCCCACGTGGTAGCCGAACTCGCGCATGTAGTTGGAGACGGTATCGACGCTTGAGAAAGGCACGATATGGTAGGTGCCCGAGAGGTCACGAATACCCACCGAGCGGATGCTGAGTCGCTCGGCGGTGCCAGTGATGCCGCCCACGGTGACCACGTCGCCGGTGTTCATGGCGTTCTCCACCTGAATGAAGACCCCGGTAATGATGTCCTGTACCAGCTTCTGGGCGCCGAAACCGATGGCCAGGCCCAGCACGCCGGCACCAGCGATCAGCGGGCCGATGTTGATACCGATCTCGGCCAGCACGATCATCATCGTCATGGTGATCAGGGCGATGGCCAGGGCGTTGCGGAACAGCGAAAGCAGGGTCTTGGCGCGAGCGGTGGGTTCGCCGGCACCGGTCTCCGGATTCAGCTTGTGCTCGATCAGGCTGGCCAGGCCCAGCCAGACGCCGATGGCGACAACCAGGATCGTCGCGACGCTCGCCAGTTTACCCACCAGGCCGCGGCCCGGCTCGGAGGCGTACCAGGCCATCAGGTCGAAGGCTCCCCAGGCGTTGAGCACGAGCAGGACCACCACGATCAGGATGATGGTACGGATGACGCGCAGGGCGTTGGGCACATAGCTGTTGAGGCGAGGCTCCAGCAGCGGCAGCTTGCGGCGCAGGTCGTCGGAAAGGTGAATGCGACGCCCGATGGTCTGGGTCAACAGGCTCGACAGGAGCATGCCCACCACCACGATGGCCAGCGTCTTGAGCGTTGCAAGTAGCACGAAGGGCAGGGCATCGGCCGGCCGGGTCAGGGTCAGTACCAGCACCATCAGGAAGTACGCCAGGGCGAACAGGTGCCAGGTGCGGGCGAACAGCTGGAGGGAGACCCGGGTCGCGGTCAGGTCGCTGCGGGCCGCCAACTGGTCGAGATTGTCGCGGATGCGCACCCGATTCTTGAGCACCACCGCCACGGCATAGAAGAAGGCGCCGAAGATGATCAGAGCGCCGATGCCCTGTCCCAGGGTCGGTGCGAAATAGGCGCTGGCCAGCGGCACCACCACCATCAGGCCATAGCCCACCAGCCCGATGAGACGGGCGATCCAGCGGTTCCAGTAGGAAGCTTCGCCAGCCGAGATGGGCAGCAGGCGCAGCCCCTCGTAGCGTGACGAGAACAGCATTCGCACGGCGGCCTTCAGCAGCTCGATGATGAGGAAGGCGTTGAGGAACAGCGAGGCTCGAGTGGAGAGCTCGCCGGCCTCGCCGATGGCGAAGGTGGCGATCAGGTTGCCGGCCATGTAGGCCATCACCACGATCAGTGCGTCTGCCAGGGCGGCTAGGGCCACGCAGAGCACCAGGCGCACCACCGGCGTGAGGCTGCTGGCCTGCAGCGACCAGCCGCTGATGCGGGTGAACAGCGGCCTGGCCAGATGGCGGAACGCGATAAAAAAGAGGAACGTGGCCAGTATCACCAGCCCCAGGTTGATCGCCGCGGAGGTGAAGGCCGCTGTGTCGAAGGCGGTGGCGGTAGTGTCACCGGTGAACAGGCCGGTCACGATGCTCACCAGGTTGCGGAACTCTCCCCCGATATCGCTGACAACGCGGCTGGTCAACTCCGCCAGCTGCCTTGGCAGCGATACCTGTTCCGGCTGCTGCCCTTGTTGTACGGCTTCGGCCCCCGCCAGAGCGCCCTCATCGATTGCCTGTCGCCGCAGGTGGTCGATCAACTGCTGGCGGGATGACTCGTCCTCCAGGAGGTCGGCCAGCGTCGAGTAGGCGGGCTCATTGGCGGCCTCGATCGGCTGGGCCAGGACGGGTGTCGCAGCCAGGCAGGCCAGCAGCAGCCAGCCAAGCAGCCAGGGGATGAAACGTGTGGGCATCACGCAGTGACCTCCATCTCGGGCGTGTCGTCAGGGATCCGTCATGTCTCGTGCGGCATATGATACGGACTTTGTCACCACGGGACGAACCGCTGGGCGGACGTGTCGAATTATCGATGCAGTAATTGTACATGTAACGAGGTCTGTGTCATATTCCGTGCGTGCCTATCTCTTGGCACGATTCCCTGCAACATGCTCGATCCTCTTGCCATCCGCCCTGCGGGTGGCTTTTCTTTGTGTGCTCGCAACGACTTCGTTAGCATCGGTTGTTATAACACTTGCCGCTGGGGAAGCAGCATGAGCGTCGGATGGGTCGCGGTATTGCTGGTGGCGGCGGGAGGGGCCGCGGGGGGCATGGCCCGGCTGGCGGCTTCCCGGCTTCTGGCCCGTTGGCTGGGCACCGGTTTTCCCTGGGGGACGCTGGCGGTCAATCTCAGCGGGGCGCTGCTGGCTGGTTGGATCGCCGGCCGCCTGGGCGTACCGCAGGGTCTCGATCTCTCTTCGGCCTGGCTGGGCCTGATGGTCGGCGTGCTGGGTGGCTATACCACGGTTTCCTCTCTCAGCCTGCAGACGCTTGCGTTGTGGCAAAGCGGCCGGACGTTGATCGCGTTGGCCAATGTCGGCACGACCTGCCTGTCGGGGCTGGCGCTGGCCTGGCTGGGTTGGTGGCTGGCAGGAGGCGCGCCATGAGCGGCTGGCGCGACTATGCGGCGGTGGGGGTGGGCAGCGCCCTGGGCAGTGTGCTGCGCTACCTGGTGTCGGTCGCTTCGCTGACGGCGCTGGGCCCGGCCTTTCCCTGGGGCACCCTGGCGGTGAATCTGGCGGGCTCCTGGCTGATTGCCGCCTTCGCCGCCTATGCGGCCTGCCGCGAGGGAGGGCGGGTGGCACGCTGGCAGCCCTTCCTGGTAGCCGGCTTCTGTGGCGGCTTCACGACCTTTTCGCTGTTCAGCCTCGAGACCCTCTACCTGGTGGAGATCGGCCTGCCATGGCTGGCACTGCTCTATGTGCTAGCCAGCGTGCCACTGTGGCTCGCTGCCGCCTGGCTGGGCGACCGCACGGTCCGGGCGCGGCTGGCGCCCGGTCGTCCCTGGTAGGTTCAGCTCTCCTTCCTGCGTGCCTTTTTCTCACTCCTTGCCGGTGCCGGGGCGGCCGAGGGCATGGCGTGGAAATGCTCACGCACCAGGGCCAGCAGCCCCTGGGTGGAGGCATCGAAGTCCTGGGTCTGGGTGTCCAGGCGCTCGCTGATCTCGCCGGCGATGCGCTTGCCCAGCTCCACTCCCCACTGGTCGAAGGAGTTGATGTTCCAGATCACTCCCTGAACGAAGACCTTGTGCTCGTAGAGCGCGATCAGCGCGCCGAGGTTCTTGGGTGTCAGCTCGTCGAGCAGCAGCACGCTGGAGGGGCGATTGCCGGGGCAGCTGTAGGGGTCGAGTCGGCCGCCGGTCTGGCTGCCCTCCATGAAGGCGTTGGCCTGGGCCAGCATGTTGGTGAGCAGCGCGAAGTGGTGCTCTTCGACGCCGGGCTCCGGCTTGAGTGAGGCGATAAAGTCGATGGGCACGTAGCGGGTGCCCTGGTGCAGCAGCTGGAAGAAGGCGTGCTGGCCGTTGGAGCCGGTCTGCCCCCAGACGATGGGGCCGGTCTTGTAGTCCACCGGGTGTCCGAAGATATCCACCGACTTGCCGTTGGACTCCATGTCCAGCTGCTGCAGGAAGGCGGGCAGCTGATGCAGCGCCTGGTCGTAGGGCACGATGGCCTGGGTCTCGGCGCCGTGGAAGTTGAGGTTCCAGATGCCGACCAGCGCCATCAGCACCGGCATGTTCCGGTCGAAGGGGGCGGAGAGGAAGTGCTGGTCCATCTCGTAGGCGCCTTCGAGCATCTCCATGAAACCGTCGAAGCCCACGGAAAGGGCGATCGGCAGGCCGATGGAGGACCACATGGAGTAGCGTCCGCCGACCCAGGCCCAGAACTCGAAGACGTTCTCCTCGCGCACGCCGAACTCCATGGCGGCGCGGCGGTTGGTCGAAGCGGCGACGAAGTGGGCGCCCACGTCGGCGTCTTCGCCGGCCTGCTCGACGAACCAGCGGCGTGCCGTCTTGGCGTTGAGCAGCGTCTCCTGGGTGGAGAAGGTCTTGGTCGAGACGATGAACAGCGTGGTGGCCGGGTCGAGACGGGAGAGCACCTTCTGGATATGGGCGCCGTCGACGTTGGAGACGAAGTGGAAGGCGAGTTCCGGGTGCCGGTGCTTGAGCAGCGCCCGGCTGGCCATGTTGGGACCCAGGTCCGACCCGCCGATACCGATGTTGACCACGTCCTTGATGCGCTTGCCGCTGTAGCCCTTCCACTCGCCGTTGCGTACGGCGTCGGCGAACTGGCGCAGCTGTTCCCAGGAGCGGCGGATCTCCGGCATCACGTCCTTGCCGTCGACCATCACCGGGCTATCGCCCAGGTTGCGGAGGGCGGCGTGGAGTACCGGGCGGTCCTCGGTGACATTGATGATGTCGCCGGAAAACATCTGGGCGCGCCGCTGGACCAGCGCCGAGTGGTCGGCGAGCTCGAGCAGCTTGGCCAGCACCGCATCGGAGATCTGGTGCTTGGAATAGTCGAGAAACAGGCCGCCGACGCGCAGGCTCATCTTCTCGAAGCGCTGGGGGTCGGCGGTGAAGTAATCCTTGATCCGGTCGTTGGCGGTTTCCTGCTGCAATCGCTTCAGGGCTTGCCAGGTGACGCTGCGGGTAAGTTGGAACATGCGGTTTCCTCAGGCGCGATAGTCGGGCGAGGCTGGCGCGGGCCGCCTGTCAGCCCTGTGAATTGCGTGATGCCACCCATGCCTGGGCATCGGGAATGGTCATCTCGTAGGGCTGTGACAGCCAGGGAGAGCTGATCAGGAAGTCGGCACTGGCGGCGTTGCAGGCCACGGGAATGTTCCACAGGGCAGCGAGCCGCAGCAGTGCCTTGACGTCGGGATCATGGGGCTGGGGTGCGAAGGGGTCCCAGAAGAAGACCAGCAGGTCCAGCCGCTGTTCCGTGATGCGAGCGCCGATCTGCTGGTCGCCTCCCAGTGGGCCGCTCATCATGCCTTCCACCGTTAGGCCCAGCTGCGCCGAGATGCGTCCGGCAGTGGTGCCGGTGCCGACCAGTTCGTGGTCCGCCAGGGTTTGCTGCCAGCGTGTGGCCCATGCCAGCAGCTCCTCTTTCTTGCCGTCATGGGCGATCAGCGCGATGCGCTTGCGGGCCGGGAGGGTGCGCTGCACGGTGCGCCGTGGACGCGGATCGGTCATGGTGTTCCCACCTCGAGTATCTTCAGGGTGTTGGTGCCGCCGTGGGCGTTCATGTGATCGCCCCGGGTCAGAATGACATGTTCCCCGGGCAGCGCAATGCCCTGCTCGACCAGCAGCGCCAGCGCTCGCTCATTGAGTTCGGTGGGCGTCATCCCGCTGGTGTCGAAGGGCAGCGAGACCACGCCGCGGTAGAGCGCCATGCGCCGCTGCGCCACCGGGCTGTGGGCCAGGCCGACGATGGGCAGGCCCGAGCGGATGCGCGAGGCGATCAGCGGCGTATAGCCGGTGGAGGTCATGCAGGCGATGGCCGCCACGCCGGTGAGGTGGTTGGCGGCGTACATTGCCGACAGGGCGATGGTCTCGTCGATCCGCGAGAAGCCTTCGTGGATGCGGTGACCGGACTCCTGGGCGATCCTCTCGCGCTCGGCGCCGAGGCAGACGCGGTTGATCGCCGCGATGGTCTCCACCGGGAAGTCGCCGGCGGCGGTCTCGGCGGAGAGCATCACCGCGTCGGTGCCGTCGAGCACCGCGTTGGCCACGTCGAACACCTCGGCCCGGGTGGGCAGCGGCGAGGTGATCATCGACTCCATCATCTGCGTTGCCGTGATCACCGCCCGGTTCAGGGTGCGGGCACGCTTGATGATGCGTTTCTGCATGCCGATCAGCTCGGCGTCGCCGATCTCCACCCCCAGGTCGCCGCGGGCCACCATCACCGCCTCGGAGGCCTCGATGATGCCGTCGAGTGTCGCCGCGTCGGCCACTGCCTCGGCACGTTCGAGCTTGGCCACCAGGCCGATCTCTTTCCCCGCCTCGCCCAACAGCTCCCGCGCCTCGTGCATGTCGGCGGCGCTGCGCGGGAACGAGACCGCCAGGTAGTCGACGCCGATGTCGATGGCGGTCTTGAGGTCGGCGCGGTCCTTGTCGGTGAGCGCCGGGGCCGAGAGGCCGCCACCCTCCTTGTTGATGCCCTTGTTGTTGGAGAGCTTGCCGCCTACGGTGACAAGAGTGTGAATCTCCTGCCCCTGGACCTTGGTCACTTCCAGCACCAGCCGGCCGTCGTCGAGCAGCAGCCGGTCGCCGGGGACGACGTCGTCGGCGAGGGTCTTGTAGTCGCAGCCGACCCGGGTCACGTCACCGGCATCGGAGTCCAGCGCCATGTCGAGCAGGAAGGGCTGCCCCTCCTCGAGCGTCACCGGGCCATCCTTGAAGCGGGCGATGCGGATCTTGGGGCCCTGCAGGTCGCCCAGGGCGGCCACGGCCCGGCCCAGGCGGGCGGCGATCTCGCGCACGCGCTCGAGGCGCTGGCGGTGATCGTCGGCGGAGCCGTGAGAGAAATTGAGGCGCACCACGTCGACGCCGGCCTCGATCATCGCTTCCAGCACGCCATCGCGGTCGCTGGCCGGCCCCAGGGTGGCGACGATCTTGGTGCGGCGAAGGGGGGAGCGAGGTTGGCTGTGGGGCATGGAAGAGTCCTCCTGATGGCGGCGGCCGGGTGATTTCCTGGAATGTGACTACCTTAGCGGCGAGGACGTAATATTACTACAGAATTCTGCTTTGCTCGTATCCCGCACGATGCACGCTGGAAGGCCAACCATTCCTGAGTAATATGCATATGTTGCGGCGCGATGAGGAAGCAGAGGAAAAGGGAAGCGCAAAAAATGTTGTAATATTACCAAAAAAACTTGAGACTCAGCGGTAATTGCACCACATTGAAAAAATGCTGCCCACTTTCGGGAGGAAGATGCCATGACACTCAAGATCGCTATCAACGGTTTCGGCCGTATCGGCCGGAACGTACTTCGCGCGCTCTACGAAAACGGCTACCGCAACCGTATTCAGGTGGTCGCCATCAACGACCTGGGGGCGCCCGCCCTCAACGCCCACCTGCTGCGCCACGACACCGTGCATGGTCATTTTCCGTTTTCCGTGGAGCACGACGAGGAGAGCCTCACCGTGGACGGGGATCGCATCGCCATCCTGTCGGAGCGCGATCCGTCGGCCCTGCCCTGGAAGGCTCTTGGGGTCGACCTGGTGATGGAGTGCACCGGCCTGTTCACCAAGCGCGAGGCCGCCGGCAAGCACCTGGAAGCCGGCGCCGAGCGGGTGCTGATCTCGGCGCCGAGCCCGGATGCCGATGCCACCATCGTCTTCGGCGTCAACGAGGGCGTGCTCAAGCCCGAGCACAAGGTGGTCTCCAACGCCTCCTGCACCACCAACTGCCTGGCGCCGATCGCCCAGGCGCTCAACGAGTCGGTGGGCATCGAGAACGGGCTGATGACCACGGTGCACGCCTACACCAACGACCAGAACCTCTCCGACGTCTATCACAGCGACCCCTACCGGGCCCGCAGCGCCACCCACTCGATGATTCCGACCAAGACCGGCGCCGCCGCCGCGGTGGGCTTGGTGCTGCCGGAGCTGGCCGGCAAGTTCGACGGCCTGGCAGTGCGCGTGCCGGTGATCAACGTCTCGCTGGTGGACCTGGTGTTCACCGCCGGCCGTGACACCACCAAGGAAGAGATCAACGCCATCGTCGCCAAGGCGGCGGAGGCCTCACCGGTGCTGGCGGTCAACGCCCAGCCGCTGGTCTCCATCGACTTCAATCACGACCCTAACTCCTCGACCTTCGATGCCAACCACACCCGGGTGAATGGCCGCCTGGTCAAGGTAATGGCCTGGTATGACAACGAATGGGGCTTCTCCAACCGCATGCTCGACACCGCCCTGGCGATGCAGGCGGCGAGTGAATCCAAGCGCGACGCCGCCTGATGCGGTGAGCTTGTCATAAGACGAAACCAATAAACGCCGGGGTGATGAATTGCCCCGGCGTTTTTGGTGCCACCTGACCCGCGGCCTTTCGGTGGCGGGATTGTCGACTCTTCCGAGCCCCGCTCAGTCGGGGATATGCCAGGTCTCCGGGCACTCGTCGGTGCGGAACAGCCGCTGGGTGGTCGTGGCATTACGGCGCTCGGCAAGGATGTCGCGACCTTCGCTGAGCCGCTCCAGCAGTGATTCGCTGGGGTGCCTCACGGTGAGCAGCGTCAGGCCTTCCTGTCGCTCGAGCGCATAGTCGGCGTCCAGCGAGTCGGTCAGCGGCTGCAGCCGCTCGGGCTTGTTGTCGCAGCAGAGCGTGAACTGCATGGCGCTACCGTCGATCAGGTTGGCATGAACGCCGGCTTCCACCAGTCGGCCGAGGATGTCGTGCTGGCGCGGCTCGTCCATGAAGGAGAAGTCCTTCGACTTCACCTCGAGCAAGACCTGGTCGTCGCGCAGGATGCAGGAGGGGTGCTCGGTATCGAATCGGGTATCCGCGTCGATGACGCTGGGTGGCGCGTCCGGGGTCTCGAAGGAGCGGACCGTCAGCGGAATGGCCTTCTGCTTCAATGGCCCCAGGGTCTTGGGATGGATGACCTTGGCGCCGTGCCAGGCGAGTTCGATGGTCTCGGCGTAGGAGAGCCGTTTCAGTTGCACGGCGTTATCGAAGCGCCGGGGGTCGGCGTTGAACAGTCCCGGTACGTCCTTCCAGATCACCACCTCCGCGGCATCGAGGCAGTGGGCGAAGATCGCCGCGCTGAAATCCGAGCCTTCCCGGCCGAGGGTGGTGGAGGCGCCACCAGAGGTGCCGCCGATGAAGCCCTGGGTCAGCAGCACCCGGTCCTCACCCCCCGCTCGCTTGCGGATGGCATCCGTGGTGGCTGACCAGTTCAGGTTGGCGTCCTGATGCTGTTCGTCGGTGATGATCAGCTCGCGGGCATCGAGCCACTCCGTTTCCACGCCCTGACGGTTCAGCCACTCGGCAACCAGGGTGGTGGAAAGCAACTCTCCATAGCAGACCGTCTGGTCGTAGTGCTCCGGATAGGGGCTGTCACGATAGTGCCGGTGCTGTTCGTCCAGCTCGTCGAACAGGGCGTCGAGGCGCGACTTCAGCGAATCGGCTTCGCCACCGAAGAGCGCGTCTGCCACCTCCCGATGGCTGGCCTTGAGCGACGCGAGCCGCTCCTGATAGCCGTCGCCGCCACGGTTGCCGTCACGGGCGTCGGCCAGCAGTGCCTCGAGGGCATTGGTCGTCTTGCCCATGGCGGAAACCACTACCACCAGTGGCCTATCCCTGTGGGCCTCGATGAGGGGCGTCAGGTGGCGTATGGCATCGGCATTCTTGATCGAGGCGCCGCCGAACTTGAAAACGGTGGTCATCGCTGCTCTCCCTGGCTGGTGATATCGGGCTCCTTACCATGCGTGAAAGCGTAGCAGGGGAAAAGAGGGGCGGGGCGAGGAGGAAAGAGGCGGTGCAGAAACGCAACAGGCACCCTTGGGTGCCTGCTGCGCGGTGAGTGGAACCCATGAAGGGGCCTAGCTCAGGCGCTGCTTGTAGTCCTCATAACCGAAGGTCTTGACCGTGCGTATCTCGCGGCTTGTCTCGTCAATGCGGCAGATCGAGGGTAGGCGCATGCCGTTGAAGGTGGTGGTCTTCACCATGGTGTAGTGGGCCATGTCGGTGAACACCAGACGGTCGCCGATGGCCAGCGGCGCATCGAAGCTGTAGTCGCCGATGACATCGCCGGCGAGACACGTCAGGCCGCCCAGGCGATAGGTGTGGGCCTTCTCGCCGGACTCACCGGCACCGATGATCTGCGGCCGGTAGGGCATCTCCAGCACGTCTGGCATGTGTGCGGTGGCGGAGGTGTCGAGGATGGCGATAGGGCCGTCATTCTCGACGATATCCAGTACCGAGCAGACCAGGTAGCCGGTGTTGAGCGCGATGGCCTCGCCGGGCTCCAGGTAGACCGTCAGGTGCGGATGGCGTGCCTTGAAGTCGCGGATCACCCGCACCAGCCGTTCGACGTCGTAGTCCTCGCGGGTGATATGGTGTCCGCCGCCGAAGTTGACCCACGCAAGGCTTGCCAGGTACTGGCCGAACTTGGCCTCGAAGGCGGCCAGGGTCTCCTCCAGGGCGTCGCTGTTCTGCTCGCAAAGGGTGTGGAAGTGCAACCCCTCGAGGCCTTGGAGATCCGCAGGCAGCAGGTCCGCGGCCCGGGTGCCGAGGCGTGAGCCCGGCGCGCAGGGATCGTAGAGCGGCACCGCCCCGGTGGAGTGCTCCGGGTTGACGCGCATGCCGCAGGAAATCCGACGTGGTGCGGCCGCGACGGTGTCGCGGAAGCGCCGCCACTGGGTGGGGGAGTTGAAGCTGATGTGGTCGGCATAGCGCAGCACCACCTCCATCTCCTCCTCGGTAAAGGCCGGCGAGTAGCAGTGCACCTCTCCGCCGAAGGTCTCCGCACCCAGCCGTGCTTCGTCCTGGCCGCTGGCGGTGGTGCCGACCAGGTACTCCCGGGCCATGGCGAAGGTATCCCACATGGCGAAGCCCTTCAGGGCCAGCAGGATACGCGCACCGCTCGCTTCCTGGACCTGCTTGAGCAGGACCAGGTTCTTGCGTAGCAGGGCGTCGTCGACCACGTAGGCCGGCGACGGGCAGGCCTGAACATCAAAGGGATAGACCGGCGTTTCCATGTTCTGCGATGCCATCTACGTTCAGGCCAGCGGGTCGGCTTCGGGGTCGAGCTCGACCACCTGCCACGGCAAGCCCATCTCGCCGATGCGCGCCATGAAGGGGTCCGGGTCGAGCTGCTCGACGTTGAACACGCCGGCACCCTTCCAGATTCCTTCCAGCATCAGCATGGCCCCGGTGACGGCGGGCACGCCGGTGGTATAGGAGATCGCCTGGGACTGCACCTCCCGGTAGCAGGCCTCGTGGTCGCAGATATTGTAGATATGCACCTTGCGCCGCTTGCCGTCCTTGATGCCGTCGGCAATGATGCCGATGTTGGTCTTGCCCTTGGTGCGCGGGCCGAGCGACGCCGGGTCGGGCAGCACCGCCTTGAGGAACTGCAGCGGCGTGATCTGCTTGCCCTCGAACTCGATCGGCTCGATGCTGGTCATGCCGACGTTCTCGAGCACCTTGAGGTGGGTGATGTACTTCTCGGAGAAGGTCATCCAGAAGCGGATCCGCTTCAGCCCCTTGATGTTCTGCGAGAGGGATTCCAGCTCCTCGTGATAGAGCAGGTAGAGGTCCTTCTCGCCGATACCGTCGAAATCGAACGTGCGCTTCTCGGCCAGGGGAGCGGTCTCTTTCCACTCGCCCTCTTCCCAGTAGCGGCCGTTGGCGGTGATCTCGCGGATGTTGATCTCGGGATTGAAGTTGGTGGCGAAGGGATAGCCGTGGTCGCCGCCGTTGGCGTCCAGGATGTCGATCTGGTGGATCTCGTCGAACAGGTTCTTCTGGGCGTAGGCGCAGTAGATGTTGGTCATGCCCGGGTCGAAGCCGCAGCCCAGGGTGGCCATGACGCCGGCCTTGGCGTAGCGCTCCTGGAAGGCCCACTGCTCCTTGTACTCGAACTTGGCCTCGTCGGGATGCTCGTAGTTGGCGGTGTCCAGGTAGGGCACGCCGGTACGCAGGCATGCCTCCATGATGGTCAGGTCCTGATAGGGCAGCGCCACGTGAATCAGCAAGTCGGGCTTGAACGACTCGATCAGGGCAACCAGTGCCTCGACGTTGTCGGCGTCCACCTGGGCGGTCTGGATCTGGCGATCCAGCTGGTCCGCGATGGCGCGACACTTGTCTTCATTGCGACTGGCCAGGCAGATCTCCGAGAAGACTTCGGGATGCTGTGCACACTTGTGGGTAACGACGCCGCCGACGCCACCGGCGCCGATAATCAGGACTTTGCTCATTGGCTCACGAATCCAGGTCAAAAATGTCTTTCAAATATAGGGTCTTATCGGAACGAGGGCCAACCTGATGTGCCCGAACCCGATGCCACCCCGGTCTCGCTCACGCGCTGGGCGCGATGATGGCGCGGTGGGCCCCCGGTATCAAGCAATTTTCATGGCGCATACTCGACCAAAGCAGGGGGCGCCGGACGTGAGCCGCCTATAACCTATGTTATGAAGTGCTACT
The DNA here is from genome assembly GCF_003336675.1 of Billgrantia montanilacus. Classification (GTDB taxonomy): domain Bacteria; phylum Pseudomonadota; class Gammaproteobacteria; order Pseudomonadales; family Halomonadaceae; genus Halomonas; species Halomonas montanilacus. The sequence goes on along the minus strand of NZ_QPII01000003.1, from coordinate 73,051 downwards.
TAAGAACTTGGTTAGAATGCTATCGTCTAACTGAGCCCGCCGGAGTGGCTGTGACCCTACTCAATAGCATTGTGATTCAGCAACTTAAGCGGCACGGTGCGCTTTCGGAAGTCGATGAGACGCTTCTGATCGAGCTGGAGCATAATTCCAGACGGGTGACCGCCGGGGAAATCCTCTGGCAAGAGGGCTCGGATGTGGAGCTGTTCTGTGTTCTCAAGGCAGGGTGGGCCTACTCCTTTCGCTATCTCGACAACGGTTCCATGCAGATCCTCAAGGTCTATCTGCCTGGCGACATCATCGGCATGCGCGATTTCGGCTTCTCCAAGCGGCTGGCCGGGGTGGCGATGATCAACGCGGGGGTGATCTGCCCATTCTCGCCTCAGCACCTGTGCCAGCTGATTCGCACGTCGCCGACCCTGGCGGCCGGGATGGTCGCCATTGCCGTTCGCCAGCAGGCCATGCTCACCGAGCGGCTGGTCTACATCGGCCGCCACACCGCTCAACAGCGCCTGGGGCACTTTCTCTATGAAATCTACCTCCGCCTGCGCAGGATAGGGGCGGTCGAGGAGGGGAGATTCCAGTTGCCGCTGTCCCAGGAGCAGTTGGGCGATGTGCTGGGCCTGAGCGCCGTCCATGTGAGCCGGACCTTTTCCATGCTCCGCGAAGAAGGGCTGGTGCTGAAGGAGCGGCAAGAGGTGTTCTTCCCCGACCCCGGGGCCCTGGCGAAGATGGTGGAGTTCAACACCACCTACCTCGACGAAGCCCTGCCTCCCGCCTTTCTGAGCAGTGACTGAATTCGAGGTGCTGCTTGGATCCGGGAGCTGCCAATTTTCAACCAAGATCACCGGGCCCAATAACATGCTTGACCTCTAGAAACGCTTGTAGGCCCCATGGACCTAATTCTCGGCCGATACCACTGCGTTTGAAACCGCCCCAGCCGGTCTGAGGCAATACCAGCTGCTCGCTGTTGTACCAGATACTTCCGGACTTGAGCTGTCGGCCGATCCGCCGCGCTCGCTGTGGATCCCAGCAGATCACGGTAGCGGCCAGTCCGAAGACGGTATCGTTGGCAAGAGCGATCGCTTCCGCCTCGTCGGCCACGCTGCGTGCGCAAAGCACGGGGCCAAAAATCTCCTCCCGCCAGAGGCGACTGCTCGTGGGAACATCGCGATACAGTGTCGGTGCCAGGAAGTATCCTTTCTTGGGTAGCGTACGGTGGCGCGCGTCGCGGACCACCACAAGACCCTCCTGATCGGCGATAGTCAGGTAGCCCCGAACGGCGTCGCGCTGTCGTGCGCTAGTCAGGGGGCCCATGTCGATGCCCTCGGCCAGCGGATCACCCAATTCGAGTGCATCGATGCGGTGTGCCAAGGCTGCGTAGAGTGGTTCTGCTACGTTCTGGTGAACCAGCAGACGGGAAGTCGCCGAGCAGATCTGCCCTGCATTGTAATAGATACCCGCCATCACCCAGTCGGCTGCCTGATCGGGGTCGGCATCCTCCATCACCAGAATGGGCGATTTACCGCCCAGTTCGAGCGATACGCCAATCGTGCGTTCGGCCGCGGCATGCATCACGGCTTCGCCCACCCGGTTGCTGCCGGTGAAAGAAACCTTGTCGATCCCGGGGTGTGCGCTGAGTGGGGCACCGATGCCGTTGCCGTCGCCAAAAAGCAGGTTGAGCACCCCCGCCGGCAGTTCCATCTCGAGGGCGATCTCGGCGATGGCCCGCTCCGGCAACGGTGTCACTTCCGAGGGCTTGAGTACGACGGTGCAGCCGGCGGCCAGTGCCGGGGCGACTTTCCAGGCGCTGGTCACCAGCGGGAAGTTCCATGGGGTGATGAGCCCGACGACACCGACAGGATCGTGATAGCACCGCGCCTCGACGCCTTCCACCTCGAGGCGAACCCGCTCACCCTGGCGCTCGTCCAGGGCTCGCGCCTGTTGGGCGTAGTAGCGGTAGCAGGCAATGGCGTCGTCCAGGTCGAGGTTCGCTTCCGCCAATACTTTTCCGTTATTGGTCACCGATAGCCGTGCCAGCTCGTCTCGCCGGCGCGACAGTATCTCGGCGAATCTCTCGAGGTACCTGCCGCGCTCGGCGCCGGTAAGCCCCTGCCAGCCGGGGAGTGCACGCTGGGCAGCGCCCACGGCGTCATTCACGTCGTATGGATGGCCGGTCGTCACCTCGGTGATGAGCGCTTCCGTGTAGGGATTGGTCACGGGCAGACGACGATCGCTTGCCGAGGCGACCCATTGGTTGTCGATGAATTGATGGATCAGCGGAGTCATGCAGGCTCCTTGGCAGCGAGTGTGTTGTCCTGGTACCAACCCATCCAGGCATTGGCGTCTACCTCGACGAGAAACGGCCCGTCGGCCGGGCGGCTTTCGAGCGCCGTGGCCAGTTCGGGGGGAGAATCGACCCGTGTAGCCAGGCAGCCAAACCCATGGGCTACCGTGATGAAGTCGGGCGCCTGAATGTCTACGCCTAGACGCTCGACGCCGTGGTTGTCCATGTACCGACGAATCTCCTCGTATCCCTGGTTATGCCATAGCACGATGACCACGGGCAGCCGGTATTCGACGGCAGTGGCCAGCTCCGAGAGGGTGAACATGACGCCCCCGTCCCCGACCAGGGCGATGACGGGTAGTTCCGGCTGACCAAGCTGGGCCCCCAGCGCTGCCGGCAGGCCATATCCCAGCGTGCCGTAGCCAGTGGAGGCATTGAAGAAGTGCCGAGGGGCCGGCAGCGCCAGCAGATGGTTGGCAGCGTAGACCGGGGCCGTGGAGTCACCCACCCAGATGGCGTTAGGCAGTGCCTGGCGCAGGGTTTGGCACAGCGGTACGAAGGGGGAGAGAGCTGGATCCTGGGCAAGGTTAAGCGCTTCTCGCGTCCTGCTGGCGCGTGCAAGGCCATTCTTGTTCAGCGGGAGCTGGAAATGCTCGAGTAGCCCTTTCATTGCCTGCGCCGCATCCCCGATCAGGCCCAACGATAGGGATTGGTTGCGCACCAGTTGCTGCGCATCCAGGTCGATACGAATCAGTCGGCCGATGAGGGTGAAACCGTCATCGAAGACCACGTCATAGTCGGTCTCGCCAAGCTCGGTGCCGATGGCCAGGATGATATCGGCCTCGCGCGCCAGCTTGCGCACGGCCGGCAGTCCCGTATTGGCACCGAGATCCAGCGGATGCGCATCACCTAATAGACCCTTGGCGTTGATGGTGGTAGCCGTCGGTGCGTCCAGTCGGGTGACCAGCTCTCTGGCCGCGTCGGGCGCCTTGACGCAGCCGCCACCAAGCAGCACAAGCGGATGCTGGGCGTCACGCAGCCATTGGGCAGCTTGGGCCAGTCCGGAGGGGTCGGGTGCCGGGGGATAAATGGTCGGGGCAGTCCACTCCGCGGGTGGGCTAACGGGGGCGTCGAAGAGATCGATGGGAATCTCGATATGTACCGGTCCCGGCCGCTGGCCCTGGAAAACGGCGAAGGCTCTGGCCAGTACTTCGGGCAGGCCAGCGGGATCGAGCAAGGTGTGGCTGAATCGCGCCACGCCCGCTACCAGACCCTGCTGGCTCTCCAGCTCATGTAGCCGGCCCTGGCCGAGGCCCAGGGTATCCCGACGGTTGACGCTGGAAATCACCAGCATGGGTACCGAGTCGGCCAGCGCCTGGCCCATGGCGGTGGCAATGTTGGTCATGCCGGGCCCGGTGATGATCAGGCAGACGCCGGGCCTTCCCGTCGCCCGGGCGTAGCCATCGGCCATGAAGCCGGCGCCCTGCTCGTGGCGCGGCGTGACGTGACGCACGCCGCTCTCTTCGAGGCCGCGATACAGCTCCACCGTATGTACACCGGGAATGCCGAAGAGCGTATCGACGCTATAGCGGTCGCGCAGGAGACGAATGAGTAGTTCGGCACAGGTCATGTCAGGACTCCGTAATGCGGTCGTTGTGGTGGTGTCTCATGAGGTCAGCGAAGGAGGCTGGCCCTGCCAGGTGGCCTCCAGGCCGAACCTCGTCAACATACGGTCGCGGTCGTAGACCGGCTGGCCCTGGAGAAAGCTCATCTCGACTTGGGTGCGATGCAGGTTGCCTCGTACCTCCCGCGAAAAGGGATCATGGTCCAGCACGATGAGATCGGCCGACTTGCCCACTTCGAGCGAGCCGGTTTCGTCCTCCAGCCCCATCGCATAGGCGCCGTTGATCGTGGCGACGCGAAGTGCCTCTTCGAGGCTGATCGGCGTGCCGAAGCGCTCCTCGCCCGGCTCCCAGGGATTCTGGCGCGTCACCAAGGTTTCCAATGCCAACCAGGGGTCGATGGAAGCCACCGGGAAGTCGGTTCCGAAGACCGCAACGCCTCCCGCATCCAGCACACCGCGTAGGTTGTAGGCGCGCGACAGTCGATCCTCCCCGTAGCCGGCCCGTGCGCCCGAAGTGAAGCGCGAGGGATACCAGGCCGCCGGAGAGAATTCGGCGATGACGTCCAACTCGGCGAAGCGGGCGAGGTTAGCGTTATGCAAGATGGTGCTGTGTGCGCACTGGTGGCGTACCCCGCTGGGCCCATTGATGCGTCGGGTGGTTGCCACGGCATCCAGGAAAAGGTCGGAAGCGCCGTCGCCGGTGCAGTGGGCAATGACCCGAATGCCGCGGCGATCCATGTCGACCAGCATGTCGCGCAGGTGCTCGGGCGTGAGGTTGATCTTGCCGCGCCAGTCGTCCCCGCTCTCCCAGGGAGTGAGCAGGAAGGAAGAGCGCGGCTCCACGGTACCGTCGAAATGGAATTTGACGGCATTGGCGCTCAGGCGGCTGCTGGCGTAGTAGTGTCGTTCGCCGCAGAGCAGCTCCCAGCGTCGCTTGACCGGAAAGATGTCATCCTGCCAGCTGATGGCCGCTTCTACGCGTAGACTTAACTTGCCGGCATCATCGAGCTGCTTGAGGGCGGCCAACCGCTGTTCGCATACGTGCACGTACTTGGTCGCCGTAACCCCGCGGCTGGTCTGAAAGTGCAAACCTTCTTGATAGGCCTTGCGTAGTACCTCCACAGGTGTGGGGGGCATGGCGGCGTGGATCATGGCATAGGCGCCATCGATCATCAGACCAGTGGGCTCGCCGGTCAGCGGGTCGCGCTCCATGTAGCCATTGCGCGGGTCTGAAGTGTGACGGTCGATACCGGCCAGGGACATTGCCTTGCTATTGACCATCATCGTCCCCCACATCCGGTCGAGGATGGCCACTGGGCGGTCGGGCATGAAGCTATCCAGCCATTCACGGCCTGGGGTCAGCCCAGCCTGACGGAAGGTGTAACGCACGAAATAGGCGCCATGGATCCAACCGTCCCCGGGGTGACTCGCGGCATAATCGAGGATAGCCTGCTTGACCTGCTCGGGGCCGGGGTCCTCGATGCCGATCTTGAGCGAATCGTCGTACTTGGCGGCCAGCCCCAGGTCGGGGTGGGTGTGCATGTCGTGCAGACCGGGCATGACGAAGCGGCCGCCCAACGGGATCACGCGCGTATCGGGTCCGATCCATTCTTGCACTGAACTGTCGTCTCCCAGCGCGCATAGACGCCCTCCGGCCATGGCCAGCGCCTCGGCCCAAGGGCGAGCAGGATCGAGCGTATAGATCTTCCCCTCTTGCAACACGATATCGGCATGGCGTGGGGAGGGCGCATGGCTTGAACGCCAGGGATCGAACATGGGTTTCACCTCTATTGTTGTGCAAGATTCACCTTAAACCAGTAAAAAAGGCCGTGAGGTGTTAATTTCTTGCGCCTGAGGTGAGCGTTCTTGCCATTTCTATTCGATCAGCCGGACACGGCTGAAGCGCCTAGCAATCCTTCCAATAGCTTCTTCATCCAGTCGCTGAAGGCCTGGACGTTGGGGTCTTCCAATCGGCTGTGCGGGGTGACCAGATAGTAGGCACGATCACTGGGAATTTTCTCGCCGAAAGGGCGAACAAGTTGGCCGTGACGCAGGCTATCTCCGCACACCACGTCGTCGCCGATGGCGACGCCCTGGCCGGACAGTGCCGCCTGTAGCACCAACAAGACATTCGAGAAGTAAATACCAGACTCGAACTTGACTTGATTCTTTCCCGCACAGCCTGCCAGCCAGAGCTGCCAGTCATGTACGTCGTGCAAGTGCAGCAGGGTGGCACGATCCAGGTGGCGTGGATGCGTGATGTTGAGTTCGTTAAGCAGAGTCGGGCTGCACACGGGGTGGTACATCGGTTGCGCCAATAGTTCGACATGCTGATCGGTGTGCACGCCGTCGCTGAACACCACGAAAAGGTCGAAGTTGGGCTGATTGATCGTTTCGTCTTCACGATTGGTGCTCAGGTGGAGACGAATGGTGGGATAAGCAGCGTAGAAATCATTGATATGACGGCTTATTACACTGGCAGCGAAGCCAGGTGGCATGCAGACATGTAAATGTCCGTTATATTCCTGGTCCGGCAGGTTGGCGTGGATCCGCTCCAGGTTCTGGAGCACCTCGCGAACCTCTCCGGCATAGAGCTGACCGGCCGGGGTCAGGATCACGCCACGTCCGCGCCGCTCATAAAGGCGTATGTTGAGCTGACTTTCCAGAAGCCGCAACTGATGACTGATGGCGCTGCGGGTGAGGCTGAGATAATCGGCAACCTCGGTCAGGCTGCCGAGCCTTGCTAATGCCTCAAAAGCGCGCAGGGCTTGCAGCGAGGGAAGGTGGTGCGCTTTTTGTTGAACCATTTTGACCAATCAGATGATTATTTTTGACTTTTGATGAGTTGAGTTTGCTCTATAGTGGTTTTCAAAGCAATAACACTCCTGAGAGGAGCCTGGATGACCACGCAAACTCAACGTGATTCCCTCACCCAGCGCGTCGATGCGCTGATGCCCAAGCTTTCCGTTTGGAACCAAACCATCTGGCACTACGCTGAAACCGCGTGGCGGGAATACCGCTCGGCGCGTTTCTATGTCGACCTGCTGCGCGAACACGGCTTTGAGGTGGAGGAGGGCTCGGGCGGCATGCCCACGGCCTTCTGCGCCACCTGGAGCAACGGTGAGGGCCCTACCCTTGGCGGTTATGCGGAGTACGATGCGGTGCCCGGCAATTGCCAGGCGGCTGACGTGGTGAAACGCCCCCGCGACAACCTGAGTCCCTGGGCCGGCGGCCATACCGATCCGCATTCCGCGCTGGGCATGGGTTCCTTGGGTGGCTTCCTGGCCATGCAGGCGTTGATGAAGGAGCACGGCATCGGCGGCACGCTGAAGTTCTTCGGCGAGCCGGCCGAAAAAGTGCGTGGTTCGAAGCCGATCCATGCGGCCCGTGGCTATTACGATGACTTGGATGCGGCGATCAGCTTCCATCCTTTTTATATGCTGCCATTGTGCAACACCACGCGCTGGGACACTCACTGCGGCGCTGCCTATGGGGTGATCTACACATTTCTGTGCGATAGCCCCGAGACCTGGATGACCCGCGGGAGCCATTCTCCCATTGCGGCCTCCCATGCCAGCGCTCGTGCCCCGGGGGCCAACGACGCTGTCACCCAGATGTACATCAACGCCAAGGCCTTGCGCGAGCATGTGCTGGCCAGCGGCCTGAACTGGTCGATGAACGAGGCGATCCTGAATGCCGGCCAGGCGACCGCCGACAATCTGGCGGCCCAGATGTCCCAGATCCAGTATTTCATTCGCGTCTCGTCGGTTGAGCAGGCGGAACATGTGGTCAGGGGGCTGGACCATATCGCCGAATCTGTGGCCAAACTGACCCACTGCCGGGTCGAGCGTCACTGGGTCGCCAAGTCGCGCCCCGGCTTGGCTAACCATGCCCTGGCAGAGCTGACGTACGCCAACCTCGAACGGGTCGGAGCGCCGCAGTTGGGCGACAAGGCTGTGGAACTGGCCCGCCAGATCCAGGCCAACCTGGGCATGACGCCGATGGAGAAGCCGTTCTTGTCCGATATCGAGACCCTGCGCAAGCCGCAGGACGCGGAGCGCGAACTGCGCCAGATACTTCCGTCCAACCAGACCCACTTCACCTCCGACGACTACACCGAGTACAGCTGGCATGCCCCGACCGTGCGCCTCTATATCGGACGTCCCGCGCTGGCGCCCCGCGACGATGGCGGTGCATACCCGGATTGGGTCATGAACGCCCTGGGTGGCTTGGCTCCGTGTATTGACCCGATGATCGAAACGGCGGCGAAAACGGTTGGGCTGACGTTGCTTGACCTATTCCAGGAGCCGGACGCACTGAACGCGGCGAAGGCTGAGTTCGAACAGCGTACCGGTGGGGGTATCGGTGGAGTGAAGTGGATGGCCCCTCTGTGCGACTACGAACCTCCAATTTATTTCCGCTGGCCTGAATACATCACCACGCCACGAGGTGAAAACGACTGGGTGATTCCGGCACCCACTGAGTGCTCCCAGGCACCCCGGTAGACATGACGCTTCCTATACAGCAGGAGAACTCCATGCATAACAACAAGTTAACCACTCGGTCCGTTGCCATCTCCGTCAAGACTGGCCTGGCTTGCCTGGCGCTGGCCGGGAGCGCCCTGGCCTTTCCGGTAGCCGTGCTGGCCCAGGACGGCGAGGTTATCGAGATCCGCATGCAGCGTTACACCGGTACCGAAGAAGACGCAATCTTCGAACGCCTCCAAGACATGCTGCATACAGCCAGCGATGGCCGTATCAAGCTCAATATCTTCCGCGGTGGCGAATTGGTACCCAATGACCAGATGTTCGCCGCACTGCGTAGCGGTACCCTGCAGGCTATCTATGGCTACGGCGGTTACTGGGGCGGGCAGATGGATACTGCCGTACTCGAGTCCGGCATTCCCATGGCCTGGACCGATCTCGATGAGGCCAAGGAACTCTGGAACGAGCGTGGCCTCGGCGAACTGCTGGCCGAGAACTATGCCGAGCAGGGCGTGCACTACACCGTGCCGGTCTTCGGCGGCAAGTTCGACTTGCTCACCAAGGAACCGGTCGAGTCTCTGGCCGATATGAGTGAGCTCAAGATACGCGCGACCCCGTCCGTATCGGCGGTACTCAATCACTTCGATATTCCTACGGTCTACATTCCGCCTCAGGAGTTCTATATCGCACTGAGTACCAATGCCATCGACGGGCTGATTTATGGAGGCCCCTATGACTATTCGGTACTCAAGCTCAACGAAGTGGCTACCAGCTACACCGAAATGAACATGCTTTATCCGGGCTTTGTGGACAACGTGCTGGTCAACCAGAACGTCTGGAACCGCATGCCGGAAGATCTCCAGGAAACATTTATGGAGGTCACCGCCGAGTGGGCTGACTACCGTCACCAGAAGTTCGTGGAGTGGAACGAGGAGGCGGCTCACCTGTTCGAGATTACCACCTTGCCGGAGAACGATGTGCTGGCGATGACCGAGGCAGCCCAGGAAGTTTGGGATGCCGAAGCCGAAAAGTCGCCACGTGCCGCCGAGGCCATTGAGATGATTCGCGAAATGGCACGTGACAAAGGCCGCCTCGAGTGACTGGGAGCCAAGCGATGCACCTGCTTCACGCCTGGATCCGCTGGCAGGACCGCCTGAGCGAATGGCTCGGGCGGTTCGTCGCCTGGCTTGGTTTTGCTCTGGTTTGCGTACTGGTATATGAGGTGGCGGCGCGGCAATTGCTGCGCTCGCCCACCAACTGGGCGCATGAGGCCTCCACCCTAACCTATGGCGTCTATGCCATCCTTGCCGGGGCCTATACAGAGAAATGGCATGGCCATGTGCGGATCGATATTTTTTATCAGCGTCTTTCGATGAAAGGCAAAGCGCTGGTTTCCTTTACCATAGGCTTGCTCACGCTGATCCTGTTAGCGCTGCTGCTAGAGAGCGCCTACGACTTCGCCATGCAATCGGTGGCCATGCAAGAACGCTCCTTCCGCAGTACTTGGGCGCCTATCATCTGGCCGGTGAAAGTCATGATCCCTCTGGCCGTGCTGCTGATCATGCTGCAAATGCTGGCCAACACCTTACGCCACCTCTGTACCTTGCTTGGACATCCTCTGGATAACGATCCCTCGACCGGTTTAGGCACCGACACCCAGGGGGATTCTCATGGTAAGCATTGATCCGATACTGCTGACGCTGCTGATGTTCGGCGCCATGCTTACTCTGATGTTTTTCGGCGTGCCGCTGGCGTGGACCCTGATGGGAGTGGGCGTCGGCTTCGGCTTCTGGATATGGGGTCCCGACAGCCTCGGCATCATGATGCCTTCGGTCTTCGGCCTGATGAATGAGTTCATTCTCGTAGCTTTGCCGCTTTTCATCCTTATGGGGATGCTCTTGGAGCGGTCAGGCATTGCCGATGACCTCTTCGAAATGATTTACAAGATTATGGGAGGCATTAGAGGCGGTCTGGGCATGGGTACTGTGGTGATCTGCGCCTTGATTGCGGCTATGGTCGGCATTACTGGTGCCGCTACTGTAAGCTTAGGACTGATAGCGTTGCCTGCCATGCTCAAGCGGGGCTACAGTAAACAGCTTTCCGCCGGCACGATTATGGCGGGAGGTGCATTGGGCTTTCTGATACCGCCATCCCTGGTCATGATCCTTTATGCTTTTCTGACCCGAGAATCAGTCGGTAAGCTCTTCGCTGCGGGCATCATGCCTGGCTTGATGCTAGCAATCATCTACATGACCTATATTGGTATACGCTGCTACCGTAACCCATCAATGGGGCCGCCCATCGATTCTGCCGATCGTGTCGATTTCTTGGGTAAGGTTGTAGCGCTTAAGGCTGTTCTGTTACCGGGAGCTCTCATCGTCACGGTGCTGGGGACCATGGCGGGTGGAGTTGCGTCGCCGACAGAGGCCTCAGCCCTGGGTGCTTTTGGTGCCATGCTGTGTGCACTGGCACGTGGCAAGCTCAACCTGCCCATGCTCAACAGTGCACTCTTCAGTACAGCACGCATCATGGGCATGCTGATGTGGATCATGATTGGTGCGGTGATCTTCTCGAAGATCTATATCGCCCTTGGAGCTGGCCAGGCGATTATGAACCAGATAATGGTCGCTGACTTGAGCCCTTATCTCATCCTAACCGTGATCCTGCTCAGCTACCTGATTCTGGGGATGTTTCTGGATGACTCGGCCATCCTATTCATCACTGTGCCGCTCTATGTGCCTATCATAAAAGCGTTGGGTTTTGATCCTATCTGGTTCGCCACGCTATTTGTGCTGGCAATGCAAACTGCCTATCTGACGCCACCTTTCGGCTACAACTTGTTCTATATGCGCTCTGTCGCTCCGCCGGAAGTGACGACCGGGGACCTCTATCGATCGGTAGTGCCCTTTCTTGCCATGCAGGTAATCGGCATCGTGCTGCTGGTGATGTTCCCGCAAATTGCCTTGTGGTTGCCCGAACTCATTTTCAATTAGGAGGTTACATGACCCGCCAACCGTTGCCGGCCGAACCGACAAGTCAGCTTGAGGATGACAAGGTCATCGTGACGCGCTGGGATTTCGCGCCAGGGGCGGAGACCGGCTGGCATCGTCACCCTCATGATTATGTCGTCGTTCCGCTCTTGGATGGCGTGATGCGACTACATACCGCTGAAGGGTACCATGAGAGCGAGGTCAAGGCGGGCGTTTCTTATCGGCGCCTGGCTGGCGTGGAGCACAACGTCATTAACGCTGGCAAAGGCCATTTCGCCTTCGTCGAGATCGAGCTCAAGGCGAGTCAGGAGCGCAAATAATATGGCGAGTTTTAACCAGCCTCTTGGTGGCAATGAGATGCCTCGGTTCGGCGGGTCCGCGACAATGATGCGCCTGCCTGCCCATGATAGTGCAGAGGGGCTCGATGTGGCATTCATCGGAGTGCCAATGGACATCGCTACCTCTAATCGCCCGGGCACCCGACTGGGGCCCCGCCAGATTCGTGACGAATCGCGCATGCTACGGCCTTACAACATGGCTACGCGGGCCGCACCGTTCGAAAGCCTTCAGGTGGGTGACATCGGCGATGTGCCGATCAACACCTTTCATCTGCCCAAATCGGTAGAGATCATCGAGAAGTATTACGAGGACGTGTTGCAGCACGCTTGCATCCCGTTGACCCTAGGGGGCGATCACCTCATTACTTTACCCATCCTGCGAGCAATGGCGAAGAAGCACGGGCCAGTAGGGCTAATCCATATCGATGCTCATGCCGACGTGAACGAGCACATGTTCGGTGAGCCGCTGGCTCACGGTACGCCATTCCGCCGTGCTCAGGAGGAGGGGTTGCTGGCCCACGGCAAGGTGGTACAGATCGGCCTGCGCGGGACCGGCTATGCGGCCGAGGATTTCGACTGGTGCCGTCAACAGGGCTTTCGGGTGGTGTCGGCGGAGGAGTGTTGGTACCACTCGCTGGCGCCGCTGATGGAGGAGGTGCGTGCGCAGATGGGCAATACCCCCGTCTACATCACCTTCGATATCGACGGTCTCGACCCTTCCGTGGCACCTGGCACGGGTACTGTAGAAATGGGAGGTTTGACCTCAACCCAAGGGCTCGAGATCGTGCGCGGTGCGGCGGGGCTGAATATCGTCGGAGGTGACTTGGTTGAAGTCTCCCCGCCGTATGATCCCAGCGGCAACACCGCTCTGATGGGCGCGACGCTACTGTACGAAATGCTGTGCGTGCTGCCTGGCGTCCTACAGCGTGATTAAAGGAAGTTTCATGCGTGACATGACGGCTGAACTCGGCGTCACCGTTGTGGCTGGCTTCCTGGGGGCCGGAAAAACGACCCTGGTGAATCACCTGCTGCAACATTCCGATGGACGTCGACTGGGGGTCATGGTCAACGATTTTGGGGCGCTAAACATCGACGAGGCGCTTGTCGATAATCGTCGCGACGACCTGATCACCCTTAGCAATGGCTGCGTATGCTGCAGTCTGCAGGGCGAGCTCTCTTCTTCTATTGAATCAATGATCAAGCGACGAGGAGGGGAGCTCGATCATCTGCTAATTGAATGCAGCGGCGTGTCGGACCCGGAGCGGGTGGTGAATGTGCTGGGCTATCCGCGCATTCGGGCTAGAGCCCGGCTGGACGCCGTCATCACCTTGGTCGATGCAGCTCTCGATCATGCCGACCTGAGCCCGGCCCTGCGACATCTTGTGTCTTCACAGATCGATAATGCCGACCTGGTGGTGATCAACAAGACGGACCTGGTGGACGAGCAAACCATTGCTCAGCTCGAACAGGCCATTCTGCTTCCCGGCTCCCGTCATGTAAGGGCGACTCAGGCAGCACTGCCGGCGGATTTCGTCTTCTGGCCGGCATCGAGCGAGGCGCCAATGTTTCGCCGAGTGCATTCTGTTTCCTCCCCGGCGACCAGCATCGAAGCCCTAGGGCTCGAGACGCTCAGTTGGAAGCGCGAGGGTGTCGTGGATATGAACGAGCTAAGTGCGCTACTGCATGATATGCCCCAGCAGATACTGCGCTTCAAGGCCATTGTTCGCCTGGAGGACGGTCGCGTACTGGCGCTGCAACGTGCCGCTGGGAGATTGACCAGCTGGGAACTAGAGAACTGGCAGAAGGGAGAGAGTCAACTGGTATTTATCGGCGAAAATTCTCCATCACTTTGGGAATGGCTTACCTTACGCCTAGATATGCTCAGTGAGTAAAGATTCGAATTTTCCTGCCTGCATGGTCTCGCACCTGTTTACCAAGGATGCTCAGGTAGGATGCTTGAGGAGGTGTTAAGGACGCGAAGATTCAGCCCGGCCCCTCTGTGCCAGCGATAGTTAATGCCCTAGGAAAAGCTGGCCAAAATAGAGGCCAAATCATGCCAATGAAACGAAAAAAGCACCCGTAGGTGCTTTTTTCGTCTAGCTAATTGGTGGAGGCGGCGGGAATTGAACCCGCGTCCGCCGGTACTCGCTCTTCGGCTCTACATGCTTAGGTCCGTTTTTTGGTTTAACGCAGCTGGCTCCAACGGGCAGGATCCAGCAACGCGATTCCTCAAAGGTTTAGCGATTGACGTGAGGACGCCGTCAACCGCGATCCCATCATCTTTAGCTCATATCCCGTCCGCGATGAATGGGCACATCGCTTCGGGGCCGGGCTAGAAGCTAACAGCTATTAAGCTGCCAGCGCGCCCTGAGCGTAGTTGTCGTCGTTTGCGACTATTTAGTCGTGATGTTGGATTTACGAGATACATCACGCTCTCGGCATGCACCTAGGAGGTTGTCACCGGCGTCGAAGCCATGTCGCCCCCGTAGCAGGCCCATCATATCAGCATGGGCAGTACTGTGACACCTGTTTGCTGAGTGGGTTCAATCGATTCACGCAGCCCAGGAACCCGTCAGGCCTTGGTCTGCTCCCGCATGATGCGGCCCTTCTGGCGCTGCCAATCCCGGTCCTTCTCGGTGGCGCGCTTGTCGTGGAGCTTCTTGCCGGTCACCAGGGCCAGCTCACACTTCACTTTGTTGCCCTTCCAGTAGAGCTTCAGCGGCACGCAGGTGTGCCCTTTCTCCTGGGTGCGCGAGAAGATCTTGGCGATCTCCTTGCGATGCAGCAGCAGCTTGCGGGTGCGCGTAGGGTCGGCGAGCACGTGGGTGCTGGCGGTGTTGAGCGGCATGATGTGACAGCCGAGCAGCCACGCTTCGGCATCCTTGATCAGGATGTAGGTGTCGGTGAGCTGGGCCTTGCCGGCGCGAAGGCTCTTCACTTCCCAGCCGGCCAGCACCAGGCCGGCCTCGAAGGTTTCGTCGATATGGTACTCGAAGCGCGCCTTCTTGTTCTGGGCGATGGTGCTGCTGCCTGGGCCCTTGCCCTTGGCTTTCTTGATGGCCATGGTACCTCGTATCGTGTTCTGCCTTTGGCGACCTCCCCTTCGATATGGGGGGAAGCGTGATACCATTCAAGGCGTGAAATAACCGCTCATGATACGCCCTGGGCACTGTGAAGTCAGCGGAGAGCTCCATGCCATCGGTCAATCGTTCCGCCCTGGTGCGGCACACCCCTCAGGACATGTTCGATCTGGTCAACGATTTCGAGCGCTACCCGGAGTTCCTGCCCGGGTGTCGGCGGGCGCGGTTGGTCGAACGAGACGAGTCGCACCTGATCGGCGAGATGACCCTGGGGCGGGCCGGTATCGAGCAGAGCATCATGACCCGCAACGACCTGATCGAGCCGGATCGCATCGAGATGTCGCTGGTGAGCGGCCCCTTCAAGCGCCTGCGCGGCCGCTGGTTGTTCATCCCCATGGGTGAGGACAGCTGCAAGGTCTGCCTGGAGATGGAGTTCGAGTTTGCCAACCGCCTGCTCGGCATGGCGTTCGGCAAGCTGTTCCAGCAGGTGGCCGGGCAACTGGTGGATTCCTTCACGCGGCGTGCCGATGACGTCTATGGCCGCTAGTGGGGGGGGCATTCATGTCGAGGTGGCCTTTGCCCTTGCCGAGAGGCAGCGCATCGTCGCCCTGACGGTGGCCGAGGGTACGACTGTGCGCCAGGCGGTGGCCCAGGCCGAGCTGGCCAAGCATTTCCCGGAAGTGGCCCCCGAAATCTTCGAACGGGCCGACCTGGGCATCTTCGGCAAGCCGGTACGCGACCCCGACGTTCAGGCGCTGCGGGAAGGGGATCGAGTCGAGGTCTATCGCCCGCTCACGATCGATCCCAAGGCGGCGCGTGCCGAGCGCGCGGCACGCGCTCGGCAATAACCCGGCCTACGAGCTAGAGCGGCTCGGTCGAAGCCGGCTCGCCACCTTGCGGCAGGGTGCCGCCCGCTTCAGGCGTGGTTTGTGGCTGGGTCTCCGGTATCGCGTCCATGGGGTTGGCGCCTTCGACGGCAGGGCCCGCGCCATCCTGTGCACGAAGCTGGATATCCTCGGAGAAGTCGCCACGCCGTTGGATATCGACCAGCCGCTCATTGTCAAAGGTCAGCGTCACGCGACGCTGCTGTACGCCGCCATAGGCCTCGTCGAGCCGGAAGATGTAGTCCCACTGGTTGGCATCGAAAGGCGCTTCCAGCAGCGGGCGCCCCAGAACTCCCACGACCTGGTCGCGGCTCATGCCGGGTTGCAGCTGTTCGACCATGCCCTCGGTAATGTAATTACCCTGGGTCAGGTCGCGCTTGTACACACAGCCGCTGACCAGGGTCAGGGCGAGGATAAGAGTGGCGGTCTTGATCAGCTTTTGCATTTGGGTCCGTTCTTCACTATCGTGGATTCGGTCGATCATACCCGACCCTACCTGATACTGCGAAGAGCTAACATGGCCGACCAGAACCATGAACTGCGCAAGGCGGGCCTCAAGGTCACCTTGCCCCGCGTGAAAATCCTGCAGATTCTCGAGAATGCTACGGGCCAGCACCACCTGAGCGCCGAGGATGTCTACAAGTCACTGCTGGATGCCGGAGAAGACGTGGGCCTGGCCACCGTCTATCGAGTGCTGACCCAGTTCGAGTCAGCCGGCCTGGTGATTCGCCACAATTTCGACGGCGGCCACGCCGTGTTCGAGATTTCCCAGGAAGAGCATCATGACCACATGGTGTGCCTGGACAGCGGCGAGATCATAGAATTCTTCGACGAGACCATCGAGCGGCGTCAGAAAGAGATCGCCGAAGAGCATGGCTTCGAGCTCGTTGACCATGCCCTGGTGCTCTACGTGCGCCCCCGCGGTTCCGCCTGATACGCCGGCAAGGCTAGCCGATTCCAGGCCCGCTGATTCCAGGTTCGCCGATTCCACAGACAACAGCGACCCCGCTCCGAAAGGTGCGGGGTCGCTGTCGTCTGTTGCGGAGGGTGGCGCATGAAGGGCACTCAGTGGTGCGCGCTCTGCTGGCTGGCGTCGAGCATCTCCCGGGCGTGAGCCAGGGTGCGGTCGGAGAGGTTCACCCCGCCCAGCATGCGAGCCAGCTCGCTGACGCGGCCGGCTTCGTCGAGTAGCGCCATGCGAGTCTGCGTGGTGTTGCGCCGTGCCTGCTTCTCGATATGCAGGTGGTGGTGGGCCTGGGCGGCCACCTGGGGCAGGTGGGTCACGGTCATGACCTGTCCGTCGGTGCCGAGCCGCCGCAGCAGCTGGCCGACGATCTCGGCGGTGGCGCCCGAGACGCCGACATCCACCTCGTCGAATATCAGGCTGGGAATGGTCGAGTGGCGTGCCGCCACCACCTGGATCGCCAGGCTGATGCGCGACAGCTCGCCGCCGGAGGCCACCTTGGAGAGCGGGCGAGGCGGCTGGCCGGGGTTGGCGCTGATCAGGAAGCGGATGCCCTCCAGGCCATCGGCGGCCGGCATCTCGCGGGCTTCCACTTCAACCTCGAAGCGCGCCTTGCCCATGGCCAGGAAGGCCAGCTGCTCCTGGACCGCCTTGCCGAACCGGGTGGCCGCTCGCTGTCTCGCCTCGCTGACGCTGCGGGCCTGCTGGCGCCAGGAATCGCGCAGGGCCTCCACCTCGGCGCGCAGCGCCTCCAGGTCGTGTTCCCCTCCCTCCAGGCCTTCCAGCTCTGCCTGCAGCCGCAGCTGCAGGCTGGGCAGCTCTTCCGGCATGACGTGATGCTTGCGGGCGATGCGGTGGACTTCGCTCAGCCGCGACTCGACCCAGGCCAGCTGCTCCGGGTCCAGCTCGGTGGTATCGACGAAGCGGTGCAGCTCCCGTGCCGCCTCCTCGATCTGGATACGTGCCTCGCCCAGCATGCTCAGCGCCTCGGCCAGCCCGCCCTGGGCGTGGCCCGGCAGCACGCCGAGGCGGCTGCTCGCCTGGTGCAACAGCGATAGCGCGCCGCCCTCGTCGCTGTCACAGCAGTCGGCGGCGAACTGGGCCTCGCGAATGGTTTCCTCGGCATGGGCGAGCAGCTCCTGCTCGCGCTCCAGGGTCGCCAGCTCGTCGTCCCCCAGGGCCAGGGCGTCCAGCTCCTCGACCTGATAGCGCAACAGCTGCCGCCGTGCCTGCACTTCGTCGCCGCTCTCGGCCAGCCGCTTGAGCCGGCGGCGGGCGGCCTGCCAGCTGCGGAAGGTCTCGGCCAGCTCGGTCACTGCCGTGCGCTGGCCGGCGAAATCGTCGAGCAGGCGCAGGTGGGTCTCCTCACGCAACAGCGCCTGATGGGCGTGCTGGCCGTGAATCTCCACCAGGTGCTCGCCCAGGGCCTTGAGGTCGGCGATGGTCGCCGGCTGGCCGTTGATCCACGCCTTGGAGCGGCCGGCCGCGGTCACCACGCGGCGCAGCAGGCAATCGTCGGCGGGCAGTTCGCGTTCTGTGAGCCAGGCGCGGGCGGCTGGCAGTGCGGCGATATCGAAGCGGGCGCTGAGGTCGGCACGCTCGCAGCCGTGGCGAATGCTGCCGGCATCGGCGCGTTCGCCCAGGCACAGCCCCAGGGCGCCGAGCAGGATCGACTTGCCGGCCCCGGTCTCGCCGGTAATGGCGGTCATGCCGCCGGCAAGCTCCAGGTCGAGGCGTTCGACGATGGCATAGTCTCGAATGGCAAGCTGAGTCAGCATCTTTCCTCCCGGCGCCTTGGCTCTCGACGGCTCGTTGTGACAGTTCGTTGAGACAATTCATTGCAGACGGCTCGTCACAACAGCTGGCCTGAGCAGCAGGCTGGATATCCATACACCTTTAATGAGTTTTTATACAGTAGACGACCGTCTCTCTCAATGCACATGTCAATTCCTTGGGTGTTTTTTCTTGAGATTTTCGTCGTGGCCCCCATATAGGCGGCAGATTGCGATGCTATCGCCAACCCGAATCCTGTTCGGCCCGCGGGGCCGATTCACCGTTTCAGGAGATGTTCATGGCTAAAGAACCCCAGACCCCGCTGGACGACGAGCTGGCAAGGCGCGAAGAAGAGGCCGAACCGCAGCCCGTGGAGGGTGAGCTCGAAGGCGAGGCCATCGAGGCGGCCGACGAGGCCGAGGCGCTGGCCGAGCAGGCCGAAGTGGGCGACAACCCCGAGGCCGAGATGCTGGCCGCCCAGGTCGCCGAGCTCGAGGAGAGCCTGGCCGAGGCCAAGGATCAGGTGCTGCGCACGGCAGCCGAGGCGCAGAATGTGCGCCGGCGCGCCGAGCAGGAGGCCGAGAAGGCGCGCAAGTTCGCCCTCGAGCGCTTCGTCAAGGAGCTGCTGCCGGTGGTCGACAGCTTGGAGAAGGCGCTGGAGGCCATGGGCGAGGACGCCAGCGAGGCTCACCGGGAGGGGGTCTCGATGACCCTCAAGATGCAGCACGATGTGCTGGGCAAGTTCGGCGTCGAGGCGGTTGACCCACAGGGCGAGCCCTTCGACCCCCAGTACCACGAGGCCATGGCCATGGTGCCCAATCCCGAGCTCGAGCCCAACAGCGTGATGGAAGTGATGCAGAAGGGCTACCTGCTCAACGGTCGCCTGGTGCGCCCGGCCATGGTGGTGGTCAGCAAGGCTGCCAGCTAGTCGGTCATCGCAACGGGTAGATCATCTGAAATAGGGGCAGGACTTGAAAAAGCAGACACTGCCCCCCAGATAGACGACAACCCCGCGGCAAGCGCCGCAGAGACGAATTCAAGCAACGACTTTTCGAGGATTTCCTATGGGACGCATCATCGGTATTGACCTGGGGACCACCAACTCCTGTGTAGCCGTGCTCGACGGCGACAGCGCCAAGGTGATCGAGAACGCCGAAGGTACTCGCACCACGCCTTCCATCATCGCCTACACCGATGATGGCGAGATCCTGGTGGGGCAGTCGGCCAAGCGCCAGGCGGTCACCAACCCCGAGAATACCCTGTACGCCATCAAGCGCCTGATCGGCCGTCGCTTCAAGGACGACGTCGTCCAGAAGGACATCAAGATGGTGCCCTACGGCATCGTCGAGGCCGACAACGGCGACGCCTGGGTGGAAGTGAAGGGCAAGAAGCTGGCACCGCCGCAGGTTAGCGCCGAAGTGCTGAAGAAGATGAAGAAGACCGCGGAAGACTACCTGGGTGAGGAAGTCACCGAGGCGGTCATCACCGTGCCGGCCTACTTCAACGACAGTCAGCGCCAGGCCACCAAGGATGCCGGTCGCATCGCCGGCCTCGAGGTCAAGCGCATCATCAACGAGCCCACGGCGGCGGCGCTGGCCTACGGCATGGACAAGTCGCGTGGCGACAAGACCATCGCGGTCTACGACCTGGGTGGCGGCACCTTCGATATCTCCATCATCGAAGTGGCCGACGTCGACGGCGAGACCCAGTTCGAGGTGCTGGCCACCAACGGCGACACCTTCCTGGGTGGCGAAGACTTCGACATGCACCTGATCAACTACCTGGTCGATCAGTTCAAGTCCGACAGCGGCATTGACCTGTCTGGCGACAACCTGGCCATGCAGCGCCTCAAGGAAGCCGCCGAGAAGGCCAAGATCGAGTTGTCCAGCGCCCAGCAGACAGACGTCAATCTGCCCTACATCACCGCCGACAACACCGGTCCCAAGCACCTCAACGTGAAGGTGACCCGGGCCAAGCTCGAGTCGCTGGTGGAAGACTTGGTGCAGCGCTCCATGGGGCCGTGCAAGACTGCCCTGGCCGATGCCGGCCTGTCCGCTTCCGAGATCGACGACGTGATCCTGGTCGGTGGCCAGACCCGCATGCCGATGGTGCAGAAGAAGGTCGCCGACTTCTTCGGCAAGGAAGCCCGCAAGGACGTCAACCCGGACGAGGCCGTGGCCGTGGGTGCGGCAATCCAGGGCGGCGTGCTCGGCGGCGACGTCAAGGACGTGCTGCTGCTCGACGTCACCCCGCTGACGCTCGGCATCGAGACGCTGGGCGGCGTGATGACTCCGCTGATCGAGAAGAACACCACCATCCCGACCAAGAAGACCCAGACCTTTTCGACCGCGGATGACAACCAGACCGCCGTGACCATCCACGTGCTGCAGGGTGAGCGCAAGCAGGCGGGCGGCAACAAGTCGCTGGGCCGCTTCGACCTGGCCGACATTCCGCCGGCGCCGCGTGGCGTGCCACAGATCGAGGTCGCCTTCGACCTGGACGCCAACGGCATCCTCAACGTGTCCGCCAAGGACAAGGCCACCGGCAAGGAGCAGTCGATCGTGATCAAGGCCTCCAGCGGCCTGAGCGATGACGAGATCGAGCAGATGGTCCGCGATGCCGAGGCCCACGCCGACGAGGACAAGAAGTTCGAGGAGCTGGTGGCGCTGCGCAACCAGGCCGACGGCATGGTCCACGCCTCGCGCAAGACCCTGGAAGAGGCCGGCGACAAGGCCAGCGACGAAGAGAAGCAGGCCATCGAGACCGCCATCGGCGACCTGGAAGAGGCGCTGAAGGGCGACGACAAGGACGACATCCAGGCCAAGCTGGACAAGCTGACCGAAGCCTCCGGCAACCTGGCCCAGAAGATGTACGCCGAGCAGGCCGAGGCAGCCCAGCAGGGCGGTGGTGACGGCGGCGAAGATGCCGGCAAGCCGGACGAGGACGTGGTCGACGCCGAGTACGAAGAAGTCAACGACGACCAGAAGAAGCCGTAATCGTCGAAGGTATGCCACGGCCGACGGCAGCGCGGGGGGATGACTCCCGCGTTGCCGTTTCCGCGGATCAGGCGATAACTGCCTAGACCAGGAGGCGCATGGACCCATGTCCAAACGCGATTATTACGAAGTGCTCGGCGTCGAGCGCGGGGCCGACACGAAAGACATAAAGAAGGCCTACCGACGCCTGGCACAGAAATACCATCCGGACCGCAATCCGGATGACGAAAGCTCGGCCGAGCGGTTTCGGGAAGTCTCCGAAGCCTACGAGATCCTGAGCGACGGCGAGAAGCGTGCTGCCTACGACCAGTTCGGCCATGCCGGCGTCGACGGCCAGGCCGGCGGCTTCGGTGCCGGTGGTTTCGGCGGCGGCGCGGGAGCCGGCGGCTTCAGCGATATCTTCGGCGACGTGTTCGGCGACATCTTCGGCGGTGGCGGCGGCCGGCGCAGCCCCCACGCGCCGCAGCGGGGCAGCGACCTGCGCTACAACCTGGAGCTGGACCTGGAGAGCGCAGTTTCCGGCACCACCGTCGACATCCGCGTGCCCCGCCACGTGGAGTGCGAGCGCTGCGACGGCCAGGGTGCTGAGCCGGGCTCCAGCAAGGAGACCTGTCCCACCTGTAACGGCCACGGCCAGGTGCGCATGCAGCAGGGCTTCTTCGCCGTGCAGCAGACCTGCCCCACCTGCCACGGCAGCGGCGTGCACATCAAGGTGCCCTGCCACAAGTGCCACGGCGAAGGCCGCGTGCGCGAGACCCGCACCCTGTCGGTGAAGATCCCGGCCGGCGTGGATACCGGCGATCGCATCCGGCTCAACGGCGAGGGCGAGTCCGGCGTGAACGGCGGGCCCCCCGGCGATCTCTACGTGCAGGTGGCGATCAAGCCGCACCACATCTTCCAGCGCGACGGCAAGCACCTGCACTGCGACGTGCCGATCAACTTCATCGACGCCGCCCTGGGCGGCGAGCTGGAAGTGCCGACGCTGGACGGCCGGGTCAAGCTCAAGATTCCGCCCGAGACCCAGACCGGCCGGCTGTTCCGCCTGCGCGGCAAGGGCGTCAAGCCGGTGCGCGGTGGCCCTCCCGGCGACCTGCTGTGCAAGGTGGTGGTCGAGACGCCGGTCAACCTCAACGACGAGCAGAAGGACCTGCTGCGCCAGCTCCAGGAAAGCCTGGGGGGCACCAACAGCGCCCACCACTCGCCCAAGAAGAGCGGCTTCTTCGACGGCGTGAAGAAGTTCTTCGAGGATATGAAGCCGTAGGGCTTCCGGCTACAGCTCGGCAGACAAGACCCCGGCCACCGCAAGGAGCCGGGGTCTTGTTTTTCCAGCAGGCTCATCGAGTGGGGCGTCGAGTCGATGAGCCATTTTGTCGAACACTGCGTTCGCCAGGCTCGGGACTGGTATTGCCTACCCGGATCGTCCTAGTCTATGCGTTCAATCGAAAACGAATGGAGGTCGTCATGCCGATGTCGCGAACGGAGATCGCTACCGAGTCAGCTGCGAAGCTGATGAACCGGCTGTGCAAGCACTGGGCGCACAAGCTGGAGGTGGAGCAGGGCGAGACCGAGAGCCGGGTGGTCTTCGAGGAGGGCTCCTGCCTGATGCAGGTCGAGCCGGGCAAGCTGGTGGTGGCCCTCGAGGCGCTGGAGGAGGAGAGCCTCGATCGCCTGGAGGGCGTGCTGGATGCCCACCTTCAGCGCATGGCGGGTGACGAGGATCTGGATATCGTCTGGGAAAATTGAACGTCCCGGTGTCGCCCCGCGCCGCCCACCTGGGCATGCTGCTGTGGGCGGCGCTGGTGGGGCTGTCGTTTCCCGCCGTCGAGCTGATGAGCCAGCTGCCGCCGCTGTCGCTGACCGCGCTGCGCTTCGCCATCGCCTGCGCGGGGCTCTGGTGGCTGGCGCGCCGCTCGGCTGATTTCCTGCCCTCCTGGCGGCTACTGCCCCTCTATAGCCTGATGGGCCTCTGCCTGGCCGGTTTCTTCGGCGCCATGTTCTGGGCGGCGCATCACGCCACGGCGCTTTCCATGTCGACGCTCTACGTCACCGTGCCGCTGCTGGCCTTCCTGCTGGGGCTGGGCTTTCGCGTCGAACGGCTGACCTGGCAGCTGCCGGCGATTCTTGCGCTGGGCGCCATGGGGGCGCTGGGGCTGGCCGTTGCCGAGTCGATGGGGCATGGCGAAGGACTCCAGTTCGGCATCGGCGAGGCGGTGTTCTTCCTCGGCTGTGTCTCCTCGGCACTCTACCCGGTGCTGAGCAAGTGGGGGCTCGGCCATGGCTGGCTGCCGGAAGCGGCCTCGGTGCGCACCTTCTGGAGCCTGGGAATGGGCGGGGTATGGATCGGCCTGCTGGGGTTGGCCATCGAGCCCGCCGCCGAGCTCATGTCGATGCCCTGGCAGGACCTGCTGCTGGTGACCTACCTGGGGCTGTTCTCCAGTGCCCTGACCTTCTGGCTGATGCAGCGGGCCACCTCGGCGTTGACCCCCGGGGCCGTCACCGCCTACGGCTATCTGGTGCCCTTCGTCTCCATGCTGCTGCTGTTCGTCACCGCACCCGAGCAGATCGGCTGGCACTGGCTGCCGGGCAGTGCCCTGGTGCTTGCCGCCATCGGCATGCTGTTGTGCCAGAATGGCCGGCGCGACACTGGCTAGTCGCCGACTTCCTCGCCTTCGTCCCACGGCCCAGGCTCGCTGCCGGGAGTGGCGGCCAGGCGCGGGAAGTGCCGGCGAATCTCTTTGTAGAGCTCGCCCACGTCGTCGACGTGACGGCGCGAAAAGTGAAACGGCACCAGCTGGCCAACCTCGGCTGCGGCGGCGATCTCGCCGCAGGCGCGGGCGGTCAGGTGGCCGGTGCGTTGGGCCTGTTCTAGCTGCTCCTCACGGAACGAGGCCTCGCAGAACAGTACCCCGGCGCCGCGGGCAAGGCGCAACAGGCGCTCGCGATTATCGGGCGTGTCGCCGAAGTCGGTGGCATAGACCAGGCGCCGGCCCGGCTGCGAGAACAATAGCTGTGCGGCAAGCTCGGCGGCCGGGCGGCGGCTACCATCGGGCAGGACGATTTCGCTCTCATCGTCGCTGGTCAGTACGCGCTGCTTGAGTTCGCCGAGCCACGGGCCGGGCGACCAGCCGTGCGCTTCCAGGCGCTCCTTGCGTACCTTGACCTGCACGTCCGGCTCGTAAGCGAAGGCCAGCACCGGCGTGCCGTGATCCAGCGTGACGGCGCGCACGCGAAACCCTGGCTCCGCGTGGAGTACGCCATCTTCGACGTCCCTGGGGGAGAGCGCCTTCATCGACTGGCCGGCTGCCAGGCGATAGTGGGCCAGGCGCTCGCCGTGCAGCTCGTAGACCTCGAAGCGGGGCGCCTTTGCCTCGACCCGATCCCATAGTATGCCTCGTATCAACCCGTCCAGATGTCCGGCGAGCCCGGGTGGCCCATACATCCGGCACGGTGGATAGTCGCCAATGCGCGAGCGCAGCAGCCACAGGAAGCCGCCGATGTGGTCGAAGTGGGCGTGGCTGATGAAGACATCGCTGACCTGGTGGGCCAGCCGTGCCGGCAGCCGGCCGGGGTCGCCCAAGTCGAACAGCAGACTGCGCTTGCGATGACGCAGGCGCAGATGCAGCAGCGGGTCGCCGAACACACCGTTGACCAGTGTCGCGCGTACCCCATCGAGGCGCAGAGTCGGCCGCGGGCCGTCGACGGCTTCCTGTAAAGCCAGCCTCAAGGATGGCTCGTCGGGTGTCGCTGGGTGAGGGGCACGATAGGGGCGCGCCGTGCCGAGATGGCCTTCGGGATGGCGCATGGCGTCACGTATCACCAGGGTGCGCGGGGTGTCGCCCAGTGGCGGAGTCAGCAACTTGAGCCGTTCACCTTCCAGCGCAAGCAATTCCCCCATGGCCAGGGTGCGGCCGTTAGCGTCGAGCAGGCCGACCTGGCGCCTGTGCCAGGCGGCGGCGACGTCGTGCGGTGGCGGTGTGCCGATGATGGCCAGGCCGACAAGATCGATTTCCTGAGCGGTGGCAGCGGCCAAATAGGTGTCCCACGCCTCGGTACGCCGCTGGGTGCGAAGCTGGCGCCCCGGATAGCGCGCGAGCGGGGCGGCAGACAACCCCAGCGTTTCCAGGCCCAGCGCCAAGCGTTCCTGCGCGTAAGGATCGGGCTCGTTTCCCGGCGCCAGCCGCACCAAGGCACTGGCGTGGCTGGCGCTGACGAGTGCAGCAAGCAACTCGGCGCCGCCGATGCCGCGTTCCACACCCGGCGTATCGACGATCAGCGGTCCGGTCTCGACGCGCCCGGCAAGCCGGCGTACCGCCTCGGCCAGCGGCAGGCGGAAGCGCACGCTGTCCAGGGAGGCCAGTGCCTCGATGGCCTCCAGGTGCCAGTCGCCGCCTACGCCAAGCTGCGGGTCCCAGCGCCCAAGGCACACGGCGCCGGGTGGGCCGAAACCGGGTAGTCCGGGGTCGGCGCTTAGGCAATGACACACCTCGCCGCGCTCGACCAGGCGGGCGGCCACTGACCGGGCAAGGGTCGTCTTGCCGCTGCCGGGCGGGCCGGTCAGCAGTATGCAGGGGTGGCGGCGCAGCAGGTCGAGCAGGGCGGTTTCATTGGCGGAGCCGGGCGGTATCGGGGTCGGCATGGTGTTCCTTGCATCGTATCGTCATGTCCAGTGTGGGCGATCCTGCCGCCGCTACCCAAGCATCGGTCCAGGCGGGGTATGCTCTGGTATACTCCCTGTCATCTTCAACTTACCGATTTCGCAGGAGTCCGCATGACCCGTATCGCCATCGTCGGCGTCGCCGGCCGCATGGGCCGCACCCTGGTCAACGCCGTGCAGCAGGATGCCGGAGCCACCCTGGCCGGCGGTATCGTCGAGCCGGGCAGTTCGCTGGCCGGTGCCGATATCGGCGAGCTGGCGGGCGTCGGCAAGCTGGGGGTGACGGCGGTGGACTCCCTCGAGGCCATCGTCGATGACTTCGACGTGCTGATCGACTTCACCAGCCCGCAGGTGACGCTGGCCAATCTGGCGTTCTGCGCCAAGCATGGCAAGCGGATCGTCATCGGCACCACCGGGCTCTCCGACGAGGAGCTGGCCGCGCTCGACGCCTACCGTGACAGGCTCCCGCTGGTCTTCGCGCCCAACATGAGCGTCGGAGTCAACCTGACGCTGAAGCTGATGGAAACCGCGGCCCGGGCGCTGGGCGACGAGGGCTACGACATCGAGGTGATCGAGGCGCACCATCGCCACAAGGTGGATTCCCCCTCGGGCACCGCGCTGAAGATGGGCGAGGTGGTGGCCGAGAGCCTCGGCCGCACGCTCAAGGAGCACGGCGTCTTCGCCCGCGAGGGCCAGTGCGGGCCGCGCACGGACAAGGAAATCGGCTTCGCCACGGTGCGTGCCGGGGATATCGTCGGCGAACACACGGTGATGTTCGCCACCGAGGGCGAGCGCATCGAGATCACCCACAAGGCATCGAGCCGCATGACCTTTGCCAAGGGTGCGGTACGCGCGGCGCGCTGGGTGGCCGACCGGCCCAATGGGCGATATGACATGCAGGATGTATTGGGTTTGTGAGCCATCGCGGTAGCCAAATGAGATCGAATCCTGTAATATCCCCAAAATTTTGGCCGGGCGCCTGAAAATAGCAGTCATCACTGCGCGCTTGTTGCGTTTGCCAGCCCCCGAAGAATATGACAACAAGCGGGATGAAACCGGTTCTTTTATCGGCTTCGTCCCGCTTTTTTACGAGCCGAATCTGTCGCAGCGACGATAGCCGCGGAGCCTGCGCCCCTCAGGCTCCCACAGCATGGGAGGACCTTGTCTTGAACAGCCCCGCATTGAACAAACCCGCGATACTGGCCCTGGAAGATGGCAGTCTCTTTCACGGCACGGCCATCGGTGCCGATGGACAGACCAGCGGTGAGGTGGTGTTCAATACGGCCATGACCGGCTATCAGGAAATCCTCACCGATCCCTCCTATACCCGGCAGATCGTCACCCTCACCTACCCCCACATCGGCAATACCGGCGTCAACGCCGAGGATGTGGAGTCCGGCGCCATCGCCGCCGCGGGCCTGGTGATCCGCGACCTGCCGCTGATCGCCAGCAATTTCCGCTCCGAACAATCGCTCTCCGACTACCTGAAGAGCCAGAACGTGCTCGGCATCGCCGATATCGATACCCGGCGGCTGACCCGCATCCTGCGCGACAAGGGCGCCCAGAACGGGGCGATCCTGGCCGGCGACCTGGCCTCCGGCGACGACGCTGTCGAGCGCGCCCTGGCGGCGGCCCGGGAGTTTCCGGGGCTCAAGGGCATGGACCTGGCCAAGGTGGTTTCCTGTCAGGCTCCCTACGAGTGGACCGAGGGCGAATGGACCCTGGGTGAGGGCTACGCCGACACCAGCCAGAGCGAGCGCCCCTTCCACGTGGTCGCCTACGACTACGGGGTGAAGCGCAACATCCTGCGCATGCTGGCCAGCCGCGGCTGCCGCCTGACGGTGGTGCCGGCCCAGACCCCGGCCGCCGAGGTGCTGGCCATGAACCCGGACGGTGTCTTCCTTGCCAACGGCCCCGGTGACCCCGAGCCCTGCGACTACGCCATCAAGGCCATCGGCGAGATCCTCGAGACCGATATCCCGGTATTCGGCATCTGCCTGGGCCATCAGCTGCTGGCGCTGGCCAGCGGAGCGAAGACGGTGAAGATGGGGCTCGGCCACCACGGCGCCAACCATCCGGTGCAGGACCTCGACACCGGCCACGTGATGATCACCAGCCAGAACCACGGCTTCGCCGCCGAGGAGTCGACCCTGCCGGCCAACCTGCGTGCCACCCACCGTTCGCTGTTCGACGGTTCGCTGCAGGGCATCGAGCGCACCGACCGCCCGGCCTTCAGCTTCCAGGGTCACCCCGAGGCGAGCCCCGGCCCAAAGGACGTGTCGCCGCTGTTCGACCGTTTCGTCGCCATGATGAAGGAGCGCCTCGCCACGCGCTGAATGAATCTGCCCGGTCAGCCCCCAGGGCCCCGCCGGGCATCGAACGCTTCAGCGGACTCTGCGAGAGCCGCCTCACTCGTTAGCCATCACTTTTCGCGGGAACCGTCATGCCCAAACGTACCGACATAAAGAGCATCCTCATCATCGGCGCCGGCCCCATCGTCATCGGCCAGGCGTGCGAGTTCGACTATTCCGGCGCCCAGGCCTGCAAGGCGCTGCGTGAGGAGGGCTACCGGGTCATCCTGGTCAACTCCAACCCGGCCACCATCATGACCGACCCGGCCATGGCCGATGCCACCTATATCGAGCCGATCACCTGGCAGACAGTGGAGAAGATCATCGCCGCCGAGCGCCCCGATGCCCTGCTGCCGACCATGGGTGGCCAGACCGCGCTCAACTGTGCGCTGCAGCTCGACGAGCACGGCGTGCTCGAGAAGTATGGCGTGGAGATGATCGGTGCCAACGCCGACGCCATCAACAAGGCCGAGGACCGCGACCTTTTCGACAAGGCGATGAAGAACATCGGCCTGGCGTGCCCTAAGGCCAAGGTGGCGCACTCCATGGAAGAGGCCTGGGAGATCCAGGCCGAGCTGGGCTTTCCCACCATCATCCGCCCCTCCTACACCATGGGCGGCTCCGGCGGCGGCGTGGCCTACAACAAGGAGGAGTTCGAGGAGATCTGCACCCGCGGCTTCGAGCTCTCCAACAACCATGAGCTGCTCATCGACGAGTCGCTGCTGGGGTGGAAGGAGTACGAGATGGAGGTCGTTCGGGACAAGAACGACAACTGCATCATCGTCTGCGCCATCGAGAACTTCGACCCCATGGGCGTGCACACCGGCGACTCCATCACCGTGGCCCCGGCCCAGACGCTGACCGACAAGGAATACCAGATCATGCGCGACGCATCGCTTGCGGTGCTGCGCGAGATCGGCGTCGAGACCGGCGGCTCCAACGTGCAGTTCGGCGTCGACCCCAGGACGGGGCGCATGGTGATCATCGAGATGAACCCGCGGGTCTCTCGCTCCTCGGCGCTGGCCTCCAAGGCCACCGGCTTCCCGATCGCCAAGATCGCCGCCAAGCTGGCCGTCGGCTATACCCTGGATGAGCTGCAGAACGACATCACCGGCGGGCGCACCCCGGCCTCCTTCGAGCCGGCCATCGACTATGTCGTCACCAAGATTCCGCGCTTCACCTTCGAAAAGTTCCCCCAGGCCAACGACCGGCTCACCACGCAGATGAAGTCGGTGGGCGAGGTCATGGCCATCGGCCGCACCTTCCAGGAGTCGCTGCAGAAGGCGCTGCGTGGCCTTGAGACCGGCAACGACGGGCTCGACCCCAAGTTTCCTGAGTTCAAGGACGGCGAGTTCAGTGACGATGCCATGGCGCACATCAAGGGCGAGCTGCAGGCCGCCGGTGCCGAGCGCATCTTCTTCATCGCCGACGCCATGCGCGCCGGCATGAGCGTCGACGAGATATTCACCCTGACCAATATCGATCCCTGGTTCCTGGTGCAGATCGAGGAGCTGGTCCGCATCGAGCAGGAAGTGAGCAAGCGTTCACTGTCCGACTTCACCCCCCGGGAGCTGTTCGGCCTCAAGCGCAAGGGCTTCAGTGATGCCCGCCTGGCGAGCCTGCTGGGCGTCGCCGAGAAGGAGTTCCGCAAGACCCGCCAGAAGGCCGGCATCCGCCCGGTCTACAAGCGGGTGGACACCTGTTCGGCGGAGTTCGTCTCTGACACCGCCTACATGTACTCCACCTACGAGGAGGAGTGCGAGGCCGAGGTCTCGGATCGCCAGAAGATCATGGTGCTGGGCGGCGGGCCCAACCGTATCGGCCAGGGCATCGAGTTCGACTACTGTTGCGTCCATGCCGCCTTCGCCATGCACGACGACGGCTATGAGACCATCATGGTCAACTGCAACCCGGAGACCGTCTCCACCGACTACGACACCTCCGACCGCCTCTACTTCGAGCCGGTGACCCTGGAGGACGTGCTGGAGATCGCAGACAAGGAGAAGCCGGTCGGGGTGATCGTGCAGTTCGGCGGCCAGACACCGCTTAAGCTGGCCCGTGAGCTCGAGGCCGCCGGCGTGCCGATCATCGGCACCACGCCGGACGCCATCGACCGTGCCGAGGACCGCGAGCGCTTCCAGCAGATGATCGAGAAGCTGGGCCTCAAGCAGCCGCCCAACGCCACCGCGCGCAGCTTCGACGAGGCCTTCGCCAAGGCCGAGGCGATCGGCTACCCGCTGGTGGTGCGCCCCAGCTACGTGCTCGGCGGCCGGGCCATGGAGATCGTCTACGACGCCTCCGAGCTCGAGAACTACATGACCCACGCGGTGAAGGTCTCCAACGACTCGCCGGTGCTGCTCGACCACTTCCTCAATGCCGCCATCGAGATCGATATCGACGCCGTCTCCGACGGCCATCAGGTGGTGATCGGCGGCATCATGCAGCACATCGAGCAGGCCGGTGTGCACTCCGGCGACTCCGCCTGTGCGCTGCCCCCCTACTCGCTGCCCGCCGAGGTGCAGGACGAGATGCGCGAGCAGGTCAAGAAGATGGCCGTGGAGCTCGGCGTGGTGGGCCTGATGAACGTGCAGCTGGCCTGGCAGGATGGCGAGATCTATGTCATTGAGGTCAACCCCCGCGCCTCGCGTACCGTGCCCTTCGTCTCCAAGTGCATCGGCATCTCCCTGGCGCAGATCGCCGCCCGCTGCATGGCCGGCAAGACCCTGGCCGAACAGGGCTTCGAGCGTGAGATCGTGCCGCACTTCTATAGCGTCAAGGAAGCGGTCTTCCCGTTCAACAAGTTCCCCGGGGTCGATCCCATCCTGTCGCCGGAGATGAAGTCCACCGGCGAGGTGATGGGCAGTGGCGACACCTTCGCCGAGGCCTTCTACAAGGCGCAGCTGGGCGCCGGCGAGGCGATCCCGGCGCTCACGGGGGAGCGCAAGGCGTTCCTCTCGGTGCGTGATCCGGACAAGCCGGGAGTTATCGAGGTGGCCCGTTCTCTGCTAGCATTAGGGTTCGGCCTGGTCGCCACGCGTGGCACCGCTGCCGCACTCGAAGCGGCAGGCCTTCCGTTCGACATCGTCAACAAGGTCTATGAAGGCCGGCCGCATATCGTCGATCTGCTCAAGAACGACGACATCGCCTATATCGTCAATACCACCGAGGGTCGTCAGGCAATCAATGACTCCTCGGTGATCCGTCGTACCGCGCTCGCTCGCAAGGTGCCCTATGCCACGACCCTGGCAGGGGCCAGTGCCGTTTGCATGGCGCTCGAATATGGCGATGGCATTACGGTACGTCGGTTACAGGAACTGCATGCAGGAGCTACGCAATGAACAAGGTCCCCATGACCGTTGCCGGCGAGGCACGCCTGCGCAAGGAGCTGGAGTACCTGAAGGGCGAGGCGCGCCCCAAGGTGATCGCCGATATCGCCGATGCCCGCGAGCATGGCGATCTCAAGGAGAATGCCGAATACCACGCCGCCCGCGAGCAGCAGGGCTTCATCGAGGGGCGCATCAAGGAGATCGAGAGCAAGCTCTCGGCGGCCCAGGTGATCGATGTCATGAAGCTGCCGCAGACCGGCAAGGTGATCTTCGGCGTCACCGTCGAGCTGATCAACCTCAACAATGACGAGACGGTGACCTACCAGATCGTTGGCGAGGACGAGGCCGAGATCAAGGCCGGCAAGATCTCGGTGACGTCACCCATTGCCCGTGCCCTGATCGGCAAGGAGGAGGGCGACGTGGTGGTGGTCAACACACCCGGTGGCGAAGTGGAGTATGAGATCGCCGGCGTCGAGCATCGCTGAGCCGGCGAAAAGCGAACAACCCCCGGCGACGCGGGTCGCGGGGGTTGTCGAGGGCTGCTGGTTGCAGCCCTGTATGCGGCTAGGCTTCAGTGACGGCCGTGGTGGTCCTCGAAGCGCTTGACGTTGGAGAGCTTGGGGTTGCCCTTGGGGTTGGCTCGATAGAGCAGTGCCATCTTTCCGATGGTCTGTACCCGCTCGGCACGGCTGGCTGCGAGCAGCGCCTCCAGCGCGGCGGCGCGATCGTCGCGTTCGGCCAGGGCCAGCTTGACCTTGATCAGCTCGTGGTCGCTGAGCGCGCGATCGAGCTCGGCCAGCAGCCCCTCGGATACGCCGTTCTCGGATACCGTTACCACCGGGGTGAGGTGGTGGCCGATACTGCGAAATGCTTTCTTTTGTGCCTGTGACAAGCTCATGGTATGTTGCGTCTTCCCGGTTGCGCTCAGCGCACCATGGTACGGTGAAATGCGCCTCGACGAAAGCAATCAAGTGCTTCTCGGCGGCAACCGTCTCGCTACGTTCCTTGCCGTTTCAGGCATCGGCCTGCTGGCTTTATCGACCCTTATTTCAAACGATGCTTCAAGGTGATGCCGTGGCTCGCTCCACTTCCTCCTCGCGTAGCAATGCGTCCAGCGCCAATGCCGGCGACAAGCGTGCGGCTGGCGGTGCCAGCAAGACCAGCAAAGGCTGGCTGAAGGAGCACTTCGACGACCGTTTCGTGCAGCAGAGCTGGCAGGACGGCTACCGCAGCCGGGCCAGCTACAAGCTGCTGGCGCTGGACGAGAAGGACCGGCTGTTCAAGCCGGGGATGGCTGTGATCGACCTGGGGGCGGCGCCGGGTGGCTGGAGTCAGGTGGCCGCCGATAAGGTGGGGCCCGAAGGCGTGGTGATCGCCTCGGACATCCTGGAGATGGACGCCCTTGCCGGCGTCGACTTCATTCAGGGTGATTTCACCGAGGAATCGGTGCTCGAGGCGATACTCGCGACCCTGGGGAATCGGCCGGTGGACCTTGTGATGTCCGACATGGCCCCCAATATGAGTGGTATGGCGGCCATCGACCAGCCACAGGCCATGTACCTGGTCGAGCTGGCGCTCGATCTGGCTCGCCAGACGCTGAAACCGCAAGGACGTTTCCTGGCCAAGGTGTTCCAGGGCGAAGGCTTCGACGCCTATCTCAAGGAGCTGCGCAGCAGCTTTGGCCGGGTGGTGACCCGCAAGCCGGAAGCCTCGCGCGCTCGTTCGCGTGAAGTGTACCTGCTGGCGGAAGGATTTCGCGGCTGAGCCCCGGCTCGGCCACAATGATAGTCAAAGACTAACGGCGCAATGGCCGGACAGGGCTGCTCAACTATGTCACAGTATGGGCAGACATAGCCCCCGCGGCTGGGCGGAACACGCCCCGCCGCGCGTGGTCTTACAAACAGGCGTTTCGGCCGACAGATGCTTGCAACGAGGGTAGGCCCTTGAACGATATGGCAAAGAACCTGATTCTGTGGTTGGTTATCGCCGCAGTATTGCTGACGGTATTCAACAACTTTACCGTCGATACCGCACCACAGAAGATGAACTACTCTCAGTTCGTCCAGCAGGTGCAGAACCAGCAGATCCGCAGCGTGACCATTGATGGTTACACGATCACCGGTGAGCGACAGGATGGTTCGGAATTCCAGACCATTCGGCCTTCGGCGGAAGATCCGCGTCTGATGG
This sequence comes from Billgrantia montanilacus, assembly GCF_003336675.1. GTDB lineage: Bacteria > Pseudomonadota > Gammaproteobacteria > Pseudomonadales > Halomonadaceae > Halomonas > Halomonas montanilacus. The sequence goes on along the minus strand of NZ_QPII01000003.1, from coordinate 39,116 downwards.
ACGACCTGTTGAGCAACAATGTCACCGTGGTCGGCACGGAGCCGCAGCAGCAGAGCCTGTGGACGCGGCTGCTGATCGCTAGCTTCCCGATTCTGCTGATCCTGGCCATCTTCATGTTCTTCATGCGCCAGATGCAGGGTGGTGGCGGTGGCAAGGGCGGGCCGATGAGCTTCGGCAAGTCCAAGGCCAAGCTGCTCTCCCAGGATCAGATCAAGACCACCTTCGCCGACGTGGCCGGCTGCGACGAGGCCAAGGAGGAGGTCGAGGAACTGGTCGACTTCCTGCGCGACCCCACCAAGTTCCAGCGTCTGGGCGGTACCATTCCCCGTGGCGTGCTGATGGTGGGCCCGCCGGGTACCGGCAAGACGCTGCTCGCCAAGTCCATTGCCGGTGAGGCCAAGGTACCGTTCTTCTCCATCTCCGGCTCCGATTTCGTCGAGATGTTTGTCGGTGTGGGTGCGTCCCGCGTGCGCGACATGTTCGAGCAGGCCAAGAAGCAGGCACCCTGCATCATCTTCATTGACGAGATCGATGCCGTGGGCCGTTCGCGCGGTGCCGGCATGGGCGGTGGCAACGACGAACGCGAGCAGACCTTGAACCAGCTGCTGGTGGAAATGGACGGCTTCGAGGCCAATGAGGGCGTCATCGTCATCGCCGCCACCAACCGTCCCGACGTGCTCGACCCGGCGCTGCTGCGTCCGGGGCGCTTCGACCGCCAGGTGGTGGTGCCTCTGCCCGACATTCGTGGCCGCGAGCATATCCTCAATGTGCACCTGCGCAAGGTGCCGCTGGGTGACGACGTCAAGCCATCCTTGATCGCTCGTGGCACGCCCGGCTTCTCCGGCGCCGACCTGGCCAACCTGGTCAACGAGGCGGCGCTGTTCGCCGCGCGGCGCAACAAGCGCTTGGTGGGCATGGAAGAGCTCGAGCTGGCCAAGGACAAGATCATGATGGGCGCCGAGCGCAAGTCCATGGTCATGACCGACAAGGAGAAGCTCAACACTGCCTATCACGAGTCGGGCCACGCCATCATCGGCCTGGTGATGCCGGAGCACGATCCTGTCTACAAGGTCACGATCATTCCGCGCGGTCGCGCTTTGGGCGTGACCATGTTCCTGCCGGAGGAGGATCGCTACAGCCTGTCGCGCCAGCAGATCATCAGCCAGATATGCTCGCTGTTCGGCGGCCGTATCGCCGAGCAGATGACGCTGGGGCCAAACGGAGTGACCACGGGGGCGTCGAACGACATCAAGCGTGCCACCGAACTGGCCCACAACATGGTAGCCAAGTGGGGCCTCTCAGAGGAGATGGGGCCGATCATGTACGACGAGGACGAGTCCCACCAGTTCCTCGGCGGCCCCGGCCAGGGCGGCAAGCTCAAGTCCGGCGAGACCAACACGCGCATCGACAAGGAGGTGCGCAAGATCATCGACGAGTGCTATGCCAAGGCGCAGCAGATCCTCGAGGAGAACCGCGACAAGCTCGACGCCATGGCCGATGCGCTGATGCTCTACGAGACCATCGATGCCGACCAGCTCCGCGATATCATGGAAGGGCGTTCGCCGCGGCCACCCAAGGACTGGGAAGACGGCGACTCCAGCAGCGGTGCGCCGGTGACTGGTGAGGAGCCGCCCCGCAGCGAAGAGCCCGAGGTGGCCGAGCCCACCGATAGCGGTGGTGGCGAGGGTGGTGACAGCGGCGATGAGGACGAAGACGACGAACCACGCCGCCGTCCCTCCGACCCGCTGGGTGGCCCCGCCGGGTCCTGATTTCGCCCCATCGCAGGCAGGCGCCCCATTGGGGCGCCTTTGCCGTGCGGGTAACCGTTTCGTCAGCATGCCGCCACAGGACCGACTGCATGATGGATACCGCTTCACCGACCTGGCTGCCGTGTGGGCGTCATCGTCTCGACCTCTCCTACCCCCGCATTATGGGGATCCTCAACGTCACTCCCGACTCCTTCTCCGATGGAGGCAGACATGTCGTCATCGACGATGCCGTGCGGCATGCCGAACGTATGCTCGCCGAAGGGGCGGCAATCGTCGATGTGGGCGGTGAGTCCACCCGCCCGGGCTCCCAGGCAGTTTCCACACAGCAGGAGCTGGACCGGGTGATGCCGGTGGTCGAACGGCTGGTCCGCGAGCTCGACGCTCTGGTGTCGGTGGATACCAGCAACCCCCGGGTGATGCGCGAGACCGCCGCCCTGGGTGCTGGCATGATCAACGATGTGCGCGCCCTGCAGCGTGAAGGGGCGATTGAGGCGGCCCTGGGCACCGGCCTGCCGGTCTGTCTCATGCACATGCAGGGCGAGCCGCGGGACATGCAGCAATCGCCTCGCTATGATGTGGCGGTGGAGGCGTCTGTCAGCGATTTCCTTGCGTCGCGTATCGCCGCCTGCGAGGCGATAGGGCTGCGCAGCGAGCGCCTGCTACTCGACCCGGGCTTCGGCTTCGGCAAGAGCGTCGAGCACAACCTGCGCCTGCTCAACCGTATGGAGTCGCTGGCGAAGCTGGGTCACCCGCTGATGGTCGGGCTATCGCGCAAGAGCATGATCGGCAAGGTGCTTGGCCGGCCGGTGGAGGAGCGCCTGCCGGGCGGCCTGGCGTTGGCATCGCTGGCCGTCGAGCGCGGTGCAAGAATTCTGCGTGTCCACGATGTCGGCCCAGTCCTGGATGCGGTGAACATGACATGGGCCGTGCTTAGGGAAGGCTGCGAGAATGACTAAACGCTATTTCGGAACCGATGGAATTCGAGGCACGGTGGGTGAGCCTCCGATAACCGCCGACTTCATGCTGAAGTTGGGCTGGGCCATGGGGCGGGTGCTGGCCCGGGACAACGGGCGCGCTCGTGTGCTGATCGGCAAGGATACCCGGATCTCGGGCTACATGTTCGAATCGGCGCTGGAGGCCGGGCTTTCGGCGGCGGGTGTCGATGTGGCTCTGCTCGGTCCGATGCCCACGCCGGGGATCGCCTATCTGACTCGGACCTTCCGGGCCGATGCCGGTATCGTCATTTCGGCGTCGCACAACCCCTTTGCCGACAACGGCATCAAGTTCTTCTCCACCGAAGGCACCAAGCTGGCCGACGAGATCGAGGGGCGCATCGAGGCGATGCTCGACGAGCCGCTGACCACCGTGGCGGCCGATCGCCTGGGGAAGGCCGTGCGCATCGACGATGCCGCCGGCCGCTACATCGAGTTCTGCAAGTCCACGATTCCCCACCGGGTCAACCTGCAGGGGTTGAAGATCGTCCTGGACTGCGCCCACGGGGCGACCTATCACATCGCTCCCAGCGTCTTCCGCGAGCTGGGTGCCGAGATCAGCCTGGTGGGGGCTAGCCCCGACGGGTTGAACATCAACCGCGAGGTGGGGTCCACGTTTCCGGCCACGCTGCGCGCCGCGGTGATTCAGCAGGGTGCCGACCTGGGCGTCGCCTTCGATGGTGATGGTGACCGGGTATTGATGGTCGATGCCGACGGTCGCGAGATCGACGGCGACGATATCCTTTACCTGATCGCCAAGGACCGTCACCAGCGGGGGCAGCTCAACGGCGGCGTGGTGGGCACCCTGATGACCAACTTCGGGCTGGCCATGGCGCTGGAGGCCATGGGCGTTCCCTTCGAGCGCGCCAAGGTCGGTGACCGCTACGTGGTGGAGCGCCTGGTTGCCAACGGCTGGCAGCTGGGTGGCGAGTCGTCCGGCCACATCGTCTGTGCCGATGTGCAGAGTACCGGCGATGGCATCGTCTCGGCGCTGCAGGTGCTGGCGATAATGGTTTGCGAGGGCAAGTCGCTGCAGGCACTTCTCGCCGGGCTGGAGAGGGTGCCCCAGGTGCTGGTCAATGTACGCTTGCCGCCGGGTAGCGATGCCAAGGCGCTGATGGCGAGCTCGGCGGTCAAGGATGCGGTGGCCGCCATGGAGTCGGAGCTGGGCGACGAGGGTCGCGTATTGCTGCGCCCATCGGGCACCGAGCCGCTGATTCGCGTGATGGTCGAGGGGCGGGCGCATCTCGATGTGGAGGGCATGGCCCGGCGCCTGGCAGCCGAAGTGGAGCAGCAGTTGGGTTGACGACCGCGCCGGATGGTTGTCTTGGCCCGACGCCTCCTATACCATTTCGCACCACTTTGAAAGAGGACGCAGCATGCGAACGCCGCTGATCGCCGGGAACTGGAAGATGAACGGTTCGGCCGCTCTGGTCGAGGATTTCGGTCGTGCCTTTCCTCGTACCGTGCTTCCGGCGTCGCTGGATGTGGTCGTACTGCCGCCCTTTCCCTATCTGGACATGGCGCAGCGGGCCTTTGCCGATAGCCCTCTCGAACTGGGCGCCCAGACGCTGAACCCGCTGCATTCCGGCGCCCGCACGGGCGAGGTCAGCGGTCAGATGCTCCGGGAGTTCGGGGTCAAGTATGCGCTGGTGGGACACTCCGAGCGTCGCCAGCTCTATCGCGAGAACGACGAAGCCGTGCACGATCGACTGCTGGCGGCGCTGAGCGTCGACATCACGCCGATTCTCTGCGTGGGCGAGAGCCTCGAAGAGCGGGATGCGGGCCGTACCATGGAGGTGGTGCTGGGTCAGGTGGGCTACGTGATGGCGCGCCTCGAGCCGGTACAGCGCCCACGGGTGGTCATCGCCTATGAGCCCGTCTGGGCGATCGGCACCGGCCGCACGGCGACGCCCGGTCAGGCCCAGGAGGTCATGGCCGGGATCCGCAAGTATCAAGCCAGTTTCGATCGCGAGCTGGCGGCAGGGATGCGATTGCTTTACGGCGGCAGCATGAACGCGAACAACGCGGCTGAGCTGCTGGCCCAGCCGGACATCGACGGCGGCCTTGTGGGCGGTGCTTCGCTCAAGGTCGACGATTTTCTAGCCATTTGTCAGTCAGCAGGTTGAATCCATGCAAGTTGCCATTCTCATGATCCATGTGGTGATCGCTATCGCCCTGGTCGTCCTCATCCTGCTGCAGCAGGGCAAGGGCGCCGAAGCCGGTGCCGCCTTCGGTGGCGGCGCCTCCCAGACCGTATTCGGCTCGCGGGGCAGCGGCGGCTTCCTGGCCCGCGCCACGGCAGTGCTGGCGTTCACCTTCTTCGCCACATCGCTGGCCCTGGCCTGGTATGCCACTCAGGCCCAGTCGCCGGAAGTCGGTATTCCCGATTCTCGCCTGATCGAACAGCAGAACGGCGTGCCGACCCTTGACGACGACGCCCGTGACATGGATAATGCCGCGCCAGTGCTGGAAGAAAGCAACGACTAAGGTTGTCGCTCCAGTCATCAAGAAAGCCGAAGTGGTGGAATTGGTAGACACGCTATCTTGAGGGGGTAGTGACCGTAAGGTCGTGCGGGTTCAAGTCCCGCCTTCGGCACCATCTGAAACGCCGTGATCCGAGTACATGACAGGGGATCGCGAGACGACAGAAGCAGGATTGGCACCAGGAAGGTTGTAACAGCAAGGTTGTAAGCGCCATCGCCGCTTGACTCAAGCGCATCAGGCACCTACAATCGCCGACCTGGAATGTTGCGGGGTGGAGCAGTCTGGTAGCTCGTCGGGCTCATAACCCGAAGGTCATCGGTTCAAATCCGGTCCCCGCTACCATCTTCCGGTCAGCTGTCTTGCGAGACAGTCATGAGTGAGGAAGTGGTACTACAGGTTTCTTGTGAAAGGCCCCTTCCTGTGAAGGGGCTTTTTGTTAGCAGCTTACTGTCGGCTCGGGCCGGCAGCGCTTATCTGGGCAACGCCAATCAGCCACCTAGCTTTCCTGTTTACTCCCGGCCAGGTGCCTGATGCAACGGCTGTAGGAGCTTTCTCTGTGGCACTCAAGGACGCTGCGCTGTATGCGCTGATCGAGCCGGTGGTCACCGCCATGGGATTCGAACTCTGGGGTATCGACTATCGTCCCCAGGGCAAGCATTCCCGTCTTGTGATCTACATTGATCATGCCGAGGGTGTGAGCGTGGATCACTGCGCTGATATCAGTCGCCAGGTCAGTGCCGTACTCGACGTGGAAGACCCCATACCGGGTGAATATCGCCTGGAGGTCTCGTCGCCGGGTATGGACCGCCCGCTCTTCACCCTGGACCACTTCGCCCGCTATGCGGGTCATGAGGTGGCGCTGAAGCTGCGGGTACCCTTCGATGGGCGACGCAAGTTTCAGGGGCTGCTGGCCGGCATCGAGGAGGATGAGGTGCTGTTGCAGCAGGACGGCGAAGAGTATTGCTTTCCCATCGAAAGCATCGATCAGGCACGTGTGGTGCCCCGGTTCGAAGACTGAGGTCGAGGGCTGAGGTCGGTGCATATGGACAGGTTTTCTGGCGAGGCAAAGGCATGAGTAAAGAAATTCTGACGGTCGTCGATGCGATCTCCAATGAAAAAGGCGTGCCCCGCGACGTGATCTTCGAGGCCGTCGAGGCGGCGCTGGCCAGCGCGTCACGCAAGCGCTTCGAGGGTCGGGAAGTCAGCGTGCGCGTTCATATCGATCGCTATACGGGCGAGTACGAGACGTTCCGTCGCTGGGAAGTGGTGGAGGACGACGAGTTCGAGAATCCCGACGCCGAGATCAAGGAGTCCTTCGCCGAGCGTCGCGATCCGCCGCTGAAGTTGGGCGACGTGGTTGAGGAGCAGATCGAGAATGCCGCCTTCGGCCGCATTGCTGCCCAGACCGCCAAGCAGGTCATCGTGCAGAAAGTGCGCGAGGCAGAACGGGCCGAGGTCGTTCGCCAGTATGCCGAGCGCGAGGGCGAGCTGGTTGCCGGTATCGTCAAGAAGACTACCCGCGACGGCCTGATCATCGACCTGGGCGACAACGCCGAGGCATTCCTGCCCCGCAGCGAGATGATCCCGGGCGAGCGCTATCGCATGAACGATCGGGTGCGGGCACTGCTGACCAAGGTCGATGCCGACGCGCGTGGCGCCCAGCTGATCCTGTCGCGAACCTGCCCCGAACTGATCATCGAACTGTTCAAGATCGAGGTGCCGGAGATTGCCGAGCAGCTCATCGAGATCAAGGGTGCTGCCCGCGATCCCGGCTCCCGGGCCAAGATCGCGGTCAAGACCAACGATCGGCGCATCGACCCGGTGGGTGCCTGTGTCGGCATGCGCGGTTCCCGCGTGCAGGCGGTATCCAGTGAGCTGCAGAATGAGCGCGTCGATATCATTCTATGGGACGACAACCCCGCCCAATTGGTGATCAACGCCATGGCGCCGGCGGATGTCGGCTCGATCCTCGTCGATGAGGATGCCCACGCCATGGACGTGGCGGTCGCCGAGGACAACCTGGCCCAGGCCATTGGCCGCAGCGGCCAGAACGTGCGGCTGGCCTCGGAGCTCACCGGCTGGCGAATCAACGTCATGACCGAGGGCGAGGCCGAAGACAAGCGCGAGCAGGAGATCGATAGCCTGGTCGAGCATTTCATTCAGCATCTGGAGATCGAGGATGATCTTGCCCGGCTGCTGGTGGAGGAGGGTTTCACCACCCTGGAAGAGATCGCCTACGTGCCCCTCGAGGAAATTCTCGAAATCGAGGAGCTCGATGAGGAACTGGTGGAAGAGCTGCGTGCGCGTGCCAAGGATGAACTGCTGAACCTGGCCATCGCCTCCGAGGAGGAGCTGGACGGTGCTCAGCCGGCCGACGACCTGCTGGAGATGGAGGGCATGGAGCGTCATCTGGCCTTCATTCTGGCTAGCCGCGGCATTGTCACCATGGAGGACCTCGCCGAGCAGTCCGTCGACGATCTGATGGACATCGAGGGCATGGACGAGGAGCGCGCTGCATCACTGATCATGACTGCCCGTGCGCCCTGGTTCGCGGACGAACAGTAAACGGGTCACGGGCTGAGGAGGGTCAACATGTCAGAAATGACCGTTAAAGATTTTGCAGCGAAGGTGGGGCGCGACGTCCCTCGCCTGCTGGAACAGATGAAAGAAGCTGGGCTTGAGCACAAGGTCGAGACTGATGCGGTGTCAGAAGAGGACAAGCGTCAGCTGCTCGACTATCTCACCAAGAGCCATGGTGGTAGCGGCGGTGCAGGGGCCAAGAATCGCATTACCCTGACCCGCAAGACCAGGAGCCGCATCAAGACCGGTGAGCGGGGCAAGACCATCGAGGTGCAGGTGCGCAAGAAGCGTACCTATGTCAAGCGTGCCGAGGATGAGGCGCCGGCTCCCGAGCCGGTGGAGGATGCCGGTCCTCGCCAGCTGGTAGGTGACATGGCGGATTCACGGGCCAAGCGCGAAGCGCAGGACGCCGAGGATGCCAAGGAGCGTGCCGCCGAGCGGCAGGCCCGGGAGGAGGCAGCCAAGGCCGAGGCCGAAGCACCCGTCCCCGCCGAGCAGCCAGCCCCAGCCAAGGTGGCCGAGGTGCCGCAGATTCCCGTCCCCGAGCTGGATCAGTCGGAGCCTTCGGCAGAGCCGCCGGCCCCGCCCAAGGAGGGTCGCAGCGATCGCCGCACGGCACCGCCGAAGAAGGCGGCTGCCAAGAAGGGGCGTGGTCGTGACGATGAGGATCGTGGCGATCGCGAAGAGCGTCGTCGCGGCGGTGCCGCCAAGAAGGCCAAGCGCTCCGAGCGTCGTGGCAGCCGCCGCGGTGGCTCCCAGGGCGGCGGCCAGCACGGCTTCCAGAAGCCGACGCAGCCGATCGTGCGCGAAGTCTCCATCCCTGAGTCGATCAGCGTCGCTGAGCTAGCCGACAAGATGTCGATCAAGGCCAACGAGGTCATCAAGGCGATGTTCACCATGGGTGCGGCGGTGACCATCAACCAGACCATCGACCAGGACACCGCGGCCATCGTGGTCGAGGAGATGGGCCACAAGCCCAAGCTGGTCAAGGATGATGCGCTGGAAACCGAAGTGCTGTCCGGCATCTCCTACGAGGGCGACGAGATCACCCGTTCGCCGGTGGTCACGGTCATGGGTCACGTCGACCACGGCAAGACCTCGCTGCTCGACTATATTCGCAAGGCCAAGGTGGCCACCGGTGAGGCTGGCGGTATCACCCAGCACATCGGCGCCTACCACGTGGAAGACAAGCACGGCGGCGTTACCTTCCTCGATACCCCGGGCCACGCGGCGTTCACCGCCATGCGTGCTCGTGGTGCCAAGGCCACCGACGTGGTCATCCTGGTGGTGGCCGCCGACGACGGCGTCATGCCCCAGACGATCGAGGCGATCGAGCACTCCAAGGCAGCGGAAGTGCCGATGGTGGTGGCGGTCAACAAGATCGACAAGGAAGGCGCGGACTTCGACCGTATCCGCAACGAACTTTCCCAGCACGGCGTCATTTCCGAGGAGTGGGGCGGCGATACGCAGTTCGTCCACGTCTCGGCCAAGACCGGTGAAGGCATCGATGCGCTGCTCGAGGCGATACTGCTCGTCTCCGAAGTGCTCGAGCTCAAGGCGGTACCCGAGGCACCCGGCAAGGGTGTGGTGGTCGAGTCGCGCCTCGACAAGGGACGCGGCCCGGTGGCCACCGTTCTGGTCCAGAACGGCACCCTGCGCAAGGGCGACATCGTCCTGGCCGGCCTGCACTACGGCCGCGTACGTGCGCTGACCAACGAGCTCGGCCAGCAGGTCGACGCCGTGGGCCCGGCGATGCCGGTGGAGATCCAGGGCCTCGACGGTACCCCGGATGCCGGTGACGACTTCATGGTGGTGGCCGACGAGAAGAAGGCACGCGAAGTCGCCAACTTCCGCCAGGGCAAGTACCGCGAGGTGCGTCTGGCGCGTCAGCAGAAGGCCAAGCTGGAGAACATGTTCAGCCAGATGGGCCAGGACGAAGTGGCCAAGGTCAACATCGTGCTGAAGGCCGATGTGCAGGGCTCGCTGGAAGCGATCAAGGGCGCCCTGGAAGAGCTCTCCACCGGCGAAGTCGAAGTGGCTGTGGTCTCCTCCGGCGTGGGCGGCATCACCGGTACCGATGCCAACCTGGCGCTGGCCTCCGAGGCCATCGTGGTCGGCTTCAACGTCCGTGCCGATGCGGCCGCCCGTGAGATCATCGAGCGCGAAGGCCTGGATCTGCGCTACTACAGCGTGATCTATCAACTGATCGACGAGGTCAAGCAGGCCATGAGCGGCATGCTGGCACCGGAGTGGAAGGAAGAGATCGTCGGCGTGGCCGAGGTTCGTGACGTCTTCCGCGCACCGAAGATCGGCGCCGTGGCGGGCTGCATGGTGGTCGAGGGCAACGTGCATCGCAACAAGAAGATCCGCGTGCTGCGCGACAACGTGGTCATCTACGAAGGCGAGCTCGAGTCCCTGCGTCGCTTCAAGGACGATGTCAACGAAGTGCGTAATGGCATGGAGTGCGGCATCGGCGTGAAGAACTACAACGACGTCCAGGTTGGCGACAAGATCGAAGTCTTCGATCAGGTCAAGGTCGAGCGGACGCTCTAACCGGCCGAGGAGTCGAGCATGCGCGAATTCAAGCGTACCGACCGTGTCGGCGATCAGCTGCAGAAGGAGCTGGCGGTACTGATCCAGCGCGAGGTCAAGGACCCGCGCCTGGGGATGGTCACCGTCAGCGGCGTCGAGGTCAGTCGTGACCTCGGCTATGCCGACGTCCACGTGACCCTGCTGGGCGAGGAGGACCCCGAACGTATCCGGGAGAATCTCAAGGTGCTCAAGCAGGCCGCGGGTTTCCTGCGCAGCCAGGTCGCCCGGCGCATCAAGCTGCGCCACGTGCCGGAGCTGCGCTTTCATTACGATGAGAGCGTGGTGCGTGGTCAGCGGCTGTCGTCGCTGATCGACGAGGCCGTCTCACGCGATCGTGCCCGTAACGAGGCGGAGGACGGCGAGGCTTCTGGCAATCGAGACGGCGACGTCGCTGACGGCCAGGCGCCCAGCGGCAACGAGGACGAGAGGGACTGATGGCGCGTCGACGTCGCGGTCTGCCAGTGAACGGGGTGCTGCTGCTCGACAAGCCCCAGGGTGCGTCGAGCAACCATGCCCTGCAGCGTGCCCGGCGCCTGTTCCAGGCGCAGAAGGCGGGCCACACCGGCACGCTCGACCCCATGGCGACCGGGCTGTTGCCGGTCTGCTTCGGCGAGGCGACCAAGTTCTCCTCGTTCCTGCTGGAGGCCGACAAGGTCTATCGTACCCGCATTCAACTGGGTGTGGTGACCGATACCGGTGACGCCGAGGGCGAGGTGATCGAGCGCCATGCGGTACCGGAACTGGGCGAGACGGACCTGGAGAGGGTGCTTGCGCGGTTTCGCGGCGAGATCGAACAGGTGCCACCGATGTACTCGGCGCTCAAGCATCAGGGGCGCAAACTCTACGAGCTGGCCCGCGAGGGCAAGACGGTGGAGCGTGCAGCCCGTCGCGTGACGGTGTATGATGCGCGCCTTCTGGCCCATGATGGCGATGCCTTCACGCTGGAAGTGCGCTGCAGCAAGGGCACCTACATCCGCACCCTGGCCGAGGACATCGGCCGGGCGCTGGGATGCGGCGCCCATATCACGGCGCTGAGGCGGCTCAAGACCGGCCCCTTCGACGCCAGCGACATGGTCGCCTTCGAGGGGCTGGAGGCCCAGCCAGGCCAGGCCGACCTCGAGGCAAGGCTGCTGCCGGTCGATGTGCTGGTTGCGCACCTGCCCTCGCTCGACCTCGATGCCGAGGCTGCGGCGCGGTTGCAGCATGGGCAGTCGGCGGTCGTCGCGCCCAAGGCCCTGGCGCCGGAAGCGACGACAAGACTCTATCACGACGGGATCTTTATCGGTCTCGGCGTGGTCAGGGTGGCAGGGGAAATCGTTCCCCGCCGCCTGCTGAGTACCGCCACGGCGGACTCGGCGTAAGACCAGCGCCTTCGGGCGCAGGCGTGGAGACTGCAAATATGCGTGGTCTCCGACATTCATTACTCAGGCATATTGCTTACTGGAGAGAAAGATGGCACTTACCGCCGAAAAGAAGGCTGAAATCGTTAGTGAATTCAGTCGTGGTGACAACGACACCGGTTCCCCCGAAGTGCAGGTAGCCCTGCTCAGCGCCAACATCGACGGCCTGCAGGATCACTTCAAGACCAACAAGCAGGATCACCACTCACGTCGTGGCCTGATCCGCATGGTCAACCAGCGCCGCAAGCTGCTTGACTACCTGAAGCGCAAGGATTTCGAGCGTTATCAGGCACTGATCCAGCGTCTGGGCCTGCGTCGTTAATCGACGTTTTCCAGCGCCATAATGAACGGGCAGCCCATCGGGCTGCCCGTTTCGTGTTTGTGGGGCGGAAATGTCGCTAACCGGTGGCCCTGACGCGCGTCAACCCCTAAAATAGTCGCCGAGTCAAAACGACCCAAACACAGAAAAGTAACGTTGAAGGAAGTCGCCGTGAATCCGGTCAAGAAAACATTTCAGTACGGTCGCAGCACCGTCACCCTGGAAACCGGGCGCATCGCCCGCCAGGCCAGCGGTGCCGTGTTGGTCACCATGGACGACACCGTGGTGCTGTGCACCGTCGTTGCCAAGAAAGAGCTCAAGCCAGGGCAGGACTTCTTCCCCCTGGCGGTGTTCTATCAAGAGAAAACCTACGCGGTCGGCAAGATCCCCGGCGGCTTCTTCAAGCGCGAGGGGCGTCCCACCGAGAAGGAGACCCTCACTTCTCGCCTGATCGATCGCCCGATCCGCCCGCTGTTCCCCAAGGGCTTCATGAACGAGGTACAGGTGATCTGTACCGTGCTCTCCACCGACCGCAACCATGATCCGGACATTGCCGCCATGCTCGGCACCTCCGCGGCGCTGTGCATCGCCGGCGTACCGTTCAACGGCCCCCTGGGTGCCGCGCGGGTGGGCTTCGACGAGGAGAAAGGGTATTTTCTCAATCCCACCGTGGAAGAGCTTGCCAACTCCGAGCTGAACATGGTCGTCGCCGGTACCGAGAAAGCGGTGCTGATGGTCGAGTCCGAGGCCAAGGAGCTGCTCGAGGACGAAATGCTGGGCGCCGTGCTGTATGGCCACCAGGAGATGCAGGTCGCCATCGAGGCCATCAAGGAGCTGACCGTCGAGGCCGGCAAGCCGAAGTGGGACTGGCAGCCCCCCGCCGAGAACACGCCCCTCAAGGAGGCCATTGCACAGGGCTTCGAAGCCAAGGTGGGCGAGGCCTATCGTGTCACCGACAAGATGGCCCGGCAGGACGCCTTGTCGGCACTCAAGGCCGCGGCCGTCGAGCAGCTGGCCGGTGAAGAGGAAGGCAAGTTCGACGCAGACGAAGTCAAGGGTGCCTTCGCCGCGCTGGAGAAGCGTGTGGTGCGCTCTCGTGTGGTCAAGGGCGAGCCACGCATCGACGGCCGCGACCAGAAGACCGTGCGTCCGTTGAATATCGAAGTGGGTAGCCTGCCCAAGACCCACGGTTCGTCGATCTTCACCCGCGGTGAGACCCAGGCGATCGTCATCGCCACCCTGGGCACCCTGCGCGATGCCCAGCTGATCGAGTCGCTGGAAGGGGAGCGCAAGGATCGCTTCATGCTGCACTACAACTTCCCTCCCTATTGCGTCGGTGAGGCCGGCTTCATGGGCGGGCCCAAGCGTCGCGAAATCGGCCACGGACGCCTGGCGCGTCGCAGTATCGAGGCGATGCTGCCCACGTCCGAGGACTTCCCCTATACCATCCGGGTGGTCTCCGAGATCACCGAGTCCAACGGCTCCAGCTCAATGGCGTCCGTGTGCGGCTCCTCGCTGGCGCTGATGGACGCCGGCGTACCGATGAAGGCACCGGTGGCGGGTATCGCCATGGGCCTGGTCAAGGATGCCGACGGTTTCGCCGTGCTGACCGATATCCTGGGTGATGAGGATCACCTCGGCGACATGGACTTCAAGGTGGCCGGTAGCGCCGAGGGTGTGACCGCCCTGCAGATGGACATCAAGATCGAGGGCATCAATGAGGAGATCATGGAGGTGGCCCTGCAGCAGGCCAACCAGGCTCGCCTGCATATCCTCCAGCAGATGAATGATGTGATCGCTCAGAGCCGTGCCGAGGTGTCCGAAAACGCCCCCTCCATGGCGACCATCAAGATCGATCCGGACAAGATCCGTGACGTCATCGGCAAGGGCGGTGCCACCATTCGCAAGATCTGCGAAGACACCGGCGCCTCCATCGATCTCGACGACGACGGTACCGTGCGTATCTACGCCGAGGACAAGGCCGCGGCCAAGAAGGCCATCGATACCGTGCTGGCGATTACCGCCGAGGCGGAAATCGGCAAACTCTACCGCGGCAAGGTGGTGCGTATCGCCGACTTCGGTGCCTTCATCAACATCATGCCGGGAACCGACGGCCTGGTGCACATCTCGCAGATCGTGCCCGAGCGTGTCAACGACGTGCGAGACTTCCTCAACGAGGGCGACGAAGTCATCGTCAAGGTGCTCGACATCGACAACCGCAACCGGGTGAAGCTCTCCATCAAGGAGATCACCCCGGAAGAGAAGGCCGCCTTCGAAGCGGCGGAAGCCGAACCTGTCGCCTGAGACAGCCAGGGCTTCAACGAAAACCGCCCCCATGGCCTGGCCATGGGGGCGGTTTCGTTTAGTTGCTGCGGCTTGCCAGGTGACAGACTATCGCGGAGGCGCTGTGAACCTTTCCCTGGGCGCTACCGATGCCCTGCTTTGCTTGCAGTCCGGTGCTGGCCATCCATGGCCAGCCCGTTCGGAGCAGTGCTCCTCACCCATGGCATCAGACCTCCGCCAAGGCCTGCCCCCGGGCCGTGCCCTTATCGTTCAATCGCAAGTGCCACGCCTTGCCCGCCGCCGATACACAGGGTCGCCAGGCCCTTCTTGGCGTCGCGGGCGATCATCTCGTGCAGCAGGGTCACAAACACGCGGCAGCCGGACGCACCAATCGGGTGACCAAGGGCAATGGCCCCGCCGTTGACGTTGACCTTTGAGACATCCCAGCCCAGCTCCTTGTTGACCGAGAGGGCCTGGGCGGCGAAGGCTTCGTTGGCCTCGACCAGGTCGAGGTCATCCAGCGACCAGCCTGCCTTCTCCAGGCAGCGGCGAGTGGCCGGCGCCGGACCGATGCCCATGATGGCCGGATCGACGCCGGCGTTGGCGTAGGCGGCGATACGGGCGAGCGGCTCCAGGCCCAGCTGCTTGGCTTTCTCGGCGGAGCAGATCATCACCACGGCGGCGCCGTCGTTGAGCGAGGAGGCGTTACCGGCGGTGATGGTGCCGTCCTTCTTGAAGGCCGGACGCATGCCGCCGAGCTTGTCGGCGCTCACTTCACGCGGATTCTCATCGGTGTCGAAGACCACCGGGTCGCCCTTGCGCTGGGGAATCTCCACCGGCACGATCTGGCTCTTGAACTTGCCCTCACGAATGGCGGCCGCGGCCTTCTGCTGGGAAGCCGCAGCGAATTCGTCCATCTGCTCGCGGGTGATCTCGTACTTCTCCGCCAGGTTCTCGGCGGTAATACCCATGTGATAGTTATTGAAGGCGTCCCACAGACCGTCGTGGACCATGGTGTCGATGGCCTTCCAGTCGCCCATGCGCTGGCCGTTGCGCGAATTCGGCAGCACGTGCGGGGATGCCGACAT
This sequence comes from Billgrantia montanilacus, assembly GCF_003336675.1. Lineage (GTDB taxonomy): Bacteria > Pseudomonadota > Gammaproteobacteria > Pseudomonadales > Halomonadaceae > Halomonas > Halomonas montanilacus. The sequence continues at coordinate 23,606 of NZ_QPII01000003.1, read as the reverse complement.
GTTTTCCTGGCCGCCGGCGAGAATCAGCTCCGCGTCGCCACAGCGGATGGCCTGGGTGGCCAGATGCAGGGCCTTGAGGCCCGAGCCGCAGACCTTGTTGATGGTCATGGCGGGTACGGTGTCGGGCAGGCCGGCCTTGATGGCGGCCTGGCGAGCGGGGTTCTGGCCCACGCCGGCGGTCAGGACTTGACCCAGGAGCACTTCATCGACCTGGTCGCCGGAAACGCCGGTGCTGGCGAGAATGTCCTTGATCACCAGGGCGCCCAGATCACTGGCGGGAATGCCGGCCAGAGAGCCACCGAAGGCCCCCACGGCGGTACGGCGGGCGGCAACGATCACCACATCTTGCATAGGAAACTCTCCTGAAGTCAGTCGCGGACGATAGCTCTGTCAGCATAGGCGACGCTTGTGCGCTGCGGCAATGCTTCAATGGGGTGAAATTCGTCAGCGATCCCCCCTGTCCCGTGCCGATCCCCATGGACGCGTAGCCGAGGAACAGGCCGCGGAGGGTACGGGGGTTCCTCAGGCGAGCTGAACGGGTATGGCGTTGCTGGTGTGGCTGACGTCGTTGCCTTCCTTCAGATAGACCAGCGCAGGCTGGTGATTGTCCAGCTCGGCATCGCTGTAGTGGGCGTAGCTGCAGATGATCACCCGGTCGCCGGGGCCGGCCAGGTGGGCGGCGGCGCCGTTGATGGAGATCACCTGGGAGCCTTCCTCGGCGCGGATGGCGTAGGTGGTGAAGCGCTGACCGTTCTCCACGTTGTAGATCTGGATCTGCTCGTTCTCGCGGATGCCGGACAGGTCCAGCAGCTCGCCGTCGATGGCACAGGAGCCCTCATAGTTGAGCACGGCATGGGTGACGCGGGCCATGTGGAGCTTGGCCTTGAGCATGATGGTGTACATGGAAGCAGCTTCCTCCGGGATACGGTGCACGGGGTGCAGGTCGAGCGCCGCGTCAGCGCGGCAGGGTCAGGGTCAGGTTGTCGATCAGACGCGTCGGGCCCAGCCGGGCGGCGGCCAGCAGCACGGCGTCGCGGGTGGTGGCGGTCACCGCTGCCAGGTCGGCGTCGCGCAGCTCCAGGTAGTCAGGCTCGAAGCCGCTCTCCCGCAGCCGGGCCAGGCCCGTTTCCAGGCTGGTGGCAATTGGCTCACCGGCCTCCAGCGCGTTGCGCAGCTCGCAGAGCGTCCGGTAGAGCGACGGCGCGGTGGCGCGCTGGTCGGGGTCGAGGTAGCCGTTGCGTGAGGAGAGCGCCAGGCCATCGTCGGCGCGGACGATGGGTACGCCGACGATCTCGATGGGGAAATGCAGGTCTTCCACCAGCTTGCGAATCACCGCCAGCTGCTGGTAGTCCTTTTCACCGAAGCAGGCCGTGTCGGGCTGCACCAGGTTGAACAGGATGCTCACCACGGTGGAGACGCCGTCGAAGTGACCGGGCCTTGCGCCGCCACAGAGCCCTTCGCTGACGGCTGGCACGCAGACCCGGGTCTGGCCGTCCAGGCCGCGTGGGTAGAGCATTGCCGTATCGGGGGTAAACAGCAGGTCGCAGCCGGCCTGCGCGAGCTTGTCCTGATCGTCGGCCAGCGTGCGAGGGTAGGCATCGAGGTCCTCGCTGGGGCCGAACTGGAGCGGGTTGACGAAGATCGTCGCCACCACCACGTCACCGTGGCGGCGTGCGGCTTCCACCAGGGCAAGATGCCCGGCGTGCAGGTTGCCCATGGTCGGTACCAGGGCGATACGCTGGCCGCGTTGGCGGTACTCGCCGAGGGTCTCGCGCAGCGCAGGAATGTCTCTCAGGGTACGCATCAGGGGCTCCAGGAGGTCACGAGCGTCACTAGAAGCAGTGTTCCTCGGCCGGGAACCGCCGCGCCTTGACGTCCTCGTGATAACGACGGAAGGCGCCCGGGATATCATCGGCCTCCGTCATGAAGTTCTTGACGAAGCGCGGCACGCGGCCGTGGGTCACGCCCAGCACGTCATGCATCACCAGTATCTGGCCGTCGGTGTCGGGGCCGGCACCGATGCCGATGACCGGCACGTCCAGCGCCTCGGTGATGGCGCGGCCGAGGCTGGCCGGTACGCATTCCAGCAAGATCACCGAGGCGCCGGCTGCCACGAGGGTGCGGGCATCCTCGAGGATCTGCGTGGCGCGTTCGGCGTCGCGGCCCTGCACCTTGTAGCCACCGAGCTGATAGACGGTCTGGGGCGTCAGTCCCAGGTGGGCGCAGATGGGCACCCCTCGCCGCGTCAGCTCACGAATGCCGTCGGCCATCCAGGCTTCACCTTCCACCTTGACCAGCTCGGCACCGGCTCGCATCAGCGCACCGGCGTCTTCCAGCAGCCGCTCCTGACTGGAGTTGCTCATGAAAGGCAGGTCGACCATCAGCAGGCTCTGACCCTTACCGCGTGCCACGCAGCGGGTGTGGTAGCAGATATCGTCCAGGGTGACTGGAAGTGTGCTGGCATGTCCCTGCAGGACCATGCCCAGGGAATCACCGACCAGCAGCACCTCGATGCCGGCCTCGGAGGCGCTCCTGGCGAAGGAGGCATCATAGGCCGTCAGGCAGCTGAAGGTTTCGCCTGCGCGCTTGTGAGCCTGCAGCGAGCTCAGGGTGACGGTTTTCATGGCGTGCTCTCGTGTTGTCTTCGGGCCGGCAGGCGTTCACCGCGCCGCCTTACACTGCGCGTGATTGTTACCAGAATGCGGCCGTGGTGTCGATAGGTAACACCTACCCCGAGGATTCTGGTAACACTCGGATCAGGTCGGGTGACGCCAGCGACGCGGCCAGTGCGGTGACGCCTCGGCCATCCGGCAGGCTCAGAGCCGGCGCCAGCTCGGCGAGGGGGACCATGACGAAGGCGCGCGCACTCATCTCGGGGTGGGGCACGCGTAGCCGCGGTGTCACGATGACCTGTCTTCCGAACAATAGCAGGTCCAGGTCGAGGGTGCGGGGCCCCCAGTGACGTCGGCGGACGCGGCGATGGCGCTGCTCCAGCGCCTGTAGCTGATCGAGCAGCGCCAGCGGCGAGAGCCGGGTTGCCAAGTGGGCCACGGCATTGACGAAATCGGGCTGGTCCTGAGGGCCGAGGGGGCGGCTGACATACAGGCTCGATGCAGCGAGTCGATGGGTCAACGGCAGTTCGTCGAGCGCCTCAAGGGCCTGGGCGATTTGCGCTTCGGGCTCGTCAAGGTTGCTGCCGAGTCCCACGTAGACGTCGACCAGCGGTGTCACGGTGTATCGGGAGGTGAGCTGCGCCGGCGGCGCTTGCGTGGACGGCGGCGCTTGGGACGATCGCCCGGCGTGGCGTTGCCGCCGGCCTTTTCCAGCAGGCGCTGTTGCTCGTGCTCGTCGGCTTCCTGGTAGGCGGTCCACCAGGCGCCGAGTCCGGGTTCGAGTTCTCCGGCTTCTTCCCGCAACAGCAGGAAGTCGTAGGCGGCGCGAAAGCGCGGGTGTTCGCGGGTCTGCAGTGCGCGCTTGCCGCGACGCTGGGGTAGGCGTTGCTGCAGGTCCCAGATGTCTCGCATTGGCATGCTGAAGCGCTTGGGGATCGAGATGTGCTGCAGCTGGCGCGACAGCACCTGCTGAGAGCCCAACTGCAGGGCGGGGATGGGTGGCATGCCCTCTTCCTCCAGCGCCGCCTGACGCAGCTGTACAGGCCCCCACAGCAATGCCGCAAACAGGAAGGCCGGCGTTACCGGACGCTCTTCGCGGATACGCTTGTCGGTGCTGGCCAGGGCCGCCTCGATCAGACCTTCTGTCCAGGGGAGCTGGGCCATGGCTTCGTCTGTCTCGGGAAACAGCATGGGGAACAGGCCGTAGTGGCGCAGCATGCGGAAGGTTTCGACCCCATGGCCGGCCATGAACAGCTTGAGTATCTCGTCGAATAGCCGGGCGGGGGGGATCTGCAGCAGCAGGTGGGCCTGCTCGTGGATCGGTGCTTCGGAGCCAGGGGCGATATGGAAGTCGAGCTTGGCGGCAAAGCGGATGGCGCGCAGCATGCGCACCGGATCCTCGCGGTAGCGTGTCGTCGGGTCGCCGATCAAGCGCAGGGTGCGGGACTCGATGTCGCGCGCCCCGTTGGCGAAGTCGTGAATCGAGAAGTCGGCGATGCTGTAGTAGAGCGCATTGACGGTGAAGTCGCGGCGCAGGGCATCCTCCTGGATATTGCCCCAGACATTGTCCCGCAGCAGCAGGCCGTGTTCCGACTGCTGGGCGAGGTGGTCGCCATGGTCGTCGTTGGGTCTGCCCCGGAAGGTGGTGACCTCGATCACTTCGCGGCCGAAGCGCACGTGCACGATGCGAAAACGGCGGCCGATGATCCGCGAGTTGCGGAACAGCTCGCGGACCTGCTCCGGCGTGGCATCGGTGGCGACATCGAAGTCCTTGGGCATCCTGCCCAGGAGCGAATCACGAATGCAGCCACCGACCAGATAGGCCTCATAGCCGGCATTGTGCAGGCGGTAGAGTACCTTGAGCGCCGACTCGTTGAAGTGCTGGCGCGACACGGGGTGCTCGCTACGGGGAATGATCCGCGGGCCGGCCTGTTCGCCGGCGGCGGCATCGTCGGGGCCGAAGAGTGACCTGAGATGCTCGCCAGGGCTCTGCAGAAAGCGGGTAAATCCTTTGAACATGCGGCGATTTCGACTCGCAGTTTGCGAAAGTTGTTGAGTGTAGTCGACCAGCGACACCTTGCAAAGCGGTGAGCCGAATCGCTTTGCCGTCCAAACAGCAAAAGAGGAGGCCGATTGGCCTCCTCTGACAAGCTGAAAATGCTGCGTCCGTGCGGCTGTTTCTTCTTCGTGATGGCACATCGCCTTGAATACGCACCACAGTCACCAAGAGTTCACAGGCAAGCAATGTTGTTGTGATTGTTGATGTTCCTGGTTGCGACCGCCTCGTATTCAAAACAATAATCCAACCACGACGGCATCATGAAGATGCCTACCTTCGGCTTGTTGATGTTGTTGCCGAAGGTGCGCTTCTCAGGCCGTTGTTCTTGTTGGCAGCCGTGTGAGCGCGTCGCGTCCTGGGATCCGGTGCTTCGAGCACATATTGTTGCTGTTGTTGAAGGCATCGAAGGGCGGAGCATGTCGGGATGAGGTTATTCTTGTTGCTCCCGCTTCCGCATCGTTTCACAACCCGCATTATTGTTGTTGGTGCGGGCTCTGTCTCGCCTGGCCGCCTTGGTTTTGTTGTTGGCGCGGGTGACAGCCGGATGTTGTTTTTCTTACCCGAGGATATTGCACGCGACATGCCATGCTGTTTATTACCATTGAAAAACAGTCATCTACGTTGATCCGTGGAGTGAGGGGCTCGGAGTCGCCTCGCAGGTGTTACCCATCCTGGGCCATATCGGGGCAGGTTTTGGGTGGGAAGGTAACACATGGTGCAAAACGCCCCGGAAATCATGAAAAAAGCGCCAATGGCGTGTGCCATCGGCGCTTGGACAATAGTCGTAGACGACCCGCGGGGGTCTACCATCGGTGATGGACAGCATGATCCTGGAGCGCCGGCCCAGGCGGATCAGGCACTGCTGCGCCTGGCCTGCTTCTTGCGCGGAATTCCCAGGCGCTGGCGGCGCTCCCACAGGCACTTGCGACTGATCCCCAGCTTCTGGGCGAGCTCTGTCTCGCTCATCTGATCCTGATGCTCGAGCACGAAGTGCTGGAAGTAATCCTCAAGGGAAAGGTCATCGCCATTCTCGTCCTGTTCACTCTCGACCGGCTCGATGGCTCGCGGCATCGGTTCGGGGGGGTGGCGGGGTGAGGCTGGCAGCCCAGGCTTGAGTCCCAGGTCGTCGGGATGGATCAGATGGCCCTCGGCAAGGATCACGCCGCGCTCCAGGGCGTTCTCCAGCTCGCGAACGTTCCCTGGCCATGGGTAGTCGCTGATTTCCCGCCGTGCCGCACGGGAAAGGCGCAGGCCGCCACGCTCATGCCGGCGACACGCCTTCTCCAGCAGCACATCGGCGATGGTCAGAACATCGTCGTCCCTATCGCGCAGCGGTGGCAGGTCGATCTGCATCACGTTGAGGCGATAGTAGAGGTCGAGGCGAAACTCGCCGGTCTTCGACAGGGCCCGCAGGTCTCGATGGGTGGCGGCGATCAGGCGCACATCGACATGGCGGGTCTCCACCGAGCCGATACGGCGGATCTCACCTTCCTGCAGCACCCGCAGCAGGCGCGCCTGGGCATCCAGGGGCAGCTCGCCGATCTCGTCGAGAAACAGGGTGCCGCCGTCCGCGGCCTCCACCAATCCGGTGCGGGCGGCGCTGGCGCCGGTGAAGGCGCCTTTTTCATGCCCGAAAAGCTCCGATTCGATCAGCGTTTCGGGAATGGCGGCACAGTTGACGCAGATCAGCGCCGCCGAGACGCGTTTGCTCTGCTGGTGGATGGCCCGCGCCACCAGCTCCTTGCCGGTTCCCGACTCGCCCTGGATCAGCACCGTGACATCCGCGGGAGCGGTCTTGCGAATCCGGGTGTAGACGGCCTGCATGGCCTGACACTCGCCGATCATCTGCTGGCGAGAGCCGCCCGCATCGGTGATGTCGGGTGGCGGGGAGCGGTGCGAGGACTGCTGGTGCAGCACCCGGGAAACGGTCTCGAGCAGTTCGTCATGGTCGAAGGGCTTGGCCACGTAGTCGACGGCGCCTTCCTTGAGGGCCTCGACCGCCGAGCGCATGCTGGCATAGCTGGTCATGATCAGCACGGGCACCGGTGCGGCGCTGGCGATGAGGGTGGTTCCCGGCTCGCCGGGCAGCCGGAGGTCGCTGATCACCAGGTCGAAGTGCCGAGGCTCCAGGGCGAGCGCCTCATCGACCGAGCCGGCCTCACTGACGCGATAGTCATGGCGCTCAAGCAGCCGGCGCAGTGCGGTGCGAATGATGGCCTCGTCTTCAACGATCAGAATCCTGCTCATCCGTCTCTTCACCCTCCTGTCGTTGGGTGGGCAGCCACAGGCAGATGCGGGTGCCGCGTTCATGCCCGGGGGGCGGTGACTCGATTTCGATTCTGCCATGATGCTCGGCAATGATGCTGTAGACCAGTGGCAGGCCCAGGCCGGTACCTTCACCGGGCGGTTTGGTGGTCGTGAATGGCTCGAACAGGTGATCTCGGACTCTGGCATCGAGCCCTTCGCCCTCGTCGGTGACGGTCACCTTCAACTGACTGCCCTCCGGCTCCGCGGCAATGACGATATTGCCGCCTGGCTCGCTGGCGTCGCGGGCATTGCTCAGCAGGTTGATCATCACCTGCTGTAGCCGCTGGGCATCGCCGAACGTCTCCAGTTCGGCGGGACAGAGGTTATGGTACCTGACATCCTCGCCCGAGCGTGCCAGCTGTAGCAAGTGCAATGCCTCGTCGGTGACGGCAGCGATGGAGACTGGCGTGAACCCGGTGCCGCCGATATGGCGGCCGCCGTGGGCAAAGCCCACCAGCGAGCCGACGATACGCGAGACGCGATCGGTCAGCTGCTGTATCTGGGCGGCAGTTTCCAGTACGTCGGGGTCGCTGGTGTCATAGCGCAGGTTCTGGGCCAGCGACGAGATGCCGGTGATGGGGTTGCCGATTTCATGGGCCACCCCGGCGGCAAGCTGGCCGATGGAGGCGAGGCGTGCCGCATGGACCAGCTCGTCCTCCAGCCACTTCATCTCGCTGTGGTCCTCGATCAGGATCACGGTGCCGCCGCGGACGTCGTCGTCTGCCTTGAGTTCGGCACGGTGCAGGGTCAGGTAGCGGGTGCCGCCCTCCAGTTCAACCGTCTGCTTGTAGAGATGATCCTCCTGCTCGGCCCGGCTCAACAGGGCTCCCCAGGGCGCGGGGAGACCATCACGGCGGGCGCCTATCACGCTATTGCCGTCGATGCCGGAGAGCTCGGTCAGGGCGTCGTTCCACATCAGGAGTTCGTCGTCGACGCCGAAGGCGCACAGCCCCACCGGTAGCCGGGTCAGGATGCGGCGATGGTAGCGACGAAGTCCATCCAGCTCCCGGGCCAGCCCGGTAAGCCGCGAGCGATAGGCCTCCAGGCGACTCTCGACAAAGTGGATGTCGTCGGTGGGCTCCTGGCCGCCGTGTCGGTAGGGCAGGTAGCGGTCGACGATGTCCTGGGCCACCGAGGGTCCCATGAGGCCGGAGAGGTTGGCCTGGATCCGGTCACGCAGTCGGCGCAGCGCGTAGGGCCGGCCATCCAGGGGGGAGAGCCCCAGGTCTGTCAGGGCGCGCTCCACCTCCCGTTCGGCGACGTCGTCGCCGAGCGCCCGGGCGAGGGGCTGCTTGAACTCCTCGCCGCTGGAGGCCAGCAGAGGAAGGCGCTTGGGGCGGATCACGGCATCCACCGAGCAGGCCTCGGCGGCGGCACGCTCGCCCGGAGAGGTGGGGGTGGCCAGTGAGACGATGATCAGGATCAGGATATTGGCGGCCAGCGAGACCAGGGTCACGACGTACCATTCAGGCTCGCCGGCGAGCATTTCCAGCCCTGGCGGTATCAGGACCAGGGCGGGCAGGTCGGTGAGCAGCGGCAGCCACAGCCCGACCAGCCAGATCAGCGTGCCGATGCTCAGCCCCGACACCATGCCCTTGCGGTTGGCTCCCGGCCAGTAGAGCAGGGCGAGCAGCCCCGGCAGGCACTGTGCCATGCCGACAAAGGCGGCGAGCCCCAGGGTGGTCAAGTCGTGATTCACCCCGACGGTACGGTAGAAGAGCCACCCGCTGAGGATCACCGCGGCAATCAGTCCGCGGCGCAGCCAGCGTAGCCAGCGATAGAGGTTGGGTTGGGCTTCGGGGGGATGGGCGACCAGCAGGACATGGTTGAGGATCATCCCCGACAGCGCCAGGGCGATGATCACCATGGTTGCGCTGGTGGCAGCGAGGCCGGCAATGAAGGCCAGCGCCTGCACCCAGAACGCGTCCGATAACCCGAAGGCCAGGTAGGCGGAGCCGATCAGCTGGTCGCTTCCCAGTCGCTGGCCGGCCCACAGGATCAGCGGCACCGGTATCGCCATCAGCAGCAGAAACAGCGGCAGGGACCAGCTGGCCTGGAGCAGGGTATGGCGCGAGAGCGTCTCGGCAAAGGTGATATGAAAGATATGCGGCATCAACAGTGCCGCGGCGAAGAACAGCAGCAGCAGCGTGCGCCAATGGGCCGGGTCGGGCTGCGCGACGCCTGCCTGATACGCCTGCCCGGGGCCGTCCAGCCAGAGCTGAAGGTCGGCGGGGCCATCGAAGACGACGAACAGCGCAAAGCCACCCAGGGCCAACATGGCGCCGAGCTTGATGATCGAGGTAAAGGCGATGACGGCCAGTAGCGTGTCGTGACGTGCATGCTGGTGCCGATGGCGTGTACCGAAGAGCATCGCGAACAGGGCGATCAGTGAACTGAAGGCCAGCGCCAGCAAGGCGGGCGAGGCGGCGCCTGTCATCAGGTAGATGGCATCGCCCAGGGTCTGTACCTGCAGTGCCAGTAGGGGCAGCACCGCCAGCAGGCTGATGATCGTTATCAGGGTGCCCACCCAGCGCGAGCGAAAGCGGAAGGCAAAGAGGTCAGCCAGGGAGGAGAGCTGGTAAGTGTGGGTCATGCGCTGGATGGGGACCAGCAGGACCGGCGCCAACAGGAAGGCCCCGGCCACGCCCAGGTAGTAGGCGAGATAGCCGTAGCCTTCGCTGGCGGCGAGCTCCAGGCTGCCATAGATCGCCCAGGCGCTGGCATACACTCCCAGTGCCAGGGTATAGACGGCGGGGTGGCGGGTAATGTGTCGCCCGATCCAGCCGCGTTCCACGGCCAGGGCACACAGGAACATCAGCAGTAGATAGCCGGTGCCAAGGGCGAAGACGCTGGCCAGGCTATTGTTCATCCAGCTTCCTCTTCTGCTCCAGCCATAGCGTCAGCGCGATCAGTATTCCCCAGATGACGAAGGGGCGGTACCAGGCCACCCCCGGGCTGGACCAGCCACTCATCAGCAGCGGCGACAGCAGGTAGCCCCCGAATACCAGCAGCAGCATGATGCGATAGACGTACACGGCATGCTCCTCGATCAGGGTGGGTAGGTGGCTGCCATGTCGGCAGCAGCGGCCGGCCGGGCGGCCTCGGGTCGGATGCGATCCACGTCCCAGTGGGCAATGGCCCAGTCGAGCTGTTCGGCGGCTGGCGCCAGGGCCAGTGTCTCGGGCGGTGCCTGGTCCAGCATTGCCAGGGCACGATGCAGCAGCGGGCGTACCGCCCTCTCCTCCTCGGGGAGCGCCGGGGCCAGGTTCTGCTTGGAGAGCTTCTGGCCATCGCGGTTCATGACCAGCGGCAGATGCAGGTAGCGTGGTTCGGTCAGGCCCAGGGCATGCTGCAGCTGGCGTTGCCAGGGCGTATTGTCGAGCAGGTCGAAGCCACGGACCACGTCGGTGATGCCCTGGTCGGCGTCATCGATCACCACGGCGAGCTGGTAGGCCCAAAGCTCATCCTTGCGCTTGAGTACCACGTCACCCAGCTCGACCGGATCGAAGCGCTGGGTACCGAACAGCCTATCCTGCCACGTGACCGGACGCAGCCCCTTGTCACTACGCAGCCGCCATGCCAGCGGCTTGCCGGGTTCCCGCACGCCATGGCGACACCAGCCGGGGTAGATCGGTAAGTCGCGCCACTGCTTGCGGGAACAGCTGCAGGGGTAGGCGAGGCCCTGCGACCTCAGGCGTTCGAGGGCGGCCTCGTAGGCCTCGTCTCGGCCGTGTTGCCAGCGGACCGGGCCATCCCAGTGCAGGCCGAAGGCCTCGAGCTGGCGCAGGATGGTGTCGGCGGCCCCGGGGGGGCAGCGTGGCGGGTCGATGTCCTCGATGCGAAGCAGCCAATGACCGCCCGCCCGGCGAGCATCGAGAAAACTGGCCAGAGCGGCTATCAGCGAGCCGAAGTGCAGCGCGCCGGATGGTGTAGGGGCGAAGCGGCCGCGGTAGCCGGTCATGGCTGGCTCCAGGCAGCGGTGGCCGACATGCAAACGGGCACCCAGCGGTGCCCGTCGCGAAGCGAAATGACGCTCACTGAAGGGGCATCAGCCGCCGAGCTGTTTTTCCTTGAGCTCGGCCAGGGTCTTGCAGTCCACGCACAGTGTCGCGGTCGGCCGAGCTTCAAGGCGGCGGATACCGATCTCGACGCCGCAGGCCTCACAGAAGCCATAGTCGTCCTCGTCGATCTTGTCGAGGGTCTCATTGATCTTCTTGAGCAGCTTGCGCTCCCGGTCCCGCGTGCGCAGTTCGAGACTGAAGCCCTCTTCCTGAGTGGCGCGATCGGCCGGATCGGCGTAATTGTTCGCCTCTTCCTGTAGATGGCGCACGGTGCGGTCCACCTCTTCCATGAGCTCCTGTTTCCAGCCCAGCAGGATCTGTCGGAAGTGCTCCAGCTGTTGCTCGTTCATGTACTCTTCACCCGATGCCGGCTCGTACGGGGTGAATTTCTTGGGCGCTTCCGTTCTCTTGTCTGCTACTGGCATGGGATTGCCTCTTTAACTTTAGTGACTGCTGATCAATACCCGCTCCGATGCATTGCAAGGTATCTCACGCCAAAGGCATGCTTGTTTAGCGGAAAATCGCCGCCTTTGCAATAGCGACCTTCGCAACGTTGGCGAGGAAGCGGCCTGCGCGACGGTCATGAAAAAAGATAGAATCTACCTTGGAAAGCCTGGCGGCGAAAGGTTCCTCGCACAGGCCCGTAAATGTCATTGGGAGTCTGCCATGCCGTGGAATGCGCGGGTCGATCGTGTTGCCCCTTTTCGTGTGATGAGCCTACTGGAAATCGCTCAGGCCCGAGAGGCAGCCGGGCACGATGTCATTCACCTGGAGGTGGGGGAGCCCGACTTTGCCACGCCGGAACCGGTGCTCGCCGCCGGACAGCAGGCGCTGGTGGCGGGGCATACCCGCTATACCCCGGCAGCGGGGCTGCCGGCGCTGCGCGAAGCGATCGCCGGGCACTACGCCCAGCACTTCGGGGCCTCGGTCGACCCGTCGCGGATTCTGGTCACACCGGGCGCGTCGGGAGCACTTCTGCTGGCCAGTCAGCTGCTGGCAGGTCCGGGCGACCGGGTGCTGATGGCCGACCCCAATTATCCCTGCAATCGCCACTTCATGGCCCTGGCAGGCGCCGAGGTGGACGCCGTGCCGGTGGGCCCCGAAAGCGTCTGGCAGCTGGATGCGGCGCTGGTCGAGCGGCACTGGCGCGACGACACCCGCCTGGCGATGCTGGCCACCCCCTCCAACCCGACCGGGCATATGCTCGATGGGGCACAGCTTTCTTCGGTTGCCGATAGCGTGGCGGCCCGCGGTGGCGAGCTGCTGGTGGACGAGATCTACCAGGGGCTCTGCTACGACATCGCGCCGCTGTCGGTGGCCGCGATCACCCCCGATGCCTTCGTGGTCAACAGCTTCTCCAAGTACTTCGGCATGACCGGCTGGCGCCTGGGCTGGCTGCTGGCACCCGAAGCAGCAGTGGAGCCGCTCACCCGGCTGGCCCAGAACGTGTTCCTGGCGGCTTCCACCCCGGCCCAGCACGCGGCGCTGGCCGCCTTCACCCCCGAGTGCCGCGATATCCTCGAGACGCGCCGTGCCGAGCTGGGACAGCGCCGCGATGCGCTGCTGGCAGGCCTTGCCCGGCTGGGGCTGGCACCCTCGCTGCCGCCCCAGGGTGCCTTCTATCTGTGGCTGGATATTTCCCGCTATAGTCGCGACAGTCAGGCCTTTTGCCGACAGCTGCTCGAGGAGGAGAACGTGGCGATCACGCCGGGCATCGATTTCGCGTTGACGGGGGGCGAGTATCACGTGCGCATCGCCTTCACCACCGGCATCGCACGCCTCGAGGAGGCCGTGGCCCGGCTCGAGCGCTTCCTGGCGCGCCAAGCGTAGCGGGCGCAGCAATGAATCGGAGGTTGTTCCATGGAGTATCCTCGGCTGGTGCCCGGCACCCTGCTGCGCCGCTATAAACGTTTCCTGGCCGATGTGCGCCTCGCCGACGGGCGCGACGTGGTCGCGCACTGTCCCAATACCGGCTCCATGCGGGCGGTGAACGTGCCGGGCTGCCGCGTCTGGCTGGCACCCAGCGACAACCCGGCGCGCAAGCTGGACTGGACCTGGGAACTGATCGAGTTGCCCCAGCCTGACGGCAGCCTGGCGTTAGCGTCGGTGCATACCGGGCGGGCCAACCGTATCGTCGAAGAGGCGTTGCTCGGAGGGCAGGTGGCTGCCCTGGCGGGCTATGCCTCGCTGAAGCGCGAGGCGAAGATATTGGCCGAGCCAGGGCAAGGGGCGAGCCGGCTCGATTTTCGCCTTGACGATCCGAAGCGGGAAACCGCCTTCGTCGAGGTCAAGCAGGTCACCCTCAGGGAGAGCGATGGCCATGGCTATTTTCCCGATGCGGTGAGCGAGCGGGGGCGACGCCATCTGGAAGTGCTGGGCGACCTCGCGGCGCAGGGGCATCGGGCGGTGCTGCTGTTCTGTGTGGCCCATAGCGGCATCGTTGACGTGGCCGCGGCCGCACACCTCGATCCTGCCTATGCGCTGGCACTGGGGGAGGCGGCACAACGCGGCGTCGAGATAATGGCCCACGGCTGCCGAATCGACAGCCTCGACGGGGTGCCACGCACGATCCGGCTGGCCGAAGCGTTACCCGTGTCACTCACCCGCCAGTTGGATATTGCCCTCGGCGTCGACTGATACCCCCACCGGCTCCAGGTGGCGCCCCTGGCAGGGGCCGAAGACGCACTCGCCGGTTTCAGGCAGGAACAGGGCGCCGTGCATGGCGCACTGGATCAGCTCCCCACCCGCTTCGAGAAAGACGTTCGGCTCCGCGTGCAGGGTGACTCCCTGATGGGGGCAGCGGTTGACGAAGGCACTGATGCGCCCGTGGACCTTTACCAGCAGCGCCTCGCGGCCATCAGGCAGGCGTATACCCAGCGCCGAGGTGGTGTCGAGCTCGGACTGGTGGGCCAGCCGGAGACGGCTCATCGGTCTATGGTGAAGCGCTGGATGAAGCCGATGTCGGCTGGCGCCTCGTTGCGGTCGTGGCGGACCTCGAGGTCGAAGCGCATGGGCTCGTCCTCGATGATTCGAAAGACCGCAATCTGCGATACGCTGTCACCGGTGCGTAGCGAACGAAAGGAGAGCGACGCGGGTGAGCTGTCGCCAACCGAGCCGACCGTTCCGCTGACGGGGGCGTTCACCGTTCGGGTGGTGCCATCCTCGCGCTCCTCCAGCACGCTGACATTGACCAGCGCCATGGCCGGGCTGCGCTGGATGCCATGCTCGGCGGCCACGTCCGCGCTGAGGAAGCTGGTGCTGACGGCGCTGTAGTGGATCTGGTAGTTGCCGACCCGCTCGAACTGTTGCGCCTGAAGTGGCAGGGCCAGACAGAACAGGAGCAGGGTGGCGAACAGGCGGCACAGCTTGGCACGATGCATCATCGATAGCTCCCTCGTCTTGCATTGCGTCTCTCGACTTTTGACTCGACTGTCATCTCTCGTTGCTACGTCTTGACCGTCGTCCTGGTGGTGGCCTCGGCCTGCTGTCGGCTGATTCGGAAGATGGCGATCTCACCGAACAGATTGGGCCAGAGACGCGAGGTCCAGTGCCCTTCATGGTCGCCTATTCCCACCGCCCTGTCGGTGATCGCGAGCCCCTTTTCGCGACACAGGTGCTCGAAGTCGTTAAAGGTCGACAGGTGGATGTTGGGGGTGTCGTACCAGGCATGGGGCAGCGACTTGGAGACCGGCATGTAGCCACGTATGCCGAGATGCACCCGATGGCGCCAGTAGGCGAAATTAGGGAAAGTGATGATGCACTCGTCGGCGACCCGCAGCATCTCGTCGAGCATACGGTCCGGGCGACGCAATGCCTGTAGCGCCTGGGTCATGACCACCAGGTCGTAGGTGTCGTCCTCGAAATTCATCAAGCCCTCGTCGAGGTTCTGCTCGATGACGCTGACGCCCTTGTCGATGCAGGCGGTGATGCCCGCCGGGTCGATCTCCAGGCCATAGCCGGTGACCGCCTTGTCGCGCGCCAGGGCCTCGAGCAGAGTGCCGTCGCCGCAGGCCAGGTCGAGGATGTGCGCCCCCTGGGGGATCCAGCGGTGAATCAGTTCCAGGTCGGCTCGCATCATGAGCGCTCCTCCAGGCCCAGCTCCCGGGCCGCGCGTGACATGAAGGCGGCGAAAACGGCCTGATAGCGGGGCTCCGGCAGGAGAAAAGCATCATGGCCGTGGGGGGAGGCGATGTTCACGTAGCTCACCGACTTGCCGGCCCGGATCAGGGCGTTGGCCAGCTCACGGGAGCGGGAGGGGGGGAAGCGCCAGTCGCTGGTAAAGCTGACGACCAGGAAGGGGCACCGCGCCGGCTTCACCGCCTTGGCCAGGACACCGCCGTGTACCGCGGCCGGGTCGAAATAGTCCAGGGCCTTGGTCATCAGCAGATAGGTGTTGGCATCGAAGGAGCTCGAGAAGGTATCGCCCTGATGTCGCAGATAGGACTCTACCTGGAACTCCACGCCATAGCCGAAGTTGAGATCCTCGCTGCGCAGGTCGCGGCCGAACTTGCTACCCATGGCATCTTCCGACAGGTAGGTGATGTGTCCCACCATGCGCGCCAGCTTGAGGCCGCGACGGGGGACCTTGCCGTGCTCGTTGTACCAGCCGTCGTGGAAGTCGGGGTCGGAGCGAATGGCTTGTCGGGCCACTTCATTGAAGGCGATGTTCTGGGCCGACAGCTTGGGGGTGGCGGCAATGACCGCGGCATTGGCGATACGCTCGGGGTAGGACAGGGCCCATTGCAGTACCTGCATGCCGCCCAGGCTGCCGCCGATCACGGCGGCGAAGCGTTCGATGCCCAGGCGGTCGGCCAGGCGTGCCTGGCTGTGGACCCAATCACCCACCGTCATCATCGGAAAGTCGGGACCCCACTGGCGCCCGGTGGCCGGATTTTCGCTGACTGGCCCGGTACTGCCGTGGCAGCCTCCCAGGTTGTTCAGCGACACTACGAAGAAATGGTTGGTGTCGATGGACTTGCCCGGGCCGATATGGGCATCCCACCAGCCCGGCTTGCGATCATCGGCTTCGTGGAACCCCGCGGCATGGTGGTGGCCCGAAAGCGCATGGCAGATCAGCACCGCATTGGTTCGCTCGGCGTTGAGCGTGCCGTAGGTTTCGTAGACGAGGTCGTAGGCCGGCAGCGTCTTGCCGCAGGCCAGGTCCAGGGGGTCGTCGAAGTGCGCCGTCTGTGGCGTCACCAG
This sequence comes from Billgrantia montanilacus, assembly GCF_003336675.1. Classification (GTDB taxonomy): domain Bacteria; phylum Pseudomonadota; class Gammaproteobacteria; order Pseudomonadales; family Halomonadaceae; genus Halomonas; species Halomonas montanilacus. The sequence goes on along the minus strand of NZ_QPII01000003.1, from coordinate 7,365 downwards.
TCCGACCGAGTCGGCGGGAAACTCGGGCATCTGTTGTTCTGTGTCCAGTCGTTGAGTTCCTGTACGAGTCGGCATGGGCTTACAGGCCGACCAGGGCTCCGGCGATGCCGGCGGCACGGGTCAGGGCGCCAACCACGATACCATCGATGAGGCTGATGGCGATGAAGACCACAATTGGCGACAGGTCGATCATGCCCAGCGGCGGGATAACCTTGCGCACCGGCGCCATGATCGGCTCTACCAGCTGCATGACCAGCAGCGCGCCGGGATGACTGGCGTTGGGGGCTACCCAGCTGAGGATGATCATCACGATCAGGGCGAAGAAGTAGATCTTGAGGATCGCATTGGCAATGGCGGCAACCGCACCGATGGCGACGTTGGCTATCGGTGGCATGCCGAAGCCGGCGATCTGCAGGATCACCACGATGCTGATTGCCTTGAGTACGAAGGCAGCGGCCAGGGTCGCCAGGTCGAAGCGTCCCATTACCGGGCCCAGAAAACTCTGGAAGGGGCGCACCACCGGCTGGGTGATCTTCACGACCGACTGGCTGATGGGGTTGTAGTAGTCGGCCTGTGATGCCTGCAGCAGAAAGCGCAGCATCATCAGAAACAAGTAGATATTGATCAGGGTGTTGACCAGCAACAGGCCAGCATTTCCCATGTTCGGCTCCTTTCTCTCGTGTCGGGGGAGGCCGCCGCGTGTTGAGGCGGCCTCTAAGCGCTAGCGCTGTGCGAATTCGTCGCCCATCTCGCGGGCGCGGCTGGCGCAGGCGTCCATGGCGGCGACCATCATGCCGCGCAGGCCCGCTTGCTCGAGGTGTTCTACCGCACGCTCGGTGGTGCCGCCAGGTGACATCACGTTGCGCTTGAGCCGCGCCGGGGTGAGTTCGCTCTCCTGGGCCATGCGGGCCGCACCCAGTGCGGTCTGAATCGCCAGGCGGCGAGCGGTCTCGGCGGGTAACCCCAGTTTCACCCCGGCCTCTTCCATGGCCTCGAACATCAGGAAGAAATAGGCGGGCCCACTGCCGGATACGGCCGTGACCGCATCCAGCAGGGCCTCTTCCTCGACCCATTCTACCAGCCCCACGGCTTCGAGCAGCTCGCCGGCCTGCGTGCGCTGCTCGGCACTGACTTCTGGGGTGGCAAACAGCCCGGCGGCGCCGGCGCCGACCAAAGAAGGCGTATTGGGCATGCAGCGGATCACCGGCAGCCCCTCTCCTAGCCAGGTTTGCAGGGTGGCGGCGTCAATGCCGGCGGCCACAGAGACGATCAGCGGGCGCTGCCGCTGCAGGGTGTCGCGCAACCCCTCGCAGACTTCCCTCATGACCTGGGGTTTGACGGCCAGCACCACCACGTCAGCGTCGCGTACCGCAGCGGCATTATCGGTATTGGTACGGATGCCGTAGCGCTCATGGATTGGCGCCAGGAAGGCATCGCTGGGTGAGGTGGCGGTAATGCCGGTGGCCGGGTGCCCACTATCGATCATCCCGCCAATGATAGCGCTGGCCATGTTGCCGGCGCCGATGAAGGTGACTCTGCTGGCCATTGCGATCTGTCCTTTTTCGTCATGAAGCGACCGGCTCAAGGCCGGTACGCACTAGTCTCGTGTTCAGGATGTGCGGTCCCGCTCGCCAAAGATGGCGGTACCCAATCGTACCAGGGTGGCGCCTTCCGCTACGGCGGCTTCCAGGTCGGCGCTCATGCCCATCGACAGGGTATCCAGCGGTGCATCGGGGAAGCGTTCCCGGAGCCTGTCCAGTGCCTGACGCAGCCGGGCGAAGGGCTCACGCTGGGCCGACGGCTCCTCTTCCGGGGCGGGAATGGCCATCAGCCCACGCAGGCGCAGGCGTGGTAATGAGAGCACCGCTTCCGCCAATCCTTCCAGTTCGTCGAAGGCGACACCCGACTTGCTGCCTTCGTCACTGACGTTGACCTGCAAGCAGACCTCGAGCGGAGCCAATCCCTCGGGCCGTTGATCGTTCAGGCGCCGGGCAATCTTCTCACGGTCGACGCTGTGTACCCAGGCAAAGTGCTCGGCCACTTCCCGGGTCTTGTTGGATTGCAGGGGGCCGATGAAATGCCAAACGATACCTTCCAGGTCGCCGAGCTCGATCTGCTTGGCGAGCGCTTCCTGAACGTAGTTTTCACCGAAGTCCCGCTGCCCCTGCTCCCAGGCTTCGCGGATCATGGCGGCCGGTTTGGTCTTGCTGACCGCCAGCAGGCGCGCGTCATCGGCCTGGCGTCCGGCTGCCGCCAGGGCATCGGCCAGCCGCGCTCGGGCTGCAGCCAGGGAGTCACCGAGAATGAAATTCGTGGTATTACTCACCTGAAGTCCTTCATGTCAAAAGGTCTGGCATACTGAAGCGAACCTTACCTGGGAGCAGGGGAACCGCATGGATATTACCGAACTGCTGGCGTTCTCGGCAAAGCAGAACGCTTCCGACCTGCATCTGTCGGCCGGTCTGCCGCCCATGATCCGTGTCGATGGCGACATTCGCCGGCTCAATGTGCCGGCGATGGAGGACCGGGAAGTCCGCAAGCTGATCTACGACATCATGGGCGACCGCCAGCGCCGCGACTACGAGGAATTCTTCGAGACCGACTTCTCCTTCGAAGTGCCGGGCGTGGCTCGCTTTCGTGTCAACGCCTTCAACCAGGCGCGGGGCGCCGGTGCGGTCTTTCGCACCATTCCCAGTGAAGTGCTGACCATGGACGACCTGGGGCTGGGGGACGTCTTCCGCCGCCTGGCGCTGCTTCCCCGTGGCCTGGTACTGGTGACCGGCCCCACCGGCTCGGGCAAGAGCACGACGCTTGCTGCGATGATCGACTATATCAACGATCACCGTTACGACCACATTCTCACGATCGAAGACCCGGTGGAATTCGTGCACCGGAGCAAGCGCTGCCTGATCAATCAGCGTGAGGTGCACCGTGATACCCACGGTTTCACCCAGGCCTTGCGCAGCGCCCTGCGCGAGGATCCCGACGTGATCCTGGTAGGCGAGCTGCGCGACCTGGAAACCATCCGGCTGGCGCTGACCGCCGCCGAGACCGGTCACCTGGTATTCGGCACCCTGCACACCACCTCCGCCGCCAAGACCATCGACCGTATCATCGACGTCTTTCCCGGCGAGGAAAAATCGATGGTGCGCTCGATGCTCTCGGAGTCGCTGCAGGCGGTGATATCCCAGACCCTGCTCAAGCGGCAGAGCGGCGGGCGCGTGGCTGCCCACGAGATCCTCATCGCCAACGCGGCGGTACGCAACCTGATTCGCGAGGACAAGGTGGCGCAGATCTACTCGGCGATCCAGACCAGTGGCAACCTGGGCATGCAGACCCTGGATGCGGCCCTGGCCAAGCTCATCACCGACAATGTCGTGACCCGCGAAGAGGCCCAGACCCGGGCCAAGGGCATGCTGACGTAGTACTCGCTGGCGCAGGGGCATGGCTCATGGCTACCGAATGCTCGGGCGCTATCGAATGAACGCCGAAACAGACCAGGTAAGAAGGGGGCAGGGACATGACAGCACAAGAATGGTTGGAGCAGCTGCTGGGCATCATGGCCCAGAAGGAAGCATCGGACTTGTTGATCTCGGTGCAGGCTCCCCCCACGATCAAGATCGCCGGCAAGTTGACCGCGCTGGGCGACCAGCGCCTCTCATTGGCCCAGGTGCGTGAGCTGGTCAATACGGCGGTGCCGGAAGGTTTGCGGGAGCGTTTTCAAACCGACCGTGAAGCCAACTTCGCCCTGAGCCTGTCCGGGCTCGGCCGCTTCCGGGTCAGTGCCTTCCAGCAGCGCAGTCAGCTGGCCATGGTGATCCGGCGGATCGCCTTCGACATCCCCCATCTCGAGGAGCTTTCCCTGCCGCCACAGCTGGGTGAGCTGGCCAATCTCAAGCGTGGCCTGGTGTTCGTGGTCGGGGGGACCGGTACCGGCAAGTCGACCACCCTGGCGTCGATGATCCAGCAGCGCAACGAGACGGTGGGGGGCCATATCATCAGCGTCGAGGATCCCATCGAGTACGTGCATCCTCACAAGAAGGCGATCATCAACCAGCGTGAGGTCGGGATCGATACCGAGTCCTTCGAGGTGGCACTGAAGAATACGCTGCGCCAGGCGCCGGATGTGGTCCTGATCGGCGAGGTGCGCACCCGCGAGACCATGGAGCATGCGCTGACCTTCGCCGAGACCGGGCATCTGTGCCTGGCGACCCTGCACGCCAATAACGCCAACCAGGCCCTGGATCGCATCATTCACTTCTTTCCCCATGAACGGCACGAACAGATCTGGCTCGACCTGTCGCTCAACTTGCACGCCATCGTCGCCCAGCAGCTGCTGCCCACCCGTGATGGCGGGCGCTGCCCGGCCATTGAGATACTGCTGCGTTCGCCACTGATTGCCGACCTGATCCGCAAGGGCGACGTCGGCGAGATCAAGAACGTCATGGCTCGCTCCCGAGATCTCGGCATGCAGACCTTCGACCAGGCGCTCTACGAGCTCTACACGGCTGGGCAGATCACCGAAGAGGTAGCACTGGTGCACGCCGACTCGGCCAACAACTTGCGCATGATGATCAAGTACGAGGATGAAGGCAGCGACGTGCTGGCCAAGGCGCAGGACTCGGCCCAGCGGTTGTCCTTGCGCGACGAGGATGACTTTTAAGGAAGCACTGAATCATTGCCAGAATCGCTGCATTGCTTCAGCGCTTCGTTTCTATCGTGTGTACTTGGCTATGGTGCATAGACACCGCCAAGTATGCGCGGGCCGGCGGCGCCGGTGACGCTGGGCAGGTTGCCGGGCAGGCCCTTCAGGCGTCGCCAGGCGAGCCAGGCGAAGGCGCCCGCCTCCAGCCAGTCGGCCGGCCAGCCCCAATCGCTGCTGGGTACCAGGGGAGTCTCCGGCAGATGCCGGGCCAGACGGGTCAGCAGGTCCGGGTTGTGGGCACCGCCGCCGCAGGGAATCAGGGCTGCTGCCGACGGTGCCTGGAGCCGCTCGCGCGCCATTTCGATGCCGAGGGCGACGCTGGTGGCGGTGAGCTCCGATAGCGTGGCCTGCACATCCGCGGGCGCTTCACTTCCCGTCAAATGACGCGCCAGCCAGTCGAGATGAAAGACTTCGCGGCCGGTGCTGCGCGGCGGCGGGCGATGGAAGAAGGGCTCGGCCAGCAAGCGTTCCAGCAGGGCTTCGTCGACGCGTCCCGAGGCGGCCCAGGCGCCATCCGGGTCGAAGCGGCCGCCGCGATGTCGCGCATGCCAGCCATCCATCAGGGCGTTGGCGGGGCCGGTATCGAAGCCGATGACCTCGGCATCGCTCTCGGCCGGTGGCAGCAGCGTCAGATTGGCGAAACCGCCCAGGTTGAGCACCAACAGCCACTCTCCCGGCCGACGAAACAGGGCGTCATGAAAGGCGGGGGCCAGCGGCGCCGCCTGCCCGCCGGCGGCCAGGTCGCGGCGGCGGAAGTCCGCCACCACCGTGCAACCGCTCAGTTCGGCCAGCAGGCTGGGGTTGTCCAGCTGCAGGGTATAGGCAGGCGCCTCCTCATGCCCCCTGCCGTGCCCCCAGGGGGCATGCTCGATGGTCTGGCCGTGGCTGCCGATGGCGGCGATAGCCTCGGGCGGCGTGTCGTTGGCAGCCAGCAGCCGTTTGACGGCTGTCGCTTGCAGGTGGCAGAACGCGTGCTCGGCCGAAGCCAGCTCTGCAAACTCCACGCGCTCGGCCTGGCAGAGTGCCAGTAACGAATCATGTAGGCTGTTTGGCATGGGCTCGGCCCGGGTGGCGAGCAGGTGCGCCGTGCCGTGGTCGTCGATTTCGACCAGGGCGGCATCGACGCCGTCGAGACTGGTGCCGGACATCAGGCCGATGAACAGTGTCATTCCTCTACTCCAGTAGCTGAGCCCCCTCCGCGAGGCGCCAAGTCATGCTAACATTCTGCCCCATTCAATGGACCCTGCGGGCAGGGCCTGGCAACCGTATTGTGTGGAGTCGGAGACGATGACCGATGTCGCGAGCGCGCTGGCGCTTCTGAAGCGTGGCACCCACGAGATCCTGATCGAAGACGAGCTGGTCAAGAAGCTCGAGTCCGGGCGCAAGCTGCGTATCAAGGCGGGGTTCGATCCCACCGCCCCTGACCTGCACCTTGGTCATAGCGTGCTGTTGACCAAGATGCGTCTGTTTCAGGAGCTCGGGCACGAAGTCATCTTCCTCATCGGCGACTTTACCGGACGCATCGGCGACCCTACCGGCAAGAATGTCACGCGCAAGCCGCTGACCGAGGAGGAGGTCCGCGCCAACGCCCAGACCTACAAGGAACAGGTGTTCAAGATCCTCGATCCCGAGAAGACCGAGGTGCGCTTCAACTCGGAGTGGTTCTCCGCCATGACCGCGGCCGACATGATCGAGCTAGCCGGCCAGAGCACCGTGGCACGCATGCTGGAGCGAGACGACTTCGACAAGCGGTACTCGTCGAGTCAGCCGATCTCCATCCATGAGTTCCTCTATCCGCTGGTGCAAGGCTATGACTCCGTGGCGCTGAAGGCCGACGTGGAAATGGGTGGCACCGACCAGACGTTCAACCTGCTGATGGGACGAGAGATCCAGAAGCACTTCGGGATGGAGCCCCAGGTCGTTATCACCATGCCGTTGCTCGAGGGCCTCGACGGCGTGCAGAAGATGTCCAAGTCCCTGGGCAACTATGTGGGCGTGGATGAGGCGCCCGGGTCCATGTTCAACAAGCTGGTTTCCATGCCCGACAGCCTGATGTGGCGTTACTTCGAGCTGCTCTCGCTGAAGAGCAACGAAGAGATCGAGAGCCTCAAGCGCGATGCCGAGCAGGGCGCCAACCCGCGTGATATCAAAATGATCCTGGCCCGGGAGCTGATCGCTCGCTATCACGGCGAAGAGGCCGCGGCCAATGCACATCGATCGGCTGGCAATCAATTGGCGGAGGGTGAGTTGCCCGAGGACCTGCCCGAAGTCGAGGTCGATTTCGAAGGGAGTCCTCAGGCGCCCATTGCCGCCGTACTCAATCGTTCGGGCCTGGCCAACAACAGCGCCCAGGCCAAGGACATGCTGGGCAATGGGCGAGTCAAGGTCGATGGCGAGGTGGTTGCCAAGGACCATATGCTCGATACCGGCAAGAGCTACGTCATCCAGGCAGGAAAGAAGCGCTATGCGCGGGTGACCCTACGCTGAGTCCAATGCGTCTGTTTCCAGTACCACTGATTACAAGTCAGTTGCTCTGCCAACGCCCGCCCTGTGCGGGCGTTGTCGTCTCTGGGCTGAGCATTCCATCCACAGGCGCTTGGCCCAACGGCCTGTGGAAAGCCCCTGTAGAAAGCCCCTGTGGATAGTCTGGCTGCTCATCA
>NZ_QPII01000029.1 GCF_003336675.1 Billgrantia montanilacus | reverse complement strand
GGGCGGCGATGCGTAAGCTGGTCCACATAGCTTACGGGGTCCTCAAGACGCAAACCGAATACCGGCCACAAACCGCCTGATGGGATGTTTGTGGCCGGTTAGGAGAGATGGTATCTAGGCTCCAAAGCTGGGCTCGGCAAGCCCTTCCACGCCGGCTTTCATCTGCAGCAGGCTCCCGGCCATAGGCCAGCGCGCCTCGCCCTCGGCATCCAGATGCTGAGTGGCGGTGGTGATGTAGAGCGTGCTCAGGTCAGGCCCGCCGAACGCCACCATGGTGGGATGCGGGCACGGCACCTCGTACTCTGCCATCAGTTCGCCCTCCGGCGAGAATCGCACGATACGACCGCCGTCGTAGAGCGCGCTCCAGTAGCAGCCTTCGCTGTCCACCGCCGCACCGTCGGGCACGCCGGGCAATCCCAGCGCCTCCAGGTCGACCCAGATATGCCCTTCGCCCAGGGCGCCGGTATCGACATCGAAGGGGTAGCGCAGGATTCGTCGGGTCAGCGAATCGGTATGGTAGAGCCAGCGCCGGTCGGGGCTGAAAGCGAGCCCGTTGGATATGCCGATTCCCGTCAGTCGCCGCGTGAGCTCGCCTCGATCGAGGCAGTAGAGCGCCGCCGTGGGGCTCGCTTCATCGGAAGCGATGGTACCTACCCACAGGCGCCCGGCGGCGTCGCAGCGGCCGTCGTTGAAGCGGTTTCCACGCCCTTTCTCCCCCTCTTTTCTCCACTCATTCTTACACTCTGGATTATCTGCCAGTCGCTCGGGCTCACCCTCCGCGGCCAAGCGCAGGATGCCCGACGTGGCGGCGGCCACCAGCCCCGAGTCGGCAATCGCCACGCAGCCCACCTTCTCGCCGAGCGCGATGCGTGTCGGGGCACCGCCATCCTGGGGCCGCCAGGCGTAGACATGGCCGTTATTGATATCTACCCAGTAGAGGGTCTGGCGCGCCACCGACCACACCGGGCTCTCGCCCAGGCTCATGTCGAGTGCGACCGCCACCGTCATCGCGTTCTCCTGCATGTCCTCTCCCTCAAGTCGTTGGGTGCCATCTCATCAACAGCGCGTCATCGAGTCGCCTCAGCCAGGCAGAAGCACCACTGCTGTCTCAGGCTCTGGCCTCTCTGCAGCTCCACCAACCCATGGGCCATGGGGTCTGGGAAGTGATGGGCATCGACGTCGTGACTTACCGGCTCGAAGCAGAAGAAGTCGGCGTCCTCCCCCGGTGAGAAGAGGAGATAGCGCGACAGGTTGGGCAGCGTTGTGACGTCGAGGGCAATGCCGCGCTCGGGCCAGTTGAGCAGCGCTTGCCCGTTCCAGCCGGTAAAGAGGTTGTCGATCCGGCCTGCGGGGAGCGAAGCGGCCGTGGAATAAGACCAGGGATCGCCCGCCTCCAGGCGGTGCCAGCGCGTCGGCAACTGGGCGACATCGACCTCCCATACGCCGTCGGCCGGCGCCTCGAGGCGCACGTTGGCGCTTCGTGGAAACCAGGGATGCAAGCCCAGGCCGTATGGGGCGGGAATATCACCAAGATGAGTCAGCATCAGTTCAACCGTCAGGCTCCCCTCTTCCAGGCGATACGTGAGTACCGCACGATAGTCGAAGGGTGGCTGCCAAGAGGAGCAGAGGCCTAGCCGCAGCTCGGTCTGCCCCTGGTGCTCGACCTGCCAGGGCCGTTGCCAGCCATCGCCATGAATCGGCAATGACTCTCCCGCCAGGTTGGCTGCGAGTGAATAGTGTCGCCCCCGCCAGTCGAAACCACCGCCGGAGATACGATTGGACCAGGGCAGCAGAGGATAGAGGCCCATCTTGTTGGGGTCGTGGCCTGCCTCGCTGCCGGGGCGGAACAGCGGCAATGGGCCGGCCGCTGTCAGGGCGTCGAAACGCACCACGCACCCTCCCAACTCAGGCGCCACCACCAGCTGCAACCGCCCATTGTCGAGTCGTATGGCCATCCTAGAAGTCCACCCAGATGCCCCCTGCCGAGGAAGATTCCAGTGCGCGGGTGATGAACACCAGCCCGTCGACACCGTCGGCCACTCCCGGCGTACCGGTTGCCAGCGCCTCCGGTTCCCGACCGTTCTCGCGCGCCCGGATCTGCTCGGCAAAGTCGCTGTAGAGCTGTGCGAAAGCTTCCAGGTAACCTTCGGGATGTCCCGGTGGAATGCGTGCCGCCGTCAGCGCCGCGGCCCCCAGGTCGGGACCGTTACGCGTCAGTGTTCGCGGCGGTTCGCCCAGCGGCGAATGCACCAGCCGATTGGGCTCCTCCTGGCACCACTCAAGCCCCCCGCGACTGCCGTAGACGCGCAGCCGCAGACCGTTCTCGTTGCCCGGGGAAACCTGGCTCGACCACAGCATGCCTCGGGCGCCGCCCTTGAAGCGCAGCATCATGTGCACATTGTCGTCCAGCGCGCGTCCCTCCACGAACGTATGCAGATCCGCGGCCAGAGCCTGGGGTTCCAGGCCGGTGACGAAGCGCACCAGATTATAGGCATGGGTTCCAATATCCCCCAGACATCCTGCCGGGCCGCTGCGCTTGGGATCCGTTCGCCACTCGGCCTGCTTGACACCGCTATCCTCCAGGCGCGTGGAAAGCCAGTCCTGGGGGTATTCGACCTGGATCACGCGCAGCTCGCCCAGCTCACCATTGGCCACCATCTCACGGGCCTGGCGCACCAGCGAGTAGCCGGTGTAGTTGTGGGTCAGGCCGAAGAACCGACCGCTGCGTTCGACCAGTTCCGCCAGCGTCCGGGCTTCCTCCAGGGTCGTGGTCATCGGCTTGTCACAGATGACGTGTATCCCTGCCTCCAGAAAGGTCTTGGCCACCTCGAAATGCACGTGATTGGGCGTGACGATGGCCACGACATCGATGCCATCGTCACGCTGGCTTTCCTCCTCGGCCATGGCGCGGTAGTCCGGATAGGCGCGATCCGGCGCCACGTGCAGCTCCGCTGCAGAGGCGCGGCTGCGATCGGCATCGGAGGCGAAGGCACCGGCGACCAGCTCGTAGTGGTCGTCGAGCCGTGCCGCCATACGGTGCACGCCGCCGATGAAGGCGCCCTGGCCGCCACCGACCATGCCCAGCCGCAGCCGGCGGGACGTATCCTGTTGTTGGCTCATGTCGTTGTATCCTTCAGTCGAGGCCCAGCAGGCGGCGGTTGGTCGCCTCGTCGACGCCGGCGTCGGCGAAGTCGTCGAACGCCCGCTCGGTCACCTGGATGATATGGTCGCGAATGAAGGTGGCCCCTTCGCGGGCGCCGACCTCCGGGTGCTTGAGGCAACACTCCCACTCCAGCACCGCCCAGCCGTGATAGTCGTTGGCGGCCATCCACGAGAACATCGACTTGAAGTCGATCTGGCCGTCACCCAGCGAGCGGAAGCGCCCGGCGCGCTCGGTCCATGACTGGTAGCCGGAGTAGACGCCCTGCTTGGGGCTGGGATTGAACTCGGCATCCTTGACGTGAAACATCTGGATGTGGTCGCGGTAAACGTCGAGAAAGCCCAGGTAGTCGAGCTGCTGCAGGATCAGGTGGCTGGGATCGTAGAGAATGTGGCAGCGCGGATGGTGGCCGACCCGCTCAAGAAACATCTCGAAGGTGATGCCGTCGTGCAGGTCCTCACCGGGGTGTATCTCGTAGCAGAGATTGACCCCGGCCTCGTCGAAGGCGTCGAGGATCGGCCGCCAGCGTTTGGCCAGCTCGTCGAAGGCGGCGTCGATCAGCCCCGCCGGGCGCTGCGGCCACGGATAGACATAGGGCCAGGCCAGCGCGCCGGAGAAGGTCCCGTGATCCGTCAGGCCAAGATTCTTCGAGGCCCTGGCGGCCAGCATCAGCTGCTCCACCGCCCACGCCTGGCGGGCCTTGGGGTTGCCTCTCACCTCGGGTACGGCGAAGCCGTCGAACATCTCGTCGTAGGCGGGGTGCACGGCCACCAGTTGGCCCTGGAGGTGGGTCGAGAGTTCGGTCAGTGCCAGGCCATGCTCGGCCAGGGTGCCCTTGATCTCGTCGCAGTAGGTCTGGCTCTCGGCGGCGCGTTTCAGATCGATCAGGCGCGCGTCCCAGCTGGGAATCTGCACGCCCTCGTAGCCAAGCCCCGCCGCCCAGCGGGCGATGCTGTCTAGGCTGTTGAAAGGGGCGTCGTCACCGGCAAACTGAGCGAGGAAGATCGCCGGCCCTTTGATGGTTTGCATAGTGGGCTCTCCCGATGAGGTGTCTGTTTGGGAGGAGCGGACAGGGCCTCGGCCCTATCCGCTCGCGTCAATCAGAACGGTGAGTCAGGGAAATAGTACTGCTCGGCGTTTTCCTGTGTGATCAGCGGGGAGCCGAGGATGTACTGCCCGGTCACCGGGCCGTTGGAGGTAAAGTGCTGGACGGTCAGGTCCATCGCAGTAGCGATCATCGCCGGTGGATAAAGCACGTCCACTGGTACCAGCTCGTCGCCCTCCATAACGCGCTTGATGATGTCCTTCATGCCGGCGCCGCCGACAATGAAGAGCTCGTCCTCGCGTTCGGCCTGACGCACCGCCTCGATCACACCGAGGGCGATATCGTCGTCCTGGGCCCACACTGCATCGATGCTGTCGAAGCGAGCCAGGAAATCCTGCATGACTTCGAAGCCGTCGTCGCGATTCCAGTTGGCGTGCTGCATATCGAGGATATTGATCTCCGAGCCCTCGATAGCCTCCTGGAAGCCTTGCACGCGTTCATCGTCAATCACCGTTGGGATGCCACGCAGCACCACGATGTCACCCTCATCATTGAGACGGTCGCGGATGTACTCACCGGAGACGCGGCCCAACTCGTGGTTGTTGCCCGCGACATAGAGATCTTCGATGCCTTCTTCGGTGAGGCCACGGTCGACCACGGTGACGAAGACACCCGACTCCTTGACTCTCCGCACCGGATCGGTCAGCGGCCCCGACTCGAACGGCAAGACCACCAGGGCGTCGATATTGCGCAGGGAGACGAGGTCCTCCAGGTCGTTGGCCTGCTCGCCAGGATTGCTGGCCGTAGAGATGGTAATGGCAATGTTGGGATGAGCCGCCTCCAGGCGCTGCTTGGCCTGTTCCGCGTGGAAGTTCACCCCACCGGTCCAGCCGTGGGTGGCAGCCGGTATCGACACGCCGATGGTATAGTCTGCGGCGATGGCGACGGCCGGTGATCCCATTACGGCAGCGGTGGCTAACGCAGCGAATGTTGTCTTTATGGTTCGCATGGTGACGCTCCTATTACCTTGATTGTTATTGGTTGGTGCTTACGTTGTTATGGGTTGATGCTTGGGTGGATTCATATTTCAGTAGGCCTGTTCAAGTCCCTGTCTTCCTCCACGATGCGCGCTGCAGGTACACCGCAACGATGATGATGATCCCCTGCACCGTGCCGTTGAGATAGTTGGAAATGGCATCCGTCAGGTTGAGAATGTTGCCGATCATGGTCAGCATGATCGCCCCGACCACGGTTCCCCAGATTCGACCATGGCCACCCTTGAGCATGGTGCCGCCGATGATCACCGCGGCAATCGCCTCGAGTTCCCAGAGCACCCCGGTGGCCCCCGACGCCGAACCCAGCCGTGGCACATAGATGATGGTCGCCAGCGCCACGCAGACGCCCTGAAACATGTAGGTCAGTGTCTTGATCCGATCGACATGAATGGCGCTGTACTCCGCCACCTTCTCGTTGGAGCCAATGGCGAAACAGTAGCGACCGAAGCGGGTATGGTTGAGCAGCACATATCCGATAACGGCGACGCAGAGGAAGACCCACACCGGGATCGGGATACCCAGCATGCTGTCGTAGTAGACCGGCCGATAGATGTCGCGAACGCTCCAGTCCAGGGTCAGCGTGCCGCCATCGGCGAGGTAGGTTACCAGCGAGCGATAGATGCCCATGGTGCCCAGGGTGACGATGAAGGCCTCGATCTTGCCCTTCGTAGTGACGATGCCATTGATGAAGCCCGCCCCCAGGCCCAGGATCAGCGATGCCCCCACGCCCAGCAGAACGGTGGTAAGGCCGGGGCCGAACTGTTCGACCAAGCTGTTCATCAGGATGATCATCACCCCGGCGATGAAGGCCGCCATCGATCCCACCGAGAGATCCAGCCCTCCGGCGGTGATGACGAAGGTCGCGCCGATCGCGATGATGCCGATGAAGGCACTGCGCGTCAGCATGTTGGAGAGGTTGTCCAGGCCCAGGAAGGCGGGGTTGATCAAGGCGCCGAGCAATGCCAGCGCGATCAGCGCCACGAAAGGGCCCCACGTTTTCAGGTCCAGGGGGAGGTTCCCCCGCTTGATCGGTTTGCTGTCAGGCATGACGATGCTCATCCACCCCTACCCCCTTGATTCCGGATGCGTACTGCATGATTTCCTGCTCGTTGATCTGTTCGCCCTCGAGGATGCCGGTCAGCACGCCGGCACACATCACCGCCACACGGTGTGAGAGACCGATCAACTCGCCCATCTCCGAGGAGATGAGAATGACGGAGCGACCGGCGTCGGTGAGTTCGCGGATGAAGTGATAGATCTGGTGCTTGGTCCCGACATCGATGCCCCGCGTCGGCTCGTTGATGATGACGACCTCGGGATCGATGGACATGACCTTGGCCAGCAGCAATTTCTGCTGATTGCCACCGGAGAGCTCCGCTGCCGTGAGCGCCTCAGTGCGCAGACGGATATCGAATCGGCTGGTCGCCTCCTCGAGGGCCTGCGCTTCCTGCTTGCGGTCGATCAGCGGATGACAGTAGTCACGCAGGTTGAGCAGCGTCAGGTTGGGGCACAGCCCCATGTTGAGTACCAGCCCCTTGGCCTTGCGATCTTCGGTAAGGTAGGCGATGCGATGGCGTACCGCATCGCGCAGGTGCCGCAGCGTCACCGGCTCGCCATGGCGTAATACCTGCCCCGCACTGCGTGGCCGCAGCCCCAGCACTGACTCGATCAGCGCCGTGCGCCCTGCCCCCACCACGCCACCGAAGCCGAGCACCTCACCTTTGCGCAAGGCAAAGCTGGCCCAGTGCACCGCACCGGGCACGACGATATCGCGAGCTTCCAGAACATGGGGGGCATCGTCGGGAACGGGGGTGCGAGCCGGGTACATCTCGGTGATTTCACGGCCCACCATCAGGCGGGCGAGCTCCTCCTTGCTGCGGCCTTGCATGGGGCCAGAGTCGACCAGCCGACCGTCGCGCAGCACCGTGACCCGGTCTGCGATCTGTTCTATCTCGCGAAGCTTGTGGGAGATATAGAGAATCGCCACCCCACGCTTGCGGAGGCGAGACACGAGGGCAAACAACACTTGCACCTCATGCTCGGTCAAGGTGGCGGTGGGCTCGTCCATGATCAGCACACGCACGTCGCGTGTTACCGCCTTGGCGATCTCCACCATCTGCTGATCCGAGGTACCCAGGTCCTTGACCCGGGCAGTGGGATCGACGTCGGTCTCGAGTTCCGCCAGGGCCTTGCGGCAGTGGGCACGCATCGTCTTGCGATCCAGAAAAGGACCGCGGCGGATTTCGCGGCCGAGAAAGATGTTTTCCTCGACGGTCAACTGTTCCGCCAGTGCCAGTTCCTGGTGGATCATCACCACACCATCGGCCTCCGCCTCGCCACTAGAGCGGTAGCGTCGAGGCTCACCTGACATGACAACCTCGCCGGATGTCGGGGACAGATATCCAGCGAGGATACGCACCAGCGTCGATTTGCCGGCGCCGTTCTCGCCCAGTAGCGCATGGACCTCTCCCGCCCGCAGCATAAGGTCCACATCGAACAGGACCTGGTGGCCGCCGAAGAAACGGGAAATATGCCGACCCTCGAGCAGCACGTCGTTGTCCATGGCCATTATCCCCACCCCGCATCGACCGGGAATTCCTGGCCGGTCAGCTGAGCGCTATCATCCGCTGCCAGGAACAGCACCGTCGGCGCCACATGCTCCGGCGCCAGGCGCACCTTCAGACTCTGGTGCTCCTGAATGCGTACCTCATCCTCGGGGCTGATCCACTTGTCGAGCTGCCGCTGGGTCAGGATGCAGCCTGGCACCACCGTGTTGACACGAATGTCCTTCACGCCGAGATCACGGGCCAGTGTGCGTGTCAGGCCGTGAACGGCGGCCTTGGCCGTCACGTAGGCGGCGAGATCACCCAGCGCGAGGCGGACACTGATCGAACCGAAATTGATGATCGAGCCACCGCCAGCCGCCGCCATCTGGTCGGCGACCGCCTGGATGGAGAAGAACATCGGACGCAGGTTGAGCGACATTCTCTCATCCCAATACTCGACGCTGACCTCACGCCAGTCATGGCGATCATCGTTCGCGGCGTTATTCACCAGCGTGCGGATGGGGCCCAGCGTCTCGCCAACCTCTTGAATCACCGCCTGGAGGGCAGCGATATCGCGGATGTCACAGTGGCGATATAGTAATGTCCTGCCCGATTCCACTTCGAGTTCGTGGCACAGCGTCTGGCTGGCTTCATCATCGATATCAACGAAGGCAACCCGAGCGCCCTGGCGATGAAAGGCGCGAGTCAGTGCGGCACCTATCCCGCCACCGCCTCCGGTCACGAAGACGACACGCCCATCAAGGCTGGGATAGCGGGCAGTAGGGAGTAGCATGGAGGTCACCTTTTATTGTTATTCCAGAGCACAAGGCACGTGATCTGAATTTACTTTAGGCGATAAATTAAAGCCCTGCACATACCACTTAGGTCGTAATTTCCTGTGGGATTATCGCGCCTTCCATGCACTCGACAGCGTACGAAACGATCAGACAGTTGCTTGAGAGAGGCATATCACAGCAACATGGCAGTGACGCCAGCGCCAATACGTTGATATACTTTTTCTATAAAATTAAATCTATCGGCAGCCTTGATGGCCACTCAGATTATTGAAAACAGCAGGCAGGACAACACGTTAGCCGTTATCCATTCGCTGCGGACGAAGGGCCCTATGGCTCGCGTGGACCTGGGCCCAATGAACGGCATCAGCTCGGCCACCGTCACCTCGATTACCGCAGAATTGCTGGGCCAGGGGCTGATCAGCGAACTGCCTCCCGAGACGATCCGCAGCGGCGGCCGAGGGCGGCCGAAGACCCTGATCCAGCTCAACCCGGATGCTGCCTTCGTCATTTGCGTCAAGGTTTCGATCAACGAGATTCAGATTGTGGTGGGCGACTTCACCGGCCAGATACGCCACAGCACACATCACCCTCTCACGACACTGACCCTGACTCAGGACGATTTATGCGCCGTCCTGGAAGAAAAAATCGAAGCGATACGAGCGGATGTTTGCGATACCTTTCACTATCTTGCCGGCATCTGCCTGGCCATACAGGGAGTGGTTTCACCCAACAACGGGCTCATCATCTGGTCGCCGGCCTTGAGCTTTCGCAACGCCCCCGTCTCGGAGCGTCTCACCACCACATTCGGCTGCCCGGTACTGCTCGAAAACGACGCCAACTGCATCGCCAGGGCCCTGACCAGCCACCCGGAATATGCCGCCTACCCTAACCTGATCGTCATCATGCTGGGCTACGGTATCGGCATGTCCGTGCTGATCGACGGCACGCCCTTCCTGGGGACCAACGGCTCGGCAGCCGAGTTCGGCCACACCAAGTACGAACCGGGCGGGGCATTGTGTGCCTGCGGTCGGCGCGGCTGCATCGAGGCCTATGCCAGTGACTACGCACTGTATCGTGAAGCCCGCGCCATGCTGACCTTGCCGCCCGGCGATAGTGCCCACCCTTCCGACGCACAGATGCAGGCGCTGAACCAGCTGGCAATGAAGGGTGATCCCGTCGCCAGCCAGATCTACAGCAAGGCCGGCCGCGCGCTGGGGTATGGCATTGCCAACGTACTCGCACTATTCAACCCCGACCTGATCTTGATCACCGGCTCCGGCGTTCGTGGCTTCGAGGCCATGCGGCCATCGATGGAAGAGGCTATCGACGAAGCCCTGGTCGAGGAGCTCATCGGCCCGAGCCGCCTGATGGCAAGTCCGTGGGACCGGGACATGACCTTCCTCGGTGGCATTGCCATGATCCTTCATGCCACCGACCTCCAGACCCTGGCAGGCTGCCAGGCAAGGGACTGAACTGATCGGCGGCAGCAAGGGGCCAGGCGGTGTCCAGAAAGATGCCTATCGGCATCAGTGCGAATGCCTGGGTACCTCGGCGCCACGACAACCGACCAGGAAATCGAAGTCGCAGCCTTCGTCCGCCTGCAACACGTGCTCGATGTACAGCTGGCGATAACCACCGTCGCTGGCGATACGCCGCGAGGCAGCGGTGGGGTCGCTTTGCGCCAGGCGCGCCTCGAGTTCGGCGTCGTCGATTTCAAGGTGCAGGCGCCCGGACGAGCAGTCGAGCTCTATCCAGTCGCCGTCGCGTACCGCCGCCAATGGGCCACCTGCGGCCGACTCAGGCGCCACGTGCAGCACCACGGTGCCGTAGGCGGTGCCACTCATGCGCGCATCCGATATACGCACCATGTCGGTGACGCCCTGCTCGAGCAGCTTGGCGGGGAGCCCCATGTTGCCGACTTCCGCCATGCCGTGATAGCCACGCGGACCGCAGTTCTTCATCACCAGCACGCTGTCGGCGTCGACCGCCAGGTCGGGCGCATTGATGCGCGCCTTGTAGTCATCGAAGTCTTCGAATACCACCGCCCGACCGCGATGCTGCATCAATTCAGGGCTGGCGGCCGAAGGCTTGAGCACCGCCCCGTTGGGCGCCAGGTTGCCCCGCAGCACGCATATCCCACCGTCGGCAACCAGGGGTTTGTCCAGTGGCCGGATCACTTCATCGTTGTAGAGCGGCGCGTCCTTGACGTTGTCCCATAGGCTCTGGCCGTTGACGGTGAGGGCGTCCTTGTGTGGCAAGCGCTCGGCTTCACCGAGTCGACGCAGCACCGCCGGCAGCCCACCGGCGTAGTAGA
Organism: Billgrantia montanilacus; assembly: GCF_003336675.1. Classification (GTDB taxonomy): domain Bacteria; phylum Pseudomonadota; class Gammaproteobacteria; order Pseudomonadales; family Halomonadaceae; genus Halomonas; species Halomonas montanilacus. Next base: position 6,640 of record NZ_QPII01000029.1, on the reverse strand, counting down.
ACTCTTCCATCAGGAAGCGACCGGAGGGCTGAAGGTCGACGATGGTGGGCGTGCCACGACCCACGTGACTCCAGTCATCCAGCGCCAGGTCGACGCCGATCCGCCCGGCGATCGCCTTGAGGTGGACCACGGCGTTGGTCGAGCCGCCGATGGCGGCGTTGGTGCGGATGGCGTTCTCGAAGGCCTGGCGGGTGAGTACCTTCGACAGCCGCAGGTCCTCGTCGACCATCTCGACGATACGGTTACCGGAGAGGTGCGCCAGCACATAGCGGCGCGAGTCCACCGCCGGAATCGCGGCGTTGTGCGGCAACGAGGTGCCCAGCGACTCGGCCATGCAGGCCATGGTCGAGGCGGTGCCCATGGTGTTGCAGGTGCCAGCCGATCGGGACATGCCAGCCTCGGCGGCCATGAAGTCGTGCAGCGAAATCTTGCCGGCCTTGACCTGCTCCGAAAGCTGCCAGACCACGGTGCCGGAGCCGATGTCCTTGCCCTCATGCTTGCCATTGAGCATCGGCCCGCCGCTGACCACGATCGTCGGGATATCGCAGCTGGCCGCGCCCATCAGCAGTGCCGGGGTGGTCTTGTCGCACCCCACCAGCAGCACCACCGCATCCAGTGGGTTGCCGCGAATGGCCTCCTCGACGTCCATGCTCGCCAGGTTGCGGGTGAACATCGCCGTGGGCCGCAGCAGCGACTCCCCGTTGGAGAAGACGGGGAACTCCAACGGGTAGCCACCGGCCTCCAGCACGCCCTGCTTGACGTGGTCGGCGAGCTTGCGGAAATGGGCATTGCAGGGCGTGAGCTCCGACCAGGTGTTGCAGATACCGATGATCGGCTTGCCCTGGAACTCGTGGTCGGGTATGCCCTGGTTCTTCATCCAGCTGCGGTACATGAAGCCGTTCTTGTCGGCGGTGCCGAACCATTGAGCGGAACGCAACGAACGCTGGCGATCGGTCATGAAAAATCTCCAATATCGGGGGTCAGGTTCAGGCGCCCGGTTTCGGTCTCGGCGTGGATATCCCAGGTCTGGGACCGGTCTGGCCAAGGTATTAGTTCAGACGCTCAGGGCAGCTCGAAGCCTCGGCCCAGAGAACTGGCGCCGGGTTCGAGTCCCAAGGCCTCTGCGGTGCCGGCAAGCACCGCCTGGGCGGCCAGGAAAGCCTCCTTCGGACGCCGCATGCGGATGCTTTCCATCACTTGGCGATGCCGCTCGAGGCTCTCCTCGGGGTCGCTGGCATGCTCGTTGGACATGGTCACCAGCAGGTGGATCGACGGCCTGAGGATGTGCGACAGCTGCGCCCAGACGATATTGTGGGTGGCCTTGAAGATCGCCACGTGGAAGGCCACGTCACACTCGCTGTGCAGGCGCCGCTCCTCGGCGCAGCTGGCATTGCGCAGGTTCTGCCCCAGCCCCTCGAAGGCCTCCTCGATGGCGACCAGGTCGCGGGCCGTGGCGCGCCGCGCCGCAGTCATCGCCACATAGGGCTCGACGTCGAGGCGAAAGGCCAGTATCTCGCGCTGGATCTCCGGGTTGGGCGCCGCATAGCGGGACATCCACTCGGTCACCTGGGGATCGAGGATATGCCACTCGGCATACTCGCGGACCTTGGACCCGTGACCAGAGATGCGTTCGATAATGCCGGCATCGACCAGCTGACGCAGGTCGCTGCGCACCGCCGAACGGTTGATGGCGAAGCGCTCGCAGAGGTCGAGTTCACGGGGCACGAAGTCGCCGGGCTGGTAGCGACCGGCGAAGATCGCCTCGGCCAGATATTCAGCGATACTGGCGCGAGCCGATGGTTTGCGTAGAGATGACGTCACGGCGATAAGACCCTGTTGCGATTCCTGAATATCATAACGCACTCGACTGGTCTGCCGGCACCCGCAGCGCCGGGTCCACACCCGCTCGCAGCCTCAGCTCCAGCCGGCGTTCATAAAGCCCCTTGGCAAACAGGGTGCCAAGCACAAGGACACCCCCGACCATTGCCATCGGCGCCGGCTGCTCGGCGAGAATCCACCAGGCCAGCAAGGTACCCACGACCACTTCCAGCAATAGCAAAAGGCCCACTTCGGCGGCGGGCAGATAAAGCGGCCCGCGCTGCAGCAGGGTCACCCCGCAGGGCACGATGACCAGGCACAGCAGGATCACCACGGCGAGCTGGTTCGTCGCCGGCAGCGACGGCTCGCTGCCGGCGAGCCAGAACAACCCGGCAACGCTGCCGACGATCAGGCCGTTGAAGACCAGCATCGGACTCATGTCGATGCCCGGGCGCGTTCGGCATAGCGTGAAATTGATGGCCAGGGTGGTGGCCGCCATCAGGGCGAAGCCATTGCCCACCCAGGAGCCGACACCTGCGTCGTCCAGGGCGATCATGGCGATGCCCGCCATGCACAGCCAGATGGCCAGCCAGGTTCGCCGTGGCAACCGCTCCTTGAGGATCACCCAGGACAGCGCCGCAGCGATCAGCGGTGCGCCGGCCAGGATCATCAGCACATTGCCCGCTTTGGTGTACTGGTTACCGAGCACGAAGCCACAGGTGGTCAGGCTGAACAGCAGCGCCACGGCGATACCCGTCCAACCGCAACGGCGATAGGCCGCCAGGGTGCCGCGGCCATAGCGCACCAGAGCGATGAGCAGGAAGCCCAGTGCCGAGAGGAAACCTCGCCACATCAGGATCTCCGCATCGGGAAGGTCGGCGACCTTGATCAGCAGCGCATCGGGCGCCATGATCAGCGCTCCGCCGCCGGTCAGCAACAGCCCCTGCTGGCGATGGGACAACGCGTTCAAGCGGCTCATGTCAGTGATTGTCCCGCGGCGGGTGTCGACGGGCCACGTCACGATACTTGGTCGCCGGCTCCAGTGTCATGCCGCGATCCAGCGGTTCCACCATGCTGCGCTGGATCTCCTGCCAGGGGGTCTGGTGATCTGGATAGATATAGCCGCCGCGTGCCTCGAGCCGCTGGCGGCGCGCCGCGAGCTCGGCATCATCCACCATCAGCCGCACTTCACCGCGCTTGAGGTCGACGCGTAGCCGATCGCCATTCTCGAGCAATGCCAGCCCCCCGCCGGTGGCCGCTTCCGGCGCCGCGTTGAGAATCGACGGCGAGCCCGAAGTCCCCGACTGGCGCCCATCGCCCAGGCACGGCAACGACTCGATGCCCCGCTGCAGCAGGGCTGCCGGCGGCTGCATATTGACCACCTCGGCGCCCCCTGGATGGCCTACCGGGCCGGCACCGCGCATCACCAGGATGGTGCGCTCGTCGATGCCGAGCTGCGGGTCGTCGATGCGCGCATGGTAGTTCTCGGAACCGTCGAACACCGCAACCTTGCCTTCGAAAGCGTCGGGGTCGTCCGGGTCGCTGAGAAAACGCGCCCGGAAGTCGGGCGAGATCACGCTGGTCTTCATCAGCGCCGAGTCGAACAGGTTGCCCTTGAGGTTGAGGAAACCGGCATGTGCCACCAGCGGGTTGGCGTAGCGGCGGATCACCTCGGCATCCTGGGTCTCAAGGCCTTGCAGGTTCGCCGCGAGCGTCTGGCCATTGACGGTCAGCACATCGCCATGGAGCTTGCCGGCGTCGAGCAGTTCATGCAGCACCGCCGGCACGCCACCGGCGCGGTAGAACTCCTCGCACAGGTAGGCCCCGGCGGGCATCACGTTGGCCAACAGCGGCACCTCATAGCCGAGGCGCTGCCAGTCGTCATTGTCGAGCTCGATACCGGCATGGCGAGCAATGGCATTGACGTGCACCGGGGCATTGCTGGAGCCGCCCAAGCCCGAGCAGGTGACAATGGCATTCTCGAATGCCTCACGGGTGAGGACGTCCAGCGGCCGCAGGTCCTCCCAGACCATCCCGACGATACGCGTGCCGGTCTCGAAAGAGACCATGGCACGCTCCTTGTAAGGCGCCGGAATCACTGCCGAGCCGGGCAGGCTCATCCCCAGCACCTCGGCCATGGCGTTCATGGTCGAGGCCGTGCCCATGGTGTTGCAGTGGCCGATGGACGGTGCCGAATCACTGGCCCGAGAGAGGAATTCGGCATAGTCGATATCGCCGGCAGCCAGGCGCTTGCGCAACTCCCAGATGATAGTGCCGGAACCGACCCGTTCCGCGCCGCGCCAGCCGTTGAGCATCGGGCCGCCGGACAGCACGATGGCCGGGATATTGACCGTGGCCGCCGCCATCAGCGCCGCCGGGGTGGTCTTGTCGCAACCGGTAGTGAGCACCACACCATCCAATGGATAGCCGTGCAATACCTCGACCAGCCCCAGGTAGGCCAGGTTGCGGTCGAGCGCTGCGGTGGGTCGACGCACGTTCTCGTGGATCGGGTGCATGGGGAACTCGAACGGCACCCCACCAGCGGCGCGGATGCCATCCTTGACCCGCTTCACCAGCTCGATGTGGTGGCGATTGCAGGGTGTCAGATCCGAGCCGGACTGGCTGATGCCGATGATCGGCTTGCCGCTGGTCAGCTCCTCCAGGGTCAGCCCGTAGTTGAGGTAGCGCTCAATGCACAGCGCCGTGGTCCCCGGATGCTCGGGATTATCGAACCAGTAGCGTGACCGCAGCTGGTCGGGGGTGATCCGGTGTGGCTTGGCCATCGTCTCGCTCCACGCCTGAGTTGGACATAAGGGGGAGGATAGCTCGATTGCCTCCTCATGCCGTTGACCTTACGCCTCAAGCACCAGTCAAGTCGATACATACAAAAGTATATGTTGAACAAATGGCGAATAAGTCCGACATTCTATCCCAGGCATGGCGATCAACCGTCATGTCGATAAACGCCATATTCCACAACAACAACGCACCGCGCAGTCAGCCAGATGCTGGAGGCACCACCCCAGCGGCACTGCGCATGGAGACTCAAACCATGCACTACCCCTGGAAGCTTACTTTGGCAGTGACCGGCGCCACGCTCCTTGGCAGCAGTCTTGCCTATGCCGCGACGCCCGACCTTTCCGACCCGCCCCCCATCGAGGGCGAGGTGATCACCGAGGATCTCGGTTCACACACCATCCGCGTCGGCCTGGGCCTGGCCGAGACCTCGCCACTGTATATTTCCACCCAGTATTTTGGCGACATCCTCGCCGAGCGCACCGAGGGTCGTTTGACCGTCAATGTCTTTCCCAACAGCCAGCTGGGCGACGACGCGCAGATGATGGAAATGCTGCAGACCGGCTCGCTGGACATGACCATCCCGTCGACCTCACCAGCGACAACCTACGTCGAGGAGCTCGCCGTCTTCGATCTGCCGTTCCTGCTGCCGACCCGTGAAGCCGCCATCGCCGTGCTGGAAAGCGATGTCGCCCTCGGCCTGCTCGACAAGTTCGAAGGAACTGGCATCAAGGCCTTTGCCTATCACGAGAACGGCTATCGTCAGCTCACCAACAGCGTGCGACCGGTCGAGTCGCCCGATGATGTGGCCGGGCTCGACGTCAGCGGCCTGACCATTCGCACCATGGAAAATCCGGTCCAGCTGAGCATCTGGGAAGCCTTGGGCGCCAACCCCACGCCGATGGCGTTCGGCGAGGTCTTCTCGGCCATGGAGCAAGGCGTCATTGACGGCCAGGAGAACCCCTGGAGCACCATCCTGACTTCCAACTTCCACGAGGTGCAGGACCACGGCTCCGAGACACGCCACGTCTACACCCCCTTCATCATCATGATGTCCGAACGCACCTGGGATCGCCTCGACCCCGCCTATCAGGAGCTTGTACGGGAGGCAGCCAACGCGGCAGCGGCCTACGAGATCCAGCTGGCCACCGAGTACGACGACTGGGCCCGTGATCAGCTCGAGGAGCGCGGCATGCAGATCACCCGCCTCGACGACGACCAGATCGCCGCCTTCCAGGAAGCGGTACAGCCCGTCTACGACGAGTGGGGTCCGCGCATCGGAGAAGACCTGGTCGCCGAGATCCAGCAGATCGTCGAAAACACCATGAACGATTGACCCGGCATGACGACGACAGGCGCGGGCCAGTGGTTGGTCCGCGTTCGTCTGCCTGCCATTGGAGCGCCCATGAATACCTCTCACTCGCCGCCCCCTGACCCGGCCGAATATCTCGACGATNGCTGACCGTGCTCATGGAGCATCTGATCGCCGCAATCCTGGTGGCGCTGATCGTGTCGGTGTCGGCCAACGTCATCGGACGCTCGCTGCTCAACCACTCGCTGCCCTGGGCCGACGAGCTGGCCCGCATGCTGTTCATCTGGCTGATCTTCATCGGCGCCGCGGCGGCCTTCGCCCGCTATGAGCACATCGCCGTGGACTTCCTGGTGCGTCGCCTCAAGCCCCGTGCCGCCCATGTCCTCTACCTGATCCAGCACCTGATCATCATCGGCCTGATGGGCGTACTGATCTGGGGCGGCTACGTCGTGATATCCCGGTCCACCGGGCGTACTGCCATCCTCGGCGTGCCCTGGAACCTGATCAATGTCTCGCTGGTGCTCTGCGCGACCTTTATCGGCGCCGTGGCCATCTGGCGCGCCTGGCGCAGTATCACCCTCATTCGCACCGGCCAGGAGGCGTAGCGCATGCTGTGGATCTTTCTTGGCATCCTGTTCGCCTCCATCGCCGTGGGCCTGCCGATCGCCTTCGGCCTCGGCGTGGCCGCGGTGGTCCTGGCGGTGATGTCCGACA
>NZ_QPII01000028.1 GCF_003336675.1 Billgrantia montanilacus | reverse complement strand
CCTGCTCGGCCAGGGCGGCGGCTTCGGCCTGCTCGGTGGCTTCCTGCTCTGCCAGGGCGTCGGCTTCGGCCTGCTCGGTGGCTTCCTGCTCGGCCAGGGCGGCGGCTTCGGCCTGCTCGGTAGCTTCCTGCTCGGCCAGGGCGTCGGCTTCGGCCTGCTCGGCAGCCTCCTGCTCCGCCAGGGCGTCGACTTCGGCCTGCTCGGTGGCTTCCTGCTCTGCCAGGGTGTCGGCTTCGGTCTGCTCGGTGGCTTCCTGCTCGGCGAGATCGTCTGCTACGGCCTGTTCATCGCCTTCCTGCTCGACCAGGAGCTCTTCCTCCGTTTGGTCCGCCGGTTCCGTAAGTTGACTGAGTGTGATGATCTCTTCATCGGTAGCCGACGACAGGGTCGCCTGGGCAAAGGCCGGGCTCATCAGTGACAGCGAGGCCAGAATGACTGCGGGCTTCCTGAAAAGGCGCATGCGACGTTTCATATCGATTCTCCTGACTCAGGCACCGCCCGGGCATGATGACGGTTATCTGGTATCAACGTTGCCAACACGGCTTTCTTCACGCTGTAGGCGGTCGAGGAATTCCCGACAGGCTAGCTAGTGCGCTAGCTATGATTGGGGATGGTTCTGACCAGGAAGAGGGAGTGATGCTTGCCGAACAGCGCGTTCTCGTAGAAAGGGTGGATAAGGCGAGCCAATATGGGGCGTTTCCGCCTTCCTGTCAGATGCATTCATTATAGTTCACCGCATCCCGGCCCTCTGTACGACTGCACACATAAGCATCCGTTTGTTACCGTTTGCTTTTCCAGGGACCCGATTGGCATCACATGTAGCAGCGTGGAACGAGTCGATCACTTTCAATGGGTTATCTGCCATTTTCTCCACTACCGACAAGGGCTACCGACAAGGGCCGTTGGCAAGATCAGGTTTAAGGAGGCGCAGCATGGACCGATTCACAGGCGGTTGCCTTTGTGGCGAAGTCCGATTTGTGGCCTCGGGCCGCCCCGACAGGGTTGGCCTTTGTCACTGTCTCGACTGCCGCAAGCATCACGGGGCGCTTTTTTACGCCTCGGCGGTGTTCCCTGAGGATGCAGTAAAGGTCGTAGGCGAGACACGCGACTACAACGGGCGTTTTTTCTGTCCCCGCTGCGGCTCTTCCGTTTTCGCACGCACCGGAGACGAGATCGAAGTGCACCTGGGCGCCCTGGATGAGTCTGACCAACTAATGCCCACCTACGAGAGCTGGACCGTCCGTCGCGAGTCCTGGCTGCCACCGTTTCCCCACATGAAGCGCTACGACTGCGATCGTGACGATACGGGGCATGAGGAGTAGGCGGTCGCGTTCGATGGCGGTTTCAGCGCAGTGGAATGCAACTCTCCTCGATGTGACGCAAGGTGTACTGTGCCATGCGTTGCCATGCTTCGTCGGTATCACCTCGATAAGACAAGAGTTGCTCGCAGGCAAACTTGTTATTGTCGTTCAGATCCAGCACCGCCAGCCTTACCCGTCCAATGAGCGTGCTCACTTTGTGAACCTCACCGACAAGGAGATATTGAGCACCAGCGGCCTTGGCCTGTCTTGTCAGCACAGCCAGGCCGGGGGTCCGGTGCGTACAGCGCTCCACCTCGCAGGTCAGGCCGACAAGCGAGATCTCCTTGTTCTCGGCAAGCCCGCCGTGCAACGTCTCATTGAGCGATTTCAGTCTCGCTTCGTGCTCGGCACTTTGATCTTGGTCTTCGCCAGATGTGTCCTGAAAATCGAATTGGGCCAAGGCCAGAGTCGATTTCGCAGTATCAGCAAAAATCGTCGATGCCATTGCAATCGTGCTTGTCAGAAGCAGGAAAGACACTCCTCGCGCAATCCGGCGATATACGTCCTGGGGCGTCATGGCGCCTCCCTGGTGGAGCCCGTGCGCGTCTGGAAGGCAAGCCGTGCCTTGTGGCCTGCCCATGAGGTGGTTCGTTTTAAGTCTTAGTGCATGGTCCGCTTTACGGCCATCAAGCCTCAAAATCCACCCGACGCCAGCGGCAGCCACACGTGCTCGTAGCCGATGGTGATCGCGACCCACACCAGCAGCGCTGCCATGGAGAGGCTGAAGCCCTTCAGTAGCCTCGGGTTCTCGAGGCGCTGGCCGACCACGGCGCCCATCAGCGCGTAGCTGCCGGGGGCGCCGAAGGCCAGCACTGCCAGCCCGAGCGACCAGAACAGCAGGTTCACGCCGTGAATGCCGGCGGCGGGAAACTGGATGGTGGCGATGGGCAGGGTTGCAAGCATGGCTTTCGGGTTGCATAGCTGCATGATCAGGCCGTCGCGGAACTGCAGCACGCGTGGCGCTTCGCGCACTCTGTTCAGGTCGATGCTCGAGCGGGCGATCTGGATCGCCAGGTAAAGGATGTACCCGCAGCCCACCGCCCCCACCACGGCTAGCATGTCGCCGCGCACCCAGGCCGCCCCGGCCCAGCCGAACAGCAGGAAGAGTGTGAGCATGGCCAGCCCCACGCCGATAAAGAAGCCAAGCGACGTTTTGGCCTGACCGTTGAGCCCGGCGTTCAGGCCGAGCAGGTTCACGGGCCCAGGCGTATACATGACGCCCAGGGCATAGGCGACGATCTCCATGGGGAGTCTCTCCGATAGAAAGTGCGTTTCGTGGCCGAGCGAACGAGGCTAAGCGCCGCTAGATGACGCTGCGTTGGTATTGGTAAGGCGTCTTGCCGTAGATGCGCTTGAATCGGCGATTGAAGTGGCTGAGGTCGGTAAAGCCGTAGCGGAAGGCCACCTCGGTAGGCGCCAAGCCGGCCTCCAGGGCGCTGCGCGCGGCATTGACCCGACAGCTCAACACGTACTGGTGCGGCGTGATGCCGAACTGCTGCCGGAACAGACGCAGGAAGTGATATTTCGAGAGATGGGCGGCCTGGCTGATCTCGTCCAGCGAGAGGTCCGCCTCCAGGTGCGCGAGGACGTACTCCTTGGCGCGCAGCAGCAGCGCATCGGGCCGGCTCACCCTGCCGCCGGGCTGGAACTTGCCGGCGCGCTGCACCAGGCGCGTCGCCATGCGGTGCAGGGCGTGCTCCTGGTCGATGCGCGTGCCCTGCTGGTGAATCATCAACTGCGCAAGATCGAGTATAGCGTGGCGCAGCTCGGGGTCGGCCAGCAAAGTCTCGCTGCCCTGGAACTGGGCGGCATGCTCGCACCCTGCCGCATCGGCAAACGAGGCCTCGAGCTGAGCGGAAGGCACGTAAATCATCACGTAGCCCAGCGTGGTGTCGTCGCCCGGGTGGCCATCGTGCACCTGCTCGGGATTGAACTGGATGACGTTGCCGGGCGGACTACGGTGAAACTGCCCGCTACTGAAGAAGTCCTGCCGCCCGGAGAGGGTCACGCCGAAGGCGTACTCCTCGTGGGCGTGGCGGTCGTAGCTGAAGTCGCTCAGCGACGCCTGGAGCACCGTGAGTTCGGGTATCTGTCGGCTCTTGTAGTAGTCGAACCGGCTGGATTGATTCGCCATGTCGCGCCTCCCTGAACGCCATACAGGGATAGCTTAAGCTCGGCGCCAAGGGAAGGCTTGGACATTATTGCGGAAAGCGATTTGCCCAGGTGCCTGGGCTTAGCATAGCGGCAGATGCAGAATGGCACCGCGCAGGCCACGCTCGTCGGCCCAGAGCTTGCCCAGGGTGATGGGGAGGCGAAAGCGGCGCTTGCCAGCCGCACCGGGATTGAACAGCAAGTGGCCGCCCTGCCATTCGTGACGCGGCTTGTGGGAGTGGCCATGAAGTACGGCATCGCACGAGGTGGCGGAATCGAAGTTCCGCAAGATATGCACCAGGTGCAGGCGCCAGCCGTTGACGGTGATATCCAGTGTCAGCGGCAGTGCCTCGGCCCAGGAGGCGGTGTCGATATTTCCGCGCACCGCCGCCACCGGCGCAAGCTCCGCCAGCCGCTCAAGGATGGCGGCGTCCTCGTCCCGGCAGCCCACGTCGCCCAGATGCAGGATCTGCTCGCAGCCTTCCAGCATCGTCAGCGCCTCGGGGCGCAGCAGCCCGTGGGTATCGCTGATGACGCCGATCGGCAGTTCGGTGGTGATATGACGCGTCAGCGCTTCCATGGCGCCTCCGATTGAGCTTTGGATGGCTCACTTCATCTCGAAACCACGCTTTGTCAGAAACTCACGCATATGGGCACGCAGCTTGCTGTCGAACAGCGGGGTCAGGTTCCTGGACCAGTTGGTCTCCTTGTTGCCGCCCTTGCGCTGGCCGTAGTAGGTCTGCATGGCTTCGTCGAAAACCGCCACCAGCTCGCTGTCGTCGGTGTAGTAGTCCTCCTTGAGGATCGCTTCCACCGGTAGGCGCGGCTTGACGTCGGGCTCGTGGGCCGGGTAGCCAAGGCACATGCCGAACACCGGGTAGACGTGCTCCGGCAGGCGCAGCAGATCGCTGATGGCTTGGGGGTTGTTGCGAATGCCACCGATATAGCAGATGCCGAGCCCTTCGGATTCGGCGGCGATGGCGACGTTCTGGGCCATCAGCGCGGTATCCACGCTAGCGACCAGCAGTTGCTCGGTCATGCCGCGCACGACGTTGGCGCCGGTACGCTCGGAGGCTTCGGTAGGACGCTTCATGTCGGCGCAGAACACCAGGAAATCGGAAGCAGTCGCAACGTAAGTCTGGCCACCTGCCAGCTCAGCAATCAGCTCACGATTGGCCGGATCCTTCACATGGATGACGCTGTAGGCCTGCACATGGCTCGACGTCGCGGCTGCCTGGCCGGCGCGAATCAGTTCGAGCAGCAGCTCGTGCGGGATCTTGCGGTCGGTGAATTTGCGAATCGAGCGGTGGGATTTCAACAGTTCGATGGTGGAATTCATGTCGCCTCGCGGAATGCGTGTCGATAGTTAACCGGCTTAGTATCTTTCATTCCGCGCCGCATTGCATTGCCTGGGCCAGGATGCCTGCACGTTACGGTAGTCGTCAGCCAGGGCTTCCGATGCCCCACTGCATTAGGGAAGGTATTAAAACTCTTGCTAGCCCCGCTGTTCAGAGCCGAAATCCCTGCGACTGAGCCACCATAAGCCAACAAATATCACGAACCAAACGACCGTACGCAACATCATGGCAAGAAGACTCTCTACTGCTACGGCACTCCCTGCTACATAAGCAATAAATAATGCTGCCAGGACGATAAGATTGAGCAGGAATATTACGCTGGCACCATACTTCCCGAAATCAAGGCTGCGCCATGCGATTGCTCCAACTCCAACATAAGTAAAACCCATGACCGTATTGTAGATGAGCAGCGGCGGGGATACGACGTATCCAGGGTCTGCCCCGGCAAGGACCCTAAAGCCCGCCAAGATAGTCACCGCACCAAAGAGAATGGCCAGGATCGCCAGCGCTTTGTGGCAGACTCGAAAATAACGCGATCGATTCAATTTAATCACCTATCAGACGACCGACGCCCACCATAATCGTAAGTGGTTCGTGCTCCCCATAAAATGCAGGGAGCGTAATTTATGACCAACCTAGCATCGAAATCCGGCTTGTCTCTTGCGCAGGGTCAAAGGAATCGGCCGGCCAACAGCGTCGGCACGGGACATGAAGTCATGACGGTGTCATCGCAGATTCTGCCCCCGCGATGTTAGCATCTGTACAAACTTGCCTCCCTTTCGACAACGGATGCTTCATGGATGAGTTCGGCCTGAGATGGCTGCTTGGCCAGGGCGTCAGTCTAGTGGCCCTGGTCCTGTGCCTGGTGGCCTTTGCCAGCAAGCGAGACGACCGGCTGTTCGTGCTGCTGTTGTTCGCCAATATCGCCTTCGCGGCGCAGTTCGCTCTGTTCGAGAGCTGGGTGGCCGCCGGGATCTCGGCGCTGATCGTGCTGCGCATCGCCTTGGTGCGCCGCTTCCGACGTAACCGCGCACCCATGCTTGGCATGCTACTTGCCACCCTGGTGGTGGCCGCACTGACCTGGAGCGGCCCGCAGGATATCCCGGCCCTGGCCGCTGGCCTTTTGGGTACCTACGGCATGTTCATGCTGAGCGGCATTCCCATGCGCGTCACCTTGGCTGCGGCGGCGCTCTGCTGGGTCGCCAGCAACGTGCTGGCAGGCTCCATTGGCGGCACCATTGCCGAAAGCCTCATCTTCCTGACCAACGTGATCACCATGCTACGCCTGAGGCGGGACGCGCGGTTGCCGTACACGGTCTGAGCGAGCTAGGCGGCCTTGCCCAAGGACAGGCCACACCACCGGCCGCGGCTGAGCTGGCGCTACTCTTTTCGACATGGGTGGGCTGTCGAAACCGCCCCAGCCTATCCGATACAGAAGAGAGAGCACACCAGCCCTGACCCGATGGAGCCCTACCATGTCGAGCAAGATCTTCGTGAACCTGCCCGTTGCCGATCTCGAGAAGTCGATGTCGTTCTACACAGCCCTAGGCTTTACCAACAACCCGCACTTCTCCGACCAGACGGCGGCCTGCATGGTGTTGAGCGAGACGTTCCACGTGATGCTGCTCACTCACGCCAAGTGGCACACCTTCACTGACCGTCCGATCCCTGCGACCGATTCCAGCGAGGTGATGCTTGCCCTCTCGTGTGAAAACCGCGCGGCGGTGGATGCCATGAATGAGGCGGCCGCCGCCAACGGCGGCATCGGGGATATCAACGCCGCGCAGGATCATGGCTTTATGTACAGCCGTGCCTTGGCAGACCCCGACGGTCATGTGTGGGAGCCATTCTGGATGGACCCGGCGGCCATACCGTCAGACGCTCAGTGATTTAACGATGGCACTGCTGCCGTACTGCCACGGCCTGCCGTCAAGTTACTTCGTCCATGGAGCACGGCCCTTCCCCGCTCCGTCAGCGCGAGCTGGCGATGGGGCCACTCCTGGTGGATATCGCTGATGGCTAGAAGCGACTCTGGTTCGGCGATCAACGGCTGGAGAAGCCACCAGAACATCAGGTCGCCCAGGTAGGGCAGCGGCTCGTATTCGCGCATCAGGTAGGAGAACGCCTTGCTCACCGGCAACGGACCATGGTCGCGCACGATCTCGAGCGTCAGCCGTTCCGTCAGGCCGAGCCCGATGTCCGCTCCGGGCCGCTCCAGCAAGTGGCGGGCCAGCGCGCGGCCCATCATCGGCAGGGCCGGCGTACCGGTGTCGGCCAGTGCCTGTAGTGCTTCGGGACTTTCGGCAGTGAGTGCCTGCCACGCCCGAGTGCCCAACTCGAGCAATGGCGCCTCGATGGGACGCCGCTGCCGCCACAGCCAGGCGAGCAGGTCAGGCGCGAGCTGGCCGATGCCGATGAAGCGTTCCACGCCGGGCACTGACTCCACTGCCACCAGCTCGATTCTTCCCCTGGGCGGATTCGCATGGAGGCGATGCAACACGTAGGCGAGGATCAGCTGGTCGTAGCTGTCGTGCTCGAACCACAGCACGACGCGCTCATAGCGTTCGAGTTGATCCAATGGCCCGTAGCCCTTGCGCAGCCGGGCCAGTGCATCACGCTCGGTCATGCCGGAAACCTCCGCTAGGAAGCGGGCGCGCAGCCGCATCAACTCTTTGGGCGGTAGATCCTGCAGCGGACCAATACAAAACGGATCGGAAAACTCAAGGAAGTCGCCCTTGAAACCGGCGGTGCGCAGGGTGTGCTCGATATCCGAGCCGCAACGAATGTGTAGCGTGGCCATGTCGCGGTCGCCGCATTCATTCAATAGCCGCCGCGAGGCGTCGAGCGATTCGATATGCGCCTTGAGCTTCGGCCAACTGGGGAAACCACACTCGCGGGCGATGACGAGCTGGGCGTCGGTGAGCTTCAATGGCGCTTCGCGCGGGGGGATCTGCTGAAGAATCCGTGCCAGGGCAGCCGGCTCGTCGCCGCGGGCCGCCTTGAGCAGTTCCTTGGCGCGCTTGCGCTGCTGTTCGAGATTGAAACGGCCGTGTGACGTGGGGTCACGCCGGGAGAGCGAGGACATACGATTCCCTCCATGCGCCTGTGTCCGCCGGGCAGGCCGGGAGTCGTATGGAATCCGTGATGTGAAGCGCTGGGCGCAGCCCTTTCCGCGGACGGGGACGCCTTGCGGCGCTGCAATTAGCCTCGCGCGAATAGGAGGAAGTGTCAATTGCGGTTAAGTAAGGATCACCGATACGGTGAGCCGATTAAGCCGGCCATTCCGCTCACATGATGAGACGAATAATGATGCGAGCCGAGCCTGGTAAAGATGGACCACTTGACCCACGAGCCCGCCGGGTAGTGTGATACGCCCACCGCCATGCGCAGGGCACCTCGCCTAGCGCCAGCCAAGAGACCTTCATGCGAAAGATTCTGCTCGTCGACAACGGTTCCCTGCGCCCCCAGGCCACGCTCAACCTGCGTCGCCTGGCCCATGCCCTGAGCCAGGCCACCGGTGAGGCGGTGGAGGCCACCTCGCTGCTGCACTCCTACAAGATCCCCTCCGAGAAGCTCGACGGCCACAAGGCCGTGACATTGGGGCCGCTGGCAGAGCGGCTAGCCGCACAGGGTGTGACCGAGCTGCTCATCCTGCCGTTCTTCTTCGGCCCCAGTCAGGCGTTGACCCACTACCTTCCCGAGCGCCTGGCCGAAGTACAGGCCAGCTACCCGCAGCTGGGTGTAAAGGTGGCCCTGCCGCTGGTCGACAGCCAGGCGCCGGTGGACCTGCGCCTGGTGCGACTGCTAGCTGATAATGTGCGTGAAAGGATGGCGGGGCTGTCGCAGCCGAAGGTGGTGCTGGTGGATCACGGCAGCCCAATCCCGGAAGTGACCGCGGTGCGCAACTATCTCGCCGGTCAGCTCAGCGTGCTGCTGGCCGATGAGGCCAGCAGCGTCACTTTTGCCTCCATGGAGCGCCGCGACGGCGAGGCCTACCGCTTCAACGAGCCACTGCTGGTCGATCTTCTCGCCTCTCCCGCCATGGCCCACGGCGACGTGATCCTTTCCATGCTGTTCCTCTCCCCCGGGCGCCACGCCGGCGAAGGCGGCGACATCGCAGAGATCTGCGCAGAAGCGATGGCACAAGCACCCGGCCTCAACGTCACGATCACACGACTGGTGGGTGAGAATGACGCCATCGTGGACATCCTTGCCACTCGACTGCAGCAAGCCATGGCGGGTGAGCCGCTGCTGGCCGAGATGCTCCCTGCTGGTGCTTCTTCCTGACCCCGATCGGCCAAGCCGAGGCGCTGCACTGCCTGTCACAGACGATGGCAGGCTCTCCGAGGTATCGAATCGTCGCACCTTACCCAATCCAAGACGGCTGTCTTCTACCCGACGGCATTGGGAAACAGAGGGCGCGGTAGTCGATCAGGGCGGTGAGTCCTTCGTTAGAAAAAATCTTGACTCGTGCTATCGGGGTGGCTAGATTGAACCCATTGCGTGGTCTGACCATCAGATCATAGAACCACAAAATGAGACCGCACAGAGTCATAGCCTTATGAAAATTGAGCCGCTTGAGAAAAAAAGTTTGAGTGACGATGTCGTGGCCAAGATCAAGTCCATGATCGTTAGCGGTGAGCTCAACGAAGGTGATCGAATTCCAAGTGAAAGGGAACTTTGTGATCAATTTGGTGTGAGCCGCGCCTCGGTGCGGGAAGGGCTTAAAATTCTATCGCTGCAGGGCCTGTTAAGCAGGACGAATGCTGGGACGGTTATTACGACCAATTTTTCTTCGATCCTGGAGGAAACGCTGGCTCTAAAAATACTACTTAACGACTGCAGTTACGAAGACGTCACTGAAGCAAGGATGTTCCTGGAAAAGGCGATGGTGCGGCTGGCAGCACAGCGAATAGAAGAAAAAGATTTAAACATCATGTCGCAACAGCTGGAGCTGATGATCCGAGCCGAAAGTGAAGACAACAATGACGATTACGTTCTGGCTGACATCGCATTTCACCAGCAAATCGCAAAAGCGTCCAATAGCCGGGTTCTCGCCAGCTTGTACAACTCTATTATCACTCTGGTATTCCGCACACAGAAAAGTGTTGGGTATGACAAGCCAGTCATGAAAGAATCCATTAGATTCCATGGAAAAATACTGGAGGCACTGAAGAAAAACGATGTGGAGCAAGCTGAGAAAGAAATGCAGCTTCACCTATTGGATGTGCAGGAAAGACTGAACCACCTGATCAACAAAGAAACCATAAAAACTGGAGCTTAGGCAATGTACGTTCGCTACAACCATAACAACAAAACACAGCACGGCTATATGGATAATGGCTTAATCACGAGGCTTGACGGAAGCATGTTTGATAACGCCAAGCTGAGCCAGGACAAGATACCGGCTTCTTCCGTAACGTTACTGGCCCCGTGCGAACCGACTAAAGTGGTATGCGTCGGGCTCAACTATCTCGATCATGCAAAGGAAATGAACGAGACATTACCCGAGGCACCGCTGCTGTTCTTGAAGCCCTCCACCACTATCATTGGCCATGGGGATGATATTGTCGCACCTCAAAATACTGGCAGGCTTGATTATGAGGGTGAACTGGCAATTGTGATTGGCAAGAAAGCAAAGAACATCTCACCTCATGAAGCGAATGAGTTCATCTTTGGCTTCACTTGCGCCAACGACTTTACGGCGAGAGCCATTCAGTTGAGTGATAAGCAATGGACCCGGGGGAAATCCTTTGACACTTTTTGCCCTATTGGCCCTGGAATAGTAAAGGATATCGATCAAAGCGACGCCAAGATTCAGCTTACTGTGAACGGCGAGGTTCGGCAAAGCTCCAATATAAATATGTTCATATTTGGGGTCAATGAGGTAGTCAGCTACATATCGAAATGCATGACACTATTTCCTGGAGATATAATCCTGACGGGCACACCTCATGGAGTCGGCCCAGTAAATGCTGGTGATGTCATGTCAGTCACCATTGATGGCATTGGCACTCTTACCAACAAGCTGCGAGTTGATTAGCCCCTCTCTTCCAAAACTCAGTGAAATGATATCCGCATGATGCCGCATGGACGGCATACGGCATAGCTACAAATAAAAATCAATCAAGAAAAGCGAGATAGAATTGTGAAATCCTCAGTATTGATGACGGACACGATATTTCCAGACACAGCGCTTGAGGAAGGAGTCTTCAAGAAAGAAGGCGTCGAGTTCAACATAAGCCCTTCTCATGATCTTGAAACTCTGGCAGAACTCGGAAAGGACGCAGATGCGCTGCTAGTCGTTTATGCAAAAATAAGCGCCGAGCTCATTCACAAACTTAATAATTGCAAGGTTATCGTCAAGGCTGGAATTGGTTACAACAATATCGACGTGAAGGCGGCATCAGAGAAAGGCATTATTGTTGCCAACGTACCCGATTATTGCCAGGACGAGGTGGCAGATCATACCTTTGGCATGTTCCTGGCTCTGGCAAGAAAAATCTGCCACCTTGATAGCCAGGTTGCAAAAGGTACCTGGGATGCCAACCAAGGCAAAGATGCGCCTCGCCTCAGAGGTAAGAAGTTTGGTTTACTTGGTTGTGGTGCGATCGGTCAACAGGTGGCTCTTCGGGCTAGAGCTTTTGGCCTGGACGTGGTGGGATATGACCCATATAGCTCATCCGAGTTACTTTCCAAGCACCATATCGACAAGATCGACGACCTGGAAGAATTTCTTCACGATGTCGATTATCTATCGTTGCACCTGCCCCTGACAGAGGAAACCAGACATATAATCGATAAGTCGTCATTGGAAAAAATGAAAGAAAGCGCCCTCATCATCAACACATCACGAGGAGGTCTGGTACAAGAGAATGATCTTTATGCCGCATTGATCGAAAAGCGGGTCGCCGGTGCAGCCTTGGATGTGCTCGAATTTGAGCCTCCTCGGAGTGCGCCCGAGCTATCCAGTCTGAGCAATGTCATCATCACGCCTCACACGGCTTTTCTATCTCAAGATTCCGTGTCAGAACTTAGAACAAAAGCTTCACAGGAGGTAGCAAAAACCATAAATCATGGCACGCCAAAAAATCGCGTAAATTGATATACGCCAACCATGAATTTCCGAATAAAGGACAATAACAATGACTATTGAAAAAATGGGATCCTCGGTGAAATGCATCATCGCCACCAGCATTTTATTTACAGCACTCTCAACGGCTGCTTCCGCACATGGTGCGGTCAACATAAAGCTGGCTCACAATGGCAACACCAACCCCGATGACCCTCAGAACGTGGGAGTGAGTGCATTCAAGGAGATGGTGGAAGAGCGCTCTAACGGATCAATCAACGTTCAGATTTATCCTGCGGGCCAGCTGGGTGATGCCAGGACAATCGTTGAAGGAATCCAGCTAGGCATGATCGAAATGGGAGATGTTGAAAATGGACCCATGGGGGGCTTTGTGCCAGAGGCCATGCTGTGGGACCTTCCTTTCATTTTTCGTGATATCGATCATGCTCATAATGTGCTGGATGGAGAAATTGGCAGGTCCGTACAGGAAAAATATACCGACGTGGGAATCCGGCACCTGGCTTATAACGACGGCGGATTTCGATATTTTACAAATGACCAGCGCCCAATCCATTCCATGGAGGATCTGGAAGGACTCAAGATACGGGTGATGGAAAGTGAGGTCATGGTAGACACCGTGAATGCTTTCGGAGCTTCTGCCGTACCAATGTCCTTCGGTGAGCTGTATACAGCGCTACAGCAAGGCGTTGTGGATGGGCAAGAAAACCCAATGAATCTTATTTATAGCCAGCGATTCTATGAGGTTCAGGATTATCTTTCTCTCAGTGGGCACTTCTACTACCCACGCCAGTATATTGCTGCAGAGGCTTGGTGGCAGACCCTGGATGAAGAGCATCAGGACATCATTTCTCAAGCAGCACTTGAGGCAAGTAGCATCCAGCGCAGCTCGCTTGCGGAGTATGAAGTCGAAATGAGAAACGTCCTGGAAAGCAACGGCATGAAAATCAATGAGGTTGAGAAAGATGCCTTCATTGAGGCCGCCTTTGAAAAGATTTATCCTGATTATTATGAAATACTGGGAAGTGGCGATGCCACACGGGGGGAAGAATTAATCAAAGCTGTCATGGCAGCCGAGTAACCACCCCGCCGGGGCCTTGAGGCGCAAGGACCCGGCGCTTCCCTGGCGCCTTGTTATCTTGAAAAGGAAATGGTGGTGAGTAATAAAATACAGCGAAACCCAATGTTTTATATCGACCTGCTACTCAAGTCCTGCCTGGTAGCCATGATGATAGCCATTGCATCATTGACATTCTATCAAGTGGTTATGCGATATGGATTCAATAAATCCAGTTCGTGGAGCGAAGAAGCTATCCGTTTCATATTCATCTGGTGTAGCTTTCTTGCAATCGCCATGGGCGTTCGTGAAAAAATACATATCGGCATCAACATCGTGGTCGAATTATTCAACAAGAAAGTACAGTTATTTATAGAAATCATTGGCCATCTTGCCATAATGGCTTTTTCTGGCCACTTGATTTATTACGGCTGGAAGGTGGTGCTCGCAACTAGACTACAGACCTCTCCTGCACTAGGAATTCCCATGAGCTGGATTTACTTATCCATACCCACCATGAGCGCTCTTATATTTCTGTTTTGCCTTATTGAAATATTAAAAATAAAAAACAATCTGAAAACAGTGCAAAAGGGGACATGACATGCTGGCTGTTCTTCTTACCATGCTTGTGGTCTGCTTCATAATCAACATACCAATCGGCTTTGCCATGGGGCTCGCGGCCTTGGCCAGCTTGATGGTTGCTGGCACGATGCCGATAGAAATGATGCCGCAACGCATGGTAGCAGGAATCAACTCCTTTCCTTTGCTTGCTATTCCATTGTTCATGATGGCCGGATCGATCATGGAGCGCGGTGGCATTTCCAAAAGAATCGTTGACTTGGCCAGTGCACTGGTTGGCCACTTCAAAGGAGGACTCGCGGCTGTTTCCGTGATGGCATGTACCTTTTTCGCCTCAATTTCCGGATCGGCTCCCGGCACTGCTGCTGCGGTAGGTGAATTGACCATTCCTGAGATGGTGAAACGCGGCTATTCAAGACCCTATGCTTCGTCTGTCGTGGCGTCGGCTTCATGCCTGGGCGTCGTAATCCCGCCTAGCATAACGTTCATCCTGTTCGGTATAGTTGCCGATGTTTCCATTGGCCAATTGTTCATTGCCGGGATTTTCCCGGGTGTTTTGCTAGCAGGTGCACTGATTGCCGTCAGCGTCTTGCGCTCTCACCAGCTAGGCTATCCCGCAGAAAAAAAGCAGAGCTGGAAGCAGCGCTGGAAGAAATTCCTCAACTCTTCCTGGGGCATCCTCATGCCTATCATCATACTTGGGGGGATCATGACCGGGGCATTTACCCCGACGGAATCTGCTGGTATCGCTGTTGCTTATGGACTTTTTGTCAGCATTTTCATTTACAAGGAGTTGAGCTGGAAGGACATCATTCCCGTTTTCTACAAGGCGTCCTTGAACTCAGCCATGATCGTACTCCTTATTGCAGTTGCCAGCCCGTTCGGCTGGATCATGATCATTGAGCAAGTACCACAGATGGCCTCCAGCACGATCCTGGGAATATCCTCGAATACTTATCTCATTCTCATGCTGATGATTCTCATGTATCTGATACTTGGCACCTTCATGGAAACAGGAGCTATTATACTGCTGGTTGTGCCAATTTTCGCACCTATTGCCCAACAGCTAGGCATCGACATGGTTCACTTCGGCGTTATCACCGTTGTGGCGCTTGCCATTGGCATGGCCACGCCGCCTGTGGGAATTACGCTGTTTGCCACTTGCAGTATTTCCGGTGTTTCGATTGGGCAGCTCTCTCGAATGATACTTCCCTTCCTGGTTACTCTCATTGGATGCTTGATTCTGTTGGCTTTTGTCCCTGCGATATCTACGTTTCTGCCACAGCTGGTGTTCTGACGACGCTGACCTTGCTGGCTGATGCCTGGTCCCTCAGCACCGGTGTGATGGCGCCGCTGCTGAGGGTTATGGAGGCACCGCCAGGGTGACACACATACGGGTGTGCCCAATCTGCGTGCGCTGACGAACATACGCCGGTCCCCGATCTGTGTATCCTGACGTACATCCACTGATCTTGGTGGAGACCTCTCGTTGACTGTCGGCCGTCTCGGTCGGGACCTTCCTGTCGCCTCCTCTGGGTCCAGACCTGAGGTTTGCGATTCATGCTTCCTGATTCCCTTCAAGCCATCCTCGACGCCGCCACTCCCCCCACTGATGCCCGTCAATCGGCCGTTGTGTATTGCGAGGACAATTTCACGCGTATCGATGGCAAGACAGCCAACGGCTTGGTACGCAGCAGCGAGCGGTATCGCATCCTTTCCGTCATCGACAGTACCCTGAGCGGCGAAGACGCGGGCACCGCCCTGGGCGAGGCGGCGGCAGGTATCCCTATCGTCGCCGATCTGGCGGAGGCGCTCTCGGAGACCGATGCCCTGCCCGACGTGCTCATCTTCGGGCTTGCCCCGCTATCGGGCTTGATGTCCGAGGCGGACCGCGCGGTGGTGCTGGCGGCCGTTGCGGCCGGTATCGGCGTGGTATCCGGTCTGCACGAGTTCCTTGCGGACGATCCGGAGATCGCGGCGGCTGCACTCGCCAGCGGTGTTGCGCTGCATGATATCAGGCGTCCTAGACCCACCAAGCACCTGCGCATGTTCGATGGCGCCATCGACAGCGTCGACTGCGTGCGAATCGCGGTACTGGGTACCGATGGTGCGATCGGTAAGCGCACCACCTCGACGCTGCTTACCCAGGCACTCAACGACGCAGGCATTCACACCGTGATGGTGGGCACGGGGCAGACCGGCCTGATGCAGGGCGCCGCCTATGGTGTCGCACTCGATGCCATTCCCGCTCAGTTCGGGGTCGGCGAACTTGAAGGGGCGGTGGTCGCCGCCTATGAGGGCGAACACCCCGCCGTTATCGTGATCGAGGGTCAGGGCGCCCTCAGCCATCCCGCCTACCTGAGCTCGACGGTGGTGCTGCGCGCCAGCCGGCCACAGGCCGTGATCATGCAACATGCCCCGGCCCGAAAAATGCTCAGTGACTACCCGGAGGTGCGGATGCCCTCTCCCCTCTCGGAGATCAAGCTCATCGAGCAGTTCGGCAAGACCCGGGTCATTGGACTGGCCATCAACCACGAGGACATGACCAAGGCAGAGGTCACGGCGGCTATCGCCCGCTACGATGTCGAGCTCGGCCTTGCCGCCACCGATGCACTTTGGCACGACCCCTCGGCGCTGGTCGCAATGGTCACCGCCGCCTTTCCCGAACTTCAGGCGCATCAGTCACTGGCATTGGCGTGACCTGCCCTCGCGTCGAGATCGACCTGGACAAGATCGAAGAGAATGCTCGCGCACTCGTCACTCTGTTGTCCGGCCGCGGCATCGACGTCACGGGGGTCACCAAGGCCACCCTGGGCTCGCCCGAGGTAGCGAAGGCCATGATTGCGGGGGGCGTGGTGCGCCTCGGTGATTCACGCCTCGAAAACCTCGAAATCCTTCGCGCTGCGGGCATCCAGGCACCGCTGACGCTACTACGATCGCCCACGCCGGATCAGGCCGACCGCGCGGTGGCTTGCGCCAGCATCAGTCAGGTGAGTGAGATCGAGGTGGTGAAGGCACTGTCGGCAGCGGCGGGCAGGCTCGGTGGCAGTCACGGCGTGGTGCTGATGGTGGAGCTGGGCGACCTGCGCGAGGGCGTGCTGCCGGGTGACGTGCTGGACCTCGCCCGACACATGTCGCGTACCCCCCACATCATGCTCGCCGGCCTCGGCACCAACCTGGCGTGCCGGGCTGGCGTCGTGCCCAGCACCGACAACATGGGCGAGCTCTCTGCACTCGTGAGCCGGCTCGAAGTCGAGCTGGACCTGCACCTGCCAATCGTTTCCGGCGGCAATTCGGCCAATCTCCAGTGGGCCATCGCAGCGCCCGCTGGCCGGGTCAACGACCTGCGGCTCGGCGAGTCGATCCTGCTGGGCTGCGACCCCCTTACGCGGAAGCCCTTGCACGGCCTGCACACCGACGCCTTCTCCTTGGTGGTGCCCGTCATCGAGTCGCTGGCCAAGCCGACGGCGCCGCGCGGCGACACCGGCGAGGCCGCATTCGGCGTGCCCACGCCGATGCACGAACGCGGCACCATCGTCCAGACGATCGTCTCCATCGGGCGGCAGGACGTCGACCCGGAAGGCCTGACGCCTCCTCTCGGTGTCAGTGTGCTCGCCGCCAGCAGCGACCACCTGGTGCTGGAAACGCAGAACCGCCTGGCTCCCGGCGAGGAGATCCGCTTCGGACTCGATTACTCGGCGCTGCTGCGTGTGATGACCTCTCCCTTCGTCGTGACCTCGTTCACTACGACGAAACGTCATCCGCCGTCTCTTTCCCCCCCTCCTTCACCCTTTCTTCCACCCGTGATTCCACCCGTCGTCAATCCAACCCCAGCCATTCCGTGATCTCAGTCTTCGCCTCGAACGCCTCTTGTCGCCACCGCTCTCCTGAATTCCTCCCGATACACCTCGGCATGCCGTGCCGGGTCAGCCGGGAAGCGCTCCAGCTCGATGGCGAGATCGAAGAAGCCCTTGGCGGGCACGCCATCACCACGCCGACTGACCACCAGCGCGGCGATGAAGGGCCGCCCCTGCTCGGCGTCCTCGCGCATCAGCGTTTCGAGCGCCTGGGCGACGCGCTGGATGGTGCGCGGTGGCGCGAGCCCAAGAGCCTCGGCGAGCTGCTGATAGGTCATCGGCAGTATTGCCTCGGGTGCCGTTTCGAGTACGTTGCGCACTCGATCAGCCGGGGATTCATTGCCAGTTTCTGCCATCGGTCCTACCTACCGCGCTTCTCGCCGTTGGCGCTTTTCTCATCGTCGGGCTTGGTCGAGCCCTGGTGCTCAAGGCGGGCGGCCTCATCGAGGCGCGGGTGATTGTCGAGAAACTCGCGGTGTGGATTCGGCAGGGCATCAAGGACCTGGAGGGTGTGTGTCAGCACATGGATGGCGGCCAGCACATCCTGGGTGTTTCCGGTCTCTGAGATGGTGTGCATGTTGCGGATGGGGAAGCCGATGGAGGTGGCGGCGCAGTCGATGGCAGCCAGGACACCGGCCATGCCATCGGTGCCGGTGTCGGCGCCGACGATGTCGCGCTGCATGGGAATGCCGTGCTCCCTGGCCGTGGTTTCGATGATGCGGTTGAGCTGCTCGCTGGCAATGGCACCCACCGACATGGTGAAGCCCTTGCCCATCTCCAGCGGCTGCATGCGCCGGTCGCCGATGCCGGGGGCGGCCACGTAGTCGTGATTCACATCAACACCGATGACCACATCCGGACGCAGATCACCGGCCAGGACCCGGCTACCGAAGCGACCGATCTCCTCGTAGCTGGCGATGGCGAACAGCACGCGAACCTGCTCGGTACCGCCGGCCTCGGCGATCAATCGCGCGACCTCGGCGGTGACAAAGCAGCCCAGGCCGTTGTCCAGATAGGCACCATAGAAGGTGTCGGGACTGAAACCGTGACGAATGGGGCGG
The DNA here is from genome assembly GCF_003336675.1 of Billgrantia montanilacus. GTDB lineage: Bacteria > Pseudomonadota > Gammaproteobacteria > Pseudomonadales > Halomonadaceae > Halomonas > Halomonas montanilacus. The sequence goes on along the minus strand of NZ_QPII01000028.1, from coordinate 2,853 downwards.
TCGAAGATGATCGAGTCGCCGGGGCGTACACCGAGATTGAGCACCTGCTGCTTCTTGTCTTCGCCGTGGATCTGCAGATCGAGGTAGATCTGCTCCTTCTTGATGCCTTTTTTCCCTTCGCGCTGGGCCGGGTCGGAGAAGTGAATGGCACCCAGCGCCTCCACGGTACCACCCTGGATGATGCGATAGTGGCCTGGTACCTGGGGGTCCTCGCTGAACAGCTTGACCTCATGGCCGATCAACACATTGGGCAGGAAAGCGTCGGTGTTGATCCATATCTTGCCGTCATCTCCGATGCTGCGCACCTGCATGCGAATCTTGTCGGCGTGACCGATGATCATCACCTTGAACAGGTCGTCCCGGCCGGGATGGGTGTCCAGCACCACGCCGGCATGCCCCTTGTACTGATGCAAGTGCCAGTCGCCGGGGGCAAAGGTGTCGAAATAAGGCTTTAGTACACCATAGGTCATGGCGCCCTCCAGCCCGACGGGGCTTGGGGCATCCAGAATCTGCTGCATCAGTGTGAACTGCCGTTCCGGCATGGACTGGGCCCAGGGCTTGGTCGTCGCGCTCATTGCTACCTCTTTGCTACGTTCGGGATGGGGATATCCCTAGTCTGACAGATTCCATGGAAGCCGACCTGTCGGCAAAAAGAAGGCAAGGCGCAATGGCCTTGCCTCCGTCATGCCGATAGATCGGCGTTAAAAGCCTGTCGGTGGCTTACCTACCCCAGGCTTCCGAAAGGGTCATGTCATCATCCACTTCGCTGTAGCGCTCCTCGTCGTACTCATTGGCGCTTTCCAGCTCTTCCTTACCGTAGGTCTGCTGGAACACCAGTTGATCGTCCTCCAGCTGCATTTCGGCCAGCGGCAAGGCGATGTCCGTACCACCCATACCCCAGAACCCTCCAACGGTTACGACCGCATGAAGGTTACCGGTATCGTTATGCTTGACCACGTCCTGGATATCGCCGATTTCCTCATCTTCCATATTGATGACGGTCATGCCTTCCAGTTCGCTGACCTGCATGGAACCCAGTGACTCGTCCAGAGTGGCTTCGCCCATGCCTCCTTCATCTAACGTGTCTCCGGCCTCAGCGGCTTCAAGGCCCTCGGTATCCATGTCGTCGGCTGTGTCATCGGCATCCATGTCGTCTGCCATGTCATCAGCGTCCATGTCGTCGGCGTCCATGTCCTCATAATCTTCGACATCCTCGCCTTCGGCATGCAGGTCCTGATCCTCAGTCATCTGATCGGGCTGCTCTTCGCTCATTGTTGCATCGCCGTTGAGCTCGGTATCGTCCTCGGCGTCCTGGGCCAGGGCGCCACCTGCAAGACCGGCGGAAATCGCACCGATGGCAATGGCCAATAGTGTTCTCTTCATTACATTCCTTTTCATGGCACTCCCTCCTAGAGTTAAGAACTACCTTATCAAGATAGGTTGCCAACCACGGTCGATACAGAAGAAGTGCGCAGCAAAACGTGAACAAAAGAAATCGGCATGTCACCGATCTTAAAGTTTTATTAGATCACTTTATGTGAAGTGTCTCTCTGACGAGGCCTCCTCTTTGCAGCGTCGCACCCGAGATCACCCCGACGGTCCCGGCCAGCGTGTTGCGGCAAGCTGGAAAAGACTCGAACAAAAACGGCAACGGCGAGGTAAGCACTATGCACTCAGCGCGTCGAAGTGGGCGGTGGTCGGCGGTATCGGCGCTGCTCGCCCTTATACTGCTTGGCCTGGCGGCACTGCTGATGGGCGCTGCGGGGCCAGCCTATCGACTGGAATGGTTCACCCTGAGCGGCGCCTTCGGCATGCTGCGCTACGGGGCTTACGCCGCCTTCGCGGCAGCCGGACTGGGGCTGATAACCCTTGTGATGGCCGCTTTCTGTCGGCGGGGCAGGCCCGCGCTGGTCGGCGGCCTGGCGCTGATTGGCACCATGGCGCTGTTGATCGTTCCGCTGATGCACCTGCAGCAGGCCCGTGTCGTGCCGCCGATCCATGACATCACCACCGATACCGACGATCCTCCGGCCTTCGTGGCACTGGTGGAAGTGCGCGAAGCAGCACCCAATGCCGTGGAGTACCCCGGTGAATCGTTCGCCCGCCAGCAGCGTGAGGCCTATCCGGATATCGAGGCGCTGGAGCTGCCGATCTCTCCCGACGATGCCTTCGAGGCAGCCGTGGCCGAGGTCCATGCCTCCGGCTGGGAGCTGATAGCTGCCAACAATGGCAGGATCGAGGCCGTTGCCACCACCACCTGGTTCGGTTTCAAGGACGACGTGGCAATTCGCCTGCGTGAAAGCGAGGGCGGTACACGGGTGGACATGCGCTCCGCATCGCGGCTCGGTCGCAGCGATGCCGGCGCCAACGCCGCACGAATACGCACCTTCTTCGAGGCCCTGGAACGCCATCAGGAGTAGCTCGATCCCAAGCGTCGCCCTGTCTCGTGAGAGGGGCGACGCTTCGCTCGACATACCCGCGTCAGTCGCTGTCAGCCTTCGGGCGGCAACGCCTCGATGGTGCGCAATGCTTCGTTGGCGATGCCTTGACGCTTGGGTAGATCAGCCATGCGGTTGGGCGTTTCCATGTTGAGAGCGAAGAATACCGGGCCGCTCGGGCGCTCCACCCAGCCCACCCACCAGCCAAGCTTGCCGCTCCAGCCGGTCTTGCCACGCAGGATCCAGTCGCTGCCGGCGGCCGTGATCATCAGGTCCTTGACCAGTCGCTGGTTCGTAAGCGGCCGGTCATCACCCTTTGCGAGTGATCAGTCGACCGGCTTCCAGTGCTGCGGCAGGAGTTCGTGGATCTGGCTGGCCTTCTGTGTTGGCAGGCGAGCCAGCACATCTTTCAGGT
>NZ_QPII01000027.1 GCF_003336675.1 Billgrantia montanilacus | reverse complement strand
AGCCCGAACTGCAGGAGGAGGTGTTCGGCGCCACCTCGCTGGTGATCGCGTGCCGGGACGCGCAGGAGATGCAGCGCGTGGCGGCCCAGCTCGAAGGCCAGCTCACCGCTACCCTGCAGATGGACGACGGCGATCTCGCCGTGGCGAAGGGCCTGCTGCCCATTCTCGAGCGCAAGGCGGGGCGGATCCTGGCCAACGGCTGGCCCACGGGCGTAGAGGTGTGCCACGCCATGGTTCACGGCGGGCCCTACCCGGCCACCTCGGATTCCCGCACCACCTCGGTGGGCAGCGCGGCGATCTTCCGCTTCCTGCGTCCGGTGTGCTACCAGGCGCTGCCAGAGGGCCTGCTACCGGCACCACTCAAGGACGGCAACCCCTGGGGCGTGTCGCGGCTGGTGGATGGCAAGCGCGAGGCCTAGGAGCCTGTCGGACGTAACGCTGATCTACTGCGAGATCCGGTCTTTCGGCCAATTTCATTCGATCTGATTCGTTAAAGAGCGGGCTATTCGCCTCATCAGATCGATAAACTTGTCTCGAAATCCAAATCTCTCGTGACGATCGGTCAAACCCGACAGGCTCCTAGCCTGGTCGATGTCGCTTATATCTCGCCCACAAGAAAGCCCTCGTACCGACAACGGTACGAGGGCTTTGTCTGGTTCATGCTTGCCGGGCTTGTGCCCGGCAGCGATCAGGCGGTGTTACGGCGCCGAATCGGGGCATCCCCATCCTGGCGGCGGCGCGGAGCGCGCTCGGCAGTGGCGCCGGCATCTTCGCTGATCTCCAGCGGACGACCGGCGACACGGGCACGTGCCATCTTGTCGAGGATGCTGGCCGGCAGCGAGCTCGGCAACTCCACCACGGAGAAGGCGTTGCGAATGTCGATGCGACCGATGCGGGCACCTTCGATGCCCCCTTCATTGGCCAGGGCACCGACCAGCTGGCCCGGCTTGACGCCATCCTTGTGGCCCACGGCGACGCGATAGCGGGTCATCCCCTCGCTGGGGCCCCGCTCGCGCCGCGCCGGCTTGCCGTCACGCGGCTCGCGCTCGGTGCGTTCCTTGCGCGGCGGCTGCATGCGGCCGATGGGCGCTTCGTCGGCGCGGGCCATGGCGGCAAAGGCACAGGCCAGCTCGATCGGATCGTGCCCTTCGGCGACCAGGCGCTCGATCAGCGCACGCTGCTCTTCGGCACCGGCGGTCAGTGCACCCTGGGTACGCAGGAAGAAGGCGTCATCCCGATGAGCGCGGATGGCGGCTTCATCGGGGATCGGCATGTCGGCCATGTGCTGGCCGGTGGCCTGCTCCATCCAGCGCACCTTGCGCAGCTCGCGAGAGCCGACGAAGGTGATCGCGATGCCGGTCCGGCCCGCACGACCGGTACGGCCGATACGGTGGGTGTAGGCTTCGCTGTCCTGGGGCAGGTCATAGTTGATGACGTGCGTGATGCGCGACACGTCGAGGCCACGGGCGGCCACGTCGGTGGCGATCAGCACATCGACCTTGCCGCGCTTGAGACGAGTGATGGTGCGCTCGCGCAGGCTCTGATCCAGATCACCGGAGAGGCTCGCCACGTTCACGCCGCGGGCGGAGAGCTGCTCCATCAGGGTGGTACAGGCCGCACGGGTCCGCACGAAAACGATGGCACCGTCGACGGGCTCGACCTCGAGGATACGCGACAGCGCCTCCAGCTTGGCGCCGCCTTCGACGCGCACCAGGCGCTGGTCGATGCTGGCGGCAGTACCCACGCTGGCTTCGATCACGACCTTGACCGGATCAACCAGGTAACGATTGACGATGCGCTCGATCTCGGTCGGCAGTGTCGCGGAGAAGAAGACCCGCTGGGCATCCTTCGGCGTATCGGCGACCACACGCTTGACGTCGTCGATGAAGCCCATGCGCAGCATCTCGTCGGCTTCGTCAAGCACCAGGGCAGAAAGGCCGTCGAGCTTGAGGCTACCGCGATCCAGGTGATCGATGATGCGGCCGGGCGTGCCGACCACGACCTGGGCGCCGCGCTTCAGGGCGCCCAGCTGCTCGCGGTATTCCTGGCCGCCGCACAGGGTGGCGACTTCCAGGCCCTTGAGGTTCTGGCCATACTTGCTGAACGACACGGCAACCTGCTGCGCCAGCTCACGAGTCGGCGCCATTACCAATACCTGGGGCTCACGGCGAGTCAGCTCCAGGCGAGACAGAATCGGCAGCGCAAAGGCAGCGGTCTTGCCGGTGCCGGTCTGGGCCTGGCCCAGCATGTCACGCCCTTCCAGCAGTGCAGGAATGGTCTGCATCTGGATCGGCGAAGGGATCTCGTAGCCCAGTGTTTCCACAGCGGAGAGAACGGCAGGCAACAGAGCAAGATCGCCGAAGCTCGGCGAAGCGACAGAAGTCGAGGTCATCAATCACACCTTGGTAGGCCGGCAGGGGCCGGCAAAATCACATTGAGGCATCCCCGACGCAAAAGAACGGTCGGGCGCACTGCGCTTGTCGAGGGCCATCATTGGCCGAAGGGCAGAGCGAGTCACGGAATCGGGGACGCCGGTCGCACCTGGCATCCGGTTCGCGCCCTGGGGCATGCGAACCGCTAAGGCGACCTTTCTGCGCCGATGTCGCCTGTTGGCGGCATCTGGTGGCGCTCCATCTTCACATCTCGGACACTGTCGGTAGATGACCGCAGGTCTCGGTGATTCGGCTCGGGCAACTTCAGCACCGGCGAATCGTCATGATGGCGGGGTCAGCACATGCGAGGAGGGCGCATGCTACCATCGCTGCTTTGTCCTGGCCAGTACTTTCAACGCTAACGACCATGTCCCCCTGATCGAGGAGCCTGCCAATGCCAACCCTGTGGGTCGACGCCGACGCCTGCCCCAAGGTGGCACGCGAGATTATCGTGCGTGCCGCCGAGCGTACCGATACCCCCACCTGGTTCGTGGCCAACCATACGATCCCGCTGCCGCCCTCGCGCTGCGTCAAGTCGCTTGCGGTGAGTCATGGCTTCGACGCCGCCGACAACGAGATCGTCGCCCGCCTCGCTTCCGGTGACCTGCTGCTCACCTCCGACCTGCCGCTGGCCCTGGAGGCCATCGAAAAAGGCGCGGCGGTCATGACCACCCGTGGCGAAATGCTCGACAAGGGCAATATCAAGGCGCGGGTACAGATGCGGGATTTCATGGAGACCCTGCGCGCCAGCGGCGAACACACCGGCGGCCCCAAGGGCTACAGCGATACCGACCGGCGCGAGTTCGCCAATGCGCTGGACAGGTGGCTGGCGAAGCAGAGGTAAGAGGCGAAGGGCGATTTCCCCTTTGTAGGAGTATCTTTAGATCACAACTGGAGGCCGCAGGCCTCCCAGCGGTGTTGCCGATGGGCGCGGTTGTTGCCAACTCCGGCAGTCTCCGCCAGGGCGCCTGCCGGCGCCAGTCGCGATGCAAAGTCGGAGCGCCGAACCGAGCGCTCCAGCAGCGATCCTATCTACCAACGATGCCAGGCCGCTGTCGGATGCAGAGCAGCGCTCCGACAGCGACACTATCCATCGACGGTGCCCACCCTTCCTGCTTCATGCTTTTTCTCTAATCCCCTTCCCCGCCAGGCGCTCCCGGTCGTGGGGGCGGTCGAGCTCGAGCAGCGGGCCTGCCGGCACGATGCGCGTCGGGTTGATGGTGTCGTGGCTATAGTAGTAGTGGCGCTTGATATGCCCGAAGTCCACCGTCTCCTTGATGCCCGGCCACTGGTAGAGCTCGCGCAGGTAGTTCGAGAGATTCGGGTAGTCCTCGATGCGGCGCAGGTTGCACTTGAAATGGCCGTGATAGACGGCATCGAAGCGCACCAGGGTGGTGAACAGGCGAATATCGGCCTCGGTAAGCCACTCCCCGGCCAGGTAGCGATTCTCGGCAAGTCTCGCCTCCATGCGATCCAGCGACTCGAACAGCGCCAGCACGTGCTTCTCGTACACGGCCTGCTCGGTGGCGAAGCCCGACTTGTAGACGCCGTTATTGATGTGGTCGTAGACATCGTCGTTGACCGCGTCGATGGTCTCGCGCAGGTCGGCCGGGTAGAAGTCCAGCCGGTTTCCGGTCAGGTGATCGAAGGCATCGTTGAACATGCGCACCAGCTCGGCGGATTCATTGTTGACGATGCGCCCTTCCCGCTCGTCCCACAGCGCCGGCACCGTCACCCGTCCCGTGTAGCGGGGGTCGGTCATGGTATAGAGCTGATGATGGTAGGAGACGCCGTTGACGGCGTCACCGCTCGAACCTTCCTGCTCATCATAGGTCCAGCCCTGATCCAGCATCAGGGGACTCACGTATGACATGCCGATCAGCGAATCCAGCCCCTTGAGCTTTCGCAGGATCAGGGTGCGGTGCGCCCAGGGACAGGCCAGCGAGACATAGAGGTGATAGCGCCCCGCTTCGGCGGGAAGACCCGGCTGGTCGTCTGGTCCGGTACCGCCATCCGCAGTGACCCAGTCACGCAGCTTGGCGGATTCCCTGACAAATTCACCGCCATGTTTCTTGGTGTCGTACCACTGGTCTTGCCACTTGCCGTCGATCAACAGGCCCATGATGGACTCCCGCTCAGGAAATGTGTCTTTGGTCAGGTTAAGCCGATTTTCTCGATGCTCAAGTGCAGTTTTTGGCCACATTCATACGACCAAATCGAATCATGCCTCTCTGCGTCCACCCTCTGCCTCCGTCGGACACTCGCTGGCAACTGCACCATGAAGCGCTTCGGCCATGGCATGGGTCGCAGGTCCGGCACGATCCCGATCACGAAAGATCAGTTGAATGGGAATGTCTCGAACGCCACCGGCAGCCAATGGGAGCGCCGTCATCCTGCCCGCTGCCATATCCGCTGTGATGCGAGTATCCGGCAACCAGGCAAAGCCCAGGCCGCGACGCACCATGTCGATCGAGGTTTCCAGGTGGCTGACGGTCCAGCGCTGCTCGGCCTTGAGCCAGCCGGAATCCATCGACTGGCGCAGCGCCGAGTCACGCACCACCAGTTGGCGGTGACGCAGCAGGTCGCGAAGGTCGAGCTGTCGATCCAGTCGATGGAGCTGATGTTCCGGATGGGCCACGGCGATGAAGCGAACCTGGCCCAGCGGCTCGCCGAGAAACCCCTGCGCGGATAGCCCGGATGCCACCAGGTCGGCGCGGCCATCGTAGAGCATCTCGATACCCCCGTTGAGCACCGTCTCATGCAGTTGCACCCGCACATGAGGAAAGGCGGCAGAAAAGCGACTCAGCGCCACCGCCAGCGCCTGGGGAGGAAATATCTGGTCAACCGCCAGTACCACTTCCGCTTCAAGCCCTTCCGACAGCCGCCCAGCCACATCCTCCAGCGCCTCGGCGCTCTCGATCAGCTGCCGCGCCCGGCGCAGCAGCATTTCACCGGCTTCGGTGAGCCTCACCTGCCGCCCCACCGGCTCCAGGACCTGGACGCCGAGCTGCTGTTCCAGCTTATGAACCGCATGGTTGAGCGTCGACGGGCTCTTGTGAACCACTTCGGCGGCTCGCGCAAAGCCACCGTGATCCACCACTGCCGCGAGCATCTGCCATTGGGCCAGGGTGACACGAGACATTTCGATTTCCTCGAATGAAATTTGGAAAACTATGCGCTTTAGTTTCGAAAATTCCGCTCTAAAATGCCAGCTATATCCCCCGATACTGGAGTCACTCCATGGCCGCTTCCCTCGAGACCCGTCGCATCGCGAATCTGATGCGCAGCCATCCCAGCCAGGACGGCGACGGTGTCAAGATCCAGCGCATCCACGACTTCGGTGGCGGCCTCGACCCCTTCCTGATGCTCGACGAGCTGGGGTCCGACAGCCCCGACGACTATATCGGCGGCTTCCCGCCGCATCCCCATCGCGGCATCCAGACCCTGACCTATATCCTGCACGGTGGCCTCACCCACGAGGATCATCTGGACCACGCGAGCACCATTCGCGCCGGCGACGCCCAATGGATGCACACCGGGCGGGGCATCGTGCACTCCGAAATGCCGCTGACCGACAGCCATGGTCTCCACGGCTTCCAGCTCTGGCTCAGCCTGGCCGCCAGGGACAAGCTCAGCCCGCCCACCTACCGGGATGTGCGCAGTGGTGAAATGCCGCACCTCGAGTGCGACCGGGCCGAGCTGATCGCGCTGGGTGGCCGCTGGCAGAGCGACAGCGGCGACACCGTGGAGGGACCGCTGGATGCCCTGGCCGGCAGGGGTGCCGTGGGTCACGCCAGGCTATCCGCCGAAGGCACGCTGAGCCTGATCGTGGCCGACGAAACCCTGGTGGTCTATGTCTTCGAAGGTGAGCTGACCATAGACAGCCAGCCCGTCAGGGCAGGAGAGCTCGCACGCCTTGGCGAAGGTCAGCGCCTGGCACTGCACAGCCAGGAAGGCGCACAGTGCCTGATCCTGGCCGGCACGCCCCACCGTGAACCCATCGTCCACTATGGCCCCTTCGTGATGAACCATCCGCACGAGATCGAACAGGCCCTGGCGGACTATCGCACAGGCACCTTTACCGCCATCTAATGCCATCCGGTGCAGTGGCAACGTACACCGCTCTTGCCCCGTTCAGGACAGGGGGTTGTCTTTTCCAGCCCATTCCCGTTCAATGGAAACATTGAGGAACGGTGTTCGAAAATAGTGACATGACCTGGGAGGATAAGGATAATTCTCCCCGGGCGTGTCTAGCTGTATATTCTTACAGTCTAGGCACGCCATATATCATGGGTTAAGGTTCCCATGCCTTTTTATATTCATGTCACTTATTCATATGGCCGAACACCATGTTGCGAATCCTTCATTCGCTGCCCCGCACGCATAAGTTATTACTGTTACCCGTTGCCACCATGGTCACAGTGCTGGGCGCACACAAGATTGTCACTCTCGTCGAGAACACCCAGCGACAGGGGCAGATACCCGAAACCGTACTGTATCCCCTGGCGCCCGAGACCCACCCCGGTCTCCCCTCGCTCAACAGCGACCGCTACTCGGTAGCCGATGCCATCGAGATCGCCACACAGGCCATCGATGCCTCTCGCGGTTACATCCCCCTTTCCGAGCTGAGGCCTACCGAGATCATCGATCTCAACGGCACAGACATGATCGGCATCACCAAGGCCGAAGCCGCTCCCGAACACCTTGCCGCGTCACCAGCACTCGAGACGGTCACTGCCGTCGAACAGGAAGCCCACAGCGTCGCACTGGTCACCGCTCTGGACTCCGGCGCGCTGCATATGGCCATGGTCATCGGCACCCTGGCCAGCGGCATGCTCGATGACACCCATACCGATGACGAAGCGCTAGCCGCCGACGCCACCTCCTACGAGAACTATGACGACGCCGAGCTGGCATTCTTCGAGGATGGCCCCGTCGTCTTCGAGCAGGAAATGGTCGCCGACGAGCCCTTCGTGCCCGAGTGGCGGACCTATACCGTGCAGCAGGGCGACACCTTCGCCGTGCTTGCCCAGAACGAACTGGGCCTCGGATATAGTGAAGCGCTCCGGCTGCTGGAGAGCCTGCCGGACCAGCGGGTCCTGACCCACTGGCGAGCCGGCAACTCGTTCGAATACCAGTTGGATGAGCAGGATCGGCTGATGGCGATGCGGGTCATGAAGAACGCCCGCGAAGGTTTCCTGCTGGAACGTGAAGACGACAGCTTCGATGTGGCCACCATCGAGCGAGCGGGCGAAGCCACTCAGCGCCTGTTCGCCGGTAGCGTCAGCGGTAGTTTCGCCCGCTCCGCCCAGGCCACCGGCCTCTCCAGTACCGAAGTCGCCCAGATCTCACGCCTGCTCGAGAAGAAGCTCGACTTCCGCCGCGATACCCGCCGCGGTGACGAGTTCCAGGTACTGATCGAGTCCGACATCATCGATGGCGCCAGCTTCGACTCCCGCGTACTGGCGATCCAGTATGAAGGGGCGCGCATGGACCTCACCCTGGTGCGCAACAGTACCGACAGCAATTACTACACGCCCGATGGCCAGAGCCTCGATCCGGCGTTCAGCCGCTACCCCTTCGAGGGCAGCTATCGCATGAGCTCCAGCTTCAACCCGCGGCGCACCCATCCCGTCACCGGCCGGGTCAGCCCCCACCGTGGCACCGACTGGGCCATGCCGGTCGGCACGCCGATTCAGGCTCCGGCAGACGGTCGCATCGAGAAGGTCGGCAACCATCCGGTCGCAGGCCGCTACCTGGTGGTTCGTCATGACAATGGCTATCGTACCCGCTACCTCCACCTGTCGCGTCCGCTGGTCAACCGCGGTGACCGGGTGTCGATGGGCGAGCGCATCGCACTGTCGGGTAATACCGGCCGCAGCACCGGCCCCCACCTGCACTACGAAGTCATCGTCAACAACGCCGCCGTTGACGCCATGAAGGTCGAGCTGCCGGAAAGCCAGAGCCTCGATGGAGAACGGCTGATGGCCTTCCAGCAGGAAGCCGAACCGCTGCTGGCCGTCCTGCGCTCCGGCGAGACCGGCACCGTAGTGGCACAGGCATCGGACAGCGACGCCGACTGAGGCCACGCGCTTCTGCTCTTCACCCGACGCCCCGCCTACCGGTGGGGCGTCGGTTCGTTCAGGATAGCCCTGACTGACCAGAACGGACGCTGAACCAGGCCCCATCCGGAGACGCCCCTTGTCCTCGTCCTATTCACGCAACGCCATCCCCACCCCACCCCCGGCAGGCAATCGCCTGGGCGCCTTCTTCGGGGTATTCCGCTACAGCCGGCGAGCGCTAGTCCTGGTATGGCAGACCTCGCGTCCGCTGACCGTGGGCCTTGCCGTCTGCACTCTGGTCGCCGGGATACTTCCGGCCGTTGCCGCCTGGATCGGCCAGCTCATCGTCGACTCGGTGGTCGACGCCATGGCCCTTCATCGCGACACAGGCGAGGTCGAATGGTGGCCGGTATTGCGCTACGTTCTGGCGGAAGCCGGCGTGATCGCCGCCATCGCCATGGCCCAGCGTGGGCTCTCGGGGCAGCAGTCGCTGCTGCGCGCCCTGCTCGGCCAGAAGGTCAATGTGATGATCCTGGAAAAGGCGGGCACCCTGTCGCTAGCCCAGTTCGAGGACTCCGAGTTCTACGACAAGCTGACCCGGGCCCGTCGCGAAGCCTCGATTCGCCCACTCGGCCTGGTCAACAAGACCTTCTCGCTGATGCAGAACGGCATCTCGCTGGTCAGCTTCGGCGTGCTGCTGGTGCAGTTCTCGCCCTGGGCAATCCTGATCCTTCTGGTCGGCGCCCTGCCGGTCTTCGCTTCGGAGGCCAAGTTTTCCGGGGATGCCTTCCGGCTGTTTCGCTGGCGATCCCCTCAGACCCGCATGCAGATGTACCTGGAGACGGTGCTGGCACGAGAGGACAGCATCAAGGAGGTCAAGCTCTTCGGCCTCGAACCGCTGCTGCTCTCGCGCTACCGGACCATTTTCGACGCCCTCTACGGCGAAGACCGCCGCCTGACTATCCGGCGCGAAACCTGGGGCTTTCTACTCGGTCTGCTGGGTACCCTCGCCTTCTACGGCGCCTACGCCTGGGTGGTCGTGGAAACCGTCACCGGCCAGCTCACCCTGGGCGAAATGACCATGTACCTGATGGTCTTCAAGCAGGGCCAGGCGGCGCTCTCGGCGAGCCTCACCTCGATCAGCGGCATGTACGAGGACAACCTCTACCTGTCGAACCTGTACGAGTATCTGGAGCAGCCGGTGGCAGCCGAGCAAGGCACCCTCACGCAGGGCGCCCGGCCTGGTGACGGCATCCGTTTCGAGAGCGTCAGCTTCACCTATCCCGGCGCCGACAAGCCGGCGCTGACCCGCATCTCGCTGCATGTCACGCCAGGCGGCAGCCTGGCACTGGTCGGCGCCAACGGCTCCGGCAAGACCACCCTGATCAAGCTGCTGACCCGGCTTTATGAGCCCAGCGAAGGGCGAATCCTGCTCGATGGCAGTGACCTGCGCGAGTGGGACGTGCAAACCCTGCGTCGACGCATCGGCGTGATCTTCCAGGACTTCGTGCGCTACCAGATGAAGGTGGGCGAGAACCTGGGCGCCGGCGACGTGGCCTCCTTCGAGGATGAGGCCCGCTGGCAGCAGGCGGCTCGCCGCGGGCTCGCCGAGGAGTTCATCAGTGCCATGCCGGGGGGCTACCACACCCAGCTCGGCCGCTGGTTCAAGGGCGGCCAGGAGCTCTCCGGCGGCCAGTGGCAGAAGATCGCCCTCTCCAGGGCCTATATGCGCGAGAGCGCCGACATCCTGGTGCTGGACGAGCCCACCGCCGCCATGGATGCCGCCGCCGAGGCCGCCGTCTACGACGACTTTCGCGAACACAGCCGGGAAAAGATGACCATTCTCATCTCCCACCGCTTCTCCACCGTGCGCGCCGCCGACCACATCCTGGTCATCGACGGTGGCGAGATCATCGAGCAGGGCAATCACGAGACGCTGCTGGCCGCCAACGGCCGCTATGCCCGGCTGTTCCGCCTGCAAGCCAAGGGGTATCGCTAAGACCGGTTCTGCCCCAGCTACCGTTTGATACGCTCCATCAGTTGACGCTTGATCAGCGATTGGCTAAAAAGAAAGAGGTCGTCTCGCGACGACCTCTTTCCCTTTCACCAACAGCAACCCTCAGGACGGATCCGTCATGCGCTGGCAATCCCGCATCGCCACAACGAGCCCACTACATTGCGTCAATAAAAACGCAATGCGAGTACGCCCGTTGCCGTGTGCCAGCCGTCGCAAGATCGACACCTGAAGGACCCTGGCCGCGGCACTTGTCGCGGCCAAGTATCACCGTCTCCGGTCATATCCTGTTCGCGCACAAGTCCCGGCCTCCTGCACCAAGGAGACCGAGATCATGGCACTACTACGCATTACCTATCGTCTGCTGCGCGCCGTGCACACCCACTACGCCAACCGGCGTCGTGACGCCTCGCTGCGCGACTGCGACCCCCGCATGCTCAAGGACATTGGCCTGCGCTGGGAACGCGGCAAGCTGGTACCGCTGTACCCGGAGCGCTTCGCTACCAAGCGAGCAGTAGCTACCCTTGTTGATGGCAGAGTTGATGCCGAAGTTGATGCCGGCGCCAAACCTGCCACAGCCGAAAGCGCGCATGAAATCTGTCCCCGCTGCGGGGCACGCCTGGCTTAGCCACGGCCCCGGTCACAGGAAGTGGCCGGGGCCTTCCCCGCACGTTGACCTACAGCGCCAACGGCCGATCCAGCGCCCGCAGTAGCGCATCGTCGCGCTCATAGATGTCGGGTCGAAAGGCCAGTTGGCCATCTTCTGACGGATGCACGGTCCAGTAGTGCAGGATCACCGGCACGCGCTCCGCAAGCCGCACATTGCGGGTCTCCCCGCGCTCGATCTGCGACCGCACGTCGTGGCCGCTGTCGGTGTCGTCGAACAGAAGTTGAGTAAACTCCGCGATATTCTCCACCCGAATGCAGCCCGAGCTGGCGGCACGCTGCTCCCGGGCGAAGAGGCCCTGGGACGGGGTATCGTGCAGATAGACCATATGCTCATTGGGAAAGCGGATCACCAGCTCCCCCAGCGCATTATGCGGCCCGGGGCTCTGGCGCAGCACCACGTTTCCCGGTCGCGACCAGTCGATTTCCCAGGGATCCAGCGGCGCGCCCGATGGACTGAGCACCTGGATTCGCTCCCGCCACAGGTAGCCCAGGTCCCGACGCACCGCGGGCAGCACGTCTTCACGCAGGATCGTCGGCGGGATCGTCCAGGTCGGGTTGACGGTCATGTGAGTGATCTCCGAGCGCAGCGACGGTGTGCGCCGATAGGGGCGCCCCACCACGATCCGCGAACGCCAGATCTCCCCATTGGGACGGAAGTAGCTGAGCCGGTAGCCGGCGATATCCACCAGCACGAAGGATTCCGGCAGGCCATGCAGCAGCCAGCGAGCACGCTCCATGTTCAAGCGAATCTGATCGATGCGATCCTCCACCGGCACATTCAAGGCGGCCAGGGTCTGTTGGCCGACGATGCCGTCTCCTTCCAGCAGATGGCGTCGCTGGAAGCGACGCACTGCCGCTTCGAGCTTGGCGTCATAGTGCCGCGGATCCGGCCCCTCGATCACGCCCCCAGGGAAGGCCTCGATGGTGGCAGCCATGAGTTCGACTTCGCCCATGATGGCCAGGCGCTCCCTCAGCAGCACCACATCATCATCGATGTCCCCCGGCCGCAGCGCCCGCTGCCTCGCGGGCAGGCTCTCCCACCCGCCCAGTCGCTCGAGGGTTCGATAGCGGGCCAGGCCGGCGCGAAGTCGCTCATAGGGCGCATAGGCGGGACGCGCCTCGGCAAAGGCCTGCTCAAAGCGCTGGGCATCCACCGCCCGGGAAATGGCTGTCGGATCCAGCTCGGCGGCCTCTATCGGGATATCCCAATCACCGTCGATGGCGCGCGGATCCACCTTGCCCCGCTGGAGGTGGGTGAGCGCCGTCAGCAACACACGGCTGACATGCAGGTCGAATCGCGCCTCTCTCTCGTTACCCTCAGCGTTACCCCCAGCGTTACCCCCAGCGTTACCCCCATCGCTACCTCCCTCGGCATAGGCCTCGCGATGTGCAGCCACCAGGCCATCGGCCTGATAATCCTGAGGGATGAGCCCATCGGTATCGAGCGTGTGCAGCGCCGCAGCGAAGGCCGCCACCGACTCGCCATCATGCCAGGCCGGGCGATGGCTGCGTGCGTCGTAGAAGGCCTGCAGGGCACTCCCCTCGTCCTCGACCAGGCGTGAGATGACTTGCGATACCGAATCGCCATCACCGGCACCCTCCCTGCCGATCGCCGGCGCCTCGACCTGGCCGCCCCCCGCCATTCCCGACACAAGAGCCAATACAAACCCGATCGTGACAAATACCCGCATGATGTTCCCCTAATCCGTTGATAGACGCCCTGGCCTTCCTGGCCCATGCCTTCATAATAGTGCTTTTATCCGGAGCCCAAGGACACTGGCTCCGTACCCTCTACCTGGGCCGTGTCGCCGATGGCATTGTGCGACACGGCCTGACGAGCTGCATACAGGCCGGCCATGACCCGTTACTTCACGCTACCACGACTCTCCTGCACCGCGCTTGCCACCCTGCTTTTCGCCGCACCTGTCGCTCAGGCCGGTGATTTTCTCACCCAGGCCCTGGTCTACAGCCCGCAGCATGGCACCTCCCTCGATGCCACCCTGACCCGGCTGGCGCCAGATGCCGACCCCCTTGTGCTCCGGCTCGCCGCCAATGCCCTGGCCTGCGCCGAACCGAATGCCCAGCGCCTGGCGGTGATCGATTTTTCCCGCCCCTCGACAGAGCCGCGCCTATGGGTCTTTGACCTCGCTGAGCCGCGACTGTTGTTCGAGGAACTGGTCTCTCACGGCCAGGGTACGGGGGATGCCATGGCTGAGGTCTTTTCCAATGTCTACGGCAGCCACCAGTCGAGCCTGGGCCTGTTTCGCACCATGAACAGCTACTACGGCCGCAATGGTTATTCGCTGCGCCTGGAAGGCCTTGAGGAAGGCATCAATGACCTCGCCTACCAGCGCGCCATCGTCATCCACGGTGCCGACTACGTCAGCGAGGCCTTCATCGAGAAGACCGGCCGGCTGGGGCGCAGCCAGGGCTGCCCCGCCGTACGCCAGGAAGTCACCTACCCGCTGATCGACAGCATCAAGGAAGACCAGTACCTCTTCGCCTACTACCCCGATTCGGAGTGGCTGGAAAGCTCCGCCTTCCTGGCCTGCCAGAAGGATGGCCACCAACTGGCCATGAACTGAGCGCTCGCACCTCACCTCGTTTTCGCCACCTCGCCATCAGCACTGGGCCCGCAGCACCATCGCGGGGCATGGCGCTTTGCACTGCACCATCGCCACACTCCGACAGCCGCGATTGCCGCTTACGGAGCGCGGCAATCCCCCCTAATCCCATGAAATAAAAAAACAAAGCGGATGGTGGCAAGTCGTTTGCTTGATGCAGATCAACCAGTGGTAGGCGTAGACCAGGCTCTCCGGAGTACGAGTGCGTCGAACCTGACCTTCAACGATGAAGGACACGTTCTCCGTAATCGCTACCCATCAAGCGCGAGGCCTGACTCATGGAAATCCTCAACAAGGCCAACAGGATTCGCCTGTTGAACTTCAGTACCCCGCAGATGCGGGCCTTCCACTTCTCGTGGTTCGCTTTCCATCTCTGTTTCTTCGGCTGGTTCGGTATCGCCCCGTTGATGGCGGTGGTCCGCGAGGACCTCTCCCTCACCCAGACCCAGATCGGCAACACCATCATCGCGTCGGTTGCCATCACGGTGATCGTTCGCCTGCTGATCGGCGTGCTCTGCGACCGCATCGGGCCGCGCAAGGCCTACTCCGGCCTGCTGATCCTGGGCTCGATTCCGGTGATGGGTATCGGCTTTGCCAACAGTTTCGAGACTTTCCTGCTGGCACGCCTGGCAATCGGTGCCATTGGCGCCTCCTTCGTCATCACCCAGTATCACACCACCATGATGTTCGCACCCAACGTGGTCGGCACCGCCAACGCCACCAGCGCCGGCTGGGGCAACCTGGGTGGCGGTACCACCCAGATCCTGATGCCCCTGATCTTCTCAGGCCTGCTGATGCTGGGTGTCAGCGAGACGCTCGGCTGGCGCCTGGCCATGGTGGTGCCCGGCGTGGTGCTGTTCATCACCGGCATCTGCTACTACCGCTTCACCCAGGATGCCCCCAACGGCAACTTCGAGGACCTGCGCGCCCGGGGCGAGCTTCCCCAGGCCAACGGCGACAGCGGTGCCGGTCAGACCTTCCTGGCGGCTGCCAAGGACATCCGCGTCTGGGCACTGTTCGTGGTCTATGCCATCTGCTTCGGCGTGGAGCTGACCATCAACAACATTGCCGCCATCTACTTCTTCGATAACTTCGACCTGACGCTGGCCACTGCCGGCATGATCGCCGGGCTGTTCGGGCTGATGAACGTCTTCGCCCGCACCATGGGCGGCATCTTCTCCGACCTGTTCGCCAAAAACGGCGGGCTCAAGGGCCGGGTCCGCTGGCTCTTCATCGCCCTGATCTGTGAAGGCATCGCCCTGGTCGCCTTCTCGCAGATGCACGTACTCTCCTACGCCATCGGCATCATGCTGGTGTTCAGCCTCTTCGTGCAGATGGCCGAAGGTGCGACCTACGGCGTGGTGCCCTTCATCAACAAGAAGGCCCTGGGCGCCGTGGCCGGCATCGTCGGTGCCGGCGGCAACGTGGGGGCCGTGGCGGCCGCCTTCCTGTTCCGTTCGGAAGCGATCACCTATCAGCAGGGGTTGTTCTACCTTGGACTGGCCGTGCTGGTGCTGGCCTCATGCGCCCTGCTGGTGCGCTTCTCCCCGGAGACCGAAGCCGAAGAGGCAGCCGCCTACCAGGATGCCGTGGGCGAAGACACCGGTGCTGGCGCCCTGTCGCTGCGCTGATCCACCGCGACCATGGCCCTGGGGACCTGCCCCGCTCGACCGCCGCTCCCTGAAGCGGCGGTCTTCGTCTGCCCTATCGCTTCCCGTTCGTGGCGCTTCTCATCAATGGCAATGGATTGGCGCGAATATTGCTGCGCAGTTATTGCCATTCAAAGTCATAGCCATTCAAGAACGAAGACGTGGCCCGGCCAGGGCGCCGATCAGAGGAGTAACCTGTCAATGACCCCTGCAGAAGAGCTGTTGCTGGCAGCCAAGCGCTGCGAAATCGACGACCTGCTCCACCTCGCCACGATCTGCGAACTCGTGGGAGATACCAGCCACTTCATTCATGGTCTGCAGAAGGAACGCGGCGCATCGAACGTCTACCTCGCCTCCCGGGGTGAGCGCTTCGCCGACCGGCGCCGAGAGCAGATCCAGGACTGCCTCTGCATGGAGCAGGCCATGCGACAACGCCTGGACATCCTGGGCAAGAGCGGTGGTCGTCTCGCCACCAGCGCCCGGCTACTGAGCCGGATCGCCCATGTCTGGCACGGACTCGACCGGCTGAACGAGCTGAGACGCGAGATCGAAGCCCTGCGCATACTTCCCGATGAGGCGACCGTGCTCTTCAATCGCCTGATCAGTGGTCTGCTGTCGGTGGTCTTCGACGCCGCCGATACCGCCAGGGACCCGGATATCACTCTTGCCCTCGTGGGCATCTTCCATCTGATGCAGGGCAAGGAGCTGGCAGGCCAGGAGCGCGCCTGCGGGGCTGTCGGCTTCACGGCCACCGGGTTCGATGAGCCCCACCGGCAGCTGTTGCAACAGTTGATCGAAGCCCAGCAGCGCTGCTTCGATACCTTCCTGGAATTTGCCACGCCGAAGGCGCGCCAGTACTGGGAGCAACAGATGCCCGGCCGCACCCTGGCCGGCATCCACCAGCTACGCGAGATGGCAGGTCGTAGCGATCCGCTGACGGAACCCGCCAGCTCTCTGGGCGAGACCTGGTACGAACTGACGACGCGCCGCATCGATGCCATCAAGGAGGTCGAAGACTACCTGAACCGGGAGCTGGCAACCCTGTGCCAGAAGAAGGTCGTCGCCACCCGCGAGACCATTGCCAAGCCGGAAAACCTGCATGCCGAACTGGCGACCGGCAGCCCCTCGCCCGCCTGCCAGCAGCTGGTGGAACTCTTCGACGGCAACGCCACCCAGGAATTGGGCGAACTGACCGTCCATCTCATGGACTCGCCCCTCAACCGCTCCCTGATCGACCTGATGCGTGCCCAGGCGAGTCGCCTGCAGGGTATCAGCGACGATCTGGAGACGACTCGCAAGACGCTGCGCGAACGCAAGCTGGTGGATCGCGCCAAGGGCCTGATCATGGCCAGCCAGCAGATGACGGAAGAGGAGGCCTATCGCTTCCTGCGCAAGTCCTCCATGGACCAGGGCAAGAGCATGAGCGAACTCGCCACGACCATACTCGGGCTGTCCGACATCCTGCTGAAGCAGCCATGACACTCGGCACACGGGTGGTGCACGAAGGATCAGTTACGCACCGTTTACGCCCCGCACCACCGGATGATCGCATTGACGTCAATCCTGGGATATCGACGACACCGAAACCGGCATTGCCAACAGCAGGAACGAGAGCGTCTTGCCGTGGCCGTCCAGGTTGAGCGCACCGTTGACCCCACCCTGCAGCACGTCGTCTATCACCAGGTTCATCCCCGCCAGGCCCGGCATCGGGTAGCGTCGCACTCGGCTGGCTCCGCGGTGGGCGAACAGCGCCAGCACGCGCTCCTCGGTGACCTGCTCCAGCAACAGGGCGTAGTGATCCGGATCGTAGGCGAACAGCGCCAGGTTGAGGCGGTCTCCCTTGTCGCCAGCACGGGCATGGGCCAGGCGATGGAGCGGCACCGTGACGCTGTCGTCGAGGGGCTGCCCCGACGGCCGCTCGGAGGGTGACACCGGGGTCGGTTCAACTGGCGACATGGTAGTGGCTCCTTTTTTCGAACAGCGTGGCAAAGGCTTCCACGTCACTGCGCTTGACCAGGTAGGAGGCCGTGCATACCCGCCGCTGGAAGTGGCGCCGCACGCCGCCGCCCCCTGCGGGACCGGCGCAGTAGAGCGCCAGCAGCTCCTGTGTGGCACGCTCCACCCAGCGGCGCTCGGCATGTTCCGCGGCCAGCCGCAGGCGGTAGTCGCCGCTGGCGCTGCCTGGCATCGTGCGCTGCAGGTCGCCGGCATCGCTGTCGAAAACGCTGGCAAGACCGACGATATCCAGCCGCGTACGCAGCTCCGGCGGCGCACGAAACGTCAGCCGTTCGCGCAGCACCTGGGCAGCGAGCTGCGCCCGGGCCAGGGCGTTGGGTCCGGCATAGGAGATTTCCGCCTCGCCCTGCCAGCCACCCTCGTAGCAGACCGTGGTCTTCAACCGCTGCGGCGCCGGCTTGCCGCGAATGCCGCTGACCGCCACCCGATCGGGGCCGACCTGGCTGACCGCGACGGAAGTGAGATCCACCACCACATCGGGCGTCAGGTAGTTGGCCGGATCGTGGACCTCGTAGAGCAGCTGCTCCTTGACGGTGCGTTCGGTCACGCAGCCGCCGGTGCCCGGGGGCTTGGTGACCACCAGGCTGCCGTCCTCCTCCACCTCGATGATCGGGTAACCCACCGTCGCCAGGTTGGGCACATTCTTGTATCCCGGATCGGCAAAATAGCCACCGCTGACCTGGGCGCCGCACTCGGCGAGGTGGCCGGCCATCATGCCGGCGGCCAGGCGATCCCAGTCGTCCCAGGCCCAGCCGAAATGGTGCACCAGGGGGGCCAGGAACAGCGCCGGGTCGGCCACCCGCCCGGTCACCACCACCTCGGCTCCCAGCGCCAGCGCCTCGGCCAGCGGCACCGCGCCCAGGTAGACGTTGGCGGAGATCAGCGCCTCCTCATCGGGCAGCTCGCGGTTTTCCGCCTCCCAGCGCTGCAGGTCGAGGCTGGAAAGGTGCGCCCGGATATCATCGCCATGGACCCGGCCGATCTGCGCCTGGGGAAAGCCAGCGCGACCGGCCAGTTCGGCGACCACATGGCAGGCGCCATCCGGATTGGCGGCACCGAAGTTGCCGAGGATGGTGATGCCATGGCTCAGGCAATCGCCCAGCACCGATGCCAGCAGCTCGGCCAGCAGGGGCTCGTATCCCGCGTCGGGAGCCTCGCGCATGGCCCGATGCGCGGCGGCCAGGGTGCGCTCCCCCAAGGTCTCGAAGACCAGGGCCGAGGGCTTGCCGCGGCGAATCAGTTCGGCCACGACGGGAATCGCCGCATCGGTACGGTCACCGGAAAAGCCGGCTCCGCTACCCAACAGGAAGGTCATGGGTGCGTCTCCTTGGCTTGGACGCCCTGGGGCTTCGACGTGCCTGAACCCGAAGCGTGGGCCGTCGATGAAATCCGCTGTCGGTTACGGGCATAAAGCCCCGCCAGCACCAGCAGGGCGCCTATCGTGGTCAACCAGCCGGGCGTCAGCGCCAGCCCGGCCACCAGCAGCAGCCCCGCCACGTCCAGGATACGGCTGCCGGTGATCGCTACCCGCGACATCAGCGACGCGAAGGCGAGCACGAACACCACGCCCTGGGAGCTGGCCAGCAGGATATCGACCGCGCTGCCGAAGCCGGCCAGGGCCGGGTAGATCAGCAGCAGGAAGGGAATAACGTAGATCGCCGCCGCCAGGCGCACGGCCTCCCCCGCCGCCGGCAGCCAGTTGGTGCCGGCAATGCCCGCCGCGACGAACACGGCCACGCACACCGGCGGCGTGATCACCGACAGCGTGGCGAAGTAGAACACGAACAGGTGGGCGATCAGCGGCTCGACGCCAATGGTGGTCAGTGCCGGCGCCAGCACCGATGCCACGAGCACATAGGCGGCGGTGGTGGGAATGCCCATGCCCAGAATCAGGCACACGCCGCCGACGATGAAGGCCACCAGGAACAGCGACTCGCCGCCGACATTGACGATCAGGCTGGCCAGGGTCACGCCGATACCGGTCATGCCGATCATCGCCACCAGGATCTGGGCACCGGCGAGCAACACGCCGATGATCACCATGCCCTTGCCGGCATCCATCAGGCCCGAGAGCAGCTTGCCAGCTATCTCGCGCAGCGGCATCTTCGCCAGCAAGGCGAAGGGCACGAAGGTCAGGATCGTCATCAGGATGCCGTAGAAGGCCGCCATCTGGATCGAGCGTCCGCTGAGTACCCCGTAGAAGAGCCCGCCCAGCGCCGCCAGGATCGGGATGATCCGCTCGGGGCGAAGCACTTCGGGCCAGGTGGGCAGCTCGTCGTCGGGCACCACCTGGAGATTGCGGCGCTTCGCCACCAGGTGAATGGTCAGGAAGACCCCCAGATAGAAGAGGATCGCCGGCAGCAGCGCGGCAAGCGCGATACGCAGGTAACTCTCGCCGAGGATCTCGGCCATAATAAAGGCCGCCGCCCCCAGGATCGGCGGAGCGATCTGACCGCCGGTGGAGGCCACCGCCTCCACGCCGGAGGCGAAGGATGGCGGATAGTTGAGCCGCTTCATCATCGGGATGGTGAAGTTGCCGGTGGTGGCCACATTGGCCACCGCGCTGCCGCTGACCATGCCGAACAACCCCGAGGCCACGGTGGCCACCTTGGCGGCCCCGCCCGGCGAGCGGCCGCTGATGCGCAGCGCCATGTCCATGAAGGTCTGTCCGCCGCCGGTGTGCAGCAGCAGGCAGCCGAACAGCACGAAGGCGGCAATGGTCGTGGCCGCCACGCCCACCAGCATGCCCCAGACGCCCAGGTCTCCCAGGTAGATGGTCTCGGTGATGTAGTAGACATCGAAGCCACGGTGCCCCAGCGGCCCGGGAATGGCGGCCCCCAGCCAGGCATAGGCCAGCCCCGCCATCACCAGCAGCGGGAAGATCAGGCCGATGGCACGGCGCGACAGCTCGAGGATGGCCACCAGCAATACGCCGGTGAACAGCATGTCCTGGGCCGATGCCCAGGGCAGCTCCACCAGAATATGGTCGTGATTCATGGCCACGTAGCCGCAGGCCAGCACTACGCCCACCGCCAGGGCCAGGTCGACGGTCAACCCCAGCGGGCGCCAGCGCTTGCCGGCCCCCAGTGGGTAGACGACCAGCCCCAGCAGGATCACCAGCGCGAGAAAGACGCTGCGCTGGACCAGGCTCTCGAAGGGGCCGGTGGCCGAGGTATAGAGAATCAGCCCGCCCAGCAGCAGGGCCAGCACTTTGGTCAGGTTCGCGCGCATGGCAGGCACCTATCGATCGCCGTTACTGGGCAGGCTTCAGGGCATCGGGAATCTCGTGGCCCTGCTCCTCGAAATAACGGGCAGCACCGGCATGCAGCGGCACGGTGCCCACCTCGAGGGTCATCCCGGCGAGATCCGCGTCACGCACCGCGGAGAAGGCGTTGGCTTGGGGCTCGGGGTTCTCCATCACCGCCTTGACGATCTGGTAGGCGGTCTCCTCGTCGAGGTCCGGGTGGGCGTGCACGGCCACGCCGAAGGCCCAGGTGGAATAGGCGGGAATGCCCTCGCCGGCGCCTTCCGGAATATCGACGATGGCCACGTCCGGCATCTCGGCGCGCAGCGTCTCGGCCTGCTCGTCGGAAAGCGACAGCACGCTGATCGGCGTAAAGGTGGCGATATCCATGGTTGACCCATCCAGGCGATTGCCGACGCCGGACTTGGCATAGCCCATGATACGGCCGTCCTTGATGGAGTCGACGACGTCGGTCGTGGAACCGCGCACATAGTCCGGCGCGATGCCGAGCTACTCGAGTACGGCCTCGGTGGTGCTCTCGGTGGCCGAACCGGTAATGCCCGGGTTGAAGCGCACGCCTTCGAGTTCCTCGAGGGTGGTGACCCCGGCATCCTCGCGCATCACCACGTTCTGGGGGGCCACGGTATAGACCCACAGTAGGCGGCTATCCACGGGGCGGCCGTCGAAATCCTCGAGGCCGGCATAGGCGTGGTAGCCGGTGTTGGTGGTCACCAGCCCCATGTCGATCTGGTTGCGGCCGAGGCGACGCAGGTTGTCCACGGTGGCGCCGGTCTCGGCAACCGACGCACTGACACCGTCGACCTCACTGTTGATGATCTGATTGACGGCGACGAAGTAACCGTAGTGGCTGGAGGAACTCGAAGTCGAGCCGATCAGCAGGCGTTCGTTGGCCTGGACGGCAGACGCGGCGGCAAGCACGCCGACGCTGGCGGCCATGGCGGTGAGCATCGTCTTGATTGGCGTTTTCATGGTGGCTCCTTGGCCCGATCGCGGGCTCATTGTTGTGATGGCTTGTTGTGATGGCTTGTTGCGGTGACTGGCTGTGATGAACCGGATACCGGCATGGTTGCTTGGCAAACCGGATGAGAGGCGGGTGGAAGCGCCCAATAGCAGGATGGTGGGCGTCGACTATTTTGTATATTGAATAGTTTTTAAAGTGTGTTTTACTTTATAAATGAATCCAAGCGTTCAACAACTCAGAGCCTTCGTCGCCGTCGCCCACTCCCGCAGCCTGGCCGAGGCGAGCGAGCGTATTCACCTGTCCCAGCCGGCCATCTCCATCGCCATCCGCAAGTTGGAAGAGACCGTGGGCGGCCCGCTGTTTTCACGCACCACCCGCCAACTGGCGCTCACCCCGGAGGGCGACGCCTTCCTCCCGGTAGCCGTACGTCTGCTCAACGACTGGAACGAAGCCTTCGCCGACCTCGGCGAGCGCTTCTCCAAGCAGCGGGGCAAGGTCACCGTGGCGGCATTGCCTACGCTGGCCGCCGGCCTGCTGCCAGGGATCATCGCCAACTTTCACGCCCACTACCCGCGCATCAACCTGAGCCTGCACGACGTGCTGGCCGAGCAGGTGAACCAGATGGTGCGCGAGGGACGCGCCGACATGGGGCTGTCGGTGTCGCCCCAGGATGCCGAGGATCTCGTCTTCGAACGCGTACTCGTGGATCGTTACGTCGCCGTCTGCCCCCTGGGACACCCGCTGCTTGCGCAGACAAGCGTCGAGTGGGCGCAGCTGGCGAGACAGCCGTTCATCGGCATCAATCGTCTATCCAGCTCACGCCAGGATATCGATCGCATCATGGCGGAAGTGGGCCAACCACTGGATATCCTCTGCGATGCCAGCCAGATCGCCACGGTAGGCCGCATGGTGGCCGCCGGCCTGGGGATCAGCGTGCTGCCCTCGCTCAGCTTTCGCCAGATCGCCTCGCAAGGCATCGACCACCGCCCCCTGGTGACGCCGACCATCCGCCGCGAACTGGGGGTCGTGATGCGCCCGCGTGACGCCCTCTCGGCGGCCGCCGCGGCGCTCCACGCCATGATTCAGGAATGTGCCGTGCCGGCCGAGGCCATCTCTTCGCCATGACCCCCCGCCAGAAAACGACATATCGCCATTCCCTCGACTATCCTTGCCCATATGGATGAAGCGCTGTACCGCTCAATTTCCACAGCGCCATTGCAAGGAGTATTGCCAGTGACCGATGCAACCAAAGTAACCGCCTTCTACGATGAGAGAGTCCTGGCACATAAACCGGATTCCGATGCCCCTTTCCTGCCGGGACGCATGGATCGGCGTGTGCGCGAACTACTGTCGGCACTGAATGTTCCCTGGGTCTATCCGGAACATGCCGGGCGGCTGACCGCCATTCGACAGCTGCTCGAACTCGAACCGGTTCCCGGCCTGCTATTCGAAGGTGGCAAAGCTGCCACTCGCGAGCAGCTGGGGCGAGTCCACACCAGCTCCTACCTGGACCATGTCTTCGAGCTGCGCGGCCACAATGCCTGGCTCGACGTCGACACCACCGCCGTTTCTCCCGGTAGCGTCGAAGCGGCAGAAGTGGCCGCCGGCACGACCATCGCCGCGGTGGAAGCCGTCATCGAGGGCCGAACCCAGAGCGCCTTCGCCCTGGTCCGTCCGCCCGGCCACCACGCCGAACCCGTCCGCGCCCGTGGCTTCTGCCTGTTCAACAACGTGGCCGTCGCAGCGGCCCATGCCAGGGCCGAGCTCGGCTGCGAGCGCGTACTGATCGTCGACTGGGATGCCCATCATGCCAACGGCACCCAGGACATTTTCTGGGCCGACCCCGATGTGATGCTCTTCGATATCCACCGCGCCTCCCCCTTCTATCCCGGCACCGGCAACCTCGAGGACGTCGGCGTGGGCCTTGGTGAAGGCACCACCGTCAATGTGCCCATGCCGGCAGGAGCCGGCGACCGAGCCTACCTCAAGGCCTTCGAAGACATCCTGGTCCCCGCCACGAACTCCTTCCAACCGGACCTGATCCTGGTATCGGTCGGGTTCGACCCTCATCCTTTCGACCTGGCGCTCAATGTCTCCTACGAGGGCTTCGCATCAATGACGCGCATGCTGCAGGACCTGGCCCAAAAGCACTGTGACGGTCGGCTGGTCTTCGTGCTGGAAGGGGGATATCACCTGCTCTCCCTGGCCCGCGGCGTAAGAACGGTGCTGTCGGTGCTCGCCGGCGCCGAGGCCCCGGAGCCCGGCCTCACTGGCCTGGCCGAGGTGGAAGTGGCAGCCAAGTTCCATAGCCCGGCCTTCTCGGCGAAGGAATAAGCGTTGGCTGAAAAGTCGCCGAGTGATGGTCAGGGTTGAAACGGGACACAGGCCCACGCATGGACAAACCGCTACAATGTCGATGTCGATGTCGATGTCGACAGCAACTGGAGCCGGGTGACGGCTCGCGATGAAACGCCTACCGAAATCGGGAGGAAGCGACGATGGATGGGATGACCGCACGTGGAAGCTGCCTTTGCGGTGCCGTACAGCTCGGCGTAGTCGCCCGCAAGCAGAACCTTGGTGCCTGTCACTGCAGCATGTGCCGGACCTGGAGCGGCGGCCCGATGCTGGCCCTGGAGTCGGTCAGCGAAGTCGAGATCGAAGGCGAGGAGAACATCACGGTCTACGCCTCATCGGAGTGGGCCGAACGGGGCTTCTGCCAGCGCTGCGGGACCCATCTCTTCTACCGCCTGAAGACCGGCGACCACTATGCCATCCCGGTGGGCCTGGTCGACGGCGGCGAGGCCTGGTCCTTCGATAGCCAGATCTTCATCGACCAGAAGCCGAACTACTATACCTTCGCCAACGAAACCCACAACATGACCGGGCAGGAAGTTTTCGACGCCTACCAGGGCAGTTGAACGCAGTCACTTGCTCGACAGCTGGCCGCCCCTCAACCCAGGAGTCAATGCATGCCTCTTTCCGTAGGCGACACCATCCCGAACGTCACCCTCAAGACCAACGGGCCAGACGGTCCTGAAGATATCGCCACCGGTGAGCTGTTCGCGGGCAAGCGTGTCGTGCTCTTCGCCGTACCCGGTGCCTTTACTCCGGGCTGCTCCAATACGCACATGCCAGGCTTCGTGGTGAAAGCCGACGAGGTGCTGACGCGTGGCATCGATACCCTGGCCTGCCTCTCGGTCAACGATGCCTTCGTCATGGGGGCCTGGCAGAAGGACCAGAATGCCCAGGCTATCCTGATGCTGGCCGACGGCAATGCCGACTTCACACGAGCGGCAGGCCTGGAGAACGACCGGAGTTCCGCCGGCATGGGGTTGCGCAGTCTGCGCTACGCCCTGATTGCCGACGATGGCGTGGTGCAGTATATCGGTGTCGATACCGAACGCGGCGTGGTCGACAAGAGCAGCGTCGACGCGGTGCTGGCGAATCTCTAGCTTCCCGCTCAACCGGCAGCCGGGAGGGGCTGATGTCGCCAACCGATAGTCACAGAGACGATATAGCGCAGGCAGAAATACCAGTGTCGACACAGGAAGCAGAACGGGAAAGTCAGCCTCTTCGCGCCACGCTGCTGCTGGTCGACAGCGATGGCGATACCCTCGCGCTTCTCACGGAGACCCTGCAGCCGGAGGGCTGCCGCCTGTTGACGGCGAACGGTGGCGAAGCCGCACTGACGCTGATGGATGCCGAAGAGATCGACCTGGTCATGGCCAACGCGCGCATGCCCGACATGGGTGGTATCGACCTCCTGAACCGCATCCAGCAGGGCTGGCCCCATTGTCTGCGCATACTGCTCGATAGCCAGAGCGATATGAACGCCATCGTGCGTGCCATCAACGAGGGGCATATCTACAGTTTCATCGGCATCCCCTGGAGGGCGGAGGAGCTATGCCTGACGCTGCGCCAGGCTCTCGCCCACCAGCAGGCCGAACGCGAGCGGAAACGGCTCGAGGCACTCACCCGGGAGCAGAACCGGGAGCTGAGCGAGCTCAATGCCACCCTGGAAAAACGCTTCGAGGCGCGTAGCCAGGAGCTGGAGCAACTTGCCGCCATGCTGGATGCCGCCAATGCCGAACTGGAGCGCAGCCATGTTGCTGCCATCCAGGTGTTCTCATCGCTGATCAACCAGCGACTGCCCCAACGCTTGCAGACCAATGCCCAGGTTTACGCCCTGGTCCAGGCCTTCAGCGAGGTGCATGAGCTTGACGGCGAGCTACAACGCGACCTGCAGATGGCAGCGTCGCTCTACAATCTGGGAAGGCTGAGCTGGAACGACCACCTGCTTACCACCCCCTCTCAACGCCTGTTCGGCGAGGAACAGAAAGCCTACCAGCACTATCCCGAAACCGGTGAAAGCCTGCTCATGTCGCTGGACCCGCTTCAGGGAACCGCCCGGCTCGTTCGTCATCACCACGAGCGGTGGAACGGTAGCGGCTACCCCGACCAGCTGGAGCAGGACGCCATCCCCTACGGGGCTCGACTGCTGGGGCTTGCCGTCGACTTCGTCGAACTGCAGCGTGGCATGATCCTGCCGAGCGAGCTGCCGCGTCAGCAGGCCCTGGAACTCCTGCGCAAGTTCTCGGGGCGTGTCTATGACCCCGAGCTGTGTGCCGCCTTCATCCAACTCTGCCTCGAGCAGGCCCCAGACCTGGCAGTGACCACGGCATCCGCGATCGCGCCGGACAGCCTCAGCCACCAGCCCGACAGGCCCCTCGCCAAGGGCCTTTCCTGAGCCCCTCTGCCAACACACGCCGGAAGAATTTTCCCAAGTAAGCCTCAAGCCGGGCGCCCACCTGCCGATCTAAGAGTGAGGATCATGCCGCTTCTGGCATAGATTGCTCCACCAGGATGGGGAGTCGATATGCAGGATAACGATGCAGCCCGCGTGAGCCGGTCGCTATGCGCCCTGAAGCAGGCGAATCCACAGCTGCTGCAGTCAAGCATCCCCACGGCGTCGACCAGGAGGAGGGCTCACCATGACTGCTGAAGCCAACCAGACCCTTCCCGGTCCTGCGGCACCTCCGGCGCCCGAGGCCACCCTGCTGCTGGTGGACGATGAGCCCAATATCCTCTCTTCTCTCAAACGAGTGCTGCGTGGTGAAAACTATCGCGTGCTGACGGCCAGCGGTGGCGAAGCGGCGCTGGCGATACTGGAACAGGAGAGCGTCGACCTGGTGGTTTCCGATGCCATGATGCCTGACATGGACGGTGCGGAACTGTTGAGCCGGGTCAACCGACTGTCACCGGACTGCATCAGAGTGCTGCTGACCGGACAGAGCGACATGCAGGCCACAGTCCGCGCCATCAACGAAGGCCATATCTATTGCTACATCGCCAAACCCTGGGACGACGACAAGCTGCGCCTTACGCTTCGCCAGGCCGTCGCCCATCAACTGGCCGAGCGCGAACAGAAACGCCTTGAAGCCTTGACCCAGCAGCAGAACCAGGAACTCATCGAGCTCAACGCCACGCTGGAACAGCGCGTCGAGGCGCGCACCCAGGAGCTCAAGCAGATCGCCGACATGCTGGACACCGCCTATGACGAACTGAAGCACAGCTATGTCATGGCCACTCGGGTCTTTTCGTCGCTCATCACCCAGCGCATGCCGCGCCACCTGCACGCCAATGCTCAGGTCGGCGACCTGATCCAGGCGTTTGCCGATACCCATGAGCTTGAGGGCGAACTCCGGCGTGACCTGCTCATGTCGGCCGCCTTGTACAATCTCGGCAAGCTGGCCTGGAATGACCACATGCTGACCACCCCCTCGGAGCGCCTCTTCGGCGAGGAGCGCAAGGCCTATCGTCGCTATCCGGAAACCGGCGAAAGCCTGCTGATGTCTTTGGAGCACCTGCAGGGAACCGCCCGGCTCATTCGCCATCACCGGGAACACTGGAATGGGGACGGCTACCCCAACCGCCTCGAGGGCGAGTCCATACCCTACGGGTCGCGTCTGCTGGCGCTGGCAGTCGACTTCATCGAGCTCCAGCGCGGCATGATCCTCCCCCGCAAGGTCCCGCGCCAGCAGGCCCTGGACCTGATGCGCAAGCTTGCTGGCCGGGTCTATGACCCCAGCCTGTGCAAGGCCTTCATCACACTCTGCGTCGACCAGGCTCCGGACCTGGGCCAGGCCGGAAAGACCATGCTGTCGCTTGAAACCCGTCAACTCGAGCCGGGCATGATCCTGGGACAGGATATCCACTCGGCAACCGGCATCCTGCTGCTCAATGAAGGCAAGGAGTTGACCCAGCACCTGATCGACAAGTTGCGCAAGCTCGAAGAGGTCGAAGGCACCGGCTATACGCTGATGGTCTGCAAGCCTGAAATCGGTGAGAACGATGCCTGATCGCAGCACGCGGGAACTGCGCGAAGCCCTGCGCCAGCGCGATCAGTTCTTCACCCTCTCGCTGGACCTGTTCTGTCGGATCGACCTGGAAGGTCGGTTCCTGCAGACCAATGCCGTCTTCGAGCAGCTGCTTGGCTATTCAGAGCAGTGGTTTGTCGGCCACCATTACAGCCAGCTGGTCGTGGCGGAAGACCAGCCTGTGGTCGACGCTGCCATCGAGAGAATCAAGATCGGTCAGCGAGTCCACGCCCTGGAGGTGCGCGTTCGTGACGCTCATGGGGACATACTCTGGGTAGAGGTCAATGCCGACCTGGGAACGGAAGCGGTCATCTATGTGGTGGCGCGGGACATCACGCAGCGCAAGCATGACGAACAGCGGCTGCACATCCTGGAGCGCGGCATCGAATCAAGCGTCAATGGGGTCATCATTGCCGAAGCCGATCACCCGGATCTGCCGATCATCTATGTCAACTCGGCCTTCGAACACATCACCGGCTACTCTCGACAGGAAGTCATAGGCCGCAACTGTCGCTTCCTGCAGGGACCCGATACCGACCCCGAGGCACGGGCGGTCATCCGGCGCGGCATTGCCGCAAAGCGCTATACCCACGCCACCCTGTGCAACTATCGCAAGGATGGCACGCTCTTCTGGAACGATCTCCATATCTCTCCGGTGCTCGACGAGAACGGCGAGGTCAGCCACTTCATCGGCGTACAGAACGACATTTCAACCCAGCGCGCCTACGAGTCGCGCCTGGCGCACAATGCCACTCACGATTCCCTCACCGGACTGCCCAACCGCGCGCTCCTGGAGGAGCGTCTGCAGCAGTGCTATCGCCCTGCTCGACACCATGTCGGGAGTGTCGCCCTGCTCTATATCGACCTGGACGACTTCAAGTCGATCAACGACAGCCTCGGCCACGTGCTGGGCGATCAGATACTGGTCGAAGTGGCCTCTCGGCTGGTCAAGCAGGTACGCGCCAGCGATACCGTGGCCCGCTGCGGCGGCGATGAGTTCGCCATCCTGCTGACCGACCCAGGTGACATCCTCCTCATCGTCGAGCGCCTGCTGGCCAGCGTGGCTCGCCCCTATCGGATCGAACAGAGCGAGTTGCACCTGACCGCCAGCATCGGCATCGCCCTGGACCCGGATGGCGTGGCGAAACCCTCGCACTTGATCCAGCAAGCCGATCAGGCCAAGTCCCAGGCCAAGCGTCAGGGCCGCAATACGTACCAGTGGTACACCGAGGGCCTCAACAAGAGGGTGAGCGGACGAGTCATGCTGCGCAATGCCCTGCAGCATGCCATCGACCAGCAGCAGTTCGAGTTGCACTATCAACCGCAGGTCCATGACGCCACCGGCAGAATCATCGGCTTCGAGGCATTGATCCGATGGCATCATCCCGAACGTGGCTACATCCTGCCGGCCGAGTTCATTGGCCTGGCCGAAGATACCGGACAGATCATTCCCATCAGTGAGTGGGTGTTGCGCACCGCCTGCCACGACAACGTTCGGCTCAATGCCCTGGGGTTTGGGGAGTACGTCATGGCGGTCAATGTGTCGCCCATGCAATTCCATCGGGCCAATTTCGTGCCGGGCATACTGGAGACGCTGGAAAAGACAGGGCTCGCAGCGCCCCTGCTCGAGCTGGAGCTCACGGAAAACATCCTGATGGAAAGCACCACGAAAGCCATCGATATCCTCCAGACGCTACGCCGCCTGGGCATCAGTATCGCCCTCGACGACTTCGGCACCGGCTTCTCCAGTCTCAGCTATCTGAAATACCTGCCCATCGATAAGATCAAGATCGATCGCTCCTTCATACGGGAAGTCATCAGCGATCACCGCGACGCCGCCATCGTCCAGGGCATCATCTCCATGGCCAGCCAGCTGCAGCTGAAGGTGCTTGCCGAGGGTGTGGAAACCCAGGCCCACTACGCCTACCTCAGCAAGAAAATGTGCGATCTCTATCAGGGCTTCTACTTTGCCCGCCCCATGCCCATCAATGATCTGATCACCTTCCTGCATGAGAACCAGGCCGCGAGTCAGCTGCAGCAGAACGACGAGCACGGCAGTGCCAGTAGCCAGACCCTGCTGCTGCTCGACGATGAGCCCAATATCCTGCGCTCCCTGACCCGCGCGCTGCGTCGTGACGGCTATCGCATCCTCGCTACCGACAGCGCCCAGCAGGCCTTCGAACTGCTGGCCACCCAGGAGGTGCACGTCGTCATCAGCGATCAGCGCATGCCCGAGATGAGCGGTACGGAATTCCTCAAGCGTGTCAAGGAGCTCCACCCCCAGGCCATCCAGATCGTGCTCTCGGGTTACACCGACCTCAAGACGGTCACCGCCGCCATCAACGAAGGCGCCATCTACAAGTTTCTCACCAAGCCATGGGACGACGACGAGCTGCGGCTGGTGGTCCAGCAGGCCTTTCGCGAGGCGGCCATGCTCAAGGTACGGATGCGAAGCATGAAGAGTCCAGCGGCCGAGTGAAGCAGGCGGCCGACTTCGCGTGTCGTACCCCCGCCTGGCACCAACATGAAACCGTTGAACGACCGCACCCGGCTCAATAGCCAGGTTGCTACAGTAAGAGATACCGAAACAGAGAGACGGCGATGCGACCATGGACGAAGCCTGCGCGTGGAAAGACCTACAAGGGGAAAGCGGTCGGTCTGACCCTTGGCCTGTTGCTTGTGGCAGCGCTGGCCGCAGGCTTCAGTGTCGCCGTTGTCCAGATTCAGTCGGCAATAGCCGCGTATATCGGCGGGCAGAGCGCCTGGTCCCGCGCACAGCTGGCGACAGTACTCCATCTGGATAGCTACGCCGAAACGGGGGCTCCCGAACAATTGGAACACGCTCGTAGCTGGCTTGCCGTTCCGCTTGGGGGGCTTCGTGCCCGGCGTGCTCTGGAAACCACCCCGCCGGATCTGGCGACGGCGCGTGAAGGTTTCCTTCAGGGATTGAACCACCCTGGCGACATAAGCCGGATGATCTGGCTTTACCGCCATCTTGGTGACTCCTCGCTGTTTCGAAAACCGCTTCAGCTCTGGCAAACCAGTGACACCCATGTGCTGGCGCTGCAGGCACTCGCCGGCCAGCTCGAAAGTGAATGGCAGGGGCCCGAGCCCTCCATGACCGAAATCATCTCGCTACGCGCTCAATTGGCTGACATCAACCGTAGGCTAACACCGCTCACCGAGGACTTTCGCCGCGCCATGACCGATGCCTCACGCGTAACAGGGCGATTGCTCTCCTATGCCAGTGTGGGGTTCCTGCTGACCCTGGGGCTTATCGCCGGACTGCTGGGGTGGCAGCTGCTGCGCACGATCACCGCTGCCGAGCGCAAGTTCCGCACCACCTTCGATCAAGCCGCCGTGGGAATGGCCCAGGTAGATGCGAATGACTATCTGGTCGACGTGAATCAGGCCCTCTGCGAGATCCTGCACTACCCGAAACAGCAGCTGATGGGTATCCGCTATCACGATCTCGTTCACCCCGACGACTGGGAGATCGGCCGCGAACAGCGCCGCGACATACAGGCCGGGCATATCCACAGCTACACCCTCGAACAGCGCCTGCTGTGCCGCGATGGGGATTCCGTATGGGTCAAGCTGACGGTCTCCAGCATGCAGGAAACCTCCGCCTACCACCCCCGTTACGTAGCGATCGTCGAAGATGTTTCCGAATCCCGGCGACTCTCCGTCGAACTCAACCACCAGGCGACGCATGACGCCCTGACCGGCCTGCCCAACCGGCGCGCCTTCGAGCGCAGCCTCGCCGAAGCCCTGCGGCAGGCACGCACCGAAGACTCGATTCATGCCCTGTGCTTTATCGACCTGGACCAGTTCAAGATCGTCAATGACACCTCGGGCCACGCCGCCGGCGACCAACTGCTACGACAGATGAGCGATCTCCTGCAGCGCAACCTGCGCGAAGGGGATCAGCTGGCCCGGCTGGGCGGCGATGAGTTCGCTATCATCCTGGAAGATTGCAATCTGGACCGTGCCCGCCCCATCACCGAAAAACTGCGCCAGGCCATTGCCGAGACCAGTTTCGCCTGGGAAGAGACGACCTTCAGCCCCACCTGCAGCATCGGCGTCGTGTCGGTTACCTCGGAGAGTGCCGACACCGGCAGCCTGCTGCGAGCGGCGGATATCGCCTGCTACCTGGCCAAGGAGCAGGGGCGCGACCGCGTCCATCTGATCCATGAAGACGACCGCCAGTTGGCCGAGCGACGCGGTGAAATGGAGTGGCTGAGCCGCATCCACGATGCATTGGCCGAGCAGCGTATCTTCCTCGATGCCCAGCGGCTCGTCAGCCTGACGCAGCCGGAGACGCTCCGGTACGAGGTGCTGGTGCGTCTGATCGACGAAGAGGGTGCGACCATTCCTCCCGGCGCCTTTCTGCCGGCAGCCGAACGCTTCGGCGCCGCCCATCGGATCGATCGCTGGGTGATCGAGCATGTCTGCGCCCAACTGGCGAGCCATCCTGAGCATCTGGCACGCCTGGAGGCTTGCCATATCAACCTGTCGGGCCGTTCCTTCGACCAACCCGATTTTCATGATTTCGTTGTCGATACCCTCGAACGCCACGCGCTGCCCGCCGAGAAGCTCTGCTTCGAAATTACCGAGACCGCAGCCGTCAAGAACCTGCTCGATATCACGTCCTTCATGGAGAAATTGGGCGAGCGTGGCTGCACCTTCGCCCTGGATGACTTCGGCGCCGGCCTCTCCTCCTTCGGCTACCTGCGTCGACTGCCGGTGGATTGCCTGAAGATCGACGGCCTCTTCGTTCGCGATATCGCCAATGACGACACCGACCTGGCCATGGTGCGTGCCATCAATGAGATCGGCCAGACCCTGAACAAGATAATCGTCGCCGAGTTCGTCGAGACCGACGAAGCGCTAGAGCTGTTGCGTGAGATGGGTGTGCACTATGCCCAGGGCTTTGGTGTGCACCGACCCTGTCGTTTCGAGACGCTGCTTGCCGAGACGACATGAGCCTTACGGCCCCGCTCATGTCCGTGGCAGGCGCAGGGGCCGTCGTTGAAGAGAACCCTACTCGCTCCCCCCCTTCTCAGGTCACCGCGCTGCGCTGCCGGAACTGCGGTTCTTTCCACGCGCCCGTGGCCATGATGTCGACCAGGGCCTGCACGGTGTCCCAGATGTCGACATGGCGGACATAGAGCGGCGCAAAGCCGAAGCGCAGGATATCCGGTGCCCGGAAGTCGCCGATGATATTGCGGGCGATCAAGGCCTGCATGATCGGATAGGCGTGTTCGTGGGTAAACGATACCTGGCTCCCCCGCCGCTCGGAATCCCGGGGGGATGCCAGCGCAAAGCCCATGCCGTCGCAGTGCGCCTCGACCAGCTGGATGAACAGCTCTCCAAGCCGCCGGGACTTGGCCCGCAGCAGCGCCATGTCCGCCGAGGCCAGCAGTTCGACACCCACCTCCATCACCGCCGTGCCGAGAACGCCGGGGGTACCGCACAGGCCGCGCTTGATGGAATCGGCAGCCTGGTAGTCGTCACGCATGGCGAAGGGTTCGGTGTGCCCGAACCAACCGCTCAGCGGCTGGTGAAAATCAGCCAGGTGACGGCGCGCCACGAACAGGTAGCCAGGCGCTCCCGGGCCACCGTTGAGGTACTTGTAGCCGCAGCCCACGGCGAAGTCGGCCCCCACGCCGTTCAGGTCTACCGGCACCGCCCCGGCGCTGTGGCTGAGGTCCCATAGCATCAGGGCGCCGACCTCGTGGGCCCGAGCGGTGATGGCGGCCATATCGAACAGCTCGCCGGACTTGTAGTGCACATGGGTGAGCACCACCAGGGCGGTGTCTTCATCGATGTGGGAGGCCAGCACCTCCCTGGGCGCCGTTTCCAATCGCACCTCGCCCTGCAGGAAGCCTTCCAGTCCCTGCAGAATATAGAGATCGGTGGGAAAATTGCCCGGCTCGGAGACGATCTTGCCTCGCCCCGGGCGCATGCGGATCGCCGCCGCCGCCAACTTGAACAGGTTGACCGAGGTGGAGTCGGCCACCACGACCTCGCCGGGCTCGGCACCGATCAGTGCCGCGACCCTGTCGCCGACCCGCTCGGGCAGCGATACCCAGTCGTGACGATTCCAGCTGCGTACCAGTCCCTGCCCCCACTCCCGCTCCACCACCTCGGCTGCCCGGCTCAGGGCCGCCCGGGGCAGCGCGCCGAGGGAGTTGCCGTTGAGATAGATCAGCCCCTCTTCCAGTACGAAACGGTCGCGATACTCGGCCAGGGGATCGTCGTGGTCCAGTCGCGCCAGA
Organism: Billgrantia montanilacus; assembly: GCF_003336675.1. Classification (GTDB taxonomy): domain Bacteria; phylum Pseudomonadota; class Gammaproteobacteria; order Pseudomonadales; family Halomonadaceae; genus Halomonas; species Halomonas montanilacus. The sequence goes on along the minus strand of NZ_QPII01000027.1, from coordinate 17,415 downwards.
TCGGCGCGGCTGGATGGGGTTACCGGTTCCATGGGTTCGTCACTCCTCACAGGGTGGTCCTGACCGACCAAAGCTCCGGGAAGAACTGCAGGTCCAGCGCCTTGACCAGGAAAGAGACACCGCCGGTACCGCCGGTGCCGGGCTTGTAGCCGATGATACGCTCCACCGTCTTCATATGGCTGAAGCGCCACTTGTGGAAATTGTACTCGGTATCGACGAGCTTCTCGGCCAGCTCGTAGAGGTCCCAATGCGCTTGTGGCTGGCGATAGATCTCGGCCCAGGCCTGCTCCACCGCATCACAAGGCTCGTAGGGCTGCGACCAGTCGCGGTCGACGCAACCGCGGGGAATGGTGAAGCCGCGCCGCTCCAGCAGTTGCAGGCTGATGTCGTAGAGGCTCGGCGCATGCAACACTTCGCTTAGCCGCTGGTAATGCTGCGGATGGCTCCGGTGGACCTCGACCAGCCTCGGGTTCTTGTTGCCGAGCAGGAACTCCAGCTCCCGATACTGATAGGACTGAAACCCCGAACTCTGCCCCAGGCTGTCACGGAAACTGGCGTAATCCGCCGGCGTCATGGTGACCAGCACTTCCCAGGCATGGATCATCTGCTCCTGGATGCGAGCCACCCGCGCGAGCATCTTGAAGGCGGGAGCGAGCTGTTCTTCAGCGATATGCGCCGCTGCTGCGTGGGCTTCATGCAGGCACTGCTTCAGCCACAGCTCGGAAACCTGATGGATGACGATGAACAGCATCTCGTCGTGCTGCTCCGAGCGGCGCTGCTGGCAGGCCAGCAGCGGCTCGAGCTGCAGGTACTGGCCGTAACTGATGTCCTGATCCCAGTGGACGGCTTCACCGTCCAGTTCCACCGTTCGGCCTTTTGCCGGTCGGCGGGTATTGCGTTCGACCATCCGTCGGGCCCTCCTGGCTCACGCTGCGTTGTTGGCTGTCCATCCATGCTATTGCCAGTCTACGCAGGCCGCCAGTGCCCGTATATTCAAACTATCCCCGCTTCCGCCCTACTCCGCCTCGGTGCCAAGCGCATGCATCTTGCGAAACCACTTCGCTCGCCCCCGCTCGCTCATCGACTCGACCCTGCCGATGAGGGTCTCGTGAATGGGAGAGAAGCCGACGAAGCCGAGCACATTGCGCTCCAGCGACTTGACGCTGTGCGCACGGTAGAGATGCCGATAGAGCAGTGCGGGCATCCCCATGGTAACGACCAGACGCGCGGTGCGGCCGGTCAAGCCCTTCTTGCCCAGCGGATTGCCGTCCTCGTACTCGAAGGCGAAACCGGGGCGCATCACCTGTTCAAGGAAGGCTTTCACCAGGGCCGGCATGTCGCCAAGCCAGAGTGGGAAGATCAGCACCAGGTGCCGGCACCAGGCGATAGCATCCTGTGCCGCCTGCAGGTCAGCGGGCAGTGGCTCCTCCTTCCATGCCTTCTGGCTGCGCAACAAGGGAAAATCCAGTGTGGCGATATCGACCACCCGCACCTCATGCCCATGGGATTCAGCTCCTGCCCGATAGTGATCGGCCAGCGAATGGCACAGGTGAATCGTGCCGGCGTCGGGATGCCCCTGGAGGAGCAAGATACGCGTTGTCATGGCAGCGAGTGCCCCCGGTGTCTTGTAAGGTCGTGTCGTTTCCACACTACTCACAAATCGACACATTACGCTTGACTGCCATCAAGCATAAGGCCTTCCCTGGTGTGACGCCGCATCAAAGCCGTCAACACAGCCGATCATTTACCTAACACATCCACCTCGTCACCTAGCACATCCTCGATATAGAGCATCTGGATAGCGACGACCGCCACCACGGCGAGTGGCGTTGCCAGGATCACACCGGCCAGGCCGGCAACCGCCGCCCCGGCGAGCTGCACGATGACGGTGTAAGCCGGTGGCAGGCGCACCACCCCCTTGGCGGCCACCGGCATGACCACGTTCGACTCCAGCGTTTCCACGACGAAATAGAGCACGATGGCATAGAGCGCCAGCTCAGGTGACGCCAGGAACGCGATCAGCACGGTGGGGATCATGCCCAGGATCGGCCCGAGATAGGGTATGAAGGTCAGTAGACCAGCAATCAGGCCCAAGGCGCTGGCCATGGGCACGCCCATGAAATATAAGCCAATGCTGATAGAAATACCGACGAAGAGCATGGAGATCAGCCGGCTCAGCAGCCAGAGACGCAGGGCCCTTCCCTGGATGGCAAAAACCTCCAGCCAGCGCCCGCGACGAGCCGGAGGAAACAGCAGCAGCATGTTGCTCAGGTACATGGCCGGGCTCATCACCAGGTAGAAGCCGATCAGCAGGATCAGGAAGAAGCTGGCGATGGCGCCGAAGGTGGAAGTAAAGATTTTCGTGAACTGTTCCAGCAGCGGGTTGATGATCTGGCCTGGGCCCTCCACTTCCTTGAGCGCCGCTTCGATGCCGGGCAGGTCCAGCAGCGTGGCCGCGAGCTCCTGCAGCGCCTCGGGTAGCTGCTGGATCAACTGCGGGAACTGCGCCATCAAGGGAGGGCCAATAAGGCCACCCAACCCCACGAACAAGAGCACGATCAACAGAAAGGCGAGGGATAGCGTCCAGAACCGCGAAAGCGGCAGGTAGCGAGCGAAGAGTCGCGAGACCCCATCGATGGACACCGCCACGAGGATGCCGGCGAATACCAGCAGCAGTACATCGATCAGTTGGCCAGCGAGATAGAGCAGGACCGCCACCAGGGCGACCAGCCCTACGGCGATCAGCACCCGCCGCGTAAACAGTGCCAAATTTCCGAAGCCATCATCCATGTCAGCTCCTTGCTGTTAGAATCCTGTGTTGGCTGGTTTATCAGGGCAGCAAGACCAGCCATTTCTCGCAGGGTAGGTGCTTTGCGGAGAAAATCCCACTCCAAGCTCCGCTGTGACCTGTTATCCCAGCCGGCCAAACAGCATCATGGCAACGATAATGAACAGGGCAAGTGATACGCCTTGCCAGAATCGCACGGGGTCCCGCTCCATGAGGGGCGGCCTCGCCTTGTTCAAGAACTGCTTGTTGGGATGACGTAGTTCGAAGACGAACTCCGACAGTGCGTCGTAACGCTTGTAAGGATGGGGATGAAGCACTTTCTTGAGGACGTCGTCGATCCAGGGAGGAAGATCACGATTTTCGCTGAGGGCAGGCTGGTAAACCAGCCTGTTCTGGGCAGCACGGGTCCTGCTCTTCGCCACCCGGGTGCCATAAGGCAGCTTGCCCGTCAGCATCTGATAGGCAATGACGCCCAGGGAAAACATATCCGAGCGTGGCGTCCCGCTTTCGCCCAGGAAATATTCGGGTGCCGTATATTGTGCCGTGCCCAACAGCTGGCCGCGATCGAAAGCGACCGTTTCCACAATGCCGGCGACTCTCGCCGAGCCAAAATCGATGATCCTGGCAGTACCCATCGAATCGATCATGATGTTGTCGGGCCGCAGATCCTGATGCAGCATTTCAAGCCGGTGAAAAGCGCGCAACCCCTTGGCAATCTGTTCGATGATGCCGCGCACTGTTTCCAGGTCCGGCTTCGGGTTGTCGATCATCCATTGGGTAAGGGTCTGCCCGTCGATGAACTCCATTACCGTATACAGAAAGTGACGCCTGGTACTTGGTAGGCAGGGCTTGGCCACATGGGCACTGTTGATACGACGGGCCACCCACTCCTCCGTCAAGAACCGTTCCAGATGCGCCGTGTCCTGTTGAAGTTCGGTCGAGAGCGTCTTGATCACGACAGGGGTATTGTCATCGAGATTCTCGGCTAGATAGACATGGCTGCGACTACTGGCATGCAGTTTCCTGACGATCCTGTACCCATCGAACAGCATCCTCGGGGCCAGCGCCGGCGGAAAGGGGAGTTCGGCTAACGTCTGATAGAGCTCGTCGTCACTCTTCACGGGCAGATTCTCGATCCTGACGATCTGGACCGTAAGATTGTCCGTACTCCCTTTCTCGAAGGCTTCATTGACGATACGTCTTGCGACGTCTCCCAGGTCTTTTCCTTGCGCTTGAACAGCGCTGACCATGAAGTCATGCTTAACGAATTCGTACACGCCATCCGTCAGGAGAAAGAAGGTATCTCCCTTTTCGAGGGAGACGGCCTGGTAATCGATTTCCAGTTGATCGCTCACCCCCATCGCACGGCTCAGGTAGCTCTTTTCGCGAGAAATCCAGAAGCGGTGGTCGTTGGTCAATAGCTCCAGAGAGTTGCCACTCAGGCGATAGATGCGAGCGTCACCAACATGAAAGACATGTGCGGTGGCCGACTTGATCACCATGGCACTCAAGGTGCAGACATACCCCCTGTCCTTGTCATACCGATACTGGCTCTGCCGGGTCTGGGCATGCAACCAGGAATTGGTTGCCATCAAGACTCGCTGTGCCGATTTCTTGACCGACCAGGTTTCCGAGGTGCAATAGTAGTCCTCGAAAAAGCCGGTTACCGCTGCCTCGCTGGCAACCTGGCTGACGTCGCTGCTGCTGATGCCGTCTGCCAGTGCAATCGCGATGCCTTTCGAAGTCAACTGCGGTTCATCTGGAATAAAGGCACCATGAAAATCCTGATTGATTTCCTTGCGCCCCTTGGTGGAGTACTGCCCTAACGACACGCTTAGCTGACTGGCCATACTGTCCTGTCAAGCGCCCTGCACTCCATCCGAAGCACAGAGCGCTTTCTGAAGGTTGATAATCCTAGAGCTGACGGGCCGGCGCTGTTTTGACATGCGTTGCATAGAGAGTCAGGCCGGTCAGGGAGAGCCCACCAATCAGGTTGCCTATAACAACCGGAATCTCATTCCAGATCATGTAGTCCATTATCGAGAAATCGCCTCCCATCATCATGGCAGAGGGAAAGAGGAACATGTTGACGATGGAGTGCTCGAAGCCCATGCCAAAGAACACCATGATGGGCATCCACATGGCGATCACCTTGCCACTGACCGTGGTGGAAATCATCGCACCGACAACACCAAGAGAAACCATCCAGTTACAGAGAATGCCACGCACCAATATCGTCAACATGCCGGCGGCCCCATGCGCCTTGTAGCCCACGGTGCGGTCATGGCCGATCGATGCGATGGCCTGCCCCACCTCATCGGGTGGCGTCGAGAAGCCATAGGTAAAGACGACCGCCATGAGTACCGCCACCGTCAATGCGCCGGCCAGATTACCGCAGAAGATGACGCCCCAATGGCGCAGGATGCCATTGATCGTGACCCCGGGTCGCTTGTCGAGCCAGGCGAGTGGCGTCAGGACGAAAACGCCTGTCAGCAGGTCGAAGCCCATCAGATAGAGCATACAGAATCCGACGGGGAACAGGATGGCGCCAATGATGGGTGAGCCAGTCTGTACGGTTACGGTAACGGCGAACACCGCCGCCAGTGCCAGGATGGCGCCGGCCATGAAAGCCCGTATGAAAGCATCCCGGGTTGCCATGAAGAGCTTGGCCTCACCGGCATCCACCATCTTGGTGGCAAATTCAGAAGGAAGCAGATACGACATAGAGTTCTCGATACCTTTCGCTGGGGCAAGAGACAACGCGTGTCTTCGTGAGCGGAATGCCGAAGAACGCAAGAACACCTGGAGCCGGCGAGCGGATCCAGGCGACTTTGCCTGGTATTCATGGATCATGGGGTGGTGACTTTGCGGGCAACGCTGCCCAGGCCACCCATCTCGTGCCTTGAAGGCTTGCGGTCGCCGTTGACCGAACGAGAGAACCTGCAGGCTGTTGCGGCAGGCTCGTATTTATAGAGGCATTTTATATGCCAATTTCACCGGCACGGCTTGAAAAACAGGAAAATGGTCACAGAAAACCATGCATTAGCATGAAATGAGTGCTTGCCGTGCTTTCTGACGCTACCCATGCAGCCATTGCCAATGCCGCGCTCCGAACGAACATGGTGCAAGAAAACCTTGGCAGCGCAGCTGTGGTGCAGGGCGCCCCTGGCAGCCGAATGGCGTCAGGTGCGCTCCTCCATGCTAACCGGGCGGGCCGGGCTGGCCACGACCATGCTCACCACGCTGCCCACCACGATCAGGCAGGGGGAAGGCAGCGGCTGGGCCGCAAGTCTGGCAGGCATGTCAGCCAGGGTGCCGGTGAGCGACTGCTGATCGTCATGGCTGGCGTTGGCCACCAGCATGATTGGCCAGTCATCCGGCAACCCCCCGTGACGCAGTCCGCTGCAAATGGCTTCGACCTTGGAGAGCCCCATGTAGAGAACCAGAGTCTCGTCCCGCCGAGCCAGGTCGAACCAGTCGGGCTCGCCGCCCTCGCGGCATAGCTGGGCAGTGATGAAACGTACCTGCTGGGCGTGGCCGCGATCCGTCAGCGGTATGCCCATACCGGCGGCGGCGGCCGAGGCGGCAGTGATGCCAGGTACGATCTCGGCAGGTACCCCGGCCTCGGCCAGGGCGGCAAGCTCCTCGCCCATGCGGCCGAAGATGCCGGGGTCGCCGCCTTTCAGGCGCACCACCGACTTTCCCTGCCCAGCCAGCCTGACCATCAGCTCGCCGATCTCGGCCTGGGGCACGCTGTGGTGACCCCGCGCCTTGCCCACATAGTAGCGCTCGCGGCCAGGGGGAATCAGCGACAGCACCTCGTCGCCGATCAGGCGGTCGTAGACGATGGCGTCGGCCTGCTGCAGCAGGCGGGCGGCCTTGAGGGTCAGCAGTTCCACATCGCCGCTGCCGGCCCCCACCAGGTAGACACGGCCGGGCCGGCAGTCGCCGCGCAGCCCCAACGAGGGCATGCTGCCGCACTCCCTGGCGTCGCCCAGGCAGCGGAAGGAGCGGCCGAGGCCGAGGCCGAGTCGGGCCAGGCCCGCTTGCAAGGCATCACGCGATAGTAACGTTTTCAGACTTCGGCTCAGCGCTCGCATGGGCCCTCTCCTCTTCGGCACATTCTTGTGCATTTTCTCTGACACGTCCGTCGGCGCCTTCTTCAACACGTTCTTTGGCACACCCTTTGGCACTGGCTTCGGCGCATTCTCCGGCTATTTCTTCTTCCAGCAAGGACTTCAATTCAGGAATACAGCTGCCGCACTGGGTGCCGCAGGCCAGTCGGGCGCCCAGCGCCTCGACGCTGACGTCGCCACCACGAATGGCGTCGCGGATGGCACGTTGACCCACCTGATGGCAGCTGCACACCACAGGCCCGCTGTCGGCGGCGCCATCGTCACAGCCGGCCAGCAGGCGGCGCTGTCGTGCCGCATCCAGGCGCTCGCCCCGGGCGGCCTCCTGGAAGCGCTCGACGAGCCAGGCCAGGCCGGGCAGTTCGCCGGGCGGGCCCACCATCAGCCACCAGCGCAGCCGGCCGTCCTCGATGCCCGCCGCACGCAGGCGACCGCCAACGGCGTCCTCGCACCAAAGCGTCGGTGCCACCGGCAGGTGTTCGGCCAGCCAGCCCTGCCAGTCACGCATGCTGTCGCCGTCCATGCCGCCGGCCAACTGCCATCGCTGACAGTCGGGTAGCGGAATGCGCGACCAGTAAAGCGAACTCTCGCACCATGCCGCATCCAGCGTCAGGTCATCGGCTATTATCAGCGTAGCCTGCCAGCCAGGGGCCAGCGGCGCTATCGATACGGCCCCGTGCTTGGATTCCGGCTGGCCGGAGACAGGATCGCAATAGGGTGCCAGCAGACTGCCCATGCGGGCGGCACCGCTGAACCGGCCGGTCCAGTGCATGGGCACGAACACCTCGCCCCGCCGCTGCGCCTTCGATATCCGCACACGCCCCACGTACTCGCCGCCTGCCCCCTCGAGCCGCGCCAGCGCCTTGTCACCGATACCGTAGTGGAGCCCATCGTCGGGATGCAGCTCGATGAACGGTTCGCTGCGGTGGTTCATCAGCCGTGGCGCACGACCGGTGCGGGTCATGGTGTGCCACTGATCGCGCACCCGCCCGGTATTCAGCCGCAGCGGCCGGGCCTCGCTCAGGACCTGCTCTGGTCCCCGTGGGCGTACGGCAATCAGTCGCGCCTTTCCGTCCGGGGTGGCGAAACGCCCCTCTTCGAACAGCCTCGCCGTGCCGCTCGGCGCCTCCCGCGTTACCGGCCACTGGATCGGTGCCAGGGCATCATAGGCGTCGCGGTCGAGCCCGGCCAGGCCGGAGATGTCGAACAGCCGCTTGCCTTCGCCCCGGGTGTCGAGCCGGGTGTCGAGCCGGGTGTCGAGAGCGTTCTCGAATCCCGACAGCCGGGCATGCTCGTCGAAGATCTCGCTGGGATGCCCATAGGCAAAGGCCTCGCCGAAGCCGAGCCGCCTGGCGACCTCGCCAATGATCCACCAGTCGTGACGGGCCTCGCCCGGCGGCGGCAGCAGACCGCGCTGGCGCGAGATGCGACGCTCGGAGTTGGTCACGGTGCCATCCTTCTCGGACCAGCTCGAGGCCGGCAGCACGATGTCGGCATAGGGGAGCAAATCGGTGTCGGCCATGCATTCGGAGACGATCACCAGCGGGCACTTGGCCAGGGCCGCCCGCACGCGGTTGGCATCCGGCAGGCTCACCACGGGGTTGGTGGCCATGATCCACACCGCCTGCACCTCGCCCCGCTCGATGGCCTCGAACAGCTCCACCGCTTTGTGGCCTGGCGCGTCGGGCAGGGTGGGCTCGAGCGACTCTGTCGTCCAGAAGCGCGTGACCCGTTCGAGGGCGCCCGGCGTGTGGTAATCCATGTGCGCGGCCAGCTGGTTGGCCAACCCGCCCACCTCGCGGCCGCCCATGGCGTTGGGCTGGCCGGTGATCGAGAAGGGGCCCGCCCCCGGCAGTCCGATCTTGCCGCCGGCCAGATGGCAGTTGATGATGGCATTGCACTTGTCGGTGCCGCTGGAGGACTGGTTGACGCCCTGGGAATAGAGCGTCACCACGTGGAGGTGGCTGGCGAACCAGTAGAAGAAGGTTTCCAGCCGCTCCGGGTCCAGGTCGCAGTCGGCGGCAATGGCCTCCAGCGAGGTGTCGTCCTCTCGGGCCGCCGCCAGGGCCTCTTCCATGCCCTGGGTATGGTTGTCCAGGTAGACCCGATCCAGCTTGGAACGGTCGTCCATCCAGGCCAGCAGGCCATTGAACAGCCGCGCATCGCTGCCGGGAGCGAGGCCGAGATAGAGGTCGGCGATCTCGCAGCTATCGGTGACCCTGGGGTCGATCACCACCACCCGCATCAGCGGATTGATCTGCTTGGCCGCCTTGATGCGCTGATAGAGCACCGGATGGTTCCAGGCCAGGTTCGACCCGACCAGTACCACCAGCTCCGCCTCCTCCAGATCCTCGTAGTTGCACGGCACGGCGTCGGCGCCGAAGGCGCGCTTGTAGGCCGCCACCGCCGAGGCCATGCAGAGCCGCGAGTTGGTGTCCAGGTGCGGCGTCCCCAGGAAGCCCTTGAACAGCTTGTTGGCGACGTAATAGTCCTCGGTGAGCAGCTGACCCGAGAGGTAGGCCGCCACGGCATGGTTGCCGTGGTCGCGGCGTGTGGCCTGAAGCCCGTCGGCCACGGCATCCAGTGCCGTGTCCCAGTCCACCTCCACGCCGTCGACCCGGGGACGCGTCAGTCGGCCATGCTCACCCAGGGTCTCGTGCAGCGCCGAACCCTTGACGCAGAGCCGCCCGAAATTCGCCGGATGCGTGCTATCGCCGCTGACGCCAATGATGCGCTCGCCGTCGACTTCCGCCTGCACGCCGCAGCCAACACCGCAGTAGGGGCAAGTGGTTAGAGCCTGGTGCATGACGTTCTCCTGTGACGCGTATTCGCAAAATGCAAACGCCCACCCGCCAGCTCTATAAAAGAGACGGCGGGTGGGCGTCGTTGCCGATGAAGCGCGGTGTGCGCCTCTTGCTGCTTTGCCCAGCGTTGAGCATTTTCTATACAGGGAAAAGCAATCTTCGTGCCATGCGCCAGCTTCTGCCCCTATTCCGGCCCTCTGACTCTCGCCGTGCCGGCCCTGCCACCAAGCCACTGCCCCAGGAAATCTCACTCCAACTGCCATGCTGCACCACGGTAGTGCCGAAATCTCGCGCACTGGCCCAAGACAACGGCCAAGGCGATGTACCAGGCCAACGCCCCCCGGCGGCGGGGCCTGCCGTCACAAGGTGTAGCGACATGTGGAATGCATTTTGCATCGCAGCGTAGAGATGCAACGTGACTAGCGAGACTGCCATGCCCCCACCGCTGAATGTTCTGCTGGTTGATGATGAAGTCGTGCGTGCCGCCATGGTCGAAGAGGCCCTGGTCGCCGATGGGCACCGTGTGGTCTGTCGCCTGACGAGCCCGGCGAGCCTCAACGAGATGGTCGCCCGGCATCAGCCAGATGTCGTGATCATCGATATGGAGTCCCCCGACCGCGACACCCTGGACAGCATGGCGCTGCTCAACCGCGAGAACCCGCGCCCGGTGGTGTTCTTCGCCGACCAGCACGACCCGGACATCCTCCAGGCCGCCCTCAAGGTCGGCGTCAGCGCCTACGTGGTCGACGGCCTGATTCCCGGCCGGGTCAAGGCGATCATCGAGGTGGCGATCGCCCGCTTCGACGCCTTCCAGTCCATGCGTCGCGAACTGGAGAAGACCCGCAATCAGCTCACCGAGCGCAAGCGCATCGAACGCGCCAAGGGGCTGCTGATGAAGCATCAGGACTGCGACGAGGAGCAGGCCTACCGCATGCTGCGCAAGCTCGCCATGGACCGCAGCCAGCGTATCGCCGAGGTGGCCGACAGCGTCATCGATATCCTGGAACGCCTGAACACGCGCTCGCCTGACTGAACCGAGGTCCTATTCATGAATCCGCAGGACATGCACACCACACCCGAGCTGAACCACCTGACCCTGGGCTTCGTACCACTGCTGGATGCCACCCTGTTGGTCATCGCCCGTGAACGGGGCTTCTTTTCCGAACAGGGGGTCGAGGTATCGCTGTCGCGGGAGAACGCCTGGTCGACCCTGCGCGACAAGGTGGCCGCCGGGCTGCTCGATGGCGCCCAGATGCTCTCGCCCATGCCGCTGGCCATGAGCCTGGGGCTGGAGCGTGCGCCCTGCGACACCCTGGCGCCGATCACCCTGAGCCGCAACGGCAATGCCATCGTGCTGTCGGAGTCCCTCTGCCAGCAGAGCGGCGCCGCCATGGGCAGCGACCCGGCCGACAGCGCACGCGCCGTCGGTGCCTGGCTCGGTCAGCACAGCGGCCCTCATCGCCCGCGGCTGGCCATGGTCTACCCCTTCTCGTGCCAGCACTACCTGCTGCGCGAGTGGCTGAGTCTGGGCGGCATCGATCCCGACCGCGACGTGGAGCTGGTTGTCCTGCCGCCCCCACGCATGGTGGCGGCACTCAGCGAAGGCCAGATCGACGGCTTCTGCGCCGGTGAACCCTGGGGCAGCCTGGCCGCGCACCAGGGTGTCGGCCAGCTCGTGGCCAGCGGTGCCCAGCTGTGGCCCGACCACCCCGAGAAGGTATTGGGCGTGACCCGCTCCTGGGCCCACCACTACCCCGCCACCCTTGCCGCCCTGATCCGCGCACTGGTGGCGGCCAGCGATTGGCTTGCCGACTCTCCCGACAACCGCCGGCAGGCCCTGGAGTGGCTCGCCCTGCCGCCCTACCTGGACCGCTCGGTGAGCCATCTCGACACCCTGCCCCTGGGCGTCGCCCCGATTCACCAGCGCCTGTTCGGTCCCGGGGTCCTGCGCCCCGACGTGGAAGCCATGGGCCGCATTGCCGAACAGCTGGACCGCTCCCTGCGTCACCTGGATCGTGCCCTGGACATCCCGACGCTCCATGAATGCTACGCCCCTGTGCATTTCGATGCTGCCATGCACCAGTGACGTGCAGGCGGCCGATCGGAAACGGCTGAGCGCAGAAAGATCCTTCTGGGAAGGGACTTCCAAGAAACTGAAATAAAACGACAAAACCAACAGAAAGAGGATTCTGGCCAGCTTCTTGATTGCTACTAGTCAATCACGCGATCAATGGCGGTCGCTCTCGAACAGTAGCAACGGGCGAAGACGCTCCAGCACACCCCAGGCGGGGTCGTGCCGGAGCGTCTTCTTTTTTGCCGCTGCTTTCTTACCCGCTTCGGAGGTGTCACTACATGCACCCACAGTCCGCAACCCAGCCTGCCACGCTCGAGCATCTCGTGATCATCGGCAACGGGATGGCTGGCCACCGGCTGGTTGAAGCCCTGGCCAAGCGGCCGGCCCTGTCGCTGCGCATCACCGTGATCGGCGAGGAGCCGCAGCCAGCCTACAACCGTATCCTGCTCTCGCCGCTACTGGCTGGCGAGATGGAACGCGACGCGCTGACCCTGCGCGATGCCGACTGGTATGCCGAACAGCAGATCGACCTGATTCTCGGTGAGCGGGTCACCGACATCGACCGCCAATCACGCCGCCTGACCACTGACGCCGGCCGCATCCTCGACTATGACCGCCTGGTGCTGGCCACCGGCTCACGCCCGGCGATGCCGCCCATTCCCGGCCTCACGCTTGCCGGCGTCCACGTCTTTCGCGACCTGAACGATGCCGATGCCCTGACACGTGCCGCTGAAGCCGGCGGCAGTGCCGTGGTGATCGGCGGCGGCCTGCTGGGCCTGGAAGCCGCCGAAGGCTTGCGGAAACAGGGCCAAGCCAAGCGCGGCATGAACGTGAGCCTGATCCAGCGTGACGACCGGCTGATGAACCGTCAGCTGGACATCACCGCCGCCCGGTTGCTCGAAGCCGAGCTCTGTAGCCGCGGCCTCGACATCCATACCGATGCCGGCCTGGACCACCTGACCGGAGACGACCAGGGCCATGTCACCGGCGCCATGCTGAGCGACGGACAGTGGCTCCCGGCCCAATGCGTGGTGGTGGCCATTGGCATCACGCCCAACAAGGAACTGGGCCAGGCGGCCGGGCTCGAGGTCAACCGCGCCATCGTCGTCGACGAGACCCTCACCACCTCCGACCCGGCCATCCACGCCCTGGGCGAATGCTGCGAATGCCAGGGCAATACGTTCGGCCTGGTGGAACCCATCTGGCAGCAGGTCGAGGTCCTGGCCGCGCATCTGGCCGGCGAGCCGACGGCAGGCTATGTGGAGACGCCCTGTGCCACCAAGCTCAAGGTCAGCGGCGTATCGCTCTACGCCTTCGGCCCCACCGAGGCGGAACCCGACCACGACGTGCTCACCTACCGCGACCCGCTGCAGGGCGACTATCGCCGCCTGCTGCTGTGCGACGGGCGCATCGTCGGTGCCGTTCTCTACGGTGATACCGCCATGGGCCCCTGGTACTTCGAACACTCGCTGGCCGGCACCGACCTCGGCCCCTGCCGCCAGGCCCTGCTGCTGGGCGCCGCCGATGCCGATGCCCTGCTTCACGAACACGCCAATCCAGACTCTCCGGAACGCCCCGTCAAGGAGGCCGCATGAACACGCCTAACGCCACCAAATCCCAGTTGATCGTCATCGGTAACGGCATGGTCGGCCACCACCTGGTCGAGCAACTGGTCGAACAGGGCGCCACCGAGCACTACGAGATCACCGTGTTCGGCGAGGAGCGCCACCTGGCCTACGACCGGGTTCACCTCTCCGAGTATTTCAGCGGCCGCGATGCCGACTCGCTGGCCCTCTCCACCGCCGAGTACTACGCCGAGCACGGCATTGCCCTGCGCCTTTCCGAGGCAGTCACCGCCATCGACCGCGACCGCGGCGAGGTGACGACACCCCAGGGCTGCTACGCCTACGACCGCCTGGTGCTGGCCACCGGCTCCTATCCCTTCGTGCCGCCGATCCCCGGCAACGACCGGGAAGGCTGCCTGGTCTACCGTACCCTGGAGGATCTCGACGCCATTCGCGCCATGGCCGAAACCGCCAATACCGGCGTGGTGGTGGGCGGCGGCCTGCTCGGCCTGGAAGCCGCCAACGCCCTGCGCGGCCTCAACCTGGACACCGCTGTGGTCGAGTTCGCCCCCCGGCTGATGCCGATGCAGGTCGACAGCGAAGGCGGCGAGCTGCTGCGCGAGAAGATCGAGTCGCTGGGCGTGCAGGTGCTGACCGGCCGCGCCACCCAGGAGATCGTCGACGGCGAGGCCAGCCGCCACCGCATGGTGTTCCAGGACGACAAGGTGCTGGAGACCGACCTGATCGTGTTCTCCGCCGGCATTCGCCCCCGCGACGACCTGGCCCGGGACTGCGGCCTGGAGATCGGCGAGCGCGGCGGCGTGGTGATCGACGACCGTTGCCTGACCAACGACCCGGCCATTCTCGCCGTGGGTGAAGTCGCGCTGTGGAACAACAGCATTTTCGGCCTGGTGGCCCCCGGCTACCAGATGGCCAAGGCCGCCGCCGCCACCCTGCTCGCCACGGCCAGCGGCACCCAGGACGGCAGCTTCAAGGGCGCCGACATGAGCACCAAGCTCAAGCTGATGGGCGTGGACGTGGGCTCCATCGGCGACGCCCACGGCGACCGCACTCCCGGCGCGCGCATGTTCCGCTTCCTGGATCCGATCAAGCAGCAGTATCGCAAGCTGGTGGTCTCCAGCGACGGCAAGCGCCTGGTCGGCGCCATGCTGGTGGGCGACAACAGCTACTACGACACCCTGCTGCAGTACTACGCCAACCGCATGGACCTGCCCGAGGACCCCGCCGCGCTGATCCTGCCCTCGAGCGAAGGCGCGCCCACCCTGGGCCCCGACGCCCTGCCGGAAACGGCCATGATCTGCTCGTGCCACAACGTGACCAAGGGCGACATCTGCGCGACGCTGGATGCCGGCGCCGTCGACCTCGGCGCGGTGAAGGGTGAAACCAAGGCCAGCACCGGCTGCGGCGGCTGCGCCGCACTGCTCAAGAGCGTGGTCGACCACGAGCTGGAAGCCCGCGGCGTGGAGGTCGACAAGTCGATCTGCGAACACTTCGCCCACACCCGCCAGGAGCTCTACGACATCGTCCGCGTCGAGGGCATCAAGACCTTCAGCGAGCTGATGGAGAAGCATGGCTCTGCGGAGTCTCATAGGCTCGGCTGCGACATCTGCAAGCCGGCGGTGGCCTCGATCCTGGCCTCCTGCTTCAACGAGCCGATCACCGACGCGGCCCACATCCCGCTGCAGGACACCAACGACACCTTCATGGCCAACATGCAGAAGAACGGCACCTACTCCGTCGTTCCCCGCGTGCCGGGCGGCGAGATCACCCCCGACAAGCTGGTGGTGCTGGGCCAGGTGGCGCAGAAGTACGCGCTCTATACCAAGGTGACCGGCGGCCAGCGCATCGACCTGTTCGGCGCCCGCCTGGAAGACCTGCCGGCGATCTGGGGCGAGCTGATCGAAGCCGGCTTCGAGACCGGCCACGCCTACGGCAAGTCGCTGCGGACGGTGAAGTCCTGCGTGGGCAGCACCTGGTGCCGCTATGGTGTACAGGACAGCGTGGGCATGGCGATCCAACTGGAGCACCGCTACAAGGGCCTGCGCGCGCCGCACAAGATCAAGTTCGGCGTTTCCGGCTGCACCCGCGAGTGCGCCGAAGCCCAGAGCAAGGACATCGGCGTGATCGCCACCGAGAACGGCTGGAACCTGTACGTGTGCGGCAACGGCGGCATGCGCCCGCGCCACGCCGAACTGTTCGCCACCGACCTCGACGACGAACAGCTCTACCGCATCATCGACCGCTTCCTGATGTTCTACATCCGCACCGCCGACCGCCTGCAGCGCACCTCGGTATGGCGCGAGAACCTGGACGGCGGGCTGGACTACCTCAAGGAAGTGATCCTCGAGGACAGCCTCGGCATCGGCGAGGAACTCGACCGGCAGATGCAGACCGTCATCGACGCCTACGAATGCGAATGGGCCAACGCCATCAGCGACCCGGAGAAGCTCAAGCGCTTCCGCAGCTTCGTCAACGACGCGCGCCCGGACCCGGACATTATCTATACAACCGAGCGCGGCCAGCTCCGCCCAGCGTGATGGAAATCGCTGCGCGGACTCGGCGTCCCCAACGAATCGCGTTGTTGCGCGGCACCCCGAAGGCTCGCCTAACCCCACGTTATGTCTCGCCTTCGGTCCGCCGCGCGCCTAGCGCTTCATCCCGCTCGCCGATTTCCCGAAACGAATTGGAGATTAAAAAAATGAGTTCAGCAATTGCGGCCAAGACCATGACCCAAACCTGGCAAACCCTCTGCACCCGCACCGACCTGGTGCCCTACTCCGGCATTGCCGCCTGGGTGGAAACCCCGGAAGGCCCGGCACAAGTCGCCATATTCTATTTGCCGGGGTACGAGCAGGAACTCTACGCCATCGACCACCACGACCCCTTCTCCCACGCCAACGTCATCGCCCGCGGCATCGTCGGTGATATCAAAGGCCAGCTCGTCGTCGCCTCGCCGATCTACAAGCAGCACTTCCGCCTGGAAGACGGCCAGTGCCTGGAAGACGACAGCATAACCCTGCGCACCTGGAAGGTGAGCTTCAAGGGCGATGAGGTGTGGATCGAGGCGTGAGGTTTCAGCCATCGGAAAAGAAAAAGCCGCCGGGCTTATGGCACGGCGGCTTGAGGATGCATAAGAAAAAAACGCTGTAGGGGCAGCTTCAGCTCGCGACTGGAGGGTACATAAGAAAAAGACGCTGTAGGAGCAGCTTTAGCTCGCGACTGGAGGCCGAAGGCCTCCCGGCGGTGTTGCCAGCGTCGGCGAGCTCAAGGCGGTACGAATCAGCGCGCGCGCCGGTAGTGCATGGCGACCGCGCCGCTGCGGAGCGGCTTCACCGAGATCAACTCGAGCCGTCGCGTGCTGGGCAGCCCGCTCTCGTACAGGGTCGGGCCGTGGCCGGCGATCCTGGGGTGGACGAGGAGCTTGTACTCGTCGATCAGATCCAGTCGGTCCAGCTCGGTCGCGAGCTTGCCGCTACCGAGGAGCAGGCCGGCAGGGGTCGCATCCTTGAGCTTCTGCACGTTCGTGCACAGGTCGCCGGCGATGTGGTGGCTGTTGGTCCACGGAAAGTCCGTTCGCGTCGACGACACCACGTACTTCGGCTTGGCCTCCAGCTTGACCGCCCACTCGCGCATCGCTGGCGGCGCCTCCTCATCGCCGCGAGCGACCGCCGGCCAGTAGCCCTCCATCATCTCGTAGGTGACGCGGCCCCACAGCATCGCCCCGCTCTCGTCCATGAGGCGGGTGAAGAAGGCGTGTGTCTCGTCGTCGGCGATGCCTTCCTCGTGATCGACGCAGCCGTCCAGGGTGACGTTGAGACTGAAGGTTAGAAGTCCCATGCCATTTACTCCGAGTTTGGTGTCCCGCTAAATTGTCGCTTGTCGACGAGTTCCTTGCAGCGGCTAACGCCGTGAAGTGACCCCCTCCAGAGCTGCACAGGCTATAGTGCAGCGATCAGGAGGACAGGATGAACGACGACAACCCCATCAAGCGATGGACCGCGAAGCGCAAGGCTGCCGTGGTCATGGACAT
>NZ_QPII01000026.1 GCF_003336675.1 Billgrantia montanilacus | reverse complement strand
GGGGGCGGCGATGCGTAAGCTGGTCCACATAGCTTACGGGGTCCTCAAGACGCAAACCGAATACCGGCCACAAACCGCCTGATGGGATGTTTGTGGCCGGTTAGGAGAGATGGTATCTAGGTAGCGCACTCACCGATCCCCTGGACGACATAGTCGCGAGCCACGCCGATGTGGTAGTCGATGGCCTCGCGACAACGGTCGGGATCCCCGCTGGCCAGGGCCTCGAGCAGCAGCCAGTGGGAGGTCGATATGCTGTCGGGATCGGCATGGGTCTTGCCGATCAGCGCAATACAGAGTCGCAGTTCGTGGGTAATGTCGTCGAAGGCCTTGAGCAGGCGTCGATTACCCGCAAAGGCGATCACCATGCGGTGGAACACCAGATCTTCCTCGATCTTGCGGCTCTCGCTGTCGCCGGCGGCCACCTCGCACATCACCTCAACCTGTCGCCGCAGCGAGCGCTCCTTGTCCGCATCGAAATCTCCCACCAGACGCGCCATGGCGTGTCGCTCCAGGCATAGCCGCAGGTCGAAGATGTCGTTGAGCTCGGCGGCGTCCAGGGCGCGAACGAAGAAACCGCGACGGGGTTGTGACACCAGTAGGCCACGGCTTTCCAACAATCGCGCCGCCTCGCGTACGGGGGCGCGACTGACGCCCAGACCACGGGCCAGCTGCACCTCCGACAGGCGTTCACCGGGCGCAAATTTCTGGCTGATGATCGACTGGGTCAGGTAGTCCGCCACCTGCTCCACCAGGTTGCGCTGCTGAATGACCGAGGAATCACCAATAGCGTTGGATGACGACATGCTGACCGGGCTCTTGAAGGAGGGTTGAACCTAGAGTATGACGCAACCTCGCCACCTGTCGACTGTCGACAGTTTGTCGAACCGCTGCTATGGTCAAAAGGATTGCTCAGGAACGTCATCAATCACTCAGCATCGATACAACAAGACAGCAACGACAAAACAAGAAGGAAAGCGATAATGATGATGAAGACACCGTTGGCCACCGCCATCGCCGCCTTGGCCTTGACGTCCACGTTCGCCATCGCCGAGGAGCCCAAGTCCGGCGGCACCATCAATACAATCATTCAACCCGAGCCGCCGGGTCTGGTGCTCGGCATGGTGCAGAACGCACCGACCCGTGTGGTGGCCGGCAATATCTACGAGGGCCTGCTGCGCTACAGCACCGATCTCGAGCCGATGCCGCAGCTGGCCGAATCCTGGGATGTCAGCGATGACGGTCTGACCTGGACGTTTCATCTGCGCGAAGGCGTGCTGTGGCACGACGGCGAGCCGTTCACCTCTGCCGACGTGGTCTTCTCGGCCGATGTCTTCCACCGGGAATTGAACCCCAGCGCCCGTGCCGTCCTTCAACACGTCGAGAGCATCGAGGCGACCGATGACCATACGGTGGTCTTCACCCTCTCCGCCCCCTTCGGCCCCTTCCTGCTCTCCTTCGAGGCCGGCACCTTCACCATGGTGCCCAAGCATCTCTACGAAGGCACCGACTTCCGCGACAACGAGCACAACAACCACCCCATCGGCACCGGTGCCTTCAAGTTCGAGAACTGGGACCGCGGCACCGTCATCCAGCTGGTCCGCAACGACGACTACTACGAGGACGACCTGCCCTACCTGGACGGCATCAACTGGCACATCATTCCTGATGGCGCCTCCCGGGCCGTGGCCTACGAGAACGGCACCGTCGACGTGCTGCCCAACGGCACGGTGGAGAACTTCGACATCCCGCGCCTGGCCGAGATGGACAACACCTGCATCACCGATGAGGGCCACGAGTACTTCAGCCCCTTCGCCATGCTGTGGATGAACAACCGCGAGGGACCCACTGCCGACAAGCGCTTCCGCCAGGCAGTAATGTACGCCATGGATCGTGAATTCGCCCGTGACGTGCTGTGGAATGGGCTCGGTAACGTGCCGCTGTCCGCGTTCGGTTCCAATGCGCGGTTCCAGAATGACGAGCTCGAGCCCTACGATCACAACCCGGACCGGGCACGTGAACTGCTCGACGAGATGGGCTATGACGGCGAGGAGGTACGCCTGCTACCGCTGCCCTACGGCGAAACCTGGACCCGCTGGGCCGAGGCCGTACAGCAGAACCTGCGCGAAGTCGGTGTCAACGTGCGCACCCAGTCCACCGACGTGGGCGGCTGGAACCAGCGCCTCTCGGAGTGGGACTACGACATGGCCTTCACCTTCCTCTATCAGTACGGGGATCCGGCGCTGGGCATCACGCGCTCGTACCTTTCGGACAACATCGAGAAGGGCTCGCCCTGGAACAACGTCGAGGGCTACGAGAACGAGCGGGTCGACGAGCTGTTCAACGAGGCCGCCACCGCCTTCCCCGATGAAGAGCGTGAAGCGCTTTACCATGAAGCCCAGGAAATCATCCATGAGGACGTGCCGGTAGGCTGGCTGCTGGAGCTCGGCTTCCCGACCATCTATCGCTGTGACGTGAAGGACCTGGTCACTTCCGGCGTAGGGGTCAACGACGGCTTCAAGGACGCCTGGCTCGACCGCTAGTCCGTTAGAGCTCAGAGTCCGTTAGAGCGCAGCATGACGGGGGCGGCCAGGCCGCCCCCGCTGTTCCCGGTAAGCACTGATTGAAAGCACTGATCGATGGGCGGTGTCCGAGCGCGACATGGATCAGGACTTTCATCCGATTGTTGAGGCTCCCGCATGCTCTATGCACGCTTGATCCTGATGCGGCTGCTCAAGGCCGTCGTCGTCCTGTTCATGATCGTCATCTTCAATTTCTTCCTGATCCAGATGGCGCCCGGCGATCCCGCTGCGATTCTGGCCGGCGAGGCAGGCGCCACCGATCAGGAGTTCCTGCGCCAACTGCGCGAGCGCTTCGGCCTCGACCAACCCCTCTATGTACAGCTATGGCGCTATGTCTCCGGCATCGCCATGCTCGACTTCGGCTACTCCTATCGCCAGCAGATGCCGGTCCTCGACCTGATCCTGGCCCGCCTGCCCGCCACCCTGCTACTCACCGGCACGGCCTTCGTGCTGTCGCTGGCACTCGGCATCGTCGCCGGCTCCATGGCCGCCGCGCGGGTCAAGAAGCCCTCCGGTTCACTGATCATGGCGCTGGCACTGATCTTCTATGCCACCCCCCTGTTCTGGGTTGCTCTGATGGCGGTGGTGCTGTTCTCGGTCTATCTCGACTGGCTGCCCGCCTACGGCATGTACACCGTGGGCGCCGGACTCGATGGTTTCGCCCTGATACTCGACGTGGCCAAGCACCTGGTGCTGCCCGCCACCACCCTGGCGCTCTTCTTCATGGCCATCTATACCCGCATGACCCGGGCGTCTATGCTCGAGGCGAGCCAGCAGGACTACGTCAAGACCGCTCGTGCCAAGGGCCTCAGCCCCAGGGTCATCCAGCGACGCCATATCCTGCGCAACGCCCTGCTGCCGATCATCACCCTGGCCGGCCTGCAGGCGGGCCAGATGGTGGGTGGCGCCATCCTCACCGAGACCGTGTTTGCCTGGCCCGGTATCGGCCGCCTGATGTACGAGGCACTGATGCAGCGCGACTACAACCTGCTGCTGGGCATCTTCTTCTTCTCGGCCGCACTGGTCATCGTCTTCAACATCATCACCGACCTGGTCTATCGCCTGGCGGATCCGCGTATCAAGGAGGGCTCATGAGCTTCTTCGCCCGTTTCGCCCAGAACCGGGGTGCCCTGATCGGCCTGATCATCCTGATGACGATCATCCTGATGGCCATTCTTGCCCCTTTCCTCTATCCAGACTCTCCCTGGCGCATGGTCCAGCGTCCCTTCCTGTCGCCCATGGAGGTGGATGGGTTCCTGCTGGGCACCGATACCATGGGCCGTGACGTCGCCGCCGGCATCATGCATGGTGCCTGGGTGTCGCTGTTGATCGGCCTTGTCTCGACCACCGTAGCCCTGGCGATCGGTGTGCCGTTGGGTGCCATTGCCGGCTACTACGGCGGCTTGATCGACGATGGCCTGATGCGCTTCACGGAGTTCTTCCAGACCATTCCCAACTTCGCCCTGGCCATTGTGCTGGTGGCAATCATGCAGCCCAGCGTAACCTCCATCGTGCTGGCCATTGCCATCGTCAGCTGGCCACCGGTGGCCCGCCTGGTGCGAGCCGAGTTCATGTCGCTACGTCACCGCGAGTACGTGGAAGCCGCCCGTCTCGTCGGTCAGACCAACCGCACCATCATCCTGCGCCAGATCCTGCCCAATACCCTGTCGCCGATCATCGTGCTCGCCTCCCTGATGGTGGCCACCGCCATCCTGCTCGAGTCGGCGCTCTCCTTCCTGGGTCTCGGCGACCCCAACGTGATGTCCTGGGGCTACATGATCGGCGCCGCGCGGACCGTGATCCGCCAGGCCTGGTGGCTGAGCTTCTTCCCCGGCTTCGCCATCCTGCTGACGGTGCTGGCACTCAACCTGGTGGGCGAGGGTCTCGATGACGCCCTGAACCCGAAACTTTCCCGCGAACGCTCGTGATCGCCGGACCGTCAAGAAGGAAAGTCCCATGAGTGAACCCGTACTCAGCATTCGCGGCCTGACCATCGCCCTGCCCAAGGGTGCCGATCGCCCCTATGCCGTGGAAGACATCAGCTACGACGTGGAGCGCGGCGAAATCATGTGCGTGGTGGGTGAGTCCGGCTCGGGCAAGTCCATGGCGGCCAACGCCCTGATGGGCCTGCTGCCCAAGGGCGTGCGCCCCACCGCCGGCGAAGTGATCTTCGACGGCCAGGACCTGTTGACGCTGACCGAGAAACAGCACCGCAAGCTGCGCGGCCTGCACATCGGCATGATCTTCCAGGAGCCCATGACGGCCTTGAACCCGCTCATGCGGGTCGGTGCCCAGATCTCGGAGGTCTTCGAGGCCCACGGCAAGTACAACGGCAAGGAGCGCCAGGCCCATGCGCTGGCACTGCTTGAGGAGGTGGGCATTCCCCAGCCCGACAAGGCCATTCGGGCCTACCCCTTTCAGCTCTCCGGCGGCCAGCGCCAGCGGGTGATGATCGCCATGGCCCTGGCCCTGGAACCGAAGCTGTTGATCGCCGACGAACCCACCACGGCCCTGGACGTGACCACCCAGGCTCAGATCCTGGAGCTTATCCGGGACCTGCAGAAGCGCCGCGGCATGTCGGTGATGTTCATCACCCACGACTTCGGGGTGGTGGCCGAGGTCGCCAGTCGGGTCTGTGTCATGCGCTACGGCCAGATCGTCGAGCTCGGCCCGGCCAAGGAAGTACTGGAAAATCCGCAGCACGAATACACCCGGGCCCTCATCGAAGCGATACCCAGCAACATCATTCCCGAAGCCCGAGGCGGCGAGCGCCCCGCTCCCTTGCTGGAAGTGAAGGGGCTCAACAAGATATTTCGCTCCAAGGGCGGCCTGTTCAAGGCGGCGCGCGAGGTCCGCGCCCTGGATGATGTCTCCTTTACTCTCGCTCCCGGCGAAACCGTCGGCATTGTCGGCGAGTCGGGCTCCGGCAAGTCGACCCTGGGCCGCTGCGTGGTACGCCTCGAGCGCCCCGACAGCGGCACGCTCTCGCTCTCCGGCACCGATTTCACCACGCTGACCGGCGAGGAACTGCGACGACAGCGCTGGCGCGTGCAGATGATCTTCCAGGACCCGTACGCCTCCCTGAACCCGCGCACCCGCGTCGGCTATGCCATCGCCCAGGGCCCCATGGCCAACGGTGTGTCCCGTGACGAGGCCATGAAACAGGCGGGAGAACTACTGGATCTGGTGGGGCTCGGCGCCGTCGCCGTGGACCGATTCCCCCATGAATTCTCCGGCGGCCAGCGCCAGCGCATCGGCATCGCCCGGGCGCTGGCCCTGAACCCTGAGCTGATCGTTGCCGACGAGGCGGTATCGGCGCTGGATGTCTCGATCCAGGCTCAGATCCTGGAACTGCTGGAAGACCTCAAGCAGAAACTGTCATTGTCGCTACTCTTCATCACCCATGACCTGCGGGTGGCGGCCCAGATTTGCGACTACATCATCGTCATGCAGCATGGTCGCATCGTCGAGCAGGGCACTGCCGAAACGGTATTCCTCTCGCCTAGGGAGGCCTATACCCGCGAGCTGCTGGAGGCCATCCCCGGCCGTGCCCACGAACTGGAAAGTGCATGAAGGATCAAGGACACCGGATGAAAGCGTTACTCAAGGACATTCTGGCCGTGGTCGGCCCCGGTAACGTGCTGACCGGAGCCGACGTCACCCAGCGACGGGTCGACTGGATGACCGGCGCGCCCTGCCAGGCGGGCGCCATCGTGCGCCCCGCCGATACCCGCGAGCTCTCCGCCGTGATGCGCCTGTGCCATGCTGCCGATCAACCGGTGGTGACCCATGGCGGCCTGACCGGCCTGGTGCACGGCAGCGTGACCTCATCCGACGAACTCGCCATCTCGCTGGAACGGCTGACCGCCATAGAGGCAGTCGATCCAGTGAGCGGCACCATGACCGTACAGGCCGGCGTGCCGCTCCAGCGGGTACAGGAACTGGCCGACGATCACGACCTCCAGTTCCCGCTGGACCTGGGAGCGCGTGGCTCCTGCACCATCGGCGGCAACATCGCCACCAATGCCGGCGGCGTGCGAGTCATCCGCTACGGGATGATGCGCCAGCAGGTGCTGGGGCTGGAAGCCGTACTGGCCGATGGCACCGTGGTCAGCTCCATGAACCACATGCTGAAGAACAACGCCGGCTATGACCTCAAGCAGCTGTTCATCGGCAGCGAAGGCACCCTGGGTATCGTGACCCGCGCCGTACTCAGGCTTCAGCCGAAGATGAGCAGCGAGCAGACCGCGCTGGTGGCCTGTCCCTCGTTCGAGGCACTCACCGGGCTGTTGCAGCATATGGGCCATAGCCTGGGAGGAAGCCTCGGCACCTTCGAGGTCATGTGGCGCAACCACTATGCCCTGCTTACCGTGGAGAGCGGTCGGCACACGCCACCCCTGCCCACCGACTCACCCTTCTACGTGATCGTGGAATCCCTCGGCGTCGACGACGAGGCCAACGCGACCCGCTTCGGCCAGGCGCTGGAATCCGCTTTCGAGGCCGGTCTGATTGTCGACGCCGTGCTGGCCCAGTCCGACAGCCAGCGTCGCGGCATCTGGGATATCCGCGAGGACATCGAAGGGCTGATCCTGAACCTGGCCCCGCTGTTCACCTTCGACATCAGCCTGCCCATCCCCGAAATGCAGGCCTATACGGACCAGCTTGAAGCCGCCCTGCGACGGGACTGGTCCCAGGGACGCATGGTGGTCTTCGGCCACCTGGGCGATGGCAACCTGCACGTATCGATCAGCGTGGGTAGCGACGCGCCGGATACGCGTCGAGCCGTGGAGCAGCTGGTCTATACCCCGCTGGCCGAACTCGGTGGCTCGATTTCCGCCGAGCATGGCGTCGGCCTGGAGAAACGCGACTACCTAGCGCTATCGCGCACCCCGGAGGAAATCGCCTTGATGCGCACCCTGAAGCAGGCGCTGGATCCTCGCAACCTGCTCAATCGCCACAAGGTCCTGGCCCCGGAGGCCTAGGCACGCCATGTCGACCGGCGTCATCCCCGCCCTGCTGCAGCGCTCCGGTGTCTCCACGGCACTACTCATCGTCGCCATCGGCCTCTTCTGGGGTGGCAACTGGCCGGCGGTACGCTTCAGCCTGATGGATATCCCCCCGTTCAGCCTCAGGGCCATCGGCTTTACCGTCGGTGCAGTGATGCTGCTCGGCTGGGCCTGGATACGAAAGCTGCCGCTGGCCATCGATGCCACAGAGTGGCCGTGGCTGGTGGTTGCCGGCCTGTTCACCATCCTCGGGTTCAACGTCGGCACCGCCTTCGGCCAGCTACACATGCCCACCTCCCAGGCCGCCATCATCGCCTTCACCATGCCGTGCTGGGCGATACTGATGGCCATCGGCCTGCTCGGCGAGCGGGTCACCCTGCGACAGTGGCTTGGCCTGGGGCTCGGCCAGGCGGGCCTGCTGATACTGCTGGGACCGACCGCCTGGCAGGCCGGCTTCGGTGGACTTGTCGGCCCCCTGTTCGTACTCGGCGCCGCCCTGTCGTGGGCCCTGGGTACTGTACTAATCAAGCGCCGCGGCGGCTGGAAAGGCCATCCGGTCGTCATCACCGGCTGGCAGTTCGCCATCAGTGCCGTACCGATGCTGGTGCTGGCGGCTGGGCTGGAGTCGCCACCGCCGCCCAGCGAGTGGCGGACCACCACCTGGCTGGGGCTGGGGTATCATCTGCTCTTTGCGATCTGCCTGGCCCAGATGCTGTGGTTTCGCAACGTCAACCGGCTGTCCATCGGCCAATCCACCATCAGCACCCTGATCATCCCTGTGGTCGGGGTCGGCAGCGCCGTCTTGCTGCTGGGCGAGCCCTTCACCCTGCAGATCGCAGTGGCGCTGGTCCTGACCCTGTCAGCCGTGGCGATCGTCATGACCCAGCGAAAGACGGCAACAGGATGACTTCACTTTCCAACGGGAGACCCGAATGCCCCGCTTCCCCGACCACCTGACCGGCTCCGGCCCCAGCAATCCCTTCCCCGGCATCAAGGTGCTGGAGCGACGCATCGGTCGCGAGATCCCTCACCGGCTGGGCTCCAACGAAGGCCTGGACATGCCCCATCGCGCCCTGCGCGAGCGCTTCGGCGATGCCATGGTCGAGCATGTCTACTGCTACGGTGATTCGGAGGCACTGGGGGTACGGCAACGGCTCAGTGCCCTGCACGGCTTCTCGCTGGAGACGACGTTGGTGGATGCCGGCGCCGACAGCCTCATCGCACTCGCCCTGCGCACCACTGCCACGCCGGGCTGTACGGTAGTCAGCGCCAGCGGCACCTATCCCACCTTCGGCTATTTCGCACGTGGCCAGGGCTGCCGCCTGATCGAGGTACCCTATGAGGAACGACCGGGCCTCCTCGCCCCGGACCTCGACGCCCTGCTGCGCACCGCACGGCAAGAGCAGGCCCGGCTCGTCTATCTCGCCAACCCCGACAACCCCAGCGGCCATCTGCATGGCGACGACGCCATCCGCCGGCTGCGTGCCGACCTGCCCGACGACTGCTGGCTGCTGCTCGACGAGGCCTACCACGATTTTCGCGACGACGCCGACTCGGCCTTCAGCCGCGAGGTGCTGCCGGGGGTGATTCGCCTGCGCACGCTGTCCAAGGCCCATGGCCTGGCCGGCCTGCGGATCGGCTATGCCATCGCCGAACCCGACACACTCGAGATGATGATGAAGGTGCGTATCCACTATGCGGTCTCGACCCTGACCCTGGCTGCGGCCGAGACGGTACTGGATCACAACGATGAGGTGCGTCAGCACGTCAGCGGCGTCAAGGCACGCCGACAGCGGCTCGCCGATCATTTCGCAGCAATCGGGGCCGAGGTGCTGCCCAGCGCCACCAACTTCATCGCCCTGCGCTTGTCGAACGCCGAGCTGGGTGAACGACTCAACCGCGAGCTGCTGGAGGCCGGCCGACTCATTGCCCGCCCCGCCCATCCGGACCTGGGCCATATCCTGCGCATCACCGCGGTGGAAGATGCCCTGCAGCCGGGCCGATTCGAGATCCTGGAGCAGGCGTTGTCGAAGCTGAACCGCTAGTTGCTAGCGCGCCGAATCCGCAGCCCATGGCGCTGCAACTTGCGCACGACACTGGGCTGGCTGATCCCCAGCCGCTCGGCCATGGCATAGGTGCTCGGCAGTCGCTGGCATAACACCGCCAGCACCTGGCGTTCGGTCCGGGCCAGATACGCCTTCAGCGACTCGTCCTCCGCCATTGCCAGGGGGGCGTGGGCAACGGCAGCGGCATCATCGGTTACTGCGTGACCCACTGGCTGGCCCAGGGTGGGAGCTTCGATCACATCTCCGGCGCTGGAAAGCCAGGCGCGCTCGAGCCAGTTCTCCAACTCGCGGACATTGCCTGGCCAATCGCTGCCCATCAGCTCCGACCAGACGCTGCTGTGCAGCAGTTTCTGGCGACCATAGCGCTGGTTGAGGCGATCAAGACAGGACTCCACCAGTGCCGGTATGTCCTCGCGGCGCTCCCGCAGCGGTGGCAGCGTCACCGGGATCACGTTGAGCCGGTAGTAGAGATCCAGCCGGAAGGCCCCTTCCTCGACCCGGCTGGCCAGGTCCTGGTTGGTCGCCACCACCAGTCGAAAATCGACCCGCCGCGGCCGGGTGTCCCCCAGTCGGGTGACAGTGCCATCCTGGATCACCTTGAGCAGCTTGGTCTGCATCAGCAGCGGCAGCTCGCCCAGCTCATCGAGAAACAGCGTGCCACCCTCGGCCTGCTCCAGCAGGCCGGCCTTGCCCTGCCGGGCGGCGCCGCTGAAGGCCCCCGGCTGGTAGCCGAACATCTCCGACTCGAACAGGTTCTCGGGAATGGCACCGCAGTTGACCTCGATGAAGGGTCCGTCGCCGCGGCGGCTCCAGCGATGCACCTGGCGAGCGAAAGCGGTCTTGCCGACCCCCGACTCTCCCAGCATCAGCACGGTGGCATCGGATGGCGCCACGCGCTTGAGCAGCAGCGCCAGCTCACGCATCACGCTGCTGCGTACCTGCAGTGCCTCCAGCATCTCATCCAGCTCGCCATCCTGATCCGTCGGCCCCGGCTGGCTGCGCCGAAGATGCTCGCTGAAGCGCTTCTGGAGCAGGGCATACTCGTCCTGGAGCAGCTGAAGGTCGGTGAGATCCCGGGAGCGGCTGACGATACGCTCCAGCCTGCCATTGACGAACACCGGATGGGCCTCGGCGATGACTCGCCTGCCGGTCCCGGTGACCTGCATCAGCTGGGCCGGCTTGCCCGTGCGCATCACCTCCATGCTGATCGAGGGCTTCAGCACGACGCTTGCCTCCAGCGCCTGTACCGTACTACTGGTCAACGCTTCCCGAGACATCCCGTAGACCGCCGCGGCTCCGGGGCTGACATCGAGCACCCGGCCGGTGCCGTCAACGATGAAGAAATGGTCGTTGGCGGTCTCGACGATGGTCTGCACGACCCGCGCATCGATCTCACTCATATCGGTTCCTGATAATTCCGCATGACAATGCAGTATTGCATCACTGATTCAATATTGCATCGAATCCCGTCGCATTCGATGCGTTGATGAATCACTTACAAGCACAGAACGCCGACCGGCCGGGACACGCACCAGATGGCACGAAACATGCACCCCTATCGCTACAGGTACCAATGCCACCCAGCGCCCTCTCAGCCAGCACAACCGGAGTTCCTCATGCCCGAGTATAATCAGCCCCTCGGCGGAAACGAGATGCCCCGCTTCGGCGGCCCCGCGACCATGATGCGCTTGCCCGCCCAGCCGACGGCAGAGGGTCTTGATGCCGCCTTCATCGGCATCCCCCTGGACATCGGCACCTCGAACCGGCCGGGCACCCGGCTGGGCCCGCGCCAGATTCGCGACGAATCGCGCATGCTGCGCCCCTACAACATGGCCACCCGGGCCGCGCCCTTCGACAGCCTGCAGGTGGCCGATATCGGCGATGTGCCGATCAACACCTTTCACCTGCCCAAGAGCGTCGACATCATTACCGACTTCTATGACCAGGTGCTGGCCCATGGCTGCATCCCGCTCACCCTGGGCGGGGAGCACACCATCACCCTGCCGATACTGCGCGCCATCGCCAAGAAGCATGGACCCGTGGGATTGATTCATATCGATGCCCATGCCGACGTCAACGAGCACATGTTCGGCGAACCCATCGCCCATGGGACGCCGTTTCGCCGCGCCCAGGAAGAGGGCCTTCTGGCGGCAAACCGCGTGGTGCAGATCGGCCTGCGCGGCACCGGCTACTCCGCCGAGGATTTCGACTGGTGTCGCCAGCAGGGCTTTCGCGTCGTCACCGCGGAGGAGTGCTGGCATAGATCGCTGGCGCCGCTGATGGCAGAGGTGCGCGAACAGATGGGCGATGGCCCCGTCTATATCAGCTTCGATATCGATGGCCTCGACCCCTCGGTCGCCCCCGGCACCGGCACCGTGGAAATGGGTGGCCTGACCTCGGCGCAGGGCCTGGAAATCGTCCGTGGCGCAGCGGGATTGAACATCGTCGGCGGCGACCTGGTCGAGGTATCGCCGCCCTACGACCCCAGCGGCAACACTGCCTTGATGGGCGCGACCCTGCTCTACGAGATGCTCTGCGTACTGCCGGGCGTCACCCGCCGCGGCTGAGGCCGCAAGGCAATTGCAGCACTCCGGATTCAACGACAACAAGCCTGAGGAATAACAGCATGTCTTCCACTGAATCGACTTCTGAAGAGACGGCCGCCCCGAAGCCGATGGAGCGCCAACCGCTGGACCGCCGCAATCTGCTGCGCTTCCTGATCCCCTCCCTGATCGGGGTCAGCCTCTTCCTGATCCCCTTCCAGGTCGGCGACACCATCAATATCGGCATGGGCCTGATGGCCGATGGCCTCAAGGCGCTGCTCGAGGGCGCCCTGCCGGCCATCGCCGTGGTGGTACTGACGATTTCGGTGGTCGCCACCCTCTACGTCAAGCTGGGCAAGCCCGCCTGGGCGGAAAAAGGGGTGCTGCGCGACATGTTCCATGTCGGCCCGGTCTGGTTCGGCATGCGCATCCTCGGCGCCGCCTTCGCGCTGATGACCTTCTTCCAGTTTGGCCCCGAGTTCGTCACCGCCCCCTTCACCGGCGGCGTGATGCTCAACGACCTGGCCCCGGTGCTGCTCACCTTCTTCTTCTTTGCCGCCCTGCTGCTGCCCTTCCTGGTTGAATTCGGCTTCATGGAGTTCATCGGCAGCCTGGTGCGCAAGCCGTTCCGCGTCATCTTCAACCTGCCCGGCCGCAGCGCCATCGATGCCACGGCATCCTGGATGGGCTCTGGCACCGTGGGGGTATTGATCACCACCCAGCAGTACGAGAAGGGCTTCTACAACCGACGTGAAGCCTCGGTGATCGCTACCAACTTCTCCGTCGTCTCCATCGCCTTTGCCCTGCTGATCACCAGCTTCGTCGATCTAAACCACATGTTCGTCCAGTTCTACTTCACCGTGGTGGTGTCGGGGCTGATCGCCGCCGTGATCGTGCCGCGGCTGCCGCCCTTGTCGCGCAAGCCCGATACCTATTACGAGCCGGTAGGCTGCCAGCTGGCCGAGAAACGCACTGAAGACGTAGGCCTGTGGCGCTACAGCCTCAACCAGGCAATGCGCCGTGCCGAGCATGCCCCCGGCCCCCGCGAACTGGCACGCAACGCCCTGTTCAACGTCGCCGATATCTTCCTCGCCCTGCTGCCGCTGGTATTCGCCATCGGCACCGTGGCACTGATACTCGCCGAGTTCACGCCGCTGTTCACCTGGCTCTCCTACCCCATGGTGCCGGTGCTGGAACTGCTGCGCATTCCCGAAGCCGAGGCGGCCGCACCCGCCACCCTGGTCGGCTTTGCCGACATGTTCCTGCCGGCGGTGCTGGCCACCAACATCGAAAGCGAGCTGACCCGCTTCGTGATTGCCTGCCTGTCGCTGACCCAACTGATCTACATGTCGGAAATCGGCGCGCTACTGATGAAATCGAAGATTCCGCTCAAACTGTGGGAGCTGCTGGCGATCTTCCTGCTGCGCACCGCGGTGACGCTGCCGATCATCGCCTTCATGGCCCACACCTTCTTCTTCTGAGGTTTCTCGATGGCAACCGATACCCTGACCTGCGCCAGCCTCCTCCTGACGCTCCTCAACAAGCGTTATGAGGTCGACACCGTCTTCGGCATTCCCGGGGTGCACACCATCGAACTCTACCGGGGCCTGGAGGCCAGCGGCGTACGCCACGTCACACCGCGTCACGAGCAGGGTGCCGGCTTCATGGCCGACGGCTACGCACGGGCCACCGGTCGCCCGGGGGTATGCCTGATCATTACCGGCCCCGGCATGACCAATATCGCCACCGCCATGGGGCAGGCACTCGCCGACTCGGTGCCGATGCTGGTGATCTCCAGCGTCAACCGCCGTGACACCCTGGGACGCGGCCAGGGGCGGCTGCACGAACTGCCGAGCCAGCAGCAGCTGCTGGCCGGGGTTTCGCGCTTCAGCCATACGCTGCTCGACCCCGCTGCCCTGCCCGAAGTGCTGGCACGGGCCTTTGCCGTGTTTCGCAGCGAACGGCCCGGCCCGGTGCATATCGAGATCCCCATCGACCTGTTCGATGCCCCCGCAGCACCACCGCGCAGCTGGCAGGCACCGGCACTCTATCGTCCGGCACCGGACCCGCAGGGCCTGGCGTTGGCGGCGCAGTGGCTACACCGGGCCGAGCGGCCCCTGATACTGCTTGGCGGCGGCTGCGCCGATGCGCCCGAAGCGGCACGGGCCCTGGTGGAGCGCCTTGATGCCCCGACGGTCACGACGATCAACGCCAAGGGGCTGCTCGGGCGCTCGCACCCGCTGGACCTGGGGGCCAATGCCGCCCTGCCGGCGGTCCGCGAGCTGGCCCACGGAGCCGACGTGATTCTCGCCGTGGGTACCGAGCTCGGCGAGACCGACTACGACGTGGTCTTCGACGACGGCTTCGCCCTCACCGGCCAGCTGATCCGCATCGACCTCGACGCCCAGCAGCTGGTGCGCAACCAGCCCTTGGCCCTGGGCCTGGTGGGCGATGCCGGCCACAGCCTTGCGCTGCTGCTCGACCACTTTCCTGATCCCCTGGCCAAGGGAGGCGCCGAACGCACGGCCAGTACGCTGGCCGCACTCGGGCTGGTAGAAGACCCCGCCTTCGCCCCTTTCGTGCCCCTCTATGGAGTACTGCAGGAGGCCTTGCCCGACGCCATCCTCGTCGGCGACTCCACGGCACCGGTCTATGCCGGCAACCACCTGGTCTCGCAGCCTGCGCCGCGTCGCTATTTCAACGCCTCCACCGGTTACGGCACCCTGGGCTACGGTCTTCCGGCGGCACTGGGTGCCCAGCTCGCCCGCCCCGACCTGCCGGTGGTCGCCCTGGTCGGTGACGGCGGCGTCATGTTCACCCTCTCCGAGCTTGCCACCGCCGTGGAAGAGCGACTGCCCGTCGTCATCCTGCTGTGGCACAACGCCGGCTACGAGGAGATCCGGCGCTATATGGACACCCATGGGGTCGAGCGCACCGGCGTCGACATCCAGGCGCCGGATTTCCTGACCCTGGCCCGCGGATTCGGCTGCCTGGCTACCCATGTCGACAGCCCCGGGGCACTGGCCCAGGCATTGGCCAGCCGTCCGACCGACGGCCCCTTCCTGATCGAGGTGGATGCCCACGCCTGGCAGCAGGCCATCGGTTAACCAACCAAGAAGAGAATCCTCATGCAATGCCTTGACCAGCAATTCATCGATAACCATTGGGTGGCTTCCCAAGGCGAACGCCGCCTGCCGGTCACCAACCCCTACACCGAAACAGTGATCGCCGAGGTCACCGCCGGCGATCCCGCCGATGTCGAGGCTGCCGTGGCCGCGGCACGGCGAGCCCTGCCGGCCTGGCAGGCCCTCTCAGGCGCCCAGCGGGCAACCTACCTCGAGGGCTTCGCCGATGCCCTGACCCGCCGCCGCGACGAGCTGGTTCGCCTTTCCTCCACCAACAACGGCAAGGTGCTCGCCGAAGCCGGTATCGACCTGGACGACGCCGTCGCCTGCTACCGCTACTATGCCGGCCTGGCCCGAGCGCTGGACCCCCGTCAGGGCCGGCTCGTGGAGCTGGAAATGGAAGGCGTCGAGGCTCGCTGCTATCACGACCCGGTGGGCGTGGTGGGACTGATCACGCCCTGGAACTTCCCCCTGGTGACCAGCGCCTGGAAGCTGGCACCGGCCCTGGCGGCGGGCTGCACGGCGGTGCTTAAGCCTTCAGAGGTGACCCCGCTGCCCGAACGCACCCTGGCCGAGATCGCCCAGGAGATCGACCTGCCCCCCGGTGTGCTCAACCTTGTGTTCGGCGATGGCGAGGGTGTCGGTGCACCATTGGCCAATCATCCCGGCATCGACAAGGTCTCCTTCACCGGCAGCAACCGGGTCGGCGAAGCGGTCATGCGGGCCGCCGCCGAGCGAACGGTCGGCGTCTCCCTGGAGCTGGGCGGCAAGTCGCCGATCATCGTGATGGAGGATG
Organism: Billgrantia montanilacus; assembly: GCF_003336675.1. Classification (GTDB taxonomy): domain Bacteria; phylum Pseudomonadota; class Gammaproteobacteria; order Pseudomonadales; family Halomonadaceae; genus Halomonas; species Halomonas montanilacus. The sequence goes on along the minus strand of NZ_QPII01000026.1, from coordinate 35,867 downwards.
CCGCCCCCGATCAGGCCGCCGACTGGGTCATGGCCGGCATCTACTTCAATGCCGGCCAGATCTGCTCGGCCACCTCGCGCCTGATCGTTCATGAAGCCGTCGCCGAGCCGCTCTATGCAGCCCTGGCGGAGCGTATCGACGCCCTGGTGCTGGGCGACCCGCTTGACGAGGACAGCGACATGGGCCCGCTGACCAGCGCGCGCCAGCGCGAGAACGTGCAGGACTATCTCGCTATCGCCAAACAGGAAGGCCTCGCCGCCATACGCGATGGTGCGCATCGTGAGCTGCCTGCCCGGGGCTACTTCGTGGCGCCCACTCTCTACCGCGACGTGCCGATCGAGAGCCGGCTATGGCGAGAGGAGATCTTCGGCCCGGTGCTTTGCGCTCGCAGCGTCGCCAGTGAGCAGGAAGCCATCGCACTGGCCAACGACAGCGAGTTCGGCCTGGCGGCCACGGTAATCAGCGGCGACCCTCGGCGGGCTTCCCGAATCGGTCGTCAGCTGCAGGCGGGCAGTATCTGGCTCAACAGCGAGCAGCTGGTACTGCCCCAGACCGGCTGGGGCGGCTTCAAGCGCAGCGGTATCGGCCGGGAGCTGGGCCCCTGGGGCCTTTCCGCCTACCTTGAGGTGAAGCACCTGATCGGGCCCGATGAAGGGACTGACAAAACGTGAATTACCCTTTGCTGATCGACATGGCGTAAAATAGTGGGCTGATGCCAGGAGCCTGCCGGACGTACCCGATCGTCGCGAGAGATTCGGATTTCGAGACAAGTTTATCGATCTGATGAGGCGAATAGCCTGCTATTTAACGAATCAGATCGAATGAAATTGGCCGAAAGACCGGATCTCGCAGTAGATCAGCGTCATGTCCGGCAGGCTCCTAATGTTCAAGGAGGAAACCGCATGATCCGCATCCGCCCCTATCAGCCCGACGACTGGCCCGCCATGTGGGAGTTCATGGCGCCGGTCCTGCATGCCGGCACCACCTATGCCGTGCCACGAGGAATCGGCGAGTCCGACGCCTACCGCATGTGGGTGGAGCTGCCTCGTGCGGTCAGGGTAGCCGAGGACGCCGCGGGCAAGGTACTCGGCACCTACTACCTCAAGCCCAACCAGCCCGGCCCCGGCGACCATGTCTGCAACTGCGGCTACCTGGTCGCCGAGCATGCCCGCGGCCAGGGCATCGCCGGCATGATGTGCCAGGACTCCCTTGGCCTCGCCCGCGAGCTGGGTTTCACCGCCATGCAATACAATATCGTGGTGGCCACCAACGAGGTCGCGATCCGGCAGTGGCAGAAGTACGGTTTCACCATCGTCGGCACCCTTCCCTGCGCCTTTCGCCACCCCGAGCTGGGGCTGGTGGATGCCCATGTCATGTACCGCCTACTGTGAGGCCGCCTTGTGCAGGCGACTTTTGTAACCATCCGGTGTCATTGCCGTTGACCCTCTCCGGCGCCCTGGGGCATGCTCGGTGACGGATTGACCCGACAAAGGAAAAGTAAAAATGAAACGATTTGCACGCAGCACGCTGGCACTTGGCCTCTCTCTCGCCATGGTCACCGCCGCCCAGGCCTCCGATTTCGAGGACATGGACCCGGTCACCCTGCGCCTGGCCCATGTGGTCAACGAGCAGGATGGTTTCCATATCGCCGCGGTGAAGTTCCAGGAGCTGGTCGCCGAACGCACCGAGGGTGCGGTCACCATCGACATCTATCCCAATGCCTCGCTGGGCGACGAGCGCACCCTGCTGGAAGGCATGCAGATCGGCACCGTGGACATGGGCGTGATCACCAACGGCCCGGTGGCCAATTTCGTCGAGGAGATGGCGGTATTCGAACTCCCCTTCCTCTTCCCCTCACCCGAAGCCGCCTATGACGTGCTCGACGGCCCCATCGGCCAGGAACTGCTCGACAAGCTTAGCGAAGTGAACCTCAAGGGCCTGGCCTACGCCGAACGTGGCTTTCGCAACCTGACCAACAGCGAGCGTGAGGTCCGCACCCCCGCCGATATCGACGGCCTGCGCATCCGCGTGATGGAGAACCCGGTCTATACCGATACCTTCAGCGAACTGGGGGCCAACGCCATTCCCATGGCCTGGACCGAAGCCCTTACCGCCATGCAGCAGGGTACCATCGACGGCCAGGAGAACCCGGTCAACGTCATCCACTCGTTCAAGCTCAACGAGACCCAGACCCATATGACACTGTCGCGGCACACCTACGCGCCGGCGATCTTCGTCATGGGCATGCCGGTCTGGAACGAGCTGCCGGAGGCAGCCCAGGACGTGCTGCGCCAGGCCGCGCAGGAAGCCGCCGAGCATGAGCGTCGCTACAATGCCGACATGGAAGCCGAACAGCTGGAAGAGCTCCGCGCCGCCGGCATGCAGATCGTCGACGACGCGGACCTCGAAGCCTTCCAGGCTGCCGTGGCACCGGTCTACGAGAAGTACGGCGAGCAGTTCGGCGACTATCTGCCCCGCATCCGGGAGGCGCTGGAGTAAGTGCCGAACCGGTTCCAATCGCTGCTCGCACACCTCCAGCGCATTGAACACGTCGTCGATGCCGCCCTCCAACCCGTGGTTTTTGCGGGCATGGCGGCATTGATCGGCGTGATCACCCTGCAGATCGTCTCGCGCGTCTTCTTCTCCGCCGTCGGCTGGACCGAAGAAGTCGCGCGATTCCTGATGGTGTGGATCACATTCCTTGGCGCCACGCTGGCCTTCCAGCGCGGCCGTCATATCGCCGTGACCTTCGTGGTCGAGGCGCTGCCCGACCGACTGCGACAGTTATTGCGCGTGGCGGCTGTGCTGGTCGTTCTCGGGTTCATGATCACGTTGATCGTCATCGGCCATCGCTACATGCAAGCGCAGAGCTTCCAGAAATCGGCTTCGCTGCGTCTCTCCATGACCTATGTCTACGCCGTCATCCCCATCAGTGCCGCCATCATGGCCTGGTACGCCCTCGTCGACCTGGTCGAGCTGATCGTCAAGGGCCCCGACACGGCCGCCGGCATCGGCAGCGGAACCGCCGAGGAGCCCCCGCCATGACGGGCCTGCTGTTCGCGCTGTTCTTCCTCTTCATGCTGGCCGGGGTGCCCATCGCCCTGGCCATCGGCGCCAGCACGCTGCTGGCCCTCAACGCCCAGGGTGTGCCGCTGATGGTGGTCACCCAGCAAATGTTCCAGGGCATCAATTCCTTCGCCCTGGTGGCGGTCCCCATGTTCATCCTCGCCGGCGACCTGATGGCCCAGGGCAAGGTGAGCGAGAAACTGGTCGATTTTGCCGATTCGCTGTTCGGCTTTCTCAAGGGGGGGCTGTCGATCGTTTCGGTATTGGCCGGGATGTTCTTCGCCGCCATCTCCGGCTCCGGTGCCGCCACCACCGCCGCGGTGGGCTCGAGCCTGGTGCCGGAACTGCGCAAGAAGGGCTACGATCCCGCGTCGGCAGCCAGCCTGATCGCCGCCAGCGGCACCATCGGCGTGGTGATACCGCCCTCGGTGCCGATGATCATCTATGCGGTGATCGCCCAGCAGTCGGTCTCGAAGCTGTTCCTCAACGGCTTCATTCCCGGCCTGGTCATGGGGCTGGGACTGATGGCGATTGCCATCACCCAGGCCTACCGGCGCAACTACCCTCGCGGCACGGCGCTTTCCCTGGCCACCATCTGGCGCACGCTGAAAAGTGCCAGCTGGGGCCTGATGACCCCGGTGATCATTCTCGGCGGCATCTTCTCCGGCATCTTCACGCCCAGTGAGGCGGCGGTGGTGGCGGTCAACTACGCCCTACTGGTGTCGCTCTTCGTCTATCGCGACCTGAAGGTCGCCGATGTCTACCGCATCCTGATCCGCTCGGCGATCACCACCTCGGTGATCATGCTTGTCATCGCCACCTCGGCGGTACTCAGCTGGACGCTGTCGAGCTGGCAGGTGCCCGGCGCCATCGCCCAGGCGGTGCTGTCGATCTCCACCAACCCCTACGTGATCATGCTGCTGGTCGTGGCGGTGATCCTGCTTACCGGCGTATTCATCGAGACGGCCAGCGCCCTGATCATCCTGACCCCGGTGCTGTTGCCGCTGGTGCTTCAACTGGGTATCGATCCGATCCACTTCGGCCTGATCATCGTGGTGGGACTGGCCATCGGCATGATCACCCCCCCTGTGGCGATCAATCTCTATGTTGCCTCGTCGGTGACCCAGCTGCCGCTGGAGCGCATCACCCGCGCCATCATTCCCTACCTCCTGGGCCTGATCGGGGTGCTGCTGCTGGTGGTCTACGTGCCGATCATGCTGGGCATCTCGGGCTAACCGGAGCCAGGTGCTTGACGCCCGCCCGGCATGGCCTCAGGCTTGCCGCATCAGCCTCTTGTTGAAGGGATTCATCGTGATTCGAGCGACTCATTTCCTGCCAGTCTCTGGCACGCTGCTGGCCATTGCCCTGCTCGCCGGTTGCACCACCTATACCTTCCAGGACGGCAGCCGGGAGACCCTCTGGGGCGTGCCGGCCGAGGAGGAGAGCCGGCGCTATGAGGAGGACCGCCAGGCCGAAGGCGTTCGCTATCGCATTCCGGGCCAGATCGAGGAAAGGCCCGAAGCGGGCGCCGACGAGTAAGCCAAGGCGACCCTCGCGACGGGTACCGGAATACGTCACCTGACTCAACGACACTGGCTCAATGCGACCGTCGCAGTACCACGCTGAGATTATTGGCCGGCATCTCGACCACGCGCTCAAGAACCAGGCCATGGCGTTCGGCTTCCGCGGTCACCGCTTCCAGATCGCGCACCCCCCAGCGGGGATCGCGTGCCTTGAGGTCAGCATCGAAGGCTTCGTTGCTGGGCGCCGTATGACGCCCTTCCCGCCGGTAAGGGCCATAGAGATAGAGCACTCCGCCTTCGGTCAATCGCCTTCCAGCACAGGCCATCAGCGCCTCGGTAACCTCCCAGGGCGAAATATGGATCAGGTTGATCGCGACAATGGCGTCGAACGGCCCCGCCGGACAGAGCGTCGTCACGTCCAGCGCCAGTGGCGGAAGCAGGTTGGGCAGCCCGGCGTACTCCCGCCACGCCTCGATGGAGCGACGGGCATGGGCATTCGGGTCGCTGGGTTGCCACTCCCATCCCGGCATGGCGCCGGCGCAATAGACACCGTGTTCGCCACTGCCGCTGGCCACTTCCAGTATGACCGCCTTCTCGGGCAGCACGTCCTGCAACACGTCCAGGATGGGCTGGCGATTGCGAGCGGCCGCAGGGCTCTTCAAACGGGCGTTGTCCATGACACCTCGGCGAGTTTCGTCAGTTTCGCTCACGATAGCAGCCTTTACCAACCGCGCACATCATGCAACCGCCTCCGAATAGCGACCGGCACCCATTCGCTCCAGACCTACGGCGATTCAGCGACCTCCAGGGAGGCTTCGGTGCGTCGATGCGCCGGTCGATCCTTCAGTCCGGCCCAGTAGGCTTCGAATTCAGGGCGCTTGTCCAGGGTACCGAACTGCATCCCCCAGCCGATGTGGGACCCGACATAGACGTCTGCCGCGGTGAAGGTATCCCCCGCGATATACCGCCGTCCTCTCACGGCCGAGGCAAGGGTGTCGACCACCGTCGCGACGTTGCCGCACCCCAGCTGCATCTCCTGCTTTGCCGTCAGATCCACGCCACAGCTGTTCAGCGAGATGGCCAGCTCCAGCGGCCCGGCCGCAAAGAACAGCCAGCGGTAGTAATCACCGCGTGCCGCCGGCTCCGGTAACAGCCCCGCCTCGGGAAACGCTTCGGCCAGGTAGGCGCAGATCGCCGCTGCCTCGGTGACGACGATATCGTCATGGCGAATCGCAGGCACCTTGCCCATGGGGTTGATCGCCAGATAGTCGGGGCTTTTCATGGGTGCACCGTACTCCAGCACCTCCATCCGATAAGGGACACCGATCTCCTCCAGCATCCAGTGCACGATACCGGCCCTCGACCACGGGTTGGTATAAAAGACGAGCTCCTGTTTCATTGTCGACTGCTCCTTCTCTTGGCTTGGGGTGACAACAGGGTAGCCCGAAGCAGTGACAGAACATGGCAGCAGCGATTGCAGCCACTCCTTGTGTAGCAGGTGTCGGCGGCGTGGATAGCGTTGCCCGGTCATGACGGCCCCCTCGATGCGATCGGCACGAAAGTGACGATACTCCTTGCGTAGCTCGCACCAGGCGGCAACGACACGAGTCGATTCGAAGAAAGCGATGGCGCAGGGCCAGATGGTGCGGGAGGAGTGCCGGCCCAGTTGGTCACGATAGGCAATATCGAGCTTCTGCTCCTCTCGTATCGCCCGGCGGAGCAACGCGAGATCGACGGACTGTGGCCGCTTCCAACCAGGGCCGATGATGAGCGCCGAGTCCTCCAGCCGGTGACGCTGCTCACCGGGGAGCACGGCGGCAACCTTGGCGAGGGCTTCAGCGGCTGCCACGGCCAACCCATCGTCGGCGCGCTTTTCCACCCATTTCAGCCCCAGGGCCACGGCTTCGAGCTCCTCCTCCGAAAACATCAACGGCGGCAGCACCAATCCGGGTTTCAGCACATAGCCAAGCCCCGCTTCTCCTTCGATCTCGGCACCAATTTCCTTGAGCGCCCCAATGTCCCGATACAGGGTCCGCAAGGAGATGCCGAGTTCATCGGCCAGCACCGCGCCGCTGACGGGCCGGCGATGGTGTCGCAGGCACTGCATGAGATCGAACAGCCTCGTCGTCCGGGACATGAAAATTGCCTTCCTGCGTTTATTGTCGGCGAAATGACTGGCGCTGCCCGTAGGTCAGCGACCGCCATAACCACTCCAGTGGACCAAAGCGAAAGTGTCGCAGCCAGACCGGCGCCAGCAACAGTTGCAGCAGCCAGATCCCCGCCACGATGCCGATCTGGCCCGTCCTCTCGACCTGGCCGAATAGCGCCAGCCCCTGGCCATAGAAGAGCAAGACGCCGATGACGGTCTGCAGGATATAGAGAGTAAAGGCCATCCGCCCCACCGCCGCCAGCCGCCACGTCAGCCAATGGAGTGCCCCATGGCGCAACAACAATATGACGCCGGCTATCCAGCCGAGACTGACCGGCAGGCTGCCCCAGTAGTTGAACTGGCTGCCATGGAACAGGGATTCCGGCCCCCAGCCGTTGGCAAAATTCCAGGCAACGCCATAGCCCACCAGCGGCAGGCCAATGAGCCACCCGGCCACCAGCAGGCGCCAGTAGGTCGCATTGGAAGCCTGACCACTCAGCACGCCGAGCCGGTACAGCCCCATACCGATCAGCATCAGGCCAGCCGCCCGCCAGAAACCCCAGACGATCAGAACAAAGGTCTGCGCTTCGGCGGTGATCGGCGCGCGATGTGCCAGCTGCTCGAGCCAGCCGCCACGATAAATCGCGATCTCCTCGGCCAGGGCCGCTGGCGCAGGACGCCACTCCGCCTCGAAGGCGGCCAGCTGCGCCTCCGGCCACAGTCTCATCGACCAGCCGAAATAGAGAAACAGCAGCGACGATACTGACAGTAGTGCGAGGCCCAGGACGAACAGAGCGCGTGGAGATAGATTGCGGAAGGGAAACAGCGCGAAGCCACAGACGGCATAGATAAACAGGATATCCCCATACCACAACAGGTACCCATGGGCGGCACCGAAGAGCAGCAGCCAGGCATTTCGTCGGTAATGCAGCCCTGCCGCCGACTTTCCCCGTTGCCAGGCATGGTCGGCAAACAGCACGATGCCGGCACCGAAGAGCATCGAGAAGATGGCCATCATCTTCTCAGCAGCGAGCAGATGGCTCAGCAGCCAGACCCCGAAGTTGGCGCCGGTCAGGTCGCCCCACGCAGTGGGATTGGTATAGGCCGCCATTGGCATGGCGAAGGCCTGGATGTTCATGACCAGGATGCCAAGCAGGGCAAAGCCACGCAGCACGTCCAGAGAGTGCACGCGATCGCCCGATGTGGCCCCTCTCGCTTCAGTGGTTACCTGCACTGCGAGCCCTCCCTTGCTCACTCCACCGCCTGGGGCGGACCTACCGCCCCGGCTTCGTCCGGCGAGGCCTGCCCGCCCTTCCCGGCTGGGCGCCGGTCGACCTGGGTTTCTTCTGGAGGGAGTTCTGCTTTCTGGCGTTGGCCTTCTGCTTCGGTCCGGCCCCCTTGCCTGCGGTTCCACCTGTTGACGTCCCGGCCTTGGCCCCCTTGCCCTTGGTGCGGCCGCTCGTGGACGCCTTGCCTTGGTTGTCACGCCTGCTCGCGGCCGCTCCCCCCTTTGCAACCTTGGCTGTCTTGCGCTTGCCCGGTGCCCTGGCCGCCGACGATTTCCTGCCCTCGGCATCAGAGGCTGAGCTCTCGGTCAGCGCATTGATCGTGTCGATCTCTTTCGCACTCAGGTCGCGCCAGTCCCCTAGCGCCAGCCCCTTGAGCGACACATTCATGATCCGGATTCGCTCGAGCCTGGTGACCTCGTAATCGAACTTTTCGCACATGCGCCGAATCTGGCGATTCAACCCTTGCACCAGCGTTATATTGAAAACGAAGGTCGACTCCTTGACGACCTTGCACGGCTTCGTCACCTCGCCAAGGATACGCACGCCGGAACTCATGCCCACGATGAAGTCATCGGTAATCGGCTTGTTGACGGTGACCCGATACTCCTTTTCATGATTGTTGCTGGCCCGGAGTATCTTGTTGACCAGGTCACCATTATTCGTCAAGAAGATGAGTCCCTGGGAATCCTTGTCCAGGCGTCCGATGGGGAAGATACGCACCCCATGCTTGACGAAGTCGACGATGTTGTCCTTCTCGCTCGGCTCGGTGGTGCTGACGATACCCACCGGCTTGTTCAGGGCAATGAAGACAAGGTCTTCGGCTTCCTGCGGCTCGATCAACTGGCCGTTGACCTTGACCTCATCCCCCGGGAACACCTGGTCGCCCGTCTTGGCTCGCTTGCCATTGAGGAATACGTTGCCCTGTTCGACGTAGCGGTCGGCCTCCCGCCTGGAACACATGCCACTTTCACTGATGTACTTGTTGATGCGTGTAGAGGAACCGAAGGCCATAGCGCTCTTACCGGAAGGAATAGGGTGTCGATCAGGCATTCAAGCATGCGACACCCGATCGGCGAAAGGCCCAGGCAGGCATCAATCTCCGAACGCATTGCTCACGTCCAGAAAATATCGCCTTTCAAGGCTCAGCTGGTGAAAAGACTCAGACGGGAAATCAGCGTGTAGTTCGCTTCCAACGCCATCAAGACCGCCAGAAACAGCAGCGCCGCCGGTGGCAGCAGCACCGTATAGATGATCGAAAGTCGCTCCCAGGCCATGTGCATGAAGAAGGCCACGATCAGCCCCGCCTTGAGTAGCATGAACAGGGTGATCAAGCCCCATTTGGGGAGACCCTCGAGCCCCGAGATATCCACCAGATAAGAGAACACGCTGAGAACGAACAGCCAAAGCCATACGCGCAGATAGACGCGCAACTCCGGCTGCTGATGACTGTCTTGGTCCATGATGCCCCCTACCACAGATAGAAGAACGCGAAGATGAAGACCCATACCAGATCGACGAAGTGCCAGTAGAGCCCGAGGCTCTCGATCATCCCGTAATTGCCCTTGCGGCCAGTGAGAAAGCCAGGTCGGCTCTTTTCAAGAGAACCGCGCATGACCTTGACCGCCATGATCACGATGAAAATGACACCGATGGTGACATGGGTGCCGTGGAAGCCGGTGATCAGAAAGAACACGGCACCGAACTGGGCCGCCCCCCAGGGATTCTCCCAGGGACGTACGCCCTCACCGATGAGCATGGCCCACTCGAAGGCCTGCATGCCGACGAAGGTCGCCCCGAGCGCCGCCGTGACCAACAGCAGCACAGCCGTCAGGCGGCGATTGTTGGCGTATCCGTACTTGACCGCCAGTGCCATGGTGCCGCTGCTCGAGATCAGGATGAAGGTCATGATGGCGATCAGCAGCAGCGGAATCGACTGTCCGGCGATGGTCAGCGCGAATACTTCACTGGCATCCGGCCAGGGGTCCACGGTAGACATGCGCAGCACCATGTAGCCGACCAGGAAGCAGGCGAAGATGAACACATCGCTGAGGATGAATAGCCACATCATCGCCTTGCCCCAGGAAATATCGAACACACGGCGCTCTGCAGACCAGTCGCTGACAAGCCCGGCCATGCCCTCCTGGGGTGCTGAGCGTGTCATCTCCACTGGCGACATCGGACGGCCGGGGTGCGGGTTTGCCATGTTCCTGTCCTCATGTGGTCAGCAGCAGTGCGAAGAGGATCCCCCACACCACCAGCAGGAAATGCCAGTACAGCGCACACAGCTCGATGCTGGGCAACATGTTCCGCGGTGTGGCGCCACGCTGCAGGCGAAGCAGGCTGCGCGACCAGGCGAATAGACCACCCAGCAGATGCAGGACATGCAGCGCAGTCAGCAGGAAGAAGAAGGCATTGGCCGGGTTGGCGGACAGGTAGATACCCCTGGCCTGCAGCTGCCACCAGGCTAGCGCCTGACCCAGGATGAAGGCGATGGTAAACCCGCCGCCTACCAGGAGGCCCAGGCGCAAGCGCCCCGCATCGTCGCGACGTGCAGCCTTCCAGGCGGACTGCAGTGCCACACTGCCGAACACCAGGCAGACGCTGTTCCACCACAGCAGGCCGGGTACCGCCAACGGACGCCAGTCGTGGCCCATCTCCTGTCGCATCAAATAGGCGCTGATGGTCAACGCGAATAGCGAGGTGGCCACAGCCAGAAACACCCCTAGCCCCACCCGCGATGCGGTAACCCCGGCCGGCATTTGAAGGCGGCTCCTCCCTGTGACTTGAGCTTCCCATGGCCGCACGTTGATCGAATGACTGAAAAGCCAGCCGCCGAACAGCGCCATCATCACCGCCAGGAACACCAGCGTCACGGTCATGACGGCAGCCTCCCAGGAGCATCCTGATCCACCCGATCAGCCCTCTCGACCTCGTCGGGTGCCATGTTCTGGGGAATGAAGTCATGCTTGGTACCCGGCACCCCATAGTCATAGGCCCAGCGATAGACCACCGGCAGCTCGGTACCGAAGTTGCCGTGGCGTGGCGGCGTGTGTTCCGTCTGCCACTCCAGGGTGGTCGCCTGCCAGGGGTTGGGGCCCGCCTCGCGACCGCGGAAGTAGCTGCGCACCAGGTTGTAGAAGAACACCAGCTGCACCAGCGCGACGATGATCGCCGCCACGCTCATGAAGGCATTGAGGGTCTGGATCGAATCGGGGATGAAGGTGGTCTCGCCGTAGCCGTAGTAGCGGCGCGGCACGCCGGCAAAGCCCATGAAATGCATCGGGTAGAAGATCGCATAGGTGCCCAGGAAGGTGACCCAGAAGTGGATCTTGCCCAGGGTGTCGTCAAGCATGCGCCCGGTGATCTTGGGGTACCAGTGGTAGATCGCGCCGAACACCACAAGCACCGGCGCCACGGCCATCACCATGTGGAAGTGGCCGACAACGAAGTAGGTGTCCGCCAGCGGCACGTCGACGGTGACGTTGCCCAGGAACAGGCCGCTGAGTCCACCGTTGACGAAGGTAAAGATGAAACCGATGGCAAACAGCATCGGCACCGTCATGCGGATATTTCCCCGCCACAGGGTGAGCACCCAGTTGTAGACCTTGATTGCCGTGGGCACCGCGATGATCAGAGTGGTGGTAGCAAACAGGAAACCGAAGTAGGGATTCATGCCGCTGACGAACATGTGGTGAGCCCAGACCACGAAGCTGAGCACGGCGATGAGAATGATCGCCCAGACCATCATACGGTAGCCGAAGATGTTCTTGCGTGCATGGGTGGCGAGGATGTCAGAGACGATACCGAAAGCCGGTAGCGCGACGATATAGACCTCCGGGTGCCCGAAGAACCAGAACAGGTGCTGGTAGAGCAAGGGACTGCCGCCTTCATGGGTGGACGGCTCGCCCAGATTGAGCATCTCCGGCATGAAGAAACTGGTGCCCAGCAGCATGTCACAGAGCATCATCAGGATCGCCACCAGCAGCGCGGGAAAGGCCAGCAGCGCCATCACCGTGGCCATGAAGATGCCCCAGATGGTCAGCGGCAGACGCATCAGCGTCATGCCGCGGGTGCGCGCCTGAAGCACCGTGACCACGTAATTGAGCCCGCCCATGGTGAAACCGGCGATGAACACCGCCAGCGACGCGAACATCAGCAAGATGCCGCCATGGATTCCCGGGGTGCCGGGGCTGATCGCCTGGGGCGGATAGAGCGTCCAACCAGCGCCCGTCGCCCCACCGGGCACGAAGAAGCTCGCCACCAGGATCAAGACCGCCACCAGGTAGAACCAGTAGCTCAGCATGTTGAGGTAGGGAAAGACCATGTCCCGCGCACCGCACATCAAAGGGATCAGATAGTTGCCGAAGGCTCCCAGGAACAGTGCGGTGAGCAGATAGACCACCATGATCATGCCGTGCATGGTCACGTACTGCAGATAGCTCGACGGGTCGATCAGCGAGAAGGTGTTGGGAAAGCCCAGCTGCAGGCGCATCAGGACCGACAGCACGAGCGCCACCAACCCGATGGCAATGGCGGTCAGTCCGTACTGGATAGCGATCACCTTGGCGTCCTGACTCCACACGTACTTGCCGAGGAAGGTCTTCGGGTGAACCAGCTCCATATTGTCGAACTCACCCGCCTGGGCGTGTGGCACACTATGCTGTCCGTGTTCCGCCATGACTCACTCCTCCACGCCGTCTGAGCTCACCGCCGCCATTTCCACCCTGGGCAGCGGCAAGGTCATGATATAAGCCACCACATCGCTGACTGCCTGATCGTCGACCAGCACCTGGGCCATCTCGATCATCTGGTTCCCATAAGCATCCTCACGGTGTCGCCCGCGCACCCCCTTTCGGAAATTCTGCAGTTGCCGCTCCAGGTACCAATCCGACAGCCCCGCCAGACGCGGGCCGTTGGTGGCGCGGATGCCCTGCCCCTGCTGGCCATGGCAATTGGCACAGGTACGGTAGCGCCGCGCACCTCGTTCGGGATCGCCTTCGTCCAGGCTGGCCTGAACGGGACGATCGGGCAGGGTTCCGATATAAGCCGACACGTCGGCGATCGCCTGGCGATCCGGCAGCATGGTGGCGAAGGGGCGCATCTGGATTCCGTAGATGTCGTCCTCGTGGGTACCGCGAGCCCCGCTGCGGAACAACGCGAGCTGACGCTCCAGGTACCAGGCGTCGAGCCCCGCCAACTTGGGCGCGTTGAGGTCCTGGTTGCCCTGACCCTCTGGGCCATGGCAGGCGGCGCAGCTGGTATATCGCGCCTCTCCTTCCTCGGGATCACCTGGCGCCAGGGCGGCGAGTTCGGCATAGGAGGGCTGTTCAGTGAGCCAGGCGTCGAAGTCTTCCTGATCGACGACCTCGATGCGTCCACGCATGGCGAAATGAGCAATACCGCATAGTTGGGCGCAGACGATCTCGTACTCGCCAACCTCGGTGGGAGTGAACCAGAAGAAAGAGGTCTGCCCCGGCACCATGTCCATCTTGGCGCGGAAGTTGGCGACCTTAACGTTGTGCAGCACGTCCTTGGAGCGCAGAACCATCTTGACTGGGCGATCGACCGGGAGCACCAGATGCGGCGTCGAAATCAGGATGTCATCCTGTCCGGCGGGATCGTCGACCATGCCGAAAGGGTTATGCTCGTCCATGAAGCGATTGTGGACCGAGCCGAAACGGCCGTCCTCACCGGGAAAACGGAAACTCCAGTGCCACTGCTGCCCTACTACCTCCACCTCGTGGGCATCATCCGGGGGGGAAACGAACGAGCCCCAGACAAGCAACCCGGGAGCCAGCAGGCCTGCAATCCCCAGCGTTGTCAGCCCGGTCAGCCACAGCTCCAGCGACTTGTTCTCGGGATCGTACTGGGAGCGCCGGCGCCTGCTGAACCGGTAGCGGATGATCACATGGGCCAGGAACAGGTTGACAGCCAGGAAGACCGCCCCGGTCACCCAAAGCGTGATCTGGATGGTGTCGTCGATGGCCCCCCAGTTGGAGGCCAGCGGAGTGAGGTACCAGGGACTGAAGAAGAAGAACAGCACCGACCCCATCGCCAGCAGGATGACCGCAACCGCAATTGCCATGGCCTATCTCCTTCCCGACCCTAGCCCTATACACCGGTCCCGCAATGATGCTTGCGCTCTTCCGGGGTGACCTTGTCGATGATGACCTCGGGGTGATGGCGGTGAATCACGGAGTAGATACTCGACTCGCGCTCGTTGGCGACGTCCACCATCATCAGGTAAGCACCGTGCTCGATCTCATCCTCGTATTTGTCGACCTTCACATCGTGCACCGACACACCGACCATGGTGCTGGTCCAGACGCCGAACAGGCCACCAAAGATGCCCATTCCCACGATCAGGGCGGCGATACCCATATTGGTAAAGCCCTCGCCCAGCACGTAGTAGGCCACTACGCCGAGCGCACACCCCAGAGGAACACCGAACAGCAGACCGCGCACCGCGGCGTGGCCCACATCCGAGGTCTGAAGCAACGTCGCACTGTTGACGCCACGCTCCTTGAGTTTCAGCCAGTTACGGCCGGTGACATGAACCTCCTTGCTGGTCAGGCCCAGGTCGCTCAACTCGTGGGCGATATTGACGGTGGTATCCAGGTCAGGGGAAAGAAAATAGAGGCGCTGCATGGCATGCCCTCCTCACTCAGTCAGGGGAGACGCAGCGCGACAGGGTGCACACTCACTGTGCAACACACTTCCTTTATTATTTATCCCTAAAACATCACGGCGTCTTTAGTTGACCCGATCCGTTGGGTATTTGCTTTATCAAGGTTGTCTATATTTTCTTTTCGAGCAAGTTCCTTTTGGCCTGATTGGCGACAGCTGACTCAGGGGAGGTCACCTTGAGCGTGATGCCGAGCCACTCTCAGGCCGCGTATCACCTGGGTGCGCTCATCAAGGTAATGGCTGCAGGTGCCTTGTGGGCCCCATACGGCTAGACTGGCGTATAGACAATTCGCTTTCGCCAGAAGGACTCAGCACAGCATGGGTAGTACGCTCCCCCTCTACCTTCAGATTCAGCAGCACCTGTTGGAGAAGATCAACGGCGGTGACTGGCCGGCACATCACCAGATTCCTCCGGAAGAGCAGCTGGCGCGGGATTTCGGCGTCAGCCGCATGACGGCCAACAAGGCGATTCGCGACCTGGTGCAGCAAGGCTACCTGATCCGCCAGCCGGGGCTCGGCACCTTCGTCACCGACCGCAAGGCGGAGTCATCGCTGGTGGAGGTACACAATATCGCAGAGGAAGTACGCAGTCGCGGTCACGGCTACAGTAGCGAGGTACTGTGCAGCGAAGCCATTGAAGCCGATGACGAGGTAGCGCTCCGCCTCGGCGTACGCCTGGGCACGCGGGTCTTTCACACTCTGATCGTGCATTGCGAGAATGGCGTGCCGATCCAGCTCGAGAACCGCTACGTCAATCCTCGCTGGGTGCCGGACTATCTCGCTACCGACTTCACTCGCCACACCCCCAACGAGGTGCTGGTCGCGGCATGCCCGATCAGCGACATCGAGCACGTGGTCGAAGCAGTACTGGTGGATGAGACCACCGCACGCCACCTGGACACCGATACGACACGCCCCTGCCTGAGCATGATCCGCCGCACCTGGTCCGACGACCACCTGATCAGCTACGCACGCCTTATCCATCCCGGCGAGCGCTACAAGCTGCGCTCGTCGGTGCACCGCAACGGCTCATGACTCCCCCTCACACGAAAGCAGCGCCCCTGGGTCAAACCAGCGAGGCCGAATTTCCCCGGCCTCGCTGCGTCTCGAACGGCCTGTTCCTCAGCCGCCGGAGAGCGACTGGACCAGATATCCCGCCGGCACCGCCAGCAGCAGGCTCAATGCCACCCGGATGAACCACACCAGCAGCATGCGTCCCACCGAGAGCGGAATACTGGTGGAAAGGATGCAGGGAATCGAGGCAGAGAAGAACAGCACGGCCGAAACCGACACCACCCCGGCGGCGAAGCGCGCCACGAACTCCGCTTCCGCCATCAGCAGCGCGGGCAGGAACATCTCGGCCAGGCCCGAGGCGGCCGCCTGGGAGAGTGCCGCGGCATCGTCCAGGCCCCAGATGGCCACGAAGGGATAGAACAGCCAGCCCAGCCACTCAAACAGGGGCGTGTATTTTGCCAACAGCAGCCCTATCAACCCCACCGACATGATCGACGGCAGGATACTGATTGCCATCACCAGTCCTTCACGCACGTTGATCGCCACGCTTCTGGGCAGGCTGGGTGCCTTCTCCGCGACATCGATACCGGTATGCCAGGCAGTAGCGAGCCGCTTGCCCGGTATCGATTCCGGCTCACCATCGGTCTTGCTGTTGTCCATGCCCGACAGCGGAGGCAGGCGCACGGTGATCGCTGTGACGATGAACGTGATCAGGAGCGTCAGCCAGAAGTAGAGATTCCACACACTCATCAGGTCGAGGGTACGCGCCACGATGATCATGAAGGTGGCAGAGACCGTGGAGAAGCCGGTAGCGATGATCGCCGCTTCCCGAGCCGAGTACTGCCCCGCCTGGTAGACCCGGTTGGTGATCAGCAGGCCGATGGAGTAGCTGCCGACGAAGGAGGCCACGGCATCGATGGCCGAGCGCCCAGGAGTGCGCCAGATCGGCCTCATCACCGGCTGCACCAGCACGCCAATCAACTCCAGCAGGCCATAGCTGATCAACAGGGCAAGAAAGACGGCGCCGATGGGCACGATCAGGCCTACGGGAATCACCAGTCGTTCGAACAGGAACGGCAGCATGTCCGGCTCATGCAGGAAGCCCGGCCCCCATCCGGTCATGGCCATCACTGCCGCGGCCACCCCGGCAAGCTTGAGCAGCGTGAAGATTCTCTCGGTAAGGCTACGATTCCAGTAGCCCTTGACCAATGGATAGGCAGCACCCGCAACGATCAGCGCCAGGGCGTAGAAACCGCTGAAGTCGCCCAGCAGGGTGCGCGCGCCGGTGACCATGTGGTCCAGCAGGATGGTGGTCCGCTCGCCGATGGTCACCGGCACGAAGAAGATCAGGATACCCAGTGCGCTGGGCATGAATAGCTTGAGTACGGTCGTCAGTGATGGTCGACGGTGGCTCTGGGCCGCCTGCTGAGGGTTCGTCATGGAATCCCCTCCTCTTGTTGTCTTGGAAAGATCGTGTCACGCAGCGGTGTTCGCTGGGGCATTGTTCGGAATTGCTCCTAATGTATATACAATACCATATACCGTCTCGCCAGAAGAACTCTCGGGATCGGCCTTATACTTTGGTCCTGTCAGCCGGGAGCACCAAGCGCTGAACGGACATGTGTAAATGAAATAAACTGTTTTATAACAACATTTTGAGCGCAACAGTGAATCGTAGATCGAGTATTGGTTGTCGTTAGCCAACACGCGAGACACTCCTCCTGCTTGACGCAGGAGCGGCCATCCATTAAATGTATATACATTACATCGATCATCACCAGCAGGAGGCCTCATGACCGGCACCCCGCAGAAACGCAAACTCTGGCGAGACGTCATCCTCTTCGACGGCCTCGACACCCTGCCCGAGGCGATGGCGGTCGTGGTCGAAGGCGACCGGATTGACCATGTCGTACCGATGGCCCAACTCGACGAGGCCAACGCAGCCGGCTGCGAGGAGATGGGCCGCGGCGGCGTAATGACACCCGGACTGGTCGATTGCCATACCCACCTGGTTTTCGGCGGCTCCCGGGCCGACGAGTTCGAGAAGCGCCTGGAAGGGGTCAGCTACGAGGAGATCGCCCAAGCCGGCGGCGGCATCCTCAGTACGGTGAACGCCACTCGGGCAGCCACCGAAGCGGAGCTGTTCGCGTCCGCCCGGCCTAGGCTGGAGGCGCTGATGCGGGACGGCGTCACCACCGTGGAGATCAAATCCGGCTACGGCCTCACCGTCGCCGACGAACTCAAGATGCTGCGGGTGGCACGTCGCCTGGGCCAGGAGCTGCCGGTGCGAGTGGTCACCACCCTGCTCGGCGCCCATGCCCTGCCGCCAGAGTTCAAGGACGACAGCGACGCCTACATCGACCTGGTATGCAACGAGATGATCCCGGCCGCCGTCGAGCAGGGCCTGGCCGATGCGGTGGATGTCTTCTGCGAGAAGATCGCCTTCTCGGTGCCCCAGTGCAAGCGAGTGTTCGAGGCCGCCAAGGCCCAAGGCTTGCCGATCAAGGCCCATGCCGAGCAACTTTCCAACCTGGGCGGCAGTGCCGCCGCGGCGCGGTTCGGTGCGCTGTCCGCCGACCATATCGAGTTTCTCGACGAGGCTGGCGTAGAAGCCCTGCGCGAGGCCGGCAGCGTCGCCGTGCTGCTTCCCGGCGCCTTCCACACCCTGCGCGAAACGCAGCAGCCGCCCATCGAGGCACTGCGTGCGGCTGCCGTGCCCATGGCCGTCGCTACCGACGCCAACCCAGGCAGCTCGCCCATCTTCAACCCCACCCTGATGCTGAACTTCGCCTGCACGCTATTCCGGCTGACGCCACGGGATGCGCTCGCCGGCATGACTGCCCATGGCGCCCGGGCCTTAGGGTTTTATGAAGAACGGCTTCGCGACATGCACCCACATGGTCACGGCTTAGGTCGAATCGTGGCAGGCGCCCCAGCCGATCTCTGCCTGTGGCATGTCGACACTCCGGCCGCCCTGGCCTATGCCATACAGCCGGGTCGCCTGCGACAGCGGGTATTCGCGGGTAGCGTCACGGCACAGCACCGCGGGGAACAACACGAAGGAGAGCGTCGCCATGACTGAGTGGATCGATATGTCGCCTTGGGCCGGTCGTGAAGACCCGGAACCGAACAGCCTGCGCTGGCATCAGGTGATCAAACCCCTACCCGCTACTGCTCAGGCGGCAAACATGCCTGCCGGTATTGCTCTGCTCGGCTTCGCCTGTGACGCCGGGGTGGCCCGCAATCATGGACGCGTCGGCGCCGCCGCCGGCCCCCGCGCCATACGCAAGGCGCTGGCCAATCTGGCCTGGCACCAGCGTTCGGCCGCCTTCGATGCCGGCGACGTGACCAGCCACCCCCATGGCACCGACGACGGCATGGAAAGCGCCCAATCGCGGCTCGGCGGGAGGGTCGCCGCGCTGCTGGACGCCGGTCATCTTCCGGTGGTACTCGGTGGCGGGCATGAAGTGGCCTACGGCAGCTGGTCGGGCCTGGCTCGTCACCTGGAAAACGCGGCCTCCGGCAAGAAGGCGCCTGTCATCGGCATCATCAATCTCGACGCGCACTTCGATCTTCGCAACCCGCTTCTCACGCCAGGCCAGCGCGGTTCCTCGGGCACCCCCTTCGCCCAGATCGCCGACGAGTGCGAGCGGCGCGGCTGGTCGTTTCGCTACGCCTGCCTCGGCGTGAGCAGGGCCAGCAATACCGCGGCCCTGTTCGATCGGGCCACCGAGCTCGGCGTGCTGGTGCGCGAGGATCGCGAGATCACTGCGGCGAGCCTCGATGCCATCGGCAACGAGCTGGACGCCTTTGTTGCCGGCTGCGATCGGATCTACCTGACCATCGACCTGGACGTGCTGCCGGCAAGCGAAGCGCCCGGAGTCAGCGCCCCGGCCGCCCATGGCGTATCGCTGGCACTGCTCGAGCCCCTGATCGTCCGCGTGCGTGATAGCCACAAGCTGGCTCTGGTCGACCTGGCCGAGCTGAACCCGAGCTTCGATATGGATGGTCGCACCGCGAAAGCAGCGGCGCGCCTTATCCACCAGCTGACGCTGGATGCCTGAATAGACACGTATCAAAACACGATAAGAGAGCATACCGATGAACAGCCATACATCCCTTGCCGATCCTCGCCATGATCCCAGCCGCCGGATCGCCGCCCCCACCGGGACCGAACTCAGCTGCAAGAGCTGGCTCACCGAAGCCCCCATGCGCATGCTGATGAACAACCTCCACCCGGACGTGGCCGAGCGCCCCGAGGACCTGGTGGTCTACGGCGGCATCGGTCGTGCAGCTCGGGACTGGCAGTGCTTCGACGCCATCGTCGACACCCTCAAGCGCCTGGAGGACAACCAGTCGCTGCTGATCCAGTCCGGCAAGCCGGTGGGCGTGTTCGAGACCCACAAGGACGCCCCGCGGGTGCTCATTGCCAACTCCAACCTGGTGCCGGCCTGGGCTAACTGGGAACACTTCAACGAGCTGGATAAGCAGGGCCTGATGATGTACGGCCAGATGACAGCTGGCTCGTGGATCTACATCGGCTCCCAGGGTATCGTCCAGGGTACCTACGAGACCTTCGTCGAGGCCGGGCGCCAGCACTACGACGGCAAGTTGGCCGGGCGCTGGATCCTCACCGCTGGCCTCGGCGGCATGGGCGGCGCCCAGCCCCTGGCCGCAACCCTGGCCGGGGCCTGCTCGCTGAATATCGAGTGCCAGCAGACCAGCATCGACTTCCGTCTGCGCACCCGCTATCTGGACGAGCAGGCCAGCGATCTCGACGACGCCCTGGCGCGCATCGAGCGCTACACCGCCGAGAGCAAGGCGGTTTCCATCGGCCTGTGCGCCAACGCCGCCGACGTGCTGCCCGAACTGGTCAAGCGTGGGGTGCGCCCGGACATGGTCACCGACCAGACCAGCGCCCACGACCCGCTGCATGGCTACCTGCCGTCGGGCTGGACCTGGGACGAGTACGTGGCCCGGGGCAAGACCGAACCCCAGGCGGTGACCAAGGCTGCCAAGCAGTCCATGGCGGTGCATGTTCAGGCCATGCTCGACTTCAAGGCCATGGGCGTGCCGACCTTCGACTACGGCAACAATATCCGCCAGATGGCCCAGGAAGAGGGCGTGGAGAACGCCTTCGACTTCCCCGGCTTCGTGCCGGCCTATATCCGCCCGCTCTTCTGCCAGGGCATCGGCCCGTTCCGCTGGGTGGCGCTCTCCGGCGACCCGGAGGACATCTACAAGACCGATCAGAAGGTCAAGGAGCTGATCCCCGACGACCCGCACCTGCACAACTGGCTCGACATGGCCCGGGAGCGGATTTCGTTCCAGGGGCTGCCGGCACGGATCTGCTGGGTGGGCCTCAAGGATCGCGCCCGCCTCGGCCAGGCCTTCAACGAAATGGTCAAGAGCGGCGAGCTCAAGGCACCCATCGTGATCGGCCGCGACCACCTGGACTCCGGCTCTGTGGCCAGCCCCAACCGTGAGACCGAGGCGATGATAGATGGCAGCGACGCCGTTTCCGACTGGCCGCTGCTCAACGCCCTGCTCAATACTGCCGGCGGAGCGACATGGGTCTCGCTGCATCACGGGGGCGGCGTGGGCATGGGCTACTCCCAGCATGCCGGGGTGGTGATCGTCGCCGACGGCACGGACGACGCCCACGCCCGCCTCGGCCGGGTGCTGCGCAACGACCCGGGCACCGGCGTGATGCGTCATGCCGACGCCGGTTACGATATCGCCAAGCAGTGCGCCCGTGACAACGGCCTCGACCTGCCGATGCTGGAGAAATAAGCACACCACACCAACGTCCGACGCGCTGAGCGCCGGGGGCAGACCGAAGAGGAGGTCCGATTCCAGGGAAGGAATCGGTAGCACCCAGGGAGGGGTTCACAGCGCCTCCTCGAAGGTCTGCCGCCGGAAGAGCTCTGATCCAGCAAGGTACTGAAATAAGCCCAAGTGGCAGACAGGAATTCCCTTTATGACTCATCTCGAAATCCACCCCGGCAACATGACCCTGGCCCAGGCCCGCCAGGTGTTCGAGGCGCCGCTGACGGTCGGCCTGCCGGCCAGTGCCGACCAGGCGATCCAACAGGCAGTGTACTGCGTCAATCAGGTGGTGGCGGAAGACCGTACCGTCTACGGCATCAATACCGGCTTCGGCCTGCTGGCCCAGACCCGCATCGACAAGGCGCACCTGGAGGAGTTGCAGCGCTCCCTGGTGCTCTCTCACGCCACCGGTGTCGGCGCCCCCATGGAAGATGCCCTGGTACGCCTGATCATGGTGCTCAAGGTCAACAGCCTGGCTCGCGGCTTCTCGGGGATTCGCCGAGTGGTCCTCGACGCCCTGCTGGCACTGGTCAATGCCGAGGTCTACCCACACATTCCGCTCAAGGGCTCGGTGGGCGCCTCGGGTGACCTGGCGCCCCTGGCCCATATGAGCGTGGTACTGCTCGGTGAGGGCAAGGCGCGCTACCGGGGCGAGTGGGTCTCCGCCACGGAAGCATTGACCATCGCCGGCCTCGAGCCACTGGCCCTGGCCCCCAAGGAGGGCCTGGCACTGCTCAACGGCACCCAGGTCTCCACGGCCTATGCGCTCAAGGGGCTGTTCGAGGCCGAGGACCTGTTCGCCGCGGCCACGGTGTGCGGCTCGCTGACGGTGGAGGCGACCCTCAGCTCACGCTCGCCCTTCGATGCCCGGATCCACGAGGCTCGCGGCCAGCCTGGCCAGATCGATGCCGCGGCGACCTACCGCCACCTGCTGGGGGATCGCAGCGCGATCAGCGACACCCATGTCGACTGCGACAAGGTGCAGGACCCCTACTCGCTGCGCTGTCAGCCCCAGGTGATGGGCGCCTGCCTGACCCAGCTGCGCCAGGCCGCCGAGGTATTGGCGGTGGAGGTCAACGCCGTCTCGGACAACCCGCTGGTGTTCGTCAAGGGCGGGGACATTATCTCCGGCGGCAACTTCCATGCCGAACCGGTGGCCATGGCCGCCGACAACCTGGCCCTGGCCATTGCCGAGATCGGCTCGCTGACCGAGCGACGCATATCGCTGATGATGGACAAGCACATGTCGCAGCTACCGCCCTTCCTGGTGGAGAACGGCGGGATCAACTCCGGGTTCATGATCGCCCAGGTCACCGCCGCCGCCCTGGCCAGTGAAAACAAGGCATTGTCGCACCCCCACAGCGTCGACAGCCTGCCCACCTCGGCCAATCAGGAAGACCATGTCTCCATGGCCCCGGCCGCCGGCAAGCGTTTGTGGGAAATGGCCGACAATGTGCGCGGCATTCTCGCCATCGAGTGGCTTGCCGCCTGCCAGGGGCTTGACTTTCGCAAGTCCGCAGACGGACAACGCCTGGCCACCACCGAGCCTCTGGAACAGGCACGCCGGGCCCTGCGCGAGCGGGTCGCCTACTACGGCAAGGATCGCTTCTTCGCCCCGGATATTGAAGAAGCCACCCAACTGCTCGCCTCCCGCGTACTGAATGAGCTGGTGCCAGTGAAGCTTCTTCCAAGCCACTGACCCGCACCCTGTCCTGAGGTAAGATACGCTGCCTCGAAGCCATTCTTAGAGGCTTTTCGTCTGCCTTAGCGCCTTCATTCAATCCAGTATTCCGAATCCAAAGAGCCAAGCATGAATGCCATCGTTCTGGCCATCCTGGTCATGGTCGCCCTGAGCCTTGCCCGCGTTTCCGTCGTCTTTGCCCTGATCGTCGCCAGCCTGGTCGGTGGCCTGGTCGCCGGGCTGCCCCTGGTCGAGATACTCGACGCCTTCAATGGTGGACTGGGCAACGGCGCCACCATCGCTCTCTCCTATGCTGTGCTAGGCGCTTTCGCCGTGGCCCTGTCGCGCTCCGGCATCACCGAACTGATGGCCCAACGCGCCATTCGCGGCCTGCATCTCGACGACCAACCCCAGAACCGCCGTTGGGTTGCCTTCACACTTCTGGGTGCACTGCTGGCCGCGGCCGTGAGCTCGCAGAACCTGATCCCGGTGCATATCGCCTTCATTCCGGTGCTTGTGCCGCCGCTGCTCAAGCTGATGAACCACTTGCGCCTGGACCGGCGAGCCGCTGCCTGCGTCATCACCTTCGGTATCACGGCGCCCTACATGCTCCTGCCGGTAGGCTTCGGCTCGATCTTCCTCAACGACATCCTGCTCGCCAACCTCAATGACAGCGGAGCCGAGCTGGGTCTCGAGGTAACTCGTGGCATGGTGCCCATGGCCATGCTCATACCCATAGGAGGCATGGCCATCGGTCTGGTCGTGGCGCTACTCTGGAGCTATGGTCGCCCTCGCCACTACGAGGACCGCGACCTTGCCCACGGCGATGAAACCCCGGCCCAGGCCGCGCGACAGCTGGCACCGTGGCAAATGACGGTGCTTGCGGCGGCACTCGTCGGCACGGTGGCCACGCAGCTGCTATCCGGCTCAATGGTGCTGGGGGGCATGTTCGGTTTCGCCCTGCTCTCGGTCAGCGGCGTGTTTCGCTGGCACGAGCAGGACGGCATCTTCACCGAAGGCATGCGCATGATGGCGCAGGTGGGTTTCATCATGATCAGTGCGGCTGGCTTTGCCGGGGTGATGCAGGCGACCGGAGAGGTCTCCGTCCTGGTGGAGGGGTCGGCGGAACTGATTGGTGACAACAAGGGCCTGGCGGCGCTGATCATGCTGCTGGTGGGGCTTTTTATCACCATGGGCATCGGCTCGTCGTTTTCCACCGTGCCGATCATCGCTTCGCTCTACGTGCCGCTGGCATTAAGCTTCGGCTTCTCGCCCATGGCCACCATCGCCCTGGTCGGTACCGCCGCCGCGCTGGGCGATGCCGGCTCGCCGGCTTCCGACTCGACCCTTGGACCCACCGCCGGACTCAACGCAGACGGCCAGCACGACCACATCTGGGACACCGTGGTGCCCACTTTCCTGCACTACAACGTGCCGTTGATCGCCTTTGGCTGGCTGGCGGCGATGATTCTGTGACAGGGGGTCAGCCCTGGCCGAAACAGCTCTTGAACTTGCGCCCGATGCCGCAAGGGCAAGGGTCGTTGCGGCCGGGCTTGAGGCGGGTGACGCTGGGTGTGCCATCCAGGTAAGACCAGCACCCCGCCTCGCGCACGAAGCGCGAATTCTCTTCCAATACCGCCCAGCGGCGGCCCTCGCGAAAGGTTGCACGAAAGTGTACGCGGCCCTGATCGCCGTCCTGCCCATGATCCAGCACCTCCAACCGCACCCAGCGCGTACCGTCGTCCAGATCCAGCGTCGTGGGGCGGGTGCTCTCATGCCAGGTGTCGCGCAGATAGCCCTCAAGCCCCAGGGCAAAGGCACTATAACGCGAACGCATCAAGGCCTCGGGACTGGGGGCCGGGGCTCCGCGGTGGTAACGGCCACAGCACTCAGTCAAGATACTGCCACTGCCGCACGGGCATGGCTTGCTCCCCATGCCCTCGCTACCGGCTTGCCGGAGAGGCTCGCCGTCCAGGGTGCCGCTGCTGCTCATGACTCTCCTCTCCTGCTCGGCAACACAACTTGACGACCGGTCACGGCATGACCTCTGCCCGGATGGTAACCGTCGCCCTGTCGTAGGTAATCGTTACACGTAACTCTACACCCGTTAACTTTCACAGCCACTACACTCTTCAAGGCCTGCCAGGGGCGACATCGTCCATCAGGCAGCCGTGACAGGCGATAAGACTTCACCATAGCGCGCAGCAGGTTGTGTTCATTTCTTGCCCTGCATCACTGCAGTGCAGCACGGGGTATGCTACACATGGCTACATCCATCTTTTGCCTTCGGAGATAGGGAAATGCCCGAACGCCGTGACGCCCGCACCGCCTGGCATGCCATGTCCGCCGAAGAGGCCCTGGCGAGCCTGGACGCGACCCGCACTGGACTGACGGATGAAGTGGCCCAGGCAAAGCTCGCCGAACATGGTCCCAACCGCCTGCAGCAGGCCCAAGGGCGCCCTTGGTGGAGGCGACTGCTCGAGCAGTTCAACAACATCCTGATGCTGATCCTGATCGTCGCGGCGGTTGCCAGCCTGGGGCTTGGCCAGACGCTGGATGCCCTTGCCATTCTTGGTGTCGTCATCATCATCGCACTAATCGGCTTCATCCAGGAGGGCAAGGCCGAGCAGGCGTTGGAGAGCATACGAGACATGCTCTCACCCCAGGCGAATGTACTGCGTGGCGGAAAGCGACACACCATCGATGCCGAGAAGTTGGTCCCCGGTGATATCGTGATGGTCGAGAGCGGCGACCGGATACCGGCGGACCTGCGCCTGATCGAGGCGAAGCGGCTGCGAACCGAAGAGGCAGCGCTGACCGGTGAATCAACGCCGGTCGACAAGCAGACGGAACCGGTAGAGGAAGAGGCCGACCTCGCCGACCGCAGCGCCATGGCCTACGCCAGTACCATCGTTGCCCAGGGCACGGCTGTGGGTCTCGTGGTGGAAACCGGCACCCATACCGAAATCGGGCGTATCTCCGAGATGTTGCGCGATGTCGAGCAGCTCAAGACGCCCTTGCTGCAACAACTCGACCGGGCCGGACGCGTGCTGGCGATCTTCATTCTCGCGGCTGCCGCGCTGACCGCCGCCTTCGGGGTGATCATTCATGACCAGGCCGTCAGCGCCATGTTCATGGCCGCTGTGGGCCTGGCTGTTGCCGCCATACCGGAAGGTCTACCCGCCATCGTGACCATATCCCTCGCGCTGGGGGTACAGGCCATGGCGAGGCGCAACGCCATTATTCGCCGGCTGCCTGCCGTAGAGACGCTGGGCTCGATCTCCACCATCTTTTCCGACAAGACCGGCACGCTGACTCGCAATGAAATGACGGCGCAGGCCATCTGGCTACCCGAGGGAGAGTTTCGGCTTACCGGCATCGGCTTCAAACCGGAGGGCAAGCTGCATGTCGCCCCGAGCGACGTGGAGAGCGACGAATTGGGCGAGGCGGTCACGCTGGACGACTACCCCGCTCTTGCGCACTTCCTCAAGGTCGGGGTGCTGTGCAACGACGCCGAGCTGGCCGAGGAGGAAGCGCGATGGACGATACACGGAGACCCCACCGAAGGTGCGCTGGTCGTGGCCGCGGCCAAGGGCGATGTCGATATCCGCAAGCTTCGCGACGATCACCCCCGCAGGGACGCCATTCCCTTCGAGTCCGAGCGCAAGTACATGGCCACGCTCAACGACCTGGATGGCAGCCGGGTGCTGGTCAAGGGCGCGCCTGACCGGCTTCTGGAGATGTGTCACAGGGTTCGGGGTGACGATGGCGATACCGAACTCGACCACCAGGTATGGGAAGAGCGAATCCATGAGCTGTCGTCGCGTGGCCTGCGAGTGCTGGCGCTGGCGGAGAAGGATGGCGAAGACATCTCGGGCGAATTGAGCGACGACCATGCCGAGAAGGGCCTGGTGCTGCTGGGGCTGGTGGGGCTGCTCGACCCGCCTCGGGAAGCCGCCATCAAGGCCGTCAAGCAATGCCTGGAAGCCGGCATTCGCCCGGTGATGGTGACCGGCGACCATGCCGTGACTGCCCGCGCCATTGCCGGCCAGCTGGGTTTCGCGCAGACCGAGAATGCGGTGAGCGGGCGCGAGCTTGAAGCCATGAGCGATGAGGAACTCGAGTCAAAGATCCTGACGGTGGATGTCTTCGCCCGCGCCGCGCCGGAACACAAGCTGCGCCTGGTCAAGGCGATGCAGGCCAAGGGCGGGATTTGCGCCATGACCGGCGACGGCGTCAACGACGGCCCTGCCCTCAAGCGCGCCGATGTCGGCGTGGCCATGGGCATCCAGGGCACCGAAGCCGCCAAGCAGGCCGCCGAGATGGTGCTGGCCGATGACAACTTCGCCACCATCGTCAGTGCCATCGAAGAGGGGCGGAAAGTCTACGACAATATTCGCAAGACCATTACCTTCATCCTGCCCACCAACGGCGGGCAGGGCCTGGCCATCATGCTTGCCGTGCTCGGAGGAACCATGCTGCCGGTGACGCCGCTACAGGCGCTATGGGTGAACATGGTTGTGGCGGTGACCCTGGGCCTGGCCCTGGCCTTCGAGAAGGCCGAGCCGGATATCATGCAGCGTCAGCCACGCGATCCATCGGCGGCGCTGCTCGACCTGTTCCTGCTGTGGCGAGTCGTGTTCGTATCGGTTCTGCTGTTGATCGGCGTGTTCGGCATGTTCAGCTGGATCCTGGTCGCGCAGGAAGGCAGCGCCGAGCTAGCGCGTGCCGGGGCGGTCAACATGTTGGTCATGGGCAGCGCCGCCTATCTCATCAACAGCCGCTTCCTGGTCAACAGCGCCCTCTCCTCGCAGGGCATCTTCGGCAGTCGTCCGGTATGGATCGCTATCGGGCTAGTGGTGCTGCTGCAACTTGGCTGGACCTATATCCCGCTCATGCAGACGATCTTCGGCAGCGCCGGCCTTGGGCCACTTCACTGGTTCGTCATACTGGCCGGCAGCGTGGTGATATTCCTGGTCGTGGAACTGGAGAAGTGGGTGTTACGCCAGCGCAAATCGTCCAACACCCCATCCAGGGGACAGCAAGGCAACGCCCGGACAACAACGCCCCACTGAGACTCGACGCTAGCGGAGGAAGAGTGGCTGACCCACTCGCGGGAGGGGTATCAGTCACTTTTCAGTTTCGCCGCTTGGTGCGTGCGGAGGCCTCAGCGGTAAGCGGGTCCTCGGGCCAGGGATGCTTCGGATAACGCCCGCGCATCTCCCGACGCACCTCGGGGTAACCGTTGGCCCAGAAGCTGGCGAGATCCGCCGTGACCTGCAGCGGGCGCCGTGCCGGCGAGAGCAGGTGCAGCAGCACTGGCACGCGCCCGCCGGCGACACACGGCGAGGCCCGCCAGCCGAACAGCTCCTGCAGCTTTACCGCCAGTACCGGCTCGCCTCCCTCCAGGCAGGGCCTGTAGTCGAGACGGACATGCGATCCACTGGGCACGCCCAGTCGTTCCGGCGCCAGGTCGTCAAGGCGTGAGCGAAGCGACCAGTCGAGGCTGTCGAGCAGATACCGCGCCAGGGGCAGGCGCTCCACGGCCTCGAGCCGGGTGATACTGTCGAGATGCAGGCCCAGCCAGCTCTCGATATCATCGAGCAGCGCCGCCGTCGACCAATCCGGCCAGTCCTCCTGATCACAACGAGAGCCCAGCTCCCGGCGCAGCAGCGCCACCCGCCCGCGCAGCTGGTCGGCCGCCTCGTCGAAAGGCAGCACGCCGCGGCGGCGCAATGCCTCGAGCAATGCCTGTCGCACCGTCTCGGGCGGTAGTTGCTGAAGCGGCCTTCTTGCCAGCACCACCGCCCCCAGGCCGCGCAGCTGCTCGCCCACCAGCCGGCCCTGCTCCTCCGACCATTCGATGTTCGCCCGCCATTCGGCGGTCTCGGGATAGAGACCCGCGAGCCTGTCGGCAGCCAGCGCCACCCCGCGATATATCCGGGCGCCACTGGCCTGGCCATCCAGGTCAGCGGCCACCAGCAGCTCGGCGTGAGCCAGCGGATGCTCCTCGGGAAGGGTGGCGAGCCCTCCCCCGGCCAGCCGAAATCGACCGGGGGCGAGACGCTGTCCGATGCGCTCCGGATAGGCCAGCGCCAGCAGCTCACCCAGCGGGGCGAGGCTTTTCACCTCCAGTCCGCAGCCGCCGATGCGCGCCAGGCGACGTGCCTCCTGATGCCACTGGCCAAAACGCCTGGCGTCGGCGAGGCGCGCCTGAAGCGCCGGCTCCAGGTCCTGCTCGCCATCCAGGTCGCGCCCCTCAAGCGCCGCCACCAGCGCACAGGCCAGCGGCAGCGCCTCCAGCTCATGGGCTCGCTCCAGCATCACCGCCAGGCGCGGATGGGTGGGCCAGCGGACGCAGCGACGTCCCAGCGCGGTGAGATGACAAGCCTCGTCGATCACGCCGAGCCGCCGGAGCAGATCCCGCCCGGCGGCCAGCGCACCGGTCGGCGGCGGCGTGACCCAGGCGAGTGCCGCGATGTCCGTGACTCCCCAGCGGGCCAGTTCGAATGCCAGCGGCGCCAGGTCGGCCTGTCGGATCTCCGGCTCGCCGTGGGGAATCAGTGGCTGTTCCTCGGCCCATAGCCGCAGGCAGAGGCCGGGCCCCTGACGCCCTGCACGGCCACGGCGCTGATCGGCGCTGGCGCGATTGACCCGGCGGGTCTCCAGCCGGGTCAGCCCGCTGCTTGGTTGAAAAACCGGCACCCGCTCCTGGCCGGCGTCGACCACGATGCGAACCCCTTCCACGGTCAGGCTGGATTCGGCAATCGCCGTGGCCAGCACCACCCGGCGATGGCCTTGCGGGTCCGGGCGTAGCGCACGGCGCTGGGCATCCAGCGGCAGCCGCCCATGCAGTTCCATGACCGAAAGGTCGGGCCGCCGCGCGCTCAGCTCCCTGGCCAGGCGGCGAATCTCAGCCACCCCGGGGAGTATCGCCAGGACGTCACCCGCTTCCTCTTGCATGGCCTCTATTACCGCTGCGCACTGCTGGCGTGCCATATCCCGGCCGCCATTGACGGGGAAGTATCGCGTCTTCACGGGATAGGCCCGGCCAGGGCAATCGATCACCGGGGTATCCTGGCCCAGGACGCCGAGCAGCGCCTCGACGTCCAGGGTCGCCGACATCACCAGCAGGCGCAGGTCGTCGCGCACCGACTGGGCGTCAAGCGCCAGCGCCAGGCCCAGGTCGGCCTCCAGGCTGCGTTCGTGAAACTCGTCGAAGATGACTCCCGCGACCCCTTCGAGCAGGGGGTCGTCCTGCAGCATTCGGGTCAGTATCCCCTGGGTGACGACCTCGAGGCGCGTATTGGCACCGACTCGACTCTCGCCCCGCATCCGGTAGCCAACGGTCTCCCCTACCGGTTCACCGAGGCTATCGGCCATAAAACCGGCGGCAAGTCTGGCCGCCACGCGGCGGGGTTCCAGCAGCAGAAGCTTGCCCTGGCCACACCAGGGCGCCTCGAGCAGTGCCAGGGGAACCCGGGTGGTCTTGCCGGCACCCGGTTCCGCGACCAGCACGGCACGGTTATGACCGGCGAGTGCCAGGTGGATGTCATCCAGACGGGTCTCGATAGGCAGAGCCGATGACGCCGACGCTGTCATCGAATTGTCATCCTTTTTCATATACGATTTGCCATATATTTAAGGCACATTTCAGCGACACGTCTCAGGCACCAACATCTCAGGGAAAAAGGAGCGCACCGTGACCCTTCGCATCGGCATCAACGGCTTCGGCCGCATCGGTCGCCTGGCACTTCGCGCCGGCTGGTCGAACCCGGATATCGAGTTCATGCGTATCAACGACCCGGGCGGCAACGCCGCCACCTTCGCCCACCTGCTGCAGTTCGACTCCGTGCACGGCCAGTGGACCGGTGGCGGCGATGATATCACGGCCAATGACGACGCCCTGATCGTCGCCGGGAAGCACATCGACTTCACCGCGAATCGCGACATCGCCGACACCGACTGGTCCAGCTGCGACGTGGTGATCGAATGCTCGGGCAAGATCAAGACAACCGAGAAACTGCAGGGCTATCTCGACCAGGGGGTGAAGCGCGTAGTGGTCAGCGCCCCGGTCAAGGAAGAAAGCGTGCTCAACGTGGTGATAGGCGTCAACGATCATCTGTTCGATCCGGCCAAGCACCGTATCGTCACCGCCGCGAGCTGCACCACCAACTGCCTGGCGCCGGTGGTCAAGGTGATCCACGAGCAGCTCGGCATCCGCCACGGCTCCATGACCACCATTCACGACATCACCAACACCCAGGTGATCCTGGATGCCCCCAGCTCTCCACAAAAGCCTGATTTGCGCCGCTCACGGGCCTGCGGCATGAGCCTGATCCCGACCACCACCGGCTCTGCCAAGGCCATTACGGCGATCTTCCCGGAGCTCACCGGCAAGCTGAACGGCCACGCGGTACGCGTACCGCTGGCCAATGCCTCGCTCACCGACATGGTGTTCGAGGTGCAGCGCGAAACCACGGTGGAAGAGGTCAACGCCCTGCTCAGGGACGCTGCCGAGGGCGAACTGGCCGGCATCCTGGGATATGAGGAGCGCCCGCTGGTTTCCATCGACTACCGCAGCGACCCGCGCAGCTCCATCGTCGACGCGCTCTCCACCATGGTGGTGGCCGGCACCCAGGTGAAGCTCTACGCCTGGTACGACAACGAGTACGGCTACGCCTGCCGCACCGTGGAGCTGGCCGCCAAGGTAGGGAAAGCCGACGCATGATCGCTCGCGTCGCCGCCCTGCCCCGCGAGGTGCGCCAGTACCTGCTGGTTACCGGCAACTACTGGGCCTTCACGCTGACCGACGGCGCCCTGCGCATGCTGGTGGTGCTCTACTTCCACCAGCTCGGCTACTCGGCGCTGGAAGTGGCGCTGCTGTTCCTGTTCTACGAGTTCTTCGGCGTGGTCACCAACCTGGTGGGCGGCTGGCTGGGCGCGCGCCTGGGGCTCAACCGCACCATGAACCTCGGCCTGGGGCTGCAGGTGTTCGCCCTGGCCATGCTGCTGGTGCCGATAGCCTGGCTCAGCGTGCCCTGGGTGATGGCTGCCCAGGCGCTCTCGGGCATCGCCAAGGACCTCAACAAGATGAGCGCCAAGAGCGCGATCAAGACCCTGGTGCCTGCCGGCGACGCCGGCCATCAGGCGCTCTACCGCTGGGTGGCACTGCTTACCGGCTCCAAGAACGCGCTCAAGGGTGTGGGGTTCTTCATGGGTGGTCTATTGCTGACGCTCATCGGATTCCAGGGCGCGATACTGGCCATGGCGCTGATGCTCGCCGGCGTACTGGCGCTTTCGCTGGTCAGGCTCGATGCCGACCTGGGCCGCGCCAAGGCCAAGCCGAAGTTTCGCGAGATTCTCTCCAAGAGCCCGGCGATCAACGTGCTGTCGGCGGCACGGCTGTTCCTGTTCGGCGCCCGCGACGTCTGGTTCGTGGTGGCGTTGCCGGTCTTCCTGGCCACGCAGTTCGGCTGGGACAGCTGGCGGGTGGGGGGATTCCTGGCGCTGTGGGTCATCGGCTACGGCGCGGTACAGGCAATGGCACCTCGCATTACCGGGCGTCATGCGGGACGTTCTGCCGCCATCCTGTGGGCGGCTGGCCTCGCCGTCCTGCCGGCGGTGATTGCCCTCGGTCTTCAAGAACGGGGGCTGGATGTGGCGGGAGGAGGCTGGCAGCCGCACCTCGTGTTGCTCGGTGGGCTGCTGCTGTTCGGTGCGGTGTTCGCGGTGAACTCGAGCCTGCACAGCTTCCTGATCGTCAAGCTGGCCCGCGCCGACGGCGTCTCGCTGGACGTCGGCTTCTACTACATGGCCAACGCCATGGGGCGGCTGATCGGCACCCTGCTGTCGGGCTGGCTCTACATGAACGGCGGGCTCACCGCCACGCTGTGGGTCTCGAGCGCCATGCTGGCAGCCACAGTGGCGATCAGCCTGGCGTTGCCGCGGGAGGCCTGACTCTATTGAGGAAAGCGCTCTGTGTTTTCCAGCAGACGACACCCATGAATCACACCCAGAATCAGAATGCGCTCGTACTCCACGCGATAAATCGGCCGTTAGCTATATCACGAATACTCGCCTCACCAAGCTCAGGCACTATTCTGACAAGGTTTTCAAGACCAAAACCAAATTCGAATTAGGCAATTTCTTGCCCGCCGGGCAAGATCTTGCTCGATTCAGGCAGCATCTTGCCTAATTTTGATTAGCCATAGTTGTCTGATTAATAGCAACCGTTTGTTTTTATTTTGTTTATCCAATGTCGGCACGTTTTCTGCCCCTACAGTACCGTCCATCGGACATTCACTCACATCGTCAAGGAGCAGACTCATGCCGACACCTTGTTATATCAGCATCGAAGGCCAGACCCAGGGCAACATCACCGCTGGCGCCTTCACCCCGGATTCCGTGGGCAACATCTACGTGGAAGGCCACGAAGACGAAATGCTGGTTCAGGAATTCAAGCACGTCGTANCAAGGCCGTACCGCTGATGTACAACGCCCTGGCTTCCGGCGAAATGCTGCCCAACGTCGAGCTGAAGTGGTACCGCACCTCGGTGGAAGGCAAGCAGGAGCACTTCTTCACCACCAGCCTGACCGACGCCACCATCGTCGACATCAACCTGCGCATGCCGCACGCCCAGGACATGAACACGGCTGAATTCACTCAGCTGATGGACGTCTCCCTGGCCTACCGCAAGATCGATTGGGAACACACCGTTGCCGGCACCTCCGGTTCCGACGACTGGCGCGCCCCGATCGAAGGCTAAGGAAGCCCTAAGCCCTTCGATAACGCCCCGCCCGCCTGGGCGGGGCGTTACGCAGCCGGCGCCGTGATGCCAGCGCTTGTTATCGAGCGCTGGCATCACGGCGTGTACGACATCGCTGACACGTCCTGTCAGCCATTGCCCTCAGCGACCGATTCGCCCTTGCCATACCAAGGACCTCGCGTAATCTGCTGATGCAATGGATTGCCGCGCATTCGTCTTCCAGGAGGGGAGCCTTCACCATGGCCAATCAGACCGGTCTTCAGTTCACACTTGCCCTCGCCGGGGCCGACGATCTCGATCTGGCCGTGGTCGACTTCACGCTGACCGAGGCGCTCTCCCAGCCCTTCCATCTGGCGGTCAACCTCGCCAGCCGCGACCCGGATCTCGCCCCCGAGGCCTTCCTCGACCGCGAGCTGAGCCTGACGATCTGGCAGGACGGCGAGGTCCTGCGCCGGGTCCACG
The DNA here is from genome assembly GCF_003336675.1 of Billgrantia montanilacus. Taxonomy (GTDB): domain Bacteria; phylum Pseudomonadota; class Gammaproteobacteria; order Pseudomonadales; family Halomonadaceae; genus Halomonas; species Halomonas montanilacus. The sequence goes on along the minus strand of NZ_QPII01000026.1, from coordinate 1,398 downwards.
GCATCGCCACCGCCTTCGGCCGCGGCGACCGCGGCCATCGCCGCACCTTCTATTCGCTGACCATCCAGCCGGCACTGTGGCGTCTGTCGCTACGCCACAACTCGCGCATCTTTCAGAACGTCTCGCCGCTGACCATCATCAATACCCTGTGCGACGAGCGCGGCATCACCGACGTGGCCTTCGCCGCCACCCGCGAACCCGCCGAGCGCGAATACTGCGTGCAGTACCGCGAGACCGACCTGGCCTTTATCCAGCGCCTGGCCGCCGAGGAGGGGTTGTTCTACTTTCACGAGTTCTTCGAAACAGGCGAAGACAGTCCTGGCGGCGTCCACCGCCTGGCCTTCGCCGACGACCCCCAGGTGCTGGCCAGCCTGGGCGAGCGCACCTATCACGGCCGCGCCGGCGGCACGCCGCCGCTGCGCCATGTGCGCAAGCTCAAACAGGTGTCCCGGGTCCGTCCCGCCTCGGCGATGCTCAAGGACTACTCCTTCAAGCAGCCGGGCTATTCACAGTTACATCAGGCCCAGCTGCAAGAACAGATGGCGGAAGGGCTTGAGGCGCATGGCCAGCGGGCCGGCGTTGATAAAGAGCATGAGCATTACGACTACCCCGGCCGCTACAAGGCCGACGCCTCCGGCGAGGCCTACACCCGCATCCGCCTGGAACACCTGCGCCACGATGCGCTGACCGCCGAGGCCGAGAGCGACCTGCCGGAGCTCGCCCCCGGCAACCGCTTTACCCTCACCGACCACGACGCCGAGCGCCTCAACCGCGACTGGCAGGTGGTTTCGGTGGTGCATCACGGCAGGCAGCCCCAGGCGCTGCAAGAAGATGCCGTGGGCGTGACCGCCAGCGACCGCCAGGGCATCGGCGGCAACGACAGCACCCGCTACCACAACGAACTGCTGCTCACCCCCGCCGACACCGCCTGGCGGCCGGAGCCCGACCCCAAGCCCCGCGTCGACGGCCCCCAGGTCGCCTTCGTGGTTGGCCCCGAGGGCGAGGAGATCCACTGCGACGAACACGGCCGGGTCAAGGTGCAGTTCCCCTGGGACCGCTACGCCGAGCCCAACGAAACGGCGAGTGCCTGGCTGAGAGTGAGCCAGGGCTGGGCCGGTGGCGGCTACGGTAGCATCGCCATACCCAGGATTGGGCACGAGGTCATCGTCTCCTTCCTCGAAGGCGATCCGGATCAGCCGCTGATCACCGGGCGCACCTACCATGCGGTGAACACCCCGCCCTACGCCCTGCCCGAGCACAAGACCCGCACGGTGATCCGCACCCAGAGCCACAAGGGCGACGGCTTCAACGAACTGCGCTTCGAGGACGAAGCCGAGCGGGAACAGATCTGGCTGCACGCCCAGAAGGACCTGGAGCTGCTGACCAACCACGACCGCA
>NZ_QPII01000025.1 GCF_003336675.1 Billgrantia montanilacus | reverse complement strand
GTGCTGATCGCCCACGACGACGTGGTGGTGGAATCGGGCGATCACCTGATCCTGTTCGTGATCGACAAGCGCCGCATTCGCGAGGTGGAACGCCTCTTCCAGGTCGGCCTGACCTTCTTCTGATGCCAACGGGGCGCCTCTTGATATCACGCTGCAGCTTCGCGTTTATCGTCCGCACGCCTGTCGCCAGGGGAGTCGCCGCATGAGCCTGCGCATCATCCTGCGCATCCTGGGCATGCTGCTGATGATGTTCAGCCTGACCATGGTGCCGCCCATTCTGATCTCGCTGCTGTTCGGCGATGCCCAGTGGGATGCCTTCGCCATTGCCATCATCATCACCGCGGCGACGGGACTGATGATGTACCTGCCCAATCGGCTGGCGCGCAAGGAGCTTCGCACCCGCGACGGCTTCCTGATCGCCGCCCTGTTCTGGAGCGTACTGGGGCTGTTCGGTTCGCTGCCGCTGATGTTGACCGGCGACGCCGCCCTGTCGCTCACCGATGCCGTATTCGAGTCCTTCTCGGGGCTGACCACCACCGGCGCCACGGTTATCACCGGTATCGACTTCCTGCCGGAGTCGATCCTCTACTATCGCCAGCAGCTGCAGTGGCTCGGCGGGATGGGGATCGTGGTGCTAGCGGTGGCGATCCTGCCGACCCTGGGGGTCGGGGGCATGGCTCTCTATCGCACCGAGATCCCCGGTCCGCTGAAGGACTCCAAGCTCACCCCGCGCATCACCGAGACCGCCAAGGCGCTGTGGTACATCTACGCCGCCCTGACCATCACCTGCTTCCTGGCCTATATGGCCGCCGGCATGAACTGGTTCGATGCCCTGGGCCACAGTTTCTCCACCGTGGCCATCGGCGGCTTCTCCACCTACGACGCCAGCATCGGGCACTTCGACAGCGCCACCATCGAGCTGATCTGCATGCTCTTCCTGATCATTTCGGCGATGAGTTTCAGCCTCCATTTCCTGGCCTGGCGCGGCCGGCGCATCCGTCACTATTTCCAGGATCCGGAAGCCCGCTTCCTGCTGATGTTCCTGGCTTTCCTGTCCGTCATCACCGTAATCTCGCTGTGGCTCACCGGCACCTACGATACCGAGCGTGGCCTGCGTCACGGTATCTTCCAGGTGGTGTCGGTCGCTACCACCGCCGGTTTCGGCGTGGCCGACTTCTCGGCCTGGCCCGGCGCACTGCCCTTCCTGCTGTTCGTAGCGGCCTTCGTCGGCGGTTGCTCCGGCTCCACCGGCGGTGGCATGAAGGTGATTCGCATCATCCTGATCCTCAAGCAGGGCATGCGCGAAGTCATGCGCCTGATCCACCCCAATGCCGTGATCGCGGTCAAGATCGGCAAGGTAAGCGTACCCGACGGCATCGCCCAGGCGGTGTGGGGCTTCTTCTCGGTCTACGTGATGCTGTTCTTCCTGATGCTGGTGGGCGTCATGGCCACCGGCGTCGATCAGGTCACTGCCTGGTCGACGGTGGCCTCGGCGCTCAATAACCTGGGCCCTGCACTCGGGGAAGCCTCAGCGAATTACGGCGAAATGCCTACGCTCAGCAAGTGGATCCTGGTGATTGCCATGCTGCTCGGCCGACTGGAGATCTTCACGGTGCTGGTGCTGTTTACCCCGGCCTTCTGGCGCCGTTAGGGAAACACTGCACAAATGCCTACACGAGCGAGTCACTGCGTTGCGCGGTGCGCGGAATCCTCACATATACCCCATATGCTCCGGTTCCTGTGCTCCGTGCGCCTTGCGCTTCATCTCGCTCGGCAATTTGTTCAGCGTTTCCTTGGATAAGCCTGATGCTACTTCCGACAGACCGGGTTTGGAGCGCGGGCCGGCTTCGTGGATAATCGGGCATTCACTCCCTTTCAAGCCCGAGCGTTCATGACCCACTCCCAGGACACCGTGACCGACCCCCGCCAGGAAGGCGACTTCAGCGGCCCGCGCCAAGTCATCGAGCTGGGCGTGACCCGCTATACCCTGCTGGGCACTGCCCATGTCTCGGCCCAGAGCGCCGATGACGTGCGCCGCCTGATCGGCTCCGGTGAATTCGATGCCGTGGCCATCGAGCTGTGCGACTCCCGCCACCAGAACCTCAGCGACCCGGACGCCCTGGGCAAGCAGGATCTCTTCGAAATCTTTCGCCAGGGCAAGGCCGGCATGGTCGCCGCCAGCCTGGCACTGGGCGCCTTCCAGCAGCGGGTCGCCGAGCAGTCGGGTATCGAGCCGGGCGCCGAGATGCGGGCCGCCCTGGAGGAGGCGCGCCGGCACGAGCTGCCCTTGCTGCTGATCGACCGCGACGTGGGCATCACTCTCAAGCGCATCTACCACAACGTGCCCTGGTGGCAGCGCATGTCGCTGTTCACCGGGCTGCTCGGCAGCGTGCTCTCGCGTCAGGAAATCAAGCCCGAAGAGATCGAACGGCTCAAGGAGGGCGACGTGCTGGAGTCGACCTTCAACGAATTCGCCGCCGAATCCGAGTCGCTGTACATTCCGCTGATCACCGAGCGCGACAGCTACATGGTGATGCGCCTTGCCGAACAGGCCCCACCCGGACGCTATCGCAATGTGCTGGTGGTGATCGGCGCGGGGCATATGAAGGGAATGGCCGAGCGCTTCAGCGAACCCTTGCCCGCCTCGCCCCGGGAAGAACGTGAGAAGCTGGAAGTCACACCGCCACCCTCGAAGCTCTGGCGCGCCCTTCCCTGGGTGATCACTGCCTTGGTACTGACCGGTTTCGCCATCGGCTTCTCGCGCAATACCGAACTGGGCTGGCAGCTGGTCGGCGAGTGGTTCCTGATCAACGGCGTACTCTCGGGGCTTGCCACCCTGGCTGCCCTGGCTCACCCGGTCACGGTACTGGCGACCATGGTTGCTGCCCCGCTCACCTCGCTGAACCCGACCATCGGCGCCGGCTTCGTCGCCGCCGGCGTGGAGTTGTGGATGCGCAAACCAAAGGTGCGCGACTTCTCGACCCTGCGCCACGACGTTACCGAGCTGAAGGGCTGGTGGCGCAATCGGGTCTCTCGAACACTGCTGGTGTTCCTGTTCGCCACGCTGGGCTCCGCCGCCGGCACCTGGATCGCCGGCTTCCGCATTGCCGGTGCGCTGTTCGGCAATTGACGGGGCGCGTTACCTCTCTTTCGAGGCTTCGTCGCTCTCATCCGGATGCGTGCCATAGGCATGAGAGAACGCCTCGATGACCTGGGCTACCACCTTGCGCTGCGCGACCGGCAGCGCAAGGTAGTGTTGCAGCACCTGGCGTTCCTCGCCACTGATCGACGCCTCCCATCGACCCCGAGCCTCACGAATTCGCAGCCCGGCGGCTTCCCCGTAGCGCAGTGCCTGGGGCTCGATGCCCAGCCACTCTGCCAGCACCTGAAGCTTCTCCTGCTTGGGAAGGGTCTCGCCACAGAGCCAGCGACGCACCCCCTGAAGGGTGACGGGCTTGCCCCAGTAGCGCAGGTTGAATTCACGCTCCAGCACGGCGGGCCGCGGCTCGTAGCCAGCCGAGCGCATTGCGGCTGCCAGGCGTTCTGCAAAGGCGGTTTTCTCATTCATGCGGCGAATGTGCCGCGCAAGTCATGCTCGCAGTTAAACTGGAGTTGATCTATTATAGCAACCAATGGTTAACTCCATCATGTCAGTTGATCGTCGATGCCAGCCGCGGCAAGACCCGGCCGTTGGCTCAAAACACAACAGGACCCCCCCATGCCGGACTCGCTTCAAAGGGATCTCGATGCGAGCTACTGTCCGAAGGTACTGGCGAAAACCGCCGGTGCCATCCAGCCTCATGGCTGCCTGATCGTCGTCGATCAGCGGTGGCGCAGAGTTATCCTCACCAGCACCAACCTGAACCGGTTCATCGGCCAGGGACCGGCCGATGTACTCGGCCGTTCTCCCTCGGCCGTACTGGGCTCGGCTCCCATCAGTCTGCTCGTATCCCGGTTCGGCAAGGGCGAAGAGGGACACCCCAATACCGCTACCTGCCGGCTCGAAACCACCCCGCAGCCGCTGCATGTCACCGCACACGGCGCGTCAACCAGCATCGTTCTGGAGCTGGAGCCATGCGGAGACCTGACAGACAACCTGACGGAACGGGTGGCTGGCTGGGTTTCATGCATCAGCAGGTCAGACAGTCCAACCAAGGTGCTTGCGTTGCTATTGACGGCGCTGCGTGAGCTGACCGGACTCGAGACCGCGGAGGCCTATCGCATCGGCGATGATGGCCACCTGCAGTGCCTAACGGCAGAGAACGCCTCCGGACAGGCCAACAATGGTTGCTGCGCCTTTCCCGCCGGCCTTTCGCTCCCGACGGAGTGCCTCCTTTCCGGGACCACCCCTTTGCGGATGATTGCCGATACCACGGCAAGGCCGATCTCTCTGACAGGTAAGGGCGCAGCTGCCCTGGATCTCTCCCAGGCCATACTTCGCGTGGTCCCGGCACATGACCGGTGCTGGCTACGTCAGCTGCAGGCGCATGCCGTCCTTGTCATCAACCTGTACGATGGACAGCGCCGCTGGGGGCTGATCGCCTGTCATGGTCGGCAGGCCCGCTATCTGGCACCCAGGCTTCGCCAACTGCTGCAGCTGCTGGCCCATACGGCACTCCAGCGCTACGCCCTGCTGCTGGAGCGGGAGGAATCCCTGCGTCGACGCCGGTTCCTGGCAACAGCCGGCCAGCTCGGCGTTCGCCGGCCGCAACGGGTCTCCAGCGCCTCGCTGCTGACAGCCGCCAGGGCCTGCAAGCACTATTTCCGAGCCTGCGGTGTCGCCCTAGTATATCAAGGAAAGGCCCTGGGACTTGGCAAGCGTCCGCATGCCCGAACCCTACAGCAGCTGGCCCATCATCTCGACCGCTGTTCATCCGATGACCTCTGGCACAGTCATCGACTGGGCGATACCACGCTCGGCAAGACCTTGCTGCCACAAGGGAATTTCCCCGGCCTGCTGGCCGCTCCCCTGACCAGCGAGGCACAGCCAGCGGGATGGCTGCTGCTGTTCCGACAGCCCGCTGAAAGGTATCCCGTTTCGCGACAGAATGGCGACGACCAGGCCGGAGGGACACACGAAAGCCCCCCCTGGACCACGGCTGACCAGCTTGCCGCTCTCGATCTGAGCAGAATGCTATCCAATGACATCACCGTCTGGCGGGCCAGGCATCGCTGCAGGCGCCTGCATGAGCGCAATGCCAGGCTCCGTCACCTGGCCCACACCGACCCTGTCTCAGGCATTGCCAACCGGCACCGGATCGAGGAGCTGCTCAAGGCGGAACTCGCCATAGCCCAGCATGGTGGCAAGCCCTGCTCACTGCTGCTGTTCGATATCGACCATTTCAAGCGGATCAATGACCGTCATGGTCATGACGCAGGCGACAGCGTGCTGCGGCAGGTGGCCCAGGCGGTGCAGGCTCGACTGCGAACCACGGATCACCTGGGCCGCTGGGGCGGCGAGGAGTTCTTGATCATCGCCCCGGACTGTACCCTGCGCCAGGCCGCCGAGCTGGCGACTCGCCTCTGCCAGGACCGGCTAGACACGCCCTTCCCTGCTGTCGGCCCAGTATCGATCAGCATCGGCGTCACTGACTGGCAGCCGGGCGACACACCGAACCAGCTGGTGAACCGAGCCGACATGGCCATGTACCAGGCCAAGGAGGCGGGGCGCGCTTGCGTTCGAGTGGCCGAGTCAGCAGGCTGAAGGCTCACCGGGTGCGTCGGGTCTGCAGCCGCTTCATGGCGGGCGTCGGCTCCAGGAGCTTTTCGAAGCGCCGGCTGGCGGCGTAGCTGTCGTTGAAGGCGTCGAAGTAGTCATCCAGCACGTCGCCAGCCAGGGTATCACCCGATTGGCGCAGCAGCTCGGCGGCCACCTCGGCCGTGCAGAGGTGTGCCGCCGACGCCGGCTTGCGCAACTGATAGCGAGTCAGCCGCTCGGAGACCAGCGGCAACACCGGCAGGCTATCCAGGTAGGGGCTCTTGCGAAAGATCCGCCGCGCCTGGCGCCAGGTACCGTCGAGCAGGATAAAGACGGGCGTCTTCCCGTCGCCCTTGACGCTCGCGACGGCATCCAGGCCCACCACGCGGTCGGCGTAATCGGGCTGATCGTCGGGAAAGATCACGAAGGGGGCAAAGCGGTCATCCTCGAGCAGCGCGAGAAGCCGCTCGTCCGGTGCCGTTCGATACCAGGTAAACACCTCGGTGGTGGGCAGCACGTCATGGATCAAGCGGCCGGTATTGGTCGGCTTGTGGTGCTCCAGCGGGTGCGTCAACAGCCAGACACGGGCCGTACTCTCCACCGTGAGCCGATAGGGGCAGAGACAGTTGAGGCGAGGCAGATTGCAGCCGGGGCAGCGCTCGACGAAGCTTCCACGCGCCTTGAACTCACGCCGCGGTGGACGGGGATGGCCCGTGGCGGGGTCGCGGGCGGTGAAATCGCCGGAAGTCTGCTTCGACATGAAAGTCTGGGTCGACATATGAGCCTGTCGGGGTGCTGAAAGGGGCCGCATTCTATCATGCCTTTTCACGCCGGAGAGGCATGCGCAGCCAGCCCAGTTGCGTTAGGCTTCGTACGAAAAGTCGGCGAGCGATAGCCAGACAAGGCAAAAACCGACGAAAAAACGGAGTTTACGGGGGGGTAAATGAGTACTTTGAGCCGGTTTTTAACGCCGTATGGCTGAGCGCAGGCACTTTACGTGCGTAGCCTAGTCTATCAGGGTCTCCGGCATCCACAGCCGCCCCTCTCGCGTCCAGTGGCGCACCAGCTGCGGCACCCCCCTGCCGGCCGGCTGACTGAGCCGAGCCACACCGGGTGGCGACAGGGATTCAGCGTCGGGGTCCACCAGCACGCAGGGGGCCTCCAGTGGAGCGTGATCCAGCAATGAAGCGGCGGGCATGACGGCAAGCGAGGTGCCGACCACCAGCAGCAGGTCCGCCTCGCCGACGATCTCGCAGGCCTCGGCAAAGTGCGACACGCTCTCGCCGAACCACACCACGTCCGGGCGCAGCTGGCTTCCCTTGTCGCAGATATCGCCCAGTTCGATGCCGCCGCGGGGCAGGCGATACTGCATGCGCGCGTCCACCGTGGAGCGTGCCTTGAGGATTTCGCCATGCAGGTGCAGTACGTTGCGTGAACCGGCGCGTTCGTGCAGGTCGTCGATGTTCTGGGTAATGATACTGACCCGGAATCCCCGCTTTTCCAGCTCGGCCAGGGCCTTGTGGGCGGCATTGGGCCGGGCCCGGCGTACCTGGGCCCGGCGCGTATTGTAGAATTCCAGCACACGCCGGGGATCGCGACGCCAGGCTTCGGGGGTGGCCACCGCCTCGATGGGGTGGTCGGCCCACAGGCCATCGTTGGCTCGGAAAGTCTGGATACCGCTCTCGGCGCTGATGCCCGAGCCGGTAAAGACCACCAGATGGGGGCGCCTCTGCTCCGCCATACCTTGCCTCGTCATTGCTGTTGCCTGTCGGGCTCGTTGAAACGGCAAGTCTGGAAGCGGCTCGCTTCAATAGACCAGGCCATTCTCCTCGCTGCCGGCGAATCGCTGCTTGTTGCGGTAGGGATAAACGTCAATGACTCGTCCATCGAGGATGGCCTGCTGCAATCCCTTCCAGTAATCCGCATCAAGCAACTCCGGGTGCAGCTCATAAAAGAGCTTGCGTAGCCGAATGTCGGCGAACAGGAAGGGGCCGAATTCCTCGGGAAAAATATCATTCGGCCCCACCGAGTACCAGGGTTCATCGGAGAGTTCCTGCTCGGGATACATCGGCTCCGGAATATGGCGAAAATTGCACTCGGTGAGATAGCAGACCTCGTCATAGTCGTAGAAGATCACCCGGCCGTGGCGAGTGACGCCGAAGTTCTTCAGCAGCATGTCACCGGGGAAGATGTTGGCAGCCGCCATCTGCTTGATGGCATTGCCGTAGTCCTTGAGAACGGCCCGTGTCTCGGCTTCATCGCACTGCTCGAGGTAGATGTTCAGCGGTGTCATCATCCGCTCCGTGTAGCAGTGCTTGATGATGACCTTGTCGCCCTTGAGCTGGACGTTGGAGGGCGCCACCTCAAGCAGTTCCTCGAGGCACTCGGGCGAGAAGTGATCCTTGCGAGCAATGAAGTTTGAGAACTCCTGGGTATCGGCCATGCGCCCGACCCTGTCGTGGCGCTTGACCAGGCTGTATTTCTCGCGCACGTTCTCCCGGCTCATCTGCTTGGAAGGGTCGAAACGGTCCTTGATGATCTTGAAGACCGTGCGAAACGACGGCAGCACGAACACCGCCATGACCATTCCCCGTACCCCGGGCGCGATGATGAACTTGTCCTCGCGCTTGGCCACCTGCCGATTGAGTGCGCGAAAGAACTCCGTCTTGCCATGCTTGAAGAAGCCGATCGTGGCATACAGCTCCCCTTCGGGCTTGTCGGGCATCAACTCCTGCAGATAATCGACGAACTCACCGGGCACCTGTACCTCGACCTGGAAGTAGGCGCGGGTAAAGGAAAAGATGATGGACACCTCGTCGGACTCGATGAGTACCGTATCCAGGTGCAGGCCCTTCCCTTCATCGTGGAGCACCGGCAACACCAGCGGAACCTGCTCGCCGCCCCCTCGAATGCGTCCTACCAGATAGGCGCCCTTGTTGCGGTAGAAGACACTCTTGAGCAGCTCGATCTCGGTATCCGGTGCGTCAAGAATGGCGGCCGGCAGGTGATCGCTCAGGAACTCGGCGGCCAGCCGAGAATCACGCTGCAGGTTATCGAAGGGTGTCTCGAAGGGTGTATCCACCAGTGCCCAGCGGATGGCTTCCTGCCATTTATCGTCCACCGGCAGGCGACGACAGCGCTCGATACCCGAGTGGTGCGCCGCCGCATCCCGGGAGCTGTAGACGAACATCCAGTCGTTACGGATATGGCGGTGATGGAAGATCGAGCAGAACATCGAATTGAAATAGGTTTCGGCCAGCTCGTAGTCGAGACGCTGGCTGATCAGTTCGGCGTAGTGATTCCTGCCCTCGCGCCAGCACTCGCAGTGGGTAAGATCCTCGTCGACGAAGGAACGTTTGAGCCTGTCCAGGGTTTCCTCGACCTTCTCGTCGTAGAGGTTGATGCGTTCCGCCGAGGCCTGCTGTGCCTCACGCCATGCAGCATCACGGAAGCGCCGACTGGCATCCGCGGTGATCTCCTTGAAGCGTGAACGGTACTCATCGAAGCCGTGCAGGATCGTGGCAGCAAGACGATAGGCGGGGGAATGCTTCATGGCGGACTCCGGGCAGCTTGAGAGACAAGCTTCGCGGATTTGGCCGCGTTACGCGAGCCGACCATGGTGGGGCTCGCTGTAGTCGAATGACAGGCGACCATGCCGGCCTCTTCATTTAACGGACATCAAGATGACGTCTGACTGTCACATCGACTTGGCAAGGTAGATCACGATTGACTGCAACCCTGCCTGGATCAGGCAGCGGGCCATTTAAGGGAGGCAACGCCCCATGTCCTCGACTGCGCTGCGTATCGATCGCCTGCACAAGCGCTTCGGTGACACCGTGGCCCTGGACGGCATCGACCTCGCGCTGCGCCGGGGCCAGGTGCTGGCCCTGCTGGGCCCTTCCGGCTGCGGCAAGACCACCCTGCTGCGCTGTATCGCCGGCCTTGCCGAGGTCGACGGCGGCGAGGTACACCTCGAAGGACAGTGTGTCGCCGCCCCGGGCCGCCACCTGAGCCCCGATGATCGCCATCTGGGCATGGTCTTCCAGGACTACGCCCTGTGGCCGCACATGAGCGTCTACCAGAACGTCGCCTTCCCGCTGGAAATGCAGGGCGTCAAGGCCAACGCGCGACGCCCCCAGGTGGAGTGGGCGCTCTCCCTGGTCGGGCTTGGCGATTTCGCCGAGCGCTCACCCGGCGCGCTGTCCGGCGGCCAGCAGCAGCGGGTTGCCCTGGCCCGGGCCATCGTCGCCAAGCCGCGGCTACTGCTGATGGACGAGCCCCTCTCCAACCTCGACAAGGGCCTGCGCGAGAATCTGGCGCTGGAGATTCGCAACCTGATCGAGGAGCTCAACCTGACGGCGGTGTTCGTCACCCATGACCAGCACGAAGCCTTCGCCCTGGCCGATCGGGTGGCCGTGCTCCAGCACGGTCGGTTGCAGCAGATCGACTCGCCGGAGGCGCTCTTTCATACCCCGGCCACGCCGGAGATCGCCGACTTCGTCGACGCTGGCACCCTGCTCGACGGCCGGCTCGACGCCGAGGGCCTGGCACTTGCCGATGTCTATCTGCCGCTCGGCGCCGCCTGCGGTCATCGCGGCGAGGTAAGCGTGCTGCTGCCACGCCGCGCCCTGCGACTCTGTGCACCCGAGGAAGGCCTGCTGCGCGGGCGCATCACCGGCCGCCTGTTCCAGGGCGAGCACCTGTCGCTTCAGCTCACCCTGGCCGATGGCCGCACGCTCAAGCTGCATGCGCCCCATGCACCGGAGCGCGGCTGTCAGGCGGGTGTCGACATCGACGTCAGCGCCCTGCGCGCCTGGAATGCCGAGGCGCGCCTGCTCGACCTGATGCCACGCGCCGGCGTGGCCGCCAACGCCAGCGCCTGATGCGGCCTGGCCCACTTCTTTTCCTTCTTGGGAGCCTGCCATGCACGCCTTGAAACCCCTTGCCCTCAGCGCCTGCCTCGTGGCCCTGCCAGGCCTGGCCTCCGCCAGCGCCTTGACCGTCTACTCAGCGGGCCCCGGCGCGTTGATCGAGAATCTCGCCGCCGACTTTACCGAAGAGACCGGCATCGAGGTCAATGTCTTCCAGAGCACCACCGGCCAGGTGATGGCCCGCCTGGAGTCCGAGCAGGCCAACCCGCTGGCCGACGTGGTGATCTCCGCCTCCTGGGACAGCGCCGAGTCGCTGCATGAGGAGGGCCTGCTGCATGAGTACCTCTCACCCAACGCCGAAACGGTGCCCGACTTCCTCAAGACCGACCACTATGTCGCCCAGGGGGTCTCGGCCCTGGCCCTGGTGTGGAACCGCAACAGCGATGTCCCCGAACCCGGCGATTGGAGCGATCTGACCGATGCGGCCTATCGCGACCAGGTGACCATGCCCGACCCGGCGCAGTCCGGCGCCGCCTTCGAACTGATCAGCGGCCTGCTCACCGCCACGGGCGAGGAGGCCACCTGGCAGCTGCTGGAAGACCTCGCCGACAACGGCATGCTGGTGCCGGGGCCCAACGCCCGGGCCCTGAACCCGGTGCTGCAGGGGGCCAAGTCGGTGGTGTTCGGCGCGGTGGACTACATCTCCCTGGGCCAGCAGGCCGAGGGTGAAGCCATCGAAGTAATCTTCCCCGAGAGCGGCACGGTGATCGCGCCGCGGCCGATGATGATTCTGGCCTCCACCGCCATGCCCGACGAGGCCGAGCAGTTCGTCGACTTCGTGCTCTCCGAACAGGGCCAGGCGCGGGTCGCCGAGCGCTACCTGATGCCGTCACGCACCGATATCGAGGCGCTGCGCCCGACCATCGAGGAGCTGACCCTGATCGAGGTCGACAGCAACGCAATGAACGCCCAGCGTGAGGCGATTCTCGACCGCTTCCGCGAGGCCACGGGTAGCTGATGGCGGCGCGCCTCACCGTAGGCCTTCCCCAGCGCCTGCCCCGGGTCACCGGGGCAGGCGTCGTCATGCTGCTGACGGCGGCGGCCCTGCTGCTGCTGGTCGGGCTGCCGCTGCTCTACGTGCTGCTGCAGGCGATCTTTCCTGGCTGGTCGCGGGGCGAGCTGAGCGGCGCCTTCGGCCTGTTCGTGCCGCTGCTCTCCGACCCGGCGCTGCTCGGGCTGCTGGGCAATACGCTGCGACTGGGTATCGCCGTGGTGGTGGTATGTGCCCTGCTGGCCATCCCGCTGGGGGCGCTGCGCGCCCTGACCCGGGTGCCCGGCGGCGCCGCCTGGGACCTGATCTTCCTGATCCCGTTCATGATCCCGCCCTATATCGCCGCGCTGTCGTGGATGCTGACCCTGCAGCCGCGGGGCTACGCCGAACAGCTGAGCGGGCTCTCGGCCAGCGCTTTCCTGTTCTCTTTCTCGGGCATCGTCTTCGTGATGGTGCTCAACGTCTTTCCGGTGGTCTATTTCGCAGTATCGCGCACCATGATGAGCGTCGGCGGCCGCTACGCCGCCGCCGCCCGGGTCAGCGGTGCCGGCGGCTGGCGCGCCTTCTGGCGCATCACCCTGCCGCTCTCCACGCCGGGCATTGCCGCCAGCCTGCTGCTGGTGTTCGCGCTGACCATCGAGGAGTTCGGCACCCCGGCCACCCTGGGCGCCCAGGCCGGCTACAAGGTGCTGGTGACCGGGATTCACGAGCGCTTCGCCGACTGGCCCATCGACATCCCCGGCGCGGCGGTGCTGTCGCTGTTGCTGGTGATGCTGGCCATGGCGGCCTTCTACCTGCAGCACTGGCTGGTGACCCGGCGCTCCTTCGTCAGCCAGACCGGCAAGCGGACGGCGCCGGAGCGCATCGAGCTGGGGCCCTGGTGCTGGCCGGTAGTGGGCCTGTTCAGCCTGGTGGCGCTGATTGCCGTGGCCGTGCCCATTCTTGCCGTGCTGGCCACCGCCTTCACCGGCACGCTGTCCGGCGGCATTGCCTGGGACAACCTCTCGCTGCGCCACTTCGAGGCGCTATTCGCCAATCGTGGGGGCGCGATGCAGGCGCTCTCCACCAGCCTCGGGCTGGCCATCGGCACGGCCCTGCTGACCGGCGTGCTGGGTGCCCTGGTGGGCTACCTGGTGGTGCGTGCCCAGCTGCGCGGCAAGGGGCTGCTGGACCTGCTGTCGCTGCTGCCCAATACCATGCCCGGCATCGTCGTCGCGGTGGGCTTGATCCTGGCCTGGAACCAGAGCTGGTGGCCGATCCAGATCTACAACACCGGCGCCATGCTGCTGCTCGCCTATGCCTGCCTGCTGCTGCCCTACCCGGTGCGCTACGCTTCGGCGGCCTTCCGCCAGATGGGCGAGAGCCTCGAGGCCGCCGCACGGGTCTGCGGCGCCGGTTTCTTCACCGCCTTCCGGCGCATCCTGTTGCCGGCCCTGGCGCCAAGCCTGATCGTCTCGATGCTGCTGGTGTTCGCCATCGCCTCGCGTGAGCTGGTGGCCTCGCTGATGGTGGCCCCGGCCGGCATGCGCACGGTCTCGACCTTCGTGTTCGGCCAGTTCGAACAGGGCTCCCCCGGGGTCGGCATGGCCATGAGCGCCGTGGCGATCCTCACCACCACGGCGCTGCTGGTGGCGCTGACGCTATTCAGCCGTAAGCGGCTACCCATTTCAGGATGAATAGCCGCTCCTCCGTCAGGATTTAAAAGGAGAACTCATATGATCGGCAACTCAGAATCTCTGAGCGACACCCTCCAACTCGCCGCCCGGGCGGCCGGCGCGATTCTACGCGAGGGCTACCACGCCGCCGGAGCCATCGACTTCGAAAGCAAGGGCGCCTCGGACTTCGTGACCCATTACGACCGGGCGGCCGAGAACGCCATTATCGACACTATTCGCCGTGCCCATCCCGACGTGGGCTTCCTTGGCGAAGAGACCGGCGCCACCCCAGCGCGGGATGGTGAAATTACGGTGATCATCGACCCACTGGACGGCACCAACAACTTCCTGCATCGGGTGCCCCACTTCTCCGTCTCCATCGCTGTGCGCGAGGGCGACGCACTCACCCACGGGGTGGTCTACCAGCCGCTGCTGGACGAAATGCTGTGGGCAGAACGCGACCAAGGCACCTACCGTGGCGAGCAGCGCATCACGGCACCTCCCGCGCGGGCCCTGCACGAGATGCTGGTCGCCACCTGCCTGCCCTACCACGCCAAGGGCGACTGCCCGACCAGCCTGTCCCAGATGGCCGACCTGATGCCGAGGGTGGCGGGCATTCGAGCCCCCGGCTCGGCAGCACTCGAAATCGCCTATGCCGGCATTGGCCGCTTCGACGCCTTCTGGTCCCAGGGAGCCCGGCTGGAGCTCTGGGATATCGCCGCCGGCATCGTCATCGCCCGGGAGGCGGGCTGCACGGTCACCGACCTCACCGGCAACCCGGCACCTACCGAGTGGACCAGTCTGCTGGTAGCCCACCCCGAACGGCACGACGAACTGAGGGAGGCGATACGTAGCGGTGAACCTGCCAGCCCAACAGGCCAGGCCTGATCAAAAACGGTGTCGCATTGGGCAGCCGGGAGCCATTCGGGCTTCCGGTCAGCTGGGCACGGATGACCCGAAAGACGCCCGAATGAGCCACCACCAGCGGCATCTCCGCACTTGCCAGCGTGCCGTTCAGCGCCGTCAATACGCGGGCCTGAAAGCTCGCCCAGCTCTCACCACCGGGCGGGGTCGCCTCGTAGGCAGGCTGATGCGTCAGACGCCATTGGTCCAAACGCCCCCAGTCGCGCTCGTCGAGCCCGCTCAGCCGCACTGCCTCCTGGCCTGGCACAGCCAGTTCGGCGGTACGCCAGGCGCGCTGTAGCGTGCTGGTGACGACCCGACTCCAGGGCCGGTCGAGCCACGCAGCGGCCTGCCGCGCCTGGGCCTCACCCTGTGCCGTCAGCGGCACGTCACAGCGCCCGCAAATGCGATCCTCGCGATTGAGCTGCGTCTCACCATGGCGGATAAAGACGAATGACCTAGCCAACAGCATCGCTGCCCTCCTCCGAAAAAGCTGGCTCGTCTGCCATCAGCGACTCGCTCACTTCGCGCACCTCGGTGGTAAAGAGGGGGATCACCTGCCCCACTCCCAGTTGCCGTGTCAGCGCCCGCATATGGGAAAGCCGCAGGTGGACGTTCCAGCGCTGCCAGTCGACCTCCCCGGTGGCCCTCTGGCGCTGACGCCGGGGCGTGAGATAGCCCGTATGCAGCAGCCGATGCGCCGGCCACTCCTGCGGGTCGTCGTCGCGGTCTTCCACCAGCCATAGCAGGGGCGAATCCTTACGGGCAGCGTCGAGCAGCCGGCGGATGGCAGCGTCGTGCCCTTGCCGGCGAAGCGTACGGGGTAGCCTCAGCAACGCCTCGAGCCCCGCGCGGCAGGCGTCGTCCAGATTCCAGACGACACCAAGCTCGTCGAGCCACAGCGCCATCTCCAGTGCTCGGCCCGAGACCGGCACCGGCAGCACTCGAGGCTCGCTCAGCCGCTGCGCGATGGCCTCGCGACACTGCGCCTGGGGCGTATCGTAGCTGCCATAGGAGGCGTCGAGCAGCGCAACGCGAGCCGGGGGCGGCTGGTCGAAAGGAAAGAGCAGCGACTCACGGCAGGCGTCGCCGCTGTAGAATACGCCGTCACCAATGCCGAGATGCAGCCACACGCCACCGAGCGAATGCCCCGCCTGGCCGGTGGTCACCGGGATGCCCGCGATTCGGCACTGGCCACGCTCGGGTAGCGCTCGCCACTCGCGGCCACTGGGCAGCGCCGCCGCCACCTCGCCGGTGCAATAGAGCGGCAGCTCGGCGGGCAGCGCCGATACACCGCCAATGTGGTCGATGTGGTCGTGGCTGATCAGCACAGCGTCGACGTCCAGTCCTTCTGCCCAGGCCATCGACTGGCCCGGGTGCAGGGCGCCACCGGCGTCGAGCAGCAGGCGCCTGCCCTCGGCCTCGACCAGGATGGCGGCGGGTGCCTTGTCGCCCAGTCCGCTGAGCACCTCGATGCGTAGGCTCATGTCTCGGGCTCCAGGCACCAGCCCTCGCGCAGGATCAGGGCCACCTGCTGCCCTTCGCCCAGCGCCGTCTGGTGGTAGGCCAGCAGCGCTTCACCGCTTTCGAGGCGCAGGTGCAGCTCATAGCGTTCGCCGCGGAAGGTCACGCGCTCCACTCGTCCACGCAAATCCTGCGGGGAAAGGGCATCGGATAGCACCGTCACGTGCTCCGGGCGCACCAGCACCGGCTGGATCCGCTCGGCAGGAGCGGCGGCAAGTCCACGCATCAGCGTGGCCTCCTCCAGGCGTTGGCCCGGCCGCCCGGCAGCCACGTTCAACAGGCTGCCCTGGCCGATGAAGCTGGCCACCCAGGCGGTTCGCGGCTGGCGATAGAGCGTTTCCGGCGTGCCCCACTGCGCCAGCCTGCCGTCGCACATGACCGCGATGCGGTCCGCCAACGCCATGGCCTCGCTCTGGTCATGGGTGACGTAGACCAGGGTGGCCTGGGTGCGGCGGTGAAAGTCACGAAAGCTCTGCTCCATGGCCGCACGCAGGTGGCGGTCGAGGTTGGCCAGCGGCTCATCCAGCAGCACGACGTCGGGATCGGTGACCAGGCAGCGCGCCAGCGCCACGCGCTGACGCTGGCCGCCGCTGAGTTCCTGCGGCGAGCGCTCGGCATACGGCGCGAGACCCACCAGCGCCAGCGCCTGGGCCACCCGGCGCCGGTACGTCTCGCCATCCAGGCGGCGCAGCTTGAGCGGGTAACCGACGTTATCGGCCACGCTCATGTGCGGCCACAGGGCGTAGGACTGGAACACCATCGCCATGTTGCGCCGTTCCGGCGGCACGTGATGCTCGTGGCTGGCCAGGGTCCGCCCGCCCAGGCGAATCTCCCCTTCACTGAGCGACTCGAAGCCGGCCAGCATGCGCAGCATGGTGGTCTTGCCGCAGCCGCTGGGGCCGAGCAGCGCGACGAACTCTCCCGGGGCGATGTCCAGGGAGAGCGCCTCGACGGCAGGGTGCTCACCGAAGCGCTTGGTGACACTATCGATCGTCAACCCTGCCATGGCACGACCCCCTTGGGCAGGCGCGGCGCCAGCAGGCTCAGGCAGAGCATCAACGTGGCGACCATCAACACCACCAGCACGGAAACCGCGGCGGCCAGCACGCTCTCGCCGCCTTCGTCGAGGTTGAAGATCAGCACGCCCAGGGTCTCGTTCCCCGCGCTCCACAGCAGCGCCGAGACGGTCAGCTCGTTCACCGCCAGCAGGAATACCAGCAGCCCACCGGCGAACAGCGCCGGGGCCACCAGCGGCAGTACGATGCCACCCAGGCGACGCCAGGGGCCGGCGCCTGCCAGCTGCGCGGCCTCTTCCAACGAGGGGTCGAGCTGGGCGAGCCCGGCGGCCACCGGCTTGAGGCACACCACCAGGAAGCGCGCCAGGTAGGCGACGAAGATCAGCCCCAGGGTGCCGTAGAGCGCCACGTTCACAACAGGGATGGGGCGCACGAAGAGCAGGATGCAGGCCACCGCCAGCACCACGCCGGGTAGCGCATAGGGCAGCTCGATGGCACTCAGCGCCAGGTTCTGCCAGCGCTGGGGCAGGCGCTGCAGCCGGTAGGCCAGCGGCAGGCTGCAGAGCATCAGTACCACGGCGGCGCAACCCGCCAGCCACAGGCTGTTGCGCACCGCGCGCCAGGTCGCCCCCTGGCGGCCGATCACCTCGTGATAGGCGCTCAGGGTGGCGGTTTCCCAGCTCAGCGGCACGCCCATGGCGGGTACCAGCGAGCTCGCCACCAACGCCGCCAAGGGTGCGACCAGAATCGTCAGCAATACCGCCACCAGCAGGGCGGTCACCCCGCCTCGCCAACGCCCCAGCGAGAAATCGTGGGCGCGGCCACCGTGCCCCACCAGGCCAAAGCGGCTGCGCTTCATCCACGCCTGCTGCAGTGCCACCCCGGCCAGCGCCAGCACGCCGATCAGCAACGACAGCGAGGCCATCTCCGCCAGCACGCCGGTGCCGAAACTGGCCATGCGCTGGTAGATCAGGGTCGGCAACACGTAGTAGCCGGCGGGAATACCCAGCATGGCGGGTATGCCGAAGTTGCCCAGGCTCGAGATGAAGGCCATGGCGGCGCCTGCGATCATGCCGCTGCGGGTCACCGGGAGGATGATCTGCCCCCACACCTGGGCCTGGCGGGCGCCGCTGATGCGGGCCGCCTCGACCAGCTCGCGGGGGAGAGAAAGCAGCGAAGTGCGCAGCGCCAGAAACACCAGCGGTGCGCTCTGGATGCCCAGCAGCAGGGCGATGCCCTCGGCCGAGTAGAGCGGCTGGGGGCTGCCCAGGGGCGGCGCCATGCCGATGCTTTTCAGCAGCGGGCTGGCGGGGCCGAACAGCTGCAGCCAGCTCAACGCGGTGACCTGGGGCGGGATCATCATCGGCAGCATGAAGCAGAACACCAGCCAGGCCTTGCCGCGAATGTCCGTGAGAGTGATCACGAAGGCAAACAGGCTGCCCAGCACCAGCGCAATCAGCATGCCCAGTCCCGAGGTATAGAGGCTGCGCCACAGCGCCCGCCATGTACTCTCGGCCTGCAGCACCCGCCACAGCGGCGACTCGCTGCCCTGGGCCAGGTCGCCCAGCGCCTCCATCAGCAGGCGCAGGCTGGGCACGAGGCTGAGCGCCACGATGACGAGCATGAGCAGGGTAAGCAGCCAGCGATGCTGGCTGCTATCGGCGAGACCCGGTGTCATGGTCAGCTTCCGAACAGGTCGCCGAAGCGCTGCTTGAGTTCGGCTTCCCTGGTCAGGGCGCTTTCGACGTCCAGCGGCATCAGCGCGATATCGTCACGGGCGGGGAAGCCTGCTGGCGGGGCGACCTCGGGATGTGCCGGAAGATAGCCCTGCTCGCTGACCAGCTCCTGGCCTTCACGCGAGAGAACGAAGTCGACGAACTTTTGCGCCGCCTCGACGTTCCTGGCGCCCTGCATGATCGCTACCGGCTCGGTCACGGCGCTCACGCCCTCCTCGGGGAACACGAACGCCACCGGCGAGCCCTTGGCCGCTTCGCGGATCGGCAGGAAGTCCACCACGATGCCGTAGGGTTTGGTGCCCGACGCCACGGCGTTGAACACGCCGCCGTTGCCGCCCTGGGCCTCGACACGATTGGCCTGGAGTGCCGCGTAGTACTCTTCGCCGAGTTCGGGGTTGGCCTCAAGCGTCGCCATGTGAATCAGCGCGGCACCGGAATAGAGCGGGCTCGGCATGGTCACCTGCCCTTCGTACTCGGGCTGGGTGAGCTCCCGCCAGCTCTGGGGCTGCCGTTCGGCCCCGGTATTGTAGACGATGCCGGTGGTGATCAGCTTGGTGCCGTAGTAGTAGCCTTCCGGCTCGTAGAGTTCGGCGGCATAGGCCTCGCGTTCCGGGCTCAGGTAGGGCTGCAGATGCCCTTCTTGCTTGAGCGACTCCAGGGTCATGCTGTCGGCGATCAACAGCACATCTGGGTTGCTGACGCCGGCGGAGAGTTCGGAGCGCAGCCGGGTCATCAGCTGCGTGGTGCCATCCCGCACCCACTCCACCTCGATCTCGGGGTAGGTCGCCTGGAAGGCATCGACGGTTTGCTGGGCATCGCTGTTGGGCTGGCTGGTGTAGAGCACCAGCTTCTCGTTACCGAGAGCCGGAAGGGCCAGGCCGGCAAGAACCACGGCGGCGGAGAGGGCCGCTGACAGGGGGCGCTTCGACATAAGGAAAACCTCCGATGAGTGAGCCCCATCGACATTACTGTCATTGGCTTACAGCGCGATGACAGTACGCTTTCGCTCGGATGTCACGTCTTCATCATGTCGCTGTCGCCGGACCGTCATCGCTCGGTGTCAGCCTTGTCGACAGGAGCCCTACAGGGCCGGCAAACGATGAGGAGCCCATGCGTATCTGTCTGGTCAGCGAAACCTGGTCGCCCGATATCAACGGCGTGGCCAACACGCTTCATCAGTTGAGCCGGGAACTCCTGGCAAGGGATGTGGCCCTGCAGCTCGTTCGCCCCGAGCCGCATGCACCCGGCAGGCGAAAGAGCCGCACGCCCGGCATGCAGGCCGAGCTCAAGGTGCGTGGTATCCCTCTGCCCGGCTACCGCGACGTGCGTGTCGGCATGCCCGCTACACGTCGCCTGCTGCAGCTGTGGCAGAAGCAGCGCCCCGAAGTCGTCTACCTCGCGACTCAAGGGCCGCTGGGCTGGTCGGCCAGGCGTGCCGCCCAGCGCCTGTCCATTCCGGTGGTAGCAGGCTGGCATACCAACTTCGACCACTACTGTCATGACTATGGTGTGCCGTGGCTGGCACCGATCCTGCTCGGGGCCTTGCGTCGCTTTCACAACGGCTGCACCACCACCCTGGTTCCCACGCACCGCCAGGCCGAGGCGCTGGCAGAACGGGGCTTTCTCAACCTGAACGTGATGGGAAGAGGTGTCGATGGCGAGCGCTTCTCTCCCATCCACCGCGACCCCGAGCTGAGACGCGCCTGGGGTATCGATGATCACGTACCGGTTGCTCTCCATGTCGGTCGGCTCGCCTCGGAGAAGAATCTCGACCTGCTGCAGGAGAGCTTTCACACCATGCGCCTGGCCAGACCGGATATGGGACTGGTCATCGTGGGTGATGGCCCCGCCCGTCGCTCCCTGGAACAGGCGCTTCCCGAGGCCCACTTCACCGGATTCCTGCCAGAGCTTGAGCTGGCTCGCCACTATGCCAGCGCCGACCTGTTCATCTTTCCCTCTCTGTCGGAAACCTGGGGCAACGTGGTGTCCGAGGCCATGGCCAGCGGCCTGGCCGTGCTGGCCTATGACCATGCCGCCGCTGCCGAACTGATCGACGACGGCATCAACGGCGTCGTAATCGCGCCTAATGACAGCAAGCGATTCTGCGATGCCGCCGCCGCTCTCTGCCGACAGCCCGCCCGCTATGCGCGACTGGGCCGAGCCGCTCGCCAGCGCGCGCTGAGCAGCCACTGGCCGGCCATTGCCGATACCTTCCTGTCACACCTCGAACAGGCACGGGAGACCGCCTATGCGCCCACGCGCCACTGCACTATTTGACCGTCTCGACCTGCTTGAATGGCAGCTTTGTCGCCGCATTGCGCGCCTCAGCCTGCACCGCCCCTGGCTTGCCACCCTGCGGCTTGCCAGCAAGCTGGGAGACTGGCCGGTCTGGGTCGCACTGATCGCCGCCCAACCGCTGCTGCATGAGAGCCTGGGCATCCAGCGCTTGCTCCAGTACAGCATCACCGCCCTGGTCGCCATTGCTGTCTACCGACTGGTCAAGACCCGCCTGTGCCGCGAGCGCCCCTTCATCACCTTCGTCAATATCATCCAATGTGGCGAGCCGGCACGCGACCGCTACAGCTTTCCCAGCGGACACACCATGCATGCGGTGATGTTCTGCGTGATGACGTCGGTTCATGCCCCCTGGCTGATGCCGCTGCTGGTACCGCTGTCGCTGCTCATCGCCCTGTCACGGGTCGGCCTCGGGCTGCATTACATCAGCGACGTGGTGGCCGGGGCAGCCATCGGATGGGCATTCGCCCTGGCGAGCCTTCACCTGGCCGGCTAGAAGAAGCGACATCCCATCTTCATCCCATCGACACAACCCTGACCCGACACCGTCACAACCGGCCGCCAAGATGACGCCTGCCATTCATTCCCGCTCAGCAGGTGAGATCGATGCGACCCAAGACGACTGCACTTCAGAACCGGCCCCTGGCCGCCCTACCCCGCACCCTGATCGGCACGGCACTTGCCGGCGCCCTTGCCCTCACCGCCTTCCAGGCCAGTGCCGATCTGTCGTCCCGCTTCATCGATGAGGACGGCGACATGGTCGCGGACAGCCCCACCGAGGCGTCCCAGTGGGTCGACCCCGATACGCTGGTCTTCGCCTATACCCCGGTGGAGGACCCGTCCGTCTACGCCGAAGTGTGGGCCGGCTTCCTGGAGCATATGGAAGAAACGACCGGCAAGCGGGTGCAGTTCTTCCCGGTCCAGTCCAACTCAGCCCAGCTGGAGGCCATGCGCGCCGGTCGCCTGCATGTGGCCGGCTTCAATACCGGTGGCGTGCCGGTAGCGGTCAACTGCTCCGGTTTCGTGCCCTTCACCATGATGGCCGCCGAGGACGGCTCCTTCGGCTACGAGATGGAGATCATCACCTATCCCGACAGCGGCATTGATACCGTCGAGGATCTGGAGGGACGCAACCTCGCATTCACTTCAGAGACCTCGAACTCGGGATATCGCGCCCCTTCGGCACTGCTGCGCTCCGAATACGGCCTGGAGAGTGGCGAGCACTTCGAGGCCGCCTTCTCCGGCAGCCACGACAACTCGATCCTCGGCGTGGTGAACAAGGACTACGATGCCGCTGCCATCGCCAACTCTGTCGCCCGTCGCATGATCTCCCGCGGCGTGGTGAACGAGGGTGACTACGACGTCATCTACACCTCCGACACCTTCCCCACGACGGCCTACGGCCACGTCTACAACCTTCATCCGGAACTGGTCGAGAAGGTCCAGGACGCCTTCTTCAGCTACGACTGGGAAGGCAGCGCACTGCAGGCGGAGTTCGCCAACTCCGGCGAAGCGCAGTTCATCCCCATCACCTATCGGGAGAACTGGGAAGTCATCCGTACCATCGCCGAGGCGAACGGGGTCACCTACGACTGCGATTGAGCCAGGAACGGATGATCTGCACCGGCCGGGAAGCTCCTTCCCGGCCTTCGTTCATCGATAACGGAGAAGGCTCATGCTGACGCTATCCGGTGTTTGCAAGCGTTACCCCACCGGGGACCGTGCGCTGACCAATATCGACCTGACCCTGCCCCGCGGCCAGGTACTCGCCCTGATCGGCCCCTCGGGTGCCGGCAAGAGCACCCTGATTCGCTGCGTCAATCGCCTGGTGGAGCCCAGCGAGGGGAGTATCCGTCTGGGCGATACCGAACTGACCTTGCTATCCGGTCAGCAATTGCGCAAGGCCCGTCGCGCCATGGCGATGATCTTCCAGGAGTACGCCCTGGTGGACCGCCTGACGGTCATGGAAAACGTGCTCTCCGGGCGGCTCGGTTACGTGGGCTTCTGGCGCAGCTTCCTGCGTCGTTACCCCCGGGAGACCGTGGCCGAGGCGTTCCGCCTGCTCGAGCGGGTCGGCCTGGCACACGCGCTGGACAAGCGTGCCGATGCGCTCTCCGGCGGCCAGCGACAGCGGGTCGGCATCGCCCGTGCCCTGCTGCAGAGCCCCCAGTTGCTGCTGGTCGACGAGCCTACCGCGAGCCTCGACCCCAAGACCTCGCGCCAGATCATGCGACTGATCCGCGAGCTATGCGCCGAGCGCGAGCTGGCCGCGATCATCAACATTCACGATGTGGCGCTGGCGCGGCAGTTCGCCGACCGCATTGTCGGGCTACGGGCCGGCGAAATCGTCTTCGATGGCAAGCCTGCCGAGTTGACCGCCGAGATCCTCACTACCATCTATGGGGAGGAGGACTGGGATACCCAGGCCGCGGAGGAAGAGGAGCACCCTTCGGCTATCCCGCTCCAGCCTTCAGTGGCACCGATCCCCCTGGCCCCGAGCCTGGCTCCTGACCTCCTGGCCACGGGAGGCCCACGATGAGTCGCCAAGGACTCGCCAGCCAGGGCCAGTGGCGGCGACTGCCCTTCATCGCCGATCCCAAGCTGCGCTGGGGGCTCGCCATCGGAGCGGTCGTCTATCTGGTGCTGGCGCTCTCTACCGTGGACGTCAATTGGGCGCGCGTCGCCGAGGGTGCCAGCCGCGGGCTCAACTTCCTCTCGGCCTTCGCCCAGCCGGATTTCGTCAGCCGGCGCACCGATATCGTCAATGGTCTGCTGGAAAGCCTGACCATGACGCTGACCTCCACGGTGATCGGGGTGGCACTGGCCATCCCCGTGGGGCTGGGTGCGGCCCGCAACATCGCCCCCTGGCCGGTCTACCTGCTGTGCCGAGGCATCATCACGGTGTCGCGTACCTTCCAGGAAGTGATCATCGCCATCCTCTTCGTGGTGATGTTCGGCTTCGGCCCGCTGGCCGGCATGATCACCCTGGCCTTCGCCACCATCGGCTTCATGGCCAAGCTGCTGGCCGAGGACATCGAGGATCTGGACTGGCGCCAGGTGGAGGCAGTCCGCGCCACCGGGGCGAGCTGGTGGCAGACCATGAATCACGCCGTGCAGCCTCAGGTCATGCCGCGCCTGATCGGCCTCTCCATGTATCGCCTGGATATCAACTTCCGCGAGTCGGCGGTGATCGGCATCGTCGGTGCCGGTGGCATCGGCGCCACGCTCAACACCTCGATCAGCCGCTACGAGTACGACACCTCGGCGGCCATCCTGCTGATCATCATCGGTATTGTGCTGCTGTGCGAGTATAGCTCCAGTCACGTGCGCCGCTGGACTCAGTGAGCGTCCGGCCCGCCTAGAGGAATCTCATCATGCCCGTTTCGACGACACCCCAGGGCACGCCCACCTGGCGTCTACGCACCACACGAGCCCAGTGGCTGGGCTACCTGGCGTGGCTGGCTGGCGTATCGCTGTTCCTGCTGTGCTGGAAGATGATCTCGGACAACACCATGTGGGTGTTCGTCGAGGATGCCGGCCGCCAGGGCAGCGACCTGCTCAGCCGCATGCTGCCGCCGCAGTGGAGCTATGCCCACCGGCTGTGGAAACCGATGTGGGATACGATCAACATCGCGACACTGGGCACCCTGCTGGGTATCGCCATGGCCTTCCCGGTCGCCTTCCTGGCGGCGCGCAACACCTCCCCGCATCCGCTGGTTCGCAGTCTCGCCCTGGTGATTATCGTCTCGTCACGCTCGATCAACTCATTGATCTGGGCGATGCTGCTGGTGACCATCCTCGGTCCGGGCGTGCTTGCCGGGATCATCGCCATCGCGCTGCGCTCGATCGGCTTCATCGGCAAGCTGCTCTATGAAGCCATCGAGGAGATCCACCCCACCCCGGTCGAGGCGATCAGCGCCACGGGGGCCGGACGGATGCAGGTAATGAGCTATGGCGTGCTGCCCCAGGTGATGCCCGCCTTCGCCGGCATCAGCGTCTACCGCTGGGACATCAATATCCGGGAATCCACCGTGCTGGGGCTGGTGGGTGCCGGCGGTATCGGCCTGCAGCTCAATTCCGCGATCAACAGCCTGGCCTGGAATCAGGTGAGCGTGATCTTCCTGATGATATTCGTCACCGTGCTGGCCTCGGAGTGGGTTTCCGCCCGGGTACGCCACGCCATCATCTGAGGACCGTGGTGATCTCGGCGGCATGGCTGGCCCGTCGGCAGTGATGCAGACAGAGGATCGCCAACCCGCCGGTGATGGCGGGCAACAGGAAGCCCACCGAATAGCTGCCGGTTAGCCACACGATCAAACTGAACAGCGCGGGACCCACCAGCACACCCATATAGGTCAGTACCAGTACCGCCGCGGTGGCCTCGCCCACCTCGCCGGGCTGGCAGCGCCGCGCCACCTCGCCCAGATAGACCCCGTTCCAGCCCACCGCCGTGGCGCCGGCCATCACCAGCAGGACAAGGGTCATCCAACTGGGGACCACGGTACCGAGCACGGCCAGCAGGAGAAAGATCACGGCGATGACGGCGGCCAGGCCGAATAGCACCGGCAGGCTGGCCCCCAGGCGGTCGGCCAGTGCCCCCCAGGCCAGGCGCCCGCTCACCCCGCCCATGTGGACCAGTGACACCACGGCGCCCGCCATCACCAGGCTCAGCAGCAGCTCCTCGACCATGTAGGCCACCGCGAAGCTGAGCAGCGAGAGCTGCGCCGCCGAGAGACAGAAGCCGGTAGCGCCCAGCCAGCGCATGGCACGGGAGCGGCGCAGCACGCCCAGGCTGCCGGCGCGCTGCATACGCACGCTGGCATCCCGACTGACATCCCAGCGGGAGCGCCGCGGCTGCAGCAGCAACAGTGTGGCAAGGCTGGCCGCGCCCACCGCCAGGAAGGCCGCCTGCCAGTTCCAGAAGGCCGCCAGCGGCGGTGCCATCAGGCCGGCCAGCACACCGCCCAGGGGGACGCCGGTCTGCTTGATGGAATAGACGAGATTGCGTCGTTCGGGCGGCGTGAACCGGGACAGCAATTCCGCCGCCGCGGGGCTGGTGATGCCGTAGGCCAGGCCCAGCATCAAGGTGGTGGCGAGCAGCGCCAGTGGCGTGCCAAGCAGCGCCAGCGCGCAGCCCCCCATCACCAGCGCGATGGCCAGCTGGCTGGCCCGACAGCCGCCCAGGCGCCGGGCGAGCACCGCCGACTGCAGCGAGGTAAGCATCGCCACTCCATAAAGCAGGCTGACCTGCAGCCCCACCCAGCCGGTCGGCACGCCGAAAGCGGCGGCAATCTGTGGCGCCAGGGTCGGCACCAGCAGCATCCCCGCGCTGCACAGTACCTGCACCCAGGTCGCGGCCAGCAGCACCACGAGCCCCTCGCCCCATTCGGGAGAGACGGGGGGCTGGACGGTAGGAGATGGCGGCATGGGCGCGCTTCCTGGCCAAGGAAACCGTTAGCCTACACACAATCGGTCTATTCTCGCCAATTCTTGCCGACAACACGCACCCGACAGCGCCCTCTACAACGTATGCCGAGTGAGCATGGCGACTGCTTCATCGAGACGAATGAAGCGGACATATCGCTGTCACGTACCCCGCATAGCATGGCCAGACATACCTATAGCACGGTGTCCCCATGGCAAACAGGAAACGTGACCCACTCAGCGAAGAAGAAGTCGAGTACCTGGTACAGCTGGCAAATGGCAATGCCCTGGCCAGGCAGCGCAAACATGACCGGGAGAAAGCCTTGCGCCAGAAGCATCGGCATTATCGAGACGATTGAGGCCATGCTTGACATGATTTCGCTTCGGCAAACCCACTTTGGGGAAACCGGTTTCAAGCAGGCTCACGGCGTCAGCGCCAACCAGGCTGGGCCCCCGTCAGGCCTGGCCAGTGCCTGCAGCTCGGCGCGATAGATACGGGCGAGATCCTCGGGCTCCAGCACCTCCTCTGGGGGGCCTCCCGCGATACGCTGGCCCTCTTCCATCAGCCAGACCCGGTCGGCATAGGTCCCCGCCAGATTGAGTTCATGCAGCACACAGACGATGGCCATGTGCTGCTGCCGCGCCAGCTGCCGAAGACGCCGCATCAGCCGCTGCTGCTGGCCGATGTCCAGCGCACTGGTGGGCTCATCGAGCAGCAGTAGACCACCATCCGGGGCACCGTCGTGTCGACGGGCCATGAGTTGGCAAAGCCCTCTGGCGACCATCACTCGCTGTCGCTCGCCCCCGGAGAGGCGCAGTACGCTGCGATCGGCCAGGCTGACGAGCTCCAGGTCCGCTAACAGCTGCTCGACGAGTGCCGGCTCCGGGTCGCTCCCCAGGGCCACCATGTCGCGAACCGACCAGTCGAAGCCCATTGGCTCCTGCTGCGCCACCAGGGCTCGTCGACTGGCCAGCGTGGCGGGCGTCCACGCCTCGATCGTTCGTCCATCCAGGGTCACCACACCTAGCTGAGAGGTGCGAAAGCCGGAGAGCAGCGAAAGCAGCGTGCTCTTGCCGGCACCGTTGGGCCCGACGATGGCCAACAGCTCACCGGGGACGACCTTGTCCTGGATCGGTGCCAGGCAGGGCGGGTCGACGAAACCCGCCCGATGCAGGATCAGCATCTCGGGCTCCGTCGCAGCAGCAAATAGAGGAAATAGGGTCCGCCCAGCAGGCTGGTCAGCAGTCCCACCGGGATCTCTGCCGGCATGGCCAGGGTCCGCGCCAGGGTGTCGGCCACCACCAGCAACAGCGCGCCACCCAGCATCGAGGCCGGCAGCAGCAGGCGATGCCCGGGGCCCAGCCATAGCCTCAGGCAGTGCGGCACCAGTAACCCCAGGAAACCGATGATACCGGTGAGCGCCACGCACAGCCCGACACCCAACGAGGTGGCTACCACCACATG
The DNA here is from genome assembly GCF_003336675.1 of Billgrantia montanilacus. GTDB lineage: Bacteria > Pseudomonadota > Gammaproteobacteria > Pseudomonadales > Halomonadaceae > Halomonas > Halomonas montanilacus. The sequence continues at coordinate 28,456 of NZ_QPII01000025.1, read as the reverse complement.
ACGCTTGAGCCGCGGTGCATCCAACCCCGCGGCATGGGCGGTGGCTTCACCCAGTTGCAACAGATCCAGCCCCCGGGCACTGCGCAGCAGCAGGAACAGTGCGGGCGGCACCAACACACTGGCCGCCAGCGTGGCACGCCACAGCGCGTGGGATAGCGTGCCCATGCCCCACAGGCTGAGCTGGCGCAGCTGTTCGTCGCTGGCCATGAAGGCCAGCAAACCACCCCCGGCACCGGCCAGGGTATTGATCGCCAGGCCCGCCAGCAGCAGGGTAAATACGGCGGCACTGCCGCCATGGCGCCCGGCCAGGCCGAAGACCACCACGCAGACGCCCAGGGCACCGAGGAACCCAGCCAGGAATTGCCCGTAGAGCGCCACCGGGCCACTGCCCTGGAAGAGCACGATCCAGATGGCCACGGCCAAGCCGGCACCGCTGGCGAGGCCCAGCAGCGTCGGGTCGGCCAGCGGATTGCGGAACAGCCCCTGCATCGCGGTGCCGCTGCCGGCCAGCATGGCGCCCACCAGCACGCCGAGCAGCAGGCGCGGCAGACGCAACTGCCACCAGACCTGAAAGCCCAGCTCATCCACCTGGCCCGAGAGAAGAGCCAGTGGCGACAGTCCCAGCACGCCGGAAGCGGCACTCCACATCAGCGCCAGCAGCAGCGCGACGCCCAGCCCGAGCAATACCCTGGCACGCCCTGATGGGCGAGCGGTCAGGGTGCGGCGGCCCGGCAGAGTCACCTCCATGCCACACGCCTCCCCGGAGGCTGATACCACGACACTGACAGCGGCATGCGCTCCAGCGTCCTGCGCAGCTCCAATAATAGCCTTGGCGTGCGTGGGCCGAAGCCCAGCATGCCCTGGTCATCGATGACGATCAGTCGGCGGTCGCGGCCTGCCGGCGTCATGTCGAGCCCCGGCAGTTGCCACAGCGCCCCTTCGCCGCCCAACGCATCCAGCCCGTGTCGGGATATCAGCACCAGGTCGGGGCCATGACGCACCAGCGCCTCGCCGCTCACCGGACGATACCCCGTCATGCCATCGAAGGCGTTACGCAGCCCCACCGCCTCCATGGCAGCCGCTGCCGCTGTGCCGTCACCGGACACCAGCGGGGTCGTGCCGGTGTGATTGAGAATGAACATGGCCCCGATATCCGGCAGCGGTGGCAATGCGTCAAGCCGGTCGAGCTCCTGTTGAATCCCATCAGCCAGTGCACGCCCCTCTGGTTCCAGCCCCAATGCCGCGGCCACTTCGCTCACCTTGTCGGGTATCGCCCCCAGGCCGGTGGGCGCCTCGATCCGCACGACCGTCACGCCCACGGCGTCAAGCTGCCGCAGCACTTCTTTGGGCCCCGCGTACCGGCTGGCCAGCACCCGGCTCGGGCGCACTGACAGCACGCTTTCTGCCGACAGTCGCCGCAGATAGCCCACCGACGGCAACACCGCCAAGCTGTCGGGGTAAAGGCTGGTGTCATCGCGGGCAATCAGCTTCGCCCCTGCGCCCAGTGCCACCACCGTCTCGGCAATATCACCGCCCAACACCACCAGGCGCTCGTCGCTGGCCTTCGCCTGGCTGGAGACGATGAGAGCCAGCCAGAACAGCAGGCCAAGCACGGGATGAGCTGTCATGCCACCGCCTCCTGCGGTTGGCAGTCCTCCAGAAGGCGACGCCAGGTGGGCCGCTCCGGTCGCCCCTCCTGACGCTCGGCGTAGAGCTGCAGCACCAGCTCCCCCTCGGTATCGAAGGCTTCCAGACTGGTGACGCCGCCATCGCGATTGGGCTTGTGGACCCGCCATACATGCCCGATGGCCGCATCATCGAGGTGCAGGGTGAACTGTTCGCCGAACAGGTTGAGCCAGCCTCGACGCCGCTCGGGCGTGACCAGCTGGCCGGTACGAATCTGCACACACCCCGGGCTCGCCACGAACAGCATCATCGGCAGGCGCTGCTCCACCGCGCGCCTCAGTACATCTTCCACGGCGCCGGACGCCAGGGACTGAGTGAAGTGGCCTTCCATCAGCGCATTGGCTTCATGGCGCTTGAGCCCATGGCGCCGGATCAGGCCGAAGAACTGATGCACATCGCTCATCGCCGCCCACTCGCCGGCCAGCTCGGGAATCTGTGGCAACGGTCTCGCTCCGCTGGGCGCCAGCTGTGTAAACGCCGGTGGCACTGCGTTCCCCACCTTGACGAGTGCCTGCCAGGCAGGGGCCGGCTCCTCGTCGAGAGCGAAACACTTGTGCAAGGCTCGGCCATGGCGGTCGAATATCTGCAGGCTCCAGCGTAGCGTCGTACCCCCTTTTCCGGCGGGTAGCATGTCTCGAATCAGGCAGGTCCAGTGCCACTGGCCGAAAAGCAGGCGCAGGTCGAGGCCGCCAGGATCCAGCATCAGCCCCATATGAAGCCCGCCAGCGCTCAGCCGCGGATAGATGGCCTCTTGCTCCAGCACGGCGAGCCGCGACCGGGTCAGTGCCTTGATCCGACCCAACTGATGCATCCGGGCCGCCAGGTCGCGGGGCGTCAGCGGCAGGCTCCAGACATCACGACCGATGCGTGCCGCCTGCAACTCCCCTTCGCTGATCGAGAGGCGCTCGGCGATGCTGATGGCGTGCAGCCGGGGCTGAGCCTCACGCGCTGCATCGAAGGCTTCCAGAATGGCACGTTGACGTGAAGAGGGCGTTGTCATGGGATCCTCCTGAATTACCACTGAAGGTTGAGGGTCGCGAACAGGCTGCGCCCGTCGCCGAGGCTGCCGTCGGGGCGATACCAGACCTTGTCCGCCACGTTGCGCAGCCGCATCGAGGTATCGAGTGACGGCGTGATCTGCCAGGCCAGCTGCAGGTCATGGAGCCCATAGCCGGGCAGTGCGTCATCGCTGTCCCGCTTGTCGAAGGACTCGGCGAAGCGGGCTCGCCAGCCCAGCACCACGTCGTGGCCGGTGATCGCCAGATCGGCGCCCAGGGTGCCTTCCAGCGGGGTCAACTGTCCCAGTGGCGCGTCGTTGTCGCGATCCTTGCCGGACACTTCGGCCAAGCCGGCGAAGGCTCGCAGCGACGGCAGCGTCGACGGTTGCCATTCGAGGCGGGCATCGAAGCCCCACAGCTGGGCGCGATTGACGTTGGTGGCCTGGGTGGTGCCAGCGATGATGTCGACGGCGGTGTCGATGAAGTCATCGGCACGGGTGTCAAAATAGGCCGCTCGCAGGCCCCAGTCGCCAGCCCGCCACGAAAATCCGCTCTCATGGGTGCGGCTGGTTTCAGGCTGCAGGTCTGGATTGGGCACCCAGAAGTTGTCGGGGAAACAGAAGAACGGCGAGGGACAGAACCCGGCGAAATGACGTTCGCTGGCGTAGAGCTCGGACAGGCCGGGCGCCCGGAATGCTTCGGCGTAGCCGCTGTACAGCATCAGCCTCTCGGTGGGCCGCCAAGCCAACCGCACGCGCGGTGATACGCGGTCCTCGGTACTGCTGCGACTCTCACGGCCTTCGGCGTCATAGCGGTCGTAGCGAGCGCCGAGGCCCAGATCGAACTCCCCTGACCCTCCATCGGCAACGAAGTGACCGACCGTCAGCGTGTTGTCGAGATAGAACGCCTGGGTATCGATATCGGCGCGCGGGAAACCGTTAGCCATACCGTCCGGCACCTGCCGGGCCTGCTCCACCTCGACACCGAAGGCCAGCGTCTGCGATAGCCAGCCGTGGTCGAAAACATGGTAGCCATCGCTCTGCGCGCCCAGCCTCTCCAGGGTACGGTTGGCAGCCGGCTCGTCGATCGCCTGCCGGCTCAGCGTCAATCTCGAGGTCATGTCGGTGGCGGCGGTCGGCTGCCAGCGATGCCCCAGCTGCAGGTTGTCGCTGGTCACGCTGCGATCGCGCAGCGGGTTGCTGGCGTCGAACCCCAGCTGCTGCGGATTGGCGGGCTGTGTCGCATCTTCGTCGTAGTGCTGCCAGCTGACGAAGAGACGCTGTGTCGGTACAGGCTCCCAGCCGCCCTTGGCGAGCAGGCTGTGCAGCCGCGCATCGTCGGGTGCCTCGTCGCCGCCTGCCCGGCGAATATCGCCGGATTCGCTGCGCCCGATCGCCACCAGGCCATCCACCTCTCCGCGGGAGGTGTCACGGCGACCGAAGAGGCTGAGCGTGACACCCAGCTCGTCACTGGCCGTGGCGCCGCCGATGGAGAACCGTGCCCCTCGGGACTCACCCGGCCGCAACAGGTCCGCGGCATCCACGGTGTCGAAGCTCACCACGCCGCCCATGGCATTGCTGCCGTAGAGGCTCGACAGGGCGCCGCGGGCGACCTGCACCTCGCGCAGCAGCGCCGGGTCGACGAAGAAGTTGCCGATATGGCCGGTGGAAATGTCCTGTCGCACGCCATCGAGGCGAACCAGCACCCCGTTGCGACCGAAGCCTCGCAGGCTCAATGTCTGCCCGCTCCGTCGTCCCTGCCCGGCCACATGAAGGCCCGGCTGCTGGCTCAGCACGTCTTCCACGCGGCTAGCCGTGGAGAGCGTCGGGTCATTACGGTCAATCACGTCGACGATCATCGGCGCCCGCGACAGATCGGTGGGTACGCGGGTACCGGTGACGGTCAGGGCATCGAGTGCCGCTTCAGCGCTGGAGCTCTCGGTGCCTTGCGCCGAGAGAGGCGGCAGCATCAGGAAAGCCAGGGTAGCGATGGAGAGTGTGTGTTTCATTGGCCAGACGTTTCCCGGAAAGTGTCAGGGTGATCGGCTGGCTGGGTGCGGCGTGGCCGCGGCCTGGCTGGCGGGTGTCGAACGGTTTGTCAGGTGGTGAGAATCAGCTTGCCCAGTCGGGTGCGACGGAGCATGTAGCGCCTCCCCTCGTGATGAATGACCAACTTGTCGTCGGGGCCGAGCAGGGTGCGGCTATCGACCTCTCTGCACTGCTCGCGGTCATCGAAGCGGGCCTCATGGCCAAGAATCATGTCACGGGGCGAACCGTCAGGCGGGTGCATGCGATTCACTGCCTCTTGTTAATGATAACGATTATCACGGATAATTTAGCAGTTCGCCTCCGCAACCTCAAGCCGGGCTTATCTATCGATTGGAGGTCAAGACCGTCTATCACCCGGGCTCGTTCTGCCCGGGCGAACGCGTTAATTCTCGCGCCTGTCACGAACCCAAGGAGGCTCTATCCATCGGCGACGGCTCCTGCCTTACCAGGGCAGCGGTTCGCCGTTGCTGTGCCAGAAGGTACCCGTGGTCTCGAGTGTCAGTGCCGCGATACGCGCCGCGATGCCGGCTGCGGCCTCCTCCGGTGAAATCATGCCGCCGAAATTGACCATGCGGGTCTTCACGAAACCGGGATGGAGCTGGATGACCGAAATCCCGCGGGGGGCCAGGTCAATGGCCAGCGACTTGCCGAAGGCATTGAGTGCTGCCTTGGAGGCGCGATAGCCGTAGCGACCTCCGGAATCGTTGTCGGCGATCGATCCCATGCGGCTGGTTATGTTGGCGATCTTGCTGCCTTCCCCCAGGTTGTCGAGCAACGCCTCCACCACGGCGAGCGGCGCGTAGGCATTGATCTCCATCTGTTCCCGGATGGTGTCGAAATTCAGTTCGTCCAGGGACTCGTCGCGCAGCAGGCCGGCGTTGTTGATCAGCAGGTCGAGCCGCTGATCCTTCACCTTCTCGGCGAGTCGGGTGACATCGGCGGCACGGGTCACATCGATACCTTCCACCACCCGGCTGGCCACTGCGTCCAGCTCGGCGGATGTCTGGCGACAGACCCCGATCACCTGCCAGCCCTCGCCATGATAATGCCGGGCCAGTGCCAGGCCGACGCCGCGGTTGGCACCGGTGATCAAGACGGTTGAGGACATGATGACTCCTGTTGATGGGTAGATAAGGTTGGTAGTACGGTCGGTTGAACGTTGACGGGAGAGTTTTCCGGCTTTCACAGAGAGAGGTTGGGGGTCCCGGGGCTCACTTCAAGTGACAAGCACTCCCCACTGCCCCTCAACGAAGAAGCCCCGTATAATGGTTACGTAATGTAAACATCGCCCGGATAACCGGGTGCCTCCCCTAACCGATGCTTCGCCATCGAACAAGGATGCTTCCATGGCCAACCGTGCCTCCTCCATGACCCTGACTGCCCTTGGCGGTGTAGCCGTCGGCTTGCTGATCGGCTGGCAGTTGCCGGCCCTCGCCACCTCTTCCGAATCCGACACCGAAATTGAAACCACGGCGGATGACGATAGCGGCATGTCCACCTTCGAGCTCATTCAGCTGGGCGAGCGCCACCGTGGCGAGATCACCTCGCAGAGCGAGCTCAATGGCAAGGATGGCAGCCGCTTCACCCGCTTCACCCTGCCGCTCGAAGAGGGCGCGCTGATCGAGATCGAGCTCGGCGGCCCACTGCATGGCACCCTATCGCTGTATGACGATGAAGAGCAGATGCTTACATCGACCTACGAGCCTACTGCCTATCTCGACCCTGGCCAGACGCCGGCACTGCGCCATCGCATCGACGAGAGCGGTGATTACACCCTGATCGTGAGTGGCAACGACCTGCACAGCTATGGTCCCTTCAGCCTGACCAGCCGCAGCATGGAACTCACCACCAGCGACACCCTGAGCGTCCCTTCACGTGCCGATGGCTGGCTGCAGGACGGCTCGGATCAGTACACGCTGACAGTGGAGGAGAGCGGGCTTTACCAGATCGAGATGCGCTCCAGCGATGTGGACGCCTACCTTGTCCTGGAAGGACCCCATGGTTACCAACGCGAGGATGACGACAGCGCCGGCAACCTGGACGCTCGCATCGCCGATTTCCTCGAACCGGGCGAATACCAGCTCACCGCTCGTACCGCCTACGGCCAGGAGAGCGGCCTCTACACCCTTTCCGTGGAACCTCATGAACTCGCCGACGGTGCCTCGCTGCGCAACAGTGGCGAACTGACGATCGACGAGCCGCTTCAGGGCTGGCTCAATGGCGAACCGCTGACATACCAGCTGACCCTCGAGACTCCCGCCACCGTGACCATCGATATGCTCTCCAGCGACTTCGATGCCTTCCTCGAACTGCATGGTGAAGGCATCTCCACCAGCGACGACGACGGCGGCGAAGAGCTCAATGCGCGGATTCGCTACAACCTGGGGCCAGGCAGCTACACCGTTACCGCACGAAGCCACAGCTTCAGTGGAAGTGGGCTGTTTGAACTCAAGGCTTCCGCAGTGGAGCTCGACGAACTCCCCGCCGACGGCCAGCTGTCAATCGGACAGCCCCTCAATGCCCGACTGGAGGTGGGTGCCCGGGACGCCTATACGTTTCAACTGGACGAAGCCGGCACCTATCGGCTGGACATGATGTCCAGCGAGCTGGACGCCTACCTGGAGCTGGAGGGAGAAGGGCTGTTCCTGAACGATGACGATAGTGGCGACAACCTTGACGCGCGTATCGAGACCCACCTGGAGCCCGGCGAATATCGCGCCATCGCCCGCTCCTTCAACGGCAGCGACAGCGGCTCCTATGTGCTGAGTCTGAGCGCCGAATAACCATTTTGCGATAGCTTGGAGCACCACGGCGACCGGCTGTGGTGCTGCGTCTCGCCGACTTGCCGCACTCGCCTTGCCATTTCCGTCTTGCCACTCCGGCTCCGGGTGTTCTGAACACAGGGAGCCGGAGTGGCAAGGCCTTCTCGAATTCGGCCAGTTCCGACGGCGATCAGCAACAGTTGCATCTCGCCGCCACACCACGAGAGTGTTTTATGCGTCGGTGGGTTCACGGCGCCCCTTCCCTGATCGATCCTTGGCCTACCGCCTGCCCGGGATAGTGATTCATCCTGTAATCGACTGAAATTTTTCGTACCCGTCACCAACACGCCAATGGCCGAGGTGAGAGGGCTGCTACGCTGTTTTCTATCGACAACTATCCCGTCTCGACAATGGAGGATGACGATGTCACGGCAAAAGGATCATGCCAATCTCTTCGACGATGCCCGCTCCCGCCTGGAGGATGTCTTCGAGGCACTCGACGTCCACGACGACGTCATCGAGCGCCTGATGCAGCCAAGCCTGTCGCTACAGGTTGCCGTGTCTGTGCGCATGGATGACGGTCGGCTGCGCGTCTTTCCTGGCTGGCGCGTGCAATACGACACCACGCTGGGCCCGGCCAAGGGTGGCATTCGCTTCCACCCCGACGTCGACCAGTTGGAGGTCACCACCCTGAGCTTCTGGATGGCGGTGAAATGTGCCGTCGTCGACCTGCCCTATGGCGGCGGCAAGGGCGGAGTCAAGGTCGACCCCAAGCAGCTCTCACGCCTCGAACTGGAGCGGCTCGCGCGGGGATATATACGCGCCATTGCCGACGTCATGGGCCCCCGCCGTGATATCCCCGCACCGGACGTCAATACCAACGCCACGGTGATGGGCTGGATGGCCGATGAATACAACCATATCGTGCGCTGCAAGGAGCCTGCTGCCATAACCGGCAAGCCTCCGGCGCTGGGCGGCTCCCATGGCCGTGTAGCGGCCACCGGGCGCGGCGCCCTGCACGTGCTGGACCAGTGGGCCAAGCGTGAGCAGCGCAAGCCGGAAGACACGACGCTGGCCATCCAGGGTTTCGGCAATGCTGCCTACCATTTTGCCCGGCTCGCCCACGAGCGCGGCTATCGCATCGTCGCCCTCTCCGACTCGGGCGGCGCCATCTACAGTAGCGAGGGGCTGGACCCGGAACCGATCATGCAGCAGAAGACACAGAACCAGCGGCTGCACGATCTCGTCTACTGCGACGAATCGGTCTGTATCGCCGAGAACGTCGAGCACCTCGATCGGGACGACCTGCTGACCCTGGATGTCGACGTCCTGGTACTCGCGGCGCTCGAGGATCAGGTTCGCGGCGACAATGTGGACCAGGTGAAGGCGAAGGCCCTGCTCGAGATCGCCAACGGCCCCGTTACCAGCCAGGCCGAGGCGGCGCTCGACGAGCGCGACGTTCCGGTCCTGCCGGACGTGCTGGCCAATACCGGCGGCGTTATCGTCAGCTACTACGAGTGGGTGCAGAATCGTACCGGAGAGCGCTGGTCGGAAGAAACCGTGAACGAGCGCCTGGCCGAACGGATCGAAAGCCAGGGGCGGCGGGTGCTGGAGCGGGCCGAGGCGGAGTCGATTTCCTACCGTCAGGCCGCTTATCGCCAGGGTATCGAACGCATCGCCCACGGCATCCTTCAGCGGGGCAACTGTCAGGACAGCGAATGACGGCATGCGCAGACCCTCATGCCTGTAGGTGACAAGACAGCCATCGAGGTGACAACGCCTCGTGGGGCGGCGACAATGGCGGCCCCGTTCCACGAGCCAGGCTGACATGTCGGAAGCGTTGACGATTCTCCACCGGGACGAGCACCTGGTTGCCGTGCACAAGCCGGCTGGCCTGCTGGTACACCGCACGGCCCTGGCACGGGGTGAGCGAGAATTCCTGTTACAGCGCCTGCGCGACCAGCTCGGCCAGCGGGTCTATCCGGTGCACCGCCTGGACCGCCCCACCTCGGGGGCGATGGTCTTTGCCCTGTCAACGGCGGCGGCAGCGCGGCTGGCGGACGCCTTTACCGAGCGCCGGGTCCATAAGCGCTACCTGGCGGTGGTTCGCGGCGTTGGCCCCGAACACGACTGGCTCGACTATCCCCTGCGCGAGGAGGACGGCAGCCGCCCCAAGGCGGAAATGCCGGCCATGGAGGCGATGACCGAAGTAAAGCGGCTCGACAGCGTCGAGCTGCCGGTACGGGTGGACCGCTACCCGCAGAGCCGCTACTCGCTCATGCAGGCATGCCCCGTGACCGGGCGCCGCCACCAGATACGCCGTCACCTGTCACAGCGGGGCTATCCCATCATCGGTGACGCCAAGCACGGCAAGGGCAACCACAACCGCTTCTTCAAGGAGCGGCTGGGGTGTCCGCGGCTGTTGCTGGCCGCCGTGGGCCTGGACTTCGAGCATCCGTTCGAGGCGTATCGGCTGAGCTTGAGCTGCGCCCTTGACGCCCCCATGTCGGCCCTGTTCGAACGCTTCGGCTGGAGCGGCCACCTGCCGGTGAACCGTGCCAGCCTCAGCGCCCCCAACCCCGAACCCGCCACCTGACAGGGAGCCCTGACCAGCGATCATGACAGCCCCATTCTCAAGCCATGGCGACCCCGCCACCCAGCATGACCACGACCTTCGTTTCGGCGGCATCCGTCGGCTCTATGGTTCCCGTGCCGCCGAGCGCTTCCGCACCGCCCATGTGGTGGTGGTGGGCGTCGGCGGCGTGGGCAGCTGGGCGGTGGAAGCCCTGGCCCGCTCGGGCATCGGCAAGCTCACGCTGATCGACCTGGACGATGTCTGCGTCTCCAATGTCAATCGCCAGCTCCACGCCCTGGACGGCACCATCGGCCGACCCAAGGTGGAAGTCCTGGCCGAGCGCTGCAGGGCGATCCAGCCGGGCATCGAGGTGGTGGCGGATAGCGCCTTCGTCACCCCCACCAACCTGGCCGAGCGCATTCCCCAGGATGCCGACCACGTGGTGGATGCCATCGACAGCGTGCTGGCCAAGGCCGCGCTCATCGCCTGGTGCAAGCGGCGCAAGCTGCCGATCACGGTAACCGGGGCCGCCGGCGGCCAGACCGACCCCACACGCATCCGCATAGCGGACCTGAGCCGTACGGAACACGACCCGCTGCTGGCCAAGGTTCGTGCACGCCTGCGCCGTGATTTTGGCTTCTCGCGCAACCCCAAGCGCCGCTTCTCGGTAGAGTGCGTCTATTCCGACGAGCAGCTGGTCTATCCGGGCAACGATGGCGAGGTATGCTTCCAGAAGCCGGGAACCGGCGAGGCGACACGGCTCGATTGCGCCTCGGGCTTCGGCTCCGCCACCTTCGTCACCGGCAGCTTCGGGTTCACGGCCGTCTCGCGGGTGTTGGCCAGGCTGGCCAAGCTTGCGGCCGTACCCGGCGAGTGACCCTCCCTACCCCGCTTCACTGCATGGAGACTCCGATGACAAGTCCCTACCCCGTTCCCGGCATCTACAGCCACTACAAGGGCAACCGCTACGAGGTGCTGGGCGTCGCCCACCACAGCGAGAGCGAGGAAGCCCTGGTGGTCTATCGCGCCCTCTACGGCGAGTACGGCCTGTGGGTCCGACCGCTCGCCATGTTCACCGAGACCGTCGAGGTCCAGGGCGAACCGGTGCCGCGCTTCGACCTGGAGAAGGCGTTCTAGCGCTGCCCCCGATGGGCCCACCCCGTCATCCGCTTCTCCAGCACGGCAAACAGCTCATACATCACCATCGCCATGGCGCTGATCACGATCAGCCCGGCGAACACCAGCGCCATGCGCATCTGCGAGCCGGCACTCATCATCAGGTAGCCGATACCCTGGTTGGAGGCCACCGTTTCGGACACCACGGTGCCGACGAAGGCCAGGGTGATGGCCACCTTCAGCGAGGCGAAGAAGTAGGGCAGCGAGCGCGGTAGCCCCACCTTGAGCAGCACGTCGAGTCGCTTCGCCCCCAGCACCCGGAGTACGTCCTCCATTTCCGGCTCCAGGGTCGCAAGCCCGGTAGCCACGTTGACCACGATAGGAAAGAAGCAGATCAGGAAGGCGGTGAGGATCGCCGGCACCGAGCCGATGCCGAACCACACCACCAGGATCGGCACGAAGGCGACCTTGGGAATGGCGTTGAAGCCCACCAGCAGCGGGTAGCAGGCGTGGTAGAGAAATTTCGACGAGCCGATGATAAAACCCAGCAGCAGGCCCACCGCCACGCCGATGCCAAAGCCCACCATGGTGGTCCAGAAGGTCTGCCAGGAGTGCATGCCGATGGGACCGGCGTAGGTCACTAACGCCTGCGCCGTGGCCCAGGCCCCGGGAAAGATGAACTCCGGCACGTCGAGCAGACGCACCGTGGCTTCCCAGATCACCACCAGGATCGCCACCGCCGCCCAGGGTGCGATCCGCTGGCGGCTCTTTTCACTCAGTTGCATGTCACGTCCTCGATCAGGTGCCGCGGATCTCGCCGATCTGTTTGCGCAGGCTCTGCACCAGGCCGGTGAATGGCTCCTCGTAGGTGATCGCCAGTTCACGCGGGCGTGGCAGGTCGATGGTGCGCCGCTCGATGATGCGCCCCGGCCGCCGACTCATCACGTAGACGGTGTCGGCCAGGAAGGCCGCCTCGCGCAGGTCGTGGGTCACCAGCACCACGGTGAAGCGCTGGGCTTCCCACAGGTCGCGCAGCACGCACCACAGCTCTTCGCGGGTGAAGGCGTCGAGAGCGGCGAAAGGTTCATCGAGCATCAGCAGCCGTGGGCGATGGATCAGCGCCCGGCAGATCGACGCCCGCTGCTGCATGCCGCCGGAGAGCTGCCAGGGAAACTGGTCCTCGTAGCCCTCGAGCCCCACGGTGCGCAGCAGGTCGCGGGCCCAGCCGACAAACTCGGTCCGGCGCTTGCGGAACTGCGAGCGGTAGGGCTTGACGATCTCCAGCGGCAGCAGGACGTTGTCCAGGGTGGTACGCCAGGGCAGCAGGTTGGCATTCTGGAAGGCCATGCCCGATATCTTCAGCGGACCACCCACCGGCACGCCATCGACCCTCACCTGGCCCGCGGTGGGGCCATGCAGCCCGGTACAGAGCTTCATGAAGGTCGACTTGCCGCAGCCGCTGGGGCCGACAAAGGCGACGAATTCCCCCTCCTCGATGGAAAGCGTGATGTCCTCGATGGCGTTGCCCGAATCGTCATAGGCCAGGCTCACCTGGTCGAAGGCGACGAAAGGCGTGTCGGCGGCTCCGCCACGCCCCGACTCCACAGCCCCGCCGGCGGAAAGGTCCAGGGTGGTCTCCTGCATGCCGCTACTCCGACCGATCGGCAAAGATCATTCGTTCGTCCTGGGGCGGCAGGAAGCGCGAGGTGAAGACACGCTCGGGCTCAGGTACCGACGGTAGCTCATAGGCATCGGCCACCAGCTGAATGGCATTGCGCAGACGCTCCTCGTCCACCGCCCCGGCGCCATTGCCACGGGCATCCTCGGTGTCGATCACGCTGTCGATGGCAAGCCTGAGGCGCCGGGTCTCCATCTCCCTGTCGATCAACGAGTCGCGGTTGTAGACATAATCGATGGCGCCATCCGGGTCGGCCAGGGTCTCCTCGAGGGCACGATTGAAGGCGCGCAGGAAGCCCTTAACGGCTTCCGGGTTCTCCTCGGAGAAGGCCTCGCTGGCGATGATGGCATTGCCATAGAGCGGCACACCATACTCGGGGAACGGCATGATGGTAAGTTCCTCCTCACCCATTCCACGCCCTTCCAGATTGAGCAGGCTGGTGAAGTAGAACCCAGTGATGGCATCCACATCGCCGCGCACCAGCAGGGTCTCGCGCAGGGTCGGATCGACGTTCTGCCACTCGACGTCGTCGGCATCGAGTTCGTTGGCCGCAGCGAAGATTCCCCAGGCCCGATAACCGGTATCGAAGGCCGGTGCGGCGATGGCCTTGCCGGCAAGATCCGCGGGCGATTCGATATCGCGATCCTTACGTGCGAAAACCGAAGCCGGGCTGCCGTCATACACCACATAGACCCCCTGGATGCCTGGCCCATCGGGATTCTCGGCAAGAAACTCCACCAGGGCATTGAGGTCACCGAAACCCATCTCGTAGGCGCCGGAGGCAACCCGGTTGATGGCACCGGCCGAACCGCTGCCGGAATCGATCTGGACGTCGAGCCCCTCTTCGGCGAAGTAGCCGCGCTCCACGGCCATCAGGAAGGGCGCCGAAGGGCCCTCGAAGCGCCAGTCGAGCTGGAAACGAATGCGGGTATCGTCGGCCTGGGCGAGCGACGCGCCGATCAAGGAAAGTCCGAGTGCGCCGACCAGCAGGCCGGTGGAACGGGATAGATAACGACTCATCAAGGCTGCCTCGCAGGTTCTGGTTCTGGTTCTGGTTATGATTGTTGTATGCAGTTTTCCTGCCAATGTCCTGCACACTGGTAGTGGCCAAGAGAGGCACACACCCTCGCTGGCAGGACAGGGCGGCAAGGGCAACATACTGGTGCAGGACGCGACGACTCGCACGCCCACATGCACCAGCGTAGATCATTGGCGACGGTTTCCCAGAGGGAGGGGCGAGAACGCGAGGAAAGAAACGCCGACACCGGCGCAGTGCGCCGGTGTCGATAGTAAAAAGAGGGTGCGGCAGGGGCAGGTCTTACTCGTTGCCCGCTTCCTGCATCTGCTTGAGCATGTAGTTCTCGATACCAACCTTGTCGATCAGGCCGAGCTCGGTCTCGATGTGATCGATGTGGTCTTCTTCATCGGCAAGGATATCGCGGAAGAGGTCGCGGCTCACGTAGTCCTTGACCTTCTCGCAGTGAGTGATCGCTTTGATATAGGCATTGCGCCCTTCATGCTCGATCTTGAGATCGGACTCGAGCATTTCGCGCACGTTCTCGCCGATATGGAGCTTGCCAAGATCCTGCAGGTTGGGAATGCCCTCCAGGAAAAGAATACGCTCGATCAACTTGTCGGCGTGCTGCATCTCCTCGATGGACTCGTCATACTCCCACTTGGCCAGCGCCTTGAGGCCCCAGTCCTTGTACATCTTCGCATGCAGGAAATACTGATTGATCGCCACCAGCTCGTTCCCGAGCGCGGTGTTCAGATGCTCGATGACCTTGGCATCGCCTTTCATTGCACGTCTCCATTCTCGTCGGGGTCCGGGGTTTATCAGTATTAGTCACACTGATAAAAAAGTCCAACCACGACAAGAGCTTGGATAAAGGCCAACAAGAATGATAAAGATTGGCATCGAGGTCGGAGACGGCAGCGGCCCAGCGCTTCAGACCTAGTGCTACACGGCATATGCCAGATCGGCTACCGAAGCCTGCATTTCCGACCTGATGGCGTCACGGGTGATGGCCTTGGCCACAGGGGCGCACTTACCACACTGGGTAGCGCAGCCGGTCTCGCCCTGCACTTCACGCCAGCTGCGCGCCCCGTCTTCGACGGTCGCGCGGAGCTTGTGGTCGGATACGCCCTTGCAGAGACATACGTACATTTGCCATCACCTCTAATAATAGCCTACTAGATTTAATGTAAATGATTCGCATAGCCTATCGCAAGTGGAAATCGACTATTTTTTGATCATTGTCATGTTTCGGTCGACTGGCATGACCATGTCATCGGCTGGCCTTGGGCACCACCACCACCCGGGTGCCAGAGGCGATATCAGACCAGCTGCGCTTCTGGGCGTCGAAGAGAATCCACCAATAGCCGAGCCCCAGCGCCGCCAGCGACACCCAGGCCACCAGATAGCGCACCAGACTCTGGCTCCAGGTGATCGAACACCCGTCGTCGGTCTGAACGCGCAACCGCCAGGCCTGCATCCCCAGGGTCATGCCGCCACGGGTCCAGAAGAAGGTAAAGAAGGCGTAGGCGCTGAGCGCCAGGGCAAGACGAAGCGAGAGCACCTGGGCCATGCCGGCCCCCACCGCCTCAGGCGGCAGCTCCAGTACCAGTCTTACCCAGGCCACGTGGGCAGTGGTAATGCCAATCCAGATGGCCAGCACCAATAGCCCGTCATACACCATGGCACCCAATCGCTTGCCCAGGCCGGCCGGCCATACTTCGTCGAGTTGATCGAAACGTCGTCGCATAGACTCCTAGCCTGTTCGTCGCAGGAAATAGAACCCCAGGGCTGCACTGATCAGGGTTGGCGCCAGCACCGCCCATATCGGCGAAAAACCGAATACCGTGGACGCAGGCGCCAGCAGATCCTGCAGATACTTGAAGCAGAGCCCGGTCACGACGCCATAGAAGACCCGCGTTCCCGCTGCCACGGTGCGCAGGGGGCCGAAGACAAAGGAAGCTGCGACCAGCACCAGCGATGCCATGGTCAGCGGCATCAGCATCTTCTGCCAGAAATAGAGCAGGGGTTGCGTGGCCTGCAATCCCTGGTTTTTCAGGAATCGGGCATAGGCCCAGAGCTCGCTGGGCGCCTGACTATCGATGGAGCGCAGCAGTCGGTTGAGCTGGGCCGGCGTCAGGCTGGTCTCCCACCCCTGCTCGGCCAGATGTTCGGCTTCGGTACCCTCCTCCTCGAAGCGCGTCCTCGCCACGTTCTCGAGTACCCAGCCATCATCTCGCCAGATGGCACGCTCGGCCACGGTGGCCTCGCGCAGCTCATGGCCTTCGAAGCGGTAGCGGGTCAGGTCGATCACGGTATCGTCGGCGCGTATGGCGCCAAAGCGATAGATGCTGTCGCCCTCGCGCTGCCAACCACCGCGCTGCATTACCACCGCGCCCTCGCCCTGCATCTGCTCCATCCTCCAGGCGCTGGCAAACTGCTCGGTGCGCGGGCTGACATACTCGGCCACGATCAGTACCACCGCCACCACCAGGATGATCGGCTTCATGACGCCCCAGAGTATCCGGGTCAGTGAGCGGCCCGCAGCGCGCATCACCGTCAGTTCGTTGCTCGACGCCATGCTGCCCAGGCCGATCAGGGCTCCGATCAGCACCCCAACAGGGGCGTATTGATAGAAGCGCCAGGGCAGCCGCATGAGCAGGTAGAGCAGCACATGGAAGGCACCATAGTTGCCTTCCACATCGCCCAGGTCATTGATGTAGGTAATCACCAGATCGAGGCCCAGCAGCACCACCTGGACCACAAGGATGGCGCCCAGCACATTGCGAGCGATATAGCGGTCGAGTCGATCCGTCACCATCAGCTCATTCCCTTCTGCTGGGCACGTACCATCATGCCCACTCCTAGCGCCAGGAAGGCGGCATGAATGGGCCACATGCCGATCGCAGCAGGCAAGGAACCGCGCCCGATGGCATCCAGTGCCGCCAGCAGCAGGCTCAGATAGCAGACATGCAGGAAAATGGCCGGCAGCAGCTTGGCGAAGCGCCCCTGCCGCGGGTTGACCCGGGACAGCGGCATCGCCATCAATGTCAGGATGAACACCATGATCGGCAGTGAGAGTCGCCACTGCAGCTGTGCACTTGCCTGGCTTGAGTCATCGTTCAGCAGTTGCCTCGTGGAGGCGTAATCCGGCGACGCCAGCTCACGCCGGTCGCCACCCAGCGCAAGCCGTACGGCATAGGTGGCAAACTCGAGCCGTTCGGCCTCGAAACGCCCCGGGTCGACGCTGTAGCGCTCGCCATCGGCCAGCACCAGGAAGCGACTACCGGTCTCCGGGTCCACGGTCTGGTAACCACTTGTCGCCCGTGTCACGGCACTCTCGGGGGTGCCGTCCCGTCTGCGCTGACGCTCGCTGATAAAGACCTCCTGCATGCGGCTGCCATCGGCACTGAAGGACTCGGTATAGGCGGTACGCCCGCCGCCGAAGTCCTGAAAGCGGCCCGGTGCCAGGGCGGTGAAGTCCAGCCTACTGCGCTGGTCTTCCAGCATCACGGCATTGTGCAGCGCCCCAGCGGGGGTCAGCCAGAGACTGCACAGCCCCACCAGAATGGCAACCAGGGTAGCCGGCGCCAGGCTGACCCGCAGGAGCCGCGCGGGGCTGGTGCCGCAGGCGACCAGCACGGTGATCTCGCTGTTCAGGTAGAGCTGGCCATATGCGAGCAGGATGCCGAGAAAGAACGCCAACGGCAGAATCAGCTCGAGAAACCCCGGCAGATGGAACAGCATCAGGTTGCCAAGAATGCTGGCGGGAATATCCCCCTCCGCCGCATCGGCAAAATAGCGGATGAAGCGACTGCCCATGATGACCAGCAGCAGGACGCCGGCTACGGCGGCCATGGTCAGTAGAATCTCGCGGGTCAGGTAACGAAAAATGATCATGCAGCCGTCTTCCATGCAATGGCGCCATGCCTTGAGTACACTGGGGTGACTCGGCAATGGCCTGGAGCCGTGCCGGCATTATCCAGAATCCCCCTTCGCTTGTCTCGTGGAGTCACAATGGAATTCCCAGTTCAGACGGCTAATCCCGCAAAGGCCGAAACGGCCTGCCTCGTGGTACCGGTGTTCAAGGAGGGCGGCCTGCTGCCCACCGCCGCCAAGCTTGACGATGCCAGCGAGCGGTTGATCGGGCAGTTGATCGAGCGTGGAGACTTCGATGCCAAGGCGGGCAGCGTTCAACTGGTGCCCTTTGCCCCCGGCCTGGGCGCCGATCGCCTGATGCTGGTCGGCCTGGGCGACCAGGCCAAGTGCCACGAGCGAGTCTTCATCAAGGCACTGGATGCCGCCTTCACCGCCCTGGCCGTTCTGCCGGTGGAGGATGTGGCGGTGGCTTTCACCGACGTCCCGGTTCCCGATCGTGCCTGCGACTGGAAGGCGCGCATGGTGGCCGAGTCCGCCCACCGTGCCGTCTATCGATTCAACGAATTCAAATCGGAGCCCACACCGACCCCCAGGCTGACCCGTGTCACGCTGCTGGTGAGCGAAGGGGGCAACGCCGCAACTGCCCGGGAAGGCGCTCGCATCGGTGACGCCGTGGGCCAGGGCATCGCCCTGACCCGCACCCTGGGCAATCTGCCGGGCAACGTGTGCACGCCGCGCTACCTGGCCGAGCAGGCCGAATCGCTGGGCAAGGGCTCCGGCGGCGCGCTCACGGTCGAGATCCTGGACGAAGAGGCGCTGGAAGCGCTGGGTGCCAACAGCCTGCTCTCCGTGGGCCGCGGGAGCGAAGAGCCCACCCGCCTGATCGTGATGAAATATCAGGGCGCCGAGAACCCCGAGGAAGCCCCGCATGTACTGGTGGGCAAGGGGATCACCTTCGATACCGGCGGTATCTCGCTGAAGCCCGGCGAGTCCATGGACGAGATGAAATTCGACATGTGTGGCGCAGCCAGCGTGTTCGGCACCGCCAAGGCTGTCCTGGCGATCAAGCCCAAGCTCAACCTGGTCTTCATCGTCGCCGCCGCAGAGAACATGCCCGATGGCCGTGCCACAAAGCCGGGCGACATCATCAAGACCCTCAAGGGCCTGACGGTCGAAGTGCTCAACACCGACGCCGAGGGTCGCCTGGTACTGTGCGACGCCCTGACCTACGCCGAGCGCTTCGAACCTGCCAGCGTGGTCGACATCGCCACCCTCACCGGGGCAGCCATCATCGCCCTGGGGCACCACGCCACGGGCCTGCTCTCCAACGACGACGATCTGGCGCTGGACCTGCTGGATGCCGGCGAAGCCGCCTGGGATCGCGCCTGGCACATGCCGCTGTGGGAGGAGTACCTGGAGCAGCTGGACTCCAACTTCGCCGACCTGGCCAACATCGGCGGTCGCCCGGCCGGCACCATCACCGCCGCCTGCTTTCTCTCGCGCTTTGCCGACAAGTTTCCCTGGGCGCACCTGGACATCGCCGGTACCGCCTGGTCCTCGGGCAAGCAGAAGGGGGCCAGCGGTCGCCCGGTGGGCCTGCTGACCCAGTACCTGCTGGACCGGGAGGCGGATGCCCGCGTCGAGATCGGCGACAATTGAGCCAAGAGGGTTGCCATCGCGCTCGGCAACCTTTACATCTGAACCATTGACAACGCATCGAGCCGGCTCAGTCCGGCTCGATGTTCCTGTATCGCCCCCTGGGAGCGGCCGATGGTCGTCCCAGGGACTGCGGAGACCCTTTGCCGTGCCCACTGATAGCTTTGACCTACAACCCAACGCCACCCCCACGGCGTCGCCGATCCGTGAGGATATCCTCAAGAATCCCGGCTTCGGACGCTACTTCACCGATCACATGGCGCATGTACGCTGGACGCTGGACGCCGGCTGGCACGGCCGCGAGGTCCGTCCCTACGGCCCGCTGACGCTGGACCCCGCGGCCGCCGTACTACACTACGCCCAGGAGATCTTCGAAGGCATCAAGGCGTACCGTCACGCCGACGGCTCGGTGTGGACCTTCCGCCCCGAGAAGAACGCCGAGCGCTTCCGCCGCAGCGCCCATCGCCTGGCCCTGCCGGAGCTCTCCGACGCAGACTTCATCGGCTCGCTCAAGGCGCTGTTGGCCCAGGACCACGCCTGGGTGCCGACCCCGAAGAGCGCGGCTGACGAGTGCAGCCTCTATTTGCGCCCCTTCATGATCGCCAGCGAGAAGTTCCTCGGCGTGCGTCCGGCCCACGAGGTCGACTACTACGTTATCGCCTCGCCGGCGGCGGCCTACTTCAAGGGTGGCGTGGAGCCGGTCTCCATCTGGCTCTCCAGCCACTACAATCGTGCCGCCCCCGGCGGCACCGGCTTCGCCAAGTGCGGCGGCAACTACGCTGCCTCCCTGGCCGCCCAGAAGGAAGCGAGCGCCCACGACTGCGGCCAGGTTGCCTTCCTCGACGCCCGCGAAAACAAGTGGATCGAGGAACTGGGCGGCATGAACCTGTTCTTCGTCTTCAAGGACGGTCGCATCGCCACCCCGCGCCTCACCGATACCATCCTCGAGGGCGTGACCCGCGACTCGGTGCTGACCCTGGCCCGGGACGAAGGGCTCTCCCCCGAGGAGCGGCCGATCAGCATCGACGAGTGGCGCGAGGGCGCCGCCTCCGGTGAAATCACCGAGGTCTTCGCCTGCGGCACCGCCGCGGTGATCACCCCGGTGGGCGAACTGGTCACCGAAGAAGGCCGTATCCGGCTGACCGCCGGCAGCGACAACCCCATCGCCAAGCGTCTGCGCACCAAGCTGCTCGACCTGCAGTACGGTCGCGCCGAAGACACGCATGGTTGGTTGACCAAGCTGGTCTGAAAAAAGCAGATCCTCGCTACGCCAGGAGCCGGCCAACGCCTCGCGAGGCGGCCGGGAGCAGGTCGAAGAGGAGGTCTTTTGCCATGGATGGCAAAAGTAGCGCCCAGGGATGGGTTCACAGCGCCTCCTCGTCGGTCCGGCGCCCCGGGGCCTGCTTGCGGTATAGCCTCGCCCCGCTCGCGACGGGAACCCACGCTTCGTTAATGACATGAGACACCTAGGAAGAGGGGCGTCGGGGACAGGGTGAAGAGGAGGTCTTTTGCCAGGGAAGGCAAAAGTAGCGCCCAGGGATGGGTTCACAGCGCCTCCTCGTAACCCTGTCGACGACAGAGCCCCTCCGCCCCCAGGTCAGCGAGTTCCCATGACCCAGGTAGACTTTTACATCCTTCCCGATACCACCCTCGAGGCACGCCTCGACTTCGCCTGCCGCCTGGCCGAGACCATCGCAGGCAAGGGCTTCCGGCTGCACCTGCACGCCGAGGACGAGGCCATGGCCCGCGACCTCGACGACAGGCTGTGGACCTTCCGCCCCGACGCCTACCTGCCCCATGCCCTTGTGGACAGTTCCCCGCTCGGCAGCGAGATGGCCGACAGCGTGGCGGTCACCATCGGCTGGGAACATCCCCCCGAGCCAGTTCCCGATACACCCATGGCGATGCTCAACCTCGACCCCGGCATCCCCGAGTGGTTCTCGCGTTTCGATCGGGTCGCCGAGATCATCAACCAGCACCAGCAGGTGCTCACCGCCAAGCGCGAGTGCTGGCAGACCTACAAGCAGCGCGGCTATCCGGTGAAGGCGCATCAGCTCAAGGGATGAGCTCCCGTTTCCAGGGTTACGGAAGACTGCCTGTACCGGGGCTGATCCGAGGGCAGGCCTACGAGGAGGCGCTGTAAACCCATCCCTGGGCGCTACATTCGTCATCCCTGACGAATGACCTCCTCTTCGACCTGCCCCCGGCGCCCCTCGGAAGTGCTTGCTTACCGATCCTCGATTGACGCCTGGCTGACGCCAAGCGCCTCATCGCGCTATAATCGCACCCATTTTTCGAACACTCTTCTTACGACTTCCTGCCGCCCGGCGCCACGACCGGCGGCGATCATTTCTGGACCCGGAACGCCCCATGGACAAGACCTACCAACCCGAGCAGATCGAATCCCGCTGGTACGAGCGCTGGGAGGCCGACGGCCGCTTCGCCCCCTCGGGCGAGGGAGAGCCCTACTCCATCATGATCCCGCCGCCCAACGTCACCGGCAGCCTGCACATGGGCCACGCGTTCCAGGACACCATCATGGACACCCTGATCCGCTGGCGACGCATGCAGGGCAACAACACCCTGTGGCAGGTGGGCACCGACCACGCCGGCATCGCCACGCAGATGCTGGTGGAGCGCAAGGTCGCCGCCGAAGAGGGCAAGACGCGCCATGACCTCGGCCGCGACGCCTTCATCGACAAGGTGTGGGAGTGGAAGCACGAGTCCGGCGGGCACATCACCCGCCAGCTGCGCCGCATGGGTGCCAGCGTCGACTGGAGCCGCGAGCGCTTCACCATGGACGACGGCTTCTACAAGGCGGTGCAGGAAGTCTTCGTGCGCCTCTATGAAGAGGACCTGATCTACCGCGGCAAGCGCCTGGTCAACTGGGACCCGACCCTGCACACCGCGATCTCCGACCTCGAGGTGGAGAACCGCGACCAGCAGGGCAGCTTCTGGCACTTCCGCTATCCGCTAGCCGACGGCGTCACCACCGACACGGGGCTCGGCTACCTGGTCGTCGCCACCACCCGTCCCGAGACGATGCTGGGCGACACCGGTGTGGCGGTCAATCCCGAGGACCCGCGCTACGCCTCGCTGGTGGGCAAGTTCATCGAACTGCCCCTGGTCGGCCGCCGCATCCCCATCGTCGCCGACGAGCACGCCGACATGGAGAAGGGCTCGGGCTGCGTGAAGATCACCCCGGCCCACGACTTCAACGACTACGAGGTGGGCCGACGCCAAGGGCTGCCGCTGATCAACGTCTTCACCCAGGACGCGGCGATCCTGCCCCAGGCCGAAGCCTTCGATATCCAGGGCCGCCCGCTGCCCGACATCGACCCCAGCCTGCCCCAGGCCTACGCCGGGCTCGACCGCTTCGAGGCACGCAAGCAGATCGTTGCCGACATGGAGGCCGCCGGCCTGCTGGAGCAGGTCGAGACGGTCAACAACACCCTGCCCTACGGCGACCGCAGTGGCGACGTCATCGAGCCGCTGCTCACGGACCAGTGGTTCGTCGCCGTGGAGAGACTGGCCAAGCCCGCCATCGAGGCGGTGGAGAACGGTGACATCCAGTTCGTGCCGAAGAACTACGAGAACATGTACTTCTCGTGGATGCGCGACCTGCAGGACTGGTGCATCTCGCGCCAGCTGTGGTGGGGCCACCGCATTCCCGCCTGGTATGACATCGACGGCAACGTCTTCGTGGCGCGCAACGAGGTGGAAGCCACCCGCGAGTACCTGGTCGAACTAGGTCATTTCATCGAGCACGAGCAGGGCGACTTTGACACCGCCATGCGCCTGCGCGGCTTCAACCAGCTGCTGGGCGGCACTACCGAGATGACTGCCGACGCGCTCAAGACCATGGAGAAGCTGGGCGTGCCGCGCCTCTCCCAGGACGAGGACGTGCTCGACACCTGGTTCAGCTCGGGCCTGTGGACCTTCGGCACCCTGGGCTGGCCGGAGAAGACACCGGAGCTCAAGACATTCCACCCCTCAAGTGTGCTGGTCACGGGTTTCGACATCATCTTCTTCTGGGTCGCGCGAATGATCATGCTGACCCTGAAGTTCACCGGCGAGGTGCCGTTCAAGCAGGTCTACGTCCACGGCCTGGTGCGCGACGGTCAGGGCCAGAAGATGTCCAAGTCCAAGGGCAACGTGCTCGACCCCATCGACCTGATCGACGGCATCCAGCTCGACGAGCTACTGGAAAAGCGCACCGGCAGCCTGATGCAGCCGCAGAAGGCCAAGGCGATCGCCAAGGCCACCCGCGACGAGTTCCCCGAGGGTATCGAACCCCACGGCACCGACGCGCTGCGCTTCACCTTCCTGTCCCAGGCCACCACCGGGCGCGACATCAAGTTCGACATGGGCCGCCTGGACGGCTACCGCAACTTCTGCAACAAGCTGTGGAATGCCTCGCGCTACGTGCTGATGAACGCCGAAGGCGAGGATTGCGGAGTCTCTCTCGAAGGTCAGGGTGGCGACGTCGAGCTGTCGCTGGCCGACCGCTGGATCGTCTCGCGCCTGCAGCAGACCGAGGCTCAGGTGACCCGGGCCTTGGAGGAGTTCCGCTTCGATCACGCTTCCCAGGCCCTCTACGAATTTGTCTGGAACGAATACTGCGACTGGTACCTGGAGCTCTCCAAGCCGGTGCTGTGGGATGACAACGCCTCGCCCTCTGCCAAGCGCGGCACAAGGCGCACTCTGGTTCGCGTCTTGGAAGCGATCCTGCGCCTGGCCCATCCGATGATGCCCTACATCTCCGAGGAGATCTGGCAGCGCGTGGCGCCCCTGGCAGGCAAGGCCGCTGGCGACGGCTCCGAATCGATCATGAACCAGCCGTGGCCCGTGGCCGAGCAGGAGAAGATCGACGAGCAGGCGACCCGCGATATCGAGTGGCTCAAGGGCGTGATCGTGGCGGTGCGCAACATCCGCGCCGAGATGAACATCGCCCCGGGCAAGCCGCTCGATGTGCTGTTGACCAAGGGCGGCCCGGACGACCCGGCGCGCCTGGAGGCTAACCGCAGGGTCCTGCCTAAGCTGGCCAAGCTGGCGAGCGTCGACTGGCTGTACGATCCCCAGCAGGCGCCCCTGTCTGCCACCCAGTTGGTAGGCGAAATGGAAGTGCTGGTACCCATGGCCGACCTGATCGACAAGGATGCCGAACTGGCGCGCCTGGCCCGCGAGATCGACAAGCAGGACAAGCTGATCGGCGGCATCGAGAAGAAGCTCGGCAACGAGAGCTTCATCGCCAAGGCGCCCGATGCCGTAGTGGAGAAGGAACGCACCAAGCTGGCCGATTTTCAGGCTGCCCGTCGCCTGCTTGTGGAGCAGCACGACAAGATCGCCGCGCTCTGATCAGCGGCCCGATAACGCCGCGCTCTGATCAGCGGCCCGAAACCGCCGCGCTCTGATCAGCGGCCCGAAACCGCCGCGCTCTCTTCAGCGGCCCGAAACCGCCGCCCTAGAGGGCGGCCATATTGGAGTGTACGGATATGCCTCGGGTCGACCCTAGCGATAGCGATGCCAAGGCGACCCTACCCGGCTCGCTGGGAGAGGGGCTGACGCTCGAGGCGATCCGGCCGCTCTTTCCTCTTTTCGAGCATGCCAGCACCGGGGCCATCTCGGTGGACGCCGAGGCGCGGCTCACCTGGATCAACGACAGCTACTGCCGGCTGCTGGGTATCGAAGATCCTGCCAGTGCCATCGGCCGACCGGTCGCCGAGGTCGTTCCCCATACGCGGATGCCCGAGGTGGTGCGCAACGGCCGCCCTATCCTGCTCGATATCATGGAGTTCGAGGACCATCAGCTGGTGGTGATGCGCCTGCCGCTGCACGACAGGAAGAGCGGCAAGATCAGCGGTGCCGTGGCCTTTATCGTCTTCGATGACCTGGAACCCCTCACCCCGCTGATCGGCAAGTATCGGCGCCTGCAGAACGACCTGGCGGCGGCCCGACGAGCCCTGGCCAAGCGTGGCGCCCGCTACGACATGGGCGACTTCATCGGCGCCAGCCCGTCGGTGCTGGAGGTCAAGCGTCGCGCCCGGCTTGCCGCCGCCCGCGCCACGCCGGTGCTGCTACTGGGCGAGACGGGAACCGGCAAGGAGGTGTTGGCCCAGGCCATCCATGGCGCCTCGCCCCGCGGCGACTCGTCGTTCGTGGCCGTGAATGTGGCAGCTGTGCCCGAGAACCTGCTGGAAGCGGAATTCTTCGGTGTCGTTCCGGGGGCCTTTACCGGCGCCGACCGCCGCCCCCGTCAGGGCAAGTTCCAGCTTGCCGACGGCGGCACCCTGTTCCTCGATGAAGTGGGCGACATGCCGCTGGCCGTACAGGCCAAGCTGCTGCGAGCCCTTCAGGAGGGGGAGGTGGAGCCGCTCGGCTCCAACGAGGTCAAGCGGGTGGATGTCCGCGTGATCGCCGCCACCAGCTGTGATCTGGAGGCCATGGTGGCAGAAGGCAGCTTCCGCTCCGACCTCTACTACCGGCTCAACGTGCTGCGCATTCGCGTGCCTCCGCTACGCGAACGACTGGCGGACCTGGGCATCCTGTGTGAAACCATCCTCGGCAAACTGGCCCAGGAAAGCGGCGAGTCCCGAGCCGAGATCACCAACGAAGCCGTGATGTTGCTGCACCAGCATGACTGGCCGGGCAATATCCGTGAGTTGCGCAATACCCTGGAGCAGACGCTGGCACTCAACGAAGCGTGCCACGTGATCGACGCGCCGGAACTCCTGGCGGCCCTTCCCTATCAGCCTCTCGAACGACACTCCCGAACGACGGTCGCCCCGATCCGGGCCATGGCCGAGGTGGTGGCCGAAGCCGAGCGTACCGCGCTGCAGAACGCCCTGGCTGCGTGCCGCGGCAACAAGTCCCGAGCGGCCCGCCTGTTGGGCATCCCACGCTCGGTGCTCTACGAGAAACTCGCCAAGCTGTCCGAAAAACCGGACACCTGACCGGAAAGCAGACAGAATGCTCTGCGACCAAGGTCGAGCATTGTCCGAATGACCGGACACCCCTTCTATCCCCCTTGATAATCACTCCCCTCAAGACTTTGTTTTACAAAACATTTTCATATCTGGCATGAAGCGTGCAACAAAATGGGGCAAGCGCCGCCTGGCGTGGCGTCAACCAAGCCGCATCCTCGCATCCTGCGGCGTCGACAAGAAACCAACGCAGACCAACAACGTCGTTCCAGCAGCTGTTGCACTGACAAAGTTGCACCGACAGAGCTGCACTGAAAATAACGTACAAGGAGCTTTCATGCCGTTCATTCCGACTCTCGCCACTCGCATCCGCCCCGTCACACTCGGCGTCGCCGCCGCCGCACTGCTGGCGGGTACTGCCGGCGTCAGTACCGCCAATGCCCAGGAGAGCGTTCGCTGGCAGGTACCCATCGCCTTCCCGTCCCACCTGGTCGGCCTGAGCACCCCCGTGCGCTATCTCAGCGAGACGCTGGACGAGGTGTCCGGCGGCAATATCAACCTGCGCTACTACGAGCCGGGCGAGCTGATCCCCCCGTTCGAGATCCTCGATGCCGTCTCCGAAGGCCGCTACCCGGCCGGCTTCACCTGGGTCGGCTACGACCAGGGCAGCATCCCTTCACTGCCGCTGTTCGCCGGTGCTCCCTTCGGCATGGAACCGCCGGCCTACCTGGCCTGGCACTACTTTGGTGGTGGTGCTGAGCTGCTCGAGGAGATCTACGCGGAATACAACGTCAAGCCACTGCTGTGCAGCATGATCGGCCCCGAGGCGGCCGGCTGGTTCGCCGAGCCGCTGGAGTCCCTCGACCAGATCGACGGCCTGCGCATCCGCTTCGCCGGTATCGGCGGTCGTGTCATGGAAAACCTGGGTGCTTCGGTCACCATGATCCCCGGTGGTGAGCTCTACCAGGCCATGGAGCGTGGCACCATCGACGCCACGGAGTTCTCCGCTCCGGCGGTCGACCGTATCCTGGGCATGCAGGAGATCGTCCAGAACTACGTGCTGCCAGGCTGGCACCAGACCTTCACCACCGCCCACCTGTTGATCAACCAGGAGAGCTGGGACGCGCTGGAGCCGCAGACACGCGCCACCATCGACATGGGCTGCCGTGCCGCCACACTCTTCGGCTACTCCGAGAGCGAGATGGAAAACCCCAAGGCCCTGCGTGACTTCGAAGAGGAAGGCGTCAACGCCCAGGTGCTGTCCGACGAGATTCTCGGTGAGCTGCGCCGTGTGACCAACGAGGTCCAGGCCGAAATCGCCGCGGAGGACGAGATGTTCGGTCGCGTCCTGGAGAGCCAGCAGGCGTTCATGAAGGTCCACGGCAACTGGCACGTCAAGGGTCATCTGCCGCGCTCCTACTATGCGCCGGAAGAGATCGGCCAGCAGTAAGCTGACCGGCAACTTATTGCGGTTTACCGGCCGCCGCCACCGGGCGGCGGCCGGCTCCTGCTCTCTGCCTTTCAAGGTCTGTCTTCCAAGACCGGCTTTCTTTAACGAGTCACGGAGTCATCCATGAGTACTCACGATTCCGCGCCCGGCGCGCCGGCACGGGGGGGCCACCCAGTGCAGGATCTCCCCACCAACCGGCTGAGCCACGTTCTCGACTCCGCCATCGCGGTGATCGGCAAGACGCTCTCCTGGCTGTGGATCGCCACCCTCGCCGTCGTGCTGACCAATGTCTTCAGCCGCTTCATCCTCGGCCGCGGTTCCATCGCCCTGGAGGAGATGTCCTGGCACCTCTTCGGCGCCACCATGATTCTTACCCTGGCCTATGCCGTGGTCACCGATGATCACGTGCGCGTCGACGTGCTGCGCGAGCGGTTCTCGCTGCGCTTCCAGGCCTGGGTCGAACTGCTCGGCATCGTCCTGCTGGTGCTGCCGGTCCTTTATTTCATGATCGACGGCCTCACCGAGTACGCCTATCGCGCCTTTGCCCGAGGCGAGCGCTCCCAGGCGCCCAGCGGCCTGCCCTATCGCTTCATCATCAAGAGCACGCTGCCCATCGGCATGGCCCTCATCGCCATCGCGCTCTCGTCGCGGGCGCTGCGCTGCTGCACCT
>NZ_QPII01000024.1 GCF_003336675.1 Billgrantia montanilacus | reverse complement strand
CAGGGGGCATAATCTAGGTCCCAGGCTGTAGCGCCTCAGGCTTTGTGGATGCTCACCCTGATGCCAAGGCCTGCTGGTAGCTAATCAACAAGCCCGGAGAGACACAAGGCTTTGTCTGAAACGAAAATGGCGAGTGGTTCTCGTGAATCCAGTGTTCCAGCAGGAACAGGATTCATGAGGACCACTCGCCATAGTTAAGCGCTCGATAGCTCGAGCATAGGGTTAAGCGCAGTTTAGTACGATGCAAGGAACAGCAAAACAAGGCCAAGTGCTGCAGTTATTCTATGAAACCAGTTTTCTTCCCCGTGATCATCTCGGGCATCGGTTCTCTCCTGTTGGGAGTTATCGATGCGTGTCCACTGGTGTAGGGGAAGTCCACGTCGCTGTGCCTGCGATTGTTAGCTTTAGTTCAATATATATCATCGCGCTTCTTCGGCTTGACCGCCTGAAACACGCTGTACCCTAGCGTGATATCGGTGATGAAACGGACAACCACAGCAGGGCCGGCGATTGCGGCATGGATACACATGGCCAAAACGCAGTAGATGCCAAACTCCACCGCTCGATGCGGTAGTAATCCGCGCGGCGGCACATGGTCGAGGCAGTACGAACGCAGCGAGTCGAGGTTGGGCCACCCGCCCGCGTCCACATTCGCACGATCCGCCGCGCGATACAGATTCCGGCTCCTCGTCCCGCGCATGAACGCCCGCCACATCCGCCGCGGCTGAAGAACAAGCCCTGTAGATAGCGCGATCAGGTTCATGACGCCGAGCATCGGCGATACGAACATGGAGCCCGAGCCGAGCTCCCAAGCGCTGACCTCACCTTCCCCGATTCGCCCAACGGTGTAGCCGGTAACTAGATGGTGCAGGTCGTGGTACTTCAGGTAACGGTGACGCAGCTCGATATTGGGCAATGGCACCAGCAAACAGCCGGTGAACACCGGCACGGTACGCGGCTGTGCCCCGAGGACCGGCCCAAAGCCATTCCGCTCGTAGAAGGCGGAAAGTTCATCCTGAAGAGTCAAGGCCCCTCTCCTAAAGCTAACGCTTTGCTCACCGAAAAATTGGGAGCTTAGCGAGTAATTTTTCCGCGTGCAGCAACTGGTTAGGCATTTTTGTCACTCGGACTTGGCAATGGAGTCTGGTTCACGACACTTCTCTAGAAGCTCTGGCTGTTCCTGTGCCACTCGAAAGAAAAACTCCGCTAATTTGGCTTTGAGACTTCGTAGTAAGGTTTCTAGTCTATGTAATTCGTGCTCTTCTAGGTGAAGCCCTTCGTTGAACTGAAAGTGGGGGAAATTGCCCTTCCCGTCTAGCACAGGAAACGACGTAGACCTAAAGTGCATTTCCTCTTCATCTGAGTGCGCAACAATTTTCCGCCTTAGCTCAAGAATCCTTGCAACCAATCTTTTCTCTTCCTGCGACAAGGTTATGCCCAAAGCTCGTAAGCCAATAGTCGTACCCCTCCTGGTGGTTTCGAATGGGCGTGCCATTGATACGATCAGTGTCGACTCGTAGCAACGGAAACGACGTAGGCTAACTTTGTCGTAGTTACGATCGAAATCACAATCTTCGAGTAGAAACGTGAGGGCTGACAGCGCCTGCTGAAAGTCCCAAATCGAATATATGGCTCGTATTAGCTGTTGCTCAGTAATCTTCATGATGCCTAACGCAGAGCTTATGTGATGGTGCGTTCATTGAATAGGATTCTATTTGAAAACGGATCTACCACTTCGAAAACCCTGTCGCCCCAGGGCGCTGTCGTAATGTCCGGTCTAGAGTACCTATAACCCCGAGACGTTATTTCGTGATGCAAGGTATCAAGCTCATCTGTGTTCACGAACGTCTTGGAACCGGGAGTGCAGTCACCGGAATGCTCACTAAGGTGAAAAACCAGACTCCCGCGCGAGACCTGCATATAGACAGGAAAGTCCGCTTCAAAGCGGTACTCCCAATCTAGCGACATGCCAAGAAACTCTAGGTAGAACTCTCTGGCCTTGGCTTCATCGAAGATTCTGATAATTGGGATGGCTTGAAATCGCATCCATGCTCTCCTTACACATAACGCCCGCAGCACGCGCGGCTTTGTAGTGAAGGCGAAGCCTCAACGGAAAAGCCGTCGCCGTGCCTGCGATTGTTATGCATTTGCCGCAATTACGGTTGTGTTGAACCCTTCATCAGGCGTGGGGGCAACAAAGTACTTTGTAACAATCCCAAACATCTCTTCCGTATCAGTCGCCGCTCTCTGTGGTTGCTCTATCCGCCTTTTTGCGATTTGCCCCAAGCAAATCTCATTTGGCTGGTCGATGTAAATCAGCTCGTGAGGAGCCTGGATCTCAGAAAAAATACTTTTAAACCACTCTCGTTGCGAAACTGTATTTGCAGGAAAGTCCATTACGACGTTAGTTCCTGCCGCCAAGATCGACTGAGTCAGTTTCTTCATTTGAGGCTTGAGACGACCAGCATATTCTACGTAATCTCCCAGCGTCTTAATGCTATCCGGATAAACTGACGCAAGCCACTCGTCTTCAGAAAGCAACACGGCGTTTCGCTCATGGGAGACTTCAAGAGACTTTGTAGTTTTACCCGCTCCCATTTTTCCACAGAAAAATGTCAATACTCCTTTGTTCATTTCTTGCCTCGTATTGCATAACGCCGCTCAGCACGCGCGGCTACGGAATGGAGGCGAAGCCGCAATGTAGTAGACGTCGCCGTGACTGGCCTTGTTAAGCCTTGTCTGCAGGCCACACTTTAGTCCCAATTTGTTTAAACTTACGTACTGCCAAAGCACCACGTTCGTTTCGGGCTTTGGAGCCGGGAGCAAGAATTGCCTCCTCAACTACCGGACGCTCAGCCTCCCACATCTCAATTACTTCAAACATCTCGTCCAGCAAAACCAATAATACAGTGTCCCACTCGTGATCGAGTCGAATGGAGCCGAGCCTTTGGCCAGGACCAGGTTTCTCTGGCAGACAACGACCTTTAATCTGAACTTTTCGGCCTGCACCATCAATTGCGTCATAACCAGCTTGCCTTGCTTCGGCAAGCTTTAAATTGAGCAGCTTGGCGGCACTGAACTCAGCAATCTCACCTGTAATCCCGAGCGGCTTACCTGTCAGCTTTTTGAAGCGACCAGCAACATCTTTTGCCGCTTCCAAAATCTCATGCAACTCTTTACTCACAGATTTCCTTTTGGCTTAACAGGTATGGGATAGGACGCTCATTCATCGTCTTAAACGCGCCGGCGCGTTCAACAATCTTATCTAGCCTGCTGCTTCGCACCTAACCGATTGATATCTTATTAGGCTAAGAATAGCTCGGCCACCTATGCAGAATTCGCGTGCACGCACGTTTTGTCGGAATCATTATACTGTATGCATATTTTCTTATCTGAAGAATTGGGAGGCACACACTGACCCAAAGCTCATGGATAAGGTACAGGCGACCATTCGCGTAGAGTGCTGCAGGCCCCCGGCCGAGAAGACCTACGGTGGAACGCATATGCTGGGCAAAGCATGTGCAGGGGGTGCGCAGCCCTCTGGGATAGGGAGCATCGAGAAATTCGGGCACGCTACCGCTCTGCTGGCAGAACGAATGATAACTCCCCTCATTCCTAGTGCAGCATCCCTGAGTACGTCTTGGTCACATAAGCCATATTTTGCGGCTTTTTACCTACCGTAACCGAGAGAAACGTTGAGGGCAACGCCTACCAGGCTCTGTCGGAAAAGTGCTTGCGCTGTCAACATAAGTGAAGGTTGTTCGGTTTTTGTCAGCCCGGCGCATCGCTTGTCTTTGGGTTAGCTGCCCTAAGCATGAACGCACGAAGCTGCCGTTCCTCTCGCATGATATAGAGGACGAACACCCTTCCCCCTTCTTCACGAGAAAAGATGCGACCCGGTGGAACCACTACCACTCTGTATACCGAGTCAGGGAGCTCCGGAGGAGTTCGTCCAGATTGAGGGAAATCTTCCAAACGCTCGACTTTATCGAAAACCTCTTCGATCAATTGGCCTGCAGCAGCAGGATTATCCAGGGCGATGTACTCAGCAATGGCGTCCAACTCCTGCAGAGCTGGCTCCGTCCAGATCACTTTTGCCATTTACTCATTTTCTCCCTGGCCTCACCTTGGCTGTACGTTCTTCCCTCAAGGACAGCACGCTCTCCCCGTGAGAGCCCCTCAAGCAGCTCGAGTCGGTGCTGCATGAACTCATAATCCTGTACATCGACAAGATAAGCGGATGGCTTACCGTGCTCTGTAATCAGTATCGGCTCCTTTGACACATGCAGATCGGCCAGAATCTTCGTGGCTTGGCGCTTAAGGTTTGTAACAAGCTCGACTTTCATGGGCTCACCCGAATCAGACCAATAGTGTCACTATAGTATCACTTTTTTTGATGAGTCAATCACAGCGGGCTCAGCCGACGAGCCGCGGAAATACTTGGTGCGGCTTTACCTACCGCAATCAAGCGAAACGCTCGAGGTAACGCCTACCCAAGCAACAGGGGTCTCCAGCCTCTCTCCCTTCTGGCACTACGACCTTGGTCGCAATCTACTTGTCCAATCGGTCAAATACCGTCTAGGCTGTAGCCGAACGAGCCTGACCAAATGGTCAATCATGTCATGTCGCACAAGATCATCCGCTGACGTCTCTCCAACAACAATGGACACAAGCTATGGAACCGACTTCTTCCTCCCTTGCCGGCAAGGCCCAAGGCCAGTCGCCCGAGCAGGTCTCGGAACCCGCCAACTGGCTGGACCACTATTTCGGCGTGACGCGCCGCGGCTCGTCGCTGCGAACCGAGTTCCTCGCCGGCATTGCCACCTTTCTGGCCTCCATGTACATCATCGTGGTCAACCCGGCGATTCTCAGTGACGCCGGCATCCCCTTCTCCGCCGCTCTCTCGGCCACGGTGCTGATCAGCTTCATGAGCAGCCTGGCCATGGGCCTGTATGCCCGCAACCCGATCCTGGTTGCACCGGGCATGGGCATGAACGCCCTGTTCACCTATACCCTGGTGCAGGGCGCGGGCCTCTCCTGGGAAGTGGCACTGGGCTGCGTGTTCTGGTCCGGCGTGCTGTTCGCCACCCTGGCCATGTTCAACGTCCGCAAGGCGATCATCGAGGCGATTCCCCCTTCGCTGCGCTACGCGATCACCTGCGGCATCGGCCTGTTCATCACCTTCATCGGCTTCAAGAATGCGGGGTTCATCGTCGGTAGCGATGCCACCCTGGTCACGCTGGGCAATATGGACGCCAGCATGGTCACCTTCTTCATCGGCATGATGGCGACAGCGATCCTGGTGATCCTGCGCTTCAACGGCGCGCTGATCCTGGGTATCGCCCTGACAACCCTGCTGGCCTCCCCCATGGGCAGGCTCTGGGGCGGCGATGTGGTGGTGGAGTGGAGCGGCTTGGCAGCCTGGCCCGACTTCAGCGCGGTGATGCAGGTGGATATCTGGGGGGCGCTGAAGGTGGCCTACCTGCCGTTCATCTTCGTCATGCTGTTCACCAACTTCTTCGATGCCCTGTCGTGCTTCATGGCCCTCTCCGAGTCCGCCAATCTCAAGGACAAGGATGGCAACCCGCGCAACCTCAAGCGCTCCATGACGGTCGACGCCTTCGCCTCGATGATCGCCGCACCGCTGGGTACCAGTGCGGCCCAGACCTTCATCGAATCCGGTGCCGGCGTCGCCCAGGGCGGTCGTACCGGCCTGGTGGCGGTGACCATCGCCCTGCTGTTCCTGCCGTTCCTGTTCCTGTCTCCGCTGCTCTCGCTGGTGCCCGGCATCGCCACGGCGCCGGCACTGGTACTGGTGGGCCTGTTCATGCTGGCGCCGATCAGCAAGATCGAATGGGCGAAGTTCGACCAGGCCTTCCCCGCCTTCCTGGCCATCATCCTGATGCCGCTGACCTACTCGATCACCCTGGGTATCGCCTTCGGCTTTCTCAGCTTTGTGCTGATCAAGCTCTTCACCGGCCGTATCGAGGAGATCAAGCCGGCCATGTGGGTCTCCGCCGCCCTCAGCGTGGTCATGCTAGTCACCACGCACTGAACGTTCGCTGCCGCCAGGGATGGCGGCATTCTCGTCACCGGCGATGGCGCATGGCATCGACGATTCGGAACACGATGAGGCCCGTCAGCACGGCGACAAAGATCAGCGGGATCATGTAATCGGCCCGCGTCAGGATCCAGAAATGGGTCACACCCAGTGCCGCAGACACGTAGATGAGTCGATGCAGCCAATGCCAGGCACGATACCTGATCACCTTTTGCACTCGGCGAAAGGAAGTCAGCGCCAAAGGCACCAATAGCGCCAGCGCGGCAACGCCGTAGCGAATATAGGGCAGTTCGATCATTTCCCGCCGTATCCAGGGCCAATCCCAGTACTGGTCCAGTCCCATCCAGGCCAGCATATGGGCAACCAGCCAGAAAAAGGCCCACAGGCCGATCTGGCGCCGCGCCGCCATGAAGCCTACCCAGCCGGTAAAGCGAAAGGCGGGACTGAAGGCAATGGTAACCAGCAGCAGCGTCAGTCCCGTCATGCCGGTAAAGTGCACCACCGCCTCACCGGGTACCGCACCCAGGTCACCGAAGAACCACTGCCACACCAGCCAGCCGGCCGGAGTGACACAGCCCGCCAGCACCAGCAGCCGAAAGGCAGTGATTGCGGTGCGTTGACTCACTCGTGCTCCCCGTCTTCAGTAGTGCTGTTGCAGATCAATGCCAGCATAGAGATGAGCCACCTCATCGGCGTAGCCATTGAACATCAGGGTCTCGCGCCGGCCGCTCTCGCCGATGCGGCGTTCACGGGCCTGGGACCAGCGGGGATGATCGGCACCGGGATTGACGTTGGCATAGAAGCCATACTCGTCGGGATTGCGCGCTTGCCATGACGTGATGGGGCGCTCCTCGACCAGCTCGATGCGCACGATGGACTTGATGCTCTTGAAGCCATACTTCCAGGGCACCACCAGTCGGATCGGCGCCCCGCTCTGGTTCGGCATCACCTCGCCGTAGAGCCCCACGGCGAGCAGGGTTAGAGGATGCATCGCCTCGTAGATGCGCAATGCTTCCCGATAGGGCCAGTCGATGATCGAGCGGCGCTGCCCGGGAAGGTTGTCGGGGTCGTGAATCGACTCGAAGATGACATGGTTCGCCCGTGACGTCGGACCATGGCGCTTGAGCAGGTCGGCCAGAGGAAACCCGACCCAGGGTATGACCTTGGACCACGCCTCCACACAGCGATGGCGATAGATACGCTCTTCCAGCCTCTGCCCCGCCAGAACGTCCTCCAGGGCAAAGGTGCCTGCCTTGTCGACTTCACCCTCGATGGTCAACGACCAGGGGTCGGTTACCAGTCGATGGCCATAGGTCTCCGGATCTCGCTTGCCGGTGCCAAACTCGTAGAAGTTGTTGTAGGTGGTGATATCACGCCGGGGTGTCAACGACTCGCCATCGGCCAGTTCCCTGCTGGGTAGATCGACCGACAGACGCTCCTCCAACAGGTCCTGCCACGCTTGAGCCTCACGCGACCCGAGCAGACCGGGGGCAACGACGGCAGCACCCAGCGCCAGCCCGCCCCGCAGCAGACGTCGGCGCGACTCGAACAGCTCACGCGGGGTCACCTCGGATTCGGGAATTCTCGGATAGCGATAGCGAGCCATGCCCTCTCCTGACGCAAATCACAGTGCGTAAAATCCTGACGATGCAACCTTCTACAACACCTTATCCACCAATATCACCTCAAGTCGACGAAAACTTGACCTACCTCAACGACCTCCCTTTTCCGAGCATTTCAGTTGGTTGATATGCATCAAGCCACAGGAATAAGCTGGCGTCAGGATATGGGAGCCTGACCTGTATTGAGCACCTACCAGGGGAATTATCATGATGTCTAAAAAATCTATACAACCCGCCCGACTCGTCGCTGCCGTGACACTGGGAACCGCCTTCGCCTTCAGCGGTAGCGTCCTGGCCGAAGACGGCCTTGGTGACTATCGAGACCGCTTCGAGCCGCTGCCCCACTTTCCGCCGATACCCTCACACAATTCCCTGACTCCCGAGAAGGTGGAACTGGGCAACATGCTGTTCTTCGAGCCGCGCATCTCCTCCAGCGGTGTGATCAGCTGTGCCACCTGCCACAATCCGGCACTTGGCTGGAGCGACCGCATCCCCCGTGCCACCGGCCATGATGGTCAGATCGGTGAGCGCAATACGCCGACGGTGCTCAATTCCGGCTTCCTCGGCGCCCAGTTCTGGGATGGCCGCGAACCCGATCTGGAAGGGCAGGCCCTCGGCCCCATCGAGGCCGATATCGAAATGGCCATGGACCTCGACATGGCGCTGGAGCGGCTGGAAGAGTTCGAGCTGTATCAGGAGAAGTTCGCAGAGACATATCCCGACGACGAGAGTCCGATCAACAAGGAGAATCTGGCCCAGGCTCTGGCCAGTTTCCAGCGTACGCTGAATACGCCGAACTCACCGTTCGACAGATACCTGCATGGTGACATGGATGCGCTCAACGAGCAGGAAAAACGCGGCATGCAGGCCTTCGTCGACACCGGCTGTATCGCCTGTCACAGCGGCCCGGCACTGACCGACAGCAATTTCTGGGCTATCCAGGTGCCCGGCTCAACCGACGTGGGCCGCTTCGAGGTGACAGGCGACGAAGCCGACATGTACAAGTTCCGTACCCCGACCCTGCGCAACGTCGGCGTCACCTACCCGTATATGAACAACGGCGCTACCCAGACCCTCGAGGAAGCCGTGGCAATCATGGGTCAGGAAATGCTGAATCGCGAGTTCGATGAGGAGATGATTGCCGACATCACCGCCTTCCTGCACACCCTGACCGGTGAGATGCCAGACTTCGAGGTGCCGGCCCTGCCGTAGCGCTGCGACGCATCTGCCCCGACTGGCTCCCGGCGAAACCCGGGAGCTTTTTCATGCGCTGGCGGCCAGTTGCCGGTGCAGGTCGAGGCGGCGGGTGTCGCTCATGAAGGCCGCTTCGATGGCGGTACCGGCCAATTGAATGAATATTTCCCGGGAC
This sequence comes from Billgrantia montanilacus, assembly GCF_003336675.1. Lineage (GTDB taxonomy): Bacteria > Pseudomonadota > Gammaproteobacteria > Pseudomonadales > Halomonadaceae > Halomonas > Halomonas montanilacus. The sequence continues at coordinate 48,016 of NZ_QPII01000024.1, read as the reverse complement.
CAGCCAAATGCCTGATGACAGGCCAGGTAATTGTCGAGCACCCCGCCGCCGAAATAGGCCGGGTCGTCGGAATTGATGGTCAGTCTCAGGCCCGCATCCAGCAGTTGGGGTAGCGGGTGATCCTCCATGCGCTCGACGACCTTGAGCTTGACGTTGGAGAGCGGACAGACGGTGAGCACCACGGCCTCGTCTCGCAGCCGCGTGACGAGTTCGCGGTCTTCCAGGCAGCGTACGCCATGATCGATGCGGCAGACATCCAGCAGGTCCAGCGCTTCACGAATATACTCAGGCGGCCCCTCCTCCCCGGCATGGGCGACCCTGGGGATGCCGAGCATGCGGGCACGCTGGAAGACTTCGGCGAACTTGGAAGGGGGATGTCCCCGCTCGGCGCTATCGAGCCCCACGGCATCGATCATTTCCCAGTAGGGCGCCGCGCTTTCCAGCACTTTCATGGCCTCTTCGGCCGATCTGTCCCGCAGGAAGGCCATGATCAGTGCCGTGGACATGCCCAGCTCCCGTTCGGCATGACGCTGCGCCAGGCTCAGCCCCTCCATCACGACATCGAGCTCGATGCCACGAGCCAGGTGGGCCTGGGGATCGAAGTGCATCTCCACGTGCACCACCCCTTCCTCATGGGCACGGCGAAAATAGTCCATGGCCAGGTCATGGAAGTCTTCAGCGGTTCTCAGCACGCTCATGCCCTGGTAATAGAGGTCGAGAAAGGCGGGCAGGTCCTCGAACTCGTAGGCCGCGCGCACCGCCTCTACAGAATCGTATGGCAGGGCGATGCCGTTTCGTTCCGCCAGGGCAAACATCAGCTCCGGTTCCAGGGAACCCTCGATATGCAGATGAAGCTCCGCCTTGGGCAGCCGGTGAAGGAAGTCACGCATTTGTCACCTCGTCGTCAGTTTCTCTTCATCCTGATCGATAGGAGCGCGTTGCGCAATCGGTCAACTGCCCCTGGGAGAGGCGCTCATGACGGGTGATGCCCGGGGGCTCGAAGGCGTCCCCGGCGAGCTGGTGGACCAGGTAGACAACGGTGCGACCAGCGAGCCATCCGTCGAGGCGACCCGAGAGCCTGGCCGCCAACTCGGCATCCAGCCCGGCAAAGGGTTCGTCGAGGATCACCAGTCCCGGATCACGCAGCCACAGCCGCGCCAGGGCGAGGCGACGCGCCTGCCCCCCCGAGAGCTGACTCCCGCCCTCACCCACCCGGGTAGCCAGGCCGCGGGGGAGCGACTCGGCCCAATCCGCGAGTTCCACCCAGGCCAGTGCCCGCCACAGGTCAGTCTCATTGGCCTTGGGGTCGGCCAGGTAAAGATTGTGCGCGAGGCTGTCCTGAAAGAGATCGACGCGCTGTCCCAGGATGGCCACTCGCTCGCGCAGCGATCGTTCTTCGATGTCATGAAGCGCGCTGCCACCCAGCCATATCTCGCCCAGGGTCGCTGGCAACTGGCGCGTCAGCAGCGCCGCCACGCTGGACTTGCCGGCACCGGAGGCGCCTGTCAGGGCCAGCCGCGCTCCGGCGGGCAGCGCGAGGTCGATACTCTCCAGTGCCGGCTGCAACGCGCCGGGATAGCGCAGGGTCACCCCCCGCAGAACAACCGACAGCGGCCCTGCCGGCAGCACCACGCGGCCCGGCTTCGTGCCCTCGCCCCCGGATGCCACCAGCTCATTGAGCCGCTCGGCCGCGGCGCGGGTCGCCCCCAGGTGGGTGAAGGCCACGGGCAGCAGCGCCAGCGCCTCCCCCGTGGCAAGCACCGCCAGCGGCAGCATGACCATCACGGCCCCGCTGATGCCGCCCTGCTCCCAGGCCATCGCGGCCAGCCAGAGTGCCGCCAGCATGGCGAGCCCGACCACCAGGTTGACCAGCGACGTGCCGAAACCGGACAGCCGACCCAGAGAGCGCTGGAGCTGCTGCAATTGCGACTCGCGCTGCAGCAGCAGGCGGCGATGTGCGTCGCGGGCGCCGTAGGCCTCCAGTTCCGCCTGACCCTGCAGATGCTCGATGGCCTGGCTACGCAGGCGCTGTACGTGGCTGACCTGGCGGTGGCTCGGCGCCATCCCCAGCCAGGCCTGCCCGACGGTAAGCCACAGCCAGGCAGTCAGCAGCAGCGCCGCCACCGACAGACCCGCCACGGGCACCCACAGCGCCACAAAGCCCGACAGCAGCAGGATCGCCAGCAGCGCGACGACGGGGGGAGCCAGCAGACGCAGGTAGAGACCGTCCAGGGTGTCGATATCGGCAGTCAGACGGTTGAGCCAGTCGCTGGCCCGCCGACGAGCCAGCACACGCTCGTCGAGCCGCGCCATCACGGCAAAGAGCGTTCCACGCAGATCGGCCAACAGCCGCAGCACCGTGTCATGGTTGTAGAGTCGCTCGACGTAGCGCGCCACGGTCCGGGTCACGGCGAAGGTACGTATCCCACCGCCGGGCACATGAACGTCGAGGCTCGCCGCGAGCCCCGCCGCCAACGCCATGCCGGTCAGGGCGCTGGCAGTAATGAACCAGCCCGAGAGTGCCAGCAGGCCGATGGCAGAGCCCAGCGTGAGCGCCAGCAACGCAGCACCGTTCACCAACCGACGGCGCCGGCGCGCCAGCAGGCGCAGCCAGGGGCGCAGGGTTATCGGCAGCGAAGGATCACGCATCGTCGCCTCTCCCATCACCACTCCCTTTGCCGGTAGCCGACGCGACCCGGCCCTCGGCCAGCGTCAGGCGCCGAGTCGCCAGCGCCATCAATGCCGGATGATGGGTGGCAATGACCAGAGTGCGACCAGCGGCAGCAAGCTCCCGAAGCGATTCGATGATCCTGGCCTCAGTACCCTCGTCGAGGCTGGCGGTGGGCTCATCCAGCAGCACCAGTGGTGAATTGGAGAGAAACACCCGGGCCAACGCAAGACGCTGGGCCTGGCCGCCGGAGAGCCCCGAGCCGCGCTCTCCCAGAGGGGTCGCAAGGCCACCTGGCAGCACGTCCATCAGCTCGGCCAACCCGGCGTGTCGCAGCGCTTGCTGCAATTCGGCGTCGCTCGCCCCGGGAGCGGCCAGTCGAAGATTGTCGGCCAGGCTGCCATGGATCAGCAGCGGCCGCTGGTCCATCCAGGCGAAGCTCAGCCCCTCCATGACACGCCTTTCGCCCTGGTCCGGGGCCACGAAGCCCGCCAGCAACTGAAGCAGGGCCGACTTGCCGGCACCGGAAGGCCCCGTTATCGCCAGGATATCGCCCTGACGCACGGTCAGATCCAGCGGCCCCAAGACGCGCCCACGCCCCGGGTGGTCGAGGGTGACATTGGCGAGTGTGACGACCTGGCCGGCTTCCCGGACCGGCTGGGGCCGACATGACCTCTGCTCCGCCGTCGTTTCGGACAGCAGTGCCACCATACCGTCCGCCGCACCCAGGGCGGCAGCACGATCATGATAGTGCTGAGCCAGGCTGCGCAGGGGCTGGAAGAACTCCGGCGCCAGCAGCAGCACCAGCACCCCGGTGAACAGCGTCAGCTGCGGCGACGGGCCATAGTCGATATAGCCCAGCAGTCCGAAGCCGACATAGATGGCAACCACGGCGATGGCCACCGAGGCGAAGAACTCCAGCACCGCCGAAGAAAGAAAGGCGAGCCGAAGGGTGCGCATGCTCAGCCGCCGGTAGTGGTCGGCCGCCTCGTGCACCTCCTGGGTCGCCGCTTCGGTGCGGTGGAACAGCTGAAGCGTGGCGATGCCGCGAACGCGATCGAGAAAGTGGCCGGCCAGGCGACTGACCGCGGCAAACTGCGCCTGGTTGAGCCGCTCCGCCCCCATCCCCACCAGCGCCATGAACAGAGGAATCAAGGGAGCCGCCAGCAGCAGGAAGAGTGCAGCCAGCCAATCCAGCCACACCACCACGGCCAGGATCATCATGGGAATCGCCACGGCCAGCCGAAGCTGTGGCAGGAAGCGGGCGAAATAGCCGTCCAACGCCTCGACCTGCTCCACCAGCTGACTGGCCAACCCTGCCGTATGGCGAGCACCGGCACGCACCGGCCCCATGGCCGCGAGGTGATCGAGCAGTTCGGCCCGCACCGCGCGCCGGATGCGCAGGCTGGCTTCCTGGCCCGCCAGCTCCTGCCCCCACTGGGCCAGGGCACGCACCGGCAGCACCGCGGCCAGGGCCATAAAGCCACCGCCAAGCGACGCCACGCTGGCACCGTCCACGAGCAGGCGACTGATGATCCAGGCCAGCAGCAGCATCTGCACGATGGTCAGGGCGCCGACAGCGAAGCCGGCCAGCGCCGCCAGCGTCAGCCAGACTCGCTGGCCGGCGGCATGGGCCGCCAGCCAGTGGCGCGGCGTCAATTCCGGGCCGAAGCGCTCGCCCATCAGCTCAGTGATACCCTTCGCCAACCCTGACCTTGCCGCGGAAGACCCAGTAGGACCAGAAGGTATAGACCAGCACGAAGGGCAGCACGAAGAGCACCCCGATCAGCAGGAACAGCTGCGACTCGGGCGCCGAGGCGGCGTCCCAGATGGTGTAGTCCGGCGGCACGATCATCGGCCACTTGCTGACCACCAGCCCCAGGTAGGTGAACAGGAACATGCCCAGCGCGGCCAGGAAGGGCATCAGCTCCCGGCGACGCTTCACCGACCAGTGGACGACAAAGATGCAGAGCAGGGTCAGCGCGGGAAGTATCCAGATCCAGCCGATGTTGCCGAACCAGCGCTCCCAGACCAGTGGATTCACCAGCGGTGTCCAGATGCTGATGATGGCGAAGATCACCAGCACCGCCAGCAGCAGCCGCGGTGTCAGCTTGTAGGCCCAGGCCTGGATATAGCCTTCCGACTTGAGGATCAGCCAGGTGGTGCCCAGCAGCGTGTAGCCAATCATGATGCCGATCCCGGTGAGTACCGAGAAAGGAGTGAGCCAGTCGAAGGCGCCCCCCACGAAGACGCGGTCCTGGGTCTCGAAGCCCTGGATATAGGTACCCACCACGGCCCCCTGGGCAAAGGCGGCGATGGCCGACCCCCAGCTGAACGCTCGGTTCCACATCCGGCGGCCGCGACGATCGCGATGCGACTTGAAGCGTAGCTCGAAGGCCACGCCGCGAAATACCAGCCCCGCCAGCATCAGGAACACACCGATATAGAGCGCCGGCAGGAACACGGAATAGACCAGAGGAAAGGCGCCCAGCAGCCCCGCTCCCCCCAGCACCAGCCAGGTCTCGTTACCATCCCACACCGGCGCGACGGAGTTCATCATCACGTCCCGGGCATCCTCGTCCGGTGCGAAGGGAAAGAGGATGCCAAGCCCTAGGTCGAAGCCATCCATGAGCACGTACATCATGATGCCGAAGCCGATGATCAGCGCCCAGATCAATGACAGGTCGAACATATCCATGTCTCAGCCCTCCGCCTTGGTGGGGTCGTCGTCGAAGGGGGTGGTGGCAGCCGACCAGGGCCGCTTGGGCGTCTCGAAGTCGTCCACCAGCTTCTCTTCATCCCTTGGCTGCATGCCGTAGCGGATGACCCGCGTCAGGTAGTAGGTACCGGCATAGAAGATCACCCCATAGACCGTGATGTAGCCGAGCAGCGTGAACAGGGCCATGCCACCGGTCAGCGAGGGCGTGACCCCTTCCGCATGGGTCATCATCCCGTAGACCAGCCAGGGGGCTCGTCCCGACTCGGTGGTGACCCAGCCGGCTAGCACCGCGATGAAGGGCGTCACCGACATCAGCCGGAGCGTCTGCAGGAATCGACGGGAGTGATAGAGGCGCCCTCCCCGCCGCAGATAGAGCCCCACCAGGGAGACCGCGATCATCAGGAGGCCGAGGCCAACCATGATCCGGAACGACCAGAACACCAGGGCAACCGGCGGCTGCTCCTCCGGCGGCGCCTCGAGAATGCCCGGCACCTCGCCGTGCAGCTCATGGGTCAGGATCAGGCTCGCCGCATAGGGAATGCCGATCTCGAAGCGGTTCTGCTGGGCCGCCTGATCCGGCCAGGCAAACAGCAGGAACGGCGCCCCCTCCCGGGTCTCCCAGTTACCCTCCATGGCTGCCAGCTTGGTGGGCTGGTACTCGAAGGTATTGAGACCGTGGAAGTCGCCCACCAGCGCCTGGCTCGGTGTCAGTACCAGCAGCATCCAAAGGCACATGGAGAGTGCCTTGCGGTTGGCTTCCACGTCGCGGCCGATCAGCAGGTACCAGGCGCTGACCCCGGCCACCACGAAGCCGCCGGTGATGAACGATGCCATGGCCATATGGGCGAGACGGTAGGGAAACGAAGGGTTGAAGATCGCCTCGGTCCAGGAGGTGACGCGAAAGACGCCGTTGATCACCTCGACCCCGGCCGGGGTGTGCATCCAGCTGTTGGCGGAGAGTATCCAGAAGGTCGAAATGAAGGTGCCCACTGCCACCATGATGGCGGCAAACAGGTGGACCCCCTGGGGCACCCGGCCACGGCCGAACAGCAATACGCCGAGGAAGGCCGCCTCGAGGAAGAAGGCGGTGACGACCTCGTAGCTGAGCAGCGGCCCCATGAAGTTGGCGGTGGACTGGGCAAAGTTGCTCCAGTTGGTACCGAACTGGAACGACATGACGATGCCCGACACCACCCCCATGCCGAACGCCACGGCAAAGACCCGGGTCCAGAGCTGGGCCAGGCGGTCCCAGGCCGGGTTGGCGGTCTTGTAGAACAGCGCATGAAGCACGGCAATGTAGGATGCCAGGCCGATGGTGAAGACCGGAAAGATGGCGTGGAAGGAGACCACGAAAGCGAACTGCAATCGTGACAGCAACAGGGGATCTAGCTCCATGACGCAATACCTCTTGGCTGCAAAGAGTTCACGTCCCAAGGGATGCGGATGCACACCGTGTGCTTTTGTGCCTCCGGCAAGGCCGTCCTGGCTTGCCGTGACGCATTCCACCTCGACACTCTGGTGAGCCTAGCAGCCCTGCTGGTGTGGCGCCGTCCTGTAACGGCGTCGCGACCAGCGGCTGCCCGGCCTCTCGATAAGACCGACAACGAAGCTGAACAGTAACCGTTATGACTCCGCTTTTCCTGTGTCTCGTTGTCGCATCACTCACCGGTGGCTGTCGGGCTTCGGGCACGCTCAAGCGCTGCCGGACAGCACCACAAGGCGGACCATGAAGAGCATATAGCCAAGGAACAGGGTCAGCAGCACGGCCCCTTCGAGGCGATTGATACGCCCCGGGCGACCTCGCCAGCCCATGGCGAAGACCACCATCAGCGCCGTCATGACAGCCATCAGGCTCCAATCCCGCAGCAGCACCTCGCTGCCGACCTCGATGGGCCGGATCACCGCGGCGAGCCCGACGACGCCCAGCGTATTGAAGAGGTTCGAGCCAACCACGTTGCCCAGCACCAGGTCGTGCTCGCCCCGGCGCAATGCGCTGACCGAGGCGGCAAGCTCGGGCAGCGAGGTGCCCACCGCCACCACGGTGAGCCCGATGATCAGGTCACTGACGCCAAAGCCCTGGGCGATGGCTACCGCCCCCCACACCAGGATGCGTGAACTCACGATCAGCAGCAGCAGGCCCACCAGGGTCCAGACAAGTCCGGCCTTGAGCGACATGGGCTTGACCGCCAGGCTTTCCTCGGTCTCCGCCGCCAGGGCGTCCGGCCCGATTCGGCGGGCCTGCAGGATGCTGAACAGGATGAAAGCGGCCAGCAGTGCGAGCAGCAGGCTACCCTCCATACGCCCGATCACGCCGCCCCACATCAACAGGGCCGACAGCAGCGTCACCCCACCCAACAGCGGCAGCTCACGTCGAATCACCCCGGAGTGCACCGACAACGGCGAGGCAAGCGCCACCAGCCCGAGAATCAGGCCGATGTTGGCGATATTCGAGCCGTAGGCATTCCCCAGCGCCAGCCCCGGATTGCCTTGCCCCGCCGCCAGTGCCGATACCATCAATTCCGGTGCCGATGTTCCGAAACCAAGCACCAGCATGCCGATCAACAGTGGTGAGACACCCAGGCGACGGGATGAGGCTGCTGCCCCTTCGACGAAGCGCTCGGCGCTCCAGACCAGCAGAACGAGACCGCCAATGACGGCGAAAGCGGGTAGCAACATGCCTTTTCCTCGGGAACATTCAGTGCCGAATGTTTGTATATGGTATGCATGGCGTCAACCTGTCACACTTTCGATTGACGCCCATGGCCATGACGACATGATGTGTACGGCCAAACAGCAGTGGGTGACGCTCTTTTCTTTTCGTTTTCAGGTAAATTCTTCAGGTAAACAACGCCGGTGCCCAGGCAACCCATACGATCATTCCGAACTCCTGGCTTTCCTCGGGGCCAGCCCCTGGTGGACCAGTACCCGCCCGAGACGCGCACCTCGAGGCGACGCCTGCGTGCCTGCCACGAGTGCGACTGGCTGGTCGCGCTACCGCCCTTGCGTGGCGGTCAGAAAGCCGACTGCCCCCGCTGTGGACATACGCTTGCCACGCGCCACCATCAGCCGGCCCAACGCAGCATGGCCCTGGCAGTCTCGGCGCTCATCGCGCTGATGCTGGCAGCCTCTTTCCCGTTCGTCAGCTTCAGCGTGGGGGGTATCGGAAACAACATCGAGCTTTCCCAGACCGCCACGACGCTGATCGGTTTCCATCAGCCACTCGTCGCCATCGCCGTGATCATGACCATACTGGTCTTGCCCGCCGTCTACCTGCTGGGGGTGATCTGGCTGCAGTTCGGCCTGCTGCGTGGCGAGCCGTTGCCTTCCAGCCGCAACATTGCCCGCTCGCTTTCCCACCTGCACCCGTGGATGATGGCAGATGTGTTCATCATTGGCGCCCTGGTCAGCCTGATCAAGATCGCCGGCATGGCGCAGATCGAGCTCGGCGTCTCATTCTGGGCCTTCTGCGCCTTCGCCATACTGCTGTTGTCGACCACGCAATCCCTCGACTCGGACTGGATGTGGTTCTCTCTCAGCGGCGAACCCTTGGCGCCTGAGGGCGCCCGCTCGGGCCAGACCGCGGCCCCCCAGGGCTTGACCGGCTGCCCCACCTGTGGCCTGGTCAACCGACTCTCGCCGCAGGGAACAAGCCGTTGTCGACGCTGCGATGAGCGACTGCACGCCCGCATGCCGCACAGCTTGCAGCGAACCTGGGCCCTGCTGGCCGCCGCCGCGGTGATGTACGTGCCGGCCAATCTCTATCCGATCATGACGACTACCAGCCTGGGGCATTCCACGCCATCGACCATCATTGGCGGTGTCGTGGAGTTGATCCAGATGGGCTCCTGGCCGATCGCGGCAGTGATCTTCACCGCCAGCGTGATCGTGCCTGTGGGGAAACTGGTGGCACTATCCTGGCTCTGCCTGGTGGTCAAGCGCAGCAACGAACTCAACGCCGGTACGCGAACGCGGCTCTACCGTCTCACCGAGTTCATCGGCCGCTGGTCCATGGTCGACGTCTTCGTGGTGGCCATCCTTGTCGCCCTGATCCGCGCCGGGTCGCTGATGTCGATCACACCGGGGCCCGCGGCCCTGGCCTTCGGCGGTGTCGTGGTGCTGACCATGCTGGCCGCCATGACCTTCGATCCACGCCTGATCTGGGACACGCCTCCGCCGCGTGCCACCCGCGACCCGCAAGGAATCTCTGAATGAGCGAGACACCCCGCGAACACGATACCCGGGACATGCAGCGCGCCAAGCCCTCGCCCCAGGCAAGGCTGTCGCCGATCTGGATCGTCCCCATCGTTGCCATCGTGATCGGCCTGTGGCTGGTATACGACAACTATCGTAGCCGTGGCCCGTTAATCACGTTGACCATGTCCAACGCCGAAGGCATCGAGGCCGGCAGTACGCTGATCAAGACCCGCAACGTCGAGGTGGGGCGCGTCGAACGGGTGCAACTTTCCGACGACCTGACCCATACCGTGATCTCGGCGCGCATGGCGCCGGACTCCGACGCCATGTTGACCGAAGGCAGTCGTTTCTGGGTGGTCAAGCCGCGCATCGGCCGCGAGGGTATCAGCGGCCTGGGCACGGTGCTCTCCGGTGCCTTCATCCAGCTGCAGCCCGGCAGTGGCGAGCCGGGGGTTCGGGAGTTCGAGGTGAGCGACCAACCCCCGGTGGCCCCGGCGGATGCCGCCGGTGTTCGCGTCAACCTGATCAGCCAGCTGGGCAATTCGCTGCGCGCCGGTGACCCCGTCACCTTCCAGGGCTATACCGTGGGGCGCGTGGAGGAGGTCAACTTCGATGCCGAGGCCCGCCGCATGGATCAGCGTATCTTCATCGAGAGCCCCTACGACCGGCTGGTCACCGACAACACGCGCTTCTGGTCGGCCAGCGGCATCGACCTGCGCCTCGATGCCGATGGCATCCGGGTCAACGTCGAGTCCCTGGAGGCCCTGCTGGGAGGTGGGGTGACATTCGGCGTGCCAGAGGACCTGCCCCGCGGCAATCCGGTGGCGGACGATACCGCCTTCAATCTCTATCCCGACGAAGACAGCGCTCGCCAGGGCACCTTCAACCGCTACCTGGAATACGTGCTGCTGGTGGAAGATACCGTTCGCGGCCTGTCCCGGGGGGCACCGGTAGAGTTTCGCGGTGTGCGCATCGGCACCGTGGCTGCGGTGCCCTGGCAGTTCACCGCCTCCCAGCCGGCAAACCGGGATGGCTTCTCGATCCCGGTTCTGATCCGTATCGAACCCCAGCGGCTAGGTATCGAGAACCAGGAGGTGGATCTCGATGAGTGGGAGCAGCGCTTCGGGCGGCTTTTCAATAACGGGCTGCGCGCCTCGCTCAAGTCGGGCAATCTGCTGACCGGCGCGATGTTCGTGGATATCAATTTCCACAGTGCCGAGGTAGACAGCTACGAGGAAGAAACCTTCAGCAACAAAGCCGTCTTCCCGATCATCTCGGCCGGTTTTGCCCAGATCGAATCCCAGGTGACCAGCCTGCTGACCAAGCTCAACGAACTGGAAATCGAGCCGCTGCTGGCCGGCCTCGACCGCAACCTGGCCACATCGGAGGCCATGCTCAACGAGGTGCGCGAGCTGAGCACCTCGCTGCAAGCCATGCTCGACGACCCTGGCACTCGCAGCCTGCCGAGCAACCTGAACGCGACGCTGATGGCCCTGCAGGAGACGCTGGAGGGCATGTCGCCGGACTCCAGTGCCTATCGCGACCTGAGCGGCGCCGCCGAACGGCTCGAGCGGATGATGCGCGACCTTCAGCCGGTGACCCGCACGCTCAACGAGAATCCACGGGCACTGCTGTTCGACAGCCTGGATACCGAAGACCCGCAACCCCGCGCACCGAGTCGCAACTGAACTGGACTGGACTGAACAAGGAGCCTGGTATGAGTCTCAAGACTTCTCGACCTGCGCAATGGAGCCGTGAATGAGGATATTGCCTGCCCTTCTCACCCTGACGATGCTGCTCGGCCTCAGCGGTTGCGCCACCAGTACCACGCCTGCCAATCGCTTCATGCTGCCCGACAGTCAGGCCGTTCCCTCCGGCGGGTCCGATGCCGAGCATGTGCTACGGGTTCGTGCCCCTCGCCTGGCCCACTACCTGGACGTGGATGGCATCGTGCTGCAGCTCGACGACATCAGCCTCAATGCGGCTCGCCAGCATCTCTGGGCCGAACCCCTGGGGCGCCAGCTCGAACGGGGCATGCGGGCGCGTCTTGCCGAGCGGCTGGGCGACACCCGTGTCCTGCGCGATGAAGGCGGCCAGCGGGAGCCCGATGCGCTGTTCCTGCGGCTGGAGGTCGACAGTTTCCAGGGCCGCTACGACGGCCTGGCGGTGGCCAGCGGCCTGTGGCAGCTGCTGGCAGCGGATGGCACTCTGGTGGCCATGGAGAACTTCCGCGCTGAAACTGAGCTCGACGATGACGGCTACCCCGCCCTGGTGAGGGCCCTGGGTAGAAGCTGGGATCAGGTGGCCGACCAGGTGGCCGCAACCATACGTCGCCACCGATGAGACGACCAGTACGCTACGCTAGTAGCGTACTGCCACCAGACAGGGCTTAAAGCAAAGGAACAGCGTCATGAGCGATACCGGGCAGCAGGAAACCACCCTTTCACGGGACGATGCGCTGTCGCTGCAGGCGCAGGCGCGTGAGTTCGAGTCGAGCCTGCTCGCAGCAATGGATGCCGAACCGGCAACGGCGGTAGCCTCGCTACAAGCCGCCAGCCAGGCACTGACGGAGCTGCAGGAGCGCCTGCGGCAACATCCGGACGTCAAGCTGCCGATGCTGGAGCGCCTCGAGCGGAGCATGAACCGGCTGGCCGGCGAACTCTATGGTCGTGGCGCCTGTGATCACCTGGACCAGCAGGCACAGCAGGCCTTCATCGACCGCTTCGCTCAGCGACTCACCCTGCTCGACGGCATCGGCCCCGTCAGCGCCAGGGCGCTCTTCGCCCACGGTATCAGCGACCTCGAGCAGTTGAAGGCACTGAAGCCGGAAGCCCTCGACAACGTCAAGGGACTCAATGCCGCCACTCGGGCGCGTATCAAGCAGAACCTTCCCTAACCTTGAGCATGGAAGGTTTTCCTGGAAAACCCCATTGGGCAAGCCCCATGTTGGAAAACCATCTCCCCGGAAAACAAGGCGCTGGGAGCAGAACAAGCTGCGCTACCGCCAACCCTGTGGCATAATGCGCCTTCGCGGCAACCTGTAGTCCCTCCTGCCGCGCCCTGAACCGAATTTTTCACGCCTTGGCCCGGGACTGGTCATGTGCAAGACGCACATGGCATGGCGGAGGCGTATCTGCGGAGACCGCATGACCTTTTCCGAACTCGGCCTGCGTGCCGAACTGCTCCGTGCCGTCGAGGCACAGGGCTACACGATTCCGACCCCCATTCAGCGCCAGGCGATACCTGCCGTCCTCAACGGTGGCGACCTGTTGGCCAGCGCCCAGACCGGCACCGGCAAGACCGCCGGCTTCACCCTGCCGATGCTGCAACGCCTGGCAGAGGGGCCGCGACCCGGCAAGCGCCAGATTCGCGCCCTGATCCTGACGCCAACCCGCGAGCTGGCCGCCCAGGTGGGCGAAAGCGTGGCCGACTACGGTCGCCACCTCACCCTGAAGAGCCATGTCATTTTCGGCGGTGTGGGCCAGCAGCCCCAGGTAGACGCCATCCGGCCCGGCCTGGATGTGCTGGTGGCCACGCCCGGCCGTCTTCTCGATCTGCACCAGCAGAAGCACGTGGACCTGTCCCACGTCGAAATCCTGGTGCTCGACGAAGCCGATCGCATGCTGGACATGGGCTTCATCCACGACATCAAGAAGATCCTGCGCGTGCTGCCCGAGAAGCGCCAGAACCTGCTGTTCTCGGCCACCTTCTCCAACGAGATCCAGGCGCTTGCCGGCAAGCTGCTCGACAACCCGGCCATGATCGAAGTGGCGCGTCGCAACACCACCGCCGAGACCGTCGACCAGTCGATCTATCGTGTTGACAGGGAGAAGAAGCGTGAGCTGCTGGCCCACCTGATAACCCGGCACAGCTGGAATCAGGTGCTGGTCTTCACCCGCACCAAGCATGGTGCCAACCGGCTGGCCGAGCAGCTCTCCAAGCAGGACATCCCTGCCATGGCGATTCACGGCAACAAGAGCCAGTCGGCGCGCACCAAGGCGCTGGCCGCCTTCAAGACCGGCGACTTGCAGGTACTGGTGGCAACCGACATCGCGGCTCGCGGCCTCGATATCAGCGAGCTGCCCCACGTGGTCAATTTCGAACTGCCCAACGTGGCGGAAGACTACGTTCACCGTATCGGCCGCACCGGCCGCGCTGGCAGCGACGGCCAGGCCGTCTCACTGGTCTGCGTCGACGAGCATGGCCTGCTGAAGGGTATCGAGCGGTTGATCAAGCGCGACCTGACCAAGCATGTCGAGCCGGGCTTCGAACCCGACCCCAACGCGAAGCCTGAACCCATCGAGAATGGACGCGGCGGACGCGGTGGCCGTTCTGGCGGACAGGGGCAGCGCGGCAACGGTACCCGAGGCGCCGCTTCACGTGGTAGCGAAGGCAACCGCAGCAGCGACGACAACCGGGCGCCACGCCGGCGTCGCAGCCGTGGCCAGGGCGCTCGCCAAGCCTGATTCGGCACATGGTAGACTGCAGGGATCTGTGCCAATGTAGGCAGCTAAATTGTGCCGTACGAGTGCTACCGATGCCGAGTGTACCGTGCCGATAGGGAGAGAAGGGATGAGCGCGTATCGGCGTGCCGTGGTGGAAGTGCCCCGCCAATGCTGAAGTGGTTGACCGGCAAGCAACCTATCCCGGTCTGGGTCATCAAGCAGATCGACGACGGCCTGCTGCACCTTTGCGGGCAGGCCATCGTCGAGCCCCAGAAAAAACGCAGTGTCGTTCTCACGGAACTGCATGAGAGGCGTTACCAGGGTGCGGTGAACATGGCCAGCGGAGGACTCGTCCTGAACGCTCGGCTCTTTGCCGCGCTGGTACCGCTGGATGCGCTGGAGCTCGATGTCCAGGCCCAGGCGCACTGGCAGGGGCGGGCCTGGCAAGTCTCACAGGTCCCCCAGCGCTGCTGGACCTTCGATGGCCCCTTGATCGCGCAGCGTCAACGTCAAGACAACCAGGAGCTGTTGATCAGCACCGAGGATGTCGCCGGTATTCGCCGCCAGGTCAAGGCCAGCCTTGACCCTGGCGTAGTGACCTTCGGTTCCCCCACCAACGAGCACCCCTTGATTGCGCCCCGTGACGGCGAACATACCGACTCGTCGGGCAGAGCCAGGAAACCGCCCAAGGGACGAGAATGGCGAGGCGATGACGACTGACACCAAGCCCAACACCGCCCGCATGGTGCTATTCCTGTTCCTGATGGTACTGGTCGGCCTCAACCTGAGGCCGGCACTCTCCTCACTGGCTCCCCTGCTGGTCAGGCTGCAGCTGGACACTGGCCTCTCCCCGCTTGCCATCGGGGCGCTCACCACCCTTCCCGTACTCTGCCTGGGCATCTTCGCCCCCCTGGCACCCTGGCTCGCCAAGCGAATGGGGCCCGAGAATACCCTGACGCTGGCTCTCGCAGCCCTGATCGCCGGCCTGTTGCTGCGCGGCCTCCCACCCACGCCGCTGCTCTTCTTCGGCACCCTGCTGGTGGGTGCCGCCATCGGCGTGGCCGGTACACTGCTGCCGGCCCTGGTCAAGCGCGAGATTCCCGCCGGTGCCGACCTGATGACCGGTGTCTATACCATGGCACTGTGCCTGGGGGGCGCACTCGGTGCCGGTCTCAGCATCCCGCTGGCCGACCTGCTCGGCAGCTGGCGCCTCAGCCTGATCAGCTGGTCACTGCTCGGCGTGACGGCACTGCTGACCTGGATCATGCTCATGCCGCGAACCCCAAGGAGTGCGTCGCTGCCAGGAAGCGGCGGCTCCCTGCGCCAGTTGCTCTCCCAGCCGCTCGCCTGGCAGGTCATGTTCTATATGGGTACCCAGTCGTCGCTGGCCTATATCGTCTTCGGCTGGCTGCCGACCCTGCTTCAGGCTCGTGGCTATGGAGAGTCGGAAGCCGGCTGGATGATGGGCGCGTCGGTCATGGTGCAGCTCATCTCGGCCCTGGGGGCACCCTGGCTTGCCCGCTTCAGCCGTGACCAGCGCCCTGCCCTGATGCTGGTACTGGGCTGTGTCGGCGCCGGCCTCTGGCTGCTGCTACTCGGCCCCACGAGCTGGCGCTGGGCCGGGGTGGTACTGCTCGGCCTTGGCCAGGGCGGCTGCTTCAGCCTGGCATTGACACTGATCGTGCTGCGCACCGCCAACTCGCGGCTGGCCGGCAAGCTCTCGGGCCTGGCCCAGGGTGGCGGCTATACCCTGGCCGCCATGGGGCCGCTGGCGGTGGGTATCCTGCTGCAGTTCGACGTCAGCCTGTCCATCGTCACCACCGCCCTGCTGCTGATCGTCGCGGTGTCCGCGATCTTCGCCATGCTAGCCGGGCGCAACCGGCGCCTGGACGTGGATGAGGCGGGTCAGTTGGTGACACGCTGAGGGTGCCACGGCAGGAAAAATCCGCTGTTGGAGCGCTGGTCCCCATCGCGACTGGCGCCGCCAGGCGCCTCGGCGGAGGCTGCCGACGCTGGCAGTGGTCGCCGGCATTGGCAACACCGCCGGGAGGCCTTCGGCCTCCAGTCGTGAGCTAAAGCTTCCTCCAACAGCGGCGTGGCACCGTTGGTGGAGAGGATCGCTGTAGGAGCGCTGGTTTCCATCGCGACTGGCGCCGCCAGGCGCCCCGGCGGAGGCTGCAACGGCAGCACTTATCGCTCACATCGCCAACACCGCCAGGAGGCCTTCGCCCTCCAGTCGTGAGCTAAAGCTTCCTCCAACAGCGGCGTGGCGCCGTCGGTGGAAAGCATCGCTGTAGGAGCGCTGGTTTCCATCGCGACTGGCGCCGCCAGGCGCCCCGGCGGAGGCTGCCGACGCTGGCAGTGGTCGCCGGCATTGGCAACACCGCCGGGAGGCCTTCGCCCTCCAGTCGTGAGCTAAAGCTTCCTCCAACAGCAGCGTGGCACCGTTGGTGGATAGGATCGCTGTAGGAGCGCTGGTTTCCATCGCGACTGGCGCCGATAGGCGCCCCGGCGGAGGCTGCCGACGCTGGCAGTGGTCGCCGGCATTGGCAACACCGCCGGGAGGCTTTCGGCCTCCAGTCGTGAGCTAAAGCTTCCTCCAACAGCGGCGTGGCACCGTTGGTGGAAAGAATCGCTGTAGGAGCGCTCAGTTCGGCGCTCCGAGTCCCCATCGCGACTGGCGCCGCCAGGCGCCCCGGCGGCGGCTGCCGACGTTGGCGGTGGTCGCCAGCATCGCAACTGGCACTAAGCTTGATCTCGGTCAACGCTCCAATAATAGCCGGGCATGGTAGCCTGGGCTCACCGAAACTCCACGATGCTCTTCCTATAGTCAGGCAGCCGATGAACGACACGGCCAAGGTGGTGTTCCAGGCCCGGGGGCTGAAGCGCTTCTACCAGATGGGCGAAGTGACCATCCAGGCACTGCGCGGCATCGACCTCGCGTTACATGCCGGAGAGCTGCTGGTGATGCTGGGCGCCTCCGGCTCGGGCAAGTCCACCCTGCTCAATATCATGGGTGGCCTGGACAGCCCCAGCGAGGGCAGCCTGCACTACATCGACCGCAACAGCCGCAACCACGACCTGACCCATGCCAGCCAGCGGGTGCTCACCGAGTACCGCCGCCATCATGTCGGCTTCGTGTTCCAGTTCTACAACCTGATATCGAGCCTGACGGCCCGCGAGAACGTCGCCATCGTCATCGATATCAGCCGCGATCCCATGGCACCGGAAGAGGCGCTCGCCATGGTGGGCCTGGAGGCGAGACTGGATCACTTTCCCTCGCAGCTTTCCGGTGGTGAGCAGCAGCGTGTCGCCATCGCTCGGGCCATCGCCAAGCGCCCCGAAGTCCTGCTCTGCGACGAACCCACCGGTGCACTCGACTTTCGCACCGGAATCCGAGTGCTGGAAGTGCTCGAGGAGATCAACCGCACCACCGGCACGACCCTGGCGATCATTACCCATAACGAGGTGATCGGTGAAATGGCCGATCGTGTGATTCGCCTGCGCGACGGCCAGGTGGGCGACATACATGTCAACGCCGAGCGCCGGAAACCGGGCGAGCTGCGCTGGTGACGCCATGAAGCTTGCCACCCTGCACTGGAAGCTGCTGCGCGACCTGCTCCGACTGAAGGGGCAGGCCTTGGCCATCGCCGTGGTCATCGCCAGCGGCGTGATGACACTGGTGATGTCGACGACCACCCTGGAAGCGCTGTCGGGCTCTCGTGACAGTTTCTACGCCAGCCACCACTACGCCGACCTCTTTGCCGACCTCAAGCGGGCTCCGTTGGGGCTGTTGGAACGACTGGAAACCCTCGATGGCGTGAGCCGGATGGAACCTCGCGTGCGCGCCCCGGTGCGCCTGGCCGTGCCAGGCTTCGACGACCCGGTGCGCGGCATGATGCTCTCGCTGCCCGATGGCCGCCAGCCAAACCTGAACCGCCTGCACCTGCTCGCAGGCAGCTTGCCGGAGGCGGGGCGTAGCGACCAGGCCGTGGTCAGTGACGCCTTCGCCGAGGCGCATGGGCTAGTCCCCGGGGATAGCCTCGAAGCGATCATAAACGGTCGTCAGACTCGCCTGCTGTTGAGCGGCATCGCGCGCAGTCCCGAGGTCATCTACCAGGCAGCTCCCACCGACCTGCTGCCCGATTATCGACGCTATGCCACGCTATGGATGAATCAGCGCGCCCTGGCCAGCGGCTACGCCATGGAGGGGGCCTTCAACCAACTGCTGGTCACGCTGCAGGCCGGCGCCGACGCCGAAACCCTGATCGATGAACTCGACCTGATCCTGGCCCGCTACGGCGGTACCGGCACGCAGACCCGCCATGACCAGCAGTCGCATCGTTTCCTCGAGGAGGAGCTGGCCCAGCAGCGCGCCCAGGCGACGATACTGCCCGCGATCTTCCTCGCCGTTTCGGCCTTCCTGCTCAATGTGGTAATGGGACGTATCATCCAGACCCAACGCGAACCGCTGGCCATGCTGAAGGCCTTCGGCTATCGCAACGGCGAACTGGCACGGCACTATGGCTGGCTTGCCGGTGCGATCGTACTGCTTGGCTGGGCCGCGGGTGTGGTGCTGGGTGCCTGGTCGGCACGAGGGCTGGCAGGCATCTACAGTGACTACTTCCGCTTCCCCGAGATGTATTTTCACGTGCCGCCCTGGTCCATGGCGCTGGCGCTGGCCGTTGCCGGGCTCTCGGCCCTGACAGGAACCTGGCACGCAGTATGGCGCGCCGTCCGGGAGCCGCCGGCGGAAGCCATGCGGCCGCCTGCTCCGCAGCGCTTTCGCCGCACCTGGCTGGAGCGCTCTCCGCTGGGCCGAGCACTGGGCAACGAGTCGCGAATCATCCTGCGCCACCTGCTGCGCCACCCCACCAAGTCGGCACTCTCGGTGACCGGGATCGCCCTGTCGGCAGGCCTGTTGATGATGGGAGCCTATCAGCTCAGCGCCGTGGAGAAGATGCTGGACCTGCAATACCGCCAGGTCATGCGCATGGATATCGAACTGACCTTCGGCGAGGCGACCCCGGCCCGGGCAGTGGGCGAGCTACGTCATCTACCCGGCGTTCTGGCCGTGGAAGCCTGGCGCCGGGTCCCCGTCACCCTCAGCCACGGCCACCTGGAATACCGCACCAGCCTACTGGGCATGGACGAACTTCCCCGCCTACGACAGGTACTGGATGCCAAGCAGCGACCCCAACAGCTCCCAGCAGAGGGCGTGATGCTGACTCGCTTCCTGGCCGATTTTCTCCAGGCTGACGTAGGTGACACGTTGCAGGTGGCGGTAATGGAAGGCAGGCGTCAGCTTCTCGACCTGCCGCTGATGGCCCTGGTCGACGAACCCATCGGCGTCGGCACGTACCTACAGCGGGACACCCTACACGCCCTGCTCGGAGAAGGGCCGTCAATCAGCGGTGCCTGGCTGCTGGTGGACAGAGCTCAACAGGGGGCGCTGAACGAAGCCCTGAACCGCATGCCGGCCGTGGCCGCCATCGGCCTGCTGTCGGAGGCCGAGCGCGGCATTCGGGACTACATGGACGAGACCATCCTGATGTTCGCTGCGGTCTTCGTGGCACTCGCTGCCTCCATCGCTTTCGGCGTGATCTACAACAACGCGCGCATCGCTTTCGCCGAGCGCGCGAGAGAACTGGCAACACTGCGGGTACTGGGTTACAGCCGAACGGAAGTCGCGCGTATTCTGCTCGGCGAGATCGCCCTGATCACGGCCCTGGCGATCCCGCTGGGCTGGTTGATTGGCATCGGCTTCAGCGCCCTGCTCAATCAGGCTTTCAGCAACGACCTCTTTCGCATGCCGATGGTAATGACTCCTTACGCCTTCGGTTTCGCCGCCGGCGGAGTCATGGCTGCCTCGACAGTAGTGGCCGTGTTGGTGATTCGGCGACTGGGGCGGCTCAACATGGTCACCGCCCTGAAAGCCGTGGAGTAGACAAGGAACGACAATGACGACCAACAAGACCGCGACACGAACAATCAAGCGCCTGGGCGTCGCTGCTCTGAGCCTTGCCATCATCATTGCACTGGCCTGGGCGCTATGGCCTGCTCCCGTCAGCGTCAGCAGTGCTACGGTTCAGAATGGGCTCTTCAGGGAAACCGTGAACGAGGAGGGCCGCACCAGGCTGCGGGATACCTGGAATGTCTCGGCGCCCATTGCCGGCTACCTGCAGCGCGTCATGCTCGAAGTCGGCGACACGGTGACGGAAGGCGATATTCTGTTTCGCCTGGAGGCGAGCCCGGCACCCGCCCTGGATGCCCGCTCCCGCCAGCAGGCCGAAGACAACCTCCAGGCTGCCCAGGCCAGATGGCAGGCAACACAGGCCAACCTGGAAACCGCGCGGGCCGACCGACGCTTCGCCGAGGCGGAATATCAGCGCTACCGCCAGTTGCACGAACGAAACCTGGTTTCGACCGCCGAGCTGGAGCACCGCCAGAACCTGCGCGACCGTCAACGGGCCCTGGAAAACTCGGCTGCCTCCAGCGTCGAGGTGGCACGCTTCGAGGTCGAGGCGGCCCGTTCCATGCTCGACGTGGGCAGCGGCCAGCGCAGCGTGCCCAACGACACCCCCGAACTGGTAATACGCGCCCCCGTCACCGGCCTGGTACTGAGTCGCTATCGATGCTGTGAAGGCAGCGTGGCAGCGGGCGAGGCAATCCTCGAACTGGGCCGGCCGGCCGATATGGAGGTGCAGGTGGACCTGTTATCCATGGATGCCGTGCGCCTGCGCCCGGGCATGGCGGTTCGTCTCAGCGGCTGGGGTGGCGGCGTCCTGCCGGGCCAGGTCAGGCGCGTCGAGCCAGCTGGCTTCACCCGAATCTCCGCACTGGGAGTGGACGAACAGCGCGTGCCGGTAATCATCGATTTCGACACGGGGATCGATCCCGCCGCCCTTGGCCTGGGAAAAGGCTTTCGTATCGATGCCGAGTTCCTGATCTGGGAAGGCGACGATGTGCGACAGATTCCCACCAGCGCGCTCTTCCGCCACCAGGGCGAGTGGGCCGTTTTCGTCATAGAGGAGGGTCGTGCCGTACGCCGCATCATTGAGATAGGCCGCCGACAGGGAATGATTACACAGGTGCTGGAGGGGCTGGCGCAAGGCGAACAGGTCATCAACCACCCGGGCGAGCTGGTGACCGATGGCGTGAGAGTCAGGGTCGAGGAGTGAGCCTGCGCCGCGATAGCGCTATCATGCGGCTTTGCGTTAGCCAATGAGACCGTCAGGAGCCGACATGACCACGCCCTCTTCCCCCGATCACCCCGTGCTGGTTCTCTACGCAGGGGGCACCCTGGGCATGGTAGCCTCGCCCCGCGGCCTGACCGCAGGCGGCAATATGGATGCGCGGATGCGCGGCGCCCTGGCCAACCTGCCCCCGTCGCGGCAGGCGCGTCTGCCGGCCTTCGTCGTCAAGGAAACCAACGAGCCCATTGACTCCAGCGCGGCCACCGCCGCCGACTGGCAGCGTCTCGGCCATACCATCGGCAAGACTCTACGCAACTACGCCGGCGTGGTGGTACTCCACGGTACCGACACCCTGGCCTGGACTGCCGCGAGCCTTGCCTACCAGCTCCAGGGACTGGACCGCCCGGTGATCGTCACCGGCGCCATGCTACCTCTCGAGGCGCCAGACAGCGATGCCCAGGCCAACGTGGAGCTGGCACTTCGCTTCGCCTCCGAGCCACGCCTGCAGGAAGTCGCCGTAGCCTTCGCCGACAAGCTGTTTCGCGGCGTCTGTGTCCGCAAGCTGCATAGCGAAGCCGCCGATGCCTTTGCCAGCCCCAACTATCCCCTGCTGGGAGAGCGCGTCGGCGACGACACGGTACTCTACCCTGGCCGAGGGCTGGAGGCTCAGCAGCGCGGCGCCCCCCGGTTCGAACTGCACGACTACGCCGCGCTGGCGGACGGAGGGGTGGTTCGCATCGCCCTGTGGCCCGGCATCCAGGCCTGGCAGCTGGCTGCCTGGCTCGCGGACCACCGGGTCCAGGGGGCACTGCTGGAGGTTTGGGGCGGCGGCAATGCGCCGGAGAACCCGGAACTGCTGGGGGTGCTGGCCAAGGCCACTGGGGAAGGCAAGCTGTTGGCGGCCGTCAGCCAGTGCCCCCATGGCAGCATCACCATCGGCCACTATGCCGCGGGACAAGGGCTGGCCGAAGCGGGCGTACTCTCGGGGGATGGCATGACACCGGAGGCGGTACTGGCCAAGCTGGTTCATCTGCTGGCCCAACCCCTGGACGACCGCGAGCGAAGGCGACGCTTTCTCACGCCGCTGGTAGGCGAGCGTTGATTAATCGCTAATCCAGCCGCCCCAGCGTTGAAGTGTGCCGCACGAGCGGGGCATTATCCGACTACTGTTTTGGTACTCTACGGTTACATAGGAGTCACATGCCATGGAAAAGCCCGTTCATCATTTTACTGAACTGTTCGAGCAGTTGGGCTTGCCTGCCGACGAGGCGTCCATCAGGGACTTCATCGAGCGTCACGCGCCGCTTCCGGAAACCATGCAGCTGCACGAAGCGCCCTTCTGGAGCGAGTCCCAGGCCGCCTTCATCTTCAATGCGCTGGAGGAGGACGCCGACTGGGCCGAAGTAGTCGATCACCTGGACGCGTCGTTGCGGAAACAGTAGCGGCGCAGAAAAAACTATAGAAGAAAAAAACTGCAGGGAAGATAGCTGCAAAAAGTAAATGGCTTGAATGTAAGACTATGGTAACTTAGAAATAACAACAAACAACTGTTTAAATCAGGAGTTATCATGCCGCTCGATAGGATGTCGACCACCGAATCCAAAAGCGTTATTGGTTTGACAATTCCTGAGCTTCCCCCGCTTCCCGATACGCTTCGCCTACGCCTGGGGGAGTGTCGTACACTGCCAAGCCTGCCTGCCGCTGCGGCTCGGGTGATCGGCCTGGCCCGAGCACCGGAGCCTCGCCTCACCGACTTCGCCGCGGCAATCCAGCAGGACCCCGCACTGACATTACGCCTTCTCTCGATGGCCAACAGTGCCTACTTTTCTCGCAGCGCCAATCGGGTCGTCACCTGTCATGATGCCGTTTCTCGCCTCGGCCTGGACGCCACCCTGGCCGCCGCCATGAGCTTCGGCCTGCCTCGCCCCGGGGCGAGCGATGCACTCGATTACGACTACCTTTGGCAGCGCTCCATCATCGCCGCACTGGCCGCACAGCAGCTCGCCGAGCAGCTCTGTCCCGATGAAGCAGGCCAACTGTTTACCATGGCGTTGATACAGGATATTGGCATCCTGGCTCTGGAAGCCGTGGACGCCGAGCGCTACTCAAGCCATGTGCCAAGCCTGCGCGATCACGACAAGCTGCGCGAGACCGAGCATCGGCTCTACGGCTGTGACCACTCCCTTGCGGGGGCGTGGCTGGCCATCAGTTGGGGTGTACCCGCCCCTATGGCCGCGGGAATCGCGGATAGCCATGGCCCCCTGGAGGATGGCAACCCGAAGCGTCTCTGCCTGCGCCTCTCCTGCCGCATCGCCGATGGCTGGCTTGCCCATTCGCCGGCAGCAGCCTTCAGTGACCTGCTGCATCAGTTGGCGCTGCTGGAATCGCTGGATATCGCCATGCTGGTCTCCGTGCTGGAGGACCTGCAGCAACGCCTGCCCACGCTGGCAAAACTGTTCGAGATTACCTGCCCCCCCGATATCAACAGCACGACCCTGCTGGCCGAAGCCAAGGAGCTGCTCTTCGAACAGAATCTGCTACTCAATCAGCGTCTTGCCGAGCAGCGCCATGAGCTGGAAGCCTTGCTCGCCCGCCATGACGAACTCGACGAACAACACCGCACGGATCACCTGACCCGGCTGGCCAACCGCCCCTGGCTGGAGAAGCTGCTTGTGCAGCACTTCGACTGCGCCCTGATGGGCAAGCGCCCGCTTTCTGTCATGTTCATCGATCTGGACCATTTCAAGCGCATCAACGATCTCTATGGTCACCGCTTCGGTGATGAAGTACTGATCCGCTTCGCCGCTGCGCTGGAGAATATGGTACGGGAGGATGATATTGCCGGCCGTTATGGCGGCGAAGAATTCCTGGTGATAATGCCCAATACCCGCCGGGAGCAGGCGAGCAAGCTGGGCGACCGGATTCGCCAGTACCTGGCCTCACAGCCCCTGGCCAAGACCGAGGGCGAACCGCTGCATGTGACCGCATCTATCGGTATCGCCTCGATGGAAGATGCCGACTTCGAGAACGTCAATGCCATGGTCGATGCTGCCGACAAGGCCATGTATGGCGTCAAGCATGATGGGCGTGACGGCGTCGCCCATTACAAACACCGCGATTGATGCACGACTGGCTACACCTCGCGCCCTTCTTCCACCCGGCGTCGCATCCAGGCACCAGCCAGCAGTAGCAGAGCCAACGCCACCAGCGGCAGTACGATATCCGCACTGATGGCGTTTTCCCCCTTCTCCACGGCTTCCAGCGCACTATGGATAGCGCTGGCGTAGACCGCCCACTTGATGCCGAGCCCCACCATGGCGGCGATCACGAAGGTACGCAGCGGCAGGCGACGCAGCCCGGCAGCGAAGTTGATCACCGAGTGTGGGAAACCCGGCAGCACACGCAGGGCGCACTGCGTGAGAAAGTCGCTGCGCCGCTCCAGCATATGCATGATCTTGCGAGTCAGCCCCTTGGGATTCCAGCGATCGCCCACCCTGGCAGCTATTTGATAGGCACCCAGCGCACCGCCGACGCTGCCGACGATCAGCATGGGAGTGGCGACTTGAGGTGGGTAGAAAGGCGCGATCAGCCATAGCCCGATGCTGCCCGGCAAGCCAAAGGCCAGTGTGATGGCCATGATCGTGATGACGCTGATGATAGTCAGCGGATGGTGAGACGCCTCTTCGGCCCAATGCTTGATGGCGATGAGATCGGGCGAGTCCCATATCCATAGATAACCGGCCATGAGCAGGCTTGCGCCGACGGCTACCAGACGCCACCGTCGGCGCAATGAGGTGTCTTGCGCCATCACATGTCTCGCTTGCCCGTTGGAAAGAGCCCATGGTGACATGCGGTCTTGCTTGGGTCACGCGTCGAGCCCATCCTCCCGCCCCGTTGACGGCGGATTGCCGGGAACGGATTCCGGTGCATGATCCAATCGCGACATGGCCGCGACACGGAGGTCCACGTAATGCAGCAGCCCCAGCTGTATCACCAGCACGGCAAGACACCACATCAGCCCCATGACCATCGCCATATCCTCGAATGAGGCCGGCTGGCCTCGTCGAGTCGATTGAATCACAACTTGGCTTCTACGCGCTCGAGAATTTGACGGCTGACCTTGTTGACCAGCGGCCTGGCAGCGCGCGTCACCGCTTTCTCCACCATCCGGTTACGAATGGTATAGGTCACCGTGAGTGATACACGGGTGCCCTCCGCAACCGGTGCCAGACGATAGCAACCCTGGTTGCGCACCCCTTCCAGGGATTCCCAGGCCAGTGTCTGGGGTGGCAGCTTCTCGGTGATTTCCACATCGAAGGTCCAGTCCATGCCCACGGCACGAACGTGCCAGCGGTAGCGCTCGCCACCCAGCGGTTCGATCGCCTGGATCATGTCCGAGTACTCAACGAAGTCTTCGACCCGCTCGAGAAGCGCAAAGACACGCTCCGGCGATGCCCTGAGTATTGCACTGTGTTCAATGGTGGCCATGGCGGCTTCCTGGACTCCCGGTTGACACTGGAAATTCACCTACGTCATGCAGAGTACCGCCCTACCCCTCATCAAGCTACCGCCGATGCGTAATGTTCCGCACCGACGGGCCACACGCTGCCAGACTTGGGTGGCCTTCGGCCACAGTCGTGCGGCGGAGCCGTCCTCCAACAGCGCTGCGGCATGCCAAAAAAAAGGATCTTCACACGTTGGCGTAAAATGGCAAGGGAAGTCATGGCCGCGCTGTAGGAGTATCTTCAGATCACGACTGGAGGCCGAAGGACTCCCGGCAGCGTTATCGATGGTCGCGGTTATTCCGCCGGGCGCCTATCGCCGCCAGTCGCGACGCAAAGCGGCGCTCCAACAAGGAGCGCCAGCGTCGCTGTCGTCGAGCCCCCTTCCGCAATGCAGCCTATGCAGAGCAGGTTCACGCCAACATGCTATCAACCAAAAAAAGAACGCCGCCCCGGCAAGCCGAGGCGGCGTTCTTGTCAACCGTTCCTGACGGCCCCGATTGATCGGGGCCGAGGGGATCAGTCCTGACCCATCTGCTGCTTGATCAAGTCACCGATGGTGGTCGGGCCACCCGCTTCGGGAGCATCTTCACGCAGCTTCTTCAGGTTCTGACGGGTATCATCCTGATCCTTGGCCTTGATGGAGAGGCTGATTGCACGGTTCTTGCGATCGACGCCGACGATGCGAGCTTCGACGGTATCGCCTTCGTTCAGCACGTTGCGCGCATCTTCGACGCGGTCGGCGCTGATCTCGGATGCCTTGAGGATGGCAACGACATCGGTCGCCAGCTCGACGTGGGCTTCCTTGGCATCGACCTCGACCACACGACCGGAGACCACGCTGCCCTTGTCGTTGACGGCCAGGTACTCGGCAACCGGATCGGTATCCAGCTGCTTGATACCCAGGGAGATGCGCTCACGCTCGGGATCGATGGAAAGGATGACGGCTTCGGCCTCGTCGCCCTTCTTGAAGCGACGCACGGCTTCTTCACCGGTCTCGGACCAGGAGAGGTCGGAGAGGTGAACCAGACCGTCGATACCGCCTTCCAGACCGATGAAGATACCGAAGTCGGTGATCGACTTGATGGTACCGGCAACCCGGTCGCCCTTGTTGTACTGGGCGTTGAAGGTTTCCCACGGATTCGCGGTGCACTGCTTGATACCCAGGGAGATACGACGACGCTCTTCGTCGATATCCAGGATCATGACTTCCACCTCATCGCCGATGTTGACGACCTTGGACGGGTGGATGTTCTTGTTGGTCCAGTCCATTTCGGAGACGTGAACCAGACCCTCGACACCCTCTTCCAGCTCGGCAAAGCAGCCGTAGTCGGTGAGGTTGGTGACACGGGCGGTGACCACAGTGCCCTCAGGGTAGCGATCCTTGATGTTGACCCAGGGATCTTCGCCCAGCTGCTTCAGGCCCAGCGAAACGCGGTTGCGCTCACGGTCGAACTTGAGCACCTTGACGTTGATCTCGTCGCCCACGGCCACGATCTCGCTCGGATGCTTGATGCGCTTCCAGGCCATGTCGGTGATGTGGAGCAGGCCATCGACGCCGCCCAGATCGACGAAGGCGCCGTAGTCGGTGAGGTTCTTGACGATACCCATGATCTGCTGGCCTTCCTGCAGGGTGGCCAGCAGCGCTTCACGCTCGGCGCTGTTCTCGGCTTCGAGAACGGCACGACGGGAAACCACGACGTTGTTGCGCTTCGGATCGAGCTTGATGACCTTGAAGTCGAGTTCCTTGTGCTCCAGGTGCGTAGTGTCGCGCACCGGACGCACGTCGACCAGGGAACCCGGCAGGAAGGCACGAATGGAATCGATATCGACGGTGAAACCGCCTTTTACCTTGCCGTTGATCACGCCCTTGACGATCTCTTCCTTCTCGAAGGCCGCTTCCAGCACCTTCCAGGCCTCGGCGCGCTTGGCCTTCTCGCGAGACAGACGCGTCTCGCCGAAACCGTCTTCAACGGCTTCCAGGGCGACGCTGACTTCGTCGCCGATCGCAATGTTCAGTTCGCCACTTTCGTCGCGGAACTGAGCCACGGGAATCTGTCCTTCGGACTTCAGGCCGGCATTGACGGTGACCCAGTCACCTTCGATGTCGACAACAGTGGCCGTGACGATGGCGCCCGGCTCCATGTTGATGTCCTGGAGTGACTGTTCAAACAGTTCAGCAAAGCTTTCGCTCATGATTTTCCTACGTGATCAACGGTGTTGAGGCGTTGCCGCCTTCTCCGCACCACCAGCGAGTGCGGGCCTAATTTGCCAAACCCCCGGGGATGTTAACGCCGGTTCGACCTGGACGAGCTTTCAGTGAAAGGGCTGCTCGGCCATGCCATCACATCCTGACGGGGGCGCCGCAAGGGAGATCAAGTCTGCCGGGTGAGGCCGCGCTCGGCCAGCCACTCCGTCAACCGTTCCACCACTTCCGGTATACTCAGGCTCGTGGTATCCAGCTCGATGGCGTCATCGGCCGGTACGAGCGGAGCCACGCTGCGCTGCATGTCGCGTGCATCGCGCGCCTGAATCTCCTTCAAAAGACTCGATAGACTAGCATTCACCCCGGCTTCCTGCAACTGAAGGTAGCGCCTTCGCGCACGTTCTTCGGGGCTCGCCGTGAGGAAGACCTTAAGTTCGGCATCGGGGAAAACCACGGTGCCCATATCGCGGCCATCCGCCACCAGCCCGGGGGGCTGGCGAAAATCGCGCTGGCGCTGCAACAGCGCCTGGCGAACGGCAGGCAGCGAAGCCACTTGAGAGGCGGCATCGCCTGCCTGCTCGGTGCGAATCTCGCGGCTGACGTCGTCTCCCTCGAGCATGACACGCGTTGTGTCGCCCTCGGCAAGGAACACCACATCGAGAGCGGCGGCGAGCCCTTCGAGTGCCGCTTCGTCATCGAACGCCACACCACGCCGCATGGCGGCCAGGGCGGTGAGTCGATAGAGCGCACCGCTGTCCAGCAGGTGCCAGCCGAGCCGATCGGCAACCAGGCGGCTGATGGTGCCCTTGCCAGCCCCACCAGGGCCATCAACGGTCAGCACCGCGGCCTTGTCACTCATGTCATTACCTCCGTGTCTTCGCCAACCTGAAGACCGACGGTGCAGGCCAGTTCGACGAAGCCCGGGAAGGAGGTAGCCACGTTGGCACAGTCATCGATGATGATCGCTTCGCCGGCACGCAGCGAAGCGATCACGAAGGCCATGGCGATGCGGTGATCGCCCAGGCTGTCGATCCGCCCGCCGCCGTAGGCGACCTCGCGCTCCCCGGCGCCAACGATGTCGATGCCGTCTTCCCGCACGGTATGCTCGACGCCGATGGTCGCCAGGCCGTCGGCCATGGCCTGGATGCGGTCGGACTCCTTGACGCGCAATTCTTCGGCGCCACGCAGGCGAGTGGTTCCGGTGGCGCAGGCGGCGGCGATGAACAGCGCCGGAAATTCATCGATGGCCAACGGCACCTGGTCGACGGGAATGTCGATCCCGTGAAGCGGCGCGTAGCGAATATGCAGGTCGGCAACGGGCTCGCCGCCGACCTCGCGCTCGTTGGTGAGGTGCAGGTCGGCGCCCATCAGCTTGAGGATATTGATCACGCCGATGCGGGTCGGGTTGATGCCGACGTGCTCAAGCACCAGGTTCGACCCCGGCGAAATGGCGGCGGCCACCAGGAAGAAGGTGGCCGAGGAGATATCCGAGGGCACGTCGATAGGCGCCGCAGTGAGCTTGCCTCCGCCGGTGAGCCAGCAGGTATCGCCTTCACGACCGACCTCATAGCCGAAACCAGTCAGCATGCGCTCGGTGTGGTCGCGGGTGGGAGCGGGCTCGCGCACCCGGGTCTCGCCGTCGGCATAGAGGCCGGCAAGCAGCAGGCAGGATTTCACCTGGGCGCTGGCCATAGGCATGTCGTAGTCGATGCCCTTGAGCGTCTGCCCGCCGCGGATCTTCAGAGGTGGCCGGCCATCTTCGGCGGTCTCGATCACCGCACCCATCAAGCGCAGCGGGTCGGCCACCCGGCCCATGGGACGCTTGGTCAGGGAGGCATCGCCAATCAGCTCGGTATCGAAGGCCTGACCGGCCAGCAGGCCGGAGAAGAGGCGCATGGCGGTGCCGGCATTGCCCACATAGAGCGGGCCCGATGGCGCCTTGAGTCCATGCATGCCAACGCCATGCACCGTGACCCGGCCCTGATGGGGCCCCTCGATGGCCACCCCCATCTCGCGGAAGGCCTGCAGGGTGGCCAGGCTGTCCTCTCCCTCCAGGAACCCCTTCACCTCGGTGATGCCCTCCGCCAGCGCGCCAAGCATGATCGAGCGATGGGACATGGACTTGTCGCCGGGCACGCGAATACGGCCGGCAACGTGGCCGCCAGGAGCCGCCAGGAAGGTGAGTTTCTCTTGTGATTCCATCTGGTATTCCACCTGATAACTGGTCTGATTCAGGAGCGAGTCAAAATAGTGTCGCGCATGGCTGGCCCGGTCGAAGATGGCAAGCATGGCATCGCCGTCGCCGGCTTCCACGGCGCGCCGCAGCCGCGACACACCGGCCTCGAACTCGTCCAGGGAGGCCAGAACGGCCTCACGATTGGCAACGAAGATGTCTCGCCACATCACCGGGTCGCTGCCAGCGATGCGAGTGAAGTCGCGAAAGCCGCCGGCGGCGTAGCGGAAGATTTCCAGGCGTTCGTCCTGACGCGCCAGGGTATCCACCAGCGAGAACGCCAGCAGGTGCGGCAGGTGGCTGGTGCGGGCCAGCACCTGGTCGTGGCGCTCGACATCCATCTCCAGCACCTGGGCGCGGCAGGCTTGCCATAGGGTGCGCACCCGTGCGACGGCGGCCGGCGCCGTCTCGGCGCTGGGCGTGAGGATCACCTTGTGGTTGACATAGAGGCACGGATTCGCCGCCGCCACGCCACTCTTCTCCGACCCGGCGATGGGGTGACCCAGCACCAGGCCGGGCGGCAGGCGTCCGAACACCCGCAGCGCACAGTCGCGCACCGCAGCCTTGGTGCTGCCCACGTCGGTCACCGTGACGGGCGGGGCCTCACCATCGAGAGCACCTGCCGGCAGTGCCTCGACCAGCTCGGCCATCACGCTCTCCATGGCCAGCACCGGCACCGACAGCACGATCAACGAAGCGCCTTCGACCAGCGGCGCCAGCCGGGTATCGCCATGGTCGATCAGCCCCATGGCGATGCCACGGGCGATCTCGTCGGGGTCCGGGTCACAAGAATGGATGGTGCCACCGAAGCCGCCGGCGCGAAGTGCGGCGGCCAGGGAGCCGCCTATCAGGCCCAGGCCGACAATCAGAATGCGCGACTCGGCGACCTGGCCGGAGGCATCCCCCACCACGCCTAGAGCACACCTATCGGATAGGAGCCCAGCACCTTGAGCTCGGCGGCGCGCAGACGCACCTCCTCAAGCACCGCGGCGACCCGGGGCTCGTCGGAGTGGCCCTTGAAGTCGATGAAGAACACATAGTTCCACACCCCGCTGCGCGAGGGGCGCGTCTCGAGACGGGTCAAGTCGATCTGATGCCGATGGAAGGGCTCGAGCAGCTCATGCAGTGCACCCGGTTGGTTGCGCATGGCCACAACGATGGACGTCTTGTCTTCGCCGGAAATCGGCACGTCATGACTGCCGATGATCAGGAAGCGCGTCGAGTTGTCCGGGCGGTCCTCGATCTTCTCGGCGATCTTCTCCAGCCCGTAGAGCTTGGCTGCCATGTCGCCGGCGATCGCCGCGCTGTGCCATTCGCCCTTGATCATCCTGGCGGCCTCTGCATTGGACGACACCGGCACCCGCTCGGCGCGGGGATAGTGGGCATCGAGCCACTTGCGACACTGGGCGAAGGATTGCGGGTGCGAGTAGATCCGCGACACCTTGTCCTTCAGGGTAGCCTCGGACACCAGCAGGTGGTGGTGGATACGCAACACCACTTCACCGCAGATGCGAATCGAGGAGTCCATGAAGGAGTCCAGGGTATGGCTGATCACCCCTTCGGTGGAGTTTTCAACCGGGACTACGCCGTAATTCACGGCACCGGCCTCGACTTCGCGGAAGACCTCATCGATGGCCGCCATGGGCAAGCTGACGGCGCTGGCTCCGAAGTGCTTGAGCGCCGCCTGCTGGGTGAAGGTCCCTTCTGGGCCCAGGTAGGCGACCTTGATCGGCTGTTCCAGCGCCAGGCAGGCCGACATGATTTCTCGGAACAGCCGGGCCATCTCTTCACTGTCCAGCGGCCCGCTGTTGAGCTCCATGATACGACGCAGCACCTGGGCCTCGCGCTCCGGCCGGTAAAAGACGGAATCGGGGTCGCTCTTGGTCTTTACATCGGCGACCTGCTTGGCACACCGCGCCCTGTCGCTGATCAATCTCAGGATATCGTTGTCCAGCTCATCGATGCGCTGGCGCAACGCATCCAGGTTGGTGGGGGTATCGCTCATCGTGTCATCCCCTTCGCTTCTCGAAGTCGGCCATGAAATCGATCAGGGCGTCGACCGCCGCTTCCGGCACGGCATTGTAAAGACTGGCCCGCATGCCCCCGACGCTACGATGCCCCTTGAGGTTGAGCAAGCCGGCCTGCTCGGCCTCGTCGAGGAACGGCTTGTCGAGGCGCGCATCGGCCAGAACGAACGGGACGTTCATTCGCGAGCGGTTCGGCAAGGCGATCGGGTTGGAATAGAGCTCGCTGCCGTCGATGGTGGCATAGAGCCTGGCAGCCTTGCGCGCATTGACGGCGTCCATGGCCGCAAGTCCACCGATATCGTGCTTCAGCCACTGGAACACCAGGCCCGCCAGGTACCAGGCGAAGGTGGGCGGCGTATTGACCATGGAGCCCGCCTCGGCCATGGCGCGGTAGTCAAACAGGCTCGGAATCCGCTCGCAGCGGCGCTCGAGCAGGTCGTCGCGCACGATGACCAGGGTGAGGCCGGCCGGCCCGATGTTCTTCTGGGCACCGGCGTAGATCACGCCGAAGCGCGATACGTCCAGGGGGCCGGAGAGTATGCTCGAGGAAAGATCGCAGACCAGCGGCACCTCGACACCGTCGGCGCGGCGCAACCCGCCCTGTGCGGTACCCGGGATATAGTCGAATTCCAGGCCACCGATGGTCTCGTTGGCGGTGTAGTGCAGGTAGGCGGCATCACTGGATAGCGCGATGTCGACCTGGGCAGGCACCCGGGTATGGCCACTGTCTTCGCTGGAGCCCGACAGCTGGACCGGAAAGCCCAGGTGCTTCGCCTCGGCCAGGGCCTTCTTGCCCCAGATTCCGGTATAGAGGAAGTTGGCGCTGCCACCCTGCCCCAGCAGGTTCATCGGCACCATGGAGAACTGCAGGCTGGCGCCCCCCTGCAGGAACAGCACGCGGTAGTTGTCGGGTATCGCGAGCAACTCGCGCAGGTCGGCCTCGGCCTGCTCGGCGATGGCGACGAACTCGGGAGAACGGTGACTCATCTCCATCACCGAGAGCCCGCGTCCCTGATAGTCCAGCAGCTCCTCGCGAGCCCGCTCCAGCACCGGGGCAGGCAGCGCAGCCGGGCCGGCACAGAAATTATAGTGGCGTGTCATCAGCGTCGTGGTTCCGTTCTGCTCATATCGTGTCGAGGCGAGATGAGCGCCCTAGCTGACGATGAGCTAACCCGGCGACCAGCCTGCGCGAGGGCGCTGTGAACCCTTCCCAGGGCGCTACTTTTGCCATCCATGACAAAAGACCCTCGCTTCGACTGCTCCCCGGCGCTCATCGCTCGGTATGGCGCGGCAGGCCTTTACTCGTCGTTTTTGGTCTCGTCCGTGGTGTCACTCTCATCCGCACCCTGCTCCGACGAATCCGGTCCATCGGACGGTGCTGTCTCTTCGTATTCACCCTCGATGGCTTCGCTCTCGACCTCCTCGGGCTCGTCGATGCGTACGGTCTTGACCAGCTTCTCGTTCTCGCCGAGACGGATCAGCATCACGCCCTGGGTATTGCGCGAGGTGATCGATACCTCATCGACCCGGGTACGCACCAAGGTGCCCTTGTCGGTGATCAGCATCATCTCGTCGGCCGAGTAGACCTGCATGGCGGCGACCAGCGAACCGTTGCGCTCGCTGGTCTGCATGGCGATCACGCCCTGGCCGCCACGACCGCGCAGCGGGAACTCTTCAAGGCGGGTACGCTTGCCGTAGCCGTTCTCGCTGGCGGTGAGGATGTAGATCTGGCCACCGTTGCCGTTGAGGGCTTCGAGCTCGGCGCCCTCCTCGGCTTCGCTCTCGATATCCGCCTCGGCGTCGATCTGCTGGCTCTGGGGAATGATCAGGCTGATCACTTCGGCACCGCCTAGCAGGCGCATGCCGCGCACGCCGCGGGCGGTACGCCCCATGGCGCGCACGTTGCCTTCCTCGAAGCGAATCGCCTTGCCGTTGGACGACAGCAGCATGGCGTGGTCGGAGCCGCTGGTGATGGCTGCGCCAACCAGGCGGTCGCCCTCTTCCAGGTCGATGGCGATCAGGCCCACACTGCGCGGCCGGGAGAACTGGTTGAGGCTGGTGCGCTTGACGGTACCCTTGGCGGTGGCAAAGAAGATGTAGCTGTCAGCCCGGTAGTCGCGCACCGGCAGGATGGCATTGATGGCTTCGCCTTCGTCCAGCGGCAGCATGTTGACCAGCGGCTTGCCGCGAGAGCCACGACTGGCGTTGGGCATCTCGTAGACCTTGAGCCAGTACACCTTGCCCTTGTTGGAGAACAGCAGCACGGTATCGTGGGTCGAGGCCACCAGCAGGTGCTCGATGACATCCTCATCCTTCATGGAAGTCGCCGACTTGCCGCGGCCACCGCGGCGCTGGGCCTGGTAGTCGGAAAGCGGCTGGGTCTTGGCGTAGCCGGTACGCGACACCGTGACCACCATGTCCTCCTCGGCGATCAGGTCCTCGATGGAAAGGTCGAGATGGCTGGCCTGGATCTCGGTACGCCGCGGGTCGCCGAACTGGTCGCGCACGGCAGCCAGTTCCTCGCGGATCACTTCGAGCAGGCGCTCGCTGGAAGCGAGAATGGCGGTCAGCTCGGCAATCCGCTCGAGGATACCGAGGTATTCATCGAGCAGCTTCTCGGTCTCGAGCCCGGTGAGGCGGTGCAGGCGCAATTCGAGTATCGCCTGGGCCTGGGCCGGCGAAAGACGATATTCGCTGCCCGTCTGGCTGAGGCCGAAGCCCTCTTCCAGCTCCTCTGGCTTGCACGAGGTGGCACCGGCCCGCTCCAGCATGGCGGTGACCTGCCCCGGCTGCCAGACCTTCTCCAACAGCTTCTCCTTGGCCTCGGCGGCGCTCGGCGAGGCCTTGATCAGCTCGATCACCTCGTCGATGTTGGAGATGGCTACGGCCAGGCCTTCGAGCAGATGACCGCGCTCGCGGGCCTTCTTCAACTCGAACAGGGTACGGCGGGTGACCACTTCGCGGCGATGGCGAATGAAGGCCTCGAGGATCTCCTTGAGATTGAGGATCTTGGGCTGGCCATCCTCGATGGCGACCATATTGATGCCGAAGACATTCTGCAGTTGGGTCTGGGCGAAGAGGTTGTTGACCACCACTTCGCCCGATTCACCGCGTTTGACCTCGATCACCACCCGCAGGCCATCCTTGTCGGATTCGTCGCGCAGCTCGGCGATGCCCTCGATCTTCTTCTCTTTCACCAGCTCGGCGATCTTCTCGATCAGCCGCGCCTTGTTCACCTGATACGGCAGCTCGGTGACGATGATGTGGTCGCGACCGCTCTTGTCGTCGTGCTCGATGGTGTGACAGGCACGCACATAGATGCGCCCTCGCCCGGTGCGGTAGGCCTCGAGGATGCCGGCCTTGCCGTTGATGATGGCCCCGGTGGGGAAGTCGGGTCCCGGGATGTACTCCATGAGGTCGTCGACGGAGAGCGTGTAATCGTCGATCAGCGCCAGGCAGCCGCTGATGATCTCCACCATGTTATGTGGCGGGATGTTGGTCGCCATGCCCACGGCGATGCCCGACGAGCCGTTGATCAGCAGGTTGGGCACCTTGGTGGGCAGCACATCGGGAATGCGCTCGGTACCGTCGTAGTTGTCGACCCAGTCGACGGTATCCTTCTCGAGGTCGGCCAGCAGCTCATGGGCGAGCCGGGCCATGCGCACCTCGGTGTAACGCATGGCAGCGGCGTTGTCGCCATCGATGGAACCGAAGTTGCCCTGGCCATCGACCAGCACGTGGCGCATGGAGAAGTGCTGGGCCATACGTACGATGGTGTCATAGACCGCACTGTCACCGTGGGGGTGGTACTTACCGATGACATCACCGACCACGCGGGCAGATTTCTTGTAGGGTTTGTTCCAGTCGTTGCTGAGCTCGTGCATGGCGAACAGCACGCGCCGGTGCACTGGCTTGAGGCCATCGCGCACGTCGGGAAGCGCACGGCCAATAATCACGCTCATCGCGTAGTCGAGGTACGACTGCTTGAGTTCGTCCTCGATGTTGACTGGCAGAATTTCT
This sequence comes from Billgrantia montanilacus, assembly GCF_003336675.1. Classification (GTDB taxonomy): domain Bacteria; phylum Pseudomonadota; class Gammaproteobacteria; order Pseudomonadales; family Halomonadaceae; genus Halomonas; species Halomonas montanilacus. The sequence goes on along the minus strand of NZ_QPII01000024.1, from coordinate 11,806 downwards.
CTGGCGATGTCACCCATGGGTCGTCGAATCCTTTGCGCTGCAGCGGTTTGGCACCAAGAAACACTCCACGAATGTCTGCACGAGCGAATCGCTGCGTTACGCGGTGCTCGGAATCCTCACATATACCCCATATGCTCCGGTTCCTGCGCTCCGGGCGCCTTGCGCTTCATCTCGCTCGCCGATTCGTGCAGCGTTTCTCCACTAAGGAGGCGCCATTACAGCCTTGCATCATACCATCGCGGACAGCGCAAAGGCAGCGGGGGGCTGTCACGGATCAGCCGGATTCTTCATCAACCGGGTGGTTGTTTCGGATCACGTGCCGTCACGTGCGCCCTGTCACGCTCAATCCTCGAGGACCAGGGGCGCCAGAAGATCATGCAGCTCACCCTCGATGGCAAGGGGCCGGTTCGCCTTCACATCGAGCAGCACGAAGGTGAGACTGGCGTCGACCACCAGCTTGTCATCGCGCAGCCGGCGAATCTCCTGATGCATGCGCGCGCTTCGACTGCCTAGCTCCGCAAGGCGCGTGCGCACCTCCAGGTCGTCGCCCGCCACGGCCGCCAGGCGGTAGTTGATATTGAGGTTGACGGCCACCAGGGCGGGGTTGCCGCTGGCGAACGGCCGAGCGACATCGGGCCGATCATCGAAGTAGCCCCAGCGACCCTCCTCGAGGAACTCCAGGTAACGGGCGTTGTTGACGTGGCCATAGCCATCCAGGTGATAGCCGCGAACGCGCAGGGTGACGCGGGAAAGTCGAGAATCCATCGGTGCTTCTCCTGAGGGTGGTCCGGTATATGAGGGAGTGCGATACAGAAGTGGAAGCGAGCATCGATTCTAGGCCCCGCCACCGCCTCAATTCAAACAAGAGTTTGAATTTGTCTTGCCCGCCGTTACCTTCAACACTGGAACCCCCGCCTCCCCTTGGCCATAATATGCGTCCTTTTTGATCAGGTAATGCGCCATGTGGTTCAAGCACTTGCACCTTTACCGCCTGCATGAGTCAGCGACGATCCCGGCAGCCGACCTGGAGACGGCACTGGCCGAACAGGCGGCGCGCCTGCCCGGCAGCAGCGAGGCTCGCCGGCTGGGGTGGTGCCCGCCTGCGGGTCGTGCCGGCACGGCGCTGCTGCACGAACTGCAGGGGCAGCGGCTGATGACGGTCCTGCGTCAGGAACGCCTGCTGCCGGCGGGGGTGGTGCGCGAAGAGGTCGAGGAGCGCGGCGCCGACATCGAGGCCCGCGAGGGCCGTAAACTGCGCCGACAGGAAAAGCAGGAACTCAAGGAGCAGGTCTATGAAGAGCTGCTGCCCCGCGCCTTCATCCGCAGCCAGAAGGTCGACCTGTGGTGGGATACGCGGCGCAACCTGATCGCTGTCAACAGCAGCTCGCGCAAGCGTGCCGAGGAAGTGTTGGACCTGCTGCGAGAAACCCTGGGCAGCCTCAAGGTAACTCCTCTAGCCACCCAGACCCTACCGATGCGTGCCATGACCCAGTGGCTGGCCGAGCCGGACGAACGCCCCGCCAGCCTGCAGCTCGGTGACCAGGTCGAGCTCAAGGCCAAAGGCGATGATGGTGTACTGCGTGCTCGTCAGGTCGACCTGGACAGCGACGAGATCCAGCAGCTGCTGTCGGCAGGCCGCCAGGCGAGCCGGCTGGCCCTTGAGATCGAAGGCCGGCTAAGCTTCGTGTTACATGATGACCTGGCCCTGAAATCCCTGCGCTTCAGTGATGCACTGATCGACGAGGCCAACGAAACCGAAGACGATGGCGATGCCATCGTGAGACTGGAGGCGGACTTCATGCTGATGACCCAGACCCTCGCCGAAGAGATCGAGCAATTGATCGGCTGGCTGGATGGCGAAGCCTCCACTGCGTCGCTGCAGGACAGCGCATGACCGATCCCGTCAACCAGAATACGCCGATGACAGAACCGCAGACCGATACGCCAGCCGCAGAGCAGGATCCCTGGGCCGACATACGACCCTATGAGGATAGTGAAGTCGCAGCAGTACTGGCCAGGCTGGCCAGCAACCGTGAGCTGCTCGACGCCTTGACGCGCTACCGGCTACCGAGACTCAACCGGATGCTGCCCGCACTGGCTCGGGCGATTGCCTCCTACGCCATTCGCCGGGAGACCCGCGGCGTGGCCACCGTCCACGATTTCCAGATGCGCGTGGCCTATTATATGGAGCGGATGATACGCACCTCCACCGACGAATTTCGAGTCGAGGGGCTGGAGCATCTGGCGCCGGATACGGCCTATCTGTTCATCGGCAATCATCGCGACATCTCGCTCGACCCGGCCTTCGTCAACTACGGCCTGCATCGTGGCGGACGTGACACGGTGCGAATCGCCATCGGCGACAATCTGCTGAAGAAGCCCTATGTCACCGACCTGATGCGGCTCAACAAGAGCTTCATCGTTCGCCGTGCGCTGCGCGGAAAACGTGCCATGCTGGCCGCATTCCAATCGCTTTCCGCCTATATCCGCCACTCCATCATCGAAGACAATCACTCGATCTGGATGGCCCAGCGCGAGGGTCGGGCCAAGGATGGCATCGACCGCACGGATCCCGCCATCATCAAGATGCTGACCATGGCCCGACGCCAGGAAGATCGCCAGGCGCCCATCGGTGAAGCGATCGCCGAACTGCGCGTGGTGCCGGTATCGATCAGCTACGAGTACGACCCCTGCGACGTACAGAAGGCCCGGGAGCTACAGGCGATTCATAGCCAGGGCGGCTATGCCAAGAGCGAGTTCGAAGACATCCAGTCCATCGTGGCCGGGATTACAGGCCACAAGGGGCGAGTACAGCTGCGCTTCGGCGAACCACTGGAAGCCAGCTTCGATACACCGGAAGCCGTTGCCGCCGAGATCGACCGCCAGGTGGTAGCCGGCTATCAGCTCTTTCCAAGCCACTACCTCGCCCTCGAGGCGCTGGGTGATGCTCCGGAGCTGCTGGACATGAGCGAAGTCAGCGACGTCGACCGGGCACGCTTCCAGGCCCGCCTGAACGACGTGCCGGCCGAGCTGCGGTCCTGGTGGCTGGCCCAGTACGCCAACCCCGTTCGCAACAAGGCGGGGCAGCTCAACGGCAGTGACATGGGAACGGCGTGAGCGGACACGTTCATCTGCCGTCCGATCGCGGTGCACAGACGCGCGAGGCTCATCGGGTCACGCTGGTCGGCGCCGTGGTCGACCTTACCGTCGGCGTGCTCAAGCTGATCACCGGCCTGCTGGTCGGCTCGGCCGCCCTGATAGCAGATGGCATCCACTCGTTCTCCGACCTGGTGACCGACGGCTTCGTCATGGCGGCGACCCACTACGGACGCCAGGAGCCAGACAGCAACCACCCCTACGGCCACGGCCGCATCGAGACTCTCGCCACCCTCGTGCTAGGCAGTGTGCTGATTTTCGTTGCCGGCGGCATCGCCTGGGCCAGTCTCAGCCGCCTGCTGGTCGGCGAGCCGATATCTGCGCCCGGAATCTGGGCCATCGGCGTCGCTCTCTTCGCGCTGCTCGCCAAGGAGTGGATCTTCCGCTATACGCTGCGCATCGCCAAGCGAGTGAATTCGCGCCTGCTGGAGGCCAACGCCTGGCACTCCCGCTCGGACGCCCTCTCCACCGTAGTGGTATTGATCGGCCTGATCGCCGCGCAATTCGGTGCCGGCTGGGTGGATGCCGCGGCCGCCATCGTGGTCGGCGTGATGGTCGGCCAAGTGGGCGGCCGACTGCTGTGGGAATCGAGTCAGGAACTAATCGACACCGCGCTTCCGGAGGAGGAGCGCGACGCGATGCAGTCGGTGGCCGAAGCAGTGCCCGGCGTCCATGGCGTGCACGACCTGAGAACCCGCTCGCTGGGCAGCCAGGTCATTCTCGACCTGCATATCGTCGTCGCGCCGCGGCTGACCGTCTCGGAGGCCCACGAGATCGGCAACGCTGTCAGCCGGAGGCTGCGGGACAACTTCTCCAATCTTGCCGATGTCACCTTTCACATCGACCCCGAGGACGATGCGGGCGAGACCGAGCATAGCCTGCGCCCCGGCCTGCCATTGCGCCGCGACGTGGAGGGTGTTCTCGATGAAGTCTGGTCCCGCTGCCCAGCCTGGCAAACCCGCATCGCCCTCGACCTGCACTATCTCGACAACCAGGTCGATGTCTCGATCTATGTCCGACACCTGCCCCCCGAGCAGAGCCTGGATGACGCCGCCCATGAACTTCGCGTTGCCTCCCGGAAGCTGGCCTGGATCGGGCGGCTCAGGGTGTGGCAGGGTCCCGGCAAGGGTTGATCCTCAAGCGTCGTCCATAACTTACTCCCTGCCCTGCCTCTCCGCCCTGGCCTCCCTGTTCACCGCCCATTTCCTCATACCTCAGCATGACAACCCTCACACGGGTCGTCCTGCACCTCTCACTCCTCTATACTCAACGAAACGCTGATTTACATTACTAAACACTTTCGGCGCACCCAGATGCCCCCTCGTCCTCCTAGACACCGCTTCAGCCCCAGTCGCCGCCGCTTCATTGCCGGCCTGGGTTCGCTGTTTCTGGCTGTCGGGCTGGGTCTCAAGCCTGGCCCGGCAGAGGCACGACTCAACCGGGCCAGGCTACGTGAGAGCATGCAACGTCTCTATGGCCAACAGGGGCTGCGCATCCTGGAAGATTGGTTTGCGCTGCTGGATAGATTGAATGGAGCCCCTCTCGACAACCAGATGCGTGAGGTCAACGACTTCTTCAATCGCCGGGTTCGCTGGGTGGACGACATCGACAACTGGGGCCGAGAGGACCACTGGGCCACTCCGCTGGAAACCATGGGCCAAGGCCAGGGCGACTGCGAGGACTACTCCATCGCCAAATACGTCAGCCTGAAGGAATTGGGTGTACCCGGCGAGCGACTTCGCATGATCTATGTCCGCGCCCGCATCGGGCGCAGCCAGATCGTTCAGGCGCACATGGTGCTCGGCTATTACGAGCGCCCCAGCGCCGTGCCTTTGGTGCTGGACAACCTGGTCCCCTCCATCACACCCGCAACCCAGCGCACCGACCTGGACCCTGTCTTCAGTTTCAACAGCGAAGGGCTTTGGGCCGGCGGCTCCACTCAATCGCGGGCCGATCCTGTGGCACGACTGTCGCGCTGGCGCAGCGTGATCGAGCGCATGCAGCAACAGGGGTTTATCTGATGATTCACGAAAGCGGTCGACATGAAAAACAGGGGTACCAGCCCCAGGCAGAGGAAGAACCAAGATGTCACTGATCAAGCAGCTCTGGCTGACCATCGTGGTACTGCTGCTGCTGGCGTTCGTCGGCAGCCTGCTCATCGGCGTGACGAGCAGCCGCCACTACATCGAGCAGGAAGTTCGCATCAAGAATACCGACAACGCCAACGCCCTCGCGCTATCCATGAGCCAGATGGAAAAGGACCCCGTGATCCTGGAGCTACTGCTGGCCGCCCAGTTCGATACCGGCCACTACCGGCGCATCGAGCTTCGTGACCCGGAAGGCGGAGTCATCGAACAGCGTGTTGGCAACGGGCATATCGATGACGTACCCGGCTGGTTCGTCGAGCTGGTCCGTTTCGATATTCCAGCCGGCCAGGCCGTCGTCCAGGATGGCTGGCAGCAGTTTGGCACTCTCGAGCTGGAGAGCCAGCACAGCTTCGCCTATCGCTCGCTGTGGCGAAGCAGCCTGGAGCTGGCCGGCTGGTTTGCCATAGCCGGCGTCATCAGCCTGCTGCTGGCGAGCTGGATCGTGCGCACCATTCGCCTGCCGCTACGCGACGTCGTCTCGCAGGCTCAAGCCATCGGAGAGCGACGCTTCACCACGGCCAGGGAGCCCAAAACCCTGGAACTGCGCGAAGTGGTTCAGGCCATGAACCGGCTATCCGGCGCGGTGCGACAGATGCTGGGCGCAGAGAGCGACAAGCTCGACCAGCTGCGGCGGCGGATGCAGAACGATTCGGTCACTGCGATACCCGCCCGAACCGCCTTCCTCGACCAGTTGCAGGCTCACCTCCAGAGCGACAGCGACGATGCCAGCGGCACGCTGGCCATCGTGCGGGTGGCTCGTCTGGGAGAAGTCAATCAGCAGATCGGCCATGGAGCGACCGACGCACTCCTGGTGAAGGTGGCCTACAGCCTGAAGCAGCTTGGCCAATTTTTCGGCGACGGCCAGGTGGGGCGCCTGAACGGCAGCGATTTCGCGCTGATCGTGCCGCGATACCACGACCTGCAAGCCATCGGCAATGAACTGAAGACACGCCTTGAAGCCCTGTCTGACGAACAGGATATCTCGCTTTCGCTGCCATCGGCACTGTGTGAATACACCCAGGGCGAGGGCCGTGCCGAGCTGCTGGCAAGCCTCGATGGCGCGCTGGCGGCTGCCGAAAACCAGGCGCAGAATGGGCAGATCATCCTGAGCGTTCCCGCCAGCAGCGTGCTTTACACCAGCCATGAAGAGTGGCGCCGGGCATTGAACGATGCGCTGGAACAGGGCGTCTTCCTGGCCCACTACCCCGTGCTCGACCCCAAGGGGCACTTGATCCATCATGAGATTCCCTCCCGGCTGCGCCTGAAGGGAGAGTGGCAGCCTGCCGGCATCTTCCTGCCATGGGTGTCACGTCTGGCCATGGCAGCCGAGCTGGACCTCGCCGTGGTGACCGCCGCCCTGAAGGACACCGAAACCAGCGGCAAGCCCGTCGGGATCAACCTCTCGGCCAACTCCTTGCGAGACGGTCGCTTCGTCAGTGAAGTGGTCTCCCGGGTTCGCGCCCGGCCCGCCTGCGCATCTCGGCTCTGGTTCGAGTTGCCTCAGTCGATCGCCTTCCAGCAGCCGAAGGCTCTGCAGAACCTGTGCAACGAACTGCTGCCCCTGGGCTGCAAGATGGGCCTGGAACACGTCAGCACCCAGTTCGGCAAGATCGAAGGGCTCCAGGACCTGGGACTGACCTTCATGAAGATCGATGCGTCACTGAGCCAGGGCATCGAGAATGAGAGCCAGCAGCAGAGCCTGCTGCGCGGCATGTGCACCCTCGCCCATTCGCTTGGCATCATGGCGATCGCCGAAGGGGTGGAATCCCGCACCGCCGCCACCGTGCTATTCGAGCTGGGCATGGATGGCGTAACCGGACCGGGCATTCGCCAAGACCAGGATTGAGGGGAATAGCAAGGCACCCGGAAACGGACAGCCTGAAGGACCGACAGCCGGCACTTGTGCCGGCTGTTCTTAAAGTAAACTGATGTTGCCACGCCGCTGTAGGAGGAAGCTTCAGCTCACGACTGGAGGCGCAAGCCTCCCGGCGGTGTTGCCGGTATTCGCGACAACAACCAACCTTTCAGCCTCCGCCGAGGCGCCTATCGGCGCCAGTCGCGATGCGGAGCAGTGCTCCAACAGCTGCTTTTACTTATGTCGGAGGAAGCTTCAGCTCACGACTGGAGGCGCAAGCCTCCCGGCGGTGTTACCGGTATTCGCGACAACAACCAACCTTTCAGCCTCCGCCGAGGCGCCTATCGGCGCCAGTCGCGATGCGGAGCAGTGCTCCAACAGCTGCTTTTACTTATGTCGGAGGAAGCTTCAGCTCACGACTGGAGGCCGAAGGACTCCCGGCGGTATTGCCAACGCCAACGATCACCGGCATCGCGGCGGCCTCCACCAGGCGCCTGCGGAGTCTTATGCGTAATCAGGTAAAGCAAAAGCGTTAGATCACGCCGCTGTCGTCATCGCTCTCAGACATCAAGCCGACGCTATTCAACCGCTTGCGCAGCGACTGGCGCTCCATCAGCTTCTGCTGTGCGGGTTCGGGCAGGTCGGTGAAGCTGATCACGCTCTTGTCCATCAGTACGTTGATCACGTCCTCCAGCACCCGCACGAAAGCCAGGTCCGACTTCGAGAGAGCCAGGTTCTCGCCACCCTCTTCATCGGACACGAATGCCTGCACCTCCGGTGAGCACGGTGGCACGAATTCCTTGCACTCGGCAGTCGCCTCGCGGCTGACCTGAACGATCTGACCTGACTCGTCGCGTTTGATGAACATGGCTCTACCTTTGAATGATCCTAACGTAGAGTAACAAACGCCCTGCCTGGTGTCTCCAGGCAGGGCGATGGGTTAGAAGACGATAGCGCCCGGCAAAGCCAGGCGCTTCGCTCTACGAGCCGGTCAATCGATATTCAGGTTCGCCTTCAGCGCATCCAGGTCTCCGTTGAAGTTCTCCAGCACGATAACCTGATCGGCAAGATCGCTATTGAAACTGTCTTCGTTGCTACCGAAATTACCTTCAGTGCTGATGTAGAGCGTAGTACTACCACCCTCTTCGGCTTCGAAGCGCAGATGCTCGGGGCCGTTACCATCGCTGAGCAAATCACTCAGATCCAGACTGTCGCCTTCTTCCAACGAGAAGTCCTTGACCGTATCGATTGCGGCCTCACCTTCTTCACCCTCGTCGCCAAGATTCCAGACGAAGGTGTCTGCTCCAAGGCCGCCGATCAGGATGTCGTCCCCGGCACCGCCGATCAGGATGTCGTCCCCGGCACCGCCGATCAGGATGTCGTCCCCGGCACCGCCGATCAGGATGTCGTCCCCAGCACCACCATCCAGGGTGTTATTGCCGCCATCCTCACGAGTCGTGTCGATCAGCTGAGACCAGTTCTCACGGATATAGCCCATGATCTGATTTTCACTGGGAGTCGCACCGTTATTGCCAATGTCACTATCCCAACGCAGGAACTCGATCAAACCGTTAAAACCTAACCCATCATGCTCACCGGCATTGAACGCCTCACCTGTATCGCCATTGACCCAGGAGAGATGATCACTAGAAACCGTATCCCCGAAAAGGATGTCATCGCCATCTCCACCTGTAAGGATATCATCACCCAATGCAGCCAATTCGTCGCGCTGAGAGCCTCCTTGCAGAGCAGCATCGAGATCCTCCGCGGTGTTGACGATATCGACCTGACCGACCGGGCCTGTGACCGAGCCACCAAATACAAATTGTGAAGCGGTGCCTACCACATCGGAGTTGTCGAAGAACCTCAGATAGTCTTCATTGATGTCCGCCCCTATGCCAATGGCATTGACGGTGCTGATATCAGCCAGCTCCTCAAATGCATTCATGGCTTTTTGCATGGCAGTCTGGTTAGTACCGTACCCTCCTGTCGTGCGATAGCCCGAGCCATGGTTGTAGGCTGTCGGCACACCATCCGTCAGGAAATAAGTAACATTCTCAAAGCCAGAAGAACCTATACCATCGAACCAATCTTTCGACTCGAGGAAAGCATCCTCGTAATTCGTCCAAGTTTGCTGAGAAACACTATCGATATCAGACTTGAAGACATCAACATTAGCAGAATTAAGCCCTTCAACAGTCGCAACTTCCCAAGCGTTATTAGAGAATGCCACAAGCTGGATATTGACAGTGCCGTCATGGTCAGCGAGCTGGTCGGCCAAGGCTTTCAAGGCCTGCTTGGCCAGTTGGAAGCGAGAGAGGCCAGGCGTTCCGGACGGATCATTCATACTTAGAGAAGCATCCAGGATCAGTGAGATATTGTAAGACTGACCGGGCTCGATAACAGTCTGCTTTCCCCCTAGGTCACCGATCAAGATATCGGCCCCACCTTCACCTGTCAGATCGTTATCGAGGTTGTTACCTACCAGCAGCAGCGAGGGCTCTGGAGTTTCTACATCGATGGTGCCGTTGGCGCTATCACCATCACCGTCGACACCTTCCAGCTCAAGCTCCAGCCCATTGCCCACGGCATGATCGATAGCACCATAACTGAAGTCATTCAGAGTGAATGGCTTGGTCTCACTAGCACCTTCCACCTCAATGGCCTGGAAGGCTTCACTGGAGTTCACCTCAAACCGCCATCCATCTCCCATACCTTTAACAGTAATCGTGCCATCGGCAGAGGCCGACACTGTCAAGCCATTGGTGCCATGCACGACGACATTGTTATTCCCATCATAGATGGTGATATCGTCAGCTGTCAGGACAACCAGGTTGCCAGTATCGATCAGGTCACCCTCGCCACCATCAAACAGCGTAGTGACGTCCTTGAAAGCCTGGATGGTAAAATTAACCTTGCTAGAGCCCCCTTGGTTAGCGTAGCTGATCTTCTGCTCGAACTGCGTCGCCGAGATGTTCCTCGCCCAGCTTGCATCACTGCCGGAAAGCGTCAGGTCATCGACAAAATTGAAGCGTGCCACTTCGCCATCACTAATACCCTGACTGCTGCTTACGCCCAGACCTCTATTGGGACTAGAGCTTGTATTCAGCGTTTCCCCGGAGGTCGTAGAAATCAACACCCCCTGGCTGGCACCTTCGGCACTGCTGGAGAGATCGTAAAGAGAGGAATTTCCACCGTTGAAGCCCACAAGGTCAAAACTGAGCTCCTGAATCGTATAGATCTCACCTACATCGCTAATAGTGTAAGTATCAGCAGCCGGATTCAGTGTGATCTTGAAGCCGAGATCATCCTCGTCAGTCTTCGCTAGCAAAACCGATTCGTTACCCACTTCATAGCTGTAGAAGAGAGGCTCACCATTCAAGAACAGCTGATTGCCCCCTTTGTCGAGAACTGGCGAACCTTCTGTCACGAGGAAAGTAACATTTCCGACCCCATCGCTACCGGCCACATCTGCAAAGTTGATATTGCCGGTGAAGCCTTCAACAAGGCTAGCGTTGTCCGGCGTGAAAGCGCTTGGACCGTCGTCGAGGAAATAGATAACCTCGCCAATATCGATCACAGCGCTTGCCTCATCACCATCTCCGTCTTTGACAGACTTGGTCAGGAAAACAACACCGGCTAGGATATTGACAGGGTCGCTCGCTCCCACCACATTTTCCAGCGGATGTGCCAGCGCTCTGATCTGATCCAAGGTTACAATGCCTGTTTCGGCATCGACATTAAGAGTGAAGACAGGAACTTCTTCACTGTTGATAACAACATAGCCAACAATCTCGCCATCAACTTCCTTGACGAGAACAGCCTGACCGGTCAGCGTATCAATCAGGCCAGAGTCGATACCATCTTCGGCCACACTCAAGCTGTAGTCCCGCACATCCAAGCCATCGGCACCATACTCGGCGCTGAAGTAGCCAGAGAAATCAAACGCTGCCGTAACGTCAAGATTCGACTCGTCAACGGTAAGGTTGGCAGGAGTCCATTCGACGTTGATGTTGACGTCATTGTAGTCGCGGTCACTACCGGTGCCGTAGATATCTTCCCAGTTGAGATCACCTTCTTCGGCGTTGTTCTCGACATGAGAGGCGCCATCGGGGTGCAGCGACGAATCGCTGAATAGTACAGGTGCATTGGTGTCTTGTCCGACCAACACCTCCCCATCCTCAGTTACCGCTACCCAAACACCATTGACTTGGACGAATGTGATGTCTGTCTCATTCTCCAGCCCCGAGTTCAGGTTCGCCCCATTAGGAATAATGAAGTAACCCACCTCACCAGGCGCGTAGCCTTCCAGGGTATAGGTGACGCCCACATCATCCTTGACATTCGACCAAATGACCTTGCCCGCGGTAGGATTGCCGTTCTCATCCTTGATGTAATAGCCAAAACTATTGTTGTAGCCAACACCGATGGCACTGCCGAGGTTGGTAATAGTGACCTCATGGCCGGAGGGCTCGGTTCCCTCTACGTTAGGCAGGTCGTCCGCGACCTCGACGGTGATACCAGCCTCGGTGCTGTCGCCGTCCTGGTCGCTGGCCACGACGCTGAGGCCGCTGATGGTCAGGTCGTCAGTGTCTACATTGTGTGGCAGCGCGGACAGCAGCTCGGCGGTCACGGTGATGCTGCCGCT
>NZ_QPII01000023.1 GCF_003336675.1 Billgrantia montanilacus | reverse complement strand
CAGTTCGCGCAGCCGCTCGCCGTCGGTGTCCACCACGGTGATGTCGTTTTCCTCGCGGGCCAGGTGCTCGGCCAGCGTACCGCCGACCTGGCCGGCGCCAAGAATGATGATCTTCATTGCTATTGCTCCGTAGCCGCTTCGGGCTCTACCAGCAGCCGATAGCCAATACCCGCCTCGGTCTGGAGAAGATGCGGTGACTGGGGGTCATCGCCGAGCTTGTGGCGCAACTTGCTGATGACGATGCGCAGGTAGTGGGTGTCGTGGGCGTGGGTCGGCCCCCAGACATCACGCAACAACTGGGTCTGGGTGACCACCCGGCCGGCATGGCGTGCCAGGCGATCCAGCACGGCGTACTCCTTCGGCGTGAGGTGAACCGGCGAATCGCCATGTGTGACCCGCCGAGCCGCAAGGTCGATGACCAGATCGGCGCGGCGGTAGCGCGTCAACGCAGGGCCTTCGCCTGGCTCACCATGGCGCCGCAGCAGCGAGCGTATCCGTGCCAGCAGCTCCTGGATACCGAAGGGCTTGGTGACATAATCATTGGCCCCCCGATCCAGGGCACGAACCTTTTCGGCCTCGTGCCCGCGCACCGACACCACGATGACCGGGACCGCGCTGCCTGACCGCAGCCCATCGAGTACCGCTTGGCCGTCCATGTCGGGTAGCCCAAGATCCAGCAGCACGAGGTCGGGAGCTTCGTTCAGAGCGCGAGCGAGCCCTTCGCCACCGGTAGCCGCTTCGCTCACCCTGAAACCCTGCGACACAAGGCTGATGCGCAGGAAACGACGAATCTGGGGCTCGTCGTCGATGATCAGTACATGCCGATTCTCAGCCATCATCCTGCGCGCCCTCTTCTCTCTCGCTGAGCGGCAGGCGCATCACGATACTGGTGCCGCTGCCCGCCGGCCCCGGCTCTGCCGCAATGCTGCCCCCGTGGGCGCCGAGCATGCCACGGCAAATGGCCAGGCCGAGCCCACTGCCGTAGCGGCTACGGTCGCCTTCGCCCCCCGTGAAGAACATGTCGAATACCGCCTGGCGCTGTGCCGGGGGAATGCCCGGCCCCTCGTCGGTCACCCGGACCTCCAACTGCCGGTCCGTTTCGTCCAGACGGCCGGCAATGATGACCCTGCCCTCTGGCGGCGAAAAGCGGGCGGCGTTGTCGATGACATTGACCAGTGCCTGTTCAATCAGTGCAGGGTGAACAAAGAGCAGCGGCATCTCACCGATTCCACTACGTTCGATTGTCACGTGCTCCAGAGAAGGCCCCAGGCGCTTGATGGCCGACTCGATCAGGTCCTCCAGGGAAATCCAGTCACGCTCGATCTTCAGTCTGCCATGCCCCAATCGGGTCATGTCCAGCAGGTTCTGGATATAGCGATTGAGCCGCTCGCTCTCGGACAGGATGCTATCCAGCAGCTCATGCTTGTCCTCATCGCTGAGCTGAGCCTCCAGCTCACGCAGCGTACTAGCCGAACCGATGATCGATGCCAAAGGCGTGCGCAAGTCGTGGGAAACCGACGAAAGCAGCGCCGATCGCAGCCGCTCGTTCTCCTCCGACAGGCGTGCAGTCCCCAGGTCGCTGACCAGCCGGGTCCGCTCCAGGGCCATGGTGAGCTGGCTGGACAGCGCCTCGATCAAGGCCTCCTGATCGGGACCCGGGGGCGTCTCGCGCACCGCCAGCTTGAGGCCCACGACACCCAGCACTCGCCCCTGTTCCACCAGGGGCAGCAGTCGCCACTGCTGGTCGGGCAGGTTCTCGGTGCCGCGGCCGCTGGGCTGCCGATGCTGCCAGCTCCAGCCCGCCGCCGTGAGAGCCCCCGCGTCCAGGGTCATGCCGGGCGGGGCCGCGTGGCGGATCGTAAAGTCGGCGCCCTTCTCATCCCGGTCGAGCAGCACCACGGGAACGCCCAGCCAGCGCTCCAGCGACGTGACACCGATATCGCCCACCTGGTCCCGGTCGGTGGCGGCCGACAAGGCCCGGGCATAGGTCAGCAGCCGGTGAGTCTGTTCCCGGCTGGAGCGCAACGCCAGCAACCGGCGTCGCCCGCTGCCGGCCAGTTGGCCGACCACCACCGCCACCAGCAGGAAGAAGACCACGGTGAGCAGCTGTCCGTGCTCAACGATGGCGAAGGAGAAGCGTGGCTGGGTGAAGAAGAAGTTGAAGGCCAGGAAGCCAAGCCCGGCACTGAACATCGCCGCCCGGGTGCCGGCCAGGGTGGCACTGGCCAGCACCGCGGCGAGGAACACCAGCGACAGGTTGGCCAGTTCCAGCCAGGACTCCAGTCCCCAGGCCACCACCAGAGCGCCCAGGACACTGAGCAGGGCCACCACCGGCTCGCGAAATCGCAGCGGCTGCCAGACGTGCCGCGGCCGAAAGCGCGAGCGCTGCCGGGCCTCCGCCACCACCACCAGGTCGAAGGTCCCACCGCGGCGCAGCAACTGCTCGGCGAGGGTGCGGCGCCAGACACGCCAACCTGAAGGCCGGGAACAGCCCACCAGCAGGGTGGCAATACGATGCTCGCGGGCATAGTCGTGCAGCTCCGCGGCCCGGTCCTGCCCCTGGAGCACCCGGGTCTCGCCGCCCAGCCGGTGCACCATGGCAAAGTCCTTTTCCAGCACCAGCCGGCGTTCGGCGTCATCGCGGCCGTTGTCCACGTGTATCGCGCGCCAGCGCACGCCGTCGCGCTCGGCCAGGCGATGGGCGGTGCGTACCAGGGCTGCGTCCTCGCTGCCGCCGCTGAGCGCCACCAGCAGGCGCACACCTTTCGCCGCCCCCCGGCGAACTTGCTCGGCATCGCCTGGCGCCGCTGCCGGCGGCGGATCACTGGCGGGGCGTGAATCGGGAGTGGCGTTCATCGATCCGGTCGTCCTCGGGGTTGAGTTCTTCAGACTACTTGCGCCAGAACATTGGGGTCAGCAATACCAGCACGGTAAGTATCTCGAGCCGCCCCATCAGCATACCCACACATAACAGCCATTTGGCCGCATCCGGTAGCGGTGCAAAATTGCCGGACGGGCCGATGGTGTCACCCAGCCCCGGCCCGACGTTGGCCACGGCGGTGGCCGCACCGGAAAGCGCGGTGACCAAATCGAGGCCCAGCAAGGAGAGCCCCAGGGCCAACCCGGCAATGGTAAGAAAAAAGAAGAAGGAGAAGGCCACCACGCCGCGAGTGACTTCATCGGTCAGCGGTTGGTTATTGTAGCGTGAGGCAAACACACCGCTGGAGTGGGTCAGGTAACGCAGCTGGTTGCGCAGCAAAATGGTCGACACCTGGAAGCGGAATATCTTCATGCCGCCACTGGTGGAGCCGCTGCAGCCGCCGACGAAGGTCAGGTAGAAGAACGCGACGAAGGCCAGCGGCCCCCAGACACTATAGTCATCCGAGGCGTAGCCGGTGGTCGTAACGACGGATATCACATTGAAGGCGACATGGGTGAGCGCCTCGAAGGGCGGCGTACCCAGCCACATTCTCCATAGGGTAAGGCTCAGGATGACGATCAGCAGAAGCAGCAGCAGCCCCTGCACCTGCTGATCTCGCCACAGTGCCAGCCGGGAACCGCGCAAGACACGGATATAAAGCACGAAGGGAAGCGCACCTGCCAGCATGAAGAGGCTGGCCGCCCAGAGCAGGAAGGGGCGATCGCCATAGGCCCCGAACGAGGCATCCGAATTGGCAAAGCCGCCCGTAGCCACCGAGGTCATGCCGTGCACCACCGCATCGAGCAGCGCCATGCCACCCAGCCAGTAGGTCAGCATGGCGATCAGGGTGAAGCCGCAATAGATGCCCAGGGTAGCCTTGGCGATACCACCGGTGCGAGGCATCACCTTGTCGGACCAGTCCGAAGACTCGGTGTGAAAGAGCCGCATGCCGCCGACCTTGAGGAACGGCAGGATGGCGATCCCCATCACGATGATACCGATGCCCCCCAGCCACTGCATGATCCCCCGCCACAGCTTGAGGCCATCGGAGAGGGACTCGATGCCCTCGAGAATCGTCGAGCCGGTGGTGGTGATCGCAGACACCGACTCGAAGACGGCATTGGTGAAAGAAAGCTGGGGGGCACCCAACACCAGGGGCAGGCTGGCAAAACCACTGATACTGACCCAACTGAAGGTCGTCAGTACGAACATCTGCCAGGGTTTGAGTTCTATCGCTACTTTCAGCGTGGCGAGCCAGCTCAGCGCCACCGCACTCAGCACGATGACCATCGACAGGCCGAATGCCGTGGCATCGGGCTCCCCCTCGATCAACAACACCACCCAGGGCAATGCCATGAACAAGGCCAGCACCATCCAGAGGACGGACAACACCTTGAGCACCGGCGCCCAGCTCCGCCATTGATAACCGAGCCGCTGATGCAGCCCCCGCTGTTCGAACATGCCGTCTTCGCCCATGACAATCCGAGTAAAAACCCGAGCCCATCACTCTCAAGCCGACATGACATCACGCCAACGCCTAAAAAGTCCGTAAAAAAACCTGCCTGCCAGTCAGGTCGATTTTATGGTCGGAAAGAGATGCGTCGGCACCAGTCGAAGGAAGGCCAGCATCCCGAACAGTTCGACCAGGGACTGGAAGACCACGACGACGACAGCCACCTCGAAGCCAGCGGGCAACGCCAGGGCCAGCGGCAGGATAACGAAGGAGTTGCGTGAACCGAAGCTGAAGGCAAGTACTCGCCCCTGGGCCGGGGGCAGCCGGAAGGCAGTGGCCAACAGCCGTGCCAGCAGCAGGGCCGCCAGCAGGAAAGCAACGAACAGCAGGGCCAGCCGGGGCAACAGGGCAAGTGAGCCGGTTACCTGACCCACCTGGCCCGCCGCCACCGTGAACAACACCAGGCCCAGCAGCGGTATCGGCAACCAGCCCAGCCCCGCGACCCAGCGCTTCCGCGCTGTTCGTTCCGCCGACCAGTGCTCGAGCGCCCAGGCTCCTGTCAACGGCAGCAGGATCAACCCGCCAAAGGCCAGCAGCAGCTCACGCTGGACGAGACCAGCCATGGCCGTATGGCCGAGAAACAGCCAGAGATAAAGGGGCAACAGCAACAGTTGCAACAGCAGGCTGAGCGGGGTGAACGCCAAGGCCCTGGGGGCATCGCCGCCGCCCAGGTGGGTAAAGGTGAGAAACCAGTCGGTGCAGGGAACCAGCAGGACCAGCAGAACCCCGAGCCGCAGCGCCGGATCCGCCGGCAGCCACTGCACCATCAGCCAGACGATCAGCGGGATCGCCACGAAGTTTCCCAGAACCGCTGCCGTGAGAAAGCGCGAGTCAACCAGCGCCCGGCGCAGTCGTACCAACGGAACCTGGGTAAACGTGGAGAAGAGCAGGACGGCGAGCAGCGGCCAGAGCAGGCCTTCCACAACGTCGGCGACATCGGGCCGGTGCAGCCCCAGCCCCAGGCCGGCAAGCAGCGCTAGCAGATAGAAGAGAACCTGGTACTTTTCGATTTGCTCACGCAGTGGCATGGCCCGCTCGCGCCTGGGACAGGGTGGACCAGCAATCAGGCCTTGGTGACGTAGCGCAGGATCTCGACCACCTGATCGGTCGTGGTCGCCCAGGCCATGGCCGAGGCGTCGACTTCCTTGAGCGGATGGATGATTTCCTCGCCATGCAGGGTGACATACGGCTTGCCCAGTGCCGCGCAGTAGCCGGCATCGAAGGCGGCGTTCCACTGCTTGTACTTGTCGCCGAAGCGAACCACCACCAGGTCGCTCTGTTCGATCAGCGTCTTGGTGCGGATGGCGTTGACCTTGGACGACTTGTGGTCACGCCAGAACGGGTTGCTCTCCTCTCCGAGGTGGTCGCCGGCGGCATCGCTGGCCGCGTGGTCGGTCACCGCCGAGGTGAAGACGATATCCAGGCCAGCCGCCTCGGCGCCTCGCTGAATCTCGTCACGCCAATCGGTGTGGATTTCACCGGAAAGATAGACATAAAAGCTCATTGGGACTCCAGCAGATGTGAAATGGGGACTCATCATAGCCTATGGAACCGCCGTTGACTCCCGACCGGTCTCGGTACCATCACGTAAGCCATATCACACAAAAAGGAACACATCGTACTGACAGGCAACTATTCATGAACCAACTACAATACAGCACAGCCTGCATAGCAGTCGTAAGCTCCCTTGCTTTTGCCCACCTATTGGGGGTCAGTCCAGCCTCTTTGGGTTTGTTTTACTGGTCTTGTAGATCAGTGATGAGCCGCTTCATGTCTGCAATCTCCTCACGTTGCGCCTTGATAATCTCATCTGCCAGCTCTCTGACTCGCGGATCGGAGATGTTAGCGCGCTCACTCGTCAGGATGGCAATCGAATGATGGGGGATCATCGCGCTCATGTAGGAGACGTCATCGACAGTGGCCTGGCTTCTAACCAACCAGAGCGAAAGGCCAAATACCAGTGCGCTGCCCAGATAGATGCCAGCGTTGAGCTTGCGGTTAGGGTACATACCGATCATGTAGGTCAGCATGATGATCGCCATGCACGAACCCATGATGAGCGCCATGTATGCTCTCGTCTCACTGAAGGTGAGGTGGTCGAGACGAAAGGTATTCAGATACATGAGGCCGTACATGATCACAGTGGATGTAAGTATCATGGCGGCAAATTTAAGGTACATTTTCATGCTTATGTCCTTGATGCTGGCCCTGGCCAGCGCCTGCCGGGGCGTCCTTGAATGCAGCTTCGACGATGTTCGTCACCCCTCCCTGCGAACCAGTTCTTCGCGTATGGGAGTCAGATCGTAGCCTGCCGCCTCGGCAGATGCCTGCAACTCAACTAGCGGGCAATGGGGCGCCTTGGCCAGAGCCCATAAATGGGCCACCCGCATGCCTGTACGACAGAAGCCTACAATAGGGGGCGGTCCATCCTCCAAGGCACGGCTAAAGGCATGAATGTCCTGCTGCGCATATTCTCCTGGCTTCACAGGAACCTCTTTCCAACTCATGCCCAGCGCTTCCACTTTGGCCCGCAGATGTTCCGGGTCCGGCTGGGCCTCGTCTTCGCCTCGTGGCCGATTTGAAATGACAGTCCTGTAGCCACGCTCAGCTAACAACTCCAACTCCTTTTCGGTTGGCTGAGCCATGACACTGAGACGATCATCCAGTAACTTGACGTCCATGATCACATCTCCTTTCCCAGAGTAGCGAACGATTAGTCATCCCAAACCGCACCCGGTAGGGCATCCAACGGGATCTTGAGGTAGCGTCGGCCGTTGTCTTCAGGCTCCGGGAGGCGGCCACCCATGATGTTGACCTGCAGAGACTGCAGGATCAGCTTAGGCATGGGCAATTGGGCATCGCGTTCGTTGCGCAACGTAATAAATGCCTCTTCCGTCTGCCCCTCTGCCACATGCTTATTGGTTGCTTTTTGCTCTCGCACCGTACTCTCCCACTCAGGCTCACGTCCGTCCGGCATGTAGTCATGTCCAGTAAACAGGCGCGTGTCGTCCGGCAAGGTGAGGATTTCCTGGATCGACTGCCAGAGCTTACGTGCGTTCCCACCCGGAAAATCGGCCCTGGCCGTGCCCGAGTCGGGCTGGAATAGCGTATCGTGTACGAAAGCGGCATCGCCGATCCAGTAGGTGATCGACGCCATGGTGTGGCCAGGTGAGAACAGCACACGCCCTTCCAGATCACCAACACGGAAGGTGTCGCCTTCAGCGAACAACCGGTCCCACTGACTCCCATCAGCAGGGAAATCGGGCCAATGGTAGAGCTCGCTCCAGAGCTCCTGGACCTTTTGGACATAGATCCCGATGGCAGTGGGTGCGCCGGTTCTGGCTTTCAGGTACTGGGCGGCCGAAAGATGGTCGGCGTGCGGATGGGTATCAAGAATCCATTCCACCTCGAGCTCATGCTGCTCCACATAGCGCAGAAGCGCATCGGCATTATGGGTAGCGGTCGCTCCCGACTTCTCCTCGAAGTCGTGCACGGGGTCGATGATTGCGCACCGGCGCGTGGCCATATCGGACACCACGTACTGAACGCTGGAGGTACGGGGATCAAAAAACCCTGCCACGCTTGGCGTACCCTTGGATTCAGTAAATGTCTGCATGCTTCCTCCTGAACCAATGCTCGTCTGGTTATTACGTTAGTTCAGAATGGAAGAAGTTAAAGGGGTGGAGATAGAACTCAAACAATAAGTAACACTCCGCTACGTGGGTGAGTTCTCATACGCAGAGTACATCCCCAACGGCAATGGCTTGTTCAGCTCCGGCCAGCAGGGTGGCATTCTGGCCAAAGTAGGCCCCGGGGCGAAACGGCTGGGTCTTCAACTCCATCAGGGTCTTGAGTGGCTCACCGGGAACAGCGATGCTTCCGGTCGACTGATCCACCGTGGTGATCTTGCAACGCTGGCAGGGCTTGCGAATGCCGAACCGGTAGCCCTCGGGAGAGCCAAGTTCACTCCACCCATCCTCGGCAAAGGGGGCGGCTCCCTCCACCACGATATTGGGGCGAAAGCGGTTCATCGGCAGAGGCGCCAGCCCCTTGCCCTGAAGCGCTTGATTGAGCGCCGCCAGTGACGCCTTCGAGGCTATCAGGAAGGGATAGCCATCGGCGAAGGCAGTGTGGGCGTTCTCTCCCTGCTGGTGGAAGGGCTCGACGGCACGACGCTCATCGGGAGCAAAGCGCACCAAGCGCAGTCCACTGCCTTTCCAGTCGCCCAGCACGTTTTTCAACCATTCCGACGCCTCGGGGCCTTCGTCCAGTGCCCGGCAGGCATCTTCCCAGACATAGGCGGTCAGTGACGGCTGGTCGCTGCGCGCCAGCTCGATGACCAGCGGCGCCGCCTCGGGATGCTCCAGCAGCAGCCGGTCGCATTCCAGATGGACCGCGACCCGGGCCATAGCCGGGATCTGACGCTGGGTCACGAAACGCCCCACATCGTCCACCACCATCCAGTTTCGGTCATGGGCGATACCTCGTTCGCCAAGTACCGCGCGCTCCAGGGAAATGCCTCTCAGCGACTTGACCGGGTAGACGTTGAGCTCCGTGACTCTCATCGTGTGCTTCCTCTGCTTTACATTTAATGACTCGCTTTCGGGGCTGAGCAGCCTGAGCGATCTCGAGGATTAACCTTGCCCGCCTTGCGTGGCAGACACTGACAAGCGGGCCGGCATTGGCGACAATGTGAGCTCGCCTACATTACGAGGACAATCGGCATGACTCAGGCCTGGCAACAGTATCGTAGCGCACCCGCACTTGGCACGCGCCTCGCCAGGCTCGACGAAGTCAATGTCGGCAGCACTCATAGCCTGACGCTGAAATGCGAAAAGGGGAGCTTTCCCCTGCTGCTGGTCCGCCTGGACGATACACTGCTCGGCTACGTCAACGCCTGCCCGCATCAGTACCTGCCCCTGGACCAACGCGGCTCGCGAATTATCAGCCGAGATGGCGAAACACTGCGCTGCACCAACCATGATGCCAGCTTTTCTAGCCGTACCGGTGAGGGTATCGGTGGATTTGGCGTTGGCTGTAAGCTCGACCCGGTGCCGGTGAGCGTCGACGAAGAGGGCTGGATCGTCGTCGGCACGGCCGCTTGACGTATGCATATCATTGATAGCTAAGATCATGATTATTGATGGATCGAGGGCTTTCCATAGTCTGGCAGCATAGATTACGCTCCTCCTTCTGCCATCGCCTGTACAAGGACGCCGCATGACACCGGCCGATTCTCTGCGCCTGATCCTGCTCTCGTCGCTATGGGGCATGTCGTTTATATTCATGCGGGTAGCGGTGCCCGAGTTCGGCCCCGTGCCGCTGATCCTGGTGCGGATGGGCGTGGGCGCACTGCTGCTGATCCCACTGCTGCTCAGCCTGCGCTACCTGAAGCTGGTCTGGGAAAACAAGGGCGGGCTGCTGCTGCTGGGCCTGGTCAATCACGTGCTGCCCTTTGTCCTGCTGGCACTGGCCACGGTGCGCCTGGAGGCTGGCTTCACCTCACTGATCAACGCGACCACCCCGATCTTCACCGCGCTGCTGGGAGCCCTGTTCTTTACTACGCCGGTGCAGCGCCAGCAGTACCTGGGACTTGCCCTCGCCTTCGTCGGGGTCTATGTGCTCTCGGCCAATCGCCTGGACTTCGCGCTGGGTGGAGACGGCTGGTTCATTCTGTCGGCGCTGGGGGCCACCTTCTGCTATGGAGTGGCCAGCAATTATTCCAAGACCTATCTCTCGCATCTTCCAGTTCGCGTCCTGGCGGCGGGCAGCACGGCAATGTCGGCCCTGATCCTGCTCATCCCCGGCCTGTTGCTGTGGCCGACCGAACCCATCAGCGGACTGGCCTGGGCCAACGGCCTGAGCCTTGCGGTGTTCAGCACCACCGTGGCATTCCTGCTCTATTTCGGGCTGATCGCCAGCGCCGGCGCCACCGCCACCTCGACGGTCACCTTCCTGGTGCCCATCAGCGCGCTGTTGTGGGGCTATCTGCTGCTGGGCGAGCGACTCAGCCTGCAGATACTGGTCGGCATGGCAATCACTTTGGTGGGTACCGCCATCGCCACGCGGATGATCCGGCTGGGCCACAGGAAAGTGGCCTGAATAATCGTCTGCGCAGCAGGGGATAAAAAAAGGCAGCAGTGGCAAACAGCCACTACCGCCTTTTCGCGTTCCGCAGAGGCTCAGAAGTTTGGCTTGCGCTTCTCGACGAAGGCGCTCATACCTTCGCTCTGCTCATCACTGGCGAAACAGAACGCGAACAGGGCCGTTTCCAGCGCCAGGGCGCTGTCCAGATCTTGCTCCATGCCGTCGTGAACCGCCAGCTTGGCACCGCGCACTGCCAGCGGGCCGTTGCCGGACAGCTGCTTGGTCAGTTCATCGGCATAGGCTTCAAGCTCGGCCTGGGGCATGACGCGGTTGACCAGGCCGATACGAAGCGCCTCCTGGGCATCGATCTTGCGGCCGGTGGTGACCAAATCCAGCGCCATGGCCGGACCGACCCGGCGCGGCAGGCGCTGAGTGCCGCCGAAGCCGGGAATGACTCCCAGCAGCACCTCGGGCTGTCCGAAGACGGCATTATCGCTGGCTACTGCCCAGTCGCAGGCCAGCGCCAGTTCGCAGCCGCCGCCAAGACAAAAGCCGTTCACCAGGGCGACCACCGGCACCGGGAGCGTTTCCAGTCGCTTGATAGTGCGCAATGCCTGGCTGGCGAAGGCCCGCGCCTCCTCCGGCGTCTTCTCACGCATTTCGGTGATATCGGCGCCGGCGACGAAGGACTTCTCGCCGGAGCCGGTAATCAGCACGGCGCGTAGGTCGTCGCGCTTTTCCAAATCCGTCAGAACCGCTTCCAGTTCAGCGAGCACTGCACTGTTCAGCGCGTTCAATGCCTTGGGGCGGGTGATGGTCAGGCGTACGATGCCATCGCGATCGTCAATCTCAATCAGCTTCTCGCTCATGTGGGGCTCCTGATCAATGCAAACGCATTCTTGTTGAAGGGATACCGACCTACCCTAGCGAACGCTTGGTAGGTCGGCAATCCCCATTTTCGTCGCAGTGAAGAACATGATTACTCGATCCATCAGGCCGATGGGATGTTTGTCGCGGCGGGGCGCGAGCGCGAGCGCGGCACTTTCTCGCTCGGCGGCGGCGCCGAGCTGGCTTTGGCGATCCGCACCTCCAGAACCTATGTGCGAACTGCGCAGGGATGGCGACAGCTGCACCATCATGGCTCCATCGAGTCGCCGGAACTGTTGCGCGACTACCAGAACGCCATTGCTGGCATGAATCCATAACGACAAACTGCAGGAGACGACACCTGACATCAATATACGCATAATACGCGGGCCGGTCTCAGCAGAGCAGAAGGCCGCCCTTATCGAGGGCGCGACTACGCTGCTGGTGGAAGTCCTTGGCAAGAATCCGCAGACCACCGTC
Source organism: Billgrantia montanilacus (assembly GCF_003336675.1). GTDB lineage: Bacteria > Pseudomonadota > Gammaproteobacteria > Pseudomonadales > Halomonadaceae > Halomonas > Halomonas montanilacus. The sequence goes on along the minus strand of NZ_QPII01000023.1, from coordinate 46,809 downwards.
GTGGTGATCGACGAGGTCAGCGAGGAGAACTGGGGCATCGCTGGAAAGACCGTGGCCGCGCGCAAGCGAGGGCCCGGGTGATGGCGCATCGACTGACCAACTGATGTTTTACTGGGCGGCGGATTTGGCAATCCAATAGATCCGCAGCCCAGTTCATGCAATCCAGGAACAAAACCTCGATTGCCAGTTGGGCTACTCGACTGAACTCGAAGAATCCTTGTCGGTGGCCTTCAACATGGCCCGAATGCGGTCGATGTGGATTTGAGAATCTTTGGCCCGCTGGTGGACTGACGAGGTCGTTTTTTTGCTTTCATTTTTGCTCATGGTTACCAGTAGGTTCTGGCGTTCTTCAAACATTCGCAGTGCGACCCAGAGTGTCTCTTCCACTTTTACCGTTTGCTGAGCCAGCAGCGCCGAGGAGGTAAACGCATGGCCCGTATGGCAGCGGTATCTGAGCAGGTTTCCTTCCTGCATCTGCCATAACACGCCACCACAGTCCGGACAATTGAATGGCACCTGATCACCGAGTGCCTCAACGGACGGTAAATCGCTTAAAACCCGCCGTGCGATCTTTGCTTCGATGACGATGTCTTCGGGCGCTGACTCGCTCTTGGGTAGTTCGCGTTGTACAAGCTCGGACAGCAATGCCCCCATCTTGGCGACCGGCAAGCAATAATCCACGCCAACATTCGCTATCACCGATTGCGGCATGTCAGGGTAAGACGCATCGTCAGGGTCTTGCGCTATGCAGACGCCCCCGCATCGCTTGATTGCCATCATGCCGCTGGTGCCATCATCCAGGTATCCGGTAAGGATGATGCCAATAACCCGGTTGCCGTAGGCGACCGCTGCGGAGCGAAACAAGGGGTCAATAGCAGGGCGTGATCGGTTTTCCCTGGCGCCTTTGGTAACCAGGATCTTTCCGTCAGCCACCAACATATGCTGATCGGATGGCGCCACATAGATATGGCCGCTTTCAAACGCCTGTTGATCATGCCCATGCATGCAGGCAAGACTGCCGCTTTGATCCAAGACCCTGACAAGCGCCTCGCCGGTGGTATGCGCCCCCATATGATTGACAACAAAAATGGGCGCCGGAAAGTCTTTCGGAAGTTGCGCTACCAAGGCTTTTAACGCCGCCATGCCTCCAGCGGATGCGCCAATAACAACGAGCATTGGCTCTCTGCTTTGATCCATCGCCACCTCCATCAATGGAGCAGATTCCATAAGTCGGGCCCGACCAGGCTGGATAAGCCACGCATCCCTCGGAAATCAAGGAATTTCGAAGACCTGCCAGATCACTGGTACCTAGCGTCCACCTTACTCCGCCAACCGTTAGGTGTCATATGCAGGTTTGGCTCTTGAGGGAACCCAAATCTCGATCGCAGCGACGACAAACCCGCCGGGAACACCCACAGACACGCGGATGGCTGGTGCCCAGTTGTGCCCCCACCTCGTGGTCAATCGGTTCGAATGCCAAATTCTCAACACCACGAAGAACACGAAGAGCACGAAGCTGTTCGCCGTTGGCTGGGTTGGCGGCGAGTTGTTACGGGCGCTCAGCTATGCCAGTGGGTTCCTCGGCACGGCACTGGCTTTTTTGATTGGTTTTCGCAACAACATGGTGGTTCCCAGCACAAGGGGCGCCGAGAATGGGTCCAAAGAGGAGGTCATTTGCCATGGATGGCAAATGTAGCGCCCATGGAAGGGTTCACAGCGCCTCCTCGATGGACCCGTTGCCGGGATAGCCCCGGGCTACGGTTAGCTGTAGACGTGGAAGCCTCGCCCCGACTTCCGCCCCAGGTAGCCGGCGGCCACCATGCGCCTGAGCAACGGGCAGGGCCGGTACTTGGGATCGCCGAAGCCCTCCTGCAGTACCTCCATGATCGCCAGGCAGACATCCAGGCCGATCAGGTCACCCAGCGCCAGCGGCCCCATGGGGTGGGCGGCACCGAGCTTCATCGACTGGTCGATGTCCTCGGCGGTCGCAGCCCCTTCCTGCAGCAGGAAGGCCGCTTCGTTGATCATCGGCACCAGCAGGCGGTTGACGGCGAACCCGGGTGAGTCGGCAATGGCCACCGGCGTCTTGCCCAAGGCCTCGGCCAACGCCTCGATCTGCGCCACGGTGGCATCAGAGGTCTGCTCGGCGCGAATCACCTCGACCAGTTTGAGCACCGGCACCGGGTTGAAGAAGTGCATGCCCACCACACGCTCGGGACGCTCGCACACCGCGGCAAGCCGGGTCAGCGACAGCGATGAGGTATTTGAGGCAAGGATCGCCTCATGGGTCAGCCGGCTGAGGTCGCGGAACAGCTTCTCCTTCAATGCCGGCTGCTCCGGCGCCGCCTCGATGATCACGGCACAGTCGCGCAGGGCGTCCAGTGCCGTGGTCACCGCCAGCCGCTCCAGGGCCGCCCCCTTGTCGGCCTCGGAGAGCTTCTCCTTGGCCACCAGCTTGCCAAACCCCTTGTCGATAGCCGCCTGGGCACGGGTAAGCTGTTCGTCGGCCACGTCATAGAGCTGAACCGAGAAGCCGCTTGTCGCCAGAACCTGTGCAATGCCCTGCCCCATGGTCCCCGCGCCGACCACACCAATCTGCTGTGAGTTCATCTATTCACTCTCCTGTAGGCGTTATGACTTGCGCGCTTCTTCACGCAGCACGAACTTCTGGATCTTTCCGGTGGAGGTCTTGGGCAATTCGCTGAAGATCACCGTCTTGGGCACCTTGAAGCGGGCCAGGTGCTCCCGGCAGTGCGCGATGATGTCCGCTTCGGTGACCTCGCCGAATCCCACCTTGAGCTTGACGAAGGCGCAGGGGGTCTCGCCCCACTTCTCGTCGGGCTTGGCCACCACCGCGGCCTCTTCCACGGCCGGGTGCGAATAGATGGCGTTTTCCACCTCGATGGTGGAGATGTTCTCGCCTCCGGAAATGATGATGTCCTTGGAGCGGTCCTTGATTTCGATGTAGCCGTCCGCATGCCAGACCGCCAGGTCGCCGGTGTGATACCAGCCACCCTCCAGCGCCTGCTCGGTTGCCGCCTCGTTCTTGAGATAGCCCTTCATCACGTTGTTGCCACGCATCAGGATCTCGCCAACGGTCTCGCCGTCCTTGGGTACGGGCTCCAGGGTATTGGGATCGGCGACACAGAGCGCCTCGAGCATGTGGTAGCGCACACCCTGGCGCGACTTGATCCTTGCGCGCTCCTCCACCGGCAGCTCATCCCACGCCTCGCGCCAGGCACAGACGGTCACCGGACCATAGACCTCGGTGAGGCCGTAGACGTGGGTCACCTCGATGCCCATCTTCTCCACCCCTGAGATCACCGAGGAGGGAGGCGCGGCGCCGGCGGTGGTAACCTTCACCGGATGGTCGAAGTCGCGCTTGTCCGCGTCGGGGAGATTGACCAGGCCGTTGAGCACGATGGGCGCCCCGCTGAAATGGGTCACACCCTCGTCGGCGATAAGCGCCATGATCTTCCTGGGATCGACCCTGCGCAGGCACACGCTGGTACCGGCATTGGCGGCGATGGTCCAGGGGAAGCACCAGCCGTTGCAGTGGAACATCGGCAGCGTCCAGAGATAGATCGGGTGGTGCGGCATGGCCCACTCGAGGATATTGCTTACCGCATTCAGGTAGGCGCCACGGTGATGGTAGACCACTCCCTTGGGCTTGCCGGTGGTACCGGAGGTGTAGTTGAGCGAGATCGCCTGCCACTCATCCTCGGGCAGCCGGTAGGCGTAGTCCGGGTCGCCTTCGGCCAGCAGCGCTTCGTACTCCAGCTCACCGATATGGCGGACTTCACCCTCGAAGAGGGCATCGTCCACGTCGATTACCAGCGGCTTGATGGCCAGCTGCGAGACAGCCTGCTCGACGACGTCGGCAAACTCCGGGTCCACCAGCACCACCTGGGCCTCACCGTGCTCGAGCATGTAGGCGATGGCCTCGGCATCGAGGCGGATATTCAGCGTGTTTAGCACGCAGCCGGCCAGCGGCACGCCGAAGTGTGCCTCGAACATGGCGGGCACGTTAGGCAGCATGGCGGCTACCGTCTCGCCGGGCTTGATGCCGCGCCTCTCCAGCGCCGAGGCGAGCCGGCGACAGCGCGCCCAGGTCTCGCTCCAACTGCGGCGGACATCGCCATGCACCACCGCCGGATAATCCGGGTAGATGGAGGCGCTGCGCTCGATGAAGGTCAGCGGCGACAGCGGGACAAAGTTGGCCTGCGTCTTGGGCAGGCCCTGTTCGAAGATGCTGTTGTTCATGGTGGGCTCCATTATGGCGTTGTTATCGTAGTGCTGTGCTTTGCCGCCTGGCTCCTGTGGCCTGACTCTTGCGGACAGTACCGGCGGCGGAATCAGATGGCCTTGACATCGAAGCTGGCCAGACTCGCCATACCGGCATCGATCACGCTGCGATTGGCGCGGCCGGCCGGCAACCACTGGCGCAGGGCGAAGTCGGCAGCGACCAGCTTGGCCTGGTAGAACGGCTCGCCGCTGCCGGCAGCCTGGGCGGCAGCGGCCTTGAGGGCGGACTGCCCCATCTGCCAGGCGCACAGCACGTGGCCCGCCAGATTGAGGAAGGGCGTGGCATAGGCCTGGATGGCATCCACACCGCTCTCGGGATCACTGCCCTGTTCCAGCACAATGGCCATGGCGGCGCGAAGGTCGGCGGCCCCGGCAGCCAGGCTCTCGCCAAGGGCGGCCAGTTCACCATTGCCGCGCAGTGCCTCGGCGGTGGCTTCGACCCGCCCGAGCAGGTCGTTGAACGCCGCGCCACCGTCGCGCTGCAGCTTGCGCCCGGCCAGGTCGAGCGACTGGATGCCGTTGGTGCCTTCATAGATCGGTGCGATGCGGGCGTCCCGCAGCAGCTGGGCGGCGCCGGTCTCCTCGATATAGCCCATGCCGCCGTGAACCTGCACCCCCATGGAGGCGATATCCACCGCCTGGTCGGTGGAGAAGCTCTTGACCACGGGAATCAGCACGTCAACCCGGGCCTGGGCGGCCTTGCGCTCGGACGCGTCGCCGGCATGACGAGCCACGTCGAGTTCGGCGGCGCAATAGAGCGCCAAGGCACGCAGGGCGTCGGTGCGGGCACGCATGGAAAGCAGCATGCGCCGCACGTCGAGATGCTCGCTGATGGTGGCGTCACTACCACGGACCTTGCCCTGCACGCGGTCCAGCGCATAGGCGAAGGCATGCTGGCAGGCACGCTCGGCCACGCCGATACCCTGAATGCCGACCTTGTGGCGCGCCTCGTTCATCATGGTGAACATGTGGTTGAGGCCGCGCCCCTCCTCACCCACCAGGTAACCTATGGCACCCTCGCCCTCGCCGAAGCTCAGGGTGCAGGTGGGCGAGCCGTGGATGCCGAGCTTGTGCTCGATGGAGGCGCAGACCACGTCGTTGCGCTCGCCCAGCGAGCCGTCGGCATTGACCAGGAATTTCGGGACCAGGAACAGTGAGATGCCCTTGTTGCCCTCGGGGGCATCGGGCTTGCGCGCCAGCACCAGGTGGATGATGTTCTCGGCGGCGTCGTGCTCGCCCCAGGTAATGAAGATCTTCTGGCCGAACAAGCGATAACGATCCGCCTCTTCATCCGGGCATGGCACCGCGCGGGTACGCACCCTGGAAAGATCGGAGCCGGCCTGGGGCTCGGTGAGGTTCATGGTACCGGTCCAGCTCCCCTCCACCAGCCTGGGCAGGTAGGTTTCCTTGAGCGCGTCGCTGCCGTGGTGTGCCAGCGCCTCGATGGCGCCGGCGGTCAGCATCGGGCAGAGCCCCAGCGCCATGTTGGCGCCGTGGAGCATCTCCTGCACGCTGCTTGCCACCACCTCGGGCAGGCCCTGGCCACCCAGAGCCTCGGAGACGCCGATGCCGTTCCAGCCGCCTTCGGCATAGGCCCGATACGCCTCGATGAAGCCGTCGGGCAGGGTCACGCTGCCATCGTCACGGCGGGCACAGCCCTGCTGGTCACCGCTGGCATTCAGCGGCCCCCATACCTCGCCCGCCAGCTTGGCAGCCTCCTCCAGTACCGCCTCGACCAGATCCGGGCTGGCCTCCTCGAAGCCAGGCAGGGCCAGCGAGCGATACTCGAGCAGTTCCTCGAGCACGAAGCGAAGATCACGAACGGGGGCAGCAAAGGGAAACATGACAATACCTCGGAAAAATGATAGCCGGAATAGTAGATTCACTACTTTTCGTTAACCATTATCCCTAGGTCGCAGGCAATTCACCAGACAAAGGCGAACCACCTGACAAAGACAGTGCGCCCGATACACAAGGCATCGGGCGCAGAATAACGACGGGCGGAATAGTCAATCGCTTCAGCCGCGGGAGGGGCTCGTCGCCTCGTCAGCTACCTGCTCCTGATCGGGCTCTGCCGCGTGGCGCGGTTCCTCATCCTCATAGTAAGCGATACGCGCCTCATCGGGAGGCGGCGGGCCAACCAGTGGCTCGACCGTCTCCACTTCCGGTACTGCGTCGGACAGGTCCTCGACATGCTCATGCTCGGTGGCGCCTTGCATCAACTCCTCGGTCACCGCCAGTTCGGCGCCAGCCGACGACATGGGCGTCGTTGGCGAGAACGGCGCCACCGGCAGCGGCGCCGGACGTACGCTACGCCGCCAGCTGAAGAAAGCCACCATGCCGATGCTCATGACTCCGAAGGCCCAGAACAGGCCGGCATCGCCCATCGCCGCCATGACCGGCGAAATCAGCGGCGGGCTCACGGTGGAGCCGATGGCATTGATCAGCAGCAGGCCCTGGCTCATGCGCACCAGCGCACCTGCCGGGGCCCGGTCTGCGGCATGGCCGACCGCAACCGGATAAAGCGCGAAGACGCCGCCACCGAGCAGGAAGAGCAGACTCGCCATCACCCAGATATTAGGCGGCAACAGCAGCATGCCAGCCGATATCAGCGCACAGAAGGTGCCGATCAGGATCAGCACCATCTGGCGATCGTGGCGGTCGGACCAGCGGCCGATGGGGTACTGCAGCAACATCGCCCCCAGGATCACCACCGCCATCATCTGGCCGATCTGATTCACCGTCAGGCCGATACGCTGCAGATAGAGCGGCAGCAGCGAATAGACGGCTGCCACCGCCAGCCCGGAGCCGAAGCTGCCCATGACCCCGGTAGGTGTCAGGGTAATCAGGCGCATCGGCGAGAGCGGCTCGGCATGCTCGATCAGGGGGGACACCCGCGGGATCATCGCCATGGGCAGCACCGACAGCGAGGCCAGCATGCCGATCACCATGAACGGCGCAGTGACACCCATGGCGTCCGTCACACCCAACAGCAGCTGGCCGAGGACACCGGCGGCATACAGCGAAATCATGTAGAGCGCCAGCAGTCGGCCGCGAACCTTCTGGTCGCCCGACGTGAGCAGCCAGCTCTCGATGACCAGATAGACCCCCACGGTGGCCCAGCCGCCGATCAGGCGCAGCCCGAACCAGGAGATGGGGTCGAGCCATAGCCCCTGCAGCAGCACGGTGACCGCGACCAGCGAAGCAAAGGTGCCGTAGGCACGGATATGACCAATGCGCAGCAGCAGCCGGTCGTTGAACATCGCCCCCAGCGCCAGGCCGATGAAGTAGGCCGACGAGACCCAGCCGATGACCACCGGAGACTCGCCGGCGGCGTCCAGGCGCAGTGTGATCAGCGTGGCCAGGAAGCCGTTGCCGATCCCCAGGATGAAAAGCCCCAGCAGGGGTGCCAGGGCCATGGCCAGCAGTTGCCGCGACATGAAGGGCCTCTCGACAGCAGTGGAAGAAACAGGAATTAACGCATGGATGGGAAACAGTGTGGCAGGACCTGCCGAGAATGCCTGCCAGGCTTCTCACGCTATACAAGCGCCCGTGAGGTGGGATGACGCGGCGCAAATCATACGCCGCCGCCCCCATAAGTCAACGCCAAAGCAACACTTCCAGGCTTTCATAACAGCAACTTATCGAAAAACGACCGCTACCCACACTGACCGTTGGCTTTCGGTCTGCACTACCTTGGCCTGCGCTGCAACAGGGCCACATCGGCGGCCGGCAGCTCAAGGCGCATATCGAGATGACAGGCCAGCCACTCGAAGGTGGTGTCGCTGAAGAAAACCACATGGGTGGGGTCGAGAATGTAGTGCCAGCGGGTAAAGGCTTGCAGCGTAGTGACCCGCTTGGTCATCAGCCCCAGCCAGCCATCGGGCCTCAGCAGGCTGGCCAATCGCTCGAGCTCACGCCCCGGTTCGAAGAGATGCTCCGCCACTTCGGTGGCGGTCACGAAATCGTAGTGACACGCCAGGGCCGCGGGGTCGGGGGCATAGAAGGGATCGTAGATCGCCATGGGGTGTCCCGCCTCCTCGAACATGACCGAGAGGGTCGGGCCGGGGCCGGCACCGAAATCGAGTCCGCAGGCACCCGGTGCCAGCCGTTCGCGCAGCGGCGTATAAAGCCGTGACAGGAACTGCCGATAACCGGAGTCGTCGGGACTGTTCCGATGCTGATCGTAAACCGCTTTCTCCGCCGCGGGAGCAAGACGCTGGACGGGAGGCACGAAGACCAGCTCGCACCGTTCACACTGGTGGTAGTCGCGTCGGACATCGCGATGGTAGTGGCGCGTATCGCGAGATCCGCATAGCGGACAGGTCTGCATCATCGTATCCTCTGTGCCAGTACAACCTTTCAAGGAGATGTGAATGCTGTCAGGTCTGGACCACCTGGTCATCACCGTGACCGACATTTCCCGCGCCGTGGACTTCTATTCCCGAGTGCTGGGTCTGGAGGTGCGCTACCGCGACCGTGAGCGCGTCGACCTGATGCTCGGCGACGTCGCCCTGCGCCTGCACTGGACGGCCACCGACATCGAGCCCCGTGCCGCCACCCCAACACCGGGGAGTCTCGACCTGTGCCTGCGCAGCCTGCTGCCGCTGGACGAAGTGCAGCGACACCTGGAAGCGCTGGATGTCGAGGTGGAGCTGGGCCCGGTCGACCGTCAGGGCGCCACCGGCCCCATCGAGTCGCTCTATCTGCGCGACCCGGACGGCAATCTGCTGGAGATCAGCCGTCCGCTGAAGACGGCCAGCGAATAGCCGCTCCACTGGTATTGTTTCATCTGGCCGGTATCATTGGTGTTACTGGCCAAATCAGCAACATACCTCGCCATTCAATTGCTGGACGTGACATGACCGATAACCTGCATCCTGATGATAACCGTGACCAACGGGCCGTGACCGATCCGGGTTCTCCCGACACCACCATTCCCATCGTCATCTACGCGCTGTTTCTCGCCGGCATCATCAGCGGCGGGCTGACTCAGGTGGTCGGTGTGGTGATCGCCTATGTCTACCGCGGCAAGGGGCCTCACTGGCTCGACGAACATTATCGCTATCAGATCCGCACCTTCTGGATATCGCTGCTCTATTTTGCGGTCTCCGGCCTGCTGACGCTGATCATGATCGGTTTCGTCACCTGGCTACTGGCGGTGGTCTGGCTGGTGATTCGCTGCGCCAAAGGACTCAAGAACCTGCAGGAGAAGCGCGCGCCCGATAACGTGGACACCTGGCTGTTTTGACGCTCATGAGCGCATCACGATCCTATTCCAGCGTCATTCAGGCACGTCTCGCCACCACGCTGTGGCGCACCCTCGCCGGCCGCCGCCTCCCCGGCCTGTGGCGCCTTTCCCGGCTGGTCGGTCCGCTGGTGTATCGCCTCAGTCGGCGCGAACGCGACGTCACCGAGATCAATCTCGCCCAGGTCTATCCAGACCAGAGCGAGGCAGCACGTCGCGACCTGGCCCAGGAAAGCCTGACGCACTCCACCGCCACCATGCTGGAGCTGGGCTTCGCCTGGATGGCCCAGCCGGCCAGGGTCGAGGCCTCGATCATCGAAGTCCATGGTCGGGAGCTGCTCGACGAGGCCCGCGCCCAGGGCCGTGGCGTCATCGTGCTGGCGCCGCATTTCGGCAATTGGGAGGTACTCAACTTCTGGCTCTCCAGCCACTTTCCCTTCACCGCCATGTACGAGCCGCCCAAGGTCGAAGGGCTCGACCCCGTGACGCGTGAGGGCCGTGAGCGCATGGGTGCGACGCTGGTACCCACCAACCCACGCGGCGTGGCGGCACTGCTCAAGGCACTCAAGCGCTGCGAAGCCATAGGCATCCTGCCCGACCAGGAACCCAGTTGGGGCAGCGGCGTCTTCGCCCCCTTCTACGGCCGCCTGGCCTATACCGCCACCCTGCTGCCCAAGCTGGTGGCCCGCACCGACGCACGCGTTGTCACCGGCGTGGCGCGGCGCATTCCCGGCCGCGGCTTCGCCATCCACTTCCTGGCCGCCGACGAGCGGGTCTACTCTCCTGATGAAGAGCAATCGGCGACCGGTGTAAACGCTTGCGTCGAGGATGCCATCGCGCTGGACCCGGCCCAGTACCAGTGGGAGTACAAGCGCTACCGCAAGGTGATCGAGGAGCAGGAGGGGCATCCGGAGCATCGCTCCTTCCGGCTGTACTGAGAGCTGCTGTCTTACCGTACCTGTGGTGCACAAGCCGCGCGGATATCGAGATCTGCGCCGTAAAAGCTCCCAGCCTCGCGGGTGGCTATCCGGCAGCTGCGGAGGAATTTATGCATTCCCTTTTTCGCACAACCATTCTCCACCACTAATAACTCATCGAAATACCGTTCTTCACACAGTCCTTCATAATTCCACGCGTTGTAGCGGCAACGTCATTTGACATGAAAAGCTTCTTGCGCTCATTTTCAAGAAAGTCAGCCCCAAAGTCTTTCGTCAAGTGGATAGAAGCATAAGTAAGCCCATCAAAATCTTCTCTACTAAAATACCACCCACCTACATAGCCGCCTATTTCATAATACCGAGAAAAAGCCCACTCCATTTTTTTAGAAATCTCGTGCATTTCATCTTCGCACTCAGCTGGAATATAATAACTTATCGCCACCTCCCCCACATTAACCTGCAATCGCATAACTATAGACTCACCACTCTCACGAGATATATGATAATACGCATCAATTTGACCAGGGATATGATTGACCCGGATAGTAGTCTTGCTATTCCTCAATGCCTGTGCAATATCATTGCCATTTACCTTCTTGCTCTCCCACAGCTTAAACTCGCCTTCTGGAAAATCAATAAGCAAACAGGCTCTTGGGAAAGTTTCTAAAAAAAGTCGTTCTGCACGTTTCTGAAGATTTATCACATTCACATCTTTTTCAGAAAAAAACACCACAATTGCTATCACAATACCGGAGGCCGCCACTTGCCCAAGCGACATAGCGACCAATATCCAGTCTTGCCGATTTTCTTTTCCAAGAAAATAGACAGAAACCCCTATAGCACTTATAAGCGCAAAGGCAAGAACACTTAAAGCAACCACCTTGACCCAGCCGGGGGCATAAATAAAATTCTTACTTTCCATGCCTAAAACCCCTAATAAATATGCAACAAGACAATAAGGAATGAGATGACAAACAACCCCGCATCTCAAGGATTAACTATCGCCTACACATAACACCTATATACGAGAGTCATTATAGAATAATGGATGGCATGATTTTTTACAAAGCCATTAACCAGATAATGGCGGCCTTCACTGCCTGCTCCGTCAATTCCCACCAGCGCCCGAAGCGACTGGGGGATGATCTGCGGGGTAGACAACGGCATCGTCGGCGACAAGGTGGATCTGATTTTTGAGTTGGATGCGTTCAGGCAATAGACGGCCCCAGATATTCGCGGGCTGGCATCTGCCCCCTACCCTGCTAGACTGCCTGCAATGCTTGACGGGGTGCCGGTGATTCCGGCTGAGATGGCGCAGGGAGCCCAAGGGCGACCTCAGCGCCGATCCCGTGGAACCTGATCCGGGTGAGTAGGGCCGCTGGCCCCGCATGAACCGGCGTAGGGAATCAGGCGAAGGGGTTTGATGACACGTCTCTCTGCGCTCCCCTTCTCTCACGATCTCCCCTGCCCGACTTCAGCCTCGCTCCGGATCCTCGATCACCCGGAGGCTAGATGGGCTACCGCTTTACCGACCTCACCGCCGCCTGCCAGGACGACTGGCGCGCCTATATCGAGCACGACTTCGTGCGCAGCCTCGGCGCCGGCACCCTGGCCGAAGGCGCTTTCCGACACTACCTGCAGCAGGACTACCTGTTCCTGATCCACTTCGCCCGTGCCTATGCCCTGGCCGCCTACAAAAGCCGCACCCTGGCCGACCTGCGCCAGGCCCACGAAGGCTTGAAGGCCATCGTCGACGTGGAGCTGGGCCTGCACGTGGGCTACTGCCGCGAATGGGGAATCAGCGAGGAGGCGCTCGCCAGCCTGCCCGAGGCCCGGGCCACCCTAGCCTATACCCGCTATGTACTGGATACCGGCAATCGGGGCGACCTGCTCGACCTACACGTGGCCCTGGCGCCCTGCCTGATCGGCTACGGCGAGATCGCCAACTGGTTGAATGGCCGGCAGGACACCGTCCGCGGCGAGGCCAATCCCTATGACGCCTGGATCGCCATGTACGAAGGCGAGGAGTTCCAGAGCGCCATGCGCGCCGAGCTGGAGTGGCTCGATGCGCGACTGGCCGACGTCACCCCGGCACGCTTTCAGGAGCTGTCGGAGGTATTCCGCGATGCCACGCGACTGGAGATCGATTTCTGGCAAATGGGGCTGGACCGCGCGGACTAGCCCACTGCCATGCAAGACCGTTGCCGCTGCGACGACGTGAGGGGCGCCGGAGGCAGGTCTAAGAGGGGGTCCTATTCCAGGGGTGAGGCGGAATCAGAAGAACATCCAGTGAGTGTTCTTCCCGCCGAACGGGTTGGCCATGGATGGCCAACCCCGGCCTTGCAAGCGAAGCGGGATGCGAGAGCGCAGCAGGGAATCGGTAGCGCCCAGGGAGGGGTTCACAGCGCCCCTCGCAGACCTGTCACCGGATCAGCCCCGGGCTTGAGGCGCAAATGTAGCGGCGACGAACCTGCCCACCGATGATGGCGGGCACCACACGCTTGACGGGGTGCCGTTGAAAACGGCTGAGATCATGCAGCGCCAGCCGGCGTTGGAGCATGGATCCCGTTGAACCTGAACTGGCTAGGACCAGCGTAGGGATCAAGCGACACGCAGAGAGGCCAAGGCCGCTCTGCCCCTGTCCTCCCAGCTGTCCTCCCTGACAACGCACAACAGCCGCAATACCCTAGGGAGAACACTCCATGAGCAAGACCCAGCACTTCCTCGCCGATACCGCCATGGTCGACGAGGCCGCCATCCAGCCGCTGCCCGGCTCACGCAAGATCCATATCGAAGGCTCACGCCCCGACATTCGCGTGCCCTTCCGCGAGATCTCGCTGTCACCGACCAGGACCTCCGGAGAGGACGAAGAGAACCCGCCGCTGCTGGTCTACGACACCTCGGGGCCCTATACCGACCCCGAGATCAGCGTCGATCTGCGCCGTGGCCTGCCGGCGCTGCGTCGTACCTGGATCGAGGAGCGTGGCGACACCGAATTCCTCGATGGCCCCACCTCCGAGTACGGCAAGCGCCGGGCCAACGATCCCATGCTGGCCAAGCTGCGCTTCGACCTGAAGCGCACGCCACGGAGAGCCAAGGCAGGGAAAAACGTCACCCAACTGCACTATGCCCGCCAGGGAATCATCACCCCGGAGATGGAGTTCATCGCCATTCGCGAGAATCAGCGCCGGCAGGCGCTCGGCACCGCGGAAGTCGAGCGCATCCTCGGCCACCAACACCCGGGCCAGGGCTTCGGCGCACGCCTGCCGGAAGAGATCACCCCGGAATTCGTGCGTGCCGAAGTGGCCGCCGGGCGGGCGATCATCCCCTGCAATATCAACCACCCGGAGTCCGAGCCGATGATCATCGGTCGCAACTTCCTGGTGAAGATCAACGGCAACCTGGGCAACTCGGCGGTCACCTCCTCCATCGAGGAAGAAGTCGACAAGATGACCTGGGGCATCCGCTGGGGCTCGGATACCATCATGGACCTCTCCACCGGCCAGAACATCCACGAGACCCGCGAGTGGATCATCCGCAACGCCCCGGTGCCGATCGGCACCGTGCCGATCTACCAGGCCCTGGAGAAAGTCAACGGCGTGGCCGAGGACCTCACCTGGGAGGTGTTCCGCGACACCCTGATCGAGCAGGCCGAGCAGGGCGTGGACTACTTCACCATCCACGCTGGGGTGCTACTGCGCTACGTGCCGCTGACCGCCAAGCGTGTCACCGGTATCGTTTCCCGCGGCGGTTCCATCATGGCCAAGTGGTGCCTGTTCCACCACCGGGAGAGCTTCCTCTACACCCACTTCGAGGAGATCTGCGAGATCTGCAAGCAGTACGACGTGGCGTTCTCCCTGGGTGATGGCCTGCGTCCCGGCTCGGTGGCCGACGCCAACGACGAGGCCCAGATGGCCGAGCTCAAGACCCTGGGCGAGCTGACCCACATCGCCTGGAAACACGACGTCCAGGTGATGATCGAGGGCCCCGGCCACGTGCCCATGCATCTCGTGAAGGAGAACATGGACAAGCAGCTGGAGTACTGCGACGAAGCGCCCTTCTATACCCTCGGCCCGCTGGTCACCGACATCGCCCCGGGCTACGACCACATCACCTCCGGCATCGGCGCGGCGATGATCGGCTGGTTCGGCTGCGCCATGCTCTGCTACGTGACGCCCAAGGAGCACCTGGGACTGCCCAACAAGGACGACGTCAAGACCGGCATCATCACCTACAAGATCGCCGCCCACGCCGCCGACCTCGCCAAGGGGCACCCGGCCGCCCAGCGCCGCGACAACGCGCTGTCCAAGGCGCGCTTCGAATTCCGCTGGGAGGACCAGTTCAACCTCGGCCTGGACCCGGACACCGCCCGGGAGTACCACGACGAGACCCTGCCCAAGGACTCCGCCAAGGTGGCGCACTTCTGCTCCATGTGCGGGCCGAAGTTCTGCTCCATGAAGATCAGCCAGGAAGTGCGTGATTATGCGAATGAACACGGGCTGAACGGCGATCAGGAAGCGGTGATGCGCGGAATGGAAGAGCAGGCAGAGAAATTCAGGCAGGAGGGGGCCGAGCTCTACAAGGAGGTCTGATCTTTCTCGATGACAGGAAAACGTTGCACGCCGGCCAGTGCCCGGCGTGTTTTTTTTCATCCCATGGCGACAGCGAAGAAGGTGCGGATGTAGCCTGTAGCCATGACGGTGGCCGGTACCTGCTTATGCCACCCCCTCGTGCAAGGTACTGTCTGAAAAGTCGGCGAGCGCAGCCAGTTTTCGGACAATGCCTAGGACCCGGTGCAGAAGGACAAAGACCATGCCCCACCTGCATGTAGCGCTAGTGACAGAGCATCCCGAAGCCAGCCTGATCCCCCTGTTGCAGCTGCGACCCCAGCGGGTCGTACTGGTTGCCGGACGACAGCAGCAACAGACCGCCGAGCGGCTGCAGATCCTGCTGCAGCATGAGCTGTCCTCCCATACAGAGATCCATCGGTGGGACGAGATGCCGGAGCGCGACCCGCAACGCATCAGTGCGTTCGCCACCGGCCTGGCCCAATGGCTGTCTCGGCAACAGCGGGACACCCCAGAGCTCACAGTCACCTATGACCTGGCCGATAGCGACAAGCTCACCGCCCTGCTATTCCAGCAGGCCATGCGGCACTGCAAGGCCGACTGGCTCTATGTCGACAGCCGTGCCGGCGCGCTCTACCGTATGGGGCCGGGCCTGAACCCATCGACGCTGGAGGCCGTGGCCATCGAGCCCGTGCTTGATGTCGATACCTTCCTGCAGGCCAACGGCCGCAAGCGCATCAAGGCACTGTCCGACAACCCGGCCTGGCGTAGCGCCGCCGAGCGGCACAAGGCCCTGACCCGCTACCTTGGTCACCAGGCCGACAAGCTGGCGTGGCTGTTGAGCGAGCTCCATGAACGGATTCACGGTTCCCAAGGCGTACTCGGCATTGCCGACCCGGGCGAAGGCCCACGCCTCGACCCAGCCGCCCGCCAGCAGCGGCTGAGTCGTGCACCGCACTTCCCCTGCACCGACGCGCTGAACGAGTTGAATACCGCCGGCATGCTCGAGTGGTCGAGTGCCGACCCTCAGCGGGTGAGCTTTTCCTCCCTGGCGGGGGCCCTCTATCTCGGCGGTGGCTGGCTAACCGAATACGCCTGGCTCTGCGCCCAGGAAGTCGGGCTGCACCAGGCCTGCTGTGGGGCCCATGTACTCGATCTCAGCGGGCAGCACAACGGCGAACCCGTGGTCTCCGACTGCCTGGCCGTACACCACAACCAGCTGCTGTTCATCGAGTGCCTGACCACAGGACCCGGTCCCGATGCCTGCCTTCAACAAGGGCTCAAGCGGCTGCACGACATGCTCGACCACTCGGCCGGACTGGCCAGCACCCGCCTGCTGCTGGCCTGCGGCGAATTCGACCGCGCATGCCAGCACCTGACCGACCTGCAGCGCAGCCAGGGGCTAGAGGTGGCCGTCATTGAATGCGGCGAGCTGAAGCAGCTGCCCGTCTATCTTCGACACTGGATGGAGACCGGCCGCTGGCCACAGCCCTGAGCGTGTGGACAGCCCTGAGCTGGTAGACAGCCCTGAGCCCGTAAACCAAAACGCCCCCATCAGGCGACAGGGGCGAGAAAATGGCTGATGAATTCCGGGATCTGGCAGATGCCGATGCCGTCTGATCAGAAACGGAAGCGCACACCGACGCTTGCCGCATCGAAGGTGTGGTCTGACTTGTCCAGGTAGCGCATGTAGTCGGCGCCGACCGCCAGGTTTGGCGCCACGTCGAACTCGGCGCCGGCTCCATAGGAGAAGCCGCTCTCACGGTCCACGTCGAAATCCACTTCGGTCATGCCAACCATGCCGTAAAGCCGGAACTCCTGGGAAATGGGTGCAATACCCTTGGCGTAGGCACCCACCAGGTAGTCCAGCTCGACATCACCATCGGAACCGCCGGTACCGACGTGAGCCTCGGCGGCAAGGAATTCATTGAATTGGGCACCACCTCTGATGCGTAGCCCCGTCGAGTTGGCGGACGAAGCGCCATCCGGATCGAGATCCCAGAACATGGCATCGCCACCGACATATCCCTGAGGATACATCGGTGCCTGGTACTGGGCCTGTGCTGCGGTTGCGAAGGCGCCGGTGATCAATAGAACAGCGGGGATTGCTATCAGTTTCATGATGCACCTCCAATTAAAAAACAGCGTTTCCTTACACGCAGAGCTAGTCTGGTACAGCCATGGCAATCGCGCAAGTGAATTTACCGGCTGAAAAAGCTCCCCCCTTGTCAGGGGCGCCGCGAAAGACTCAACAGCACGATGCCCCCCAGCACGATACCCCCACCGATCAGTTGTATGCCGCTCAACATCTGCCCCAGCACCAGGTAGCCCAGCGCCAGCGAGGCCACTGGTTCGACGTTCATCACCGGTGCATTGCGGGCCATCTCCAGCCGCGGCACGCTGATGAAGAGCACCGAAAACGCCACGCTGTAGAGTACGGCCAGTGACACCAGCCCCGCCCAGCCGGTAGCGCTCGCCGGCAGCGCCATGCCACCGGGCACCAGGCTCATCGCACCGGCCAGCAGCATGGCGACAAGTACCGTCAGCATGGTAAGCAGGCTGCGCAGGGTGCTGCCCACCTCGGCAAGGCGATGCTCGGTGATCCACAGCGCAAAAGAAAAGGCAGTAGCGGCGCCGAGACCGAAGGCCACACCCGTCAGCCACTCCTCTCCCAGGGCCTGGGGCGAAGCCACCAGGGTCGGCACATCGAGTACCACCACCAGCCCCGCCAGAATCACGGCCATGATCAACGCCGCCCGCAGGGTCGGGCGCGGGCCTCCCAACGCCCAGGTCAGCAGCGCCAGCTGTATGGGAAAAGTGTTCATCAGCAGCAGCGCTACCACCACCGGTATGCGTGCCACCGCCGAGTAGAGGCAGAGGCTCTGTACCGCTACCATCAGCCCCGCCAGCAGCTGCCAGCGTCTTGCCCCCGCCGGCAACACCAGGCGCTTGCCCTGCGCCAGGAACAGGACGATGAGCACGGCCAGCGCGACGGCGGAGCGGACGAGTACGGCCAAAAGCAGCCCGGTACCCTCGTCGAAGGCCAGGCGAGCCGCCACATGATTGCCGGCAAACAGCGTGGCGACACCGGCCAGCAGCAAGACGGCAACATGGCGGGGCAGCAAAACGGGTACGGCCATCGCCGATGACGGTGACGACATGAGTGGTTTTCCAGTGTTTGAAGGGTGGCGGTCAGCATGCCAGCGTTTTCAACAGAAGCCCATTCTCCCCTGCTCATGCACAATGGGCGCGTCGAATGATAGCCTGCAAATCATTACATGGTAGACTAAGGTCTAACGTCTATGCTACCCCTAACTCATACCACCGGGAGAACCGATGAACTCTTCGGTACTGGTCATCAACTGTGGTTCGTCCTCGATCAAGTATGCGCTGATACCCGCCGCAGCGGACCAGCCGCGCCTCGCTGGCATTGCCGAACGCCTGGGCAGCAGCGACGCCTTCCTGAAGGGGGTCGATAGTCGCGGCGAGCGTTTCGAGAAGGCCCTGCCCAGCGCCGATCATACCCGGGCGCTAGAGGCCATCCTGGAGCATCTCGAGGGCCACCGGCCCACCGCCGTTGGCCATCGCATCGTTCATGGCGGCGAGCGCTTCACGCGGGCCGCACGGATCGATGATGAGGTGATAGCGGCCATCGAGGCCACCGCAGCCTTGGCCCCGCTGCACAACCCCGCCAATCTGGAAGGCGTGGCGGCCACATGCAAGCTGTTTCCCGATCTCCCGCAAGTGGCCGTGTTCGACACCGCCTTCCACCAGTCATTGCCGCCCCAAGCCTTCCGCTACGCCCTGCCGGAAGCACTCTATCGCGACCATGGGATCCGTCGCTACGGCTTCCACGGCACCAGTCACGCTTTCGTGAGCAAGCGTGCCGATGCCCTGAGCGGCATCGAGGGTGGCTGGCTGACCGCACACCTGGGTAATGGCTGCTCCACCTGCGCCGTCTGGGAGGGCCGCAGCCTCGACACCAGCATGGGCCTGACCCCGCTCGAAGGCTTGGTGATGGGCACCCGCAGCGGCGACGTGGATCCCGGCCTTCACGCCCATCTGGCACGCCAGCTCGGCTGGAGTCTGGAGCGCATCGATGAGGTCCTCAACCGCGGCAGCGGCCTGCTGGGACTCTCCGGGCTTACCAACGACATGCGCGAACTGGAAGTCGCCGCCAGCGAAGGGCACGAGAATGCCCGGCTGGCCATCGAGGTGTTCTGCTATCGCATTGCCAAGTCACTGGCTGCGCTCTCCTGCGCCCTGCCCCGCCTCGACGGCATTGTCTT
The DNA here is from genome assembly GCF_003336675.1 of Billgrantia montanilacus. Taxonomy (GTDB): domain Bacteria; phylum Pseudomonadota; class Gammaproteobacteria; order Pseudomonadales; family Halomonadaceae; genus Halomonas; species Halomonas montanilacus. The sequence goes on along the minus strand of NZ_QPII01000023.1, from coordinate 27,461 downwards.
TACCGGCGGCATCGGCGAGAACTCGCCGCTGGTCCGCGAAAAGGTCGTCAGCCATCTGCCCCACTTCGGCCTGGGCCTGGATCGTGCCGTCAACGCCCAGACGGTGCGTGGACGCGAAGGCCGCATCGACGGGGGGCATCCGGCGGCACCTCACCTCTGGGTCATCCCCACCGATGAAGAGGGCCGTATCGCCGAAGAAACCCGCCAGCTACTGGACGAGACCACCCCATGACACCACGCAATGCCCGCCCGCAACCCCAGGTCCTGCTGATGGTGCCGACCAGCGTGGGTGTCGGGCTGACATCGGCCAGCCTGGGCCTGATGCAGGCCCTCGACACCATCGGCCTCAAGGCCGGCTTCCTGAAGCCGTTTCGCCAGGACGAACTCAACGGCCCCGGGCCCGACCGTTCCACCGCCTTGGTCAGCAGTACCCTGGGGCTGGAGGCGCCGCCACCCATGCCCCAGGCCGAGATGGAGCGGCTGCTGCGCCAGGACCGGCTCGATGTACTCATGGAGCAGGTGATCGAACTGCATGACCAGGCCATCGAGCGCCAGGCGGGAACAGCACCGGAACTGATCGTGGTGGAAGGGGTGGTGCCGACGGCTCACGGCACCTACGCCACACAGCTCAACACCCACTTGGCCCATGCCCTCAATGCCCGCATCATCCTGGTGGGCAGCGGTGACACGGTCGAACCTCAGGCTCTGGCCGAGCAGCTGGACATGCATGCCCAGGCCTTTGGCGGCATCGGCTCCGCTCGCACCCTGGGCTGCATCCTCATGCGCATGCCCAACCCGCCCGGCAGCGAAGCGCCGCCCCTGCTCGCTCCCGGCGGCCGAATGCAGGTCGATGACCGCCTGATGGCCGAGCTGCGCCGTTATTCGCCAGCCCTGGCCACCGACCGCTTCCACCTGATCGGCGTGGTGCCCTATAACGCCGCCCTGATCGCCCCGCGGGTCGTCGACGTGGCCCGTGCCCTGAACGCGCGCTTCCTCAGTGAGGGCGACGCAGCCAACCGCCGGGTGCTCTCCACCAGCCTCTGCGCCCGTAGCGCCGCCAACGCCCTCCATGCCTTCCGTCCCGGCAACCTGATCGTCACCTCGGGCGATCGTGACGACATCGTGCTCGCCTCGGCGCTGGCCACCATGAACGGTGTGCCCATGGCCGGGGTCCTGCTGACCAACGGCTACATGCCCAACGACAACATGATCGAGATGTGCCGACCCGCCCTGAAGACCGGCATGCCCGTGCTGGCCGTGGATACCGACAGCTTCACCACGGCCAAGGACCTGGGGCGGATGGGCAATGACATTCCCATGGACGACCTGGAGCGTGCCGAGCAGGTGACGCGCTTCGTGGCCGAGCACATCGACCTGCAGTGGCTGAAGGACCACCTGAGCCGAGGCTATGCCAGCCGGCTCTCGCCCTCGGCCTTCCGCTACCAGCTGGTCAAGCTCGCCCAGCAGGCGGATCGACGCATCGTCCTGCCCGAAGGCAGCGAACCGCGCACCGTGGAAGCCGCCGCCATCTGCCAACAGCGAGGGATCGCACGCTGCGTGCTGCTGGCGCGTCGCGAGGAGGTCGAGGAGGTGGCGCGAAACCGCGGCATCGAGCTGCCGGAAGGGCTGGAGATCATCGACCCGGAATCGATACGGGCCCGCTACATCGCGCCCATGGTCGAACGGCGCGGCGGCAAGGTTAACGCGCTGACCGCCGAGGATCAGCTCCAGGACAACGTGGTGCTGGGCACCATGATGCTGCAGCTCGACGAGGTCGATGGCCTGGTTTCGGGCGCGATTCATACCACCGCCAATACCGTGCGTCCGGCCTTCCAGCTGATCAAGACCGCCACCGACTACCGCCAGGTATCGTCGATCTTCTTCATGCTGCTGCCCGAGCAGGTAGTGGTTTATGGCGACTGCGCGGTCAACCCCGACCCGGACGCCGAGGCGCTGGCCGAGATCGCCATCCAGAGCGCCCGCTCCGCCCAGGCCTTCGGTATCGAGCCCCGGGTCGCCATGATCAGCTACTCCACCGGCGAGTCGGGCAGCGGCGTCGACGTGGAGAAGGTCCGCGAGGCCACCCGGCTGGCACGCCAGCAGGCGCCGCACCTGCTGATCGACGGGCCGCTGCAGTACGACGCCGCCGCCATCGAGAGCGTCGGCCGCCAGAAGGCGCCCGATTCACCGGTGGCCGGGCGCGCCACGGTGTTCGTCTTCCCCGACCTCAACACCGGCAACACCACCTACAAGGCGGTGCAGCGCAGCGCCCGGGTGGTCAGCGTCGGCCCCATGCTTCAGGGCCTCAACAAGCCGGTGAACGACCTCTCCCGCGGCGCCCTGGTGGACGACATCGTCTATACCATCGCCCTCACGGCGATCCAGGCAGCGCAGCGGGTGAAACCCTAGAGCGAGAATGCCCGGCTCTCCTCCGTGTCACTACAGCCCCGCTCCCGGAGGCGCTTCGACGGCTGGTAGGGAGCGGGGTCGATCCGGGTGGGTCGACCCAACAGCTGGTCGACCAGCAATCGTGTCGCCGCCGGCGCCAGCACCAAACCGTTACGATAGTGCCCGGCGTTGACATGGAGCCGCTCGATGTCGGGCACCGCGCCGATGAACGGAATGCCATCCGGCGCCGCGGGCCGGAGCCCGGCCCAGTGGTGCTCGATCTCGCACTCGGCCAGTGCCGGCAACATGGCGATGGCGCTCTGTCGCAGCGACTCCCGCGCCGCCTCGGTGGGACGTTTGTCGAAATCCGCCTGCTCCAGGGTCGAGCCGACAAGCACACGTCCATCGGCTCGCGGAATCAGATAGCGTCCATCGGCCAGCACCACGCGCTCCAGCAGCTGCCTGCCACCGGGCATCGGCGGCGTGCGGAACAGCATCATCTGGCCCTTCACGGGCCGCACAGGTAGCGCGACCCCGATGCTACCCAGCAGGACCCCGCTCCAGGCACCACCGCACACAATCACCTGCCCTGCCGTGATACGCCCCAGGGAGGTATCCACCCCTGTGACACGCCCCTCTTCCATGCACAGTGCTTCGACCGATGCCCCCTCCTGCAGGGTAACGCCGGGCAACGACATGAGATGGGCTCGCAGTGCCTGACAGAGCCGTGGGTTGCGGACACTGCCCAGGGTCGGCATCCAAAGGCCGCTGGCCACGCCTGCCGCCAGCCAGGGCTCCTTGCGATAGATGAATGCCGCATCGACGGCCTCAAGCGGCTTGTTGGCACGTTTCGCCCACTCGAACGCCCTGTCGCCGTCGTCGACCCGCAGGTAGAGCAGCCCCTTCTGGCGATACTCGGCATCGATACCCGTCGCCTCCAACAGCTGTGCCGTCAGCGCGGCGTACTCGTCCTCGGCCTGCCGTGCCAGGTTGGAAACCGGCTCGCTGTAGCGCCAGGGATAGAGGGGCGAGACGATGCCTCCCCCGGCCCATGACGCCTCCTGCCCACACTTTCCTCGCTCCACCAGGGTGACGGTATGCCCGGCTGCAGCCAGCTGCCAGGCAGTCATCATGCCGATTACGCCCCCACCGATAATCAGAAAGTCTTTCACCATGGCCCCTTAAGTCGTGAAGCCGAGTACCAAACCAGCGGCCCGGCCGGCATCGCCATTCCACCTGCCGACATAGCTTACCTTGCCAGCTTCCCCGTCGTCTTCAGCACATGTGCTCCGAACGAGATACGCCCCAAACGCAATACGCCCCACGAAGGCGGGGCGCAGAGGGTAATGGAGCGGAAACTTCGCTGCGTCGTCACAACAGCTCCATGGGCATCACCTTTAAACGTAGGCGCTTTTTCAAGCGCCCATCTTGGACGAGTCACGCTGTCAAAATAGCCCAGCCGAGACGTGACGGACGAGGCAGCAGCACAAAGCGTCCTTTCCCACGTGCGTCCGCTAGCCTAGAGTGGAGTCATGTTACGCTGTAAATCAGGAGGCTAGCCCATGACGGCTCAAGACCGACCCTCGGTCATGGCAGGAACCGAGCGACGCGCTCAGCTCTCGCTATTCGCTCGCAACTTCTTCAAGCACCCCCGGATGCTGGGCTCCATCATACCCAGCTCGCCCTATCTGGTGAGGCGGCTGCTCGAGCCGGTCGACTGGGAGCGCGCTCGCGTCATCGTCGAGTATGGTCCCGGGGTCGGAACGATCACCAGGGAGATCCTGAGCCGCCTGCATCCGGAGGCGACACTGGTGGTCATAGAGACCAACGAGGAGTTCGTCGACTTCCTGCAGCGCTCCATACTCGATCCACGCCTGCAGATAATCAGCGGCTCCGCCGAGACGATTCAGGCCGAACTCGAACGACTCGGCCTGCCCGCTGCCGACTACGTGGTGGCGGGCATTCCTTTCAGCACCATGCCAGCGGAGATTCGCGAACGTATCCTCGAGGGCAGCCGGAAAGCGCTGCTGCCGGAGGGCGCCATGCTGGTCTACCAGTTTTCACCCAAGGTCCTGCCCGACCTGCGTCAGGTCTTTTCCGCCGTGGAATGCGGCTTCGAACCCATCAACATCCCCCCGGCGAAAGTCTATTTCTGCCGCCCCTGAGCCGCCCTCACACCGGGGCGGCATGCGAATGCACGTCCCGGCCAGGCATCCCCCACCTATCCACGACGGTTCACCCCAGGCACCGAAACTGGTTCAGGAAGTTCAATGGGAATATCCTCTAGGGATTGCCTACCCCCGAACTGTACACAGGGAGAAAGAAATGCCCGGCCTGCTGCCCGATGTCGACCCCGATGGCCTGCTCGAATACTCGGTGGTCTATACCGACCGTTCACTGAATCATATGTCCCAGCGCTTTCAGGGCGTGATGCGGGACATTTCCACTACCCTCAAGCAGGTCTACCAGGCGCATAGTGCCGTGATCGTGCCCGGCAGCGGCACCTTCGGCATGGAGGCCGCGGCACGACAGTTCGCCACCGGCAAACACTGCCTGGTGATCCGCAACGGCCAGTTCAGCTACCGCTGGTCACAAATCCTCGAAATGGGCGCCATTCCGGATTCCACCACGGTACTCAAGGCACGTCGAATCGACCCGGCCGATCCACAGTCGCCCTTTGCCCCGGCGCCTATCGAGGAGGTCGAACGCACCATCCAGGAAGAGCGCCCTGCCGTCGTCTTCGCCCCCCATGTCGAGACCTCCGCCGGCATCCTGCTGCCCGATGACTATCTCAAGCGCATCGCAGCCGCCGTGCATGCGGTGGGAGGGCTCTTCGTCCTCGACTGCATCGCCTCCGGCACGCTCTGGGTGGATATGCGCGAGATCGGCGTCGACGTGCTGCTGAGCGCGCCGCAGAAGGGATGGAGCGGCCTGCCCTGCTGTGGCATGGTCATGCTCTCCGAGCTGGCCCGAGAGCGGATCGAGGAGACCACCAGCACCAGTTTTGCCTGTGACCTGCGCAAGTGGCTCACCATCATGGAGACCTACGAAAACGGCGGCCACGCCTACCATGCCACCATGCCCACCGATGGCCTCGCCCGACTGCGCGACATCATGGAGGAGACGGCCGCCTACGGTTTCGACAGGGTACGCGAGGAGCAATGGGCGCTGGGCGAGGGTGTACGCTCGCTGATGGCCAATTACGGTTACCGCAGCGTGGCGGCTGCCGGGTTCGAAGCGCCCGGTGTCGTGGTCTGCTACACCCGTGATCCGGGTATCGCCGGCAAGTTTGCCGGCGCCGGCATCCAGGTGGCGGGTGGGGTACCGCTGATGTGCGACGAAGGTGAGGGCTATCAAGCCTTTCGCATCGGCCTGTTCGGCCTGGACAAACTGCACCATCTCGAACGCAGCCTGGCCAATCTGGAAGCCGCCCTCAGGCAGGTCGACTAACGGAAACAGGTGACGATGAATTGAATGGATGAATCGAACGGGGCGGCCATGAGGCCGCCCCATTCGTTCATGGCGCTTGTCGGTCGCCCGTCTGGTCAGTAGCCGCCAATTCCCCGAGGTATCATGCCCAGGTTGTTCTCCACCGCCTTCACCCCTTTCATGTTCTCGGCAGCCACCTGTACCGCCATCTTCTCTTCCTGACTCTCGACCAGCCCCCAGAGCTGCACTTCGCCATCGGTCACGATGACGTTGATGCGGTCGACCCAGACGCCGGTACGGTCCTCGATTTCCTTGAGAATGGCATCGCGGATCTCCCGGTCATCCGCCGTAACAGGGGGCTCTCCCTCGCTGGTGGTGGTGGAAAAACCACGCAACAGGTTGGCGCGGCTGACGATACCGACGAGGCGACCGTCGCGCACGACAGGTACCCGCTTGATATGGTGACGCTCCAGCAGCTTGGCGATACGTTGCAGCGACTCGTCTTCGCTGACGGTGACAGGCTTGGGAGTCATGATTTCATGTGCCTTGCGCGCATGGGACTTGATGTATTCGCTGGCGTTATTGGCACCGGAGAAAATCGACTTCAACCACCAGGACTTGCGCCGCTCAGTGCCATTCTCGACCCGTCGCATCAGGTCGCCCTCACTGACGATGCCCAGTACCTTCTGGCTTGCGTCCACCACCGGCAGGGCGCTGATGTTGTTGTCGAGCAACAGCTGTGCGATTTCCCGAACGTCGGCGTCGGGCGATACGGTAATGACCTTGGTAGTCATGACATCAACGGCTTGCATGGCGACATCTCCGAACAAGGAAAACGGGAAGGCATAGGTTTGAATCTAGTCTGACACGGAGGCTCTCACAAACCGTACCCTGGCAGTTACATTAGCAGAGAGGAGGATTCACCACTTGATGTGAGGCAAATATTACCCTGCAAGCCAACCTCATCATGGTGATGCCTTATTCGCCCTAGCCCTCTCCCTCTACTCCCCCTTCCTGATGGACCTGCTCGACATCGACGATCCGGGAACGGCTCATGACGATCTTCCAGCGTTGAATGACCGGCCGCGCATTGATGCCCTCTTCCCGAATGACCAGGTTGAGCAGGTGACGCTTCTCCACCGACTCATGGGTCACCTGCCCATCCTTGAGGCGATAGACATGGTGCTCGCCCTTGTCCATCAGGCGCGCCAGAAGCGACAGGTCCAGCGACAGTGTCTCGCGGGTCTTCTCGTAGCCGCTGAGAAAACGGGTGGGCGACATTCGTGAACTCGATCGATAGTGGAGCACCACCTCCTCTCGCTGTGCCACATTGCGCTTGCGCACCCTTTGGATATCGTCATCGAGCTTGCCGAATCGCTTGTAGTCGAACCATTCGAGCTGGCGGCCCACCAGCGCCCCGCTGGTGGCATCCAGGTATTGGCGTCGCCACTTCGGGCGACCCTTGCGCAACCAGCGCCACAGCGTATTGCGAAGGTCGTCCTTGAACACCTCGCGCATGGCATAGAGAACGGCTATTACCAGCACCAACAGGGCCGTGATGTCGCCCAAGGTGGCGCGGGCCTGGAGCAGCCCCAGCGTCACGAAGATCATGACCACCGCCGTGGCCAGTCCCTTGACCGCCTTCTGCTCGCCACCGCCCAGTTCCTGGCTCTGCTGCTTCAGCGTTACAGGGTATTCGATCAGCCGCCGCAGCAGCCGCATCTTGTTGGACATCCGGGTGGGATCCTGGGTGACTCGTCGGGAGTTGTACTCCTCCTGCTCGCGGTAGTCGCTCTCGGTGGTGCAGATCGCCAGCAGCCGCTTGCGAATCGAACGAAAGCCCTTGCCCCGAGGCAGGTTTGCTACCAGCGCCAGCAGCTGCTGCTCGGTGAACCAGGAAAGGTAGTTGTCGATATTCGCGTAATACTTGTGAAGCTTCTCGTCGCCGGGCTGGTTGCGACGCAGCCTGCGAAGTATGCCCTGCGCCAGCTCGCACAGTTCCTCGAGCTGCTCACTCAGGCGCACCGCCGGGGACATCGTCTCCTCGGATCGCTCGTTTTCTGCCGTGGGCGAGTCTTCTTCTGCGCTTGACTCATCCCGAGTGTCCTGGCGCTGCGCCTCCTCCTTCACTTGTCGGGCGGTGTCCAGCAGGGTCTGGGTCGAGCGCTCCAGGGCGATGACGTACTGGTAGGCGTAGAGACTGAGGCTCAGCCGGTACTGGTCACTGGTCAGCTTGCCTCGGCTTGCCAGGCGGCTGAGCACCAGCGGCAGGTGGTGCTTGTCGCTGTAATAGGTGCGCTTGCTGTGAATGGCGCTGTGGTAGAAGGCGTCCTCCGAAATGACGTGATCATTCAGTCCCAGCTCGCCGGGCACGAACAGGAAAACGTCCACTCGGTGCGAGGTTTCCTCCTGCAGTACGCGGGAAATCTTGAGATGAAAGCTATCCTTGCGCTCGACGGTAATCACGTCGTCGCTGCTCCTGGTCCAGGGGGCGATGGAGACCGTATCTGGTTTCGATGGTGGCCGACGCTGATTTCATAGTACGGCGGAACACTACATCCTTACCATGGCTCCACCCAACGCCCTGCGCTGACGACACGCCCGTCAGTCAACGCAGGGTCGCCGTCATTCGGGTGAGGCCCGCTGCGGATTGGTGTCGCCCTGCGGGTCGGCGATGCCCGCCTCGCCGGGCTCACGCCCCTTGGCATCACGGAAGCGTCCCTGCTGGCCTTCGCTGTTCGACCCTGCCCTGATGGCCATGTCATCGTCGGGCAGCCCCTCCATGCTGATACTAAGCCTCGGCATGCCCAGATCGATCTCCTGAGCTTCCATACGCTGCTTGAGCAGCAGGTTGAAGGCGCGCATCACGTCCCACTGCATCTCCGGGGCGGTGCGAAAACGCATGCGCAGGATCGGGCAGCCATCCTCGAACGCCTGGATGCCCTGCATCTCCAGCGGCGACCAGATATGGTGGCGCATCATCGGGTCCTGGCGCAGCTCCAGTGCCGTCTCGTGCATCAGGGTGATAGCGTCATCGATCTTCATGGTGTGGGGAATGCGCAACCGCATCAGGGCAATACCGAACTGCCGCGACATGTTGTGGATAGATTCGATACGGCTGAAGGTGATGATATGTACCACCGCGTCCAGGTCGCGCAGCCGCACGGTGCGCAGGGTCAGGCCCTCGACGGTCCCGATGTGGCCGTTGATCTGGACGAAGTCGTCCACCGCCAGTGAATCCTCGATGATGATGAAGATGCCGGTAATCAGGTCCTGCACCAGCGTCTGGGCACCGAAGCCCACCGCCAGGCCGATCACGCCGGCACCGGCCAGCAGCGGTGTGACGTTCACCCCCAGATTGGCCAGCCCCACGATACTGGTAATGATCACGATAGTCGCGAAGATCACGTTGCGGATCATCGGCGTGATGGTCTGGGCCCGTGCCTGGTTGACCCGGCGGCCACGGGAGCGTCCCGAGGTGATCAGCGCCCGCTGGATCGCGGTATCGGCAAAGATCCACACCAGCCACGCCAGCAGCACGGTGAAACCCAGTGCCAGCAGTGCCTGGCCAATGCGCATACCGGCGACTCCCTCCCGGCCCAGGCCAAAGAGCGAGCCACCCCACACCTGCAGCGAGAGTTCAGCAAAGACAATCCAGGCGACCACATGCGAGAGCGCGTAGCCAAAACGTTCGAGTCGACGCCGATACTCGCTGATGCGCCGCCGCTTGGTGCGCCGCTCGGTGTGGCGCTGGATCAAACCGGTGACCACCAGCGTCAACACCAGCAGGCCGGCAGAGACGATCGAGCGAGCCAGAGCCGTGCCGACATCACCTACGGTAATGAAGATCGCCAGCAGCGAACCCGCCACGATCAGCAACGCCGGTACATGCCACAACCCACCGACGATACGCGCCAGCTCCATGATGCTCCCGCCGTCACGGCGCACACCCCAGGAGCGGTTGCGGATCAGGTGCTTGATCGGTCGCTTGAATCGGAGAATGAAGCGAATACTGAGAATGGCGGCGAGCATATTGGCCAGCACCGAGCCCAGTGCCGCCAGTTCATCCCCTACCATCTGTGACAGCCGTTCCGAATTGAGCGCATCGCCAAGGGCGATCAGTGCACCGATCACGAACAGCATGCGCAGGGCGCGCTGCTGCAGGATCAGCACCGCAGTGAAACGATGGCCTCGGGTAAAGACCGATACCACGCTCTCCACGATCACCGACAGGGTGCGACCGCACAGCGCCAGGTAGGCGACGATCAACGCCAGGGTTCGGCCGGGACTGGGCGGCAACACTTGGGCCAGGCCCATGATCAGCACGAAAGCGAGCGCCCAGGGCAGCATGCGGCGCAGGAAATGCAGCGCCAGCAGCCAGCCACGCGGTTCCCGCGGCAAGTCGAGGGGTAGCCCTCGCCTCACGAACAGCAGCCTGCCCAGGGCGATCAGGATGACCAGCAGCCCCACCCAGATCGCAATCAGCACGGCACTCTCGATCATGAATCGTGCAGTCTCGGCGCTGCCGGTCTCGACCATCAAGTCACTGAGGTCACCCCAGCCCTGCTCCAGCTGACGCCGCCAGTCGTCGATCGGCGACTCGCCGGCCTCGGCCTGTTCGCCCAGTTCGCTGAACGTCTCCGCCAATGCCCCGAGCAGCCCCTGGCGCTGCCCGCCCCCCTCCTCGGCCCGCTCTGCATGCACCTGTTGGAGTTCGCGCAGGTTCTCGAGCAGCGCCTCGCGCTGCTGGGCATCCTCAAGTGTGCCGATCACCTCGTCCAGCGACTGCTGGAACGCCTCGGGGTCGTGGGCTGCGTCCTCTTCGCCTGTCCCCAGTCCGCCAAGCGGCAAGGACTGAGCACTCAGCGGTGTACTGAGGAGAAGCAACAGGACGGCAAAGGCAACCATGAACGGCAACCAGTTCCCGCTGCTGGTACCTCGCCTGACATCCGTCACTGCCTGAAAGAAACCACCTGGCATTACATCATCACTCCTTGTCCATGTTAGCTGCCTCGCTCTGTGACAGTGGCCGCCCAGCACCGATTCCTCCGAGCCAGCCCAGCACTATGCTAGGCTGGCCGCCAAGAACGCGCGACTCGCACAGGATGCCTCCATGCTGCCTCAATCACCACCTGCACCGCTGAGCTATCAAGGTAGTACTCGACGTGTGGGTGTCGAAATCGAATTTGCCGGCCTGCCTCCACAGGGGACCGCAGAGCTGGTGCACAACCTCTTTGGCGGCGAGATCAGTGTGGTGAGCCCCCATCGTTTCAAGGTGGAAGGAACACGCTGGGGGACCTTCGTCATCGAACTCGATACGCAGTATGCGCACCCCGATGCGAAGCTGCTCGAGGAGGTGCCACGCAAGGAGAGCGAATGGGAGCGCCAACGTCATCAGATGCGTGTGGATTTCCATAACCGGACGCGTCAACTGATCGGCGATGTCGTCACCGGCCTGGTGCCGACCGAAATCGTCTGTCCGCCGGTGCCCTGGGATGAGCTCGGTGAATTGGACGCTCTCTTCACGGCGCTCTACAGCCAGGGTGCCAAGGGCACCGATGCCAGCCTGCTCTACGGCTTCGGCCTGCACCTCAACCCCGAGGTGGCCAGCCTCGACGTCGCTGACATTCTCAGGCAACTGCGCGCCTATCTGCTGATGGCGGAGTGGCTGCGCCGGGAGATCGATATCGATATCACCCGCGAGGTGCTGCCCCACGCCAACCCCTTTCCCAAACCCTACGCCCTCAAGGTGCTGGCGCCCGACTATGCCCCGGATCTCGATGGTCTGATTGCCGACTATATCGAGCTCAACCCGACCCGCAACCGGGAGCTGGACCTCTACCCCCTGTTCGCCTTTCTCCGGCCGGATTACCCGCACGAACTATTCCACGACAAGCTGGTGAAGGCGCGCCCAACCTTTCACTACCGCCTGCCCAATGCTCAGCTGTCACAGCTCGGCTGGGGAGCCGTCGTGGAGTGGAACCGGTGGGTGGAAGTCGAGCGCCTCGCGGCCGATAACGAAGCACTCACCAAGCAGGCAGCCACCTATGTCACTTATCACACACGGCCGCGCCTGATCCGCTGGGTCGGAAAGCTGCGCGACTGGATTCGGGAGGCTCGCACACCCTCATGAGCCGCCCCCTCATCGGAATCACGACCTCTGATTACAAGAGCCGAATCGCCTGGTGGTTCGACTGGTTCGCCGTATGGCGCCACGGCGGCCGCCCACTGCGGCTCTCCCCTTCGCGCCCGTTGCCGGCCTACCTCGACGGCCTGATCATCGGCGGTGGCGACGATATCCAGGCCCACCTCTACGGCGGCGAGGTCCAACTCGATGTCCGGGTGGATCCCCAGCGGGACGAACTGGAACTGGAGCTCATCGAGCGCTTCGTGCCCGAGGGCAAGCCGGTATTGGGTATCTGTCGCGGTGCCCAACTGCTCAATGTCCACCTGGGTGGCACCCTCGACCCGGACATCTATACCACCCATGAAGGGCTGAAACGGCGTCGAACCGTACTGCCTCGAAAGACAGTGGATATCGTCGCCGACAGCCAGCTGCATCGTATCCTCAAGGTTACCTGGTGCCGCATCAACAGCCTTCACCACCAGGCCGTCCAGCAGACCGGGCCGGGCATCGAAATCGTGGCCCGCGACCGGGACGGCCTGGTCCAGGGCATCGAATCCCGGGAGCACGAGTTCCTGATCGGTGTGCAGTGGCATCCGGAGTGGCTGATCTTCAATCGCCCCCAGCAGCGGCTCATCAATGCCCTGGTCGAAGCGTCCCGTCGCGGCATGGCCACTGAGTGCTCAGCGAACGCCGAATGACTGTCGAATGCCCCGAACGACAGCGGCCACCCCAAGGTGGCCGCTGGCAGTCGTCATTGTCAGGGAGGTGTCAATTTTCCAGCTTGGCATCCAACGTGATTTCGGCATTCAGCAGCTTGGAGACCGGGCAGCCCACCTTGGCCTTGTCGGCGGCTTCCTGAAAAGCGGCCTGGTCGGCGCCCGGGCTACGCACCCGTGTCTTGAGATGCACGGCGCTGATGCTGAACCCGCCATCGTCCTGGCTCAGCGTGACCGTCGCTTCGGTCTCGATCTTCTCGGGTTCGAGGCCTGCCTCCCCCATGATCATCGACAGCGCCATGGAGTAGCAGCTGGCGTGGGCCGCGCCGACCAGCTCTTCCGGATTGGACCCCGGCTTGCCCTCGAAGCGCTGACCGAAATTGTAGGACACCTCCTTGAGCGCACCGCTCTCGGTCGAAACCTGACCGCGTCCCTCTTTCAGACTACCCTGCCAGACAGCGCTAGCGGATTTCTTCATGCTCATGTCGACTCCTTGCGATGATGGGAACTGGTCAATATGGAATGGCGAGAACGGCAGAGCTTGCCGCCACCATCCCTCACCATAGCGCATGGGCTTGTCTTCGCCATTTCTTTTAGGCAATTATATGGAAATATTTTTCATTAACTTTCAGCCAAGAGCGCCTCACTGCCATGACACACCCTAACACTCCCCGTGTCACCTTGCCCGCCACGGCACACGAAACCGCCATCGAGCTGCCGGTCATCGGCCTGGGAACCTGGTATATGGGCGAAGGGCTGGCCCCACGCCGCGACGAGGTCCGTGCCCTGCAGCAAGGCCTCGATCTCGGCATGACGGTGATCGATACCGCCGAGATGTATGCCGACGGAGGCGCCGAGGAGGTCGTCGGCGAGGCATTGACCGGGCGTCGCACCCAGGCCTTCCTGGTCTCCAAGGTCTACCCCTGGAACGCCGGTCGCCAAAGCGCCATCGACGCCTGCGAACGCAGCCTTTCCCGCCTGGGCACCGACCATCTCGACCTCTACCTGCTGCACTGGCCGGGCAGCATACCCCTGGAGGAGACCCTGGAGGCCTTCGAGCGACTGCGCGAGCAGGGCAAGATTCGCCGCTTCGGCGTCTCCAACTTCGACGTCGATGAACTCGATGCGCTCCATGCCCTACCCGGCGGCGGTGACTGCGCGGTCAACCAGGTGCTCTACCACCTCGGCTCCCGGGGCATCGAGACGGCGCTGCGACCCTGGGCACGCCGTCACGACCTGCCGCTGATGGCGTACTGCCCGCTGGCCCAGGCCGGCCAGTTGCGCCACGACCTGTTCGGTCATCCTGTGGTCCGCGAGCTTGCCGACGGGCTGGGCATCACCCCCGCCCAGCTGCTGCTGGCCTGGGTCACCCGTCCGATCGAGGGGCGTCGCGACGTCATCGCCATTCCCAAGGCGGTGCAGCCGGCGCATGTCGCAGACAATGCCGCGGCGCTGGCGATCGAGCTCGATGACGAAACCGTGGCGCGGCTCGACGACGCCTGTCCGGCGCCGACGCGCAAGGTGCCGCTGGATATCGTCTAGGCACAGTTACTGTTCAGGTACCGCTCAGGAAGCGTTCTTGTCGCGCAGCTTCGCCAGGTTGGCGGCCAGGTGCCCCGCGCCCAGTCGACGCATCACCTCGATGTTGCGCTCGGGAATGGCCTCGGGGTCGGCATAGTGCGCCAGCACCTGTTCCAGGCTCGCCTCCCGCAACAGGTGCAGCATCGGCCAGGGGGAGCGATTGGTGTAGTTGGCGGGGTCGTCCGGCTCGGCATCCTCAAAACAGTAGTCGGGATGGAAACTGGCCAGTTGGTAGATGCCCTCATAGCCCTGGTCGGCCATCAGTGCTTCGGCGACGGCCAGGAAATCGAGGTAGTCGTCGAAATCTCCCAAGCCATGACGCAGCACCAGCAGGGTGGTCTCGATCGCCGGGGTCTCGTCAAGGCGATGGCACTCTTCGATCAGCGTCAGCAGGGCCGGCTCCCACTCGCTGGCCTCCACTTCCGTATAGCGAATGGTGTCGCGGGCAAGCTCCCGACCGGCGAAGGGGCAGACGTCGTGGGCCACCACGAAGCTCTCGACCCAGGTGCGGGTCGCGGCGAGGACGGGGCTAATCGAAGCGGACATGGCAGGGCTCGGCAGGTGACGGAACCCCATGGTCGAACGCGGCGGCCAGGAATGCAAAGCCCAAGGGGACCCTCAGCGACTTTTCTCGTCACGCCGGGAGGCCAACCGGTCGGCCAGCCGCGTCGGTTCGGGCAGCTTGGTGCGTCCCAGGCAGCGCACCACCCAGTCGAGCGAGGTCGCAAGCGAGAGGCGATGACCGAGTGAGACATAGAGAGGCTTCACCCCCAGGCGAGAGCGCAGCACCGCGCCGATGGTCTCGCCGCGATGACGCAGCGGCGTCCACTCCCCCTTCGCCTCGGGCACCTCGCCGTGGGTGCCGCAGAGCCGCGACTTGGCCACGCCGATGGTCGGCAGGTCGAGCCACAGCCCCAGGTGCGAGGCCACCCCCAGGCGACGCGGATGGGCGATACCCTGGCCGTCGACCATGACCAGCTCGGGCCGGATGGTGAGCAGAGAGAAGGCCGCCAGCGCCGCCGGGATCTCACGGAACGACAGCAGGCCGGGCACATAAGGCATGCGGGTCGGCTCGCGGTGGACCACCTGTTCCACCGGCGCAAGGGTCGGCCAGCTCAGCACCACCACCGCGGCCCGGGTCATCTCCCCACCCTCTTCGAAGCCGATGTCGACCCCGGCGATATGCCGCACGGGGTCGATCCGATCCTGCCGTTCGATATCCCCGGCCAGCCGCTTCTGCAGCGCTATGGCCTCCTCCGGGGGCAGGTTCCAGTCATGCGGCGTTGCGATGGGCATGCTCGACCCTCCTGATTCGTCCTTGTGTCTCGCGTAGACTATCGCTTTCATGTCGCTGGTCAATTTATGCAGTGCATCCATAGCAGGGAAAAGGCTCGATGAAACTGATCCACACCGCCGACTGGCACCTGGGCCAGACCTTCCACGGCCAGGAGCGCCATGTCGAGCATGGTGCCTTCCTCGACTGGCTGCTCCAGACCCTGGAGGCGCGACAGCCCGACGCCCTGCTGATCGCCGGCGATGTGTTCGACGTGGTCAACCCCTCCCTGCGCGCCCAGGAGCAGCTGTACGGCTTCATCGTCGAGGCGCATCGTCGCCTGCCCGGGCTCGACATCGTGATGATCGCCGGCAACCACGACAGCGGCAGCCGCATCGAACTGCCCGGCCCACTGATGCGCCGCCTCAATGCCCATGCCCTCGGCCGGGTGAGCTGGTGCGACGACGGCAGCCTCGACGCCGAGCGCCTGCTGGTGCCACTGACCGACGCCGATGGCGAGACCCGCGCCTGGTGCCTGGCGCTGCCCTTCCTGCGCCCCGCCGAGGTCACCGGCAACCGCCGCGAGAACGCGGCCGACGGCGAACACGAAGGCGGCTACATCGCCGGCATCCAGCGCGTCCATCGGGAACTGATCGACGCCGCCCGCCGGCAGCGCCGGCCCGGGCAGGCACTGGTGGCCATGAGCCACGCCCACCTGCGCGGCGCCCAGATCTCCGAGCACAGCGAGCGACCCATCGTGATCGGCGGAGAGGAATCGATCTCGGCGGCGCTGTTTCCCGACGACATCGCCTACGTGGCACTGGGCCACCTGCACCGTCCGCAGCAGGTCGGCGAGCCGCGCATCCGCTACAGCGGCAGCCCCCTGCCGATGGACTTCAGCGAGGTGAACTATCCACACCAGGTGGTAGAGGTCACCCTCGAGGGCGAGTCACTGGTCGGCAGCGAGTCGATTGCCATTCCCCGAGCGGTGGAACTCCTGCGTGTCGGCCCCGCCCCACTGGAGCAGGTATTGACCGAGCTGGAGGCCCTACCACGCGAGGGCAAGGAAGCGACGCCGGACCAGGAAGTCTCGGCCGGGGCCACCCTTCCCCGCGAACGCTGGCCCTGGCTCGAGGTGCGCGTCGAGCTCGACGCCCCCCGCCCCGACCTGCGCCACCGTATCGAGACGGCGCTGGCCGACTGCCCGGTGCGCCTGCTGCGCATTCACACCCGCTTTCCCGCCGCCACCGGCGCCGGCCATGACCCTCGGGTAACACTGGAGAGCCTGGGCCCTCGCGCCCTGTTCGAACGTGCCTGGCAGGAGAGCTACGGCGCGACGCCGGACGCCGACACCCTGCGCGACTTCGACGCCCTGTGCCAGGAGGTGCTGCATCACGCGTCACCCAGCGAGGAAGGCAACCCATGAAGATCCTTGCCATTCGCCTCGAGAACCTCGCCTCCCTGGCCGGCAACCACGAGCTGGATTTTACCCAGCCACCGCTGGCCGACGCCGGCCTCTTCGCCATCACCGGCCCCACCGGCGCCGGCAAGAGCACCCTGCTCGACGCCCTCTGCCTGGCGCTCTACGGCAACACCCCACGGCTTCGCGGGGCACGCCAGGACCAGGCGCGCCTGCCCGACGTCGGTGACAGCGACGTGACCAGCTTCGACCCGCGCACCCTGCTGCGCCGCGGTGCGGCTGGCGGCTACGCCGAGGTCGATTTCCTCGGCCGGGATGGGCATCGCTACCGGGCACGCTGGGCGGTGCGCCGGGCACGCGACAAGGCCGAAGGCCGCCTGCAGGCAGCGGAGCAATCGCTCACCGACCTCGAGGACGGACGTCTTCTCACCGCCCAGAAGCGGGAGTTCGACCGCCTCCTGCCCGAAGTGCTGGGGCTTACCTTCGAGCAGTTCACCCGTGCCGTGCTGCTGGCCCAGAGCGAGTTTTCCGCCTTCCTCAAGGCCGACGACAATGACCGCAGCGACCTGCTGGAGCGCCTGACCGGCACCACCGAATACTCCGCCATCTCCATGGCCGCCTATCGTCGCGCCAAGGAGGCGAAGGGCGTCGTCGATGCCCTGCAGGCCAGGCTGGCCGACGATCTGCCCGCGGCCCCTGACGTAAGAGCCGAGCTGGAACGCGACTCCGAGACCACCCAGCAAGCCCTCACTCACCTGCAAAGGCAGGAAGAGTCGCTCAAGGCACAGCAGCGCTGGCACAGCGACGATGCCCACCTCAAGGCGGCCCATGTCGAGGGATTGAACCAGCAGCAGGCAGCCGACACCCATTGGCAAGCGTTGGCTGAGCAGCGTGCAGACCACCAGTGGCGCCGCCTGATGGCTCCCCGCCGCCAGGACCTCTCCCGTCAGGCCCGCCTGCCCGGGCTGATCGCCGAGGCCGAGCATGCCCGCGACACCACCCGCCAGGCGCTGGTTCGGGCCCAGCGGGAGGCGCAGGACGCTACCGGCATCCACCGCCAGGCCGCTCTGGCCCTGGAGGCGGCCACCGAAGCGCGCCGCAAGGCCGAACCCGACCTGAGCCAGGCACGTGGACAGCACCACGCCCTGACCCAGCGGCGGCGCGAACTGGCTGAGCTGACTGCCGAATGCGAGCGCGCTCGGGAGCAGGCCGCTCGACACCGCGAGCAGCATCGCCAGGAGCATGAAAGGCAGCAGCACCGACTCGAGCAGCAGCGCCAGTGGCAGGCCACCCTGGCCGAATTGATGGGGAGTCACACCTACCAGCCTGCCGCCCGCCAGGCCATTCAGCAGGCCCACGACAGGGCCGCCAGCCGCCAGCTGGCCCTGGGCGAACTGCAGGGCATCTGGCGCGAGTATCACGAGGCCGAACGGTCTCATCGGCAGCGCGAAAGGCGCCTTGCCGAAGCCCATGAACGCCTGGAGATGCTGACCCGGGAGGGTCAGGCCGCTCGCCAGCGCCTGGAAGAGCGAAAGTCACACCATGACAGCCTGAGCGCCTTTATCGAACGGGCCCGGGCTGCCCGGAGCGACAGCGTGGTGATGCTTCGTGAAGGCCTGCAGGAAGGCGAGCCCTGTCCGGTATGCGGCGGGCGCGACCACCCCTGGCGCCAGCATCCCCCGGCCACCCCCGAGGCGGCCCAACTCGCCGCCCAACAGGCCGCAGAGGAGCGCGAGCTCGATGACACCCGGCAGAACTGCGAGCAGGCACTGAATGCCCACCAGGAGCTGCAGGCGCAGTACAAGGTGGTGCGGGATACCCTGCAACAGAACCAGAATGAGCAGCCGGCAGGCCAGGCGCGTCTTCAAGCGGCTCGCCAGGCACTCGATGCCCACCCGTTGACGGAGGAACTGACCGCCGTGGCGGCGGACGAGCGTGACGCCTGGCTGAGCCGGCAGCGCCAGAACAGCAGCAACGAGCGCAATACTCACCAGGCCACCCTTGAACGGCTCCACCGCGCCGAGGCCGAACTGGCACCGCTGGAGGAGTCGCTGCGCCAGGGTGAGCTCGCGCTGACGCGCCTGACGACCGAGAAGACCAACGCCGAGGCACGGCTGGCCGAGCTGGACGCACGCCTCCCCGCCCTGCAGCGCCAGCATGACGAGACCGCCGCCGCCCTGCGCACCCTGCTCGGCGACTACGCCACGCCGGAGGCCTGGCAACAACAACTCGACCACACCGAGGCCCAGGCCCGTCAGGCCCTGGATGCCGCCTTAAGCCGCCAACATGCTGCTGAGCAAGAGCTGCAACGCCTGACTCAGCGACTCGACCACCAGCAGCAGCAGCTCGGCGCCTTGCAGCAGGAGAGCGACCAGCTCGCCCGCTCACTCGACGAATGGCGCCAGGCGCACCCCGAGCTTGACGACACCACCCTCACCCGCCTCCTGGCCCAGCCTCAGGAGGAAGCCGACCGCGACGAAGCCCGGCTGCAGGCGGCGGACGAGGCCAGCCAGCGCGCCGCCGCCACCCTGGCCGAACGCCGCACCGCCCTGCTTCGCCACCGCCGCGCCCAGGGGCTGGCCGATGACGAAAGCGACGATGAGCTACTGGGCGAAGCGTGCGAAGCGAGAATCGCCAGACGCCGGGAAGCCCTGGCCGCTGAACGGGAAGCCCTTGAGCCCGGACTGCAGGAAGCCCAACGAAGACGGGACGACGCCGTTCACGCCCTGCGCGACGACGACCGCCGCCGGACACGCCAGCAGGCTGGCCAGGCTGAACTGGAAGCGGCGCGCGCCGAGCATCAGCGCTGGGGGCGGATCAGCGAACTGATCGGATCCGCCGACGGCAAGGCCTTCCGCCGCATCGCCCAAGCCTACAACCTGGAACTGCTGCTCGACCACGCCAACGCCCACCTGGCTAACCTCGCCCCACGCTATCGCCTGGCGCGGGGCGGCAGCCCGCTGGGCATGCTGGTCATCGATCATGACATGGGCGACGAGCAACGCTCCGCGCACTCCCTCTCCGGCGGCGAAACCTTCCTCGTCTCCCTGGCGCTGGCCCTGGGCCTGGCCTCGATGGCCTCGGGCAATCTGGTGATCGAGTCGCTGTTCATCGACGAAGGCTTCGGCAGCCTCGACCCGCAGTCGCTGGCACTCGCCATGGACGCCCTCGACGGCCTGCAGGCCCAGGGACGACGCGTCGGCGTGATCTCGCATATCCAGGAGATGCATGAACGCATACCGGTGCAGATCAAGGTGGAGCCGCTGGGGAACGGCGCCAGCCGAGCGAGGCTGGTGTGTGCTTGAAGAGAATAGCTCGGCGCGGGGCTTCGCCGCGCTGCCCTACCGAGGTGCCTGCGTCTCCTGGGTAAGGTACTCGCGCATCCGTGTGGCCCACTGACGGAACTGCCCGGCGCGCCGTGAGTTGACCCGGCAGCCGACTCACTTCCTCCAGCTCCTTGTCCCGATAGACATTTTTTCAAGTGCACCAGGACAATCGTAATCAACTTGGCTTTCTTGTGACCGTGCAGTGGCACACATCACCGTCGATGCTATCAATGCGAACAACAACTGGGCGATCCTCAGCCGGATCTTCGGTAAACAGGAGCCAGCTATTGGAATCGAGCCCCCGGACATATTCCCTGCCCACCTCAGGCACCTGCACCTGATCTGTGCCAATCTTCGTGGTCATGCCCACCTCAAGAAGTCTTATATCTTGCATGGGTTTCTCCTATATCAAAGAAAACAGAACAACACCTGCCAAGGCCGGCTCGGTGCGTCTTCGTGCTGACACCACCATACCTTGAAACCAGCGCGATGAGGGGTCCAGCAGCAAACGCCTTGTAGGGTGGGGCGCCATCCTCGGTCGATGTTGCACTGCACAAAAATTCCTGTTATTGTGCACTGCAGCAGAACGGAAATTTCCCGTTCCATCGCATTCAGAACCCCGGAGGTTCTCATCATGACCAACGCATTCGCATTCGACGCCAAGCAATTTGACACCGCCCAGCTCGAGTCCGTTTTCTTCGCCCCGGCTCGCGCCTTCGCCGCCCTCTCCGTCGACTTCACCGAAAAGCTGATCAATACCCAGCTTGAGGCCACCAAAGCCTATGCCGACATCAACCTGACGCAGCTGCGCAGTCTGACAGAGGTCAAGGACGCCGAAGGCCTGAAGAGCTATCTGGAAGGCCAGCAGCAGGTGGTCCAGGACCTGACTGAGCGCCTGAAGGGCGATGCCGAGAAGGTAGTGACCCTGCAGCAGGAATTCGCTCAGGAAAGCCAGAAGCTGACCGAAAGCAGCGTCGAGCAGGCCAAGGAAAGCGCCAAAGAGACTACCGAGACCGCCACCAAGGCCGTCAAGGAAGCCACTCCCAAGGCCAAGTAAGCCTTTGCCCCCGCCGGGGGCCACGATGACGCCACATCCCAGGCCGCCGATCCATGATCGGCGGCCTGTTTTCGATCGGGGGTAGCAGATCGCAAGTTCCGCGAAACGACGCGGCTGGCTCGGCTATGCTGGATGAGTCAGGTAAAACTCAAGGGAGGCGTCATGAGGGGATTTGCATTGCACGGCATGCGTTACCTGGGCCTGGGCCTGGTGCTGCTGTTGGCGCTTGCCAGCCCGGCGCTGGCAGACGAAGTCAACTGGCCGCGGATGGCCGAGTCGGCGGACGGAGTACCGATTGCCTACGAGGTGCAGGGCAGCGGCGAACCGACGCTCGTCTTCATTCATGGCTGGAGCTGCGACGGGCGGTACTGGCGCGGGCAGCTACCGTACTTTTCGCAGACTCATAGAGTGGTGACGCTCGACCTTGCCGGGCACGGCCACTCTGGACTGGGGCGTGAGTCCTTCACTACGCCGGCCTTCGGGGAGGACGTGAAGGCGGTACTGGACGACCTGGAAGTGGAGCAGGCGATCCTCATCGGACACTCCATGGGCGGGCCGGTCAGCGTGGAAGCGGCACGCCTGATGCCGGAGCGCATCATCGGGATCGTGGGCGTCGACACCTTCCACAATGTGGCCTCGGAGATCAGCCAGGAGCAGCGCGACGGGATGCTGGAACCGCTCCAACAAGACTTTGCACCGGCCGCACGCCAGTTCGTTGCATCGATGTTCATCGAGAGCACCGACCCCATGCTCCGCGACTGGGTCATGCGTGACATGGCGGCCGCTCCGCCGGAGGTGGCCATCAGCGCCATGGAAGATATGCTAGCGCGGCATGCCGATGGTGAAGCGGCACGGCATTTCAGGGAGCTGACGATACCCGTGATGGCTATCAACGCCGACCTGTGGCCGACCGACATCGAAGCCAACCGGCTGCTCCTGCCCGAGTTCGACGCCGTTATCCTGGAAGACACCGACCACTTCCTGCACATGGCCAGGCCGGAGGCTTTCAACCGTGAGCTGGAGCGGATGATCGGCACGCCACCATGACGGTCAATGCCGACAGGGCCTCATCGAGGTGGTTGCCCAGTACGGCGTCGAGCTGCTTCAGCCCGCCGTGGTCGATCCCGTGACAGGGGCTGCTCTACCGGCAGCATTCTACTGGTTCCAAAATGACAAAGGCCGAGTGACACTTCACTCGGCCTTTGTTCTATCTATCGGCCTCCAGGCCCTGACGCTCGCATCATGGCGATGGATGCCTGTCCGGTGGCGCCGCACTTCTATCCGTCAGGCAGTGCTTTGCTACCTGGGCACAGACCCAGAAAATGCCAGCAAGTATGATAAAGAACATGCTGCCTGAAACAATATCCCAGCTGAATGGCTGCTGTTCGATAGCGATCAGGTAGGACAAGCCCGCCACCAGAGCGAAAATCACAACGATGGCCGCTGCCCAACAGAGAAAGTACAAGGCTATTCCGAGCTTATTCAGCATATCCATCTCCCCTAGCTGCTCAAGGATTCACCTTCAGCGTAGCCCATGTCGGTAACTTCCTTGGTGGTTCCTGCTTGCGAAAAAAAGCGCCCCGTTGCCGGGGCGCCTCTGTCACCTGTCGTTCGACCACGATCAAGCCAGGTCGAAGCGGTCCGCGTTCATTACCTTGTCCCATGCCGCCACGAAGTCCTTGACGAATTTCTCCTTGGCATCGTCCTGTGCATAGATCTCAGCAATGGCCCGTAGCTGTGAGTTGGAGCCGAAGATCAGGTCTACCCGCGTTCCGGTCCACTTCAACTCGCCGCTCCTGCGGTCGCGGCCTTCGAACACGTCGGCATCCACTGAGGCGGGCTGCCACTGCGTGTTCATGTCGACCACATTGACGAAGAAGTCGTTGGTGAGCGTACCGGGGCTGCTGGTGAACACGCCGCAACGCGACTTGCCGTAGTTGGCACCCAGCACGCGCATGCCCCCCACCAGCACGGTCATTTCAGGTGCAGAAAGCCCCAGCAACTGGGCCTTATCGACCAGCATCTCCTCGTCGGAGACGGTGAACCGCGCCCGGCGATAGTTACGGAAGCCGTCGGCCTCGGGGCGCAACCATTCGAAGGACTCCGCGTCGGTCTGCTCATCGCTGGCATCGGTGCGCCCCGGCGAGAACGGCACTTCGATAGTGTGGCCGGCATCTTTTGCTGCCTTCTCGATGGCAGCACAGCCGCCCAGCACTATCAGATCGGCCAGCGAGACCCGCTTGCCGGACTGGCTTGCATTGAAGTCGCCCTGAATGCGCTCCAGCGTCTTCAATACCTTGGCCAGCTGCTCGGGCTGGTTGGCCTCCCAATCCTTCTGCGGTGCAAGGCGGATACGCGCGCCGTTGGCCCCACCACGCATGTCGGAACCGCGGAAGGTGGCAGCCGATGACCAGGCGGTGTACACCAGCTCGGCAGCGGAGAGACCGGAGCCAAGAATCTTGCCCTTGAGGCTGGCAATGTCCTGTGCATTGATCAGCTCATGATCGACAGCGGGGACCGGGTCCTGCCAGATCAGATCCTCCGCCGGCACTTCCGGGCCGAGATAGCGTGACTTCGGACCCATGTCGCGGTGGGTCAGCTTGAACCAGGCACGGGCGAAGGCATCGGCGAACTCTTCCGGATTCTTGTGGAAGTGCTCGGAGATCTTGCGGTACTCCGGGTCTTCGCGCATGGCCATGTCCGCGGTGGACATCATGATCGGCACGCGCCGGGAGGCATCTTCGGCATCCGGTGCCATGTCCTTCTCGGCCAGGCCCTTCGGCTGCCACTGCTGAGCACCGGCCGGGCTCCTGGTCAGTTCCCACTCATAGCCGAACAGCACGTCGAAATAGCTCATGTCCCACTTGGTGGGTGTCGGCGTCCAGGCTCCCTCAAGGCCACTGGTAATGGCATCGCGGCCCTTGCCGCTCTTGTAGCTGTTCTTCCAGCCGAAGCCCATCTCCTCGATCGGTGCGGCTTCCGGTTCGGCCCCCACATTGGCCGGATCACCGGCGCCGTGGGTCTTGCCGAAGGTGTGGCCACCGGCGGTCAGGGCTACCGTCTCATAGTCGTTCATGGCCATGCGCGCGAAGGTATCGCGAATGTCCCTGGCCGACGCCAGCGGATCCGGGTTGCCATCCGGGCCTTCCGGATTCACATAGATCAGGCCCATCTGCACTGCGGCCAGCGGGTTTTCGAGATCCCGTTCACCACTGTAACGACTGTTGGCCTTGTCACTCGTGGCGAGCCACTCCTCCTCGGCCCCCCAGTAGATGTCCTCTTCCGGCTGATAGATGTCCTCGCGACCACCGGCGAAGCCAAAGGTCTTGAAGCCCATGGATTCCAGGGCGACATTCCCCGTGAGGATATAGAGGTCGGCCCAGGAGAGCTTGTTACCGTACTTCTGCTTGATCGGCCACAGCAGGCGACGCGCCTTGTCCAGGTTGCCGTTGTCGGGCCAGCTGTTGATTGGCGCAAAACGCTGCGAGCCGGTGCCGGCACCGCCCCGGCCGTCCCCCACACGGTACGTTCCTGCGCTATGCCACGCCATGCGGATGAAGAAGGGACCATAGTGCCCGTAGTCGGCCGGCCACCACTCCTGGGAGTCGGTCATCAGGGCCTCGAGGTCTTTTTTCACCGCGGCCAGATCGAGCTGCTCGAAGGCGACGCCATAGTTGAAATCCACGCCCAATGGATTGGATTTCGGGGAGTGCTGATGAAGGATGTTCAGGTTCAGCTGGTTGGGCCACCAGTCATGTGTCGATTTTCCCGTGTCCCCCTGACTGGTACGCGACCCATGCATGACAGGGCACTTGCCCCCGGTGCTGCCTAATTTCTGATCCATATCGCTCTCCACGTAACACTGCTGCTTTAATGGCTACAGCCTCGATGTAAAACCATCGCTCCATGACGGTCAGCGAGGCGGGTTCTTTGCCTTTCCTTAATGTAGGAATAGGTATAACAGCTTTGCCGGCCAGTACGGGATTTGATTTTCGACAACCGCTCAATAGCTATTTTCAATGGCAGACTTACAATTCAATAGTTTATTGGAATGAATTTCCTGGAGTCGCTCGGGATATGAAAACGATCGACACATGCCCCACACCGTATGCCTGCCCACTTATCGCGAGCGTGGTACGCTAACGGCAACACAAGGACAGGAGAGCATCATGACAGCGGCTGAACTGCTCGAACGCTTGGTGGGCTTTGCCACCGTTTCGCGGGATTCCAATCTCGAGCTGATCCGCTTCGTTGAAGAGTATCTGACGCAACACGATGTCGAGCACTGGCGGATCGCCAACGATGACGGCAGCAAGGCCAACCTGCTGGCGCGCCTCGGTCCGGCGGTGGAAGGCGGTGTGGTGTTGTCGGGACATACCGACGTGGTGCCGGTGGACGGTCAACCGTGGTCTACCGACCCGTTCCAACTCGTCGACAAGGGTGATGGTCGCCTCTATGGACGCGGCACCTGCGACATGAAGGGTTTCATCGCCTGTGCCTTGGCGGAGGTGCCGAACTGGGTACGGCAGGACCTCGCGACGCCGATCTACCTGGCCTTCTCCTATGACGAGGAGGTCGGCTGCATCGGCGCACCGCGCATGATCGAACGGCTGATGGCCGATCACCCCCGCCCCACGGCGGTGATCGTCGGCGAGCCGACCTTGATGCAGCCAGTGGTGGCCCACAAGGGCGCCACCAACCTGCGCACCACGGTGACCGGCCGCGCCTCGCACTCCAGCCAAGTCGACCAGGGCGTCTCGGCGATCCATGTGGCCGCACGGCTGGTCACCAGGATCCAGGACGTGATGACCGAACTGCGCGCCGAGGGGCGCATCGACGAGGCCTTCAACGTCGCCCACTCCAGCCTGCACGTGGGCAAGATCGCCGGCGGCACCGCCATCAACATCATGGCCCGCGAATGTACCTTCGAGTGGGAAATTCGCCACCTGCCCCAGGACCGCTTCGAAGACCTGATCGGCCGCGTGAACGCCTACGCCGCCGAGCTCGAGGCCGAAATGCAGGCCAGGGCTGCCGAGACAAGCATCGTCACCGAGGCGCTCAACGTCACGGTGCCGGCGCTGGCCGACGACAACAACGCCGAGGTACTCGCCCTGTGCCGCGAACTCCTCGGCGAGCGGCCCAGCGGCGCGGTGGCCTACGCCACCGAGGCCGGTCAGTTCCAGCGCGTGGGGCTGCCCACCGTGATCTGCGGTCCCGGCAGCATCGCCCAGGCCCACCAGCCCGACGAGTACATCGAGAGCGAACAGCTTGCGGCAGGGAGCGAGTTCATGCGGGCCCTGGGCAAGCGTTTAGCGGCTCGGACCTGAGCGTTCCCGCGACGTAGAGACGGATTGCGAACCTCCTTTCTTTCAAGAGGTACCCCGCATGGCGAAGAGCAGGAGCAAGCGTCAAAAGCCGACAGCCTCCGCACGCAAGCCCCATGCCCGCGCCCCACGGCGGTTCAGCCCCCGCCGCCTGGTGCGCGGCCTCCTGATCGCCCTGGCGATCCTCGCCGTACCGGTGACCTGGCTGATCCTCGAGGAGCGCCAGGCACGCGCGCTAGCCGACCTGAGCGTGATCGGCAACGGCGAGCCGGTGGCGGTGCAGGTCTTCGACCATGGCTGCCCCGACTGTCGCCGGCTGCGCGACAACGCCAAGCAGGCGCTGGCCAATATCGAACAACCACCGGCCTGGCGCGAGGTGAACATCAACACGTCACAGGGAAGGCGATTCGCCGGTGAGCAAATGGTCGACCATGTCACCATCGTACTGTTCGACGGACGGGGGGAGCGCACCGACGTGATACGGGGAGTTGCCAGTGTCAGCGAGCTGGAGACCGCCTTTAGTGACCTGGGCAGGAACGCAAGAGCTCGCCGGGAACGCTAGGCTCTGTCCGAAAACTGGCTGCGCTCGGCCATACGGCGTTAAAAATCGGCTCAAAGTACTCATTTACACCACGTAAACTCCGCCTTTTCCCCGATTTTTGCCTTGTCTGGCCTTCGCTCGCCGACTTTTCAGACAAGGCCTTGTGTCTCTCCGGGCTTGTTGATTAGCTACCAGCAGGCCTTGGCATCAGGGTGAGCATCCACAAAGCCTGAGGCGCTACAGCCTGGGACCTAGATTATGCCCCCTGATGCCCACTAT
>NZ_QPII01000022.1 GCF_003336675.1 Billgrantia montanilacus | reverse complement strand
TCACGAACCACTGCTGACGCGCTCTTGCCGTACTTGAGGTAGAGCTCCACTGCCCTTATGCGATCTTCATACGAATACATGAACTACCCTCGATGTAGTCCAAGATTCCGTCCGCACCCCCGCATGGATCTATTGCCCATCGTGTTGACGCTGATTCTGTCGACGGCGTTGACGCTGGCGGTGACCGCATGGGTGCTGGATCAGTTGCAGCGCCGCTGGCGCGGTAAGGCAGAATGAGCGTCGTAGCGCTGGATCAGCTATGGGTTTACCTGTCTGGTAATCCGCTGCTGTCGCTGCTGGCGACGCTGCTGGCGTTCATGGTGTCGGTGCGTATCAATCGGGCTCTGGGCGGTACGCCCCTGGTACATCCGGTGACCCTGTCCATCGCCATGCTGGTCGGTTTCTTGCTGCTGGTGGATATGGATTACGCCACTTACTTCGAGGGGGCGCAGTTCATCCATTTTCTGCTGGGGCCCGCCACCGTGTCGCTGGCCATTCCGCTATATGACCACCGCGAGCGTATTCGCCGCCTGCTTTGGCCACTGTTGCTGGCCTGCCTGGTGGGGATATTGACCGCAGTGGGTTCGACGATCGCTGTCGCCATGGTGTCGGGGGCACAGATCGAAACCATTCTGAGCTTGGCACCTCGCTCGGTGACGTCGCCGATAGCCATGGGTATTGCCGAGCAGGTCGGGGGCATTCCCTCACTTGCAGCGGGGCTGGTCTTGCTGACGGGTTCGATCGGCTGTGCATTGGGGCCGCTGCTGTTCCGGGTGATGGGAGTTAGCGACCCCGGCGTGCAGGGGTTCACGCTAGGCTTGGCAGCCCATGGTTTCGGTACCGCCCACGCATTTGCCAGAATCGGGGCGGTAGCGGGAGCCTTCTCGGGGCTTGCCATGGCCTTGACCGGCCTGTTGACGGCCTTCCTCCTGCCACTACTGGTCAGGGCGTTCGGGCTGGGCTAGGCGTAGCCGACTGTTAGAGCTCTTCCCATATCCGGGTCCGGAAGTCGTGTGACAGGCTGGCGACGTTCTTCATTCGCTCCATGTGCTGTTCCGCCACCTCCTTGGCCAGCTCCTGGTAGCACTCGTTCATTTTCGCGGGGTCGCCCTGATGGGTCGCATAGCATTTGGCGATGCGCTGGCTCGACTCGGCAAGCGCCGAGAGGAAGCGGGCTTCCTGTTGCATGATCTCCGACAGGTTCTCCATCCAGGCCAGTTGCATGCGGGTCATGGGTGTCGCGCCCTGCATCCATTGCTGGGTCCACCACTCCATGATGGGCCGGGTTGCCTCGAACGGGGAGTTGGCACTGGGGTCGGGCTTCTTGCTGGTCATGACGATCTCCTGGGGCGGATGGTAATCGAGGCTTTTCCAATACTTGAAGTGTAGCCCAGGGCGTGGCGTGTGGTGGTGATTTTGCTGCGTCGCATTATGCTACTTTGTGATGGAATTCGAGGAAGTGGTTATCCGAGCCCGGGCCTGCTGTGGCATGCTATGGTCATCCGGAATGGTCGTGAGGATCACGCATGTGGCGAGTGATAAAGTCAGTGTTGGCGGCTTTTCTGGGAGTCCAGAAGGATGCACGGCGGCGTGAGGATTTCGAGGAGGGTAACCCGATGGCCTTTATCCTCGTCGGTATCGTCATGGCGCTGCTGTTTGTGGGCTTGATTGCCCTGGTGGCGATCTGGGCGGCGGGTTGAGCCGAACGCGGTCATGGCGTGCTGCGTTGACTGGTGCGTTAGACAGAATGAGGGATCAGGAGCAGTGACTTTCGGGTCCCGTCTCCATATAATCTTTGCAGAAGCGGCTAATGTTCTTGCGCTTGCGTGAGGACCCCCGTCCCTGACATTCGGGGTTGCCATTGCTACGACAACTACAAACATCGGGAGGCGTCGATGCGCACTCTGCTCGTATGGTTGGCAGGGGGCTTGTCCCTTGTCGGCTCGAGCCAGGCAGCTCTGGCCAGTGGCTGGAACATGCCGGTGGGGGTAACAGACCTCAGTAGAGAAATCTACAATCTGCACATGGTCATATTCTGGATCTGCGTGGTCATCGGAGTGGTCGTGTTCGGGGTTATGTTCTACTCCCTGATTCGCCATCGCCACTCCAAGGGCGCTAAGGCGGCCAATTTCCACGAGAACACCACCGTGGAAGTGATCTGGACCGCAGTCCCGCTGCTGATCCTGGTCGGCATGGCCATTCCCGCCACGGCGACGCTGCAGAAGATCTACGACCCTTCTGATGCCGAACTGGATGTCATGGTCACCGGCCAGCAATGGCGTTGGCGCTATGAATATCTCGGTGAAGACGTCGCCTTCAACTCGAGCATGGCGACACCGCGAGCTCAGATACGCGGAGACGAGGATCGCGGCATAAACTATCTGCTGGAGGTCGACGAGCCTCTGGTCCTGCCGATCAACCGCAAGGTTCGCTTCCTGTTTACCTCCGATGACGTCATTCACGCCTGGTGGGTGCCGGATCTCGCCGTGAAACAGGACACCATTCCCGGCTTCATCAGCGAGAACTGGGTCAACATCAACGAGCCGGGTATCTATCGCGGCCAGTGTGCCGAGCTGTGTGGCGTCGATCACGCCTTCATGCCCATCGTGGTTCACGCCATGGAAGAGGACGAATTCGAGACATGGCTGGCTGAGCGGAAGGAAATGGCCGCCGAGGAAGCGCTTGGCGTCGACCGCGAGTGGGAGTTGGACGAACTCATGGAGCGTGGCGAGGGCGTCTACGGCAGCATCTGCGCCTCTTGCCACCAGCCGGAAGGTCAGGGCTCTCCGCCGGCATTCCCGGCTCTGGCCGGCAACGAGCAACTTCTCTCCGATATCGACTGGCACAAGGACACCATCATCAATGGTGTCTCCGGTACTGCCATGCCGTCGTTCCGTACCACGCTCAATCCTGTCGAGCTTGCCGCGGTGATCACCTATACCCGCAACGCCTGGGGCAACGACACCGGCGATGCGGTGCAGCCTGCAGACATTGCCGAGCAGCTGGAACGCTGATCACGGCCACGGCGCTTTTGCCGTGGCCACCCTGCGCCTCGACATAACAAGACAATGAATCTGGAGATTTCCGATGGCCCCTAAGGTACCTCCTCAGCCTACCCTCGAGCAGAGCAGCACCGCCGCGGAAGCTGGGCATGGACACGCCCATGAAGCGCCCCCCAAGGGCCTCATGCGCTGGCTACTGACCACCAACCACAAGGAGATCGGCTCGCTCTACCTGATCTTCTCGCTGGTCATGTTCTTCATCGGGGGTATCTTCGCCCTGGTGGTGCGCCTGGAGCTCTTCCAGCCCGGCCTGCAGTTCGTCAATCCGGAATTCTTCAACCAGATGACGACGATGCATGGCCTGATCATGGTCTTCGCGGCGGTCATGCCGGCCTTTACCGGGCTGGCCAACTGGATGATTCCGCTGCAGATCGGGGCGCCGGACATGGCCTTGCCGCGCCTCAATAACTTCAGCTTCTGGCTGTTGCCGGTTGCCTTCGGCCTGCTGTTGTCGACGCTGTTCATGCCGGGAGGAGGGCCCAACTTCGGCTGGACCTTCTACGCGCCGCTTTCCACCACCTATGCTCCGCCCTCGACCACGTTCTTCATTCTGGCCCTGCACATTGCCGGTATCAGTTCGATCCTGGGCGCCATCAACATCGTCGCCACCATTCTCAATATGCGTGCACCGGGCATGCGCATGATGGACATGCCGCTGTTCGTGTGGACCTGGTTGATCACCGGCTTCCTGCTGATCGCGGTGATGCCGGTGCTCGCCGGGGTGGTCACCATGATGCTGATGGACATCAACTTCGGCACCAGCTTCTTCAATGCCGCGGGCGGGGGTGAT
This sequence comes from Billgrantia montanilacus, assembly GCF_003336675.1. GTDB lineage: Bacteria > Pseudomonadota > Gammaproteobacteria > Pseudomonadales > Halomonadaceae > Halomonas > Halomonas montanilacus. The sequence continues at coordinate 58,231 of NZ_QPII01000022.1, read as the reverse complement.
CCGGTCCTGTTCCAGCACCTGTTCTGGTTCTTCGGGCATCCCGAGGTGTATATCATGATCCTGCCGGCTTTCGGGATCGTGTCGGCGATCATCCCTGCCTTTGCCCGCAAGCGCCTGTTCGGCTACGCCTCGATGGTCTATGCCACCGCCGCCATCGCCTTGCTGTCGTTCATGGTCTGGGGGCACCACATGTTCGCGGTCGGTATGCCGCTGGTGGGGCAGCTGTTCTTCATGTATGCCACCATGCTGATCGCCGTGCCCACCGGGGTGAAGGTGTTCAACTGGATCGCCACCCTGTTCCAGGGTTCGATCAGTTTTGAACCGCCGATGCTGTTTGCCCTGGCCTTCGTGGTGCTGTTCACCATCGGTGGCTTCTCTGGACTGATGCTTGCCATCGCACCGGCCGATTTCCAGTATCACGATACCTACTTCGTCGTGGCGCACTTCCACTATGTGCTGGTGCCGGGGGCGATCTTCGCGATCATGGCGGGGGTCTACTTCTGGCTGCCTAAGTGGACTGGCCACTATCCCCATGAGCGCCTGTCACAGTGGCACTTCTGGCTGTCTGTCATCGGGGTCAACCTAACCTTCTTCCCGATGCATTTCTCGGGTCTTGCCGGTATGCCGCGCCGGATTCCCGACTACGCCCTGCAGTTCGCCGACTTCAACATGGTGTCGAGCCTTGGTGCCTTCCTGTTCGGTTTCTCCCAGCTGCTGTTTGTAGCCGTAGTGATCCTGTGCGTGAGGGGCGGGAAGAAAGCGCCGGCAGCAGCCTGGGGCGACTACGCCGACGACCTTGAATGGAGCGTGCCGAGCCCGGCTCCGCTGCATACCTTCGAAACACCGCCGAACTACCAGCGCCCGGCTCACTGAGCCGGCGTGCCGGCATGTGACAGGAGGAGCGAAGCATGAGTGACAACGAGATGGACACTCAGGGCGCGGGGGTGAGGCGCACGGTATGGCGCAGTGTGGCGGCCTTGGTCGGTATGTTCGCTTTCGCCTTTGCCCTGGTGCCCCTGTACGACGTGTTTTGCCGCGTCACGGGTATCAACGGCAAGGTGGACACCAACGCCCAGGCATTGGTCCATGACAACATGGATGAGTCGCGAATGGTCACCGTGCAGTTCATTACTCGCAACGGTTCCGGCTTGCCGTGGCGCCTGGATGTGGAGACCCGTCAGGTGCGCATTCACCCGGGTCAGACATCCGAGGTGAACTTCACCTTCAACAATCAAAGCGGTGCCGAGAGCTGGGGGCGTGCGGTGCCCAGCGTCTCGCCATCGACCGCTACGCGGCATGTGCGCAAGGCCAGCTGTTTCTGTTTCGAGGAGCAGCGGTTGGAGGCCGGTGAGCGGCTCGAACTGCCGCTGGTCTTCCAGCTGGATCGCGATCTACCCCCCGAGATCAATACCGTCACCCTGGTCTATACGCTATACCCCGTTGACGGCAAACAAGCGCCGCTTCAGGCCGCTGCAAAGACCATTGAAGGAGATGAGGCATGAGTGGCAGCTATTACGTACCTGCAACCAGCAAGTGGCCGGCGCTTGGCTCCCTGGCACTGGGCATGATGATGATTGGTACCGGCATGATGCTGGTGCATGGTCGTGGCACCATTATCATGCTGCTGGGGCTGGCGGGTGTGGTGGCCGTGATGGCGCTCTGGTTCCGCGATGTCATAGTGGAGTCCCGCAGCGGGCTCTATGACGCCCAGATGGATCGCTCCTTCCGCTGGGGCATGGGTTGGTTCATCTTTTCCGAAGTGATGTTCTTTGCGGCCTTCTTCGGCGCATTGTTCTACGTGCGGATGTTTGCCATTCCATGGCTGGGAGGCGAGGGAACGAAGGGGCCCACGGCGCTGTTGTGGCCTGAGTTCACGGCCCATTGGCCGCTGCTCAGCCCGCCCGATGCATCGATTTCCGGGCCAGCACAGGTCTTCAGCCCGTGGCACCTGCCGTTGGTCAACACGCTGATTCTGATTTCTTCCAGCATCACTCTGACCGTGGCGCACGAGGCGCTAAAGGAAGGGCATCGCAAGATCTGCCGCAACTGGCTGGCCGGCACGGTGCTGCTGGGCCTCTGCTTCATCGTGATCCAGGGTGTCGAATATTATGAGGCCTATGCGCATTACGGCATTACCCTCGAGGCGGGCATCTATGGCGCCACCTTCTTCATCCTTACCGGTTTCCATGGGGTGCACGTCATCCTGGGTACCTTGATCCTCATCGTCATGCTGGCGAGGATTATTCGGCGCCACTTTTCGCCCGAAGAGCACTTTGGCTTCGAGGCGGCCTGCTGGTACTGGCACTTCGTGGATGTGGTCTGGGTGGGCCTGTTCCTCTTTGTCTACGTATTCTGAACCTGAAGGGTGCCGCCGCGCAGGTCTCGATGATTCGAAATCTCTCGCCCAGTCCATCCGGGCTGAGCGGGAGATCGATATGAGAGGCCGGGGATTCAGGCGGCGGCCAGCTCGCCGAAATAGAATCCGTAGAACAGCAGTGCAATCAGTACTGCGGCCAGGGTCACGCGGATCTTCAGTGAAACCAGCAGACGGCGGGACTGGCTGTCGTCGCGCAGCAGAAAGCCGACGCCGGCTGCCAGGCTGGTCACCATGGCCAGGAATACAACGGCGATCAGGGTCTTCAGCAGCATGAGTTACTCCATCAAGGGTCAGGGGGGAAGCGGGGAAAGGGTGCCGGGGGCGCATCTTCCCGGCTGGCGACTGGGCCTATGGTACGTGATCTGGTCGCTGCTGGTGACACTCGGTCTGGCCCTCGGACTATGGCAGTGGGAGAGGGCCGACGACAAGCGCGACTATCTCGCCAGGCTCGACGCAGCACCAACGCTGGAAGCGCCCGCAATGGCTCCTCCGGAGGGAACGCGACTGACACTGCGCGGCGAATATCTGGAAGACGACACCCTGTTTCTCGATAATCGTACACTCAACGGTCAGCTGGGTGTGGCAGCCTTGACCCCACTGCGCACCGTGGATGGTCAGCTGTGGCTGGTACAGCGCGGCTTCATGGCCACAGGTCCGATACGTGAGACACCTGAAGTGGAAACGCCACAGGGGGAAGTGACGCTAAGAGGGCGCTGGCAGCAAGCTGGTGATTCGGGTCCACTTTATGGCCCGAACCGCGAAGAGCAGCGACTGCAGCAGATCGATCTCGCCGCCTGGAGGCTGTCGCCTGGATTTGCTCATGATGGCTGGCTGCACCTGGAGGAGGGCGGCGGTCTTCTCGAGCCATGGTGGGAGCCCAGCGTGATGCCGCCCGAGCGCCATGTGGGTTACGCGGTACAGTGGTGGGGGCTGGCACTCGCGGCCCTGGCCATGATGATCGTCGGTGGGCGTCGGCTATTCAGGGATCGTCGTGCTTCGCAGGAGCGCCCTGCGAAAGGTCCGCAAGAACGGTAATCGTAGAAATCGGTACACTAGGGCTCGTAGAGAGCTCTCAGCAAAAGGTAGAGACGTGCAAGAAAAGCCGGTTGAGCAACACATTGACGAGCAGGATGCCGTGAGGGCGCGTCGCCAGCGCTTCAAGCTGCTGGCATTGATCGCAATCTTTGCCATACCTGTGATAACTGCCTGGGTCATGGTGGAGTGGCGAATCGGCATTCCCGATCAGCGTACCGCCCATGGTGAGCTGGCGCCCGAGGTGCCGACCTTCGACCACTGGCCGATTGTCGAGCCTCGGCAGGCCCTGGAGGCGGGAGACTGGATACTCGCGTTCGACTGCAGCAGCAACTGTGAAGCCCACGCCGATCAGTGGTGGCGCCTGCATCGCGCCCTGGGTCGCGAAGCGCCCAGGGTCAGCCGCTTGCGCATCGGTGGCGCTGGGCCGGCGCTGCCGGGCGAGTCTCTGGGTCAGTGGGAGCAGGTGCCCGAGTGGCAGTCGCCGGGCCGTGTCTGGCTGCTCGACCCTCAGGGTCACGCCGTGCTGACCTACACCAGCGAAGTGGAGCCTCGTGACGTACTGGATGATGTCACTCATCTGTTACGCATGAATCCTGACAAGCGAGCGGCACCGGAGCTCGAGGTTGGCAGTCGCTGAGTCGTCGTCTCGCGCGCTCGCCGTAAGCATGAACAAGTGGCAAGCAACATCGATGAGGAACGAAACAATGCACGGCGTTTCGCTGCGGGGCCGGGATAATGCGTCTCGGGTGGGCTTGTTGCTCACCCTGAGCCTGCTGGGCATCCTCTTCACCAGTACTGTGATCCTGGTGGGGGTGTGGACGCGCCTGGTGGATGCGGGGCTGGGGTGCCCGGATTGGCCCGGCTGTTATGGGCGCCTGGTGGTTCCCGATGCCGAGCGTGCCATGGCCCACTCTCCGGATGCGCCGCTGGAAAGCTTCAAGGCCTGGGTGGAGATGATTCATCGCTATATCGCCTCCGGCCTGGGCCTGTTGGTGATCGCACTGCTGGTGGCGGGAGCCGGTTTGCGAAAATACCAGGGCTACCCCTGGGGTGTGAGCCTGGCACTGCTTGTGGTGATTCTGCTGCAGGGGGCTTTCGGTGCGTTCACCGTCACGCTGAAGCTGTGGCCCCAGGTGGTGACGATGCATTTGCTGGGAGGGTTGGCCGTACTGCTGCTGTTTGTCTGGCTCCACCTGCGTCTGCGACGGTTTGCGTCCGGCGACACGGGCGAACGCCCGCGACGGCGGCTAACACCGCTCTGGGGGCTGGCCATTCTGCTGCTGCTGTTGCAGCTGGCCCTGGGCGGCTGGGTTTCCAGTAACTATGCCGGTATCGCCTGTCAGGGGTTCCCGACCTGCAACGGTCAGTGGTGGCCGGAGATGGACTGGAGCGAAGGTTTTCATCTGACCCAGACGGTAGGCCCGAACTATCTCCACGGGCAGTTGCACGCGGATGCCCGAATGGCCATACAGCAGGGCCATCGCATTGGCGCGCTGCTGCTTGGACTGACCCTGTTGGCATTGGCCGCGCGCTACTGGCGTGAGGCGCGACTCAGGCCTTGGCTGGGTGGGTTGGTAGGGATATACGTCCTGCAGCTGGGTTTAGGCGTTGCCAATGTGCTGATGTGGCTGCCGCTCTGGCTGGCATTGCTGCATACGGCCGGTGCAGTGGCGTTGGTGCTGTGTCTGGCGCTGGCGGTGTGGCATTGGCGAGAGCCCGTGGGGGACGTGAATACAATACGACAGGACAAGGAGTGGGCGCATGTCTAATGCGGTAATGAAGCGAGCGGGACTGAAGCGCGCTCTGATGGCGCCCTTCAATACCCAGGGCGCTACCGACTGGACCTGGCAGGATCTGCTCACGCTGTGCAAGCCGCGAGTCGTCGTCGTCATGCTGGCCTGTGCGCTGGTCGGTATGGCTCTGGCGACGCCGGTATTACCCCCGCTGGCTACGGTGGTGTTCGGGCTCTCGGGGATCGGTCTGGCGGCGGGTGGGGCGGCTGCGTTCAACCATGTGGTCGATCGGCGGCTGGATGCCATGATGCTGCGGACATCGCGTCGTCCGTTGGCGAGTCGGCGTATGCCCACGGCACTGGCGCTGGGCTGGGCCTCGTTGCTCTCCGTGGCGGGCATTCTATTGCTGCTGTGGCAGGTCAATGCCTTGACGGCCTGGCTGACTCTCGGCTCGCTGATCGGCTACGCGCTGATCTATACCGCCTTCCTCAAGCGGGCCACACCGCAGAACATCGTCATCGGTGGCGTTGCCGGAGCGGCGCCACCGTTGCTTGGGTGGACGGCAGTTACCGGGCAATTGGGCCCGGAGCCACTGCTGCTGATGCTTATCGTGTTCGCCTGGACGCCGCCTCACTTCTGGGCCTTGGCGATACACAAGCGCGATGAATATGCCCGTGCCGGTGTACCCATGCTGCCGGTCACCCATGGCGAGGCGTTCACACGCTTGCAGGTTTGGCTTTATGGCTGGCTGACCGTTGCCGTAACGATGATGCCATTCGTCATCGGCATGAGTGGTGCGGTCTATCTCATCGGGGTCATGGCGCTCAATCTTCGGTTCATGTACTGGAACTGGAAGGTGTGGCGTGGCCAAGATCCACAGGCCCCCCTGGCCGCTTTCTGGTTCTCGATTCGCTATATCCTCGGGGTGTTCGGGGCGCTGCTCCTTGACCACTATGCGAGCCTCTGGATGATGTGATCCGGCGTGCCACCACATGCAGGCATGGAGTTGCTCGTGCCGGGACCGTGTTCCTGCATGTGCGGCCGACTCGGTCGAACCATCGTCGCTCCTGGGTGCAACAGCCTGCCTGGCACTCTATTATACTTTGGTGGATGCTTGGCTTCAGCGTAGGGGAAGCTGGTTGCAGATTGCATCGTTAGCCATGCATGCGAGAGGGGGTGGCCATGTCTGTCGGCAAGGCACCGGTTGAACTGCCGAGTCTGGAAGCGCTTCGCTGTCTCTGCGAAGCGGCGGGGCGAGATATCCTTGCCATCCGCAAGGCGAGTCGAGATGTCCAGTACAAGCTCGATGGGAGCCCTGTCACCGAGGCGGATCGCGCCGCTCAGCGCCGCCTTGAAGAAGGCCTGCCTCAGCTGATCGGCCTGCCGGTGCTTTCCGAGGAGCGGGTAGCGCCCCCTTGGCTGGATCGCAGCCAGTGGCTGAGCTACTGGCTGGTCGACCCTCTGGACGGTACGCGTGACTATGTCGATGGCTATGACGACTTCACCGTCAATGTGGCGCTTGTCCGGGATGGGGCTGTGCTACTCGGCATGGTGCACGCCCCGGCTGCCGGATTGACCTGGGCCGGCGGTTCGGGCCTGGGTGCCTGGCGGTGGAGGGAAGATGTGCGCGAGCCCTTGGCGGTTCGCATCGGTACGCCGCTGCGAATCGTCGCCAGTCGTAGCCATCTCGACGATGAAACCCGGCGTCTGGTGGCTGGCTTTCCCGATGCGCAATTGCAGCGATGCGGCAGTTCGGTGAAGTTTTGCCGGATTGCTGAAGGCAGCGCCGACGTCTACCCGCGGTTCGGTCCTACCTGTGAGTGGGACACCGCCGCGGGACAGGGTGTCCTCGAGGGGGCTGGCGGTGCTGTGCTAAGCCTCGAGTCGGGGCGGGCATTGCGCTACAACACCGGTGACAGTTTGGTGAACGGGCCTTTTGTGGCCTGCAGTGATCTGTCCCTGGTTGCCCATCTTCTGCCGTGAGCGTGTCGATTGGCCCCACCTGAGGTACAATTCGAGCCAATTCACAACCACAGGCTGGAAGACGCCATGACGACAACGACTGCCCTGATCCTGCTTGCGCTGGGCGTGGCCATCATTGCCGGTATGGGCGCATACGCCTTCACTCTCTGGCGTGAGGTCAAGCGTCGGCAGGCGGTGCAGAGGGATGAGCTTCAACGCGCCCACAATAACTGCCTCGAAAACCTCGAGATTGTCGCCTCCTCCCTGTTGCAGGAGCAGGTGGATGTCACCGAAGGCGCCTGGCGCTGCAAAGTGTTGCTGGAGATACTCGACCCCCAACTGATGGAACGGCCGGCCTTTCGTCCCTTTGGCGAGGTGTATGCCCGGACCCAGCACTTGCACACCCACTCGGCACGCAAGGCACTCGCGCCCCGCGATAGAATGCGGGAAGACCGCGAACGTCTGCAGGTGGAGGCGGAGTTGCGCCAGCCCGTGCTGCAGGCGGCGGCCGAAGTGCTCGCGTTTCGCCGGGGCTGGCCCGAAAGCCTGCACTGACGGTGAAAATCCTTGAACATGAGGCTACTGTACAAAAATAATACAAAAATTTCCCATTGAAACGCTTTGCGTGTTTCGGCACGCTTGTATTGCCTCTATGTGCGTTTGACACTGAGCCCACCTAATACTTCGACAGTTGAATTAGGTTATGCTTTGAGAGAGGCTGAATACAGCCTACACTAGGAACAACCGGGTCCCAGAATTCCCGGATATTTCGGGTCCTCGACAATGGATTGCCCGAAGATGAATCAAGAAGGAGTCTTGTAATGAAAAAATCTACGACTGGCTTGCTGTTAGGTTCTGCTCTCGTGATCGGCCTTTCAGGCTGTGCTAGCACTCAGGGTGGAGGTGCATCCGCATCTTCAGAACGCCCCTGGTATCAGCAACCCGTAGTCTGCGGTATTGCGGGCGGCCTGATCGGCGGCAGCATCGGGTATGCCACCAGCGGCAGCTCCGATGAGGATACCGGCGCGGCTACTGGCGCAGTTGCCGGTTCTGCCATCGGTGCGCTGCTGTGTGCGGACCGTACACCGGAACCGGTTGCCCAGCCCGCACCTGAGCCGATGCCGGAGCCTGCCCCGGCACCTGCGCCCGAGTTCGAACCGGTAGTGCTGGATAGCGAAGTCACCTTCGCCTTCGACTCTGCCGATATTCGTCCGGGTGCACACCGCGAGCTCGACCAGGTGGCTAACACTCTGCGTGAGAATCCCGGGATGCGTGTCCGCATCGAGGGACACACCGACCACGTCGGTTCTGCCGAGTACAATCAGGGCCTGTCCCAGCGTCGTGCTGAGTCCGTCAGGGACTTCCTCGTCTCTCGCGGGATTGCTGCCAACCGCATGACTACCGTCGGTCATGGCGAGTCACGTCCGGTCGCCACCAACGAGACTGACGAAGGTCGCGCGCAGAACCGTCGCGTGGAAATCGTCAACTGGGACTGATCGCTTGATCGGACCCGTGGCCTGAACCAAGGTCATTGCAGTACACAGGGGCACCTTCGGGTGCCCCTGTTGCGTTCTGTGTCCCTGTTCTGTCTTGTGCCGGCTGGGAGGCGTGGCGTGAGAAGGGGGGCATCTGGTAGTCTTGTCGGCTGTCGTGACTGTCACGCGCTGTTTTGAACCATTTTGACCTAGTTTGAACTACGCCACTCACTGCGGCACGTGATCCCTGGTATGGATCACCACTGCGCACAAGGACGCTTCAATGCCCATCGTGACCCTGCCGGATGGCAGCCAGAGAACCTTCGACGAACCTCTTTCCGTGATGCAGTTGGCCGAATCGATCGGGCCGGGCCTGGCCAAGGCCTGTGTTGCCGGCAAGATCGATGGCGCGCTGGTGGACGCTGCCGACGTCATCGATCATGACGCCGAAGTGGCTATCATCACCGCCCGGGATCCGGAGGGCCTCGAGGTCATTCGCCATTCCTGCGCCCACCTGATTGGCCATGCGGTCAAGCAGCTCTATCCCGAGGCGAAGATGGCAATCGGGCCGGTGATCGACGACGGCTTCTACTACGATATCGACTTCGGTGTTTCCATCACCCCGGACGATCTGGCCGCGATCGAGACGCGCATGAAGGCGCTGATCGACGAGGAGTATGACGTGGTCCGCGAATACGTGGACCGCGACCAGGCGATGTTGACCTTTCTGCATCGCGAAGAACCCTACAAGCAGGAGATCGTCCGCGAGATTCCCGAGGGTGAGACGATTCGTCTCTATCAGCACAAGGAATATATCGATATGTGCCGGGGGCCTCACGTGCCCAACACCCGGCACCTGAAGGCGTTCAAACTGACCAAGTTGGCCGGTGCCTACTGGCGTGGCGATGCCAGCAACCCGATGCTGACGCGGGTGTACGGTACGGCCTGGGGTGACAAGAAGCAGCTTAAGGCCTATCTCCAGCGCCTCGAGGAGGCCGAGAAGCGCGATCACCGCAAGCTGGCCAAGCGCATGAACCTCTTCCATTTGCAGGAAGAGGCGCCGGGCATGGTGTTCTGGCACCCTAACGGCTGGACCCTCTATCAGGCGCTCGAACAATACATGCGCCGGATCCAGGTCGAGCATGGCTATCAGGAGATTCGCACCCCGCAGGTGGTCGATCTGTCACTGTGGAAGAAGTCCGGTCACTGGGGGCATTACAGCGACCTGATGTTCACCACCGAGTCGGAGAAGCGCGAATACGCGGTGAAGCCGATGAACTGCCCCTGCCACGTTCAGGTGTTCAATCAGGGGCTGAAGAGCTACCGCGATCTTCCCCTGCGCCTGGCCGAATTCGGCAGCTGCCACCGTAATGAGCCGTCCGGTTCGCTGCACGGCCTGATGCGAGTGCGCGGTTTCACCCAGGACGATGCGCATATCTTCTGCACCGAGAAGCAGATTCAGGCCGAAGCGGAAGACTTCATCGCCCTGACGCTCAAGGTGTACAAGGAGCTGGGCTTCGACGACGTGGAGCTCAAGCTGTCGACTCGCCCCGAGGGCTTCATGGGCGAGGCGGGGCTGTGGGACCGGGCCGAGCAAGGGCTGGAGGCGGCACTCGATGCCACGGGTCTTGAGTGGGAGCTACAGCCGGGTGAAGGTGCGTTCTATGGACCCAAGATCGAATTCGCCCTGCGCGATTGCCTGAATCGTGTCTGGCAATGCGGTACACTGCAGTTGGATTTCAATCTGCCCGGTCGTTTGAGCGCCCAGTTCGTCGATGAAGACGGTGAGCGCAAGACGCCGGTCATGTTGCATCGAGCCATTCTCGGCTCCTTCGAGCGCTTCATCGGCATCCTGATCGAGCACTATGCCGGAGCCATGCCGCTCTGGCTGGCGCCGGAACAGGTGGTCGTGATGACAATTACCGATGCGCAGCGCGACTATGCGGTACAATTGGAGCGTCGCTTGCAGAAAATCGGTCTTCGCGTCAAGGCGGACTTGAGGAACGAGAAGATCGGCTTTAAAATCCGCGAGCATACGTTGCAGAAAGTTCCCTATCTCCTTGTGGTAGGGGATAAGGAAGTCGAAGCCGACTCGGTTGCCGTGCGCACCCGCACCGGCGAAAACCTCGGAGTCCAGACCGTCGATGAATTTATCGAACGTGTTCGGGCCGAAGGTTGGTAACGACACTGTCAATTACCGGAACGGAGACGGAACGATCAAGCGAAGCAGCCAGCGCGGACGTCCTCAGGACAAGCGCCCCCCAATGAACGAGCGTATTACCGAGGATCAGGTACGCCTGATCGACAGCGACGGCGAGCAGCTGGGCGTCGTGCCCACCAGTGAAGCACTGGAGCGAGCCGAAGCGGCCGGTTTGGACCTCGTCCAGATTTCCAATGCCGACCCCATCGTCTGCAAGATCATGGATTACGGCAAATTCGTCTTTGAGCAGAAGAAGCAGAAGGCCGCTCAGAAGAAGAAGACGAAGCAGATACAGGTCAAGGAAGTGAAATTCCGGCCTGGCACCGACGAGGGCGATTATCAGGTCAAGCTGAAAAACCTGACTCGTTTCCTCGAAGGTGGCGACAAGGGCAAGGTCACGCTGCGTTTTCGCGGCCGTGAAATGGCGCACCAGGACATCGGCCGCAAGCTGATGGAACGGATCGCTGCGGATCTCGAGGAGATCGGGACCGTGGAGGCCTTCCCCAAGATGGAAGGGCGCCAGATGATCATGATCATTGCCCCCAAGAAGAAGTGATCCGACGGCCAGTCAAACGGATGGTCGGCGTCAAAGCCGACCATAGGCCACGGATTATCTAAAAAACTCGAGCGGAGAATTTCCTCATGCCGAAGATCAAGACCAACAGTGGCGCTGCCAAGCGCTTCAAGAAGACTGCCAATGGCTTCAAGCACAAGCAGTCGTACCGTAGCCACATCCTGACCAAGAAGTCGACCAAGCGTAAGCGTCACCTGCGTGGTACGAAGCTTATCCACGACGCCGACAAGGCCCTCGTTCAGCGCATGCTGCCGAACCTGTAAGCCTCTGCTTGTTCTTTTTTAACGTCAGGAGAAAGCTATGACTCGTGTCAAGCGTGGTGTCGTCGCTCGTCGTCGTCACAAGAAAGTATTGAAGCTGGCCAAGGGCTACTATGGCGCCCGTTCACGCGTTTTTCGCGTGGCCAAGCAGGCTGTCATCAAGGCAGGCCAGTATGCCTATCGTGACCGTCGCAACCGCAAGCGTCAGTTCCGTGCCCTGTGGATCCAGCGTATCAACGCCGGCGCCCGTCAGCACGGCATGTCCTATAGCCGTTTCGTCGGTGGCCTGAAGAAGGCCGGTATCGAGATCGACCGCAAGGTGCTGGCCGATCTGGCTGTTCACGAGAAGGCCGCCTTTGCTGCCATCGTCGAGAAGGCCAAGGCTGCCCAGTAAGCGATTCCGACCGATGGCGTCGGGCCGGCGTTGGCCGGTCTCCTTCAACGCCAGACCGTCGCAGGGGAAGAGCAGCCGCTCTTCCCCTGTTTTTTTGTCGATCGAAACTCGACGTTTTTTCAGTCAAGATCAACGATTTCGGAGCTCAACGGATGGACCATCTACCCACACTGGTCACCGAGGCCCGTCAAGCCATCCAGGCCGCCGACAACATCGTGGCGCTCGATGAGCTGCGCGTGCGCTATCTCGGCAAGAAAGGCGAGATTACCGCTCAGCTCAAGGGGCTGGGCAAGCTGCCGGCCGACGAGCGTCCCGCGGCAGGCGAACGTATCAACCAGGCCAAGCAGGCGCTGGCCCAGGAGCTCGACGAGCGTCGGCAGGCCTTGTCCAGGGCGGCACTGGAGGCTCAGCTGGCCGCAGAGCGCATCGACGTGACGCTGCCCGGCCGTGGCCAGCCCAGCGGTGGCCTGCATCCCGTGACGCTCACCCTGGAGCGCATCGAAGGGCTCTTCACCCGGATCGGCTATGACGTTGCCGTGGGGCCGGAAATCGAGGACGACTACCACAACTTCGAAGCGCTCAATATTCCCGCTCACCATCCTGCGCGGGGCATGGCCGATACCTTCTATTTCGATGCCACCCGGCTGCTGCGTACGCATACGTCGCCGGTTCAGGTGCGCACCATGAAGGAGCAGGCGCCACCGATTCGCATCGTCTGCCCGGGGCGGGTCTATCGTAGCGACTCCGACCTGACGCACACGCCCATGTTCCACCAGGTGGAAGGACTGTTGGTCGACGAGGATGTGAGTTTTGCCGATCTCAAGGGCACCATCGAGGACTTCCTGCAGGCCTTCTTCGAGCGGGATGATCTCTCGGTGCGCTTCCGTCCTTCCTATTTTCCCTTCACCGAACCTTCCGCCGAGGTCGATATCCAGTGCGTGATGTGCAGCGGTGAGGGCTGTCGCGTCTGCTCCCAGAGCGGCTGGCTGGAGGTGATGGGGTGCGGCATGGTGCATCCGGAAGTGTTCCGCCATTCGGGCATCGACTCGGAGCGGTACAAGGGCTTCGCCTTCGGCATGGGCGCCGAGCGCCTGGCGATGCTGCGCTACGGTGTCAATGACCTGCGGCTGTTCTTCGACAACGATCTGCGCTTCCTGCGCCAGTTCGCCTGATCGGGCGGCGTTACATGAACTGTTACATGAACTTCGGCAGAACACGGGATTAGTTATGAAATTTTCCGAACAGTGGCTGCGTGAGTGGGTCTCGCCGCAGCTGGGCGCTCAGGCGCTGGCCGACCAGATCACCATGGCCGGGCTTGAAGTGGATGCCATCGAGCCGGTGGCGGCGCTCTTCAGTGGCGTGGTCATCGCCGAGGTGGTGGGCAAGGCGCCGCATCCTGATGCCGACAAGCTCAATGTCTGCCAGGTCATCGATGGCAGTGGGGAGCCGGTTCAGGTGGTCTGCGGCGCAGCGAATGTGGTAGTCGGCCAGAAGGTGCCCTTCGCCCGCGTCGGTGCCGTGCTGCCCGGCGACTTCAATATCCGTAAGGCCAAGCTTCGCGGCGTGGCGTCCTGCGGCATGATCTGCTCCGCCTCGGAGCTGGGCCTGGAGGAGGAGACTTCGCCGGGTATTCTCGAGCTGCCGCTGGAGGCGCCGGCGGGGGAGGACTTCCGTGCCTGGATGGGCCTCGACGACAACACCATCGAAGTGGACCTGACACCCAATCGCGGTGACTGCCTGAGCCTCAAGGGGCTGGCCCGGGAGGTCGGCGTACTCAACCGGCTGCCGGTGATATCGCCGGACGTGACGCCTGTGCTGGCGACGCATGACGAGACCTTTCCGGTTCGTGTCGAAGACGTGGAGCGTTGCCCGCGCTATATCGGGCGCCTGATCAAGGGCGTCGACGTGGCGGCCGCAACGCCGCTTTGGATGGTCGAGCGGCTTCGCCGCAGTGGCGTACGTTCCATCGACCCGGTGGTCGACATCACCAACTACGTGATGCTCGAGCTGGGCCAGCCCCTGCATGCCTTCGACCGTGCCAACCTGCATGACGGCGTGGTCGTGCGCCTGGCCCGAGAAGGCGAGCGACTGGTACTGCTCGATGGGCAGGAGATCACCTTGAGTGCATCGACGCTGGTGATCGCCGATGAGCGCGGCCCGCTGGCCATTGCCGGGGTGATGGGGGGGGAGGACTCGGGCGTCAGTGCGGCGACACAGGATATCTTCCTTGAGGCTGCCTACTTCTCGCCGCTGGCCGTGGCGGGCCAGGCGCGCGCCTATGGCCTGCATACCGATGCGTCGCATCGCTTCGAGCGAGGCGTTGACCCCCAATTGACGGAGGACGCCATCGAGCGGGCCACGGCCCTGCTGCTGCAGATCACCGGGGGTGAGCCGGGCCCGCTGGTCGACGCGACGAGCCAGGCGCAGCTGCCCGCCGAACGTGAAGTGACGCTGCGCGCTGCACGCCTCGAGCAGGCGCTGGTCAAGCAGCTGCCGGGCGAGGAGGTGACCGAGATACTTCAGCGGCTGGGTATGGTGGTCGATACCACCGCCTCCGGTTGGAAGGCGAGGGTGCCAAGTTGGCGTTTCGATATTTCCATCGAAGAGGACTTGATCGAGGAAATTGCGCGGATTCACGGCTACAACCAGCTTCCGGTACGTCGTCCTTCCGCACGGCTTGCGCTGCGCCCGGACCATGAGGCGCGAACGCCACTGTGGCGCCTGCGTCGGCAGATGGTGGCGCGGGGTTATCAGGAAGCGGTGACCTACAGCTTTGTCGCTCCTGACCTTCAGCAGGCGTTGTTGCCCGATGCGGTATCGCCCCGGTTGGCCAACCCCATCTCCAGCGATCTCTCGGTCATGCGGGCGAGCCTATTCCCGGGGCTGGTCCGAGCGCTGGAACATAACCTGAATCGACAGCAGAACCGTGTGCGCTTGTTCGAGGCGGGCCTGGTGTTCCGTGGGGATCTGGACGATCTTCAGCAGACGCCAATGATTGGCGCGCTGGCCTGCGGTTCCCGCGAGCCGGAAGGCTGGACTGGTGGTCGTGACAAGGTGGATTTTTTCGACATCAAGGGTGACCTGGAAAGCCTGATTGCCATGGGCGGGGAGGCGGATGCCTGGCGCTTCGAGCCCGGTGAGCACCCCTCGCTACATCCGGGGCAGAGCGCGCGCATCCTCTATCGCGGGGAGGCAGTCGGCTGGATCGGTGCCTTGCATCCAGGGGTCAAGGCCGCATTGGGCATCAAGGCCGATGCGCTTCTCTTCGAGGTCAGGCAGGATGCCCTGACTCATGGCGTACTCCCGTCCTTCGTGCCGCTTTCCCGCTACCCGGAAGTGCGGCGAGACCTGGCGTTCATGGTCGAGGAGGATCAAGCGGTACAGTCGCTGCTCGACTGTGTGCGGAAAAAGGCCGGCCAGTGGCTCGAGGAGCTGCGACTTTTCGATGTCTATCAGGGCAAGGGCGTTACAGAAGGGTACAAGAGCGTTGCCTTGGGCTTGACCTGGCAGCATCCTTCGCGCACGCTGAATGACGAGGAAATCAATCAGTTGGTCGATGCCATTGTCGCCGAATCGCATCAGCACCTGGGAGCCGAACTGCGCGGATGACATTTTCGGTCGTCATCGGAAGGGGAACTCCGCCAGGCTATCGGACGCAGACGATGCTGTAAAACCGGCGGCGGGCTGGACCGCCACTCTGAAGGAGTAGACATGGGAGCGTTGACCAAGGCGGAACTGGCCGAACACCTTCATGCCGAGTTGGGGCTGACCAAGCGGGAAGCCAAGTCGATGGTGGAGGCTTTCTTCGAGGAAATTCGGGCCTGCCTGCGTGAAAACGAACAGGTCAAGCTGTCCGGTTTCGGTAACTTCGACCTGCGAGACAAGCGGGAACGTCCGGGGCGAAACCCCAAGACCGGCGAGGAGATCCCCATTTCGGCTCGGCGTGTGGTGACCTTCCGACCTGGTCAGAAGCTGAAGAGCCAGGTCGAGTGCTTCGAGGGGCCGCTGCCCAGCTGAGGTGCCCGGCATTGCCAGAAAAGTCGGCGAGCGAAGGTCAGACAAGGCAAAAATTGGCGAGACGATGCCACCCGCTGGTGGGCGGCATCGTCGGCCCTCGACTTTTTCAGACACCGCCGCCGCGTTCGATCAGCCAGGTAATGACGACTTTCAGTAGATAACCGAGAATGCCGGCGCCCAGCACAACGAAAAGCATGATGGTGCCGAATTTTCCGGCCTGGGATTTCTTGGCCAGGTCCCAGATGATGAAGCTCATGAAAAGTACCAGCCCACCGATCATGATCGGTGTGATCCAGGCTTCGAAGGTCTGCAGCATGTCGCCTCCTTGACATAAAGTCCGAGCATTATACTCGGACATTCCCCGGGCTGCATGCCGTCCATCGCCATGTTAATATCCGACCAAAATACTCAGGTATACCCTCGACATGCCAATGCTGAAGATCCTTGTTGGAACCATGTATGGTGGCGCGCTCGATGTCGCCGAACAGGTCAAGCCGCTATTCGAGTCGGCCGGCTACGAGGTAGATATCCTCGAACAGCCGACCGTGTCTGACTTGACCGATTCCCCCACCGATCTTGCGCTGTTCTGCGTATCCACCACCGGTAGCGGTGACTTCCCCGGCAACTTCGTGCCCTTCGCCCGTGGCCTCGATGAGCAGAGTCCCGCGCTTTCGGATCTGCGTTACGGCGTGATTGCGCTGGGCGACAGCTCCTACGGGGACACCTTCTGCGGCGCCGGGCGCCAGTTGGACGACATGCTGCAGGGGCTGGGAGCCACTCGCCTGGGGGATCGGCTGGAGGTTGATGCCATGGAAACCTTCATGGCCGATGATGCGGCGATCCCTTGGGTGGAAGAGTGGATCGATGCCCAGCAGTTGAAGGTGGCCTGATGAACGCCACGCCGACAGCGGAGCGGTTGAGCATCATGCTGGGCCTGCTGCTGCTTATGCTCTCCACCATACCGCGCTACCTGGCGGGAGGGCACGACAACCGCCTGACCATGATCACCCTCGCACTGCTCGCCGTTGCGGCCGTCGCGGCGGTGCACTGGCGCATGCTGGAAGCGAGCGAGCGCCATCGCCTGCCGATGTTGCTCAAGCGGTTTGGCGCCTCGCTGCTCGCAGGCCTGGGGCTGATGGGCGCCTGGCACACCCTGATGACTGACTGGATCAGCTGGCAGCTGTTTATCGCTCACGCCACCACGGCTGGGCTGCTGCTGCATGTCCTGTGGCTGTGGTGGCGCCCGGTGGCAGCCAGGTAGGCGTCGTAGACAGCAATGACTCCGCTGGGGGCTGGCAGTTTCTGACAGCGTTGGTGGCCTCCGCCGAGGCGCCTGACGGCGCCAGTCGCGATGCGGAGTCGGAACGCCGAACCGAGCGCTCCAACAACGTTTCTTTCCACCGACGGTGCCACACCGTTGTTGGAGGAAGCTTTAGCTCACGACTGGAGGCCGAAGGCCTCCCGGCGGTGTCACCAATGCTGGCGATTACCGCCAGCGCCGGCAGCCTCCGCCGGGCGCCTATCGGCGCCAGTCGCGATGCGGAGTCGGAACGCCGAACCGAGCGCTCCTACAGCTGTTTTTTCCTACCACGGCGGTGTTGCCGTTCTTGGTCCTTCTTGACGCTACACCAGCTGATAGCAGGGCACATACTCGCGACCCGGTAGCTTCATGCGGCCCTGTGTAACAAAGGAGCCCAGCAGTGCGTCAAGCCGCCGCATCAGTTCCGGTTCTGCGTGCAGGGAGAAGGGGCCTTTCGCCTCGATGGCGCGAATGCCGTTCTCCTTGACGTTGCCGGCGACGATGCCGGAGAACGCGCGACGCAGGTTAGCGGCCAGTTCATGGACCGGTTGGTTCCGGTGAAGGGCGAGGCTGCCCATGGCTTCGTGCGTCGGCTCAAAGGTTTCCTGGAAGTCACGGGCAACGGTCAGGCGCCAGTTGTAGTGAAAGGCGTCTTGATGCTCGCGGCGGAAATCGGTGACCGCGTCGATTCCCTTGCGCATGGTACGGGCCACCTCGATGGGGTCGTCGACGATGATGCGATACTTGGCCCGGACCTGCTCACCCAGGGTATAGACCAGGAATTCGTCGATGCGCGCGAAGTAGTCCTTGGCGCTGGCCGGTCCTGTGAAGATGACCGGCATCTTCATGTCGGCATTGTCGGGATGGAGCAGGATGCCGAGCAGATAGAGGATCTCCTCCGCGGTACCCACGCCGCCAGGGAAGACAACGATGCCGTGGCCGAGGCGAATGAAAGCTTCCAGGCGCTTCTCGATGTCAGGCATGACCACCAGTTCGTTGACCAGTGGGTTGGGGGCTTCGGCGGCAATGATGCCTGGCTCGGAGATGCCCAGGTAGCGCCCGTCATGGATACGCTGCTTGGCATGGGCCAGATTGGCCCCCTTCATTGGCCCCTTCATTGCGCCAGGGCCGCAGCCGGTACAGATATCGAGTTCGCGCAGCCCCAGGTGGTAGCCAACGTCCTTGGTGTACTCGTACTCTTCACGGGCGATGGAGTGCCCGCCCCAGCACACCACGATGCCGGGATCCCGCCCGGGTTTCATGGTCCCGGCCTTGCGCAGAATGTGAAACACGGCGTTGGTGGTGCCTTCGGCCGTGGTGAGGTCGAAGCGCGAATGATGCTGGATCTCGTTGTAGACGTAGACGATGTCGCGCAGCACCGAGGAGAGGTGCCCGCGGATACCGCGGATCATCTTGCCGTCGACGAAGGCCTGGGCAGGGGCGTTGGTGACCTTGAGCCGGATGCCCCGGTCCTGCTGGATCACTTCGATATCGAAGTCGTGATAGGTCTCCATCAGCACCAGGCTGTCGTCGGTCATGTTGCCGGAACTGAGCACCGCCAGGGCGCAACGGCGCAGCAGGTCGTGCAGGCCGGCCTTGGAGGTGTCGCGCAGTCGGTTCACTTCATGCTGGGAAAGCACTTCCAGGCTGCCCAGGGGTGAAACGGTGCTGGAGATCGTGTCGGGCATGGAACGGTCCTTGTCAGGTCGTATGGCCCGCTGTCCCGGAGGGGCAGGGGGCTGAAATTGGGTCTGGTTGGGGCGAGACGGGTGCTGCGGTGTCGTGGCCAATGCTCGCCGAGTCATGACCGGAATGCTACCACGAGCTCGCTCGGGGCGCAGCGCTGCGCGGCTTCGTCGGTGCTGATAGAATGGCGGTATCAGGCCTCGGTCGAACCGCAAGTGATGCGTCATGTTCAACGCCCAGTATTTCCGTACCTTCATCATGCTGGTCGAGACCGGCAGCTTCACACGCACCGCCCAGCGCCTGGAAATGACCCAGCCCGGCGTCAGCCAGCATGTGCGCAAGCTGGAAGATTACCTCGATAAACCATTGCTGGAGCGCAATGGACGTCGTTTCGCGCTGACCGAGGCCGGACGGCGCGCCTATGACTATGGCCTGCGCCTGTTCTCCGAGCACGAGCAGTTTCGCCATTCCCTGGACGACGAGGCCCTGGATACGGGTGAGTGCCGCATTGGCTCGCCGGGAAGCGTAGGGCTGATGCTGTACCCTTATATACTGGGTCAGCAGCAGATGTGTCCGGGCCTGACGGTCAGCTACAGCTTCGCCTTCAGTCACGAGATCGTCACCGATGTGCTGGCGGGGCGGCATGACCTGGGCATTATCACCGAGCCGGTTCGGCATCCTGAACTGGACTGCTCGCTATGGCATCAAGAACCACTTTGCCTGGTGGTCCCCGCTGACTTTGCCGGCACCACGCTCACCGAGCTGATGGGCATCGGCTTCATCAACTATTCCGATGGCGTCAATCATGCCGGGGCGCTGTTGCGCAGCAATTTTCCCGATGAATTCCGCTCCATGAGCCAGTTTCGCCGGCAGGGTTTCACCAATGAAGTGGCCATGGTACTGGATGCCGTGGCACGTGGGCTCGGCTTCACGGTTGTCTCGCGTCTGGTGCTCGAGACCTCCCCCTGGCAGCGCCAGGTCAAGGAGCTCGACTTGCCGGTGGTGGAGTACGAATCGCTGCATCTGGTCACTCGCACCAGTAGTCGGGTTCCGCGTCGCTATGAGCGCCTTCTCGAAGGGTTCCGTGAGCAGCGGCTACGTGAACGTTTCGGTTTCGCTGAGGGGGCTCCGGCCATTTGACATTCGACAACGCCTACCCTTGAAAGCAATCGACCCGCCATTGGCGGGTCGATTGCGTGAGGGCATGCACACGCCTCTCAGTCACGATATTCGTCGATGCTCGGGCAGGAGCAGATCAGCTGTCGGTCCCCGAAGACATTGTCGACGCGATTGACCGCAGGCCATACCTTGGCTGCCTTGACCGCCTCGGAGGGGAAGGCACCGAGTTTCCTGTCATAGGGGCGGTCCCAGGCGTCGTCCATCAGGTCGGCCATGGTATGGGGCGCATGGATCAATGGATTGTCATTCGCCGGCCAGTCGCCGCGTTCCACTGCCGCGATCTCCTTGCGAATGCTGATCATGGCATCGCAGAAGCGATCGATCTCGTAGCGGGACTCCGACTCGGTGGGTTCGACCATCAGGGTGCCGGGCACCGGGAAGGACATGGTCGGGGCATGGAAGCCATAGTCCATGAGGCGCTTGGCGATATCCTCTTCGCTGATGCCGGAGGAGGCCTTGATCGTGCGGATATCGATGATGCACTCATGGGCCACGGTGCCGTTGACGCCACGGTAAAGCACCGGATAGTGCGCCTCGAGCCGCCGGGCCACATAGTTGGCGTTGAGGATGGCGAGTTCGGTGGCCTCGCGCAGGCCGCGGGCGCCCATCATCTTGATGTAGGCCCATGAGATCGGCAGGATCGATGCGCTGCCGAAGGCCGCCGCCGAGACGGCGCCGCAGTCGGCATTGACGCCAGCGATCGGGGTGACCACATGGTTGGAGACGTAGGGCGCCAGGTGTGCCTTGACTCCGATGGGGCCCATGCCGGGGCCGCCGCCACCGTGGGGAATGCAGAAGGTCTTGTGCAGGTTCAGGTGCGAGACGTCGCCACCGAAGTCGCCGGGGCGGCACAGGCCGACCTGGGCGTTCATGTTGGCGCCGTCGATGTATACCTGGCCGCCGTGCTGATGAACGATGGCGCAGGCCTCTCGCACGCCTTCTTCGAATACACCGTGCGTGGAGGGGTAGGTAAGCATGATCGCCGAGAGGGTGTCGCCATGCTGTTCGGCCTTGGCCCTGAGGTCGTCGAGGTCGATGTTGCCATCGCTGTCGCACTCGACCACGACCACTTTCATGTGTGCCATGGCCGCGGATGCGGGATTGGTGCCGTGGGCGGAGCTTGGTATCAGGCAGATGTTCCGATGTCCCTGGCCCTCGGCCTGCTGGTAGCGGCGGATGGCCACCAAGCCGGCATACTCGCCTTGGGCGCCGGAGTTGGGCTGCATCGAGATGTGCTCATAGCCGGTGATTTCAACGAGGAAGGCAGCCAGCTCATCGATCATCTGCTGATAGCCGGCCACCTGGTTGCGCGGAGCGAACGGATGGATCTGGCCGAATTCCGGCCAGGTGACGGGGATCATCTCGCTGGTGGCATTGAGCTTCATGGTGCAGGAGCCCAGCGGGATCATCGCATGGGTGAGCGATATGTCCTTGTTCTCCAGCCGCTTGAGGTAGCGCAGCATCTCTGTCTCGCTGCGGTAGCGGTGGAAGGTCGGGTGGTCGAGGAAACTCGTCTCGCGGCGACAGGCGGCCGGAATGCCGCTCCGGCCCGCGTTGACCACGGCTTCATCCAGTGCGGTGACCGAGAGCCCGTGTTCTTCGTCGACCAGCACGTCGAAGAGGGTATCGAGATCGTGGGTCGTCGTGGTCTCGTCGAGACTGACGCCGATATCCCCATTGTCGTAATAGCGCAGGTTGATCTCATGGGTCATGGCCCGACCATGGATCTTGCCGGCATCGACGCCGGTCAGGCGCAGCGTGTCGAACCAGCTGTCGTGGGCCAGCTTCACGCCCTTGCTGATCACCCCCTCGGCGAGAATGGTGGTCAGGCGGTGTATGCGTGTAGCGATGGTGGTGAGGCCCTCGGCGCCGTGATAGACGGCATAGAAGCCTGCCATGTTGGCCAGCAGGGCCTGGGCGGTACAGATGTTGGACGTCGCCTTCTCGCGACGGATATGCTGTTCGCGGGTCTGCATCGCCATGCGCAGGGCAGTGTTGCCACGGGAGTCCTTGGAGACGCCGATGATGCGTCCCGGGATCGAACGCTTGAGCTTGTCGGTGGTGGCAAAGAAGGCGGCATGAGGGCCGCCAAAGCCCATGGGTACGCCGAAACGCTGGCTGTTGCCCACGACGATATCGGCGCCCAGGGCGCCCGGC
Organism: Billgrantia montanilacus; assembly: GCF_003336675.1. Classification (GTDB taxonomy): domain Bacteria; phylum Pseudomonadota; class Gammaproteobacteria; order Pseudomonadales; family Halomonadaceae; genus Halomonas; species Halomonas montanilacus. Next base: position 35,882 of record NZ_QPII01000022.1, on the reverse strand, counting down.
TCCTTGAGCAGCACCAGGCTCATGATGTCGGCGGCTACGCAGGTCATCACGCTGTTCTCGCGCGCCGTCGCGAGCAGCGGCTCGAGGTTGCGAATCTCGCCGCTCTGCCCCGGGTATTGGAGCAGGGCGCCGAAGACATCGTGTTCGGCAAGGCTTTCGGCGGGGCCGATGATCAACTCGAAGCCGAAGTAGTGGGCGCGGGTGCGTACCACATCGAGGGTCTGGGGTAGCACATCGTCGGCGACGAAGAAGGCGTTGCTCTTCGACTTCTTGTTGGCGCGCTGACACAGCGCCATCGCTTCGGCCGCCGCTGTGGCCTCGTCCAGCAGAGAGGCGTTGGCCAGCTCCATGCCGGTGAGGTCCATCACCATCTGCTGGAAATTCAGCAATCCTTCGAGCCGGCCCTGGGCAATCTCCGGTTGATAGGGGGTGTAGGCGGTGTACCAGCCTGGATTTTCCAGCACGTTACGCTGGATCACGGCCGGTACATGGGTGTTGTAGTAGCCTTGGCCGATATACGTCTTGAAGACCTTGTTCTGGCGCGCCAGACGCTTCAGGTAGTCCAGCGCCTCGGCTTCACTGCGCGGCGGGTCGAGATCCAGCTCGCGGCCCAGGCGAATGTCCGCGGGTACCGTGCGCGTGATCAGGGCGTCGAGGCTTTCCATTTCCAGCGACGCCAGCATGGCGTCGACGTCATCGGTACCTGGCCCGTTGTGGCGTCGGATGAAGGCGTCATGATCGGCCAGTTCGGCCAGGCGGCGATTGTCGAAAGCCATGGAGCACCCTGTCGATAGTAGAGAATGAGCCCGGCCCACGGGGTCGGGCGAGAGCGGTCGGAGATCAATCCTTGGTGGCAACGGCCTGATAGGCGTCGGCGTCGAGCAGGTCTTCGAGGCTGGCGGTGTCCTCGATGCGCACCTTCATGATCCAGCCGCCCTCGTAGGGCGCCTCGTTGACCGTTTCCGGCGCATCTTCGAGCGTCTCGTTGACTTCGATGATCTCGCCGGCCACCGGGGCATAGAGGTCGGAGGCTGCCTTCACCGACTCGATCACCCCAAACTCATCGCCTTTCGCCAGGGTGCGTCCGACATCGGGGAGTTCCACGAAGACCACGTCGCCCAGGGCTTCCTGGGCATGATCGGTGATGCCGATGGTGACGGTGCCGTCGCCATTGTCCAGCACCCACTCATGGCTATCGTTGTAGCGGAGATTGGCGGGAATCGTGCTCATGATGGTTTTCCTATACGAAAAAGGTTTCTGAACAAGTGAATGCTAACGCCATTGGCGCCGTTTGGCGAGTCCCTGTGGATGGCCAAATCGTCGGAAACCCAGGCCTGCCGCTGCAGATGGGACAAGCCCCACAGCAGGCGTCCAGTGTGCCTGCGTGCTTCCCTGAGCTCTGTTGAGAGTCGATCCACGGCGACAGCAGATCGCATATTCGACAGTCCCGCCAGCGCTCACTAGTCTGTAGCCAGGCCTGTATGGCTTGCGTCCATGCCAGGACTCCATCGCTCTGGCCGCTGTTCTGACCACCACGCTGGCGGCGTCAGCGGTAGTGGGTCTATTGTTTCCAATACGAAACAGACGTTATCCTTGCTCTCTAATTACATCCATGGACCCGTTTTTTCAGAGAACCTTTCGAGTGGGTGGCGTAATTGTGGTGGATTCCGCTATGGTACGCCGGTTTGTGCTAGCGATCGTTCAAGTTGACCGTGCATCGCGAGATTAACGTTGGCACCGGGACACGGCGAGCGTATCGGCAGCCCAACAACAAATCCATATAACAGAGGGACAGGTGCGTGGAAACCATGACAGCGATATTCACGGCCATCAACAGCGTGGTCTGGGGCCCGTTGATGCTCATTCTCCTGCTGGGCGTCGGCCTCTATCTGCAACTCGGCCTGAAGTTTCTGCCGATTCGCAAGTTGGGCACCGGATTCAAGCTGATGTGGCAGGGGCGCGAGGCCAGACCGGCGCCCGGCGAGAAGAAACGAGTGGAAGAGGAGGGTGAGATTTCGCCCTTCAACGCCTTGATGACGGCGCTTTCCGCCACGATCGGCACGGGTAACATTGCCGGGGTGGCCACCGCCATCGCCTTGGGTGGGCCGGGGGCGATATTCTGGATGTGGATCACCGCCCTGGTGGGCATGGCGACCAAGTTCGCTGAAGCGGTGCTGGCCGTGCGCTTTCGCGAAACCGACAGTCTCGGCTATCACGTCGGCGGGCCGATGTTCTACATCAAGAATGGCCTGGGCAAGAAGTGGCTATGGTTGGGCGGCGCCTTCGCCTTCTTCGGTGCCGTGGCAGCCTTCGGGATCGGCAATACCGTACAGTCCAACTCCGTCGCCGACGCGCTGAGTTCCACCTTCAATATCCCCCACTGGCTGACAGGCGTGGTGATCATGGTGCTGGCCGGGGCGGTCATTCTGGGCGGTATCAAGCGTATCGCCAAGGTGGCGGGTAAGCTGGTGCCGATCATGGGCATCCTGTATATCATCGCGGGTTTGCTGGTCCTGATCGTCAATGCCGGTCAGATCGGCGAGGCCTTCAGCCTGATCTTCTATTATGCCTTCAATCCTCATGCCGCAGCGGGCGGTTTCGCCGGTGCAGCCGTAATGGCAGCGATCCGCTTTGGCGTGGCGCGTGGCATCTTTTCCAACGAGGCAGGCCTGGGCAGTGCACCTATCGCCCATGCCGCGGCCAAGACCAGGAACCCGGTGCGTCAGGGGCTGATCGCCATGCTGGGCACCTTCATCGATACGATCATCGTTTGCACCATCACGGCGCTGGTGATCCTGACGTCCACGGTATGGATCGAGGGCGAGCAGGGCGCTTCGCTCACGGCACTCTCTTTCGATGCCGCCCTGCCCGGGTTTGGCAACCAGATCGTCTCGGTGGCGCTGGCGATCTTTGCCTTCACTACGATCCTGGGATGGTCCTTCTACGGCGAGAAGTGCTTCCAGTTCCTGTTCGGCACCCGGTCGATCATGCTCTACCGCACGCTGTTCGTCCTGGCCATTCCCCTGGGTGCGATGGCGCAGCTGGGCTTCATCTGGCTGATGGCTGATACCTTCAACGCCATGATGGCGATTCCCAACCTGATTGCCCTGGCACTGCTTTCGCCGGTGGTGTTCAAGGTGACCCGGGATTATTTCGACGGCAAGGAGGTCCTGCCGGGTGAGGATCTCGATCACGGCCAGCGCTGACCTGGTGTAGCTTCATACCACTATCACTACCCGAGGAATTCCGCATGAGCGAACTCAAGCATACGCCGCTGCATGGCCTGCACCTGGAGTTGGGGGGCAAGATGGTTCCTTTCGCCGGCTATGACATGCCGGTGCAGTACCCGCTTGGCGTCAAGAAGGAGCATGAGCATACCCGGGCGGCCTGTGGCCTGTTTGACGTTTCGCACATGGGGCAGGTGTTGCTGCGTGGGCCTCGGCCGGCCGAGTCGCTGGAGACGCTTGTCTGTGCGGATATCGTTGGATTGCCCGAAGGTATGCAGCGCTATGCGCTGTTCACCGGACAGGAGGGGGGTATCCTCGACGACCTGATGGTGGCGAATGTCGGCGACGATCTCTATCTCGTGGTTAATGCGGCCTGCAAGGACCAGGATATCGCCCTGCTCGAGACCGGGCTGGACGCCGAGCATGAGGTCGAGGTGCTCGACCGGGGGCTCCTGGCCCTTCAAGGGCCCCAGGCGCCAAGCGTGATGAAGCGGCTGTGTCCAGCAGCCTGTGAAATGGTCTTCATGCAGCATGGCCGTTTCGAGATCGACGACATTCCCGTCTGGATCAGTCGCAGCGGCTATACCGGAGAGGACGGCTTCGAGATATCGGTGCCGGCGGACCGGGCCGAGGCGCTGGCCCGTCGCCTGCTCGCCGAAGAGGAGGTAGAAGCGATTGGCCTCGGTGCGAGGGATTCCCTGCGTCTGGAGGCGGGACTCTGTCTTTACGGTCACGACATCGACACCGAGACTACCCCGTTGGAGGCGGGGCTCATCTGGGCGATCGGAAAGCCGCGCCGACGTGGCGGCGAGCGACAGGGCGGCTTCCCTGGCGCGGACCTGATCCTGCACCAGGTCGAGAAGAAGGATCATCAGCGCAAGCGGGTGGGTTTGCTGGGCGAGGGGCGTGCGCCGGTACGTGAGGGGGCCGAACTGTTCAGCGGTGACGACGAGGCAATCGGCGTGGTCACCTCAGGGGGATTCGGCCCCAGCGTTGGCCGGCCTGTGGCCATGGGGTACGTCACCCTGGAGAACGCAGAGATCGGCACAACCGTATTTGCCGAGGTGCGTGGCAAGCGACTGCCGATGACGGTAAGCAAGATGCCGTTCGTGGCGCCGGGGTATTTCCGTGGATGACGGTTTATACCGTTAACTACGGGATTAAGTCACCTGTCTGCTGCGGCAAGGCAAGGCAAGTGACCATTAAATCAGGATTCGCTTATGTATTCCTGATCCAGCGAAAGGTAAGGCTGATCCTGAGCCCGGGGATCCGTCGAGGCAATAGCGCGTGCTGAAGTTGCCGCTGTACCCCGGGCCCCATCAGCAGAAGGCTATCGTGGGGTAGCCAGACATTGAAGGCTTCGCGTGGACCCTGGCGCCAGCGCAGGCGCAATGGGCGTTCCGCGCCCAGGCTGACGGCGGCTATCAGCGGATCAGGTCCGAGTTCTGGCTCGTCGTCGCTGTGCCAGCCCATGCGCTCCGCGCCATCCTCATAGCGATTCAACAGTACGCTGTTGAACGTTGCGGCGATGCCGGCAGCGGCCAGGCGTGCGACAACAGCGTCACGGATCCTGTCGACTAGGGGATGCCATGGCTCGGGCTGGAAATCGTGACCCGAGTATCGGTAATGCGCATTGCTATCTCCCATCCACAGCTGTCGGCGGGGAATCGGGTGTTCGCGGCCGTAGAGCCGCAGGCGTGGTTGCTGCCACGTCAGTTCGCCATCCAGTCGTGCCAGGGCGGCGCTCGCCGCCGGCTCGCCGAGCACGGCGGGGAAGCGCTGCAATAGCGGCGAGCGGAGAAGCGTGTCGCACGGCGCAGGTTGGGTGGGCATCATTGCCTCAGCGTAGCACTCGCCTCGGATCGATCGGCTTGCCACCCAGGCGCAGGTCGAAGAGCAGATCGTGCCGCTCGGTGGTGTTGCTGTAACCGACTTCGCACAACGGCGTCCCCCGGGTGACCCGAGCGCCATCGTCAACCAGGATCGAATCGCACAGGGCATAGACGCTCTGCAGGTTGTCAGCATGATGCACGATGACTACCCGGCCGAGCTGGCGCATGCTGCCGGCGAAACGCACATCGCCATCGGCAACGGCCTTGGCGTTGGCACCACGGCCGGTGGCGAGAAGCATCGGCTGCAGCGTACCGCGGCTATCGCTGCCAAAGGCGCGCACAACGCGATAATCGTCAAGCGGCCAGGGCCAGTTGCGGGCGGTGCCAGGCAGTGAGCTGGTGTCGGGTGCACGCGGCGTTGCACTCGCCGCACCGCTGCCACCACTCGAACTGGCGCCACTTCGCGAGCCGCCCGTGGAGGCAGTCGCTGTACTGGTGGTGGCTCCTCTCAGGGGCACCTGAATCACCTGGCCGACCCTCAGCCGCGTGGGTTCGACCCCCGGGTTGGCCGACTGAATGCGAGCCGGTGTGGTCGCGAAGCGTCGCGCGATACCGGAATAGGTGTCGCCGGGGCGCACCTGATAGCGGTAGGGGCCGCCGGATGGGGCTCGCTCCTGTTGAGTCGGGACCAGCAGGCGCTGCCCTACCGCCAGGCGATGAGGGTTGGCCTCCGGATTGAAGCGCTGCAATCGAGCCAATGGCACGTCAGCCCGGGCTGCGATGCTGCCCAGGGTGTCGCCACGCTGTACCGTGACCCAGCTACCGCCGATGCCGGGATCACTGCTGCGCTGAACGCCGCCGCCACCGCTGGCACAGCCGGCCAAAAGCAGCAACGTGGCGATCATCAGCGCGAATCGAGCGCCTCGTCCTTTTCCTGCCACAGGGCATTCAGCCATGAGTGGAAGCGCTCCTTGTAGTGCGGGTCGTCGTAATAGCTGCCTTCCTGCATCCAGGCGGGCACGTCAAGTCGGCGCGCCTCGACCGAAATCGGCCCTTCACGGCCGCACAGGAAACCCCAGAAGGTCGGCTTGGGATTCTCGTAACGCAGGGTGAAGTCAAGGATGCCGCTGAGCCTGTCGCCGAGCAGGTTCAGAACCTGGGCGATGCCGCCGGCCTTGGGTTTCAGCAGATGCCGGAAGGGACTATCCTGCAAGTCGCGCTTGGCTGGCGTAAAGCGCGTGCCTTCAACGAAGTTGAAGATGGCGATCGGCATTTCGCGGGCGCGCTCACACATCCTCTCCGTCGCTTCGCGATCGATGCGGGCAAGCTGGGGTTTGCGCGCCAGCTGCTGCTTCGTATAGCGACGCATGAACGGGTACTCCAGCGCCCACCAGGCGAGTCCCACGATGGGAACCCAGATCAGTTGCTGCTTGAGGAAGAAGCGGGGCATGGGTATACGGCGATGCAGTCCCATCAGCAGCATGAATATGTCGGTCCAGCTACGGTGATTGGACAGCACCAGCCACCACTGGTCGCGGGCAAGACCCTCCGGCAGGCTCATGCTTACCTGGGGCTTCAGCCAGTGGCGCATCCACCACAGATTGAAACCGATCCAGTTGAGCGCCACGCCATTGAGCCCATTCAGGATGAGTCGGCGTAGCGGACGCCCGGGCGTGATCAGCTTGAGGGCGGTCAGCAGCACGAGGGGAACTCCCCAAAACAGGGTGCTGAAAATAAGCAGCAGCACGCTGACGATCCCCTTCAGGGTCGACATGCCTCACTCCTTGCGTCTTTTGCATGACAGCCGCTCATGCTAATGGATCAAGGATGGGCTGCCCAGCGTTACGTGCCGTTACGGGTGGGTTTATTGCCTGGGTCTATTGATCGAGTTTATTGGCCGAGTTATTGAAGGGTTCTTCGCAGCACCTCGTAGAGCGCTCGGGCAGCGGTGGAGAGTTCTTGCCCTGCGCCAATGACCACGCCCACCGTTCTTCGTATCTGTGGATCGTGCAGTGGGACGCAGCGCGCACCCAGTTCATGCATCTGTTCCCGGCATAGCGTTGGAACGGCGCTCACGCCCAAGCCGCTGGCAACCATCCGGCCCACCGTCGCCAGCTGATGGCTTTCGAAGGCGACGGGTAGTTCGGTGCCGCGCACTGCAAGCGCCTGTTCCATCAGGATGCGCACCATCGAGGGGCGCTGCAGGGTGATGAAGTCGTGACTGAGCAGGGCGTTCCAGTCGATCGAGCCAGCGTCGGCCAGCGGAGAGTCGGGTGGTACAACGGCAACGAAGGTGTCGTCGAAGAGCGGCAGGAAGTCGATCCCCTCGCTGGTTTCGGGTTCGAAGGCGACGCCGAGCTCGACCTGCCGTTGACGCACCATATCGATGACCTGTTCGTTGATCACATCGTGTACCGTCACGTTGACTCGCGGAAACTGCTCGCGAAAGACGCGTAGGGCATGAGGCAGGCGATTGCAGGCGATTGACGGCATGGCGGCAACGGCAACGCGCCCCAGTTGGAGCGTGAAACGCTGACGCAGCAGTTCTTCAGCGTTGTCCCAGTCGGCGAGAAGCCGCTTGGCCATGGGCAGCAGGGTCTCGCCTTCAGGGGTCAGGCGAACGCTGCGGGTGCTGCGAATCAGCAGGGCTCCCCCCAGCGTCTCCTCCAGCCCCTTGATGGCCAGGCTGAGCGCCGGCTGCGATAGATGGAGGCGTTCACAGGCCTGGGTGAAGCTCAGGGTCTGGGCGACGGCTTGGAAGGCGCGAAGCTGCTTGATGGTCATGGCCATGTTTGATTTATTGATGATTCCGATTAATTGATAAAAAAAACAAACTTAACAAATATATTCGCCGGGTCAACACTGATCAGGTACCGTCACTCTTTCATTTCACAACAAGACGAGGCTTCGCGATGGCCGGATTCGACAAGCGCGTATATTCCTACGAAGAGGCAATGCAAGGCATCGAAAGCGGCATGACCGTGATTGCCGGTGGTTTCGGCCTGTGCGGCATACCCGAGAACCTGATTGCCGAGATCAAGCGGCGGGGCGTCAAGGACCTGACCGTGGTCTCCAATAATTGCGGCGTCGATGGATTCGGCCTCGGCCTGCTGCTGGAAGATCGACAGATCAGCAAGATCTATGCCTCCTACGTCGGTGAGAATGCCCTGTTCGAGCAGCAGATGCTCAACGACGAGATCGAGGTCGTGTTGACACCCCAGGGCACCCTTGCCGAGCGCATGCGCGCCGGTGGTGCCGGGATTCCGGCCTTCTATACCGCGACCGGCTACGGCACGCCGATCGGTGAGGGCAAGGAGGTGCGCGAGTTCAATGGGCGCCACTACATCCTTGAAGAGGGCATCGTCGGAGACTTCGCTATCGTCAAGGGCTGGAAGGCCGACCGCTACGGCAATGTGGTCTATCGCCATACGGCGCAGAACTTCAACCCCATGGCCGCTACCGCTGGCAAGATCACCGTGGTCGAAGTGGAAGAGATCGTCGAGCCGGGTGAGCTGGAGCCCAGTCAGATCCATACGCCCGGGATCTATGTCGACCGGATCATCCAGGGCTCTTTCGAGAAGCGTATCGAGAAGCGCACCGTTCGCGACTGAACCGCGACTTTCCATGGATTCGATTCGAGCTTTCCGGCGAGACCGGCGCGGCTCACAACGACAAGAGGCAAGAAGATGGCACTGACTCGCGAACAGATGGCACAGCGCGTGGCACGCGAACTCCAGGACGGGTTTTACGTCAACCTGGGGATCGGCATCCCCACGCTGGTCGCCAATTACATTCCCGACGGTATCGATGTCATGCTGCAGTCCGAGAACGGTCTGCTGGGCATGGGGCGCTTTCCCACCGAGGAAGAAGTCGATCCGGACATGATCAATGCCGGCAAGCAGACAGTGACGGCGCGTCCGGGGGCGGCGATCTTCTCGTCCGCGGAGTCCTTTGCGATGATCCGCGGCGGCCATGTGGACCTCACCGTTCTCGGTGCCTTCGAGGTGGACCAGGAGGGCAACATCGCCTCATGGATGGTTCCCGGGAAACTGATCAAGGGCATGGGCGGCGCCATGGACCTGGTGGCCGGTGCCGAGAACATCATCTGCACCATGACTCATGCGTCGAAGCACGGTGAGTCGAAATTGCTCGAGAAGTGCACCCTGCCACTGACCGGGGCAGGCTGTATCAACCGGGTGCTGACCGACCTTGCCTATATGGAGATCGAGAATGGGACCTTCATTCTCAAGGAGCGGGCGCCGGGCGTGAGCGTGGAGGAGATCGTCGAAAAGACAGCGGGCAAGCTGGTGGTGCCCGAGCATGTGCCTGAAATGACGTTCGATGACTAAACTTCGATAACCCAGTGCACAAACCTGAATATCGATGAAGCCCGGGCCTGCAGGCCCGGGCTTCATCGTTTTCGCGCCGTGGTCATGGGCGCCGCATCGGGCACCCTCGATAGCTGATGAAATTGTGACCAGCTCACGGCAACCCCGCCGGTTTCAGCTCATCACGGCGTTTCACCACGGGATTGCACAGCGTTATCCACAGTTTCTGTGGATAACCGTGGGGCTCAGGTGATCTCGCAACGGGTATGGTGGGGCAGCAGTAGCTCGACGGTACGCTCATGGTCGTTGCTGAGGCGCTTCTGCAGCAGGGCCAGGCCGCCCTGGGGAATGCGGTGCTCATCGCCATCGGCGAAGGCAATGCGTCGCGAACAGGTGGGGTAGAAGCGGTAATCCAGCATGGGCGAGACCGGGAAGAGGCCGTATTGACGTTCTTCGCTACCTTTTAGTCCTGTCTGCTCGAGCGCTTCATCCAGGCTATCGATACCGCTCCCGATGCGTTCGCAGTCGAAGCCGGCATGGTGCATGCTCGGCCCCATGACTGACAGCCAGCCGGCCAGCGGATGGGCGTCGCAGAGCATCCTGTAGCTCGCCCAGTCGGGCATTGCCCAAGGGCGACCACGAGTCAACAGGTTCTGGCCGCGGGCATCCTGCGGATGCGTGTTGGCGACGAGCTCGGTGAGGCGGGCCCTGGGCTCTCGCGAGAGGGTGCCCATTTGCAGTTCGGCCAGTATCAGCCACGGGCCGTCATCGGGCGGCGCCATCAGGGTTACCAACAGGCCTCGGTCAGCCATGGCATAGCGCTGGGAGGGACGAAAGCCCAGGTGGCCGAGCGTCGGCAACAGGTCGGCAGCCGCAAAGGGCGATTGATTCAGCGTCAGTAGCGCCAGGTACTCAGCCGGTGTGTCGGTGGGCCATAGGCGCAGGGCGCCCACATCCGTGTGCTGGTGGATGTAGTCGAGCCATAGTTGTTGCAAGAACTCTTCCCGCTGCATCGTTGCCGTTCCTTGTCTCCTGATGCGCCTTGTCGCAGGACGCCTGGCGACAGTATAGGTTCTGATGGCGATCGGCTTTCAACGGCAGAAGGACGCTCAACGGGCGTTCGGCGTATATGAGAGAAAGGCACCCAACGAGAGAGGCGTTTAACGAGCTTAACGAGAGAAAGGCGGCGGGCGGGGGAGCACCGGCCTGTGCTCCCCGAGGGAGTTGGCTATCAGGAGACGCTTGCCCGTGACAGCAGATCGTTATCGCGTACGTACTGGTCGAAATCCGTAAAGCCACCCAGGTGGGCCTGGTCGACGAATATCTGCGGTACGGTAGTCACCGGTTTGCCGATGGTCTTCTCCATATCGGCCTTGCTGATACCCTCTGCCAGGATATCGACATAGCGATGGCCCTCGATGGCGCCGGCTGCCTCAAGCCGCTCGGCAAGTGCCTGGGCACGTACGCAGAAGGAACAGCCGGGACGACCGAAAATCACGACAAACATAGCAACGCTCCTGAAAAGTGTTGGCGCTATTGTGACCGATTGGCTGCCTGGTGGCCAATAGCGGCCCGCTAGTCAGGGCATTGCCCAGGGCTATCAGTGCGCCTGCCAATGTGACTGTGCGTGGCCTGCTCGCCTGCTCAGTAGAGCATCGATTCATTATCGTCGGCCGCGCGTAGCAGGGCGGCGAGTTCGGCATGGATTTCCGGTGTGCTGACCAGGATGTTTTCGCCGTACAAGTCCTCGGGAATACCTGTGGGGCATGGGTAGAGATGGCCTGCCCGGGCGCCGGCCTCCCGAGCGATCAACATGCCGGCAGCAAAGTCCCAGGGCGAAACGCTCTCGTAGTAGGCATCGAGCCGGCCGCAAGCCACATCGCAGAGGTCCAGGGCCGCTGAGCCGTTACGGCGCACGTCCTGGCAGTGCTGAAGTATTGTCATCAGGCGCCGCATCAGGGGAGGGCGGCTATCGCGCCGATAGGGGAAGCCGGTGCCGACCAGGCAGTGCTCCAGGTTGGAGCGCCGACTGGCATGTATGGGCTTGCCGTTGCACCAGGCACCCTGGCCATACAGCGCAGTATAGGTTTCGCCGAGGAAGGGGGCGTGAACCACGCCGAGGCGTGTCTTGCCCTCGCTGACCCAGGCGATAGAGACACCGACGTGGTGGAGGCCGTGGGCAAAATTGACAGTCCCATCGATGGGGTCCACGACCCAAAGGGCTTCGGCCGTGGCCATTACCGTGTGATCCGGAGCCAGCTCTTCGCTGAGGCGAGACTCGCCCGGCAATGCGGCCTCCAGCCGCTCGCTGATCAGCGTGTCGACTTCAAGATCTACATTCGTGACCAGCTCCTGTCCCTTCTTGTAGCGCTGGTTGAAAGCCTGGCCATGGCGAGCCGCGATGATGTGCTCGCCGGCCTGGGTTGCGATCGACACGGCCAGCTCGAGGCGGTCCTGGGGAAGCATGGGCATTCCTCGTCGCGGATGGAACTGCCAGAATAGCAGCCGTGGCGAATCCCTGCCGCACTGAGCGGTCATGCCAACTTGCCGAGAAGGAGTGCCAATGCAGGCCCTGAACCCAGAGCAATATGAGCGTCTCCGCGACCTCGCTGCAGCCTGGCAGCAGCAGCAGGGGCGTAGCCTGAAGGCATCGCCTCACTACAATCCGCGGCTTAGCGTGGACGCGCTGTGCTTCCAGCCATTGTCGAAGGAGCGGCCGGACGAGGAGGAAGAGACCTACCTGGTTGGGGCCCTGGTCACGCCAGTGTCACTTTCACTGGCACTGGTACCGGCCGAGGAAGCCGCTCCACCGCCCGAGCCGGGCACCCGTCGTCATTTCGCCCTGCCATCGGGGCGTTATCCTTTCGTGGTGGAGCGACTCGCACGTTCGCTTTGGCTCTGGCGCTGCGAGCTCATGGATGACCTCTCGGACCTCGACTCCCTGCAGGAGGCGAGTCGCCTGGCACAGCAGATGATGGACAAGGTCATGACCCACGGCGGCGGGTAAGGCGGGTTTCGGACAGGGTGGTTTCAGTGAGAGAGGACGCCTATGCTGGAGCGTCGTAATCGCACTCGTCGCCCCTACCGTTTTTACCGCAGTCTATGAGGATTCGTTCATGACCAACGCAACGACCCCCAATCCACGAGTCGCCCTGGTGACAGGCACCGCCAGTGGCATCGGAGCGGCCGTGGTGCACCAGTTTCGCGAGCTCGGTTATCAGGTGCTGGCCGTTGATTTCAACGAGCAGGCCAAGGAGAAGGCCGATGCCGAGGGTGCCGCTTTCTTCAAGGCCGATCTCACGGATGGTGATGCCTGCAAGGCAGCCGTAGCCGAGGCGATCCGGCGTTTCGGTCGAGTGGACATACTGGTCAATAACGCCGGTATACAGCATGTTTCACCAATCGAGGACTTTCCGGAAGCCAAGTGGCGGCAGATCATCGACCTGATGCTGACCGCGCCTTTCCTGCTCACCCAGGCCGTCTGGCCGTGGATGCGTCAGAACGGGTGGGGGCGCATCATCAATGTTGCGTCGGTGCACGCCCAGGTGGCTTCGCCCGGCAAATCGGCCTATATCAGTGCCAAGCACGGCATGATCGGCTTGACCAAGACCGCGGCGCTGGAAGGGGGCTCCCAGGGCATTACCGCCAATGCCATCTGCCCGGCCTACGTGAAGACACCGCTGGTGGAGAACCAGATCGCCGATCAGGCGAAGCTGCATGGCATGGAGGAGCAGGAGGTGATCGAACAGATCATGCTCAAGAATGCGGCCGTGAAACGGCTGATCGAACCCTCGGAGGTATCCGGTCTGGTCGCCTACCTGGCGTCGGATGCCGCGGGTGCCGTGACGGGATCGAGCTGGAATATCGATCTGGGCTGGACGGCTCAGTAGAAGCGGTTCCGGGCCATGCTACGCGGTTCTTGCCGGGAATAGTCCTGCGAGGACGCGCTGTAAATCCTTCCCTGGACGCTACCGGCGCCATCCATGGCGCCGGACATCCTCTACGGACTACCCCCGGTGGCATTTTTTCCTTGCTATCGCCGCACCGGCCGTTTCTGCAGCTTGCGCTGCAAGGTGCGGCGATGCATGCCCAGCGCCCTGGCCGTGGCGGAGATATTGCCGTCATGTTCCTGCAGCACTTTCTGGATATGTTCCCAGGCGATGCGGTTGATCGACGGCGGGTTGTCGGCCACTTCGGCGTCCGGGTCGCCCTGCTCGCGACCCAGCGCAATGAGGATCTCCTCGGCATCCGCCGGCTTGCAGAGATAGTTGACGGCGCCAAGCTTGATCGCCTCGACTGCGGTGGCGATGCTGGAGTAGCCGGTCAGCACCACGATGCGACACGCGGGTACGACCTCGAGCAACTCGGGGAGCAGTTTCAGGCCGGAGCTCTGTTCCAGCTTGAGGTCGAGGGTGGCGAATTCGGGGCGATGTCGCCGGGCCAGACTCATGGCCTGATCAGCATCGTGCGCCACGTTGACCTCGAATCCGCGCCGGGTCATGGCACGCGACAGCACATGACAGAACATTTCGTCGTCGTCGATGATCAGCAGGCGTGTGTCGGCGTCTTGCATGGCAACCTCGTCGCGTCATTCGAAAGGGATCCCGCCCGGCTCAGGGCTCACTGGGCGGCAGGGTCACTTCGGTCAGCGTTCCCCCGTCGGGATGATTATACAGGCTAACGCCACCCCCGAAGCGGTTGATGGTGGCGTGGGTGAGAAAGAGCCCGATACCCAGGCCCTTGCTCTTGGTCGACACGAAGGTCTCGCCGAGCTGGTCGGCGATCTCCAGGGCGACGCCGGGGCCATGGTCGCGGATATCGATCACCACTTCCTCAGCCGACCAGTCGAGGCGGATGCTGATATCGTCCGGATTGGCGTCTGCTGCATTGTTGAGCAGGTTGGTGATGGCCTGGTCGAGGGTGGCGTCCACCTTGAGCCAGGGTGTGCCGCGCTGGCTGCCGATATCCAGGCGATGACTGACGTCGGGGCGTAATACCAGCCAGCGCTGTACCACGCTTGCCAGCCACTCCCGTGCATCGCGCACCTCCGGTTTTGCCATTCGACCCCGGTCCGCACTCTGCACCAGGTGGCGCAGTCGTGCCTTGCAGACGTCCACTTGTTGACGCAGGAGTTCGACGTCTTTTTCCAGCGCGCCGTTGCCCCGGACATCCTCGCGCATTTCGCTCAACAGCACCGCCATGGTCGACAGTGGCGTGCCCAGTTCATGAGCGGTGCCCGCGGCCTGGGTGGCCACCGCCACGACCTGCTCATTGCGCAGGGCCGCTTCCCGTGTCCGCGATAGCGCCTGTTCTCGACTGCGCAGGGCATGGGCCATCTTGAAGATGAAGAAGGTAACGAGGCCAGCCGAGAGGGCAAAATTGAGCCACATTCCCAGCACGTGGAGGTCGATGGCTTCATCATCGTAATGATGGGTCAGCTGTGGCACGGGGTGGTAGTCGAACATCAGCATCGTGTAGGAGGCCATGGCCGACGAGGCAATGATCCAGGCATAGCGCCAGGGCAGCGTGGCCGCGGCGATCGTCACCGGTATCAGGTAGTAGTTGATGAAGGGGTTGGTGGAGCCGCCGGTGAGGTAGAACAGCAGGGTCAGGCCCAGCACATCGGCCAGCAGGTGGATCACGTACTCGGTATGGCTGACGACCCACTGACGGCCTAGTCGCCACCAGGTGAAGAGGTTGATCAGCCCCATGGCGACGATCACCCCGATGACAGCGACCACGTGCAGCTCGAAGTGAAGCAGCTCCACGCCGATGATCACTGCGGCCAGGAAACCGGTCCAGGTGATGCCTCGAACGATGGTCAGGCGGACTAGGTTACGACTGGGCGTCGAAAGCGGCAGGGGTGGTGCGGAGGGCATTTGAGCTCCAGTGTAGAACGTAGCGCCATCATAACCTGTGGTACTGGCTTGGGCCGAACGGGAGTGGGTCGCCTCGATTGCGTCACTCAATGGGAACAGGGACTGGATAAAGAAAAATACGATAGGCGGCTCGCCTCTGGATTGGATAAAGTGGGTGAAACATGTCGATATGCGACAGAATGTCGCGATCGGGCAAGCACTGCGAAGATCTGACAAGCATTACCAAGAAGAATCGGACATCGGTGTGGTTTGAGCCTGTCACACCTGAGCCGCTCGGGAGAGAGACCATGACGAACACATCACGAAAGGATCCTGAGGGATTCAGGAACCCACATACCAAGGGCGACGGGATCAAGACCCAGACGATCGGCTTTCTGCTGCTGGACAATTTCACGCTGATCTCGCTGGCGTCGGCCATCGAGCCCCTCCGCATGGCCAACCAGCTGGCGGGCCATGAACTCTATCGATGGTATACCTTGACCGCCGATGGCGAGCCGGTGGGTGCCAGCGATGGACTCAAGGTGACCCCGGATGCCTCTCTGCGCACGCCGCTGGGGCTTGATATGGTCGTCGTATGCGGTGGCGTCGGGCCGCATCGCAGCGTGCATCGCGAACATGTGACCTGGCTACAGGGTCAGGCGCGCCTCTCCCGGCGGCTGGGAGCGATCTGTACCGGAAGCTGGGCCTTGGCCAAGGCCGGCTTGCTCGATGGCTACGACGTCAGCACCCATTGGGAATGCATGGCGGCGATGCGAGAGGCCTTTCCTCGGGTCGAGTTGACCACGAGGCTATTCTGCATCGATCGTGACCGGGCCACCTGCTCCGGTGGTACGGCCCCACTGGACATGATGCTCAACCTGATCGCCAAGGACCATGGGCGCGATCTGGCCGCGGGCATTTCCGAGATGTTCATCTGCGAGCGCATGCGCAATGAGCAGGACCAGCAACGCATTCCCCTGCGACACGTGCTTGGCACCACACAGCCCAAGCTGCTAGAGATCGTCGCGTTAATGGAAGCCAACCTGGAAGAGCCCATCGCTCTCGATGAGCTGGCGGGCTATGTGTGTGTATCCCGTCGTCAGCTCGAGCGGTTGTTCCAGAAGAACCTGCACTGTTCCCCATCCCGCTATTACCTCAAGCTACGCCTGACCCGTGCGAGACAGCTGCTGAAGCAGACGTCGATGTCGATCATCGAGGTGGCGTCGGCCTGTGGCTTCGTCTCGACGCCGCACTTTTCGAAGTGCTACCGCGAGTTCTTCGGTTTTCCGCCAAGGGATGAACGCATTGGCAATCTACAGCCCGTGCCGAGCCTGAAGGGCAAGCAGGTGGATGCCCTTTTCAAGAATGCGGCCTTCGAAGCGATTTCCGGTGAGCCGGTTTCCAGTGCCATGGTCGCTCTCGACCAGGCGCGTGGGGAGCCCACCTATGCCAGTGTGGCGGTCAAGAATTAGCAGGCGTTACCGGAAAACGACAGTCGTTGCCTGGCGTCGCTTTTGCGACAGGCATGACGCAATTGGAATCCTCCCCGTCGCTTCCAGCCTTCGTGTACAGAGCCTGCCGGCGCTATGCTGCCGGCAGGCAACGATTACACGGAGATTCGGCCATGACCCCCCGCGAGCTGCACCAAGACGCCATCGTCATTGATGGTCTGATCATCGCCAAGTGGAACCGCGAACTGTTCGAGGACATGCGACGCGGCGGCCTCACCACCGCGAATTGTACCGTTTCCGTGTGGGAGGGCTTCCAGGCTACTGTCGACAACATCGTCAAGTCGAACCAGTTGATGGCCGAGTGCAGCGATCTGGTGCGACCGGTGCGAACTACCGCCGACATTTCTCGGGCCAAGGAGGAGGGCAGGACCGGCATCATCTACGGGTTCCAGAACGCCCACGCCTTCGAGGACCAGATCGGCTACGTGGAGATCTTCAAGCAGCTTGGCGTGGGTATCGTGCAGATGTGCTACAACACCCAGAATCTGGTGGGCACCGGCTGCTACGAGCGTGATGGCGGGCTGTCCGGTTTCGGCCACGAGATCGTCGCCGAGATGAACCGCGTCGGCATCATGTGCGATCTCTCGCACGTCGGCGAGAAGACCTCCACCGAGGTGATCGAGGCCTCCACCAAGCCGGTGTGCTACTCCCACTGCCTGCCCTCCGGGCTCAAGGAGCATCCGCGCAACAAGTCCGACGCCGAGCTCAAGTTCATCGCCGACCGAGGCGGTTTCGTTGGCGTAACCATGTTCACTCCCTTCCTGCGCGCCGGCGTCGACGCCACGGTCGACGACTACGTCGAGGCCATCGAGTACGTCATGAACATCGTCGGCGAGGATGCCATCGGCATTGGCACCGACTTCACCCAGGGCCACGGCCAGGACTTCTTCGAGTGGCTGACCCATGACAAGGGCTATGCCCGTCGTCTTACCCGCTTTGGCAAGATCGTCAATCCCGAAGGCATCCGTACCATCGGCGAATTCCCCAACCTCACCGAAGCGCTGCTTCGCCGCGGGTTCAGCGAGTCGCAGACGCGCAAGATCATGGGCGAAAACTGGGTGCGTGTACTGAAGGATGTCTGGGGCGCCTGACGATAGCCCTGTAGCGAGGAGCGCCGGGGACAGGCCGAAGAGGAGGTCCGATTCCAGGGAAGGAATCGGTAGCGTACAGGGATGTATTCACAGCGCCTCCTCGCAGGGCTGTCGCCGGACCAGCTCCGGGCGCCGCCGTTCAAGCGATGATCTTGCCTGCAACGCCATAACAATCATCAAGTTTCAAGGAATATGACCGTGACCAAGATGGCCCCCGAACTGCCCATCGAAGTGGATAGCGAGACCGGCGTCTGGACCAGCGATGCCCTGCCCATGCTTTATGTGCCGCGCCACTTCTTCATCAACAACCATGTCGCCGTCGAAGAGGCCCTGGGTGCAGAGAAGTACGCCGAAATCCTCTACCACGCCGGCTACAAGAGCGCCTGGCACTGGTGCGAGAAGGAGGCCGAATGCCATGGCCTCGAGGGCGAAGCGGTCTTCGAGCACTATATGACGCGACTTTCTCAGCGCGGCTGGGGCAAGTTCAACACCGAGGCGATCGACCTCGAGGCGGGAACCTGCCGGGTACGCCTGGAGCACAGCGCCTTCGTCTACCAACTGGGCAAGGTGGGCCGCAAGGTGGAGTACATGTTCACCGGCTGGTTCGCCGGCGCCATGGACCAGATCCTGGCGGCACGCGGCAGCAGCCTGCGCACTGTCGCCGAGCAGACCCAGAGCGCCGCCGAGGAAGGCTGCGATGTGGGCTATTTCGAGACTAAACCGCTGACCGGCGCCGCCCACTAATCCTGGGGACGAGGAGAGATATCCATGGCATTCGAGGCACTCTTCGAGCCGATCCAGATCGGCAAGCTCACCATTCGTAATCGAGTGGTCAGTACCGCCCACGCCGAGGTGCACGCCACCGACGGCGGCATGACCACCGACCGCTACGTCAAGTATTACGAGGAGAAGGCCAAGGGAGGCTGTGGTCTCGCCATCTGTGGCGGCTCCTCGGTGGTCTCCATCGATAGCCCCCAGGGCTGGTGGAGCTCGGTGAATCTCTCCACCGACCGGATCATTCCACACTTCCAGAACCTTGCCGATGCAGTGCATAAGCATGGCGGCAAGATCATGATCCAGATCACCCACATGGGGCGTCGCTCGCGCTGGGACGGCTACGACTGGTCGACCCTGGTGTCGCCCTCCGGTATTCGCGAGCCGGTGCACCGCTCCACCTGCAAGACCATCGAGGAGGAGGATATCTGGCGAATCATCGGCGACTTTGCCCAGGCCGCGCGCCGGGCCAAGGAAGGGGGCCTCGACGGCGTCGAGCTCTCCGCCGTGCACCAGCACCTGATCGACCAGTTCTGGAGTCCGCGGGTCAACAAGCGCGAGGACCAGTGGGGCGGCAGCTTCGAGAACCGCATGCGCTTCGGCATGGAAGTGCTCAAGGCGGTGCGCGCCGAGGTCGGTGATGACTTCGTGGTAGGCATGCGCATCTGCGGTGACGAGTTCCACCCGGACGGCCTCTCCCATGAGGACATGAAGCAGATCGCCGCCTACTACGATGCCACTGGCCAGGTGGACTTCTTCGGCGTGATCGGCTCTGGCTGCGACACCCACAACACCCTGGCCAACGTGATTCCCAACATGTCGTATCCGCCGGAGCCCTTCCTGCACCTGGCGGCAGGCATCAAGGAAGTGGTCAGCGTTCCGGTGATCCACGCCCAGAACATCAAGGACCCCAACCAGGCACAGCGAATCCTGGAGGGCGGCTACGTGGATCTGGTGGGCATGACCCGCGCCCATATCGCCGACCCCCACCTGATCGCCAAGATCAAGATGGGGCAGATCGACCAGATCAAACAGTGCGTGGGTGCCAACTACTGCATCGACCGCCAGTATCAGGGCCTGGACGTGCTGTGCATCCAGAACGCCGCCACCTCCCGCGAGTACATGGGCCTGCCCCATATCATCGAGAAGACGGAGGGCCCCAAGCGCAAGGTGGTGGTGGTGGGCGGCGGTCCCGGCGGCATGGAGGCGGCCCGGGTCGCCGCCGAGCGCGGCCATGAAGTGACCCTGTTCGAGGCCGCCGAGGCACTCGGCGGGCAGATCACCATCGCCGCCCAGGCCCCGCAGCGCGACCAGATCGCCGGTATCACCCGCTGGTACCAGCTGGAGCTGGCGCGGCTCAAGATCGACCTGCGCCTGGGCACCCGCGCTGATGAGGCGACGCTGCTCGACCTGCGTCCGGATATCGTGGTGCTGGCCACCGGCGGCCATCCCTTCCTGGAGCAGGATCCGCAGTGGGGCTATTCGGAGAATCCCGAGGAGAGCCTGGTGGTGAGTAGCTGGGACATCCTTTCGGGCAAGGTGGCCCCGGGCAAGAACGTGCTGATCTACGACACCATCTGCGAGTTCTCCGGGCTCTCGGCGGCGGACTACCTGGCCGACAAGGGTGCCAAGGTCGAGATCGTCACCGACGACATCAAGCCGGGCGCGGCAGTGGGCGGCACCACCTTCCCGACTTACTACCGCAGCCTCTACGAGAAGGAGGTGATCATGACCTCCGACCTGTTGCTGCACAAGGTCTACCGTGAGGGTGATGGTCTGGTGGCGGTGCTCGAGAACGAGTACACCGGCTCCCTGGAGGAGCGCGTGGTCGACCAGGTGGTGGTGGAGAACGGCGTGCGTCCCGACGAGGCCCTCTACTACGCCCTCAAGGAGCAGTCCCGCAATAAGGGGCAGGTGGACCTGGAGGCGCTCTACGCCATTCAGCCCCAGCCCTGTCTGAGCGAGGCGGGGGACGGTTTCCTGCTGTTCCGCCTGGGCGACTGCACGGCGCCGCGTAACACTCATGCGGCCATCTACGACGCCCTGCGGATCTGCAAGGACTTTTAACTCGAGCGCGAAGCGGGAGATGCGGGCGCCGTGGGCAGGCCGTTGCGAGGGTCATTTGCCATGGATGGCAAATGTAGCGCCCAGGGATGGGTCACAGCGCCCTCGCTGTGGTCCGGCACCCCGGGGTCTGTCGCCGGAGTAGCTCCGTCGCTCAAGCTAGTTGTTCCAGACATGAGGTGAGTACCATGCTCGAGACGCTCTTGCCGATCCTGATCTTCGCCGCCCTGGGCCTGGCGGTGATCGGTGCCTGGCGGCGTATCCGCCTGTGGCGTCAGGGGCGACCCGCTGAGGTCGACCTGCTCCGCGGGCTTGTTGCCATGCCGCGCCGCTACCTGGTGGATCTGCACCATGTGGTGGGGCGCGATAAAGTGATGTCCAATACCCACGTGGCCACCGCCGGTGGCTTCGTGGCCGCCGCCGTACTGATGATTCTGGTGCATGGCCTGGGGCTGGGCTCTCCAGAAGTCCTGGGGGGCCTCCTTGGCTGGCTGCTGCTTGCGGCCAGTGCGGTGATGTTCGTGGGCAGCCTGTTGGTAGCCAAGCGGCGCCTCAATCCACCGGCGCGCCTGTCCAGGGGCCCCTGGATGCGCCTGCCCAAGAGCCTGATGGCTTTCTCGTTGAGCGTGTTCCTGATCACCCTGACGACGGTCGGCGTGCTTCCGCAAGACGCTGGCAGCTGGG
Source organism: Billgrantia montanilacus (assembly GCF_003336675.1). Lineage (GTDB taxonomy): Bacteria > Pseudomonadota > Gammaproteobacteria > Pseudomonadales > Halomonadaceae > Halomonas > Halomonas montanilacus. The sequence goes on along the minus strand of NZ_QPII01000022.1, from coordinate 14,513 downwards.
TGCTGGCCCTGATCCTGGCCGCGGTGTTGGTCTGGGGGCTGGGCGAGATGGTCTTCGGCATGACCTGGGGCGGGCCCATGAAGCACGCCTTCGCCGGCGCCCTGCACCTGGCCTTCCATCGCCGGGCCGAGCGCTTCGGCGGCGGCCGTTCCACCGGCCTCAAGGCGCTGGACCTGGACGATCCCGACGCCAAGCTGGGGGTCGAGACGCCCAGCGACTTCACCTGGAACCAGTTGCTGGGCTTCGATGCCTGCGTGCAGTGCGGGCGTTGCGAGGCGGTCTGCCCGGCCTTCGCCGCCGGTCAGCCGCTCAATCCCAAGAAGCTGATCCAGGACATGGTGGTGGGCCTGGCAGGCGGCAGCGATGCGGGCTATGCCGGCTCTCCCTACCCCGGTAAGCCAGTGGGCGAGCATTTTGGTTCTCCCCATGGGCCGATCGTGGCGCGTGAGGGTAAGGCGCTGGTCGATGACGAGACCCTGTGGTCCTGCACCACCTGCCGCGCCTGCGTGGAGGAGTGCCCGATGATGATCGAGCACGTTGATGCCATCGTCGATATGCGTCGCTTCCTGACCCTGGAGCACGGCAATACGCCCAACAAGGGCGCCGAGGTGCTCGACAACCTGATCGCCACCGACAACCCCGGCGGGTTCGATCCCGGCTCGCGGCTGCACTGGGCGGCGGACCTCAACTTGCCGCTGATGGCAGACGTCAAGCAGGCCGACGTGCTGCTGTGGCTGGGCGACGGCGCTTTCGATATGCGTAATCAACGGACGCTCAGGTCCTTGGTGAAGATACTGCGAGCCGCCGAGGTGGATTTCGCCGTGCTCGGCGTTGAGGAGCGCGACAGCGGCGATGTGGCACGTCGCCTGGGCGACGAGGCGACCTTCCAGTCCCTGGCCAGGCGCAATATCGCTACCCTGGCGAAATACCGCTTCCAGCGCATCGTCACCTGCGACCCGCACAGCTTCCATGTGCTGGGCAACGAGTACGGCGAGCTGGGCGGCCAGTACGAGGTGCTTCACCACAGCACCTTTATCGCCGAGCTGTACGACGCCGGCCGGCTGGCCTTCGCGCCCTGGAAGGGCGGCAGCGTCACCTATCACGACCCCTGCTACCTGGGCCGCTACAACGGCGAATACGAGGCGCCGCGCAACGTGCTCAAGGCGCTGGGCATCGAGGTCAAGGAGATGGAACGCTCCGGCTTCCGCTCGCGTTGCTGCGGCGGCGGTGGCGGGGCGCCGATCACCGATATTCCCGGCGAGCGGCGGATTCCCGATATGCGCATGAACGATGTGCGCGAGACCGGGGCCGAGCTGGTGGCGGTGGGTTGCCCCCAGTGCACCGCCATGCTCGAGGGCGTGGTGGATGCCAGCGCCGAGGTGCGTGATATCGCCGAGCTGGTGGCCGACGCCCTGGTGGCGAATACTCAGATGGAAAAACCGGCCGCCGGTGCGCCCCCCCGGTCTGCTGACAAGACGACCGCCGAGGAGGTGAGCTGATGAGCGAGATTCGTCGCCGCGATCCACGTCGCGAGTGGATCGCCCGTAACCGCCTGCATCCCGAGCACCTCAGCGTGCTCGCCGAGCAGGGTGTCGGGGCCGCCAGCGAGTGGCTGGGGCCCAACGGGGTGGTTCGCAAGAATCCTCATGCCATCGGCTTTATCGGCCCCAATGGCGTCAAGCGTATCGACCGCAGCGGTGCCCAGCAGGGCGGTCAGGCCGCGGCCGAAGGCACCCGTGCCGCCCAGGATAGCCGTCGCAACGTCATCATCGAGGCCCCGGCCTTCCTGGTGGCGGTGGTGCCGGAACTCTCCGGCGGGCGCCTTTCCGGCCATGACAAGGACCTGCTGGGCCTGGCTCGGCACCTGGCCGATGCCGATCCGGAGCACCCCGGTGCCGTGCTGGCGGTGGTGTTCGGCGAGCACAAGGAGGACGCCTTCGGTGAGGCGGGCATCGACCGGCTGCTGCACCTCGACGACGACGCCTACGTCGGCTTCGCCCCCGAGGCGCGCCTGGCGGCGCTTTCCGCCGTGGAGCGGGAGCTGGCACCGCGTCACTGGCTGTTGCCCGACTCGCCCCTGGGTGGGGCCGACCTGGGGCGGCGCCTGGCGCTGCGTCTGGGTGAGCGGCCCGCCACCGGCGTCTGGCAGATCGAGGCCGATGGCGAGGCGCCGCTGGGCTGGCGCTGTACCGCCCGCGGCGCGGCGGAGAGCCTGGATATCCAGCGGCCCCTGCCGCGGGTCGCCCTGGCCTTGGCCGAATGCGCCGAGCCGGTGGACGAGACCCGTCACGCCGCCGAGCCCCTGAGCCTGGCGGAGGCGATTCCCAGCGCCCTGTCGCGGATCGAGGACCTGGGCCAGGTGGCGGTGGATCCCGCCGGGGTGGCCCTGGCCGAGGCGGAGTTCATCGTCTCCGGCGGCAACGGCGTCAAGGATTGGGACGGCTTCCACCACGCCGCCAAGGTGCTGGGGGCCACCGAAGGGGCCTCCCGGGTCGCCGTGGACGACGGTTTCATGGCACGGGACCGTCAGGTGGGGGCCACCGGTACCTGGGTCACCGCCCGGGTCTATCTGGCGGTGGGCATTTCGGGGGCCATCCAGCACCTGCAGGGCATTCAGAGCTGCGACAAGGTGGTGACCATCAACCTCGATCCCGGATGCGACATGATCAAGCGCGCCGACCTGGCGGTGATCGGCGATAGCGCCGAGATCCTCGCCGCCCTGGTGGCCAAGGTGGAACAGCAGCGAGGAGGGCAGCGCGATGCGGCCTGAGCAGCAGGGAGTCGAGGTGGCGGTACTGGTCTCGGTGGGCCGCCACCCCATCACTGGGCGTGCCCGTCGCGCCGATCAGGATGCCCGGGGGCTGGAGTTGGCCCTGGGCCTGGAGCGTCAGCTGCCCGGGAGCCGGGTGAGACTGCTGCATGCCGGCCCGCGCGGCGAGGAGAGTGAAGCGGCGCTGCGCGGCTACCTGGGCATGGGGCTGGACACCCTGACCCTGCTGGAGCAGGCCGAGGGCAGCGATGCCATCCCTGCCCTGGCCGAGCACCTGGCCGCGGCACCACCGCAGCTGGTGATCACCGGCGCCCGGGCGGAGCGCGGCGAAGGCTCGGGACTGTTGCCCTATGCCCTGGCCGAGCGCCTGGGCTGGCCCCTGGTCAACGGACTGGCCGCGGTGGAGAAGGTGGAGAACGGCGTGGCGACGGTGCTGCAGGCTCTGCCGCGGGGCCAGCGGCGGCGCCTCGAGGTGCGCCTGCCGGCCATCGTCAGCGTGGATGGGGCGGCGCCAGAGGCGCGCCAGAGCGCCTTCGGCCCGGCTCGTCGGGCCGAGCTCGAGGCGACCCCTGTGGTCGCTGAGCCCGATCAGGAACTGGCCCAGTGGCAGCTGTCTCCGGCCCGCAAACGACCCAAGCGCCTGAAGATCGTCAAGGCCGCTTCGGCCCGAGATCGTTTCAAGGCCGCCGCCGCCAAGGCGGAGGGCGGCAGTGGTCAGGTGCTGGAGGGCGTCTCGGCGGAGCAGGGCGCCGAGGCGATCCTGAAGCTGATCGAGGCAGAAGGCGTGCTGCGATAGACCGCGTCGCCTTTTGTCTTGCACAGGCATGTCGATGCCTCTTTTAGGCAAGTGGCGAACCCGGGAAGGCATAGGCTGGAGCAGCACGATCGGAAAGGTCGTCTTTCACCCCTCAGTCATACCCTGACAACAAGTACAGGAGTCAGCCATGAGTCAAGCCAACCGCGGCGTCGTCTATAAGGGCCCGGGTAAGGTCGACGTCGAGTCCATTCCTTATCCTGAACTCGCTCTCGGTAATCGCAAATGCGACCACGGCGTGATCCTCAAGGTCGTTACCACCAACATCTGCGGCAGCGACCAGCATATGGTGCGTGGACGCACCACCGCGCCCTCCGGCCTGGTGCTGGGCCACGAGATCACCGGCCTGGTGGTCGAGTGCGGACGCGACGTCGAATTCATCCAGCCAGGTGACCTGGTCTCGGTGCCTTTCAACATTGCCTGCGGCCGCTGCCGTAACTGCAAGGAAGGGCGGACGGGCATCTGCCTCAACGTCAACCCGGCGCGCCCGGGCGCGGCTTACGGCTACGTGGACATGGGCGGCTGGGTCGGTGGCCAGACCGAGTACGTCATGGTGCCCTACGCCGACTTCAACCTGCTGAAGTTCCCGGACACCGACCAGGCCATGGAGAAGATCCGCGACCTGACCCTGCTCTCGGACATCTTCCCCACCGGTTTCCACGGCTGTGTTACCGCCGGAGTCGGCCCCGGTAGCACCGTCTATATCGCTGGAGCCGGCCCCGTGGGCCTGGCGGCGGCGGTTTCCGCCCAGTTGCTCGGCGCTGCCTGCGTGATCGTCGGCGACATGATCGAGGAGCGCCTGGCCCAGGCGAGGAGCTTCGGTTGCGAAACCATCGACCTGACCCAGGACGGCGACATGGCCGACAAGATCGAGGTGATTCTTGGCGAGCGAGAGGTCGATGCCTTTGTCGACTGCGTTGGCTTCGAGGCTCACGCCTGTGGTTGCAACCACGGCAAGGAAGCTCCGGCCACCGTACTGAACTCGGCAATGTCACTGACCCGCGCTGGCGGCCAGATCGGTATTCCGGGCCTGTATGTGACCGAAGATCCGGGTGCGGCTGATGATGCCGCCAAGCAGGGAGCCTTGAGCATGCGCTTCGGCCTCGGCTGGGCCAAGTCTCACAGCTTCCACACGGGCCAGTGCCCCGTGATGAAGTATCACCGCCCGCTGATGCAGGCGATCCTGTTCGGCAAGGTCAAGATCGCCGATGCGGTCAATGTCCAGATGATCACCCTGGACGAAGCCCCGCAGGGCTACGCCGACTTCGATGGCGGTGCCGCCAAGAAATTCGTCATCGACCCCCACGGCAGCGTGGCCGCCTGAGGCGTGCCTGATACTGGCGACAACGCCAGGTATGTCGTAGCGATACGCGATGAGCCTCGGTTCACATCGAGGTTCATCCCGTCATGCCCCATCGGGGACAGTGTATTGTCTGGCGCGCCGGACATTGTCCTAGTATAGGGGGAGTGACACCATGATTCCGCCAATACCAACAAGACCGAATATCGAGCCCCCATGACCGTCCAGACCGTGAATCCCAAGCGCCGTTTTCGTGGAAAGCCCCGCGGCCGCGAACTCGACATCGATGAGCTTGCGGCACTGCGCCAGCTGATTGGCGATGAGCGTGAGCAACCTGAGATGCGCCGTCGCGACCTGTTGATCGAGCACCTGCATGCGATTCAGGATAGTCGCGGGCATCTGCCCCTGGCGGCGCTTCGTGCCCTGTCCAGCTACATGAATCTTCCCATGGCCGCGGTCTACGAGACGGCGACCTTTTATGCCCATTTCGACGTTATCCACGACGATCAACAGGCGCCGCCCGCGATCACGCTGCGGGTCTGTGATTCGCTCTCCTGCCAGTTGGCCGGTGCCGAGGCACTTCGTGCCCGGCTGGAGGAGGGTGCCGACCCTGCCGAGGTGCGCGTGCTGCGGGCGCCATGCATGGGACGCTGCGAGACCGCGCCGGTGGTGGAGGCGGGTCATCGCCACCTGGGGCATGCCACCCCCGAGAGCGTGACGGCGGCCCTGGAGGCGGGGGAGCTGCATCCCGATCCCATCGACTGGCCCAGCCTGGCCGACTATCAGGCCGTTGGCGGCTACACGCTTCTGGCAGACTGCCGTGAGGGACGCGTGTCGGTCGAAACCTTGATGAAGGAGATGGAAGAGGCGGGCCTGCGCGGCCTGGGCGGTGCCGGCTTCCCCACCTTCCGCAAATGGCATTTTGTGCGGGCCGAGCCCGGGCCGCGCTACTGCGTCATCAACGCCGACGAGGGCGAACCCGGCACCTTCAAGGATCGCTACTACCTGGAGCGTGAACCGCATCGCTTCCTGGAAGGCGCCCTGGTAAGCGCTTGGGCCGTGGAGGCCGAGGCGCTCTATATCTACCTGCGCGATGAGTACCCGGGCCTTCATCGGGTACTGCGGGAGGCGACCGAAGAGCTGGAGCAGGCCGGTCTGGTCGACCCCGGCTACGTGGTCCTGCGTCGCGGTGCCGGGGCCTACATCTGCGGCGAGGAGTCGGCGTTGATCGAGTCGCTGGAGGGTAAGCCGGGCAAGCCGCGCCATCGTCCTCCCTTCGTGGCCCAGAAGGGGCTCTTCGACCGGCCGACCCTGGTCAACAACGTGGAAACGGTCTACTGGATCCCGGTCATTCACAAGCGTGGCGCCGAGTGGTTCGCCAGCCAGGGGCGGCATGACCGCAAGGGGCTGCGCAGCTTCTCGGTCTCCGGCCGGGTTCGTTATCCCGGCGTGCATCTGGCGCCGGCCGGCATCACCTTGCGCGAACTGGTCGATGAGTACTGCGGTGGCATGGCAGACGGGCACCGCCTGCTGGGGTATCTCCCGGGCGGTGCCTCCGGCGGTATCCTGCCGGCGAGCAAGGCTGACGTCCCCCTGGACTTCGACACCCTTCAGGAGCACGGCTGCTTCATCGGTTCCGCCGCTATCATCGTACTCTCCGACCAGGATGACCTGCGCGGGGTGGCCACCAACCTGCTGGCCTTCTTCGCCGACGAATCCTGCGGCCAGTGCACCCCGTGCCGGGTCGGCAGTGAGAAGATGCTGACCCTGCTGGAGCGCCCGGAGTGGGATGCAGCGGCGCTGGATCGCCTGTCGCAGGTGATGATGGACGCCTCGATCTGCGGGCTGGGCCAGGCGGCGCCGAATCCGGTGCTCGGTCTGCTCAAGGATTTTCGTACCGAATTGGCCGATCAGAACGTGATTGTCAGGGGATGAAACCATGAATCAGGAAACCTTTACCCTGACCCTGGATGGGCATGAAGTCAGCGCCACGCCGGGGGAAACCCTGTGGCAGGTCGCCAAGCGCGTCGGCGAGACCATTCCCCATCTCTGCTTCAAGGATGCGCCGGGCTATCGGAGTGACGGCAACTGCCGTGCCTGCATGGTCGAGATCGAAGGCGAGCGCATTCTGGCGGCGAGCTGCCTGCGCCAGGCCGCTCCCGGCATGGTGGTCAGGAGTGCTACCTCCGATCGTGCCCGGGTGGCGCGTGAGGGCGTCATGGAGCTGCTTGCCGTCGACCAGCCCGCTCGCCATGCGAGCCCTGACCGCTCCAGCCATTTCTGGGCCATGGCCGACCAGCTTGCCGTCGATGCCGATGCGGTGCGCCAGTGGCTGCCTGAGCAGGGCGAGCGTAGCCAGCCGACGGTGCATCATGTGGCCGATCGCGAGTCCTCGCTGACCCAGGACCGCTCCCACTCGGCGATGGCCGTCGACCTCGATGCCTGTATCGAGTGCAATCTCTGCGTACGAGCCTGCCGTGAAGTCCAGGTCAATGACGTCATCGGCATGGCTCATCGGGGCGCGGCGTCGAAGATCGTCTTCGACTTCGACGACCCCATGGGGGATAGCACCTGTGTGGCCTGCGGCGAGTGCGTTCAGGCTTGTCCTACCGGCGCGTTGATGCCGGCCACCCTGGTCGATCCGGCCGGCCATGGCGACTCCCGTGCGGCCGATCGCAAGGTCGATTCGGTCTGCCCCTATTGCGGCGTAGGCTGCCAGCTGACCTATCACGTCAAGGATGACCGGATCCTGTTCGTGGAAGGACGCGACGGCCCGTCGAACCAGAATCGTCTCTGCGTGAAGGGCCGCTTCGGTTTCGATTACCCCAATCATCCCGCACGAATCACCCGGCCCTTGATCCGCAAGGCCGGGGTGCCCAAGGGGCTCGACCCTGCCTTTGACCCTGCCGCGCCGCTGACTCATTTTCGTGAGGCGAGCTGGGACGAGGCGCTGGATATGGCCGCCGATGGCCTGAAGCGGCTCAAGGTCGAACATGGCCCCGCTGCGCTGGCCGGCTTCGGTAGCGCCAAGTGCACCAACGAGGAAGCGTGGCTGTTCCAGAAGCTGGTACGTACCGGTTTCGGCACCAACAACGTCGATCACTGTACTCGGCTGTGCCATGCCAGTTCGGTGGCGGCGCTGATGGAGTGCATCGGCTCGGGGGCGGTCACGGCCTCGTTCATGCAGGCGGAAAAGGCCGACGTGGTCATCCTCACCGGCTGCAATCCGGCCATCAACCACCCGGTGGCAGCGACCTTCTTCAAGCAGGCGGCCAAGCGCGGCACCAAGTTCATCATCATTGATCCCCGTGGCCAGATGCTGGATGCCTATGCCCACCTCAGCGTGCGGTTCAAGCCAGGGTCCGACGTATCGTTGTTCAATGCCCTGCTCAATGTCATCGTCACCGAGGGCCTCTACGACGAGGCGTATGTCGCCCAACACACCGAGGGGTTCGAAGCGCTCAAGGACCATGTGGCGCCCATGACCCCCGAAGCGATGTCCGGGGCTTGCGGTGTGGATCCGGCAACCATCCGTGAAGTGGCGCGTGTCTATGCCACCGCGGAGAGAGCAATGATCTTCTGGGGTATGGGTATTTCCCAGCATACCCACGGCACGGACAACGCTCGTTGCCTCATCTCGCTGGCGCTGGCCTGCGGCCAGATCGGGCGTCCGGGCACAGGCCTGCATCCGCTGCGTGGGCAGAACAACGTCCAGGGGGCCTCCGATGCGGGCCTGATTCCCATGGTGCTACCCGACTATCAGCCCGTGGCGGATGCCCAGGTTCGTGCCGCTTTCGAAGAGCTTTGGAATACGCCGCTGGACGAGCAACCGGGGCTGACCGTGGTGGAGATCATGCACGCCATTCATGACGGCACGATCAAGGGCATGTATATCCAGGGCGAGAATCCTGCCATGTCCGATCCGGACCTGGCGCATGCCCGCAGTGCCCTGGCACAACTGGAACACCTGGTGGTGCAGGATCTGTTCGTGACCGAGACCGCGCAGTTCGCCGATGTGATACTGCCGGCTTCCGCCTGGCCGGAGAAGGATGGCACCGTTACCAATACCAACCGACAGGTACAGCTTGGCCGCGCCGCCGTGCCCATGCCCGGGGAAGCCCGGACGGACTGGTGGATCATCCAGGAGATCGCCCGGCGCTTCGACCTCGACTGGCACTACGATCACCCCCGCGACGTCTTCGCGGAAATGAAGCAGGGCATGCCTTCGCTGGATCACATCAGCTGGGAGCGCCTGGAGCGGGAGGCGTCGGTGACCTATCCCTGCCCGGCAGACGACGAGCCGGGGGCCGATGTGGTATTCAGCGATGCCTTCCACACCGAGAGCGGCCGCGGATCCTTCTCGCCGACACTGCCGCTGCCACCGGACGAGCCGATCGATGCCGAGTACCCGGTCGTGCTCACGACCGGGCGCCAGTTGGAGCACTGGCATACCGGCTCCATGACCCGGCGAGCCCAGGTGCTCGACGACCTGGAGCCGGAAGCGGTGGCGACCCTGGCACCGGCTGAAATGCGTCGGCTGGGGGTGGAGCCCGGCTCCGGCATTACCATCACCACGCGCAGGGGGAGCATCACCCTGTCGGTACGTACCGACCCGGCCATGCCCGAGGGCATGGTGTTCGTGCCGTTCTGCTACGCCGAGGCTGCTGCCAATATCCTGACCAACCCGGCGCTGGATCCCTTCGGCAAGATCCCGGAGTTCAAGTATGCTGCCTGTCGCTTGAGCCGCGCGAATGCGTCGGCGCCGGTGGAGAGCGTATAGACCAGGTCGCGCCATGTGATGTGGAACGGTCAGTCATGCAAACAGCCATGGTAGAGCAGGAGAGGAGAGCACACCGATGATGATCGTCGACTTGATCGATGACGATGATTTCCGTGATCGCCTGGTGGCGCTCGGTATTCGTATTCCCGAGGGAGCCAGCCCGGAAACCAGCGCCCGCCTGGCACTGCTGCAGCATGACGAGACGGGCGTGGCCGGTCTTCAGGAGCTGGTGCAGGCACTCGGCGAGCGGACCGACATCATGCTGCCTTCGGTGAGGGCAGCACTGGATGAGGTCCTGTTGCCTGCCCTTGAATAGCAGGGTTTAATCAACGTAGCGTACTGGGACAACGCCCCCGACTCGAGAGAGTTGGGGGCGTTGTTCCATGCGCCAAGCCATGTCAGGATCCGTGGCCATCGGCCTGACCGCTGTTGGCTTTGTCATCGCTGTTGACCTTGTCATGTCGCGTGTCGAAACAATGCGAGCCGAAACGACGGGACCCGCGCAGAGGCGGGTCCCGTCAGGTATGGCGTGCAGATCAACTGAGGACTTGCTTGAGCAGAGTGCGGGCTTCAGCAGGTGCGCTCTTCAGCTGCGTACTATCTGAAGGCTCGGTGTGACCTGCCCGATATTTTCCTGCAGTCGCTCGCAGTACCAATCGATGAAGTCGATGACGCCGAACTCATAAGTGGGTGAGTAGGGTCCCGGTGAGTAGGCCTTCGAATTGATGCCGCGCTGGTTCTCTTCGGCCAGCCGACGGTCCTGCTCGTTGGTGGCATCCCAAACGCGCCGCAGGCTCGTCGGGTCGTAGTCGACGCCCTCAACCGCGTCCTTGTGTACCAGCCATTTGGTCGTCACGACGGTTTGCTGCGGCCCCAGTGGCATGACGCGGAAGACCACCGCGTGATCGCCCATGACGTGGTTCCAGGAGTTGGGCAGGTGCAGGATGCGCAGCGAACCCATGTCGGGGTCGGTCAGTTCGCCAAGCAGCCGCTTGCAGCCCTGCTGGCCGTCCATGGTCATGGAAACGCGTCCTTCGAGCAGTGGAGTGCGGGTCAGGCGATTCCGGCGGCCGTGGCGCTGCAGTTCCCAGGGTATATCCAGCGCATCCCAATCGTTCTGCTTTCTTGCGACCAGGGCTTTGTAAGCGTCGGTGGCGCGGGGGTCGTCGGTATCGTCGAATTCCTGCAGCGAGTTGAGCAGTTCCGGGTGGGCGCCGTTACAGTGATAGCACTCGCGATTGTTCTCGATCACGAGCTTCCAGTTGGCCTGCTCGACGATGGTGGACTCCACTGCGACCTTGGCATTCTCCAGGTCATGGGGTGCCACATAGCGCGACACGTTCGCCAGGAACTCGTCGATGGAGGGGGGCGTGTCGGACAGGCAGATGAAGATGAAGCCGCCTGCGCTCTCTACGGCAATGGGGCGCAACCCATACTCGGCGAGATCGAAGTTGCCGCCCATATCGCTGCCGGCAAACAGGAGTCGGCCGTCGAGCTCATAGGTCCACTGATGATAGGGGCAGACCAGTTTAGCCACCTTGCCGCGTGACTGGGTGCAGAGCCTCGAGCCGCGATGGCGGCAGACATTGTGAAAGGCGTGAATGTTACCTTCGGCACCGCGGACGATGATGATGGGGTTGTCGCCCACGTCCAGGGTAAGATAGTTCCCCTTGGCCGGTATCTCGCAGCTCATGCCGGCAAACAGCCACTCCTTCTCGAAGATCGCCTCCATGTCGAGGGCGAAGAGCTGACCATCGTTGTAGAACGGCTGTGCCAGTGAGAACCCAGGCTGGCGGTTGTCGAGACGGCAGGCCACATCATGACGAATGGCAGAGAGCGGGTCGTCGAGCGGTGAGGGTGTGGCAGTGGACATCAAGGGCATCCTTTGTGACGGGCTGGAACGGGGTTTCGCGTCATCCGTGACCTTGCGGGAGCATCGGAGGCAAGCAGAGTGTGGTCCAGCGTCGAGATGGGTCCATGCCTTGCAGCGACGCTCACAGGCGTGGTTACGACCTGGGTCTGGTCGATGGCTTGACCGTCTGACCCCTTCAGGCAAGTCGATGTCGCTGGCAGAACAATGGGGGGCGTCACCCACCCCTCAAAATGCCCTCAAACAACGCTCTAGCCACTGAACGGCTGGCCCCAACCTCCTTGCTTACCCTTGGCGACACGAGATATGACAATGAACTTCCTCAATCCTGTCACTACCCAGACATGGGCCAACGGCCGCCACATGGTGCGCTGCGTCAAGGTGATTCAGGAGACCTGGGATGTGCGTACCTTCTGCTTCATGGCAGAGCAGCCGGTGCTGTTCTTCTTCAAGCCGGGGCAGTTCGTGACACTGGAGCTGGAGATCGATGGTGAATCGATCATGCGCTCCTACACCATCTCCAGTTCGCCATCGGTCCCCTACAGCTTCTCGATCACAGTGAAGCGAGTGCCTGGCGGTAAGGTCTCCAACTGGTTGCATGACAACCTTGCGGTCAACGATGAACTTGCCGTACACGGTCCGGTGGGCAACTTCAACTCGATCGACTTTCCCGCCGACAAGGTGCTGTTCCTCTCCGGTGGCGTGGGCATTACGCCGCTGATGTCGATGACCCGCTGGTTCTTCGACACCAACGCCAGCGTCGACGTCGAATTCATCCACAGTGCGCGTGCCCCGCGCGACGTCATCTACCATCGCGAACTGGTGCACATGTTCTCGCGAATCCCCGAGTTCAAGCTGCATATCGTTTGCGAGAAAAAGGATGACGTCGGCGAGGCCTGGGCCGGCTATCGCGGGTATCTGACCCAGCCGATGCTGGAGCTGATGGCACCCGACTTTTTGGAGCGGGAGATCTTCTGCTGCGGCCCCACGCCCTACATGAATGCGATCAAGCACATCCTGCGCGATAACAACTTCGACATGAGCCACTATCATGAGGAGTCCTTCGGCGCCACACCGCTGGATGTGCGTGAGGACGTGTTGGAACTGGCTGAACAGGCCGAGGCCGAGGCAGAGGAGGTCGATGTCGCCGACATGCTCAGTGTGGAGTTCAGCACCTCCGGCAAGAGCGTGCGCATTCAGCCGGGCGAGACGGTGCATTCCGCTGCCGCCAAGCTCGGGCTGCACATCCCCAAGGCCTGCGGCATGGGCATCTGTGGCACCTGTCGGGTGCCGCTGGCTTCCGGCGAGGTGGTAATGGAGCACAACGGTGGCATCACCGATGAGGATGTTGCGGAAGGCTATATTCTTTCATGCTGCAGTACGCCCAAGGGCAACGTGGTGGTCGATTTCTAGCCCGCCTCAAGACACTCCTGGGTCAGTCACCGCCCTGGCCGACAACGAGAAGAGCCCCGCATGTGCGGGGCTCTTTTCGTTGTCGCCATCTGTGTCAGGGAGGCCCGTAGGCCCCCCTGTGTCGACAGGTTCAGCCGACGGATGGCTTGAGAGCTGACCTGCTACGGGGCTCGCTCATCAGCCCCTTGACGATAGAGTAGCAGCCCACCAGCAGCACTAGGGTGAAGGGCAGACCGGTGGAGACCGCCATGGCCTGCAGTGCCGCGAGCCCACCGCCTAGCAGCAGGGCGATGGCAATCAAACCCTCGACAGTTGCCCAGAAGACACGCTGGGGCTTGGGTGCGTTGACCTTGCCGCCGGCAGTGATGGTATCGATGACCAGTGAGCCGGAGTCCGACGAGGTGATGAAGAAGACCACGACCAGCACGATGCCGATGAAGGAAGTGATGGCTGCCAGCGGCAGCTCGGCCAGCATGACGAACAGCTGCAGTTCGAGTGCGGCGTTCTGGACGCCTTCGAATCCTGCCGAGACCAACTGGTGGATACCGGTACCACCGAAGGCGGACATCCACAGCACAGAGACCAGTGACGGCACCAGCAGCACGGCGATGAGGAACTCGCGTACGGTGCGGCCACGGCTTATGCGTGCGATGAACATGCCGACGAACGGTGACCAGGAGATCCACCAGGCCCAGTAGAAGGCGGTCCAGCCCTGGCTGAAGTTGGCGTCCTCGCGGCCGAACGGATTGGAGAGCGCCGGCAGGTAGGTGACATAGGCCAGCAGGCTGTCGAAGAATCCGGTCATGATGACCAGCGTGGGCCCGACCACGATGACGAAGGCGAGCAACAGGAAGGCCAGCACCATGTTGAGCTGGGAAAGCCGTTTCACGCCCTTGTCCACGCCGGCAACGATGGAGAGGATGGCGATCAGCGTGATGCCGACGATCAGCAGCATCATGGTCAAGTTACCGTCCGGGATGCCGAACAGGTAACCGAGTCCGGCGGCGGCCTGCGACGCACCGAGGCCCAGTGAGGTTGCCAGGCCGAAAAGGGTGGCAAATACCGCCAGGATATCGATGATATGGCCCGGCCAGCCCCAGATGCGCTCACCCAGTATCGGGTAGAAGATCGAGCGCATGGTCAACGGCAACCCCTTGTTGAAGGCGAAGATGGCCAGAGCCAGCGCCACGATGGCGTAGATCGCCCAGGGATGAAGGCCCCAGTGGAAGATGGTGGCCGCCATGCTCAGGCGAGCCGACTCCTGTGCGTTGCCGGCAGCCGCTCCTAGCGGTGCCCAGTCGGTGCGAACGCCATTCTCCATGGCGGTACCACCCATGGCGCTGGAAAAGTGCGACATGGGTTCCGAGACACCATAGAACATCAGGCCAATGCCCATGCCCGCAGCGAACAGCATGGAGAACCAGGAGAGGTAGGAAAAGTCGGGCCTGTAATGACCCCCTGGTTTCTGCACACCCTACGCCACTAATGCGGGGTGTGCTCGGGGTGCCACATAGCCCAAAGACTGATGCGGCCGTTCTTCGTTGTAGTACCGGATCCAGTGGTTGA
>NZ_QPII01000021.1 GCF_003336675.1 Billgrantia montanilacus | reverse complement strand
GATAGTGGGCATCAGGGGGCATAATCTAGGTCCCAGGCTGTAGCGCCTCAGGCTTTGTGGATGCTCACCCTGATGCCAAGGCCTGCTGGTAGCTAATCAACAAGCCCGGAGAGACACAAGGGTTTTGTCATGGGCCTAAGGATTCGGCATGGATCCGGTGATGCGGGGCATGGGATAGCGGCGATCCGCCTTGCCCGCCTTGACCACCTGCCCGGGCGTCTCATGGCCGACCAGGGCGGGTAGGGTGGCCGAGACGGCGAGCAGTGCCTCCAGGTCGACGCCGGTATCGACGCCCATCTGCTCGAACATGTGCACCAGGTCCTCGGTGCAGACGTTGCCGGTGGCACCGGGTGCGTAGGGGCAGCCGCCCAGGCCACCCAGCGACGCATCGAAGCGGGTGACTCCCGCCTGCCAGGCGGCGAGGGCGTTGGCCAGCCCCATGCCGCGGGTATTGTGAAAATGCAGCGTGAAGGGCGTGTCCGGCCAGCGTGCCAGCACGTCTTTGCACAGACTGCCGACCTGCGCCGGATTGGCCATGCCGGTGGTGTCGCACAGCGTGATGCCCTCGACGCCAATGTCGATCAACTCGCCAATCAGTTCCAGCACCCGGGCAGGGGGCACCTCGCCCTCGAAGGGGCAGCCGAAGGCGGTGGAGAGGGAGGCGTTGACGAACACGTCGCTGCCGCTCGTGGCCTCGAGAATGGCGGCGAAGCGCTCCAGCGACTGGGCCGGCGTCATGCGCAGGTTGGTTTGGCCGTGGGAGTCGCTCGACGACATCACCAGGTTGATCTCGTCCACGCCGCAGGAAAGCGCACGTTCACAGCCACGCAGGTTGGGGACCAGAACGGTGATGCCCACCCCTTCCCGGCGCCGGATGCCGCGCACGACCTCTTCGGCGTCCCGCAGTTGGGGAATCGCTTTCGGCGAAGTGAACGAAGTTGCCTCGATGCGTGCCAGGCCCGTGGCCGAGAGGGCGTCGATAAGGCGGATCTTCTCTTCGGTGGCTACGAAGCCGGCTTCGATCTGCAGGCCGTCTCTGGGTGCCACCTCGTTGATCTGCAAGCGTGTCATGGACTCTCCTGGAGCTGATTCAGATGATGCCTGCCTGGCGCAGCTTGGCCCGGGTTTCGGCGTCGATTTCCAGCTCGTCCAGTACCTCGTCGGTATGCTGCCCGAGCGACGGGCCGCCGTTTCCGAGCCTTCCTGGAGTCGCGCTCAGCCTGGGGAGGACACCGGGCACCTTGAGCGGCTTGCCATTGGGTCGGACGAAGGTCTGGATCATCTCCCGGGCCAGGTAGTGAGGATCGTTGGCGATATCGGCGGCGGTATAGGGGTAGCCGACGGGGACTCGGGCGGCTTCGAGCTTTTCGATGATCTCCTCGCGAGCGCGCGCCTGGGTCCAGGCTTCGATCGCGCCGTCGATGCGTTCGGCCTGCCGGCTGCGTCCGTCGTTATGGGCGAGAGCCGGCTCCTGGGCCAGGTCGTCCCGGCCGATCACCCCCATCAGGCGCTTGAAGATGCTGTCGCCGTTACCGGCGATGAGCACGTAGACGCCTCCCCGGCAGCGATAGGAGTTTGACGGGGTGATGCCGGGCAGGGCGCTGCCGCTGGGCTCGCGGACCTCGCCGCTGGCGTCATATTCCGGCAGCAGGCTCTCCATCATGGCGAAGACCGACTCGTACAGCGCGACGTCGATGACCTGGCCCTGCCCGCTGGTGGCCCGCTCCTGTAGCGCAAGCAAGGTGCCGATAACGGCATAGAGGGCGGAGAGCGAGTCGCCGATGCTGACGCCCACCCGGACCGAGGGCTCGCCGGGGTGGCCGGTGAGGTAGCGCAGCCCGCCCATGGCTTCGCCGATCACGCCGAAGCCGGGCTTGTCCCGGTAGGGACCGGTCTGCCCGTAGCCGGAGACCCTTACCATGATCAAGGCCGGATTCAGGGCCGAGAGTTCCTCCCAGCCGAGCCCCCAGCCCTCCAGCGTGCCTGGGCGGAAGTTTTCCACCAGCACGTCGGCTTCGACAGCCAGACGACGTACCAGGGCCTGGCCTTCCCGGCTGCGTAGGTCCAGCGAGAGCGAGCGCTTGTTGCGTGTCTGAACGTGCCACCAGAGCGAGGTACCATCCTCTATCATTCGCCATTTGCGAAGCGGGTCACCGGTCTCAGGTGGCTCGATCTTGATCACGTCGGCACCGAACTCGCCGAGCAGCTTGGTGGCAAAGGGGCCGGCTATCAGCTGGCCGAGTTCCAGAACCTTCAAACCTTCGAGCGGCAGGCGACGGTCTTGCGGGTTCGTCATGGTAAGCACTCCTTGCACGGATACCCTTCAGGATGCGGGACCTGAAGGGTGGCAACAATTCAGCAAAAGGGAAGCCAGGGTTCGTCTGTGGCGAAGACATAACGTAAGATCGCCTGGTTGCCCTGTAACCGGCCCGGAGGATACCAAGCCGTGCGACGCTTTGATTTCGTGACGCTAAAGCTCTTCGTGTCGATTGCCGATGAAGGCCGGCTGACCGCAGCGGCGGAGCGGGAGCACATGGCGCTGGCGGCAGTCAGCAAGCGCATCAGCGACCTCGAGTCGCTGGTCGGTACCTCGCTGCTGTATCGCCGGCCGCGAGGGGTGGAGCTGACGCCGGCTGGGCATGCCTTCCTGCATCACGCCCGCCGCATTCTTGAGGACATCGAGCGCCTTCAGGCGGAGTTGAGCGAATATGGCGAAGGCGTCAGGGGGCATGTACGAATCCATTCCAACACCTCGGCCATCATTGCCTTTCTCCCCCAGGACCTGAGCGCCTTCTCCCGGCTCTACCCCGAGATCAAGATCGACCTCCAGGAGCGAATCAGCTCGGAGGTGATCGCCGCCGTCCGCGATGGCCTGACCGACGTGGGCATCTTCGCCGGTCACGTCGCCTGCGACACCCTTCAACTGCTGCCCTATCGCAGCGACCGGCTGGTCTTGATGACGCCGCGGGATCACCCGCTGGCGGAGCGGCCATCGATCTTTCTTCACGAGGCCACCGATCACGATTTCATCGGCCTTCAGCAGGATACCTCCCTGCAGTCCCTGCTGCATGAGCAGGCGGGCCGCGCGGGCAAGACACTGCGCATGCGCATCCAGGTGCGCAGCTTCGATGCCATCTGCCGCATGATCCACCATGGCATGGGTGTCGGCGTGCTGCCGGAGCAGACCATCTATCGCGACCTGGGGGATCTGCAGCTGAGCAGCATCCCCCTGAGCGACGCGTGGGCCAGGCGTGAACTGGTGATCGGCGTCCGGCAGTACGATGCCCTGCCGGTCATCGCACGACACCTGGTGGACCATCTCACGGCGCCTGACTGATCCGGCTCAGCTGTCGCGCACGATGGTAAAGGGCGACCACTGCTGGCACAGCGGGGTCACCTCGAGCCGTGTGATGTTGACGTGGGCGGGGAGCTCGGCGACATGCAGTGCCTGCTCGGCCACATCGGACGGCTGGAGCGCACGGGTTCCGCTATAGTAGTCGGTGGCCTTGTCCTGATCGCCCTTCATGCGCACAAGCGTGAATTCACTCTCCGTCATGCCGGGAGCCAGGTCGGTGACGCGCACCCCGGTACCGCTCAGGTCGCAGCGCAGGTTGTAGCTGAACTGCTCGACGAAGGCCTTCGAGGCGCCGTAGACGTGGCCGCCGGGGTAGGGCGTGTGGCCGGCGATGGAGCCGATGTTGATCACTGTGCTGCCTTCGCCGTGCGCGATCAGCCGCGGTAGAAGCAGCCGGGTCACGCTGACCAGCCCTTTTATATTGGTGTCGATCATGGCGTGCCAGTCTTCCAGGCTGGCCTCCTGGGCCGGTCCCTTGCCAAGCGCGACTCCGGCGTTGTTGAGCAACAGGCGGATGTTGTCGAAAGGGGACGGAAGGCCGCTCACCACTTTTTCTATCGCCCGATGATCGGTGACGTCCAGGGGGGCAACATGCACTGGCACCGTGTCGCCTAGCGTCTGGCGCAGCGCTTCCAGGCGTGATTCGCGCCGCCCGGTCAGTACCAGCCCCCATCCGGCAGCGGCGAAGCGGTGTGCACAGGCCTGGCCGATTCCCGACGTCGCACCGGTGATGAAGGCAATGGGAGTGGCTTCGTGCATGATGAATGCTCCGTATGGCGTTATGGACAATCGCGAGACTTCCTCACGCCATTGGCAGCCCATGAAGGCCCTTCTGGTATTAGCCTTTGGTCGTGTATGCAAGGCCTGGAGGGGCTGGCCGTGGCATGGTGTGGCATTGGGCAGCCATCGCGATTGACGAAGCCTGCCTTCATCAAAGCCGATTTGAGCCAGCCTCGCGGTTGTTTCAAGATCAAACCACGACGATAAGCCCTCAATAACGATAATTGTCAGGAGAGCACGATGCGTAAGTCACTGCTAGGCTCATTGGCCGCTCTGGGAATGCTCAGCGCCGCCCCCTTTGCCGCCGCCAGCACCATCGAGATTCAGGTCAACAACACCATGAGCGAAGGCGGCTCGGAAAGCGCCGCTGTCGAACGTTTCGCCGAATACCTGGAAGAGCAGGCCCCGGGTCGCTTCAACGTTCGACCCTTCCTGGCTGGCTCCCTGGGCGGCGAGAATTCCGTCCTCGAGCTGCTCAACCTGGGGCAGACCCAGATCTCCATTACCGGCGGCAACTGGCGTCAGCAGTATGCTCCCGAGTATGACGCCATCACCGTGCCCTTCGTGTTCTCGACCTGGGACGAGGTCGACGCTTACATGGAGAGTCCGTCCGGCCAAAAACTCGTCGAGATCGCCGAGGAGAAGGGCGGCATCAAGTATTTCGGCACCCAGCACCGCGGCCCGCGGCAGATGACTGCCAACAAGGCGATTCACAGCCCCGACGATCTTTCCGGCTTCCGGCTGCGTCTGCCGTCACTGCCGGTGTGGCTCGAGGTCTGGGAGGAGATCGGCGCCCAGGTGGTCAACGTACCGGCTCCCGAGATCTATCTCGCCATGCAGACCGGCCAGGTCGACGGTCATGAGAACTCGCTCTCTTCGCCCTATACACGGCGCCTGTGGGAAGTGCAGGACCATATCATCATGACCAGCCATGTGATGTTCCCGTGGAACTGGGTGGCCAGCAAGCAATGGTGGGAGGGGCTGGATGCCGAAGACCAGGACGTGATCGCCGAGGCCATCCATGTCGCTCGCCAGCACGGCACCGAAGTGGAGCGTGAGCTCGACGAATACTATCTCGAGCAGCTTCAAGCCAACGGCATGACCATCATCGAACCCGATGTCGAGCCGTTCCGTCAGGCCGCCCTTCCTGCCATCGAACGCATCCTCTCCGAGATGGCCGAAGGGGTGATGGACGATGCCCTGGGCGAAGCCAACGACGACTGAGCGCTCTCGTCACTGACCGATCCTTCCAGCGGCGCCCTACGGGACGCCGCTGGCGTTTTCTGCCTGGAGGACACCATCTTGACGACGTCTCCCCCCCCGACCAGCGGTGTCGACCGGCTGGCCTATCACCTGCTCATGGTCATCACGCGGACCTGCGACGCCCTGGGCGTCTTGCTGCTGGCCGGGGTTCTGGTGTTGATTGTTGCCGCCATCGTGGTGCGTGACATCCTCGGGCTCAGCATGCCCTGGACGGAGGAGGTCGCGACCCTGCTGGCCATCTACGCGGTGGGTTTCGGCTCACTCTCCGCCTGGGTGAGGGGCGAACACCTGCTGGTCGATCTGTTCAGCCATCGGATGGGGGCCCTGGCCCGGCATATCCAGTACCGGATCGTGGCTCTGCTCTCGGCAGGTTTCTTCGGCCTGGCGGCCTACGGATCCCTGGCCATGTCGCTGGCCAGCGCCCACAACCGTACGGTGTCGCTGGGGATCAGCTTTACCTACCTCTATTACGGCATCTTCATCGGTTTCGCCGGCATGACGCTGCTGGCGACCTGGCAAGCCCTGCGTGGTCCGGTGGAATGGAACGCCGTGGCAGGTTCATCCCAGGAGGCGGACTGATGCTGGAACTCATGATCTTTGTGGGCGGCCTGCTGGTGCTGATGGCCATCGGCCTGCCGGTGGTGGTGGCGATCGGTATCACTTCCTTCATCGCACTGGGTGTCACCGGAGCCAGTGGCCTGCCGGTTGAGCTGCTCTCGCTGCGCATGGTGCAGACGCTGAACAACTTCACCCTGCTGGCGATTCCGCTGTTCATCCTGGCGGCCAACATCATGAACACCGGCTCGACCACGACCCGTATCTTCGACTTCGCCACCGCGCTGGTCGGCTTTACCAAGGGCGGCCTGGGTCATGCCAACGTGGTGGCCAGCTCGATCTTCGCCACCATGTCCGGTACGGCGGTAGCCGACGCGGCCGGCCTCGGCAGCATCGAGATCAAGGCTATGAAGGAACGGGGCTACGACCTGGGCTATTCGGCCGGCATCACGGCGGCATCGAGCGTGATAGGCCCCATCCTGCCACCGAGCATTGCGCTGGTGGTCTACGGCTGGCTGGCCAATGTCAGTATCGGGGCCCTGTTCATGGCGGGACTGGTGCCCGGCATCCTCATGGCGCTGCTGTTGATGGGGATGACGCTGGTGCTGGGTGCCGGCAAGCGGGTGGCCATGCCGCCGGCGACACCGTTCGATGCCAAGGAGGTCGTGCGCACCGGCAAGCGCGCCATATTGCCGCTGATGATGCCGGCGATTATCGTCGGCGGGATCTGGACCGGTTTCTTCACACCCACCGAGGCGGGAGCGGTGGCCTCGCTCTATGCGATCATCCTGGGCACGCTGGTCTATCGTGATCTCAAGCTCAGCGACCTCTACGCCTCCTTCATTCGTACCCTGATGTTCAGCGCCGCCATTCTGCTGATCATCGCGGTCTCCAGCTTCTACGGCTGGATCCTGGTTCGCATCGGTATCCCCCAGGCGCTGGCCGGGCAGGTGGCGGGCGTCGACATGCCGACGATCATGCTGTTGCTTGCCTTTGCGCTGTTCTTCCTGCTGGTGGGCTGCTTCATGTCGGTGATCGAGAGCATTCTCATCTTCACGCCAATCGTCGTGCCAGCGGCGCTGGCTGCCGGATTGGACCCGATCCACTTCGGCATCGTCATGGTCATCACCCTTTCGGTGGGGGTCATTACGCCACCGTTCGGCACGGTACTTTTCCTGATGGTGGGTATCACGCGGCTACGCTACTCCCAGATCGTGATTTCGGTCTTGCCGTTCCTGATCCCGATACTCGCGACAATTCTGATCCTGATCGCGCTACCCGGTCTCGTCACCTGGCTGCCGGGGGTGATGGGCTACTGAGCGGTGCCGATGACCGAGGGAGAGGACCATGGCGACCATCGACAGTGACTATCTGCTCCAGCAACTGATTGCCTTGCTGGCGATCCCCTCGCCTTCGCTGCATGGTGAGGAGATGGTCCGGTGGCTGCGGCCACGACTGGAAGAGGTGGGGCTTGACGTGACACAGACCGCCCGGGGCGATCTCATCGCGCAATGCCCCGGCGACCGCCCGTATCGTGCCATCGCCGCCCATCTCGATACCCTGGGGGCCATGGTGACCAGGCACAAGCCGAACGGCAAGCTGGCGATACGGCCCATCGGAACGTGGAATGCGCGCTTTGCCGATGGAGCCAGGGTGCGGATTCACGGCGATGACGGAGAGGTGCTCGCCGTCGGTACGCTGCTGCCCGAGAAGGCGTCGGGACATGTCTTCAATGAAGCCGTGGATAGCCAGCCCTGCGACTGGACTCATATCGAACTGCGCCCCGACCTGGTCGATGTCTCAGCGGAGGCGCTCGCGGCCTTGGGCATCGGCGTGGGGAGCCTGGTCAGCATCGACAGTCAGGTCAGCGTGACCGAGACCGGTTTCGTCAATGCACGTCATCTGGACAATAAGGCGGCAATTGCCTGTGTACTGGCGGCCCTGCAGAGCGGTGTCGATTTGCGCGGGACCCGTCTGCTCTTCTCCTGTGCCGAGGAGCTTGGGGTGGGGTTGAGCTGGCCGATGCTGATCGGTATCGAGGAAATACTCAACCTCGATATCGCCGCCCAGGGCGAAGGCCAGAACGCCTGCCATGATGGGGTGACCGTCGCCATGATGGACTCGCAGGGCCCGTTGCACCCGGCAGCGACTCAACGGCTGCTGGCGTTGTGTCGCGAGCATGGCATTCCCCATACCCGAGACTGCTTTCCCTTCTACCATTGCGACGGTGACTCGGCCTCCTGTGCCGGGCTCGACGTGCGCAATGCCCTGGCCTGTTTCGGTGCCGACGCCTCCCATGGCTGGGAGCGGGTGCATATCGACTCGCTGACGGCCCTGGCGAAGCTGGTGGTCTGTTGGCTCGAGGTACCTTAGGCTATGTGCGAAAAGTGCCTGCGCTCAGCCATACTGCGTTAAAAAGCGGCTCAAAGTACTCATTTACACCCCCGTAAACTCCGTCTTTTCGTCGATTTTTGCCTTGTCTGGCTATCGCTCGCCAACTTTTCGTACTAAGCCTAGTCGTCACTATCGGCCAGCCCCGGTGCCGAGGAGAGGCCGCTCAACGCCAGGTACTCCCTGCTGGGGCCATCGTCCGATGC
This sequence comes from Billgrantia montanilacus, assembly GCF_003336675.1. GTDB lineage: Bacteria > Pseudomonadota > Gammaproteobacteria > Pseudomonadales > Halomonadaceae > Halomonas > Halomonas montanilacus. Next base: position 60,569 of record NZ_QPII01000021.1, on the reverse strand, counting down.
TTTTCCGGCCTTGAAGAAGGCCTTGTCGAGCATCGCTTCGCGGGCTTCCATCAGCGCCTGGGCCGCCTGCATGTGTTCGGCCATGATCTGTCGTGCCTTCGCGGCGTCACCCTGGCGCAGGGCATTGATCAGCCGGCGCTGGTAGTCATGCCCGCGCCGACGCAGCTCCGGATAGGGCTGTTCGTAGATGCGTTGGCAGTTGGTATGGCTCATCAACAGCCGGATAGGAAAGCGGCACATCAGAGCCAGCAGCGGGTCGGGGCAGTGATCGACCAGCAATAGATGGAATTCGAGCTCCTTCAGGCGCTGTTCCCGCTCTTCCTGCAGGGAGGCTGGGGGGTTGGCATAGTGGGCCATGACCGCTTCCAGCCTGGCGAAGTCGCTCTCGCCGAGAAGGCCATCGAGGCGCAGCACCAGGGACGGCTCCAGCTGCTTGCGCACCTCGTAGATGTCATGGATGGTCGGCGGGCGGAAGAAGAAGTAATTGCCCAGCAGTTCCATGGCGCGGTCATCGCTGACCTCGGAGATGAAGGCCCCGCCACCGGGCCCGGTTCGAGTCTGGATCAGGCCCTGGGCCTCGAGGCCGCGCAAAGCCTCGCGAATGGTGCCCTTGGCTGCGTCGAGGACCTCTATCAGGTGAGACTCCTGGGGCAGCCGGTCGCCGGGCCGGAGCCCGTGGCGGGCGATATAGTCCTTGATCGCCTCGCCGATCACTTCGGGCCGCTTGCGACGCCCCGTCTGTCTGGGTGCCTGGCTCATCCGGCTCCTTCCTGGGTATTGGTCGTCGAGAAGCGCCGCCAGCTCCCCTCGGCGGGGTACAGGCAGGCGGCATGATGATCGGCGCGTCCGGGGAGCTTGTCCAGTGTCGGCAGCTCGCCACGGCACTCGTCGCGTGCCCTTGGACAGCGCGGAGCGAAGGCGCAGCCGGGCGGCGGGGCAAGCGGGTCGGGCAATTCTGCATCGCCTGCTTCCGCCTGGATGGGAGGGCCTCCCGGCACGGGAGCGCTGCCAAGCAGCAGGCGCGTATAGGGGTGTGCTGGATATTGGAAAAGCTGCCGGGCCGTTGCCTGCTCGATGATCCGGCCGAAGTACATCACTGCAATCCTGTCGCTGATCGTCTCCACTACCGAGAGGTCGTGACTGATGAAAAGGTAGGTGAGGTCGAACTCCCTCTTCAGCCGGCGCAGCAGCTGCAGTACCTGGGCCTGGACCGAGACATCCAGCGCCGACACCGGTTCGTCCAGCACCAGGACCTCGGGTTCGGCGGCCAGCGCCCTGGCGATGCCGATTCGTTGGGCCTGGCCACCGGAAAATTCGTGGGGATAGCGGGTGATGAATTCAGGGCGCAGGTTTACCACTTCCATCAGCTCGCCGAGACGCCTTTCAAGCGCCTGGCCTTCCAGGCCACGAAGGTATCTCAGTGGCGCGGCCAGGATGTCACGAACGCGCTTGCGTGGGTTGAGTGAGCTCAGGGGATCCTGGAAGACGTACTGGATCCGTCGAGAGAGGGCGTGTCGGTCACGTCGTCTGAGCCTCTGCAGGTCCACCCCTGAATAGCGGATACTGCCGCTGCTGGGCGTGTCGAGGCCCACCAGCATGCGGGCGAGGGTGGACTTGCCGCACCCGGACTCGCCGACGATGCCCAGGGTGTCGCCACGTTGTACGTCCAGGTCGACCTGCTGCACGGCGTGGACGCCGGGGTGGGCGGGGGCGAGCCAGCGCCTGCCGCCGCCGAAGGTGCGGGTGAGCTGGCGTATCTCGAGCAGCGTCTCGCTCATGGGGCGACTCCTGCCCGGGCGTGAACGGGTAGCCCCAAGGGCTTGATGCAGCGCACCTGGCGACCTGCGTCGGTGGCGATCAGCTCGATCTCGCCGTGACGGCAGGCCGCTTCCGCCAGGTCGCAGCGATCGGCGAAGGCGCAGCCTTCGGGCAGTGCATTGGCCGCTGGCGGGAGGCCGGGGATGGCGGTCGGCTCGTTATCCGGCTCGCCCAGCCGCGGTACACAATCGATCAACCGGCGAGTATAGGGATGGCGAGGGGCGTCGAGGATGTCGGCGGTATAGCCGACTTCGACGATGCGACCGGCATACATCACTGCCACACGATCGCACACTTGGGAAACCACGCCGAAGTCGTGGGTGATGAAGAGCACGGCGGTACCCTTATCCTCCCGGAGCCGCTGAATCAGTGCCAGAGCCTGTGCCTGTACGGTGACATCCAGGGCTGTGGTGGGCTCATCGGCGACGATCAGCCTTGGGTCGTTGGCCAGCGCCATGGCAATGCCCACACGCTGTCGCATGCCGCCGGAGAGTTGATGGGGATACTGCTCGGCGCGGCGTTGGGGATTGGGGATGCGTACCTGGCCCAGCAGTGTGACGGCGAGTTCACGTGCGGCGCCTCGCGATAGCGGCTGGTGTAGCCGTATGGCTTCCACCAGTTGGTCGCCTACCCGGATCAGGGGATGCAGGGTTGAGAGTGGGTCCTGGAAGACATAGGCCACATCCTTGCCGCGGATTCGGCGCATTTCCCTTGCCGACAATCCCAGCAGATCGCGTCCGTCCATCTCGATTCGTCCGCCGGTGATCACGCCAGGGGGTGAGGCGACCAGGCCCAGCAGCGACAGGGCGGTCACTGACTTGCCGGAACCGGATTCACCGACAAGGCCCAGGCATTCGTTGGAGTGAATGGTGAAACTCACTCCGTTGACGGCCCGGTAGATATCCCGTCCCATCTCAAAGTCGGTGTGCAGGTCATCGACCGTGAGCAGCGCCGACGCGGGGCTAGTACCCGCATCGTCCTGGTGCTTCCCGGTCAACCGCCGGCGAATTCGTGTCATGGGCGCCGGACGGGAAAGTGCGCCGGACTTGAGTCGCGGATCCAGTGCATCGCGCACCCCGTCACCGAGTAGGTTGATGCTCATTACCAGGATGAAGATGACCAGGCCCGGCAACATGGCCACGTGGGGCGCATTGATCATCATCCGGCGGCCTTCCCCGAGCATCGAGCCGAGGTCTGCCTGGGGTGGCTGGGCTCCCAGGCCCAGGAAACTGAGGCCGGCGGTCTCCAGTATCATCCAGCCCACCGTGGTTGAGAGCGTGATCACGATCACCGGCAGCACGTTGGGCAGGATTTCACTGGCCAGTATGCGCAGGTCGCCCTTGCCCGACAGTCGCGCCGCGTCAATGAACTCACGGTGGGCGATACCGACCGTGACGCCCCGGATGTTGCGGGCGAAGAAGGGAATGTTGACGATGGCGATGGCATAGAGGGCGTTCATCAGGCCAGGCCCCAGCACCGCGACGATGGCCAGTGCCAGCAGGATATAGGGGAATGCCATCAGCATATCGATACCGCGCATCAGGATATTGTCGGTACGCCCCCCGAAATAGCCCGACACGATGCCGATGAGCGAGCCGATGAGTGCCGCCACCAGCGAGGCGGCGATGCCGACGGCCAGGCTGACCCGCAAGCCCCATAGCAGCCTGGAGAGGATGTCGCGGCCCAGGGCGTCGGTGCCGAGCAGGTTACCTTCGCTCAGGGGGGGGTGTAGCCGGTTGGCCGGAAAGGTGATGTCGGGGTCTGCCAGCGGCAGCCAAGGCGTGATCAGGGCGAGAAGCACCAGCAGCAGGAGCACGATGGCGCCGAATGCCGCCAGGCGATTGCGTGCGAGCGACTCAATGAAGGCCTTCATGCCTTGATCCTCGGGTCGAGCCAGTGCTGCAGCAGGTCGGCGCAGAGATTGAACAGCACGTAACTGGCGGCGACCACCAGCACGCCCCCCTGAACCAGAAGGATGTCACGCGTGGAGATGGCGTTGACCAGCATTCGCCCGATGCCGGGCCATTGAAAGACAGTCTCGATGTAGACAGCTCCACCAATGACGAAGCCGGCCTGTACCCCGATTACCGGTATCAGGTTGACCAGGGCCACCTTGAAGGCGTGACGCAGGACAACCCGACTCTCATCCAGGCCCTTGGCACGAGCCGTGCGGATATAGTCCTGGCGCATCACTTCGAGCATGTTCGAGCGGGTCAGTCGCGCGATGACTCCGGCGGCGACCACGGCCAGCGCGATCGAGGGCAGCGCCAAGTGGCGCAGGAGATCGGTTAGCCCACCGCCGCCATAGATCGAATACATGCCACTGACGGGAAACCAGCGCAGTTCGACGGCGAACAGCATGATCATCAACATGCCCAGCCAGAAGGCCGGCACCGAGATGCCCACAAGCACCAGCAGGGTAATGATCCGGTCGGCCCAGCCGTACTGGCGTATCGCCGAGATAATCCCGGCTGCGACGCCCACCAGGGTGCAGATCACCAGTGAGGTACCGGCCAGGATCAGGGTGGCAGAGAAACGCTCCATCACTTCGTCCAGCACCGGTCGATTCAGGGTGAAGGAGCGCCCCAGGTCGCCCTGGACGATATTGCCGAGCCACACCAGGTACTGCTGGGGCAGCGGCAGGTCGAGTCCCAGGTCGGCGCGCAGTCGGGCCAGGTTCTCAGGGGTGGCGTAGGAGCCGAGGATGGCCATGGCCGGATCACCGGGGATCAGGGACATGATCATGAACACGATCACGGAAAGACCCAGCAGCACCGGCAGGGTCATCAGCAGGCGGCGCAGCGCGTAGCGAGTCATTGCGAGTCCATCGGCGAAGTGGCGGTGACAGGCCAGGCCGCCCGGCCTGACCTGGCGTCATGTGTCAGTGCTTGGCCACGTCATGCAGCAGCAGGAAGAACGATGGCTGCAGCGTGAAGTTCTCCACGTTTGCGCGGGCCACGGCATTCTGTTGCCAGTTGGCGATGAAGGCCCAGGGTGCGTCCTCATGAACGATTGCCTGCATTTCCCGATAGAGAGCGGCACGCTCGCTCTGGCTGATGCTGCGCCTGGCCTGTTCGAGCAGGTCATCGACCTCGGGGTTGCTGTAGTAGCCCGAATTGAAACCGCCCTGGTCCGGCATGGCATCGGTGCGCAGGGCGAGGAAGGGCAGGGTATCCGGGTCGTTGGTCATCCATGCCATCTGCGCCATGTCGGCCTTGCCCTCGAGCCCCGGGTTGACCCGCTCGAGAAAGGTGTTCCATTCGTAGGTTTCGATGGTGACGTCGAGACCCACCGCGGCCAGGTCGGCCTGAATGGCTGAACCCATGGGGATGGGGGCCAGCATCCCGGAACCGCCTTCGGTGACGTAGAAGGTCAATTCGGCACCTGCATGGCCGGCTTCCTCGATCAGCTCGCGGGCGCGGTCAGGATCATGGGGGTAGGGTTCGAGCGAGTCGTTGTAGGCCCAGGCGAAGGCGGGGGGCGTGGGGCCGGCGGCTACCTCGGCGGTACCCTGGAGCACGTCGTCCACCAGCGAGCGTTTGTCGATGGCGTAGTTGACGGCCTGGCGCATGCGCTTGTCGGAGAAGGGGCCTTCCCGGGTATTGAGGATCAGGAACCAGAGGTGCGGCCCGGCCTGCTCGAAGACCTCGAACATGCCGTCTTCCTCGAACATGGCCACGTTGTCCGGTGGCACCTCGACCATGAGGTCGATACCGCCGGCCATCATCTCAGCGACTCGGGTGTTGCCGTCGGTGATGGGGCGAAAGACCACGGCCTCGAGGGGTGGCGCCCCGTCCCAATACGCGTCGTTGCGCGACGCCACCACCCGGCTGTTGCTTTGCCACTCTTCAAACTGGAAGGGGCCGGTGCCGGAGGGGTTGCGGCCGAATTCCTCGCCATGCAGCTCCACGGCACTTGGGGAGACGATCAGCCCGGTGGGATAAGCCAGGTTGGAGAGGAAGGGGGCGTAGGGCTCGGCGAGGGTGAAAGTCACCTCGAACTCTGCCGTTGCCTCGACGTGTTCCACGGCATTGAAGAAGAAGGCCAGCGGGAAGGGGCCCGTGTCATGGTAGGGGTGGGTGTCGTCGAGCATGCGCTGAAAATTGAACACCACCGCCGCGGCGTCCAGCGGGCTGCCGTCATGGAAGGTGACATCATCGCGCAGCGTGAAGGTGTAGACCGTACCGTCCTCGTTGATCGACCATTCGCTGGCCAGCGCCGGTTCCATATCGAGGGTGCCGTCGGCGTAGCGTACCAGGCCGTCGTAGAGGTTCATCATGATGCGGAAGTCGTTGACCGCCGTGACCTGAGCGGGATCGAGTGACTTGGGCTCGGCGATCTGGCCCACGATCAGCACATTGGGCGGGGTCTGGGCGGCCAGGGCGGCGCTGAAGCCGAGTGCGGCGCTGGCCAAGGCTGGAAGCAGCCAGCGGCGCACTCCTTTGGGTATGGGTGTCATCTTGCCTCTCCTGATGCGTCGGTTGTTGTTGGCGAGGTGTCATTTGTGAGCGAGAGCGGCTAGGCTGAAAACGCGCCCTGTATTTATCATTATAAATAGGCCCTATCAGGTATGGCACAGCTGCGCCGTCCCTGCAAGCCGACATCTACGCGTCAGCGGAGCCAGCTGGAGAGACCTACATGACCTATAGCCTCATCGCCCTGGATCTCGAAAGCCGTACGCTTGGAGTGGCCTGCGCCACGGGGGGGCCGGCCCTGGGTGGCTTCGTGCCGCACCTGCTTCCCGGCGTCGGCGCCGCGATCACCCAGGGCTACAGCACGCATGTGCTGGCGGCGGAGCGGGGTCTGGCCCAGCTTGGTGAAGGCTGTGATGTGGTAAGCATCATCGAGCGTTTGCGCGCCGATGACCGGGGCGCGGCTTGGCGTCAGCTGGCACTGCTGGACATGGCCGGCCGGGGCGCTGGCTGGACCGGTGAGGCCAATCTGCCGGAATGCGACATGCATATCGAGCCGGGCCTGGTCCTGGCCGGCAACATGCTGGCAAGTCGAGCGGTCGTGCCGGCGATGCGGGATGCCTATCTTGGGGCACAGAGCGCCGGCAAGCCCTTGTCACTGCGGCTGCTCGGGGCCCTGGAGGCAGGTCAGCAGGTCGGTGGCGATTACCGCGGGTCGTTGTCGGCGGCGCTCAAAGTGCGGGCCCCCGGTGGTTTGCCGCTGGACCTGCGTATCGATGATGCCAGCGACGCGGTCGCGGCGCTGGCGGCCCTGTATCGTCGCCTGCAGTTGGACGATGACTTTCAGCAGTTCCTGGGGCGCCTGCCGACCGCCGACAATCCCCACCGGCATTGAGCAGGACCATACGAGGCATCGTTGAGTCATTGTGATTGGCGACATCCTGAGCCAGCAGCCTTCCCCCACGCTCGCCAGACGACGGATAATCTCGTGGCCGACATCGCTTGCACACCACCGAACTGAACGCTGGCATTCAAGCGCGTGTCTCATGACCGACTACAGCCGGGAGTTCGATATGCTTGCCAGTATCACGCGGTTCTTCCAGGAAGCCCTTGCCGAGCCGGAGTCCACTGCCGACCCCGCACCGACCCTCGAGCTGGCAACCGCCGCTCTGCTGTGCGAGGTGATGCGCGCCGATTACCACACCGACCAGGCGCAACTCGATGCCCTGCGACAGCTGCTGCAGAATCATTTCCACCTGCAGGACGCCGCTGTGGAAGAGTTGATGGAGATGGCCAGGGAAGAGGTCGAGACGTCGGTGGATCACTACCAGTTCGTCAGCCTGGTCAAGCAGCACTACTCCTATGACCAGCGCCGTGAACTGGTGAGGATGATGTGGGTGCTGGCCTATGCGGATACACAAGACGGACATAACGCCCTGGAAGAGCACCGTATCCGCGGGCTGGCCGACCTGCTCCATGTCAGCCACTCCGACTTCATTCGCACCAAGCTCCAGGTTCAGAACGCTGCGGGCGGCTCCTAGCCACTCCCGAGTGGTCCAGTCAATGCGTTGTCTTCGCGTACCGGGCCCCTCAGCCCGGTTTTCGATCGATACATTGATTCGCCTCAGGGCGCGCGGGAATGCGTCGGCGTCGGTCCGGCAGCGCTGATAGAATGAGCCCTCGCCTTCGGTCGGGAGTCGGGGGCACCGTCTGCGCACACCTGGAGGAGAGGCATGTCTCGCGAAACCATCGTACTGGGCGCCGGGATGGTCGGCGTTTCCATTGCCTGGCATCTGGCCCGTCGCGGGCGCTCGGTGCTGCTGGTCGACCGCCGCCCGCCGGGGCAGGAGACCTCATTCGGCAACGGTGGTCTGATTCAACGCGAGGCCGTCCGCCCCTATCCCTTTCCCCAGGGGGTGGGCAAGCTCCTTTCCGTGCTGCCCAATCGCCGGGTGGATATTCGCTATAACCTCCGTGGCATGCTGGAGGCCGCCGGGCCACTCTTTGGCTATTGGCGCCACTCCCTGCCGCGCAGCCATGCGCGGATCATTCCCGAGTATGCCTCGCTGATCATGCTGTCGACCCAGGAGCACGAGCCGATGATCGAGGCGGCGAATGTCGATGCCATGATCAGCAAGGACGGCTGGCTCGAGGTCTATCGCAGCCAGGCCGGGTTGGACGCACGCCGATTGGAGGCCCGTGAAGCTGCCGAGCGCTTCGGGGTGACCCATGAAGTGCTGGATCGGGCGGGTCTTGTGCGGCGTGAACCCCAGCTCTCCGACCGAGCCATTGGCGCAATCCATTGGACGAATTCATGGGGTGTCGACGATCCAGGCGGGCTGGTGGCGGCTTACGCCCGCAGCTTCGAAAGCGAGGGTGGTCGTTTCGTCCAGGCCGAGATCCAGGATGTCGCCCGGAATGGCCAGGGCTGGCGGGTAGTGACCGACGGGGGCGTGCATGAGGCGCAGGAGGTGGTCATGGCATTGGGCCCCTGGGCCGGGAGCTGGATGAAGCGCCTGGACTACCGCATGCCGACCTTCGTCAAGCGCGGCTATCACATGCACTACGACGCCCATGAGGCCCGGCGGCTGCAGTATTGGGTCGCCGATGCCGAAGTCGGCTATATCCTGGCGCCGATGCGCGCTGGCATTCGGCTGACCACCGGTGCCGAGCTCAAGCCTCTCGATGCACCGCCCCACTATGGCCAGCTCGACGCCGCGGAGCGAGTGGCCCGAAGCATCTATCCCTCCTTGGGGGAACGCCTGGACCCCGAGCCCTGGAAGGGCGCGCGCCCCTGCCTGTCGGACATGAAGCCGGTCATTGGCCCGGCCCCTCGGCACGAGGGTCTCTGGTTTGCCTTCGGCCACGGACATCAGGGATTCACACTAGGGCCGGTCACCGGCCGGGTGATGGCCGAAATGATGGAGGGTGAGGTGCCAGTGGTGGAGATGTCGCCTTTCCGCGCAGACCGCTTCGGAAACTGATGGAATGTTCAAAGGCTCAGGCATGGCCCGACCGCTGGCGGCGCTTCCTCAGCAGGTGGTGAATGAACTTGATCACCAGGGTCATGACATAGACGACCCAGCCGGCCGTGGCCAGGACATTGAGCAGCAGCATCTTCTGCTGTCCACTGAGCGGGGCGATCAGCATCTCGAGCAGGACGCCGAGCAGCAGGGCCAGAACCATGGGTAGCGCCAGGATATGCATCCACATTTCGGTACGGCGCTTGCGCACGTGATAGCGGCTGAGATGGACGCGAAAGGGGCGATGGACAAAACTGACCAGTATCATGGCTCCCAGAGCGAGCAGGGCGGCCAGAGTGGGTTCGATGCTGTCGAGGCGAGCGGAAATGCTGATCGACCAGAAGACGAGAAGCCACATCAGACCGGCCAGAATGGCGACGATATCGGCGTAGTGGCGAACCCTGGGCATGATAATGTCTCTTGCGGTGAAAACGGCGTCGATGATACGGCAATTCGGCTCGGCTTGCTGTGGTTTGACGTGCTTCCGGTATACTGTCGCCCGCCATTCCCTGCCGATCACAGCCGACTACAGGATATGCCGTGAACACTATTACCCTGACCCGACCCGACGACTGGCACCTTCACCTGCGCGATGGAGACGCGTTGCAGGCAGTGGTGCCCGCGACTGCCCGGCAGATGGGGCGTGCCATCATCATGCCCAACCTGAAGCCCCCGGTCACCACCACGGTTCAGGCGCAGGACTATCGTGAGCGCATCCTGGCTGCCCGGCCCCAGGGATCGGGTTTCGAGCCATTGATGACCCTCTATCTCACCGACGACACGCCGGCGGAGGAGATCGAACGGGCATACGCCAGCGGCATGATCCATGCAGTGAAGCTCTATCCGGCAGGAGCGACAACCAATTCGGCTTCCGGAGTGACGGATCTGGCGCATTGCGACGAGGCAATCGCGGCCATGGCGCGATTGGGCATGCCACTGCTGGTTCACGGCGAGGTCACCGATAGCGAGATCGATATTTTCGATCGCGAGGCGGTCTTCATCGATCGGGTCATGAAACCGCTGCTGGCACGGCATCCGTCGCTCAAGGTGGTCTTCGAGCATATTACCACCGCCGATGCCGCCGACTTCGTGGCCCAGGCGCCCGCCAACGTGGCGGCCACCATTACCGCACATCACCTGCTGTTCAACCGAAACCACATGCTGGTGGGCGGTATTCGCCCGCATTACTACTGCCTGCCGATTCTCAAGCGCGAACGCCATCGCGAAGCGCTGCTGGCGGCGGCGACGTCCGGCAGTAGCAAGTTCTTCCTGGGCACCGACAGTGCCCCCCATGCCCAGGGTGACAAGGAGTCGGCCTGCGGCTGTGCCGGGGCCTATACGGCACCGGCCGCCATCGAGTTGTACGCCATGGCGTTCGAGCAGGCAGGCGCTCTGGACAGGCTGGAAGGGTTTGCCAGTCATCATGGCCCCGATTTCTATGGCCTGCCACGCAACGCCGATACGGTCACCCTGGTGCGTGAAACATGGCAGCTGCCCTCGTCGCTGCCCTATATCACGGGCCAGCGGATCGTGCCGCTCAAGGCGGGTGAGACGTTGGACTGGAAACTGCGCGACTGATGCGACGCAAACGGCCGCCTCGAGAGGCGGCCGTTTGCGTAGTCAGGGGGCGAAGACGTAGAGAGAGGCTTCAGCCGACGGTGGCCGTCTCGGGCTCTCCCTCGCCTTTATTCTTCTGTTTCCGCTGCTGTTCTCCCGAGAGCGATGGGTCGGCCAGGCGCGCCACCATGGTTTCGACCATGCGTGCGGAGTGGGCGGCCGCTTTTTCCAGAAACTCTTCGAAGGAGAGGTGGTTGTCGCCACCGCTAGCGATATCCGACAGCGAGCGGATGACCACGAAGGGGCAGCCGTACAGGTGGCAGGTCTGGGCGATGGCTGCGGCTTCCATCTCGGCGGCCAACATGGTGGGAAAACGCGTGCGCGTCTTCAGGACCAGTTCGGGGCAGGCCATGAAGACATCGCCGGTGGCAATGAGTCCTTCTACCACCCGCACCTCACCCAGTGCCTCGACGCACTCCCGGGCGATCTTTACCAGGCGTTGATCGGGCATATAGGCCGCGGGCATCATAGGCACCTGGCCATGCTCGTAGCCGAATACCACGGCATCGACATCGTGATGGCGTACCTCGCTGGACACCACCACATCGCCGATCTCCAGGCCTTCGCCGAAGCCGCCCGCCGAGCCGGTATTGATGATCGCTTCCGGCTTGTAGACATCCAGCAGCAGGGTGGTGCCGATGGCGGCATTCACTTTTCCGATGCCGGACTGAAGGATCACCACATCGACGCCATGGAGCATGCCATGGTGGAAGGTGCAGCCCACGTGAGTCCGGGTGCGGCGACCTTCCAGCAGCGAGGCAAGGTAGTCGACCTCCTGGGCCATGGCGCCGATGATGCCGATGCGTTTCATTCGTGGGGGTGTCTCCGGTGTCGCTGGGTCAGAGGTGTTGCCGGCCCGGGGCCGTCGAGCCGGTTTCACGCCTCGGCCGCGAAGACATGGATCCATTCATCGCGCTTGGCAAGGAAGCCGCTCGCGATCTGCTTGGCGCCCTCCAGGCTGTGGCTCGCCGCCCAGCCGCACTGCATCTCGTTGCAGGCAGGAACCTCGTCGGCTTCCAGCACGTCCTCCAGGGTTTTCTGCAGCAGATTCAGCACGTCGTCATAGTCGTCGTGATTGATCAGAGCCACATAGAAGCCGGTCTGGCAGCCCATGGGGCTGATGTCGACGATACGGTCCGAGTGGTTGCGAGACAGCTCTGCCATCAGGTGCTCCAGGGAGTGCAGGGAAGGCATCTCCATGTGTTCCTGGTTGGGTTGGCAGATACGCATGTCGTACTTGTGGATCGTGTCGCCGTTGAGTCCCGTCTTGATATCGGCCAGGCGCACGTAGGGAGCCTTCACCTTGGTGTGGTCCAGGTTGAAGCTTTCGACGTTCATCTTGTCGCTCATGGGCGGCCTCGGGGCTAGGTAAATGGAAAGGGGCGTATTCTACCCGAGGTACGTGTCCCTGTCAGGCGCTGGCTCGTCTCGGGCAGGCAGCGACCCCTGCTCCATGGCGTCATGCATCTCGGCTGCGATCAGCGTGTTCTCCAGCAGCGATGCAATGGTCATGGGGCCGACGCCGCCGGGCACGGGGGTGATCCAGGCGGCACGTTCCGCCGCACTGGTGAAATCGACGTCGCCCACCAGTCGACCGTCCTCCTCGCGGTTGATACCCACGTCGATGACAATGGCGCCCTCGCGCACCCATTCGCCCTTGACCAGGCCGGGGTTGCCTACCGCCACCACCAGCAGTTCGGCGCGCCTGACGTGCTCCTCGAGGTTGCGGGTAAAGCGGTGGCATACCGTCGTGGTACAGCCGGCCAGCATCAGTTCCAGCGCCATGGGGCGGCCGACGATGTTGGAGGCGCCGACGACGGTGGCATCGAGGCCCCGGACCTTGAGGCCACTGGCCTGCAGCAGGGTCATCACCCCCTTGGGCGTGCAGGGGCGCAGCATCGGCAGCCGCTGGGCAAGACGACCCAGGTTGTAGGGGTGGAAGCCGTCGACATCCTTGTGGGGCAGGATGTGCTCCAGTATGGGCCGGGCATCGAGGTGGTCGGGCAGGGGCAGCTGTACGAGAATGCCATCGACCCGCGGATCGGCGTTCAGCTCGTCCACCAGCGTTTCCAGTGCCTGCTGGGATGTTTCGGCCGGAAGGAGATGCAGGAAGGAGCGGATGCCGGCCTGCTCGCAGTCGCGGTGCTTGTTGTTCACGTAGATGCGGGAGGCCGGGTCGTCGCCCACCAGAACGACGGCCAGGCCTGGGGTCCGCTTGCCATCCGCGTGGCGTGTCTCGAGCTGGCGAGCAACCTGTTGGCGGACCTGGGCGGCAATGGCCTTGCCATCGATGAGTTGGGCGGTCATCGTTTCTTCCTCGTGCTTGGGTGGTGGGCTGGCCGGCGGCAGCATCACCCTTGGAAGGAGGCTGGCCGGTGCAGGAAGGGGGCTGATTTTCGCATGGCGGGGCCGTCAGGCAAAGCGCAAAAAAGGCCGGCTTGTCAGGCCGCTATTGACCCCGAGGAATTCTCGCGTAGAATACGCAGCGCTCGATGAGGCCCTGTGGCGGCATCGGGGCCGTGCGAAGACCGGCGGGGTGTAGCGCAGTCTGGTAGCGCGCCTGCTTTGGGAGCAGGATGTCGGGGGTTCGAATCCCTCCACCCCGACCACAACCTCTTGTTTGCGCGAAGGAACTTGCACAATCAGGGTTGCGGTCAGACGCCATGGAACGTAGAATGCGCCCATAGCTCAACCGGATAGAGCAACGGCCTTCTAAGCCGTAGGTTGCAGGTTCGAGTCCTGCTGGGCGTGCCATGCGGCATGTTGTGGCAGTGACTGTTCCTGATCGTCTGAGGCGGGATCGTCTGAGACGCCGAGACAGGATTGTCTGAGCAAGATTGCCTGGGTAAGATTGTCTGGGCAAGAAAGGCGCCGGAAGCGCGGTGCCAGTAGTTCGAGTCATCGTTATGGTGGATGTAGCTCAGTGGTAGAGCCCCGGATTGTGGTTCCGGCTGTCGTGGGTTCGATCCCCATCATCCACCCCATATCGATGCTTCAGATATTGAAGTGGTGCTTGCAGTGGTGGATGTAGCTCAGTGGTAGAGCCCCGGATTGTGGTTCCGGCTGTCGTGGGTTCGATCCCCATCATCCACCCCATTGCCACCTGACCAGATCGTTACTCCGCTCGTTCCTTCTGATTTTCGTTCTTTGTTTCTCGCTCTCCAGCTCTTGTGTCGGCGCTTGCGCCAGCCTTTTTCCGTGTGTCTGTCTCCCGCAGCGCCATCTCCGGATCGTTTGCCATTGTCGGTAGTCAGGCCATCGTTTGCCTATGTCGATTGCCGCCGGCCCCTTGTAATCTATCCTGATGCCCCAATCCTATGGGCATGGCGCTTGCCAGCGCAGGCCGGGATTCTTAGAATCTCTCTTTTGACCTTCCACGCTTTCAACTGAACGCCCCCAGTCGGTAGAGGACTATTCATGCAAGTTTCCGTCGAAACGCCTTCCCAGATCGAGCGCCGTGTCACGTTTCAGGTGCCAGCGGCCGAGGTCGACGAAGCCGTCGAGGCTCGCCTCAAGGACACTGCGAAGAACGTGCGCCTGAACGGCTTCCGCAAAGGGCGTGTGCCCATGGCGGTGGTGCGTCAGCGTTACGGTCGCGACGTGCGCGATGAAGTGGTGGGCGAAGTGATGCGCGAGCGTTACGTCAAGGCCATCTCGGAAGAGAACCTCAACCCCGCCGGTTTCCCCAGCATCGAGCCCCGGGTAAACGAAGCGGGCAAGGACCTGGAGTTCGTGGCCAATCTCGAGGTCTACCCCGAGATCGAGCTGGCCTCCATCGACGATGTCGAGGTCGAGCGTCCGGTCGTTGACGTGACCGATGCCGATCTCGAGGAGATGGTCGAGACGCTGCGCAAGCAGAACGCTTCCTGGGAGGAAGTCGACCGCGTCGCCGAGGAAGGCGACCAGGTGAAGATCGACTTCCAGGGCTTCCTGGGCGATGAGCCCTTCGAGGGCGGCAGCGCCGAGGGCCACGACCTGGTGCTGGGTTCCGGCAATTTCATCCCCGGCTTCGAAGCACAGCTGGAGGGTGCCAAGGCTGGCGACGAGAAGGAGATCAAGGTCACCTTCCCGGAGGATTATCAGGCCGAGCAGCTGGCCGGTCAGGAAGCCACCTTCAAGGTCAAGGTCCATGCGGTGAAGGGCCAGGCCCTGCCCGAGATCGACGAGGAATTCATCAAGCGCTTCGGTGTGGAAGACGGCGATATCGAGAAGTTTCGTGCCGAAGTGCGCAAGAACATGGCGCGCGAAGCGAAGCAGGCCGTCGATAACCGCGTCAAGCAACAGGTGCTCGATGCGCTGAAGAAAGCCAACGACGTGCCGGTGCCCCAGGCACTAGTGCAGCAGGAGACCGATGCGCTCAAGCGCCAGGCGGCCCAGCAGTTCGGCCTGGGTGAGGACTTCGACGTTTCCCAGCTGCCCAACGAGCTCTTTGCCGAACAGGCCAAGGGGCGCGTCCAGGTCGGCCTGCTGCTGGCTGAAGTGATCAAGTCCAGTGAGCTCGATGCCACTGATGACGAGATTCGCACCAAGGTCGAGGAACTGGCCGAGCAGTACCAGGACCCGCAGCAGGTGGTCGAGTACTACATGAGTAACGAGCAGCTGAAGACCCAGGTCAAGTCAGCCATCCTCGAAGAGAAGGCGGTTGACAAGCTGCTGGAACAGGCGACCGTCAAGGACGTCGAAATGAGCTACCAGCAGGCCCTGGCCGCTGCACAGCAGCAGGCCGAGCAGGACGACGAAGCTGCCAGCGAGGCCGAGGCCGAAGAAGGTCAGGAAGCCAAGAGCTGAACCCAAGCCGGCTGACCCTTCCGGCGCTGTCGAGACTGGCAGGTACCGGAAGGGGGTATTACGCTTCCATTCATCGGATGCAAGGACATCACACTGATGAGCAACGAGTTCGAGATCCAAAACGCCGGCGGCCTGGTGCCGATGGTGGTAGAGCAGAGCGCACGCGGTGAGCGGGCCTATGATATCTACTCTCGCCTGCTGAAGGAGCGTGTGATCTTTCTGGTGGGGCCGGTGGAGGATCACATGGCCAACCTGGTGGTGGCACAGATGCTTTTCCTCGAGTCCGAGAATCCGGACAAGGACATTCATCTCTACATCAATTCACCGGGTGGGGCCGTGACCGCCGGCATGGCGATCTATGACACCATGCAGTTCATCAAGCCGGATGTGTCAACGGTCTGTATCGGCCAGGCGGCCAGCATGGGCGCTCTGCTGCTGGCTGCCGGTGCGGCTGGCAAGCGCTACTGCCTGGGCAATTCACGGGTGATGATCCACCAGCCGTTGGGTGGCTATCAGGGGCAGGCCTCCGATATCGAGATCCACACTCGTGAGATACTCGGCATCCGGGACAAGCTCAATCGGATTCTGGCGCACCACTCCGGCCAGGATTTCGAGACGATTGCGCGGGACACCGATCGCGACAATTTCATGGATGGCAGCCAGGCGGCCGAATATGGACTGATCGATGCTGTGCTGGATAAGCGGCCCACATCCTGATAGCGTGATTCGATACACGCCCTTCACACGTGACAACCGGCGGCTTCAGGCCGCCGAAGCGACAGAGGTACGCGAATGGCCGACGGCAAAGGCAAGGACGAGGGCGGCAAGCTGCTGTACTGCTCGTTCTGTGGCAAGAACCAGAATGAAGTGCGCAAGCTGATTGCAGGCCCGTCCGTGTATATCTGCGACGAGTGTGTCGATCTCTGTAACGACATCATTCGCGAGGAAGTTCTCGATGCCGACGCCGAGAGCGATGAGGAGCGGTTGCCCGTTCCCCGCGAGATTCGTCGCACCCTGGACGATTACGTCATCGGCCAGGACCGCGCCAAGACGGTGCTGTCCGTAGCCGTCTACAATCACTACAAGCGCCTTCGCGCCGGTATCAAGGGCGACGACGTGGAGTTGGGCAAGTCCAACATCCTGCTCATTGGCCCCACCGGTAGCGGCAAGACTCTGCTGGCCGAAACCATGGCGCGGCTGCTCAATGTGCCGTTCACCATCGCGGACGCCACCACGCTTACCGAGGCGGGTTACGTCGGCGAGGACGTCGAGAACATCATCCAGAAGCTGCTGCAGAAGTGCGACTACGATGTGGAGAAGGCCCAGCGTGGCATCGTCTACATCGACGAGATCGACAAGATCTCGCGCAAGTCGGACAACCCCTCCATCACCCGAGATGTCTCGGGCGAGGGCGTGCAGCAGGCGCTGCTGAAGCTGATCGAGGGCACCACGGCTTCCGTACCGCCACAGGGTGGCCGCAAGCATCCTCAGCAGGAGTTCCTGCAGGTGGATACGGGCAATATCCTGTTCATTGTCGGCGGTGCCTTTGCCGGCCTGGACAAGGTGATCCGCGATCGCGCCGAGAAGGGCGGTATCGGTTTCAATGCCACGGTGAAGAGCAAGGACGAGGCGAAGGGCGTTGGCGCCTTGCTTGCCGATGTCGAGCCTGAGGATCTGGTCAAGTTCGGCCTCATTCCCGAGTTTGTCGGGCGCCTGCCGGTCATTGCCACCTTGACCGAGCTGAGTGAGGATGCGCTGGTCCAGATTCTTACCGAGCCGAAAAACTCCCTGGCCAAGCAGTATGCGCGTCTGTTCGACATGGAAGGGGTGGAGCTGGAGTTCCGCGAGGACGCCCTGCGTGCCGTGGCGGTCAAGGCCATGACCCGCAAGACGGGGGCCCGTGGGCTGCGCTCCATCCTCGAGTCGGTATTGCTCGACACCATGTACGAGATTCCCTCTATGGAAGGGGTGACCAAGGTGGTGATAGATGCCACGGTCATTGCCGGCGAGAGCGAGCCGCTGCTGATCTATTCGCAGCAGGACCAGCGGGTCGACGGCACCGACGGCTGAAGCACGGCGGGTAATCCCGGCCGATGCTCATGCCAGTGGAAGGGGTCGCTTGAGCGACCCCTTTGGCTGTCTGTTACCTGCGCTCTCCCTTGCAATGGGGGCGCTGCGCCCCCATTCCCTTCTGTATCCACCCGATTCGTTTGAGGAACGTCTGCGATGCAGCAGAACGCCGATCAGACCCTGAGTCTGCCCCTTCTTCCACTGCGCGATGTCGTTGTCTATCCGCAGATGGTGATACCGCTGTTCGTTGGACGGGAGAAGTCCATCCAGGCACTGGATGCGGCCATGGCGGCCGACAAGCGTGTTCTGCTTGTGGCCCAGCGTGAAGCCGGCCAGGACGATCCTGGCACCGAGGATCTCTTCGGCATCGGCACCGTGGCTGAGATCATGCAGCTGCTCAAGCTGCCCGACGGCACCGTCAAGGTGCTGATCGAGGGCACCTCCCGTGCCGATCTCCGCGAGGTGCACCATACCGATCAGGGTTACAGCCTGGCCGAGGCGGTGCTGCGTGACAGCGAGCCGCTCTCCGAGCGTGAGCAGGAGGCCCTGGTACGGGTGCTGCTCAACCAGTTCGAACAGTACGTCAAGCTTTCCAAGAAAGTCCCCAATGAAGTGCTCAACTCCCTGTCCGGGATCGAGGACCCGAGTCGTCTGGTCGATACGGTCTGTGCCCACCTGTCGCTCAAGATCGGCGACAAGCAGCAACTGCTGGAGATGGATCGGGTTCGTGACCGCATCGAGCACCTGATGGCGCTGATCGAGTCGGAAATCGACCTGCTGCAGGTCGAGAAGCGCATCCGCTCCCGGGTCAAGGACCAGATGGAGAAATCCCAGCGCGAGTACTATCTCAACGAGCAGATGAAGGCCATCCAGAAGGAGATGGGCGAGCTCGAGAACGTGCCCAATGAGGCTGAGAAGTACGAGGCGGCGATCGAAGAGTCGGGCATGCCGCAGGAGGCCCGCGAGAAGGCGCTGCAGGAGCTGGGCAAGCTAAAGATGATGTCGCCCAACTCGGCCGAGGCCACGGTGGTGCGCTCCTATCTCGATTGGCTGGTCGCCGTGCCCTGGAAGAAGCGCACCCGGGTCAAGCATGATCTGGTGCATGCGCACAAGGTATTGGACGAAGACCACTATGGCCTGGACGAGGTGAAGGAGCGAATTCTCGAATACCTCGCCGTGCAGAAGCGGGTCAAGAAGCTAAAGGGCCCGGTGCTCTGCCTGGTCGGCCCGCCCGGAGTGGGCAAGACCTCGCTGGGGCAGTCGATCGCCCGTGCCACCAACCGCAAGTACGTGCGTCTGGCGCTGGGTGGGGTGCGTGACGAGTCCGAGATTCGCGGCCACCGTCGCACCTATATTGGCTCGCTGCCGGGTAAGCTGGTCCAGCGCATGAGCAAGGCGGGCGTCAGGAATCCGCTCTTCCTGCTCGACGAAGTCGACAAGATCGGCATGGATCATCGCGGCGATCCGGCATCCGCCCTGCTCGAGGTGCTTGATCCGGAGCAGAACGACAAGTTCAACGATCACTACCTCGAGCTGGACTACGACCTGTCAGACGTGATGTTCATCTGTACCGCCAACTCCATGAACATCCCGGGGCCTCTGCTGGACCGCATGGAGATCATACGTCTACCCGGCTACACCGAGGACGAGAAACTCGCCATCGCGCGTCGCTACCTGGTTGCCAAGCAGCTCAAGGCCAATGGCTTCAAGGAAGACGAGCTGAGCTTTGCCGACGACGCGCTGCTCGAGCTGATTCGCTACTATTCACGCGAGGCCGGCGTTCGCGAGCTTGAGCGCCAGATAGCCAAGGTGTGCCGCAAGGTGTTGCGTCAGCGGCTGGAACAGCAGGGGCAGGGTGCCCTGGCGCCGGTGGCACTGAGCGCGGCCGACATCGAGCAGTACGCGGGTGTGCGCCGCTACAGCTACGGTCTTGCCGACATGGAGGACCAGGTGGGACGGGTCACCGGCCTGGCATGGACATCGGTCGGTGGCGAGCTGCTCAATATCGAGTCGGTCGTCACCCGGGGCAAGGGGCGCATCAACAAGACCGGCTCACTGGGTGATGTCATGAAGGAGTCGGTGAGCGCCGCTCACACCGTGGTGCGTGCCCGTGCCGATGCGCTTGGTATCGATCCGGAGCGCTTCGAGAAGGAGGATCTTCATATCCACGTTCCTGAGGGTGCCACACCCAAGGATGGCCCGAGTGCCGGCATTGCGATGGTGACTGCGATGGTCTCTGCCTACACTGCTCGACCGATCCGTTGTGACTTGGCGATGACGGGGGAGGTCAACCTGCGAGGCGAGGTGATGCCGATCGGGGGGTTGAAGGAGAAATTGCTGGCTGCGCGGCGCGGTGGTATAAAGATCGTGCTCATTCCGGAAGAGAACCGACGGGATCTCAAAGAGGTGCCGGATAACATCAAGGATGCACTGGATATCCGGCCCGTCCGCTGGATCGATGAGGTGCTTGAGGCGGCTCTGGCTGAAAGGTCTGGCCCCAAGAGTGAGGATTCCCGAACGGATGATTCTGCAGCATCCACCTCAATGATCAGCACGCATTAACGATATTTTAGCGTCATGCTGGGAGAAAAACCCCGGTATGACGCGGTTTGGCGCTGTAAGTTGCTTGACACGTCTTTTGCTGCATTGCTATAAACTGCTGCCATGCTGTGATCGTGTTGCCAGGCGAAAGGTGCGCCGATTAGAGCCATTTACTGAAATAGTCAAGGGGTGAAGTGTGAACAAATCCGAGCTGATCGAAGCCATCGCCGCGTCTGCCGATATTCCCAAGGCCGCCGCGACTCGTGCATTGGATGCCATGGTCGACACCGTCACCGAGAGTCTTAAGAGCGGTGAAACCGTCTCCCTGGTGGGCTTTGGTACTTTTTCCGTCAAGGAGCGCGCCGCGCGTACCGGGCGTAACCCTCAGACCGGCGAGCCGATCCAGATCAGCGCAGCCAAGGTGCCGTCCTTCAAGGCTGGCAAGGCGCTCAAGGACTCCGTGAACTGAGTCAGCGGGATATTTGCGCCGCGGGTCGTCGGCTCACGCAGGCCATCATCGGCAGCAAAAAATCAGGCGCATCGCTATCGCGATGCGCCTTCTTTTTTATGGGCTTACGCTCTGTATCGGGCGGGGGCCATGGTGGGAATGCCTCTGTCACCGTATAATACGGCGCGTCAGCCAGCCAACAATCATCAGCCGAGGCCTCCATGCTGCAAAGTATACGTGACCGCTCCAGAAGTTGGGGCGCGAAGATCATCATCGGAGCCGTCGTCGTGACCATGGCCTTGTTCGGGGTCGAATCCCTGGTAGGCCTGTTGGGCGGAGGTGGCGACGAGGTAGCCAAGGTCAATGGCCAGACGATTACCCGTCAAGAACTGGAGATGGAGGTTCAGCGAGCCATTCGTTCTGGCCAGGTGCCTCCCGAACAGGAGCGGGCGCTGCGTGGTCAGGTCCTCGACGAGCTGATCGGTGAACGACTGCTGACGGCTTTCGCCGAAGATGGCGGCCTGCACCTCTCCGACGAGCAGCTTGACCAGGTGATCGTCACGCTACCGGAATTCCAGAACCAGAATGGCCGCTTCGATGCCGACCTGTTCCGCAACCGCCTGGCAAGCGCCGGTTTCACGCCGTCATCGTTTCGCGCTGCGCTACGAGTGGACCTCAAGCGTCAGCAGGTTCAGCAAGGCCTCGTCATGAGCGACTTCTCGCTGGAAAGTGAGCGAGAGAGCCTGGCGGCCCTGCAGCGTCAGGCTCGCACCTTTCGTTACCATGCGCTGAGTGCCGATGACCTGGCCGAGCCCGTGGAAGTCACCGAACAGGACCTTGTTGCTTACTACGAGGAAAATGCCGACCGCTACCGGCGTCCCGAGCAGGTTCGGCTCGAGTACGTCGTTCTCGATCGTCAGGAGATGGCAGAGGCCGTAGACATCTCAGACGACGACGTTCGCAACGCCTGGGAGGCGCGTGGCCGCGATGTGGATCGGCGGGTGTCCCATATCATGGTGGGCTTCAACGATGAGCGTAGTCGTGAGGAAGCCGTTTCTCGGTTGGAGAGCATTCGTGCTCAGCTCGCCGAGGGTGAGGACTTTGCCGAGCTGGCGCTCCGCTATTCCGACGATCCGACGACCGCCGAGCAGGGGGGCGACCTGGGCGTGATCAGTCGCGGGTTCTTCGGCGATGCGTTCGATGATGCCGCCTTTGCCCTCGCTCCCGGGCAGGTTTCCGATATCGTCGAGACCAGCAGCGGCCTGCATCTTGTGAAGGTGACCGAGCTTGATCAGCCAGCCCTTGAAGAGATGCGTGAAGAGTTGCAGCGTGAGTTGGCGCTGTCCGAGGTCAGCGATGCCTTCAACCGCCGGGTCCAGACCCTGATCGACGAAAGTTTTGCAGCCGATGACCTTGCCAGCGTGGCCGATCAGCTCGAACTGGAACTGCACCAAAGCGATTGGACATCCCGCGACGGCGGCGAGGGTGTGGTCTCCGAACCTGGCGTGATGCAGGAAGCCTTTAGTGACGATGTCCTGGTGGACGGGTTCAACAGCGATGTCATCGAGCTGGACCAGGACCGCAGGATGGTGTTGCGGGTCGCCGATCACCGCGAGGCAGCCGTGCTTCCCCTCGATGAGGTCCGCGATCGCGTGACAGCTGCGGTGGAGCGCCGCAAGCAGCGCGAGGCACTGCTCGACGTGGCGCGCAGCCAGGTGGAGCTGCTGCGGGAGGGCGAGGAGCTGGATATCGAATGGCGCCGCGTCGAGAGCGCCGCGCGTCAGCAGGATAACGTCCCGCGCTCCGTGCTGCAGGCGGCGTTCCGTCTTCCTCACCCCGAGGAGGGTGAGACCGTCTATGGCCAGGCCTCGGACGAGAATCGGGTGGTGCTCATCGCCCTGGACAGCGTCGAGCAGGGCGAAGCGGATACCCAGGTTGAGAACTTCGTGGCTCGGATGTCGGAGCAGCTGCGCGGGCAGGCAGCGATTCAAGGGCTCCAGTCTCACCTGCGTGAGACGGCGGATATCGACCGCCGCTGAAACTGGAGGAGCCGATAAGCAGGAGGCGCGTGGTGCCTCCTGCTTTTTTCTTGCCAGGAATTATACCGTTATCTTGAGCATATATTCGGGGCGACCAGACGAAAGGCATGGGCGAAAAGTGACACGGCAAGTGTTATTATATAACATTAATGCCGATTGAATTTTCCTGGAGGCGAGCGATGCCTGGCACACCGCTTGAATCGATACCCGTGCATCTGGTGAAAGGTTTCCTCGGTAGCGGCAAGAGTACGCTGATCCGTGGGCTCATCGACCAGAAGCCAGCGGATGAGACCTGGGCGATTCTGATCAACGAATTCGGTCAGGTTGGGATCGATCAGGCGATGTTCCAGGCGCGGGAAGATCTGGTGGTGAAGGGGCTGCCGGGAGGCTGTCTCTGCTGCCAGCTGGCCTTCGTCCTGCAGGCGACGCTGGTCAACCTGCTTCACCGCCATCGTCCGGACCGGCTGATCGTCGAGCCGTCTGGCCTGGGGCATCCGGCGGGTCTTCTCGATGTGCTGCGAGGGGAGGCCTTCCACGGCATTCTCGATGTCCGCGACATCATCGTCGTGCTCGATCCGGCGCGCCTCGATGAGCCACGGGTGCGGGAGCACGAGACTTTTCGCGACCAGCTGGCCATGGCCGATGCCGTGGTGCTGACCAGGACGGACCTGGCTTCGTCGGGGCAGGTGGAGGCGGCGCACCGCCATGCAGCCGATCACTGGCCGGCGAGGAAATGGATCCTCGAGGCGCCGAATGGGCAGCTGCCGATATCGCGGCTGCTTTACAGCGAAGGACATGCCGCCATGACGGAGGAGCCGCTCGCAAGCGATGCCCACGACCGGTTGCGAGCCGTGGCAGAAAGAGGGCGGGTCGTGATGCTGGATGATGTGATATCACGACCCGAGCGCGGAAAACCGATACACGAGACGGCAACGGCGCTGGGCTACACCACGCTGGGGTGGCGCTGGCACCCGGATACGCGCTTCGACCTGGATTGTCTGACCGGTGTGCTCGATCGGCTGTCACCGGAGCTGCGGGTCAAGGGGGTGCTGAATACCGATGCCGGCTGGAAGCTCTATAACCGTGGCGATGGCGCTGCCAGGCTGGAGCCCAGCGTGTGGCGGCTGGATTCCCGGCTGGAGGTGATCGGGGAGGCGGGAGGCCTCCCCGATCCGGAGGCGCTGCAGGCCGACCTGGCGGCCTGTGCGGACTGACCTGTCGAGTGGCTTGTGGGTTAGAAGTCGATTTGCTGCAGGGTGGGGTGGCCGTCGTTCTCGATGACCACTTCCCAGCCCCGGCCGGGCTGCCAGTCTCCCAGCACGACACGCTGAGCGGGCGTGCCGTCGATCTCGAGATCATGGACCGCCGGGCGGTGAGTATGGCCGTGGATCAGGGTCGTAACGCCATGGTCGCGCATTACCTGGACGACTTCGTCGGGCGTCACGTCCATGATGTCATCGGCCTTGTTGGAAGTGGCTTCACCGGACTGCTGGCGCAGCGAGGCCGCCAGCGTGATACGGTCGGCAATGGGCATGGCCAGTATCTGCTGCTGCCATTCGGGTTGCCGCGCCCGGGCACGGAAGGCCATGTAGGCTTCGTCCCGGGTGCAGAGGCTATCGCCGTGCATCAGCAGCATTGGCTTGTCGTGAAACACGACCAGGGCGGGGTCGGCCAGCAGCTTCGCGCCGGCAGCGGTGGCGAAGCGCTGGCCGAGCAGGAAATCACGATTGCCGTGCATCAGGTAGATGGCTGTGCCATCGTCAGCGAGTCGACGTAGCGCGGCGGCGATATCCGCGGCAAGGGCGGCATTGCCGCTGGCATCGGCATCGACCATGTCGAGGATGTCGTCACCGACCCAGGCCTCGAAGAAATCGCCGAGTATGTAGAGGGCATCGACCCCACGGGCTCGTTTCTGGAGCCAGCCGAGAAAGCCATCGATCACCTCGGGGGCTTCAGGATGCAGGTGGAGGTCGGAAACTATCAGGGTGCTCATGGGCCATCTCGCAGGGCTGTCGCATGAAGGGCCAGCGCAACACGGCCGCGCAGGCGGTCATGTTGCGCTTCGATCCTGTCAGGTGTCGGCAGGGTGATCCTTCATGTAGGCCCGCTGGATGATCACATCCTCGGCCGGGACGTCGGCGTGCATGCCCCGACGGGTGGTTTCCACGGCGGTGATCTTCTCTACCACATCCATGCCTTCGACCACCTCGCCGAAGACGCAGTAGCCCCAGCCCTGGATGTTCTTGCCGCTGTGGTTGAGGAAGTCGTTGTCGGCCACGTTGATGAAGAATTGCGCCGTGGCTGAGTGGGGGTCCTGGGTGCGCGCCATGGCCAGGGTGCCGATGGTATTCTTGAGGCCGTTGTCGGCTTCGTTCTCGATGGGGTCGCGGGTTGGTTTCTGATTGAATTCCTGATCGAAGCCGCCACCCTGTACCATGAAGCCAGGGATCACCCGATGAAACAGCGTACCGTCGAAATGGCCGTCGCGTACGTACTGCTCGAAATTGGCGGCGGTTTTCGGGGCTTTCTCGTGATTCACGGAAACCGTGATATCACCGAAGTTGGTCTCTAGAACGATCATCGCTTTTTCCTGTGCGCTTTGGCTTTGGCAATAGCAGGCGCGCCTTGGCGCCGTGCAGGGGCGTGACGCTATAATAGCGGTTTTGCATCGATGCGCGAAGCGCGTCGGGTCGTTCCTTATTCTACGACAGCCCACGACACGGGCTTCGCGCCCATGGGCCGCGATTCAACCAGAGGTTTACCGCATCAACATGTCCACCGAAACCGCCAGCGCGCCGAATTTCATCCGCAACCAGATCCGCGACGAGATCGAAGCCGGCAAGGCCGACAGGGTCGTGACGCGTTTTCCGCCCGAGCCCAACGGCTTTCTGCACGTGGGCCATGCCAAGTCGATCTGTCTCAATTTCGGCCTGGCTGAGCAGTTCGGTGGCGACTGTCATCTGCGCTTCGACGATACCAATCCCGCCAAGGAAGAGCAGGCCTATATCGATGCCATCAAGGAGGATGTGGCCTGGTTGGGCTTTCAGTGGGCGGGCGAAGTGCGTTTTGCCTCCGACTACTTCGACCAGCTCTATGCCTGGGCGCAGCATCTGATCCGGGAGGGCAAGGCCTACGTGGACGACCTCTCTCCCGAAGAGATTCGCGAGTATCGCGGCAGCCTGACCGAGGCTGGCAGGCCGAGCCCCTACAGCACGCGCAGTGCGGAAGAGAACCTCGATCTGCTCGAGCGCATGCGCATCGGCGAGTTCGCCGAGGGCGAGAAGGTGCTGCGTGCCCGGATCGACATGGCCGCACCCAACATCAATCTGCGCGACCCGATCCTCTATCGTATTCGCCATGCCCATCACCACCAGACCGGCGACAAGTGGAAGATCTATCCCTCCTACGACTTCACCCACGGCCAGTCGGATGCCCTCGAAGGCGTTACGCACTCCATCTGTACCCTGGAGTTCGAGGATCATCGGCCGCTCTACGAGTGGTTCCTGGAGAACCTGCCGGTGCCGGCCAAGCCGCGCCAGATCGAGTTTGCCCGGCTCAACCTCAACTACACCCTGACCTCCAAGCGCAAGCTCAAGCTGCTGGTGGACGAGGGTATCGTCGACGGCTGGGACGACCCGCGGATGCCGACCATCTCCGGCATGCGTCGCCGCGGTTATACGCCGGGCTCGATCCGCAAGTTCTGCGACATGATCGGCGTGACCCGCGCCGATGGTGGTCTGGTGGACATCGCCATGCTCTATCACGCCATTCGCTCTGATCTCGAGGACAACGCGCCGCGGGCCATGTGCGTGCTCAGGCCGCTCAAGGTAGTGCTGACCAACGTCGCCGACGATCACGAAGAGGTCTTTGATGTGCCGGGCCACCCCGCCCGCGAGGACATGCCCGTGCGTAAGGTACCGTTCACCCGCGAGCTATACATCGACCAGGATGACTTCCTGGAGGAGCCCCCGAAGAAGTTCTTCCGCCTGGCGCCGGGCCAGGAGGTGCGGCTGCGCAACGCCTACGTGATTCGTTGCGACGAGGTGGTGAAGGACGGCGCCAGCGAGATCGCCGAACTGCGCTGCTCGGTGGACTTCGACACCCTGGGCAAGAATCCCGAGGGGCGCAAGGTCAAGGGCGTGATTCATTGGGTCAGCGCGGCCCATGCCGTGCCGATGGAAGTTCGCCTCTACGACAACCTCTTCCTGGTCGAACAGCCGGACAAGGACAAGGACGCCGACTTCCTCGAGCACCTCAACCCCGAGTCGCTGCAGGTCTGTCAGGCCATGGGCGAGCCGAGCCTGGCCGACGCCGCACCCGAGTCGCGCTTCCAGTTCGAGCGCGTCGGCTACTTCTGTGCCGACCGCCACGCCTCTCGCGACGGCAAGCGGGTGTTCAACCGTACCGTCGGACTCAAGGATAGTTGGGCACGTATCCAGAAAAAAGATGGCCAGAAGAATGATGGTCAGAAGAAGGGCTGACATGCAGATCTACAATACGCTGACGCGCCGCAAGGAAACGTTCACGCCGATCGAGCCGGGCAGGGTGCGCATGTACGTCTGCGGCATGACCGTCTACGACTACTGCCACCTGGGCCATGCCCGGGTGATGGTGGCGTTTGATGTGGTGACCCGCTACCTGCGCTGGCGCGGCCTTGACGTCACCTACGTGCGCAACATCACGGATATCGATGACAAGATCCTCAAGCGTGCCGACGAGAACGGCGAGAGCATCGGTGCGTTGACCGAGCGCATGATCGCCGCCATGCACGAGGACGAGGCGCGCCTCTTCGTGCTGCGTCCGGATCATGAGCCTCGTGCCACTGGGCATGTGGCCGAAATCATCGCCATGATCGAGACCCTGATCGACAAGGGCTACGCCTATGCGGCGAGCAACGGCGACGTCTACTACCGGGTGCGCAAGTTCGAGGGCTACGGCAAGCTCAACAATCGCGACCTGGACGAGATGCGCTCCGGGGCCCGGGTCGAGGTCGACGAGCACAAGGAGGACCCGCTCGACTTCGTACTGTGGAAAGCGGCCAAGCCCGGTGAGGCGAGCTGGTCGTCGCCCTGGGGCGAGGGGAGGCCGGGCTGGCATATCGAGTGCTCGGCGATGTCGACCTGCTGCCTGGGGGAGACCTTCGACATTCATGGCGGCGGACCGGACCTGACCTTTCCCCACCATGAGAACGAGATCGCCCAGAGCGAGGCGGCCACCGGCAAGCCCTACGTCAACACCTGGATGCATGCAGGAGCGGTGAGGGTGGATCAGGAGAAGATGTCCAAGTCCCTGGGCAACTTCTTCACCATTCGCGAGGTGCTCGAATCCCATGACCCGGAGGTGGTGCGCTACCTGCTGGTGGCCAGCCACTATCGCAGTGCCATCAACTACGCCCCGGAGTCCCTGGCGGATGCTCGCAAGTCCCTCGAGCGGTTCTACAATGCCCTCGAAGGGCTGGCGTTCGAGGGTGATGAGCCACAGCCGGGCGAGGTGGACGCGCGGTTCGCCGAGCGCTTCATCGCCGCCATGGACGACGACTTCAATACCGCTGAGGCGCTGTCGGTGCTCTTCGACCTGGCCC
The DNA here is from genome assembly GCF_003336675.1 of Billgrantia montanilacus. Classification (GTDB taxonomy): domain Bacteria; phylum Pseudomonadota; class Gammaproteobacteria; order Pseudomonadales; family Halomonadaceae; genus Halomonas; species Halomonas montanilacus. The sequence continues at coordinate 32,232 of NZ_QPII01000021.1, read as the reverse complement.
GCGAACTGAACCGGGCAAGAAAGGAGGCGCCGGGCAGGGTGCGGCCCCTGGCCGCCGAACTCAAACGCCTGGGCGGGGTGCTTGGCCTGTTGCAGCAGGAGCCCGAGGCGTTTCTCAAGGGCGGTGCCGGCGAGCTGCCGCTGAGTGAGGCAGAGATCGAAGCGAAGATCGTTGCCCGTGCAAGCGCCAAGAAAGCGAAGGACTTTGCCGCAGCCGACGGTATTCGTGACGAGCTGGCGGCCCTTGGCATCATTCTCAAGGATTCCCGTGAGGGGACGACCTGGGTACTGGAACAAACGGATTAGGTCGAATGACGTCACGTGGCAGAGCGCCCGGCCCCTGGCCGGGCGCTCTGCGTTCAGCCAAAGGCTTTTGCGGGCGGCAGCGGGATCTGGCGCGGCCAGTCATCAGCGACGACGAATAACCGCCGATAGCCATCGCCCATGTGCCGGTCGCCGCCTGCCAGCAGGGCGATCTGGACCGGTGAGCCGTGGCCCTGGAAGTGCTGTGACAGCCGCGCTTCCACATCCCTGAGGGGAGCGAACGCCTCGTCTCTTGGCAGGGCCAGCCAGTGCGGCTTGGCCAGCCAGGCGGCGCGGATTCCCCGGGGCAGGCCGTCGCGGAAGTTGCGCCACTCGCCCCAGCGGAGCCACTCTCCCCTGAGATGATCCTGGGTCGCCTCCCGGGGGGGCGGTAGTGTCTGGTGCCAGGGATAGAAGAGCACGCCGGGCATCGCCAGCTGGGGCTGTATAAACGGCTCCGGAGAAGGGCCGACGTCCCTGGGGCGAGTGTGGAGCCGGATCGCCAGGCGTGTCTCGGCCCGCTCCGTCAGGCGCAATTGATGGCGATGAAGATGCTCGCGCTTGGTCGCCAGGCTATCGGCCCCACCGGGGCCGATCCAGCGCGCCTGGTCGCTGGGTTCGCCTGGCCCTTCCGGCAGGCCGAGATAGAACTTGATGGCCACTTCCAGATGAATGGGCATCGGGTCGCAGCGGCGGCGATAGAGCAGGTCGAGTTCCCCCAGGGTGCGCTTTCCCTGGTGGATACGCAGGTTATGCGCCAGTAGCCGAGTACCGGGCGCGGCATCGAGCAGAAACTGCCAGAGTCTTTCATGGTAGAGCCCCATGCGGCCTTCAACGGTGGTGCCGACCCGCTGTTCGAGTAACTGCGGTGTGGCTTCCAGTCTCAGAAGGAAAGCGTTGCGCTGGCAGTCGTCTGCCAGCCCCAGGGCGTCGTGTGACGGGCGTCCCGGCCACTCGGCGTGGATCAGGTCGGGTGCCTGGAGAATCCAGGCCAGGTCGCGCACCAGGGGGTGATGACAGTCAGCGAGATGTGGGTCGCCGCTTGCAAGCATGGTAAATAAGCATTCCGCGTTGAGATCGGGTCTGACAGCCAAACTGTACACCCCTTATACTCTGGGTACATTCATAACCAATGGGTGGTGGCGATGAAGCGCTCCCTGATCGGCCTGGCAGTCCTGACGACAGCCTCCGTGCTGACCCTGTCTGCGGCCCAGGCCAACGATCCCGTGGTAGTTTCCTCCAAGATCGATACCGAAGGTTCGGTACTGGGCCAACTGATCATGCAAAGACTCGAGCAGGCAGGCATCGAGGTCGAGGATCGATTGCAGCTGGGTGGCACCAGCATCGTGCGCAGCGCCTTGAAGGCCGGCGAGATCGACATCTACCCCGAGTATACCGGCAATGGCGCCTTCTTCTTCGACATGGCCGATAGCGATGTGTGGAACGACGCCGATGAAGCCTACGCCGCGGTACGGGACCTGGACGCCGAGGATGGCCTGATCTGGTTGACGCCGGCCGATGCCAATAACACCTGGGCCATGAGCGTCCGCGGTGACCTGGCGCGTGAGCAGGGTTTGGCCACCCTGGAAGATCTGGCGGACTACCTGGCGGAGGGGGGCGAGTTCAAGTTCGCCGCCAGTGCGGAGTTCGTCGAATCCGAGCAGGCCTTGCCGGCATTCCAGCAGGCCTACGGCTTCGAGCTGTCGTCGGACCAACTGCTGGTGCTTTCGGGTGGCAATACCGCCGCCACCATGCGGGCCGCTGCCCAGCAGACCAGTGGCGTCAACGCGGCCATGACCTATGGCACAGACGGTGGCCTCGGTGCGCTGGACCTGGTGGTGCTGGAGGATACGCTGGGTGTTCAGCCGGTCTATCAGCCGGCGCCGGTGGTTCGTGAAGCCGTTCTTGCCGCGTATCCCGACATCGAGTCGGTCCTTGAGCCGGTTTTTAAGGCACTGGATCTCGAGACGCTGCAACGGCTCAACGGACAGGTGGCCGTGGACGGGCTGGATCCGCGCCGTGTCGCCGAGGATTTCCTTGCCGATCTTGCGGAATGATTCGTGACGACTGACAGGTCCGCGCCCAACTGGGTATTGCTGTGCCTGATGCTGGTTGGGCTGCTCGCCTGGCTCACGCTCGATGCAGTGAGCATCGCGCCCAATCGCATCGTAGCCGGCACCCCCCATCGCGCTCATGAGGTGCATGGATGGTGGGCAGCGCTGCTGGCCAGCTTGCCCATGCTTGCCGTGATGGTGCTCGCCTGGCGGCCTGACACCCAACGCCTGCAGGTCGCCATGGCCCTGGTGATCGGGTTGCTGGTGGCGATGCCGCTATGGCTGTCAACGGTTGTCGCGACCCTGGCCGATCCCGACATGCCCCAGACGCGACTGGGGATCGGTGCGTCGCTCTGGCTGTTGCTGTTCCTGTGGCTGCTGGTGCTGATCGAGTTGCGTACCCGGCTGAACCTGTCGCGTACGTTCGGCTGGCTGTTGCTGCTGCCTATCTTGCTAGCCTGGTGGTTATCCCTGTCGCTCTGGCTCGAGCCGCTGGCACTCTACCGGGAGTATCAGGGGCGTAGCGATCAGTTCGCTTCAGCCATCGTCTACCACCTGGCCCTGGTTGGCGCGGCGGTGGGTGCCAGCCTGTTGCTGGGGATCGTGCTGGCGCTGTGCATGCGCCGCTACCCCGGCATGCGCAAGGCCGGCTTCGGCGTGCTCAATTTCGTGCAGACCATTCCCAGCCTGGCTCTCTTCGGACTGCTGCTGGCTCCCCTGGCCTGGCTCGCGTCTCGTGTCGAGTGGTTGGCATCCATTGGGGTGAGCGGCATCGGCTGGGCGCCGGCCTGGCTGGCTCTGGTGGGCTATAGCCTGCTGCCCATGGTGCGCAACACCTATGTGGCGCTGGAGGGTGTCGAACCGGCGGTGATCGAATCGGCCCGGGGAATGGGCATGAGCCGTCGTCAGACCTTCCTTCAGGTACGCCTACCGCTGGCGTTGCCGGTCGTGCTGGAGGGGGTGCGAATCACCACGGTACAGGCCATCGGACTGACTGCCGTGGCGGCACTGATCGGCGCCGGCGGCCTGGGCACCTTCATCTTCCAGGGCCTGGGCCAGGCGGCGATGGATCTGGTACTGCTTGGCGCGCTGCCCATCATTGCCCTGGCCCTGGTGGCCGATGCGCTGCTGGGCGCTGTGGCCGAGCGGCTTCGTCACGGAGGGACCCCATGATCGAGCTCTTCGACGTCACCAAGCGTTTCGGCACCGAGACCGCTGTCGACGCTATTTCGCTGCGGGTGGAGAAAGGCGAATTCTGCGCCCTGGTGGGCACCTCCGGGTGCGGCAAGTCGACCACACTACGCATGATCAACCGGCTGATCGAGCATAGTGAGGGAGAGATCCATCTCGATGGCCAGCCGGTTCGATCGTTCAATGAGGAGCTGTTGCGTCGGCGTATCGGCTACGTGATCCAGAACACCGGGCTCTTCCCGCACTGGACGGTGGCGCGCAATATCGGGCTGGTTCCGCGGCTGCTGAAATGGCCGCGCGGGCAGGTACGCGAGCGGACCGAAGAGCTGCTCGAGCTGCTGGGGCTTCCGCGCGAGGAGTTTGCCGACAAATATCCCCACCAGCTGTCGGGCGGGCAGGCGCAGCGGGTCGGCGTGGCCCGGGCGCTTGCTGCCGACCCCGAGATTCTGCTCATGGATGAGCCCTTCGGGGCCCTGGATCCGATTACTCGGGAAACGCTGCAGCGCGAGCTGCAGGACCTGCAGGCGCGCCTCAACAAGACCGTGGTCTTCGTGACCCATGACATGGACGAGGCCTTGGCCCTGGCCGACCGACTGGTAGTGATGCACCAGGGGCGCATCATTCAGCAGGGGCGGCCCATCGACCTGTTGCATGACCCGGTCGATGCGTTCGTCGAGTCGCTGCTGGGCGGCATGGACCGAGGGCTCAAGGAGGCGGCCCTGACCCGCGTCAGCGAACGTATGGCGCCCTTCGGGCCGCGGCTGCTGGCCAGCGAGCGTATTCCCTACCGGGCGCCGCTGAGCCAGGCGCTGTCGGTCATGCTGTGGCACCGGGTGGAACGCCTGACGGTGGTCGACGACGAGGACATCCCCATCGGCGAGCTGTCGCTGCGCCGGCTGCTGGGTGCCAAGCCATCATGAGCGAAAGCGAGCTTCTGGTCGAAACCCGCGGGCAAGTTGGCCGCGGGGTGGCGCAATGGCGTCACTGGGGCGTGCCGCTGATCTGGCTGACGCTGCTGCTGCTGCTCACCTTCGGCATGGCGCAGCTGGAGGCGCTCTTTCGGCTGATCGAGCCCGATACCCGGCAAGTCCTGTATCACCGTTCGAGTCTTGCTGCCCTGCTGGGCCAGCATGTGTTCGTGGTGGCCGTGGCATCGGCGCTGGCCATTCTGCTGGGGGGGAGCGCCGCCATTGCCGTCACGCGGCCGGCTGGCCGCGATTTCCTGCCATTGGTGGCCCAGCTCGCCTCCATCGGCCAGACGTTTCCGCCAGTCGCCGTGCTGGCGCTAGCGGTGCCGGCACTCGGCTTCGGCACGCTGCCGATCATCGTGGCACTGCTGCTGTACGGTCTGCTCCCCATCGTGCGCAACACCTTGGCTGGCCTTTCGGGCATCGACCCGGGCGTCCACGAGGCGGCCCGGGGCATGGGCATGACCGGTGGGCAGATTCTGCGGCAGGTCGAGCTGCCGCTGGCGGCGCCGGTGATTCTGGCGGGTATCCGTACCTCCGTCACCATCAATATTGCCACGGCTGCCATCGGTGCCACGGTCGGGGCGAGCAACCTGGGTGACCCCATCATCTCGGGGATCGTCAACGGCAATACCGCCTATATCGTGCAGGGGGCCCTGCTGATCGGGCTGCTGGCGATCACCGTCGATAGTACGTTCGAGCGTTTGCTGCGTCGACCGACGAGCCGTTAGCGCGATATCCAGCGGGTACGACGGCGCCGGCAGTGGATTCATCCGGTCGAGTGTCGAAGGGCTAGCAAAATAGATGCTTTTGATGGCATCTTACGTTAACGTCAACCAGCCAGCGTTGGCGGTACGCTGGAGACAACCTCTGGCAGCCGACTACATTACAGTCAACACTGCCCTCACAAGGGGCGGTTTTCCTCCTGCCACCACCCAAGGAACAGGATGATGACAACAACATACGACGTCCATTCGCCGACCTTCATGACCGGCGACGAATTCCAGATACCCACGTTCCGGCTATTGCAGCAGGACGGCACGCTTTTTGATGGCGCCGAAGCCCCCGAACTCGACAAGGAGAAGGCGCTCAGGATCTATCGCGCCATGCTCGTGACCCGTGTGCTAGACGAGCGCATGCTGGCAGCCCAGCGGCAGGGCAGACTCTCCTTCTACATGCAGTGCACGGGTGAAGAGGCGGCGGTGATCGGCGCCACGGCGGCGCTGGACGATGGCGACATGATCATGGCCCAGTACCGCGAGCAGGGCGCACTCGCCTATCGCGGCTTCACCTACGACGAGTTCATGAACCAGCTGTTCGGCAACGAACTCGACTACGGCAAGGGCCGGCAGATGCCGATCCACTACGGGTCGCGCAAGCTCCATTACATGACCATATCCTCGCCGCTGGCGACGCAGATTCCCCAGGCAACCGGCTACGCTTACGGTCAGAAGTTGGCCGGAGAGGGACACTGCACCATCACCTTCTTCGGTGAAGGGGCGGCCTCCGAGGGCGATTTCCACGCAGCCCTGAACATGGCCTCGGTGCACAAGGTTCCGGTGATTTTCTTCTGCCGCAACAACGGCTATGCGATATCGACCCCGGCCACCGAACAGTTTGCAGCCGACGGCATCGCGCCGCGCGCCTTCGGTTATCGCATGCATGTCATCCGCGTCGACGGTAACGATATCCTGGCGGTCTATCGCGCTACCCAGGAGGCCCGCGCCATCGCCGTGGAGCAGAACGAACCGGTTCTGATCGAGGCCATGACCTATCGGCTGGCGGCCCACTCCTCTTCGGACGACCCTTCCGGCTACCGTTCGCGCAAGGAGGAGGAGGCCTGGCGGGAGAAGGACCCGATCCTGCGCATGCAGCGCTGGCTGTTCGACCGGGAGTGGTGGAGTGAGGAGGAGGAGAAGGACCTTCAGGAGAGCCTGCGTCGTGAGGTGCTGGAAACCATGAAGCGCGCCGAGAAACGACCGCCGCCCCCGCTGGAGAGCCTCGTCACCGATGTCTATGCCGACGTGACGCCGGCGCTGCAGCGTCAACTCGATGCGCTCAAGACCCACATCCGCAAGTATCCGGACGCCTATCCGAAGGGCGCGCGCTCGCTCGACCCTGATGTCAGCGCGTCCAGCGATGCCGTCAAGGCCAGCGACGACCAGGAAGGAGCCTGAGATGCCGAAGATGAACATGCTGCAGGCGATCAACAATGCCCTGGATATCGCCATGGCCGAGGACGACAAGGTCCTCTGCTTCGGCGAGGACGTGGGGGTGTTCGGCGGTGTATTCCGCGCCACCAGCAACTTGCAGGAGAAGTATGGCCGCGCCAGGTGCTTCAATACCCCGCTGGTGGAGCAGGGCATCATCGGCTTCGCCAATGGACTGGCGGCCCAGGGCTCGGTACCGGTGGCCGAGATCCAGTTTGCCGACTACATCTTTCCGGCCTTCGACCAGATCGTCAACGAGACGGCCAAGTTTCGCTATCGCTCCGGTGACCTCTTCAACGTCGGCGGCCTGACGATTCGTACACCCTATGGTGGCGGTATCGCGGGCGGGCTCTACCACTCGCAGTCGCCGGAGGCGTACTTCGCCCACACGCCGGGGCTGAAGGTCGTGGTGCCGCGTAACCCCTACCAGGCGAAGGGGCTGCTGCTGGCGGCGATCCGCGATCCGGACCCGGTGATCTTCTTCGAGCCCAAGCGGCTCTATCGTGCCTCCACCGGCGAGGTGCCGGAGGATGACTACCAGTTGCCGATCGGCGAGGCCGAAGTGACCAAGGAAGGCACCGATGTCACGGTGCTGGGCTGGGGGGCGCAGATGGAGCTGATCGAGAAAGCGGTCGAGATGGCCGAGAAGGCCGGCATTTCCTGCGAGATCATCGACCTGCGCACGATCCTGCCTTGGGACGAGGACTCGGTCGCCGAGTCGGTACTCAAGACCGGTCGTCTGGTGATCAGTCATGAAGCGACACGTACCGGTGGCTTTGCCAGCGAAATCGCCGCAACCATACAGGAGCGCTGCTTCCTGTACCTGGAATCGCCCATCGAACGGGTGACCGGAATGGATACCCCTTTCCCGCTGACGCTGGAGAAGGAGTACATGCCGGACCACCTCAAGATCTACGAAGCCATCCGGGCCAGCGTGGATTTCTGACGATCGATATCAGGACAGGAGATGCAAGATGAGTGACTTCATGCTGCCCGATATCGGTGAAGGTATCGTGGAATGCGAAATCGTGGAATGGCGTGTCAGTGAAGGCGACGTCATTGTGGAAGACCAGCCGGTGGTCGAGGTGATGACAGACAAGGCGCTGGTGGAGATCACCGCGCCGGAAGCCGGGCGAGTGACCAGGCTGTACGTACCCAAGGGTGAGATCGCCAAGGTCCACTCCCCGCTGTTCTCCTATGAGAGCGACGTGGAAGAGAGTGGCAGCGACAGCGTGAACGAGAACCAGAACCAGAACGAGAGCGACAGCGGGCAAGCGCGTGCTCCCAAGGTAGAGACAGCGCCGGCGGAGCCGGCGCCTGCTCCGACGCCAACGCCACCCGGCTCCCCGTCAGCCACGGCAGCCGTTGCCGCTACCGACTTCATCCTACCGGATATCGGCGAGGGTATCGTCGAGTGCGAGGTAGTGGAGTGGCGCGTCGCTGAGGGAGACCGCATCGAAGAGGACCAGCCGCTGGTCGATGTGATGACCGACAAGGCGCTGGTGGAGATCACCGCGCCCGAGGCCGGACGTGTCACTCGACTCTATGTGCCCAAGGGTGAGATCGCCAAGGTCCATGCGCCGCTGTTCGCCTATGAGCCGACGCATGGGGCAGAGAGTCCGCCGTCGGCATCCTCGGTACCGGAACACCCCGGTACGGGTAAACCACCCTCGAGCCAGCATGCCGCTCCCGAGACCGGCGCTTCGTCGGGCGTGGGTGTGGCAACGACGGGGCGAGGCCCCTATGGGCGTATCCCGGCGAGCCCCGCCGTTCGCCGGCTGCTGCGCGAGCATGATCTGGCGCTGGAAGCGGTGCCGGGATCGGGCAAGGAGGGGCGGGTGCTCAAGGAGGATGTGCTGCGCCACCTGGAGCAGGGTGGCGAGTCGACACCGGCCACGAGTGGCCGGACGACTAGCACGCCTGAGAGGGCGCCGGCGCCCGCACCCACCGGCGAGGGCGAGATTACCGTCGAGCCGATCCGTGGGGTGCGCGCGGTCATGGCCCGTCGGATGGTGGAGTCCGCCAGCACGATTCCGCACTTCCAGTACGGCGAGGAGATCGACGTCACCGACCTGCTGGCCTTGCGTGCCCGTCTCAAGCCCCAGGCCGAGGCGCAGGGCACGCGCATGACCCTGATGCCGCTCTTCATGAAGGCCATGGCGCTGGCGGTGAAGGAGTACCCCATTCTCAATGCCCGGCTCAATGCCGATGTCAGCGAGATCCACTACATGTCTTCCTGCAACGTGGGCATGGCGGTGGATAGCAAGGCGGGTCTCCTGGTGCCCAACGTGAAGCATGTCGAACGCCGCACCTTGCTCGACGTGGCCCGCGAGGTCGAGCGGTTGACTGTGGCGGCGCGAGAGGGCCGGGTGGATCAGGCCGACCTCAAGGGCGGCACCATCAGCATCTCCAACATCGGCGCGCTCGGGGGAACCTATGCGGCCCCGATCATCAACGCGCCGGAGCTTGCCATCGTCGCCATCGGCAAGACCCAGTGGCTGCCACGCTTCGATGACAACGGCGAGGTGGTGCGGCGGGCGATCATGACCATTACCTGGGCGGGGGATCATCGCGTCATCGATGGCGGCACCATCGCCCGCTTCTGCAATGCCTGGAAAGGATATCTGGAGAGTCCGGAAACGATGCTCCTCCACCTGGGGTGACAGATGTTGATCCATGTCGTGTTTTTCAGGCGGCGACATGGATCAGCGACATCCTGACGAGAAGGTAACGTATGTCCCAGGCGCCGCTGCAGCAGTTCTATATTCCCGAAGAGCAGTCGATCTACCTGCTCAGCCATGACGATGCCCGCAAGCTCAAGGAGTGGGTGGCGCTGTGTCAGGCCCAGCTGTCCCAGCTGGGCTACCGGGATATCGCGTTGATCGGCAAGGGCGCCTACGGTTTCGTCTTCGCCGGGGTCACCGCCCACGACGAGCAGTATGTCTTCAAGTTCACCCGGGTCAACCTGCCCCAGCACCTCCAGGACCGCCTGGAGGAGGAGGCCTTCATGCTGGAACAGGTCGATCATCCCAGGGTGCCGAGGCTGGTGGCCTACCAGCGGGTGCGGAACCAGTCGATACTCGTCATGCAGCGGGCGCCGGGGCTCAACCTGGAGGAGGTCTCGCTGCGCGAGGGCAGGCTCTCTCCCCGGTTGGTCGTGCGTATCGCCGGACAGCTGGCGGATATCCTGAGCGCGCTACGCCGTGAGTCGGGGCCGGCAGGTCGCCCTATCGTGCATGGCGACATCAAGCCCTCGAACCTGGTCTTCGACGCACGCAGTGAAGAGGTGGCGCTGATCGACTGGGGCTCCTCGGTATTCGCCCAGCTCGATGCCAACCAGCAGTTCGTGGCGGCCAACGTCATGGAGCTGATGTCGGATAATCTCCAGCAGACCAACGCCCGCCTGGGCGACGTCTATTTCATCGGCGACGAGCAGCTCAACGGGGCGCTCTCCTCGCCGCGCTTCGACGAGCAGGGAGCCGCGGGGACCCTCTACGCCCTGGCATCCGCCCAATCCTGCCGCTTCGGACATCGCGCCATACCCGCCACCTCGTTGGGTTTGCCCATGGAGTTCGCTCGCATGCTCGATGGCATGCTCGATCCCGATCCTCGGGTGAGGCTGCGTGCCGGCGACCACTTCATTCGCGAGATGCCAAGGCTCGCACGCCTGGTGATGCTCGACCTGCCCGAACCCCCGGAAGCTGCACTGGTGCCCACCTGGGTGCGGCCCTCCAGCCGTGAGATCGACACCGTGGTCTACAGTTCTCGCAAGGCCTTCCTGCGTGAAGAGGGCGCCCCGGAGACGCTCAGTGACGTCAACGATGTCCAACTGGACCGCTACTACAAGAACTTCATGCAGGGCATGGGGGAGACGGAGAAAGCGTTTCTCGCCGCCGTCAGCCGGCTGGGGAGGTACCCAGTGGTGGGCGGGCTGGCGGTGCGCTGGGAAGCCGAGGGCGTCTACATCGACACTTCGCTCAATCTACATGACGCCGAGCTGAAGTCCGCCTTCGTCGCGGCCGTCAACAACATGGTCAATCTCGCCCGGGCGATCTATCGTCAGGGCATCTTCAAGAGCTGCCTGTTCAATGCCCGCGATACCCTGCACCTAGACCGTGAGGGGCCGGACCATCCTTTCACCGTGGAGCCGGGCATGGCGCTGCGCTATGAAGTCAGTGCCATGCCCGAACTGGAAGATAGAAGCCGGCTGCACAGTTACTTCGAGGATGGGCCCGACCCGGAGGAGTTCCTGGTGCTGCCCGAGGCGATCATCGTCTCGCTGGAAGCGCTCAACGACATCCACCATACCGGCATGATCATCTTCGAGGCATTGCCGCAGCACCTGAAGATCCATAGCTACTACCGGCTGCTGGATCCATCGCGGGAGACGGAGTTCCGTCAGCGGCTCGACGATATCCTGACGGCGGTGGGCCTGATCGAAGGGCTGGGGGTCTCCGGCTTCATGAAGATGCCCTACAAGGACACCCGGTTCTTCGCCCATGTGGAGCGTCAGCCGGAGCGCTACTATCCCCGGGACCCCCGGATGGCGCAACGCGACGCAAGCGCTGCGTTGCGCCAGGATCCGGCCGGTTGAATCCTCAGGAAACACTGCATAAATGTCTGCGCGTGCGAATCACTGCGTTGCGCGGTGCTGGTGCGCCAGCCCGGTCGAAATCCTCACCTATACCCCATAGGCTCCGGTTTCTGCGCTCCGTGCGCCTTGTGTTTCATCCCGCTCGACGATTTATTCAGCGCTTCCTTAGCGGTTCATTGCCTGGGGCAGGTAGAGGGCGATCTCGGGGAAGATGTGCAGCAGCGCGATGGAGGCCAGCATCAGCAGGAAGAAGGGCAGGGTCGCCTTGGTGATCGTGATGATGTCCTTGCCGGTCAACCCCTGGATGACGAACAGGTTGAAGCCGACCGGCGGGGTAATCTGCGACATCTCCACCACAACGACCAGATAGATGCCGAACCAGATCAGGTCGAAGCCCGCAGCGCTGACCAGCGGCATCAGAATGGCCGTCACCAGCAATATCAGCGAAATTCCGTCGAGAAAGCAGCCCATTATCAGCAGCAGCAGCGTCAGTGCCACCAGCAGCATGGTGGGAGACAGCCCCATCTCGCCGATGGCCTGGGCCAGCTGCATGGGAACCTGGGTAAAGCCCATGGCCGATGTCAGGAACGACGCACCGGCAATGATGAAGGCGATCATGCAGGCGGTACGCACTGCCGCAAAGAGCGACGCCTTGAAGGTGGCAAGGCCGAAACTGCCGGTCCAGCGTGCGATGGCGATGGACAGTACCACCCCGACAGCTGCTGCCTCGGTAGGCGAGGCCAGGCCACCGTAGATCGAGACGATGATCCCGCCGATCAGCAGCAGGACCGGTATCAGCGACAGCGTATGGCGAAGCTTCTCGGCCAGCGGCATCGACGACTCGTCCTTGCCGGTAAGGCCTTCGCGGTTGCCCTTGAGCAGCGACCAGAGGATCAGATAGCTCATGAACAGGGCCAGGATCAACAGCCCGGGGCCGATACCGGCCATGAACAGCCGTGAGATCGACTGTTCGGTCACCACGCCGTAGACGATCAAGACAATGGAGGGTGGAATCAGTAATCCCAGCGTCGAGGCGCTGGCCAGCGTGCCGATCGCCATGCCGCTGTCGTAGCCTCGACGCTCCAGCTCGGGCAGGGTCATCTTGCCCACGGTGGCACAGGTGGCCGCCGACGAACCGCAGACTGCCGCGAACATGCCGCTGCCGATGATGTTGGTATGCAACAACCGGCCGGGCAGCCGGTTCAGCCAGGGCGAGAGTCCGCGAAACATGCTGTCGGCCAGCCCTGAGCGGAACAGAATCTCGCCCATCCAGATGAACATGGGCAAGGCGGTAAGGTCCCAGCCGTAGCTGGCGCCCCAGAAGTCCGATGCCAGGATCGGGCCCGGTGCAAACGGACTGAAGAAAGCCAGCGCCACCCAGGCGGTACCGATCAGTGCGAAGGCGATCCATACGCCACTGCCCAGAAGCAGCGCGAGCGTGAAGACGGTAGCCAGACTCAATGTCAGCACGAGTAGTTCTCCGAGAGAGGATAGTGGCCGAGCTCAGCGAGTCTCGCTGTCTTCGGTTGCCGTTGCTTCTCGAAAGCTCGAGGGGTCGCGGGCGGCGATGCGCAAGGCAAAGACCAGGGCTTCAAGCAGTGCCAGGCAGAGCAGGCCCACCCCGGTTACCAGGACGGTCTGTGGAATCCAGAGGGGGATCGACAGGAAGCCTGATGAGACGTCATTGAAGTGCAGGCTTTCCCTTACCAATTCGATCAGGCCGTAGCCGAGCAACAGGCTGAGGGTCAAGGCAACCAGCAGTCCGAAGACCTCGAACCAGACGCGTATGGCAGAGGGTAGCCGCGAGATCAGCAGCGTCACGCGGATGTGGGCATGATGCACGAAGGTATAGGCGAGGCCGAGAAACGTCGCGCCAACCAGCAGGTAGGAGGCAAGCTCCGATACCCCGGTTATGCTCAGCCCGGTGCGGCGCAGGCCAGTCAGCACCAGGCCCGCGTCCATGAGCCTGAAGGCGACCTGCAGCGAAATCAGGACGCAGATGGTGATCATGCAGGCGGCCGCCCCCCAGGCCCCAAGGCGGTAAAGTTTATCGAACTTGAAAATCATGGCTTGGCCTCATGGCGAACTTGAGGGAGGGCGCGGCGGATGGCCGCCGCGCCTTCGTGGTCAGGCCTCAGTTGTCACGCTGCTCGCGATACGTTTCGAGCACCTGCTTGGCCGTATCATCGGCGCGGGCTTCCCAATCGCTGAACAGCTCATCGCCTGCCGCCTGCAGGGCTTGTGCCACCTCGTCATTGGGCTGCGATACGGTGATGCCGTTTTCCTGAAGTGCCTCGGTACTCGCCTGGTTATCATCTCGGCTCATCTGCCAGCCACGCTCTTCGGCACGGGCGGCTGCGTCGAGCAAGGCCTCCTGGGTGGCCTCGTCCAGGCGGTCGAAGGCGCGCTGGTTGATGAAGACGATGTTCTTGGGCAGCCACAGGTTCGCGTCGGTGTAATGGGAAACATAGTCCCATGCGGTCATCGAGTTGCCGGTGGAGGTCGAGGTGATCATGGCATCGACCCGCCCGGTGCTGAAGGCGGTGGGAATGTCAGATTCTTCGGTTTCGGTGGGGTTGCCCCCGAGATTGTCGACGAAGCGCTGGGTGTTGATGTTCGGCGCCCGTACCCGCAGCCCCTCGAACTGCTCAGGATCGTTCAGTTCGAAATCGGTATAGATGCCCTGGGAGGGCCAGGCCACCGCGTAGAGGGGCATCATGCCCTGGTTGGCGAACACCTCGGCGATGACGGGCTTGGTCGCCTCCCACAGGGCGAAGGCTTGCTCATAGCTGCCTGCAACCCCAGGCAGGGTGTCGACCTCGAAGATCGGGTCGTCGTTGGACAGAACCGAGAGGAAGACCTCGCCCGCCTCGATGGTGCCGCGACGGACCGACGGCTTGATCTCGCCGTGAGCGACCAGGGAGCCGCCGCTGTGGACATTGATGGTCAATTCACCATCGGTGGCTTCTGCAACGTCCTCGGCGAATTGCTTGACGTTCTTGGTATGGAAGCTGGCATCGCCATACGGAGTGGCCATGGTCCATTCCGCTGCCTGGGCGCCCGCAGCGAAACTGAAGGCGGCTGCCAGCATCACGGGTGTGGCTATTGTCTTGTGCATGATAAAGACCTCTTGTTCATGTTGATGGTCGTGTTGTTGCCTGGGGGTGAGTCGTGGGGTATTGCGGCCGCACCCAACGGCCTTCGAAATCGGGGGCTTCACGTTCGGCCCGACGCAATTCGGCATAAACCGAGGCACACTCTTGCGCCAAGCGGCCCACGCCACGACAGAAGCGCGGATGATTGGCCGTGCGCCATATCACATCATAATGCATGTCCGGTAACGGCTTCGGCAGCTCGATACGTTCAAGCTCACCGTTGCGCCACTGGTCCAGAACCGTTGCGACGGGCAGGGCGCCGATGCCGAGCCCCTCCATGGTCATCCGGGCGATGGTCATCAGCGTGCTGACGCTGTGTATCTGGGGGCTTTTCAACTGTTGCTGTGACAGGTATTGAATGAGCTCCTCATAAGGCCTGGCCTGCTTGCCGAAAGAGATGAAGGGTAGCGTCTTCATCCAGTGGCGAGGGTTATTCATCAGCATCTCGGTATGAACTGGCGCGATGAACATGCCCATTTCATAGGGACTGAGTGGCATGCTGGAAATGCGCTCCTCAGAAATATAGCCATTCATTGCCAGCAGGATATCCAGTTCATTCCTGTCGAGTCTGGCATTCAGCGCAGGTGAATAATCGACGGTCAGTTCGATGACCAGGTCCGGGTACCTGCCCGTCAGCCTGCGCATGAAATCCGGCAGCCAACTGTGGGCGATGGTCTCGATGGTGCCGACCCGCAAGGGCGCCGAAAAGGTCTCCTCGCTGTCGAACAGCTGCATAGCCTCATCGCGCTGATGCAGCATGCGCTCGGCATGGAGAAAAAACTCCCGCCCGCGCATTGTCGGCTGAATGGGGCGTGCCGATCGCTCCAGAAGCCGTTCTCCCACGATCGATTCGAGGCGTGAGATCCGCTCGGAAACCGAGGGCTGCGTCAGATGCAGGTGTACGGCGGCCTTTCGAAACGAACCGAGACGAACTGCCCACACGAAGGCCTCGAGCTCCTTGAAATCGAGCACCCGAATTACCTCGTCACTGCTTCTTGAACAGCTGGCTCTCGCGATCCTTGAATGCCTTGAATTCCAGGGCATTGCCGGAGGGGTCGTAGAAGAACATGGTGGCCTGCTCGCCGGGCTCACCCTCGAAGCGGATGTAGGGCTCTATCTCGAAGCGCACGCCATGGGCTCTCAGCTTGTCGGCGAGCGCCTCCCAGGCCGCCATTTCCAGCACCACGCCGAAATGAGGGACCGGCACGCCGTGGCCGTCGACAGGGTTGGTATGGCTGGAGACGGGATTCTGCTTGAGGGCCGGGTTGAGGTGGCAGACGAACTGGTGGCCGAAAAGATCGAAGTCGACCCAGCTGTTCGAGGAGCGGCCTTCGGCACAGCCCAGGAAGTCACCGTAGAAGGCGCGCGCCTCATCGATATCGCGGACCTGAACGGCAAGGTGGAAAGGATCGGAAACGGACATGGGACCTCCTGTGTTGTTGTCGTTTTGACGCGCGGTTCTATTTAAATTGATAAACCTCAAGGCGGCCATCGTCAATCATTTTTATAAATAATATCAGGTTGATAGGAGTGCCCGATAAAGAATATCGGAAAAAACGATTGGCACCGAAAAAGCCCTCTCCATATAGTGAGACGGCAAGGAATTAAGCTTTATTCACCCTAATAAAAGGAATCGCCATGGTCATGCCCTTGCTCAATTGCGACATGGGGGAAAGCTTCGGCAACTGGACCCTGGGCATGGATGACGACGTGATGCCCTTCGTGGATTGCGCGAATATCGCCTGCGGGTTCCATGCCTCGGACCCTCACGTGATGCGCCGCACCGTGGCACTGGCTGCCCGTCATGATGTCCGGATCGGCGCGCACCCCGCCTATCCCGACCTGATGGGCTTCGGCCGCCGCTCGCTGGCCTGCACCCCCGCCGAAGTCGAGGACATGGTGCTCTACCAGATCGGTGCCCTGGCGGGGCTCTGCCGGGCGGAAGGTGTCACCATCCAGTACGTCAAGCCCCATGGCGCCCTCTACAACGATATGGCTCGGGATCCGGCGCTGCTCGAGGGAGTGATGCGGGCGGTGCATGCCTATGACGCCAGCCTGCCACTGATGGTCATGGCCACGGCCGACCCGGAGCCCTTTCGTACACTCGCTGCGGAGATGGGGCTGTCCATCTGGTTCGAGACCTTCGCTGATCGTGCCTACGATGCCCAGGGCCACCTTGTCTCGCGTCGTCTGCCCAACGCCGTGCACCACGACGAAGCCACCATCGTGGCCCAGGCGGTAGCGCTGGCCAGGGGTGAGGCCTTGACAGCCAGCGATGGCTCGGCATTGAGACTGCCCTGCGATACGATTTGCGTGCACGGCGACAATCCCGAGTCGATCGCTGCCGTGCGGGCCATTCGCGAGGCGTTTGGCAGGCTGGCGTCAGCGTGAGGGCAGGCATCGAAACGACGGCCATGGACGTGCTGATGGTCAGGCTCTTCGACACCATCGAAGAAAACAATATGGGATGGATCATTGCCGCCGACCGGGCTCTCCGCGAGGCCTTCGGCAAGACGCTGATCGACCTGGTGCCGTCGTATACCACACTGATGGTTCACTATGATTGCCGTGTGCTGGCGCATGGCGAGGCCCACGCGCGTATCCGAGAGGCGCTGCAATGCCTGCAGCCCGCCGACACCCAGACAGGAAAACGCCATGAGATTCCGGTGTGGTACGACGAGAGTGTCGGCCCCGAGCTGCAGCGCGTGGCGGATCGGGCAGGGATCGCCATCGACGCGCTGATTCGTCGTCACTGCGACAATGAGTACTGCGTGTTCGCCCTGGGCTTCGCACCCGGTTACGGGTTCATGGGGCTGGTCGAGGAGGCGCTGGCGACGCCACGCCTGGAGACGCCGCGGCGCAAGGTCGCCGCGGGCAGCGTCGGTATTGCGGGACGCCAGACCGCCATCTACCCGCTGCCGTCGCCTGGGGGCTGGAATATCCTGGGACGCACCGCTGTACCGCTGTTCGAGCATGCCCGGCGCGGCGACCCGCTGCTTAAGCCGGGAGACCGAGTGCGCTTCCAGGCCGTCTCCCGTGACGAGTTCGAGGCGCAGGGCGGCGATACCACGCCGCTGGAGGAGCGCCCATGAGCGACTTCAGTGCTGAGGGTGTGCGTGTCATCCAGGCCGGCCCCCTGGCCATGATCGAGGATGGCGGGCGAGTGGGCGTGCGCCATCTCGGTGTGACCCAGAGCGGCGCCGCCGATTGGGTCTCACTCTATTGGGCCAATTGGCTGCTGGGCAACGCCCCTGACAGCGCCGCCCTGGAGATCGTGGTGGGGGGCGGCTTGACCCTCGAGATCGAACGCGCCACGAGGCTGGCACTGGTAGGCGCCGATCTCGATGCGCGACTCGATGACGCGCCACTTGTCCCCGGCACGAGCTTCGCCGTGCGCGAAGGACAGCGACTGGTATTCCGGCAGCCCCGGGATGGGCTGCGAGGCTATCTCGCTTTTCCCGGTGGGCTGGAGGCGCCGGAGGTCTTGGGTAGCCGCAGTACCACGCCACGGGAGCAGCTTGGTGGTCTCCACGGTGATGGCCGGCCGCTCAAGGCCGGGGATCGCCTGGTCTGGCTGGGACATCCGATCGACGAGCGCAGCATTCCCACGGGCCTGCTGCCTCCGATGCCTCGCCCGGGCTGTCGACTGGCGCTGGTGCCCGGCGCCCAGATCGCGGAATTCACCGGTACCAGTCTTTACGCCGCTTTCAATGCCGTCTGGCGGGTTGATGATCGTGCCGACCGCATGGGGGTGAGGCTGCGGGGGCCGCGGTTGCAGTGTCGTCTGGGGAGCATGATATCGGAGGGCATTCCGCTTGGGGCCGTCCAGGTGCCGCCGGATGGTCAGCCGATCGTTCTGCTGAATGATCGTCAGACGATCGGGGGATACCCGCGCCTGGGTGCCTTGACGCCACTCGCCGCGGCCAGGCTGGCCCAGTGCCTGCCGGGACAGGAGGTCAGGCTGGTGGCCGTCTCAAGGGAGCGGGCGGTCGCCGACTATCGATGGGTCATGCGGAACTTCAGCGACGGCGGGCCAGCGTCACGCTGAGCCGTGCCGCCCCTCAAGCGCCAAGTCCGCTTTCCCGTAGCAGCTGATCCAGGCTCGTCTGGGTGACCGGCCGTTTGCTGGCGCCTTCCATATGCAGTTGGGTTTCCAGGTCATCCAGACCGATGCCGAGGCACTGTTCGATCAACTCGGCCTTGCTCATGCCGGTCTGCTGACAGAGAAGGTCGAGACGGGATTCGGTTTCACGGGGAAATCGCAGCAGATGTGGCATGGCATCGTCTCTCCATTCACCCGTCCGTCAGCATCGCGCTGAGACAGGCCGGTAGCCCGGTGATATCTTCAAGATAAAAGGTGTGTGCTGCCTTGTCACCTCTTCAGCACACCGCTTGATGATGCCGGCCTCCTGTGACCGCTTCATGACAGCGCTGTCGATTTCACGCCAGACCTCGCCGCCGCATGACCTCGGTAATGATCGGTACTGGTGTCATCAGGTGTTCGCGCATCATGTCGGCGGCACGCTCGGCCTTGCGCTCCAGGATGACGTCGACCAGGGCGGCATGCTCCCGGCGCTTGCGCTCCAGGGCCGCTTCAGAGAGGACTGTCTCGCACAGCCAGAGATGGCGATAACGCTCTACCTGGTCGAACAGGCTCTCGCGAACCTGCAACAGGTGAGGGGAGCGGCAGCCGCTGGCAATGGCGGTATGAAAGGCCT
This sequence comes from Billgrantia montanilacus, assembly GCF_003336675.1. Classification (GTDB taxonomy): domain Bacteria; phylum Pseudomonadota; class Gammaproteobacteria; order Pseudomonadales; family Halomonadaceae; genus Halomonas; species Halomonas montanilacus. The sequence continues at coordinate 13,040 of NZ_QPII01000021.1, read as the reverse complement.
GGTGACGGGTGTCCCAGACATCGAGCAGCTCATCGGGTGTATTGACTTCCATGACCTTGGATAGCGTATGGGCCTTGGCCAGGATGTCGGCTTCCCAGCTGTCATCCCCGCGCTCGATGGCCAGTTTCAGGATAAGTCCTTCGAGTTGGGCGCGGGCGTCGTAGAGATCGGTCAGCTCGGCCATGGACATCGGCGCGACCCGATAGCCCCGCTGACTGATCGCCACCACCAGGCGCTCCGCCACCAGTTGGGACAGGGCTTCTCGTAGCGGGCCGATGCCCAGGTCGTAGCGCTCCTTGAGACGGCTCATCAATAGTTTTTCGCCGGGCTGGAACACCCCGCGTGTGATGTCATGCTTGAGCCAACTGTAGGCGCTGATGCCAAGGTTCTGTCGTGGGCTGCTGTCCATCGTCGGTCATCCTTGCTTTTGCAGAGCATGATAACCAATTGGCACCAAGACGGTAATGGCAGGACATTCAATCCAAGTGTCCTTTTTTGGAGTGAGTGTCCTTCATTACAAGAAGACGTGGATATTAACGGCTCTGCGGCTGCCGTTGTTGCTGGTCGTCCATTTGCGCCACCGACCAATCAACCAGCTCCTGCGCGACTCGGTCCGCCGCCAGGCCAAACGCCTCGACCACCGCGGTAATATCAGTGCCGTCTGCGGTTTGTTGCTGGGTGAAACGCCGGCTGGCCAGCAGCTCCCTGGAGCGGGTATCGATCAGGCGTGCATCAAGTCGAATGACAGCTTCGGGGCGACCGTTACGGTATTCGCTCTGGAAGGCCCGCAAATCGCTGGTGAGTTCCAGGTCGGCCGAGAGCGGCGTGTCGGCATGGGTCAGCCGAGTTATTCGCCCATCCTCCTGAAAGGCATCGATCAGGCGATTGCGTATCAGTACGGGCGCGGCATCTGCCCAGCGAGCACCCTGGTAGACCTGAGGCTGGTTGGGGGTCGGCACCACGACGATACGTGTTCCGTTAAGCAGCCCACCGGCGCTTGGCGTCGCCAGCCGCAGGGTGGGGCCGTCTGATGTCGTTTCACCCCGTTGCGCGCTCTCCCCGGGTTGGGCGGGCAGGTCATAGAGCGTGACGGGATCGCTTTGTGGAATCAGGGTGCAGGCGGGAAGCAGACCCAAAGCGGCGAGCGACAGCAGCCTGGCGAAACGTTGTCTTGTTCTCACGGAGTGAACTCCTCGACGCCGTCACGTCCCAGCAGGAAGTCGGTTGGATTCTCTTCCAGGCGACGGATGACCCGGTTGAGGGTATTGAGGGTGTTGCGCAGCTCGACCGTTACGGGACCGAGTCCCTCAATGCCGCGTATGCCGCTTTCCAGAGCGCCCCGATTGGCACCAAGCAGCGCCTCTATCTGCTCGGCGGTCCGGGCCAGGCTCGCGGTGGTCTGGCGGGCACCGTCCATGATCTCCTCGCCCTGGCCACCCAACATGCCGCCGGCCCGTTCGATGAACGAGCGCAGCTCACCAAGGGCCTGGGTACCTTCGGCGGACAGGGCTTCCGTTTGTGCCACCAATCGGCTGGGGCCGTCACCGATGCGGGCCAGGCTGGCGGTGGTCCGCTCCAGGTTGGCCAGGATATTGTGCACACTCTCGGTGTTTTCTTCCGACAGCAGTGCTTCGAATCGATCGAGCACGCGGTTGACGTTGCCGAGGATTTCCTCGCCATCACCGAGCAGGGCGCTGAGTGGCGAAGGATCGGCGACGATTCGAGGCGGGGTGTCTCCCGGGTAGGCGACGAGTAGCGGGCTCTCCGGTGTACCGCCATGCAGCTGAATCGACATGCTGCCTGTGATATTGGCCAGCGCCAGCCGGGCACGGGTATCGCGGCGAATGGGTACATGGCTTTCGACGCGAATGCGTGCCAGCACGTTGCGGGGATCTTGTGAATCAAGTCGCAGGTCGGTGACTTCGCCCACCCGGACCCCGCTGTATTCAACGGCGTTTCCTTCCGCAAGGCCGCTGACGCTGCGGTCGAAGAAGACCTCGTAATGGTTGAATTGACGGTCGCTGGTGCTCTGGGTCATCCACAGGGCGAACAGTAGCCCGCCGGCCAGGGCCAGTACGGTGAACAGGCCGATCACGATATGGTGCGCTCGCGTTTCCATCACCGATCCTCCGTACGCTGTGCGGCCTGGCTGGCCGATCGGCCCCTGGGGCCATGAAAGTAGTCGCGAATCCAGTCATCGTCGGTGGCCTCCACTGTCGCCAGGTCATCGGCGACGAGGACACGCTTCCTGGCGATCACCGCAACCCGGTCGCAGGCGGTATACAGCGTATCCAGATCATGGGTGACCAGGAACACGCTGAAGCCCAGGGCATCACGGAGGGTCATCAGCAACTGGTCGAAGGCCGCTGCTCCGATAGGGTCGAGGCCGGCAGTGGGTTCATCGAGGAACAGCACTTCGGGGTCCAGCGCCAGGGCCCGCGCCAGGGCAGCTCGCTTCGTCATGCCTCCGGAAAGGGCATCAGGAGCCATCAGGGCCGCCTCCGGCGGAAGCCCCGCCAGTGCCAGCTTGACCCGGGCGAGATGCTCGGCATCGGCGCGAGAAAGGCCGGCATGTTCGATCAGGGGCAGGGCCACGTTTTCCTGCAGATTGAGTGAGGTGAACAGGGCGCCACGCTGGAACATTACCCCGAAGCGGCGCTCCAGCCGGGACCGCTGGTCGGCGGCCAAGCGCTGCAGGTCCTGGCCGAAGACACGGATGCTGCCGCCGTCCGGGTGCTTGAGGCCTACGATACTGCGCAACAGTACCGATTTGCCGGTGCCCGAGCCGCCGACAACACCGAGTATCTCGCCGCGCCGGATGTCGAGGTCGAGGTCTTCGTGCACCACGTGAGAGCCAAATCGATTGACCAGGCCGCGTACTTCGATGACCGTCTCTTCTGACCTGCTCACCAGCCCATCTCCATGAAGAACATGGCTGCCAGGGCATCGATCAGGATCACCATGAAGATAGACTGTACCACGCTCGAGGTGGTGTGCTCGCCCACCGACTGGGCGCTTCCGCTGGCCTTGAAACCTTCCAGGCAGCCGATGACAGCAATCAGGAAGGCGAAGATGGGGGCCTTGCCGAGCCCCACCAGGAGGTGCCGCAGGGGGGTATCGCGCTGCAGGATGTCGAGGAACTGTATCAGCGTGATGTCCAGCGCCAGGACGCAGACCATCGCACCTCCCGCGATGCCGCTGAGCATGCCGATGAAGGTGAGTATCGGCAGGCTGATCATCATTGCCAGGACTCGGGGCAAGACCAGCAGCTCCATGGGGCTGAGTCCCTGGGCGCGCAGGGCGTCGATCTCCTCGTTGGCCTTCATCGAACCGATCTGGGCGGTGAAGGCGCTGGCCGTTCGGCCGGCCAGCATGATGGCGGCAAGCAGTACACCGAATTCGCGCAGGAAGGCGTAGGCCACCAGGTTGACGGTAAAGATGGTGGCACCAAAGTCGCGCAGCACCGTGGCGCCGAGGAAGGCGACGACGGCACCGACCAGAAAGGTGAGCAGGGCGACGATGGGGATGGCGTTGAGCCCGGTCTGCTGGATATGGGCGACCAGGGCGGTGACACGCCAGCGCCAGGGCTTCACCAGCACCGATGCCAGGCTGCCCAAGGTCAGGCCGATGAAGCCGAGCAGCTGGAGCTGCTGCCGCCCCAGGTTTTCCATGATTCGGCCGATCTCCCCCAGGGCAACGACGGCGGGCGACCGGGCACGAGTGGGGATCGGGGTGGAATGGTGCATGGCGCCAGCGACGGCCATCAACAGCGCGTGGCGTTCAGCCGGCTGTTCGGGTGCCCAGTTCGCCACCTCGAGCATCCGCTCCGGCCCCATGATCTCGACCAGAAGTACCGCGCCGGAGGTATCCAGTTCGCCCAGTCCCTTCAGGTCCAGGTTCAGATCCTGCGTATTCGCGGCATGACCAGGACGCTGCTGTTCAATCGTCCTGCGGAGCCGTTTGTGGTGCGGCAACGTCCAGTCACCGCTGGCGCGAAGCCCGCCGGCCTGCTGTTCTAGCTTGCCGGGGGATGAAGCGGTCTTTGGCATCGCGTATCGCCTGTCATTCCCTGAAGTTGGCTGCAATGGCGTTGAGATATCACTATACCCTTATGCAGCGGGGGGTGACAGCGCGCGCCAGGCCAGTGCCGCGACAGGCCTAGGAGCCGATGCGTTAAATGGCGGGCTATTCGCCTCATCAGATCGATCAACTTGTCTCGAAACCAAATCTCTCGTGACGATCGGTCAAATCCGACAGGCGCCTAGATGTCACGGATTCCGGAGACGAGCGAGACAGCGTAGCGGCGATTGACGTCAGCCACCGTGCTGCAGTTCGCCAAGTATCTGTTTCGCCATCCGCTTTAGTCGTGGCCCCAGGTTCTCGACCAGAACCTGATGGCTGAGGCGATGTGAGGCCCCACCGCAGTTGACCGCCATGACTTCGGCGCCATCCTCGAGGATCAGCGGTGTGGCCACGGCGCTGATCTGCGACTGCCAGTCACCTTCCGAGAGGCAGAAACCGTAGCGCTCGTAATCCTGCTGACTACGCTTGATGCCGGCCTCGAGTGCCGGCCATTCGCTGCCATGTGCCTCGGCGAGCTCGGTCAGCACGGCATTGCGGCGGGCGGCGGGCAGGCCGCATAGCCAGGCACGCCCAATCGCCGTGGTCGCCATGGGCAGTCGTGAACCCACATCGAGGCGCATGATCAGGGGGCCGCTGCCGTGGCAGCTTTCGATGTACATCATCGAGGTCTTGTCGGCGGCCCCAAGGCTGACATTGCAGTCGGTGGCTTCGGCCAACTGCTGCATGAAGGGTCGGGCGATTTCGCGAATGCCCTGGTTGGCCAGGAAACGGTATCCCAGGGCGAGAATGCCAGGCCCGAGCCGGTACTTCTCCAGCCGGGTGTTGTGCTTCAGATAGCCGAGCTGCGTCAGCGTATAGGTCAGGCGCGAGACCGTGGGGCGCGGAATACCGGTGCGGCTGGAGAGTTCGGCATTGCCCAGGTACTCTTCGCCGGCGCCGAAGGCACGCAGCAGTTCGAGGCCGCGAGCCAGAGCGGTGACGAAGTTGCGGTCCTTGGCCGGAGCGGCCTGGTCATCATCCAGAGGGGCTGGCTTGTTCATGGGTGTTCCCTGTGGCGAGATCGTTGCGCGGAGTATCGCATATTGCCCCGGGAACGGTCCGTCGACGGCGACAGGCCCGGGGCGTTGCCATGGCGGCTTCAGGCATCGAGGCGCTCGATAAGGGTTGCGATGCCCTGGCCGACGCCGATGCACATGGTGACGAGCGCATACCGCCCTCGTGTGGCCTCCAGCTGGCGCAGCGCGGTCAGCGCCAGGCGGGCGCCGGAGGCACCGAGAGGGTGGCCGATGGCGATGGCGCCGCCGTTGGCATTCAGGCGACTGTCGTCGGGATCGAGGCCGAGCTGCTTGACGCAGCCCAGCACCTGGACGGCGAACGCCTCGTTGATCTCTATCACGTCCACCTGTTCGAGGGTCAGTCCGGCCCGTTCCAGTGCCTTGCGGCTCGCCGGTACCGGACCGAGCCCCATGACCCGGGGCGGTACGCCGGCCAGGGCGCTGGAGACGATCCGCGCCCGCGGGGCGACTCCCGCGCGCTCGCCGGCGGCACGGCTGCCGACAATCAGCGCGGCGGCGCCGTCGTTGAGCCCGGAGGCGTTGCCGGCGGTGACCACGCCGCCGTCGAACAGCGCCCCCAGCCTGCCCAGCTTCTCGACGTCGGTACCCGGGCGCGGGTGCTCGTCCCTGTCGACCACTAGCGGGGGCTGCTTGCGGCCCTGAGGCACCTCGACGGCGAGCAGCTCGTCATCGTAGAAACCGCGGGCAAGCGCCTCGGCGTAGCGTGCCTGGGAGCGGGCGGCGAAGGCGTCGCTCGCGTCACGACCGATGTCGAGATCGCGGGCCACGTTGTCGGCGGTCTCGGGCATGCTATGGCTGCCGAACTCGCGGGCGATCCAGGGGTTGGGGAAGCGCGAACCGATCACGGTGTCGTACAGGGGTTGGTTGCGGGCGAAGGCCGACTCGGCCTTGCCCAGCACATAGGGCGCGCGGGACATCGACTCCACGCCACCGGCCAGGAAGAGCTCGCCTTCGCCGAGGCGAGTAGCCCGCGCTGCGTCGACCATGGCCGCCAGGCCGCTACCGCACAAGCGGTTGACCGTCTGGGCCGCTACCTCGACGGGCAGTCCGGCCAGCAGGCCCGCATGGCGTGCCACGTTGCGGGAATCTTCGCCGGCCTGATTGGTGCAGCCTGCCAGCACCTCCTCATAGGATGCCGGGGTGAAGTCGTTGCGTGCCACCAGGGCCTTGAGAACGTGCCCCAGCAGGTCGTCGGGTCGCACCCCGGCGAGTCCGCCACCGTGGCGGCCGAAGGGGGTCCGCAGCCCGTCGTAGATATAGGCGTCTTGCATGGAAATCGTCTCCGATTGGTGCTCAAGGGGTGGTCAGCCGCAGTCCCAGGGTGGCGCGGCGGCGCAGCCATGGGCTGGCCCGGTAGCGGGGGTCGCCGGTGGCAGCGAGCAGGTTGTCGAGAATGGCGAGTATGCGGCGGCTGCCATAGTGGTCGCCCATGGCCAGGGGGCCGCGGGGATAGCCCAGCCCGAGCTCCACGGCGCGGTCGATGGTATCCGGCTCGGCCACGCCCTGCTGGGCGATCTCGCTGCCCACGTTGACGATGCAGGCCACCACCCGCTGCAGCACGAAGCCGTTGCTGTCGCTGAAGGCGCTGACCGGTGTGCCGTCGTGGCTGAGCAGGGCCATGGCGGCGTTGCGGTAATCGGCAAGAGTGGCCGGGGTGGTCATCAGGCAGCGGCGCTTGTCGAGGCCGGCCAGCAGGTCCACTGCCACGCAGCGTTCCGCCGGCAGGCCCAGGCGCAGGGTACAGGCTGTGGCATCCTCGCCCAGCGGTGCCACAAGGCAGAGCGCGTCCGCCGATGGCCCCGGGCCGTTCTCCAGTGCCCAGCCAGCGCCGCGTACCAGATCGGCGAGCTGTGCTTTTGCCTCATCAGCCTCGGCGCCTATCCAGACCGGGCGCGGTGAGGCATCGGGCAGTGGCGGCTCATCGGGGACCTCCGGCTTGCCGTCGACGTACCGGTAGAAGCCCTCGCCGCTCTTGCGACCCAGCAGGCCGGCGGTCAGCCGCTGGCGCGTCAGCGGCGAGGGACGAAAGCGTGGCTCCTCATAGTACTGATGGTAGATCGACTCCATCACCGCATGGGAGACATCCAGCCCGGTCAGGTCGAGCAGGGTGAAGGGACCCATGCGAAAGCCGCCCTGGTCGACCAGGATGCGATCGATGGTGGCATGATCGGTCACGCTCTCGCCGAGGATGCGCAGCGCCTCGGTGCCGAAGGCGCGCCCGGCGTGGTTGACCAGGAAACCCGGCGTGTCAGTGGCTCGCGCGGTGAAATGTCCCATGGCCTTGCCCAGCGCCTCGACCCTATCGGTCACGTCGTCTGACGTGCGCAGCCCAGGGATCACCTCGACGATCTTCATCAGCGGCACGGGGTTGAAGAAGTGGAAGCCGATGACGCGCTGAGGTCGGCGGCAGGCCGAGGCAATGGCGGTGACCGAGAGCGATGAGGTATTGGTGGCCAGCACCGCCCGGTCATCGAGGATCTCCTCGAGCTGCTGGAACAGGGTCTGTTTTGCCTCGAGCTGCTCGACGATGGCTTCGATGACGATATCGCACCCGGCCAGGTCGGCAAGGGTCGTGGCCTCCTTGAGGCTGGCGCGAAAGCGTTCGGCGTCGGTTTCGCTCAAGCGCTGCTTCTGTACACCTCGATCCCACAAGCCTCCGATGAACTCGCGCGCTTCATCGATGGCGCCGTCGCGCAGGTCATGCAGGTAGACGGTCAGTCCAGCCTGGGCGGCGATCTGGGCGATGCCGCGGCCCATGGCGCCGGTGCCGACGATGCCCAGAGTCTGGTAGGGAGGGGGCGTCGTGTCCGCTTTCAGTATCTCCTTGGACATTCCTTTCGACATGGGGTCGTCCTCTTGAATCGTGTTTGTTGTTTCGCTTTGCGGAATTGTATTCCGTTTATTGACTGCCATCCTAGGCTATGCAAGAGTGCCTGACAACCAAGTGCGGTCTTTGATTCTGCTTAGCGAAATAAGGACAGATGAGCCTGACGAATTCAAGGTATCTCGTCCAGACCAGCCGCCTTCTTATTCATGAGGACATGTCATGATTCGCGATACCGAACTGCTCGATCAGCTGATCGATACCATTTCCCGCTTCGTGCGCGAGCGCCTGATACCCAATGAGGCGCGGCTGGCAGAAGACGATGCCGTGCCGCCCGAGCTGCTCGAGGAGATGAAGGAGATGGGGCTGTTCGGCCTGTCGATCCCGGAGGAGTACGGCGGCCTGGGCCTGACCATGGAAGAGGAGGCACTGGTGGCGATGGAGATCGGCAAGACCTCGCCGGCCTTCCGCTCGGTATTCGGCACCAATAACGGCATCGGCGCCCAGGGCATCCTGATCGATGGCACCCCCGAGCAGAAGGCGAAATACGTGCCTCGCCTCGCCACCGGTGAACTGCTCAGTTCCTTCTGTCTGACCGAGCCGGACTCCGGCTCCGACGCCGCCAGCCTGCGCACCACGGCGGTGCGTGACGGCGATCACTATGTGCTCAACGGTACCAAGCGCTACATCACCAACGGCCCCGAAGCCGACGTCTTCACCGTGATGGCGCGCACCGACCCCGCCAACAAGGGAGCGGGTGGCATCTCCGCCTTCATCGTCGATGGCGACGCGCCGGGTCTCAAGCGCGGGCCGTCGGACAAGAAGATGGGTCAGAAGGGGGCCCACACCTGCGATATCATCTTCGAGGACTGCCGGGTGCCGGCCGAGAACATCATCGGTGGAGAGGAGGGCAAGGGCTTCAAGACCGCCATGAAGGTGCTCGATCGCGGCCGACTGCATATCTCGGCGGTGTGCGTGGGGGTGGCCGAGCGTCTTGTCGAGGAGTCGCTCAATTATGCTATCGAGCGCAAGCAGTTTGGCGTGCCGCTGGCCGATCACCAGTTGATTCAGGCGATGCTCGCCGACAGCAAGACGGAAGCCTATGCCGGTCGCACCATGGTGCTCGACGCCGCGCGGCGCAAGGATGACGGAGAGAACGTCTCGACGCTGGCGTCCTGTTGCAAGCTGTTCTGCGCCGAGATGGTGGGGCGTGTCGCCGACCGGGCGGTGCAGGTGCACGGCGGAGCCGGCTACATGGCCGAGTATGCGGTGGAACGCTTCTACCGCGACGTGCGCTTGTTCCGCATCTACGAGGGAACGACCCAGATTCAGCAAGTGGTGATTGCGCGCAACATGGTGCGGGAGGCGAACTGATGAGCCTCCCGGTGACAGGCCAGGCACCCGACGAGGCGATATTCGGCCGCCTGGCAAGCGACCTGGTGGCCGAGCTGCCCGAGCGGCTGAGTGCTCGGGTATTGGACAACGCCGAGCGGCTTGCCGATGAGCCGGCGCTGGTCGACGGTGAGGTTCGCTGGAGCTATGCCGAGCTGGGCCGCGAGATACGTGCCGCCGCCGAGTGGCTCGATTCGCTGGGGGTTCGCCCGGGCGATCGTATCATGACGGTGAGCGAGAACTGCCGGGCGCTGGTGGTGCTGCTGCTGGCAGCGAGCGAGCGAGATGTCTGGGTGGCCATCGTCAATTCACGGCTTACGAGTCAGGAAATCGACGCGATCCGCGACAATTGCCAGCCGCGCCGGGTGTTCTACACCAGCGAGGCCTCGCCGGATGCCCAGGCCCACGGCGTTCGGCATGGCGCCGAGGCCAGTGAACACCCCAGCCTGGGTAGGCTGATGCTCTCGCCCCGGGCCGATGTCGAGCCGGAGCCTGTCGCAGCCGGCGGTGCCGACCAGGTCGCAGCGATGATCTACACCTCGGGAACCACCGGCACGCCCAAGGGGGTGATGCTGACTCATAGGGGCATCCTGTTCATTGCCACGCTCTCGGGGGGCATGCGTCACCTCTGCCAGGGCGAGCGCGTCTATGGCGTGCTGCCGATGTCCCATGTGTTCGGTCTTTCATCGGTTTGCATGGGGTCGCTCTACAACGGCGCCTGTCTCTATACCGTGCCACGCTTCGATGCCGCCGCCATGTTGGCGGCACTGGTGGATGAGCGCATCACTGTACTGCAGGGCGTACCGGCCATGTTCGCGCGTACGCTGGAGTTTCTGCGTCGCGAAGGGCGGCCGCTGGAGGCGCCTGAGTTGCGCTACATCTCCGCCGGCGGTTCCCCGCTTGACGGCGACCTCAAGGGCCGGGTCCAGGCACTGTTTGGCCTTACGCTGCACAACGGCTATGGCCTCACCGAGGCGAGCCCGACCATCAGCCAGACCCGCATCGACGATCGCTTCGACAACAATACCGTGGGCCGGGTGCTGCCACTGTTGGAGTATCGCCTGGAGCCGCTGGGCGAGGGCGGTGAAGATGAGCCCGGTCACGCAGGCGCAGGCGAGCTATGGGTGCGTGGCCCCAATGTGATGAAGGGCTATTTTCGCCAGCCCACTGCCACGCGTGCGTGCCTCACCGAGGACGGCTGGCTCAATACCGGTGACATCGCCCGCTTCGACGAGGACGACCAGCTCTACATCGTCGGTCGCAGCAAGGAGCTGATCATTCGCTCCGGTTTCAACATCTACCCGCCCGACGTGGAGGCGGTGATCAATGAACATCCTGACGTGACCCTGTCGGCCGTGGTGGGTCGTGAGGTCGAGGGCAACGAGGAAGTGGTCGCCTTCGTCCAGTGCGAGCCCGGTGCCATGCTCAGCGAGGTCGAACTGCGCGACTTCATCAGCCCGCGGCTGGCGCCCTACAAGCGGCCGACTCGCCTGATCCTGCTGGATGCCTTGCCGGCCACCGCCAGCGGCAAGATCCTCAAGGGACGCTTGCGTGACATGGCCGGTAGGGAGGACCCTCCCGAGTGAGGTCGGCGCGTCTGCGCGCCGGCCTGCTGGTTGTCGTCACGCTGGCCACCCTGTGTCACCTCGTCTTCGTCAGCACGACCCTTCAGGCTATCGGCGTCTTGGCTTTGGCTGGCTATCTGGCCACGCTGCGTGGCAGCCTCTCGCCCATGGCGCGGGGGTTGCTGCTCGCAGCCGGCATCTTGACCTTGATGGCGCTATGGCGTGCCGAAGCGCCCGGACGGCTGCTGTTCGAGTCGGCCGGGCGTTTCGCCTTCTTCGCCACCTTCGTCGTCGCGCTCAGTCTGTTGCGCCTGCCGGCCTACCGCTCGCGGCTGGTTCGCCGCTGCGGCGAGGCAATGCTGTTGCAGCCCCCCGGGCGCCGCTATCCCATTCTTTCCGCCGGTTCCGCGCTGTTCGGCATCATTCTCAACATCGGCGTGCTCAACCTGTTTGCCGGCATGATCGAGAAGAGCAATACCCTGGCGGCGGCCCAGGGGCGTGCCTGGGTAAGACAGGCGCGCCAGCGGCGGATGATGCTGGCGCTGCTGCGGGGTTTTTCATTGGCGCCGCTGATTTCCCCCATGGGGATCGGCGTGGCGGTCGTACTCTCGAACCTGCATGAGCTGCGATGGATCGACCTGGCGCCTTACGTGATCGGCGCGGCACTGCTCATTTTCCTGGTGGGCTGGGCCGTTGACCATCTGACCGGCCCGCACCCAGCCGTCGGTGGCGTCAAACACCCGGCGCCTTCGCTGGCACCTCTGGGAGAGTTCTGCCTATTGCTGCTCAGTATCGTCTCGCTGGTGTTCCTGCTCTCCTGGGCGCTTGAGGTGCGGTTGCCCATCGCTGCCCTGCTAGGTGCACCGCTTGGTGCGCTTGGGTGGCTTTCCTGGCAGCGGCGTCGGCTCGGCCTGCTGGGTGTGCCGGCAGCGCTGTCCAGCCTGCGCCGACAGCTGCCGTGGCTTGTGGCACCCATCGGCAATGAAGTGGTGGTGCTGGGGGCGGCGGGATACCTTGGCCACCTCTGCGTAGCGCTGGTGCCGGTGGATAGCCTGGGACCGCTGCTGGTCGTGATCGAGCCGCTGGGGGCAGCCAATGCGGTGCTGGCGATGCTGGCAGTGGTGGGACTGGCCCAGGTCGGGATCAATCCCATCGTTACCGTGACACTGCTCGTCGGCCTGCTACCCTCCCTGCCCATCGAGGGGTTGAACCCGGCGCTGATAGGGGCATCACTGATGGTCGGCTGGGCGCTGGCGCTGATGTCATCACCGATGACGGCATCGATGCTGATCCTGTCGCGTTTCACCGGCGTGGCGTCGACCCGCATTGGCTACCGCTGGAACGCGCGCTTCCTGCTGGCCTGTATTCCGCTGCTTTCCGGCTGGTTCCTGTTTGTCTCTTGGTGAGCTTTCACTGAAGCATGGCCTTGACCTTGAGGTTGCGTTTTTTTATCGTTGCTTGATTCGAAAAGTAAAACATAATTCCGCTAAGCAGAATATTCGGCTCCTTTGAGCTGGTGGAATATCTTGGGAGAGTACCTATGAAGATCNGACCTCACCAACGTCAAGATGGCCATGAACCCCTTCTGCGAGATCGCCGTGGAAGAGGCGGTGCGGCTGAAGGAGAAGGGCGTGGCCACTGAGGTCGTGGCCGTGACCATCGGCCCCAAGGCCGCCCAGGAGCAGCTGCGCACCGCCCTGGCGCTGGGCGCCGACCGCGCCATCCATGTCGAGACCGACGAGCGCGTCGAGTCGCTGGCGGTGGCCAAGCTGCTGGCCAAGGTGGTCGAGGAAGAGCAGCCGGATCTCACCATTCTCGGCAAGCAGGCCATCGACACCGACAACAACCAGACCGGCCAGATGCTGGCCGCACTCGCCGGCCTGCCCCAGGGCACCTTCGCTTCGGAAGTCGTGGTCGACGGAGACAAGCTGCAGGTGACCCGCGAGATCGACGGTGGCCTGCAGACCGTCGAGCTGACCCTGCCGGCCATCGTCACCACCGACCTGCGCCTCAACGAGCCGCGCTACGCCAAGCTGCCCGACATCATGAAGGCCAAGAAGAAGCCCATGGACGTCAAGAGCCCGGCGGATCTCGGCGTCG